>CAYGOF010000017.1:0-110235 GCA_964351395.1 uncultured Roseivirgaceae bacterium
AAGACGATCACCTGATGTTTATTACTCAGAATTGACCAAGGCAATCTTAATTCTCGACCGTAATTGAGCCGTGCCTGACCACTGGAGGGAGCCTGCCTTATTACTTCTTTGTCCAGTGTAAAATGATTTGGGAACCAGGGCAATCGGTCCCTGAAAGTCAGCAAAAGCAGCTTTTTATTATACTTTATAACTTTTTTATATAACTTTTTAAAGAATATACCTGATTCACTAATATTTCTTAGCCAGTACTTGGCCATGCAAGGTACTTTTCCGTATATAGTCGTAAGGTCAAAAACTTTTAAACAAAATGAGAGATGAATATTGAGAATACACAGGTGCAGATGCGGAAGGGCATTCTCGAGTTTTGCATCCTCCATATCATATCGCGAGGGGAAGTTTACGCTTCCGATATGCTGCAAGAGCTTACCTCAGCAAAGATTATGGTAGTTGAAGGAACACTGTATCCCCTTCTTACCCGGTTGCGAAAGGCCGGTTTAGTTGACTATAAGTGGGTTGAATCAAACTCAGGGCCACCTAGAAAGTACTATACCCTGACCGATGATGGAACAACTTTTTTAAATGGGCTACAGGGAACCTGGGACGAACTGGTCGGCTCCACTTCGAAAATCATGACTAAGAAAAAGCAAAAAGGGCAAGCAAAATGAATAAGAATATAAGCATCAACATTAGCGGTATCATTTTCCATATTGAGGAAAATGGATACGAAAAGCTAAAGGGCTATCTCGAATCCATTACCACCTATTTCTCTACGTTCGAAGATAGCAAAGAGATCATTGCGGACATCGAAAGCAGGATTGCCGAAATATTCCTCGACAAGCTTGACAAGGAGAGCAAGCAAGTGGTGGCAATAGAAGACGTAGAAATGCTGATAGCCACGATGGGTACGATCGCCGACTTTGAAGCCGTTGAGGACAAAGAAGACAAAGCTGCTTCGGCACCGACTGAGTCGCCTGATGAAGAGAAGGCTTCGAGCGAAAAAGAAAAAGCTGAACCAAATGAGAAAACAGCCTCTAAAAAGCTGTATCGCGACATCAACAGGAAGGTTGTTGGCGGTGTAGGAAGTGGAATTGCACATTACTTCGGCATTGATCCGATGTGGATTCGACTGATCCTATTGTTATTGTTCTTCAACTTCTTTCTGCCAGGATTGAGTGGAGCCACACTTCTTGCTTATATCATTCTTTGGATTGTGGTGCCTGGCAATAAGGCCCTTGAGGACGATAAAAAGATCAAGAAAATGTTCCGTAACCATGACGACCGGGTACTTGGCGGTGTGGCAAGTGGCGTTGCGGCTTACTTTGCCGTCGACATCACCGTGATAAGGCTTTTATTTGTTCTCTCCATCTTCCTGGGAGGAACCGGGTTCTTCGTATACATCATCTTGTGGATCATTACCCCTCCCGCAAAAACAATTACAGAGAAAATGCAAATGCAAGGGGAGCCGGTTACGCTTTCCAATATTGAGACAAATATCAAGTCTAGCCTCAATGTGAAAGAAGGAGAAGAAAATGTGTTAACCAAAGTATTGCTACTGCCCTTTAGAATCATTGCTGCCATTATTAGTGGCATTGCAAAATTCCTCGGACCTGCGTCCAAAGTATTGGTGGATATCATCAGGGTATTTATAGGCCTCATCTTTAGTGTGCTTGGCCTTTCATTGATGACAGCGATAGCCATCACATGTGCCATGTTCCTTGGCCTTACCATTGGCTGGTGGGATTGGATGTCGGTAGATGGTGTGCCGATTGAGCTTTTTCAGCAAACGCTTCCTTCGTGGGCGGTAGCAGGTGTTTTTCTCTCAGCATTTATCCCTGCTCTGGCCATAACACTGGCTGGCGTAAGTATCATGGCGAGGAGATGGATGACTGGATCCTACATAGGATGGGCATTGTTTGGCTTATGGATCATCAGTTTGGTCATGGTGAGTTACTCAGTTCCAAGAATTGTGATGGATTTTCGGACCGATGCAACCTATACAGATACAAAAACCTACGACATGGCTGGTAAAACAGCCATGCTTACACTCACTGAAGACGACCGTAGGGATTGGGACGAATGGAATGGCAAATATGAAGCCGTCGAACTTCGCCTCAGAGGACACCAGGATTCAGTATATAAAATAGTGATGGACTATGAAGCCAGAGGCCGTGATCGCACTACAGCCCTGGAAAATGCTCAAATGGTTACTTATGGTTTTAATGTACAGGATTCAGTATTCAGCTTCCCAAGAGAGCTTCAATTTACCGACGGAGCTCGCTTCAGGGTTCAAAACCTGGATATCACTTTATATATTCCCTACGGGCAACCCTTTATGATGGACGAAAGTCTTGCCAGGATATTGCGAAACACGATCTATCGAAGTGGCTATTCTACCAGACAAATGCAGGGCAATACATGGGTCTTCACTGAAGATGGTTTAAAATGCAGTACCTGCGACGACGAAGATGATGACTACTCCAGCAATTCGGGATCAGGAAAAAGCTCCTTCGATTCACACCCGATGACTTTCGACTTCAAAGGTTACGATGAAATAGAGGCTGGAGGCATATTCAAATTCTACATTAAGCAGGGCGACTACAAGGACATAGAAATCACCGGTGAAGATAAGTGGTTGGAAAAAGTGAAGGTCAGTCAGTCCGGTGGTGTACTCAAGTTCGACATTCGGGGCCGTGACTGGGACTGGAGAGATAATTGGGAATCGAGCGAAAAGATATATGTATACATCAGCACGCCTGAATTAGAAAGCGTAGAACTTTCGGGGGCTTCAGAAGCCTATATAGATGGATTCAAAGCCAACAGGTTAACGATGGACCTCTCAGGTTTTGCACAAGTCGACATGGACATTGAGGCCTCTAAGCTCGAGATAGAAATGGACGGTGGAAGTAAGCTTACCTTACGAGGCAATATCAACGAGCTGACTGCCAATGTGGAAGGTGCTGCTTCACTTGACGCCTTTGGAAGCGACACCCGCTACGCCGACGTGACCACCAGCGGTGCTGCCCGAGCCAAGGTCAACGCCGTAGTTGAAATGAAAGCCGATGCTTCCGGAGCCAGCACTATTATCTACGACGGTGATGGCAAAACAGACATCAGAAGGTCCGGAGCTGGATCAGTAAGGAAAGAGTAGAACAGTAATCGGTGATCAGTAATCTGTAAAAATGGTCCTCTACAACTGTTTACCAATTACCCATCACTAGAATTTCATTTGCCCAATTTTCAAGTCCGAAAAGCCGGACGCCGAGAGGTGTTCGGTTTTTTTTTGATACAAAAAAGCCAGAAGCTATTCAGCTCTGGCTTTTCAATGTTTGTGTACCTAACTTAAAAAGTATATTACTTACGACTACTACTTGTTACTACGTTGTTGTTGGGCAAATTTTCTTTAAAGTAAAGTTTCAGCATATAAGCCCTTCCCTTAAGGCCATGCTCACCAGGTGGGGTGTATTGTTGGCATTGAGCTTCATAAACAGGTTGCTCTTGTGTTTCGCCACCGTTAGCTCACTAATAAAAAGGATGTCAGATATCTGCTTGGCGCTGTAGCCAAAAGACAACTGCTCAACGATCTCCTTTTCTCTTCTTGTTAATGAATTAGTTTGTTCTGGCATGATAGTTTCATTTTGAATACACTACCATATGACGATTCGAAGAAAAGGTCACCGCAAAATTTTTATTTTTTTGACCGTACTGATTTTTAGGTATTTTGAGTGACCTTTTAGCATTTTCATCATCATACTATAACCGGAATGGATAAAACCTTAATCGTCTCGCTCAAAAATGGAGACATGCAGGCACTGGGGGAATTATACAGTAAATACAGGCAAGACTTTATCACGATGATCCGGAGTAAGTACAAGGTGAGCACCGACGACGCCAGGGACATTTACCAGGTAGCCACATTGAGGCTTTACGACAACGTGGTAAAAGGAAAAATGACCATGATGACAGATACCGTAAAACCGTATCTATTCAGCATTGGGCTGAATGTGTACAAGGAAATGGTCAGAGAAGGGATGAAAATGCCTTCGGTAGACAGCCCCATGGAGTGGATAGATGACAGAGCGGATGCTGACGCGTCAAAAGAAGCGGCCTTGCTGAATGAAAGACTGCTGGAGGCCACTCGAAAAGCGATAGCAAAGCTTGGAGATCCTTGCCAGGGCATGCTCACAAAATTTTACTACTTCAAGGCCAGCGTCCGGCAGCTGATGGAGGAGTTTGGCTACAAAAATGAGGCAACGACCAAAAACAAAAAATATAAGTGCCTGCAGCAGCTAAGGGAGCTTCTGCATAAAGAAAAGATTCAAATGGCGATCGCATAAGCAGAGGTAAATGGAAGAACAAGACATAGCGCTGATAGACCAATACCTCAACGGTGAGCTTTCGGAAGCAGAGGCAGAGGCATTCCGCCGACGGCTGGCTGACGAAAAAGATTTCGCCCAACTGTATGAGGAGATGAAACATATACAGAAGGGGCTGGAGCATGCCGCTCTTGAACAGGCCTGGGAGTTCCTGAAGCAGACTGAAGCTGAGATAGCAGGCAATGACATCTCCGTAGCCGCAGGGTCAAAGTGGAAAACGTGGGTGCCGGTGGCCGCAACGGCAACGCTGTTGCTGGTAGCAGCCTGGTTCTTTTTCCTTAAAAGCACGGAGCCCAACGATTTGTATGCACAGTATTTTGAGGTATACCCTAACGTAGAGGCACCCATTTACCGTGACAGTAGTGCCAAAGACAGCCTGACAGCAAAAGACCTGGGCTTCAGGTATTATGCTGACCAGGACTACGGTATGGCCATCGAAATTTTTGAAAGCATTGCTGAGCCTGATGAAGGCACGCTGTTTTACCTGGGCATGAGCTACCTGGCGAACAACAACCCCCAGCAGGCGGCGGCCATTTGGGAGCCTCTGAGTAAAGAAGCTTTAGACTACAAAACACAAATACAATGGTACCTGGCCCTGGCCTGGCTCAAGTTAGACGAAGTGGAAAAAGCAAAAGAGGTGTTGGGAGAGTTGGCGCAGTCAGGCACAGCTTATGAGGAAAGGAGTAAAGCGATATTGAAAGCATTGTAAATACTAATCACAAAAAGCAAAGTCTATGAAAACCTTATTACAAATTGTAACTCTACTAAGTCTTGGGTGTTTTCTCTACTCGTGTCAACAACCGGGAGCCGAAAGAAAAGAAGTACCGAAAGAGACCTCAAAACAAGGCGAAGATAAAGGGCCTGCACTTCATAAAAATGGTCAGGTGCATGACCCATGTGATAGTTGCGCTAAAAAGTCGAATGATAGTACATCAACTAGCTATACGATTAAAGATTACGTCTATTTCCAACCTGCCGGTACCAAAGATATACTTCTGTGCTTTAACAATGATCGAGTAGACTATAGAAGTGGCCGAAAGGATTTCATGGCAGAAGTTACCAAATTAAGAACGCTTCAAGTTAATAGGGTTTCCTACAATTTATTTTTTGCATATGACCTATGTAACTCCGGCTCTTGCACTCACGATCACCCGGAAATACCAGAAAAAATAGTGATTGATTCGAATCAGTTTCTAAAAAGGTATGACGGTAAGATCGAGAACCGGTTCACGTCCGATGACCTCTACACCGGTGACTTGACTTATGGTTTAGTAACTATAGATGATCATCAACCGTACGGGAAAGCAACCTTTATTTTAGTGAATTCTAATGACATCTTGTTAAAGGAAGGGGAAAAGGTTTCTTTTCGAGTTGCAGAGCTAAAGGTTCAAGTCGATGGTGAAGATCGTTTAGTTCATATGGCGTTTGACGCCAAGTATTAATAGCAGTGACGCCACGCCAAACGCAAATATGAAATAATGCATCTGTAGTTTCAAGCCTGGTTGGGAGTTGGGACCATAGTAAGTAAAAGCAGCCCACCTGTGCGGATGGGCTGCTTTACTATCTGAACGCTCAAGCAGTTTCAATTTCGAAGTACGCAAGGCCTCCGAATAGTCTTTTCCTTGATCTAATATTTCATAAAATGTCGTCATGATAGCTTGGGTAGCTGCATCATCTGCTTGCCAAAGACTTTGTATAACTGCCTTCGCACCGCCGTACTTAAAAGCCATCCCGATACTATATGTTCCCTCCCCTCCAATCACCTTCCCCCTACCACTTTCACAGGAGCTTAATACCACTAGATCGGAGGTAATGTGCCTGCTATAGAGTTCATCAGCAAATAACCTGGAGTCGGCTATGCTACCTTTGATAAACTGTAAGTAAGAGCCATAAATATTAGACGTATCAGCCTTTCCATGAATGGCCAGGTGAATAATATCACTAGACTCGATATTTTGGAAAAGGTCCGCTTTGCTCGCATCGTAAATAAATTTTCCGTCAAAATACTTCCGGATGCCGTCAAGCTCTTTCTTGCTCCCAGGTAAATGATTAGCTCCATTTCTATCCGCGCCATAGCTAGCTAAGGCAAGGACTTTCTTTGGACTAGACGCAGAAGGCTCATCTCTCACGAATAAGAAAGAACTGTAGTGATAGCCTACGACAACCGACTGTATAAGATAATTGAAACTATCAAAACCATCTTCATTTTCATCTCTTGAAATGATCAATGCTTCAAACGGCAATCGCACAAGGGGACCATGAGGGACAATTTTCAAGGATTTTGCATCCTTAAGCGCATCAATTAGTTGGTCTCCCATCAGTGCCTGAAATAGCGCATAGGCATGCTCCTTATAGCCAAAGGGGTCTTGTGATCCAGTCTCCAAAATGCCCAAAACAGCATCCAGGTCATTTTGAATATCATGATGCGTGGAGATTGTTTTGACGGTAAAGGAATTGCCATCAAAAAAGAATATAAAGATGCTCTCCTGTCCCCAATAATATTCTACAAATAAGCTTTCTTCGCTCTCCAACTTCAGCCTAAGGGCATCAAGGGTGGCTACATTATCCTCCATTTTGAAAGAGTAATAAGCTGGATACTGAGCCTCAATTTCAGCCTCAATACTATCAAGCCTTGTACTTAATACAAATCTTAATTCCGCCACGGAGTCACTGAGAAGCAGCTTCGAGTCGATTTCATCCAGTCTGGATAGAAGTACTCTTGTGTTCGCGTCAGCTTGCGCTAGCTGATCAGGAATTACTTTCCCTTTCCGTTTTTCAGTCGTAATTATTTTTTCAAGAAGAAGTATGGATTTTGTTTTCTGTAGAATTTCAAAAAACTTATCTAAATAAATCTCATTTGTGGAGTCATTGACCAATAGCTCAGAGTAAAGCATCAATCCCATATCGAAAAACCCTTTCCAGTCGTCAAGAAGGTAGCGTTTAGAGACGTCAGTTCTAAAAGCTGCTCTTTGACGAAAGATAATTTCGTCTAGTTTTTCATATAGACGAATGGCCATTTTCTCTAACGCAGGATCCTTCTCATTCAACCATTTTGCAATAAGATATTTTTCCTTGCGGAAAAAGAGGTGCAAAAGTGGGCTACTTACCTCCCCTGGGTCGAGTTCAGGCTCGATTGCAACGTCACGGCTATCGAAACCGACCTGGCTGGCAATTATCGCCTCCTGAATATAGAAAAGTGAGGAGTCATGCATTTGTAGCTCGTGAAAAAAAGAGGCTAGCCCGGCATAGGCATACCCTAATTGTTCATGTTTCTCTACATAAAGCTGCTTTTTTATTGCCAGGTTAGCAGTATGGTAATACCTGGCCGAGTCCTTATTTCCCAACTCCAAATGGACATCTGCAAGTACGAAATATATTTTAGAAATCTCACTTGAGTTGGGCTGAGTCAGCCGTTTTGCCAGGTCCAGGCCCTCGTATAACATTACAATTGACTTTGAATATGCTCCGACCTCTGAATACATAAACCCACAATTTTGATAGTAGTTTATCAGACGATAACTATCTGGCCCGCTTAGCTCAATTTCTGATTGAATGGCTTTTTCGTAAAAGGGTATCGCCAACTCGAATTGCTGGGCAGTGTAAAAAATATTCCCCATCACAACATAGCCATTGTTTGCCTCGCTGTTCCATCCAATCGCTTTTGAAATGGCAATTGATTGAGAAATATAGGTTTTCGCCTTTTCAATATCATTTATTGACTGATATATCGATCCGAGGCAGTAGTAGGCTTCCGCTTCATAAACAGATTCCTGGGAAAAGGCTCCCAAATAATGCTCCAGCCAAAGCGCTTCCTTCAAAGCCTGCTGATCCTGCGCTAACCTCCAATGATAACTCAATACTTTGTAGTGAATTGATAAAATAAGCGGTGCATTTCTCTTTAGCTTTGTTTCTGAAAGGAGGCTTTCCGCAGAATCAAGTGTGGCGATTGCAAGCTCATTCTCCCTATTTCTGAAATGATAGATTCCTTTGGCAAGCAACCAATTACCTTGCACATATGAATCATCTGAAGCATCGACCAAAGGTTTCAATGATTTCAGCTTTTCGCGACCGCCTTCTAGTTTCCTATTGTGAAATTCAACCCTGATGTGATAGACGTCAAGCAACAGCTTAGCCTCCCGAGAAAGCTGCTTTTTATGCAACTTCCTCATGAGCGGGTAAACCTGATCTTGATTATTCGTAAAAATTAACGAGTCTACCTCCTCCAAACCTTTCCTGATCAGCTCGAAATCAGGTGGTTGGGCTTTTCCAAAAAGGAAACAGTAAAACAGTAAAAAGACCAAAGCGGCTAAGCGCATTCAACACAGAAGTTAGGCTGCAAAGTATTTACAATGTCTAATTTAAAGTAATTGTTATAAGCTATCCAATCAATCCATAAAATAGGCGAGACAAGTGATTCCTGTCCACCCGTGAAGCTGCCTTTCACACTTCCGTGCTTTCGCACTCCTACCTCTCCTATCACTCATTCTCCCACTATCACATTTTCAACACAAACCTCTTTCCACTCCCAACCCTTTTTCGTAAAATGAGAGATATTTCTTAAAACGCTTAATCTTTTTATCCTACTATGTCTGCATTCCAAATAAAAGAAGTGCCCGAGGAGTACGATGTTGTGATTGTTGGCTCAGGCGCTGGTGGCGGTATGTCTGCCAAAGTGCTCACCGAAGCCGGTGCCAAAGTACTCATGCTTGAGGCTGGTCCTCACTTCGATTCTGCCAAAGGCGATATGTTCAAATGGAACTACTCCTCCCCTCGCCGTGGATCAGGCACCAAGGAAAGAGCGTTTGGTGAATTCGATGCCGCCTTCGGTGGCTGGGAATTGGAAGGCGAACCGTATACCAGAACAAAAGGTACTGAGTTCGACTGGTTCCGTTCGCGGATGCTGGGTGGCCGTACCAATCACTGGGGGCGAATCTCCCTCCGCTTCGGACCCAATGATTTTAAGCGTAAAAGTATTGATGGCCTCGGAGATGATTGGCCTATTTCTTATGATGATATCAAGCCTTATTATGACAAGGTCGATGACCTGGTAGGTGTTTTTGGCTCCAAAGAAGGTATTTATAACGAACCCGACGGAAATTTCCTGCCACCGCCGAAGCCAAGAGGATATGAGTTGCTCGTTAAAAAAGCTTGCGATGAGATCGACATACCAGTTATTCCTTCACGTCTGTCGATTTTAACACAGCCCCACAATGGGCGGGCTGCCTGCCACTATTGCTCACAATGCAACAGAGGTTGTAGCACTCATTCCAACTTCTCTTCGCCTTCCGTACTTATTGGGCCAGCATTAGCTACCGGCAATCTCACTATTTTGAATGGCGCCATGGCACGGGAAGTAACCACCGACAAGGAAGGAAAAGCTACGGGCGTAAGCTACGTGAATAAAGAAGACGGTCTCGACTACCACGTAAAAGGTAAAATAGTCATTCTGGCTGCCAGCGCTTGCGAATCCGGCCGATTGATGATGAACTCCAAATCCAGTGTGCATGAAAATGGCATGAGCAACAGCAGTGGCGTACTTGGTCGCTATATTACCGACTCCACCGGTGCATCAAGGTCAGCGATTATACCAGCTCTGCTCGATGGGATACCGCACAATGAAGATGGCGTTGGTGGACTACATGTATATACTCCCTGGTGGCTAGACAACAAGAAGCTAGACTTTGCCAGAGGCTACCATATTGAAATATGGGGTGGACGTGATATGCCAGGTTATGGCTATATGTGGGGCATTGAGAACTCCAACAAACACTTAAAAGGGCCCGACGGATCAACCAGAGCAAGTGGTGGTGGTTATGGTGCGCAACTCAAGCAAGATGCCCGTACACTGTATGGAGCTACTGTTGGCTTTTCCGGCCGTGGTGAGTGTATTGCCCGCTACGACAACTACTGTGAGATAGACCCGAATGTAGTGGATAAATGGGGTATTCCTGTGCTTCGTTTCAACTATACCTGGAGTGATCACGAGATCAAACAGGTGAAGCATATGCAGGATACGTTCGAGGAAATTCTGACCACCATGGGTGGCATCTTCACTGGCTCAAAACCTGGTCCTGAAAGCAATTACGGCATAGCTGCTCCAGGTAGGATTATTCATGAAGTGGGTGCTACCCGTATGGGCAACGATCCAAAGTCGAGTGTGGTCAATGCTTATTGCCAGGCTCATGAAGCGAAAAACGTGTTTGTGTGCGACGGCGGGCCGTTTGTGTCACAGGCAGACAAGAATCCAACCTGGACCATTCTGGCATTAAGCTGGAGAACTTGTGATTACATCATTGATCAGATGAAACAACAAAACCTTTAATCGACATGGAACCAATTAGCAGAAGAGATTCCTTAAAATATATCACATTAGCCTCACTTTCGGCAACTGCACTAATCGGTTGCGAACCAGGCAAAGAAGGTGAAATGGCCATGCATGAGCACCCCACCGATATGCCGGAGGGCTATGCCAACCTCACGCCAGAGGTGATGGAGATGTTGAACAAGAAGTTCTTTACCGACGAGGAGAGAGAATTGGTTAGGGTACTGGGCAATTTAGTGATTCCGGCAGACGACAGAACCGGTAGTGCTGAGGATGCCAATACCACAGCTTTCATAGAGTTCACGCTGATCGATCGTGAGTATATGCAAACGCCTATGAGAGGTGGACTGCGCTGGCTCAACCTGGAAAGCACCAAACGTTTTGGAAAGAGCTTTACAGCGCTTTCTGAAGCTGAACAAAAGCAGATCCTGGACGATATCGCCTATCCGGCAACGGCCAGTCCGGCTATGAGCCAGGGGGTGGCCTTCTTCAACACTTTCCGTAGCCTGGTGCTGACTGGCTTTTACTCCAGCAAATTGGGCGTGGAAGACCTGCAGTACATGGGCAACAGGCCTACCGTCTGGAACGGAGCTCCTCAGGAGTGGCTGGACAGGTTGGGTGTGAGCTATGATGCTTAGGCTGGTGCCTGAGACACGCACCAGAACGGAATGGGATATTGAAGCATATCCTACCGAATTAAATTAACAAACGAGTTATAGGGTGTGTCTTCACACCCTATTTCATTACCAACCCTGCCTTTGTGGGTGTATCTTCGCATCCCATTTTCAATTCAGGTTTCAGGGTTAGACTTCATACCCTACCATTTTATATCAGCAACCAATTATGAACCACCTAAAACACATAGCAGCAGCCATCCTCTTTCTTGCCATGCTCTACAGCTGCGCCTCGCCTCAAAAGGAAACCACAGAAGCTAAACAACCTGAATGGCAGCAACTTTTCAATGGCAAAGACCTTAGCGGCTGGATTCCCAAAATCAGAGGCCATGCACTCAACGACAATTTCGGTAATACCTTTCGGGTAGAAGATGGCCTGCTTACTGTCGCCTACGATGCGTATGACTCCTTTCGCTACCAGTATGGCCACCTGTTCTACAAAGAGAACTTTTCGAAATACATCATCGCTACTGAGTACCGCTTTGTAGGCGAGCAGGCTACAGGGGGCGAAGGCTGGGCCGAAAGAAACAGCGGCATTATGATCCACGGACAGGATCCAGCTAAGATGGCCCTTGACCAGGACTTTCCTATCTCTATCGAGGTACAGCTCCTTGGCGGACTTGGAAGCGGTGATCGGCCAACGGCTAATTTGTGCACACCAGGCACGCACGTCTTTCTGGGCGACTCATTGTTTACCAACCATTGTATCAACTCCACATCTCCCACCTTCGATGGCGAAGTTTGGGTAAGGGTAGAAACCCTCGTGCTGGGCGACTCACTGATCCGCCATTTTGTGAATGGGAAGAATGCGTTGGAATACACCAAACCACAAGTAGGCGGTGGTGTGGTGAATGGCTTTGCACCCGAAGCCAAGCAAGATGGAATTCCATTGACTCAGGGTTCTATCTCATTGCAAAGCGAAAGCCACCCAATTCAATTCAGAAAAGTAGAGCTTATGAATTTGGAGGGCATGGAAGTGCCTGCGGCTTATAGAAATTAACAGTGACTTGCAATGTTCTTTACGCACCTAACCAGGCCGCCCGTCTGGTCATTGCGAATGAGCTAACGGAAAAATTATCTATGTGACGAATTTCAAGCGAATGTGGCAATCTGTCATTGCGGAGAGCTGGTCTCATCCAACAGATTGCCACGTCACATATCCTTGTATATCACCGATGAAGATTATTCAAGTTCCTCGCAATAACCAATAACCAGACCGGCAATTCCCTACTTCAAACCAGGCACACCCACTGGCTGGAAGTTATTCCATGGCCAGTCCTTTCTCTCTACCTTATTAGGATACACCTCACTTAAAGTGGCTCCTTCGTACAGGCGACCGTTTTTCATTACGTACTTGATGGTATTGGTATTTCTCAAATTCTCAAGAGGGTTGGCATCCAGCACAATCAAATCAGCCAGTTTTCCTGGTTCCAATGAGCCCAGCTCATTTTTCAAACCAATATCCTCGGCTCCCTGAATAGTAGCGACCCGCAGCGCTTCGTGGGGAGTTAAGCCACCAGCACCTACCGACCACAACTCCCAGTGATAACCAAGTCCCTGTAGCTGTCCGTGACTACCCACTCCGACCAAGCCACCAGCATCATATAAATCCTTAACGAATTCAGCATGCTTCTTAAACACATGTTCCTCTTCCATGAACCAACCCGACCCGTTACCTCCTCTTCTGCGGCTCTTCTGGTCCAACTCTTCATGCGGCGTGAAATGTGAAAGCTTCTCGTCATCATGCACTTTTTCAGTAGCATAGTAATAGTTTTCAGCCCATGGTCCACCATACGAAACCAGCAATGTAGGGGTGTAGGCAGTTTTCAACTGAGCAAGTAATGACGTAATGTCCGAATACAGCGGATAGATAGGAAATGAATGCTCATGGCCTGGATATCCATCAATTACCTGGGTTAGGTCAAGCTTCAAATCGAGTGCGCCTTCAGTCGTTGGCATCAATTCATTTTCTCTTGCTGCCTGAATCACCCATTGCCTCTGCTGACGGTTACCAGTAATGTACATTTTGATCGTTTTTGTATCAAAATAGTCCTTATACCGCTTCATAATCTGACGGGCGTGGTCAAGGTCTCGCACGTTGGTATTCCAGTATCCAACTCCTGGACCTGTGGAGTAAATGCGCGGCCCAAGCATGCGACCACTTCTAACCAAATCCTCATAGGTAAGCACATCGGTTGTAGCTGTTTGTGGATCACGGGTGGTGGTAACACCGTATGCCAGGTTGGCTGTGTACATCCAGGCCTGGTCCTTGTGTATTTCCCATTCAGGCCACATATGCGCATGGCTGTCAACAAAGCCAGGAATAATGGTTTTGCCCGACACATCAATCACTTGCGCATCAGACGGAGCATTGATGCTTGAAGCAGCTCCTACTCTCACAATCCTATTATTTTCTATGTAAACAGCTCCGTTTTCTATTACTTCCAGCCCATTCATGGTAATCACCCTGGCGCCTGAAAGCACTACTTTTCCTTTGGGAATATCTCTGGCAACCTCCACTTTTACCCGCAATTCATCGGGCATAAAGCTGGGTTTGTCTTCCTTTTCAGCATCGGCTTCTTCCGTCTTCTCTGTTTCGCCATCCTTTTTCTCTTCTTCTTCCTTCTTTTCAGCCTTTGCCTTCCCGGCCAGCTTCAGGCTATCTGAAAATGCTTCACCCTTAGCCAGGTCATAATAGAAAAAGGCATTTCCAATCGACCAGGTAATGGCGCTTGCGTCGGAAGTCCATGCCGGAAACTGCCCACCCAGGTCAGTCAGCCTTTTCGCTGGAAAGGCAGCCTTTTCTGGTGTATTGACAGAAATTGTTGGTGTTTGCCCTCCCACAATTGGAACGGTGACCAAAAACACCTCATTATCGAGAAGGGCCATGGCCTTGTCTCCCTTTGGTGCCATCTTAATGTAATCGGCCTGGGTAGCTTCCTTCGAACCTGGAATGGTTTTACCGGTTACTTTCAAGTAAGCTTTTTCGTCAGTTCCATCCCATCTTATAGAGACCAGTCCTTTATCATCATCATACAGGAATATTCTTTCCACATCGGCTGTAAAGTGAGGCATATTTCTGCCTTTAGCCGTGGCAATCAGCGTGCTTTTGCCCCCAGCGGAAGGTATCCACACAAGATCCTGAGAGACCTGTAGAGCATCAGTAGGCCCATAGCTATCCGTCATAGCCTGCATAGATGCCTTAAAAGTCACAATTCTTCCGTTAGCACTCCAGGCGATGTCGCGGTAAACGGCCGCTTCATTGGTTAAACGTACGGGTGGAGTGGTCTTCTTGCCAAATGCAGTTTTGTAAATATGGCCTCCCTCTTCGTTGGCCCAGGTAACAAATGCCAAGGAGCCTCCATCAGGCGCCCAGGCAGGGTGAGCTTCCGTTTTGTCAAAAGTAGTTACCCTCGACGGCGTCCCATTGGGGTAGTCCATCACATAGAGCCTATCGAGCGCCGTAAAGGCCAACTTTTTACCATTAGGGGACAACACGGGATTTCTTATTTGCTTGACAATAAAAGTAGGATCATCGCTGATGGTGTAATTAAAGCGAACAGACGGGCCTACTTCCAATTCCTCTTTTATTGTAAAGGGGATTTCAGTAGCATTACCACCCGCAATAGGGAGCTTCATGATCTTTCCACCAAAGGAAAGTACCAAAAACTGGCTATCGGGCGTAAACGACATACCAGGCAATACATCTCTTGTGGCGATAGATTCCTGATCGTCGCGCTGAACAGGATAAGCCAACCACTTTTCTTCACCGCTTGCCAGCGTTCTAAGCACAAGCCCTGTCTCCTCGTCATGGCGACTGCCATACACCAAATATTTTCCGTCAGGCGACAACGTAGGTCTGAAAGCCGAACCATAGCGGCTGGTTTTAGTTTCGTATTTGCCTGTTTCTCTATCATACAGTGCAATCTGATATTGTGGAAACACAGCATTGTACTGCCAATTTCTATTGCGATGGCTAAACCAAAGGTAGCGGTTGTCGGGCCCAAAGGCTGCTTCCACTGTTTTGAGTTGCTCAGGTTCTTTAATTAATTCAATACCACTGCCTCCATCCTTGTGCAGCAGTTGCAGTTTGGGCACCCCACGCAGAATGGCACCTTTGGATACTACGATATATTGCCCGTCGGGCGTCCATTCCGGCGACTGAAACACATTGCTATTGCCTTCGGTCAGCTGCCTTTTGGTCGTATCAGCCAATGTCATCACGTATACATTCTCTCCACCAGATTCGTCAGATACAAAGACAATCTCCTTCCCGTCTGGGCTATAGCGAGGCTGACTGTCGAAAGAAATACTTTTGGTCAGGCGAGTGGCTCGTCCACCTTGCATGGGAAGTGTATAGATATCGCCGAGGAGCTCAAAAAGTATCGTTTGCCCATCGGGGCTTACATCAAGATGCATCCAGGAACCCTCGTTCACTTCTATGGGAATGGTGCGAAGAGAATCGAGAGGGAGTCCTTTCTTTTTATCGTCTTTCTTTTGGGCAAATCCGGCTATTGAGAGACATAATAGCATGGCCAATGTTGCGCTGAGTTTTTTCATTGTGGGTTGATTAGTAACAATCCTCTAGTTAACGGAAAATCAAAAAAAATACAATGAGGATTATGCAGGGATTTTGCCGTTGCGTCAATCAGAATAATGGCATGAAACACAGCAGTTGCAAGAATTTAACCCACTCCTCAAGTTCCCCCAATGCACTTAGTTGCCCTGGGATGCGCATCCCGCGAGTTTCAATTTTTGAAGGTCCTTATTCTTTGATTTTACCCTAACTTTCTTTAGGTTAACTAGCTGAATGTGAATACTATGAGGTCATACACCATTTTTTTCGTATTGTTAGCAACAACAATAGTTGCTTGTCAGCAAGGAACTACTACTTCCAAAAATGAAGAAACAGAAAGCTTAGAACAAATAGACTCTGTAGTAATAGAAGCACCAAATGAAACCGTACAATCGGTATCTAACATCGTGGAGCTAATTGCCGGATTCAAGCAACATGGCAGGAGGGAAATACCCGAAGAACTCAGTCAGAAGTACTTTGCTGGGCAGTACTACACGATGCATGATGTTATTTCGGCCGGCGGACCACTTCTTGCTGTTGTTGTATCACAAACATATATGGCTGCCTCATTCGAGGTTTATACATTTACCTCCGACGGCCAACTGCTCGATAGTAAAGTACTCTTATCGTCAGAAGGAGGGGATATTTACCATTATAAGTTTGAGACCTTATCCGATCGAAGCTTTGTATTGCACAGGATACTGGATTTAACGCTTTACGAAGACACAACCGATGGCCCCATGTCAGAGGAACAGATTAAAAGTTTAAATGACCAGGGGAACATTGAAAGCTATTGTACCATTGACCCAAATGGTAAGATTAAGGAATTTGTTGTGTTTGGTTTGGGTAAGTGGGATCCAAACGACACAAAATCGAAATACAATTTGGCTTTTACTGGCGAGATTTCTGGTTTCGACCTTATTTGTTTATCAAAGAGACAAGGGTGCACTGATATTATGTGTGGGGATGAAATGGAATTCTTTCTCATTAAAGATGGCTCTATCATTCATCGGACTTCGGCCATGTTCAATACCGAGGGCAGTCCTACCAATTCAATCCTACACGATACGTTTGTCCAATATCTGGAAACAAAACATGTATGGACTAGTGATGAAGGAGAAGCCATGACGTTTGACAAAAAGGACGACTTTATCGGAGGTATGAGATTCGTTTTAAAGGACGGAAAATTGATCCAGTTAAATGAGCTATCAAAGACTGACCTACGAATTTTTAGAAATCTCATTTTTGCAAAATATGGCTACAAATTCAAATCTGATGATCTTAAGGCTCACTTTTCTACAATGAGTTGGTATAGGCCCGAGCATGACAACGTTGATGCGATGCTTAGCGATGAGGACAAAGAACTGGCCGCCTACCTGAAAAATTTAGAAGATCAATCCTAACAGCGTCAAAGTTGCTGTCCAATTTTTTGAGAAGTCTTAAAAACCTACTTTATGAAATATCCAGTTGCTTTCCGGGTTTTTGGAGTCATTAACTTGCTCCTTTTCGTTTTTCTTGCCCTCACGGTTTTCGTTACTTTGTCAGACAGTTATCGCTACACCCTGATACTGGCTCATGCACAATTATTTGTAACTGCGTGGGTCTTAGTCACTACTTTAGCCTGGATGTTCGCATCAAAGAGCTCCTACCATTTCTTGTACACAATGGGCTTTGCCTTATTGGCATTGAGCGTATTGTGGCTCCTTGCCTCATTTGATCTATTGACACCAAGCAGACAAACAAACTCCGACAAAAAGATGATGGCCATCATTTTTGGATCCTTGCTGCTTTACCCCGTTTTCTTGTTTGGTGCTTTATTCTTTAAACCCTTACAGGAGTGGACTTCTTCTCGTTTTAGTGTGAAGCATATTGGTTACTTCGGACTTACTTTATGCATAACATCTCTAATGCTAACAGGCTTGGTTTGGCTCAATACCAGGTCAGTCCGCATCCCTGTTGGTATTGCGAGTGAAACACAAAATGACGAAATCAGTCAAATTCAATACCGGCAGGTTACATTCAAATCGCCAATACTAACTAATGGATTGAAAAATGAGTCCCTCCACCCTGACAAGAATAACTTTCCTGCCTACGTTGAACTTGCCTATGTGGCCCAACGTCCTTTTGATTACACCAGCGCACAAAAAATAGTCGTTGAAGTAGAACAAGGATTTTCCGATATAAAAATCAGATTTCCATTGATTAAAATGGCTGCTTATGAACTGCGGCCGTGCACAAAGGACGGGGCCATGTTGACAGACAATGAAAGTTTCTATGTGGGGCGGTTAACACCTTCGCTTTTTTACAAGATGTTTGATGATCCTGCTACTACTATTTTCTTTGATGAAGAATATGTAGAAGAATTGGCAACCTATGAAGAAGAGGAAGAATATGATGCCTACGCTGGCTATAATGGAGCGAAATTGACTGCAGAAACAACGGCCAGATTCAGAGGGATATTTCTCGTAGAACTCTATCAGAAAAATCCTGAATATCGAGACTATTATTACGATATGCTCTATCCGATTGAATTGGATTACGATGACAGACCCTTTGCTTTTGGTATGTTAAAATTGGGTATTGGCTACCTCATTCCCAATCTTTTGCAAACGGTCAGGTTATTTCAGGGGTTCCAGCACTATGATATGAATAACTACCTTGAGACTTTAACAGGCCATCCAACCTTCCGGTCAAATGACAGTGAGGAATTGGAGGGCTTTAATTTAGTCAACCCTGAAATTTTATCATTTGCGGAAGAAACCCTAATTCCATCCCCTGAAGAATATGCGGGTGGAAAGACCATGCAGGAAGTCTACGATCTGATATTTCAGCGGTTTGCGAGAATGACGGTTCTGTCATACAAACATTTGCATGATAGTTTGGATATAGAGCTTGAAGCCCGAGCCTATATCGATCTGATTAAGTATTCTCGGGATTTTTATGCCCCGACCTACCTTATGGAAAAATATGGTTCACCACAGGAACGAGCACTCGACGGTAAAAGCGATTCATGGACCCAAGACTGGGAGTTTATTGGCTTTTGGCTTCGACGAAAAATTGACGGAACAGATGAACAAATTTGGGGCATCATCAGCATGGTTATGGGACAATATGATAAAGAATGGTTTGACTCCCAGGTAAAAGGCGACGAGCAGGAAATAGCACCACCGCCTTTATAGAGCTGTAGTGCAGTTTTGTGCCTTGTTTTAACAATGCCGATCAATAGGAGAACTTACCATTGTCATAAGTCAAAGTAACTGTTTTTTCGGCGTCAATAGTATTGCCGAGTTCAGGGAAATTATAGAGTACCTCGTCTAAAAGATTATTCATCAAATTGAGAGTTATGTTTTTTCCACTTCTGGGCAAATAGGCTACGTAGGGGGCTGCTACAGCTTCGTTGATATGTACGGCACCTGGTTTCATAAAAGTTTTATAGTTGATCACAGGCAGCACTTCACCGGTAACATTTTTCCATTCGCCATCAACCAACTGTAGGAAAAGCAGATCCGATACATCACAACACATTCCCCAGGTTGTTAAATTAAAACCAACCAAATCGGGTTGCCCTGTTTGTTTCCAAAAAGTGATTTGAATACTTTCTCCACCTCCATCTCCACTACACACATATTCCAGGAATCCATTTCGCCGATCCAGTGCTTTGATATTGTTGAAACAGCCACCGCTAGGGGAGTCAACCGGTTCAGATTCTGTTTTTAGTACAGCCATTCTATCGATCTTTCCAACTGCTTCCGTAGGTGCCAAAAGAAAATAATCTACTATGGAATAGGGTTCCTTAAGTGAATCCAGCAGGGTTTTGTCGAATGTAAACTCGGTCATTGCTTTGAACCTGCTTGTCGCCGGAGAGAGAATAGGAGGTGCTTCCTCAACTACCTCTTCCGGAGAAACTTCTTCTTGTTCTTCGGTGGTCTCTTCTGTGGCAGTCTCCCGGGTGTTTGTTCCCGATGAACAAGACAGAGAAAAGAGCAGAACGATAATAAAAGAAAGGGGTCTTCTCATGATTGTATTGATTTTGTCAGGTTATTATTGAGTTATAAAAACTTTGGTTTTCTTATTCCACTTATAGCCCATTTCCAGGGTATCAGAGGCTATCAGTGAACCATCCTCCTGTTTCTTAGACCTATATTCTACTACACTCAGCATTCCGTTGTCGTCTAATGCTACCACGGAGCCGGTGTTGAGTGACTCACCCACATCCATTCCTTCTGTGTACATAAAGCCATAGCCTACAAAGCCGATATCTGTCATCATTGCTCTGATGGTTTTTTCTTTAACATTCACATAGATCACATTGTAATGAGACTGGCGACAGCAGACGGTACCTGAGCCGTTGTCCCACAAAGTGAGAACCAGGTATTCGCCTTCGTTGCTTTTAACCACTTTCTCCACCTTCCCATTAAAGGCTTTTGATTCACGGTACAAAATGCCATCATCGAAAAAAATCAAATAGCCACCCGCATCCTTTATACCGATATGTGTTTTCAAATAAGTGTAAAAACCAGCTGCACCAGAGGTCAAATCGC
Organism: uncultured Roseivirgaceae bacterium; assembly: GCA_964351395.1. Taxonomy (GTDB): domain Bacteria; phylum Bacteroidota; class Bacteroidia; order Cytophagales; family Cyclobacteriaceae; genus Imperialibacter. The sequence continues at coordinate 20,487 of CAYGOF010000017.1, forward strand.
TACGATTAATCAAAACCAAATCAGCTGCTGAGGATGCTGCCAGACTGAAAGAACTTTCATATCCATCTTCTACAGCATATACAACTTTAAATTCGTTACTATTTAATTCTTCATATTGATCGGCACCAAAATCGTCCGATATCTTTTTCGAATTCAGCACTTCAATTGATTTCTTATAGTAGTCTTTGAACGACGTCCACAAGGCTTCAGCAGAAGGTGCGCGCATTGGCTCAACGTCAACTGCAAGGCTTGTCTGCGATCCAAAAACCCATCCTTGTTTACCTTCAAATTCTATGAAGTACCAATAATCAGGATCGCCACGGATCACCTCGAATTGTTGTGAGTAGTCTTGAACTAATTTACATCTATCTCCATTGTTCAGTCTCATGACCACCTCACCAGTGCCTGCCTTATCCCTCACCCAAATATCGTTTCCCACAATAGTGAGCATATTTGCCTTGGATTCTTCAGTAGCCGTAGCAACATTTTCACCAAACTCCTCGACTTCTGACTGGCAAATGCTTTCTACCGCTGCCCTATCAGAAAGTCGCTCGAAATGCCTTCCATTCAATATTAAATCGATTCCTTCTAAAGAAAATACTGATTCTCTCTCGTAGTCACTTTCCAGGTCGTCCTTTCGCTTCAGCGTGATACGACCATCTTCGCCGCTGGAAAAGGATGTAATGAAGGATTGTTGTGCTACAACAGCGCCGCCGTCGCAGGTAAGAAAAAATAATTCCTGAGACGAGGTTATTTCGAATATATCGGAGCCATCGACATCATGCCAAATGCCAATGAACTCTTTCGGCCAGTTCACGTCTTGTTTTTGGCTGCACGCATTGATAACACACAACAACATAAACAGGTAGCCAGGTAGTGCCTTCATAAAGTGCTGGTTTAATGATACTTGACAATTTCGCACTTTTTTACATCAAACCAAGTCCTAAACTTTATGTAATACTTTGAACAATGTCAGGGCTTCATCAGGCAGCCAAATTTCGAAATGCTTCCTTAATATTCAGCAGGTCAATTTTACAATGTTCCTGAGAAGAAGATGGTGGTGTGAGTCAGGAAAACGTAGGATTATTATTGCTATTTAGCAACTGCACGATCGACATTGGACAAGCTGTAAATCGGTAATAACACCAAATGTCTGCAACCCTCTTCTTTTTGTTTGTTTAATAAACCTTTTAAATTTTCGCTAAAACCAAGACTGTAATTGCTTAATTATCATATATTTAACTATTGCCAGCTAGAAATATATTTTTTTATCTTCTTATCACTACTTATATCTTGTCATGGCATCTCCTAAAAAAATTGCCTTCAAAGTCATTAAATGGTTTGGCATTGTATTGGGTTCAATTGTTTTTATTGTATTGGCAACAGCGGCCGTCATTTTTTTTATCTGGAATCACCGGCAGGACCAAATCTATGACGTTCAGGGGAATTACCTGACATTTCCAGCGGCCGACTCGAGTGTGTTGGCCCATGGTGAGCAACTTACCAAAATGTATGGTTGTAAGGATTGTCACCTGGAAAACCTTGGGGGACAATCCTGGCCGCTTGGCCCGATGGGAACGCTTAGTCCAGCGAACTTAACATCAGGAAAGGGTGGAATAGGTGGTCAATATACGGAAAGCGACTGGGTGCGAGCCATTCGTCACGGTGTAGGGAAAAACAACCGCTCTCTACTGATCATGCCATCGCCCGAATTCAATAAAATAGGCAAGCGTGACATGATTGCTATGATTTCTTTTCTAAAAAGCATTCCGCCGGTCGACAATCCTCTACCCCCCAATTATGTGAACTTTATTGGTAGACCTATGTTGATGCTTTTTTATGGTGTCGATCCATTTGTCGCCTCACAAATTGACCACAATGAACCCATTGCAGAGGTACCGCAAAAATCAGTCTCTCTTCCCTATGGTGCCTATGTCGCCCAAACTTGCCAATCATGCCACGGCGAAGAACTTCTTGGCAAACCACTGCCTAGCAATTCCTCAATCCTGGCTACAAATCTACTATCGCTTAACGACTGGAGTAAAGAAGACTTTGGCAAGGCAGTAACGAAAGGGCTACGACCCAACGGTGACTCACTGCTTGCCTACATGCCGCGTTGGACCATGCTGGATGATACCGATGTGGAAGCCGTTTGGCTGTATATTTCTGAGTTAAAAAAGCAGCACGATTCTTCGGTCACACTTGGTGAATAATGGCGCAACAAGGAGTTAGGCGAAAACAACAGTCTTTGCCACGATTCTCTCACCCTGTTTCTGAGTCATACTCTATTGGATTGTCTATCGCCCGGTTTACTTTTCATACTCCAGCAGCTTACTCGCCCAGGGAATGAAGTACTGAAAATTGGGCCCATCGGTGTGCCCACCATCGTGCTGACGCCATGCGAGCTCTCCATCGAGCATATCGGTCAGCATGGGAGGCATCTCCTCTTTCATGTAGTCATTGGAAACGCCCAGGTCTTTGACTCCCAGCAGCTTAAATACCGGCCCAGCGGCAATCGTCGCCATATAGCTTCCCTTCTGATCCAACCATTTAGCATCGCCTTGTTCCGGTATGCCATAACTAACAAACACAAACCGTGGTGCGCATAAGGCAATGAGTTCGTGCGAATCGACAGGCAGGTCACAGCCGGTTTTTTGGCCAAAGCTTGACTCGTCGGCACCGTATTTCAGATAATTACCCGCCATCCAATGGTATTCGCCGGAGCCTGTCAAATTTTCCACTGCTTCGCCAAATACCCTTCGGTGAAGGGCAGCCCCGCCCTTTCCTGAAGATCCAATAAGCCCGAGCGCAAAACGCTGTTCGAATGCCAATGTCACCAGTGCCGCTTTCCCATATCGGGAAACACCCTCAATCCCCACCTTATTGGCATCGACCAATGGATCGGTTTCGAGGTAATCGAGGCCACGGGCAGCGCCCCAGGCCCAGGCACGTAACGACCCCCAGTCGTCGGGCTTGCGGGGTTGGCCCTTGTTCACCAGACCAATGATGCCTCTGGTAAGGCCTGCTCCATTGTCGGCTTGAATACTGGCCGGTTCAATGGTAGCATATCCCCAGCCAGCCGCTAAAAGCTGCTCCGTAGAAGGTGATTCTCCAGTAACTGGAGGAGCAAAAAAACTGGGGCGAGGCAACCTGGTAATGGGTGTATAGGCAGGATATTTTTCAAAAATCTCTTTCATCTCAGGGCTGTACTGAATCATCATCTCTTTGAAGGTGTCGTTCAGTTTCTCCATGTCTTCGGGAGCCGGTTGAGCGGGTGCTGGAAACGCAGGCCGCCCAAACATCATGAGTACTGGCACGGGGCCCTTTACATTCTTCGGCACCACCAGCATCATGTTGATGTCAACGTTGACCAGTGGATAGCTGCTATTATCTACGTGGCCAATCAGCTGTTTGGCCACCACGGGTGTGCGACCCACAAACTCATGATCAGTAATTTTTACAGTCCAGGTGACAGTTGGAATATCGGATGGCAGGCGGCCGTAAACTTCTCGTTCGAAGTCTTCGATCAGCTCTGGTCGGCGTTGCTTGTTCCACATGGCAGCGGAAGTAACCTTCTTGCCTTTGTTGGTAGTGAGCACATCTGGCAGCTGTGGACACGGGTTGGCCAGGGCTTCATCGTAGTTTGCAGCATTGGGTGCGGATTCATTGCCGCTGGCACCAAGTCTAAGCTGAGTAATGCCCAGCTGATTCATCATGTCGCGGTGGTCTTCCTGAGCTGAAAAGGTGCTGAGTGGCGGGTAGGCAGCGCTGTCTATGGTAACTTTCTGGCCAAGAGCCCATTGACTAAGAATCAGGCTCAGGCACAGAGGCAATAGTTTTTTCATTGGATATAATTTTGTAACACAAGCAGGCCGAAAACATTCGCTCCACCTCAACAATGTAGTCACAAATGATGAAACAGCCCACAAAACGCCAGACTCGGGTCTAACCCAAAAAGCAGTTCAAGCGTGTTACAATTTCTTTGCGAGGCTTATACATGTTGATCAATCAGGATATGGTTGCCATCGGGGTCCGTAAGCATGATACTTGCTGGTCCTGAAGTAGTCGCATCCGCTTCCGTGTCCAACTTTACTTGCTTACTTTTTAAATCAGCCTGAATGGCCCGCACATCATCAAAGGAATCGAGCACCTTTGCATTTTCATCCCAACCAGGGTTGAATGTCAGAATGTTTTTCTCAAACATCCCCTGGAATAGACCGATCAATGATTGCCCATTTTTCATGATCAGGTAGTTCATCTTTTCATCGCCACCAAACACGGTGAAACCCAGCTGCTCATAAAAAATTTTAGATTTAGTCAAGTCTTTTACAGCAAGACTCACCGAAAACGCTCCTAGTTTCATAAGAATACTTTTTTGGTTAATAATCTGAATTTAACCATCAGTCGGTGCACTTTCAACTAAAAGCTTTACAGAAACGAATAAAGCCTTGGTGTTTTTCAGGAGCATATTACAATATAGCCCATAACTATCTAATGGATGGTAGGTATACCTAAGGCTTTTTGCTTAACTAGATGTAGGTATTAGTTTTCAACTCTCAATAGCATAAAGCTTGTTCATTTGTGAACTCACGACACTTTCAGGTGTCAGCTTAAATATTAATCGCATAATTGGCTGGCCAATTTTACTATGTGCCATTTTCCCAAATTGCCAGGAGGTATTGACAATATAGTCCACCTTTTTTATGCGTTTTAAATGAAACTGTTGAAACGCTTCTTCTGTATTTTGCAATGATTCGGATATACTTCTGCTTATATAATAAGCATCCTCAATACCCTGACAAGCACCTTGCCCCATATTCGGAGTGGTTGCATGGGCGGCGTCTCCAAGAAGGCAAATTTTACTGTTGTACCAAACTGGAAGTTTTTTCAGGTCATGAAGTATTGTTTGATGGATCATTGTTGGCTGAGTATGGGCAATAAGTTCGGTTACTACAGAAGAAAAACCCTGAAACAGTTCTGATAAATATTCTTTTTTGCCGACTGTATCTGCCTTCTTCAAATGTTCTTCATTTGCTACTGCAAACCAATAAACTTCGCCATCATGTATTTGAGAAAACCCAAACCGGATTTGCTTGCCCCAGGCTTCTTGACCAAGGTTCTTTAGTGAATCTGGCAGCTCCATTTTAGAAACGCCTCTCCAGCAAACTTGCCCTGAACTACGCACCGATGAGTCGGGCAAAAGTGCTTTTCTAACCAATGAATCAATCCCGTCAGCCCCTAATAAAATATCGACCTGACTTTCCCCATTTTCAAATTGCAGATTGATGCCTTCTGCACTAATGCTGTGGTTGAGATATTTTTTATTGAGATGAACTTCATTTGATTTTAGAAGTTCGTCGTAGAGTATTTTTTGGAGTCTGGCACGGTGAATAGCGACAGTTCTGTTACCGTCTTCATCTTGCACTACCTCACTTTTAATTTTTTTAAATGGCTTGAGCTTATTATCAGTGATTTCCATCTTATTTAACTCAATCCCCTGTTCCTTCACCTTATCTTTTATCCCCAACCAATCCAATACTTTGATAGCGTTTGGTTGAAGCCAAACACCGGCTCCAATTTCGTTGAGCTCTTTGGCTTGTTCATAAACCACTGATGGGACACCTAATTTGTGCAGGGCCAGTGCTGTTGTCAGCCCAGTAATCCCTCCTCCTATTATTCCTATTTTCATGATTTTTATATTTAATGCCAATGTCTGAGTTCGAGCAATTGCTTTTAGATTTTTACGGTGTCGTTAATTTTTCTTTTTCTCTTTGCATAAATTCTCGCAATGTGGTTGGATTCTTTCCTGTCAGCCTGTGGTAGTTATCTGAAATGAAAGGTTCCTTTTGAAGCCGGGGTAAGAAGTGGAGAATGGTCATAACAACTGCAAAACCACTTTCGACTCCTTCCTTTTTCTTTTTGAAGTAAAAACTGACTGGATTAATGCTTCTATAGCTGATACACTGTCCAATAATTTCAGTCATTAACTGCGCGACTTCTGCAAAGTTTTGGTTTTCAGTTCCTGTTATTTCGTAGGCTTTGTTCTGATATCTTTCAAATTCAACTAATAGTTTCGCAGTATATTCTCCAATGTTTTTCACATCAACCCAATTGAATTTAGCTTTCCCAGAAGGAAGGCTAATACTTTTTCTGTTTAGTATTTCAGGAAGCAGGGTTGTTGTTAAATTCTGCATGAAATAGCTTGGCCTTACGAAAATGTAATTGAATTCAAGCTCGTTGATCAAGCGTTCAATTTTGTTATGCGGAATCACCTTACTTTTTTCCGCTCCTTGAACCGAAAGAAAGACAATATTTTTAATTCCATATCCTTTAGCTGATACTAACAGCGGACGAAAGAATTCTTCAACATTTGAAATGTGCGGTGGTCGAAGCAGGAATAAGATATCAATACCACTAAAAGCAGCTTCGAATGAATCCGAGTTTTCAAAGTCAAACTGCCTAAAAGAAACATTGGGATAGCCTGAAAATCTATTTTTTGGACTATCGGCGTTTCGAACAGCTGCAATAATTTGAATGTCAAAATTCAACACTGATAAATAGTGAATTACTTCAGACCCAATATTACCCGTCGCTCCTGTTACTAAAATTCGTTTCATCTAATTCTTAATAAAACTCACTAAGAAGAGTGCAGGAATTTTCTTCATTTACGTTCTCGTTTGCATTTGCAAGTAGTCTTGCCAACCTAGCTTTAGCGAAGGATAGCCGATGATTAAAATTAAACGATGTAGCGGACAATCCAAGTTAGCTGCCACAAGTGCCCAAATGAGGCCTCATTCGCCTTTGGTCTAGGGTGATCCGCTTGAAGTCATCATGCTTGAAACAATACTCCCCTGCCATCGTGTTCTTCGGTAGACTTTTGAACGGTATGAAAAAAAGGCCCTATACCCCTAGTATTCTTAGAAAAGGTAAAAACCGACCAGTTTTTGCAAGGTAAGGAAGGGAATTCAACTGTAGGCCTCCCCAAAAGTCAGCAACGTACCGTTCGGATCGCTGATCGAAAATTCCTTTTGCCCCCAGGGCTGGCTCAGCAGCGGTGTTACCCTGAAGGAAGGCTTGGCGTTTCGGTAAGCGTCGTAAAGGGCCTCAATCCCACCGTCCAGCCGCACGTAAATCATAAAGTCCGACTTGGCAGGCACGATGGTAGGAAAGGAGAAAAAGTGCAGCTCAATGCTGTCTTTGTCCATGATCAGATAATCACCATAGTCGGACCGTAGCGTGAAGCCGAGTTGGTTCACGTAGAAAGCGATGGTTTGCTGCTTATTTATAAATGGGAGCTTGGGGACAACGGAAGTGAGCATATTCTCTTTTTTAATCCAAGTTAATTACGTTCTTAAAAAGGCACACTTGATCGGAATAAAGAAGTTTGGTGCACGTTCGTTTATCCGACAGCGAAAATCAATAAACTATTGCTTAAGCTTCCCGAACAGCCATTCGTTTTTCAATACCCCCTGCTCAGGAAATGTCCAGTGCTGGGTTTCCTGGAACACATGCAACTCCTTGGGTGCCTTGATCACATTGTAGGCCGCAAAGGTAGACGTGGGTGAGCACACATTGTCATTATAGCCCCAGCTGTACCAGCCCGGCTGTTTCACAAACCTGGCAAAGTTCACCACGTCGAAATACTTCGACGTTTCTATCTTCTCGGGTTTGTTGGTAAAGTCGTCCACAAAAATCTGGGGCCAGCCCCCTGCCCTGCCGCTGAGGAAACCCGTCATGTCAGATAGCGCAGGGTAAAAAGCAGCCAGGTAGTCAATGCGGCTGTCCAAAGCCGCCGTTACGATGGAAAGGGCGCCGCCCTGGCTTCCTCCGGTGACGCCGATATGCTCCCCGTCGAAGCTGTCGAGGGTTTCAATAAAGTCGACGGCCCGCACACAGCCCAGGTAGACCCTGCGGTAGTAGGCATTGTCCTTATCGTCGAGGTTAAAACCCCAGTAATTCCTGAGAGCACCCTGGGCCAGGTCGGTGTACACGCCGGGATCCAGATTAACGGGGATGCCGTGGATGCCAATAGTGAACGACACAAAGCCGGCCTCCGCTTCAGTCACCTCGCCATAGTAAGGCCTGATGCCAGCCCCAGGCACGTGCAAAATGGCCGGGTACTTGCCTGGCTTTTTGGGTTGGGTCAGGATACCATAAATCTTGCCCTGTACATTATCAATCTTCACATGGTACACATCCACCTTGTCGGTGCAGCGCTCGGGCATAAGGGTGAGCACAGGGTTCACCGGTATTTTGGCCAGCTCTTCTTTGCCTTTGTTCCAGAAGGCCTCGAAGTCGGCGGGTAGTGTGGTGGTGGGCGCTATTTTATCCGGTGCAAAACCGGCAGTAGCATAGGAAGAATACTTTTTGCCGTCGACCTCCACAGAAGCCGTGCAGCGCAAAAACCCCGGCTGACTGAATTTGGCTGCCTTCACCTTCACGGCTCCGTTTTTGAGCGTGAGCGTGCCTTCGTCCCAGAGTTTGAGCTCCCGGTAGCCAGGGTCAGGCCCAATGGTATAGTTGATGGTGATCCCGTCCATGACCACATTGTGTTTCAGCACGGTGATGGAAAATTCTGCCTGCTCCCCTACCTGGTAGTTCCAGTCGGCATGGTTGGGGGTAACAATCACTTCCACCAGCTCCTGGCGGGGCTGGGCCTGCAGGTAGCAGCTGACGAGCAGGGTAAGCAATACAAAAAGGGAGGTTTTGCGGTTCATGGCGTAGGTGTTAGGGTGTATGGGAATCATTTACCTTTTCAATATAGCAGGATAAATGGAGATCTGGGCTGACACAGTTAATGTAATACTCGCCATGGGATAGATATCCCGCTTGATTAGTACCTCAGCTTTCTCACTCAGCCAGCTCGCTTAGCCTTCTCGCTCAGCGATGCCCTTCACAACATGTCGGGGAGCGAAGTTTTGTGTTCTATCAATCATTCTTTAGACTTGTGTAAGACACTTGTGCGTTGGTCAGAAAACCCCTATCCGTACCACGCTCAAGCGGCAACATGAAAAGAAACCATACCAACAAACTTCACAGATACATCCAATGAGAAAAATAACGGCCGGCGCGATCCTCTTTTGTCTATTGCCATTTTTGGTGGAGGCTCAGGAAATCATTGACCTTTACAGTGGTCCCATTCCCAATTCGAAGGTAAAGGCATCAAAGGAAACCGATCCGCCTGTTTTCAGAGGGATGTACCGCAAATCGGCATTTCCTACGCTTGAAGTATACCTGGCGACCCGGCAAAATCCACCGGAGCGGCGGTCATCATTTGTCCCGGAGGTGGCTATAGTGTCATCGTGTATGAGGGGGAAGGGGTATCTACCGCCAAAGAACTAGCCAGGAACGGCATGACTGCTTTTGTTCTCAAATACAGGCTGCCCAGCGACTCCACGATGGTAGACAAAGCCATTGGTCCCCTGCAGGACGCTCAACAAGCGATGAAAGTGGTACGGGAGCGGGCGAAAGACTGGCATATTGACGCGAACAAGATCGGTATCATGGGTTTTTCCGCGGGTGGCCACCTCGCTGCTACCGGCGCCACGCATTATAAAAATGCCCTTATCGAAAACAAAAACGAAACGAGTCTGCGCCCCGATTTTCAGGTGCTTGTTTACCCGGTGATCAGTATGGGTGATAGCCTCACGCATGCCGACTCCCGGAAAAAGCTACTGGGCAGCGATCCGTCGGCTGCCTCCATCAACGATTTCTCCAATGAACTACAGGTGACGGCAGACTCACCCCCTGCGTACATCACCTTCGCCACCGACGATCAATTAGTGGATGTAGATAATGGTATTACCTACTTTGAAGCACTCAGGCATCACAAAGTGGATGTAGAAATGCATATCTATTCTAAAGGCGGACACGGCTTTATTTTCCGTGAGAAAGGCTGGATTGATCCTTTGTTTCAATGGTTGCGGAAAAACAAATTAATCAATTAACATCATCAAAGGTGGGTTTTGAATACTGAAAATCATCCTACGCTATTGTAGCCTTCCCTAAAAATGTAACCTTCCCCTTTTTAGGACATAGCTAAATTCAACTTACCTCAGCAGCACTTCTCTGACAGAGTCGCAAATTTGGAAGAGCGATTAGTGCTGCGCTAGCGGAGCGAATAATTGGCGGGATAGATCTCTAGTTTTATTTGCACCTCAGCTCTCTCGCTTAGCGATGCCCTTCGGAATATGTCGGGGAGCGGGGATAAATGGAGACATATGGGCTGACACAGTTAATGAAATACTACCTTATTTGAGTTTTGTCGCCTCCTTGAGAGATTCATCCAGTTCTTGAGCGGTCTGTTCTAAGAGCTGTTTGCATGTAGATTCAATTAGTTTGTTTTTTTCTCTTAAGGCCTTGGCCGTGGAAGATCTTAGTTCTGCAGCAGCCTTCAATTCAGGATTTTCTTTAATATTCAAGATCACGTATAAATTATCACTACCACTGACAGACTTATAATCTTCACTTGCAATTTCATATTCAAAACTGAGGTGGAAAAACTCGTCAAGATCAACCAGCAAGTGATTAATTCTATCTTTCATTGTCTCATCATGATACAGACTCACTTCGAATTTGTTAACGTTGACCAAAAAAGGGTACATACCCTTCATCAATAAATTTCTTCGTTCAACTGATCTATAATTATGCGATCTTAGTGTCTTTAGTTGGTTGTCAAACTCCCTTGAAATCTTGTCAAGTTTTTCAGATCGGAATTTATGTACCTGACTTCCTAAGGCCTGCCTTGAAATTAAGTTAGCAGTGTTAGAAAGCTCATTTGCTTGATTAGCAATTCGATTTGCTGTATCCGCCTGTTTTTCAATTTTGTTTAGGCGTTCCTGATTAATCAGCCAAGCAACAAATGTTCCTAAACCACTAAATACTGCGATTATGATTGCAGTTAATTCATATACTGTCATGTCGTCGGGCATTGAAGTGGCAAGTTGATCGCCGAACAACTAAAATGAGTGTGCGCTCCAGCCGTTAGAAGCTCCGTAGTTGCATTTTCGCATTATCCTTTCAAATGGCTTAGTTCGCACATTCATTTTAGTGTTTGGTGGGCCTAATTAATTTCTTGTAGGGATGTAAATTCATACGCTGTTCTTAGGTCTATAAATTCCTCATCAAGAAGCATTTTTTCCCTAACCCTATCCCTATCAATTTTCATCGCCAATTTTAGGTATTCGATTACTTTATCCGGATTATTACTAAGGGCGTAGAAATGAGCTTTTGTGTAGTAAAATATCATTTGATCAGTCTCTCCATCGATCAGTTTCTCAGCAACTCTAAATTCACTCTCCGCTTCTTTAAACTTCCCAGTTCTGGCATAGGCCCGGGCTAAATTTGAATGCAATCCCGAAGCTTCCGGATGGAGATAAATGCCCTTTCTTAGAACTCTGATAGAATCTTCGCACAATCCCATATCACAATATTCAACACCCTGAGACATAATATCATGCACTTTTCTTTGTTCTATTTCATTTTCTCGATCAAGTTGTTGGTTCAAATTTTTGAACAATTTAATTGCTTTGCCAACACCAAAAATTAAAACAGCGAAAAGTATGATTGCTAATATAATGATGGTTACAATAATATAGATTGCTGTTGGAGAGAGTGAGTCATCCTTTTGCTCAAACTTTGTACCTAGAGAATCTACGCTCTTTAATTCAACTTTAATTCCAGAATTATTATCAATGTTTTCAGCTAGTAGTGAAATATTGAATGACTCATATTGATGTAATGAAGCTACCTCGAAAATGATCTTATTTGAAGCTACTTGGTGAATCTGTGATTGAACGAGCAGGCTTGACGTTGATATGTTCGGTTCTTTAATAGTAGCGTTCTCTGGCAGTGAGACTAAGAATAATACATCTGCTGCTGTTTTTCTACCAGTATTTCTAATTGAGTAATTCAGAATACCTATTTGGGTTGAATTATTTTCAAAAGCAGATACCGGAAATTCTTCGTAATACAATTCGGTTGAATCATTTGTATAGTTAAATACCAGAATTGCGACTATTAATGACACAAGCCCTGTAATTACAGCCGTAACTATAATTTGGGTCCATTGTATGTTTAAATTCTTTTTTTCCATGCAGTTTAATTAAGCCCAACACCCGCATAACACACACCAGTGCGTATACTCGCCTTACATCTTCCTGTCAGCAACGGGAAGATGAATCAACTTGTTAAGGTAATCCTTTTAGCGCTATTCTGATCATAGAACATCAAAAAATACATCTATTCCTGAAGAGTAAATTTCTTAGGATACCTCACTCCCTCTTCTCCGCATGGCTCACGCCAGCGCGGCGCAGCTCGTTGGCATCGGCTTTGGCAAACTTTAGCTGGCTTACACCCAGTTTCATGTCCTGGCTAAAGCGCAGGTGCAAGGTGGCCTTTTCGATGTTGCGTACCGTTACTTTGTCGGGGTCGCTCTCGCCCCGGTCAATATGGATGTGGAATTTGAGCAGGTGGAGGATGGTTCCCTCGGCGCCGCCGCCGCTATGGGTCGTGTCTGCACGTCCCATACCAACCAACTCTGGTATACTGTTGACTGCCATTCACAACTTCGGCATTTCACCTTTCCCATCTTTTAGTTAACTAGTCAAAAAAAGAGAATACGAATGAACAACAAATCACTGATTAACCTTGCCTTCCTGCTGTTGTTGGCATTGCCACTTGCAGCACAAAAGAAAAAGGCCACACCTGCAGACGCTATACCAAAAGCTACCTTAGCTCCCGAGCGTTGGCAAGGTTACCAGCAAAGGCTAGACCTGCAGAAAAATTCGCTGGTAAAAAACATCCCCTTCCGTAACGTGGGCCCAACAGTCATGAGCGGCCGTGTAGTTGACCTGGAAGTGGACCCCACTGATCCTACCCACTTTTATGTGGCCTATGCTTCAGGCGGATTGTGGGAGACCAAAAACAATGGCATCAGCTTCGATCCTATGTTCCAAAATGAAATAGTGATGTCGATTGGAGACATCGCTGTCGACTGGAACAGTGGCGCCATTTACCTTGGTTCTGGAGAAAACAACTCCAGTCGTTCCTCTTATTCCGGCTATGGCGTTTTCAAAAGCACCGACAATGGCAAGACCTGGACAAACCTGGGATTGGAAGAAACCCAGCATATCGGCCGCATTGTGTTGCACCCCACCAACCCCAATACGTTTTGGGTAGCAGCCCTGGGTCATCTCTACTCCGACAATGCCGAAAGAGGCGTGTACAAAACCACCGACGGTGGAAAAACCTATGCCAAAACACTCTTCAGTAACGATAAATCAGGCGCCATTGAACTGGTGAAAGATCCTTCCAACCCCGATATCTTGTTTGCGGCCCTCTGGCAAAAAGACCGTAAGGCATGGAACTTCGATGGTGCTGGTGAAGGTTCAGGGCTATACAAAAGTACCGACGGCGGCACAACCTGGACCAAAACCAATACTACCAACAGTGGCTTCCCCGACACGAAAGGAGTAGGAAGAATAGGCCTGGAAGTTTCAGTGTCCAATCCTTCGATCGTGTACGCCATGCTTGACAACCAGGACTTCCGGGATAAGGAAGAAAAGAAAGGGGAAGAAGAAAAGGTAACCAAAGACCTGCTGAGAACCATTTCCAACGCCGATTTTCTGGCGCTCGACAACAAAGACATCAATGCCTACCTCGACGCCAACCGCTTCCCACAGAAATATAATGCGCCCGACATCAAAAAGGACGTGGAAGCTGGTAAAGTAAAGCCTCTCGATTTGGTAGAATACACTGAAGATGCCAACTCATTGCTGTTTGACACGGAAGTGAAAGGCGGTGAAATGTACCGCTCCAACGACGGCGGTAAGACATGGTTCAAAACCCATACGGGTTATATCGAAGACCTGGTGTATAGCTATGGTTACTACTTTGGTCAGGTACGCATCGATGCAAAAGACCCTAACCACATATATACCATGGGCGTGCCCATCGTCCGTTCGCTCGATGGTGGCAAAACCTGGGAGTCGATCGACAATGACAATGTGCACAGCGATCACCACGCCCTTTGGGTCAATCCCAACCGCCCGGGTCATCTGATCCTCGGCAACGACGGTGGTATTAACATCTCCTACGACGATGGCAAGACCTGGAACAAGTGCAATCCCATTCCGCTGGGCCAGTTCTACTCAGTCACCTACGACATGGCCAAACCTTATAATGTATATGGTGGCCTGCAAGACAATGGCGTATGGATGGGGCCAAGCACCTACGAAGCCAGCAATGGCTGGCAAGCTGAAGGTGAATACCCTTTTAAGTCGCTTTTCGGAGGTGATGGCATGCAGGTGCAAGTGGACTTCAGGGACAATATCACCTACTACACCGGCTTACAGTTTGGCAACTATATCCGTGGCAATTCACAAACCGGCGACCGCAAGCGGATCACCCCTTCTCATGATTTAGGCGAGAGGCCTTACCGCTGGAACTGGGAAACGCCCATTTTCCTAAGCAGGCACAACCAGGATGTGCTCTACATGGGCTCCAACCGCTTCCATCGCAGCATGGACAAAGGAGACAGCTTCGAGACTTTGTCAGGTGACCTGACTGCCGGCGGCAAGAAAGGCAATGTAAGCTATGGAACGCTGACGGTCATTGCTGAATCACCTACCCGTTTCGGCCTGCTTTACACTGGCAGCGACGACGGACTGATACATGTGAGTAAAGACGGCGGCTATAGCTGGACAAAAGCTGTAAACGGCTTGCCTCAGAATTTTTGGGTAAGCAATGTGGAGCCTTCCAAATTCAAAGAAAGCAGGGTCTACGCCTCGCTGAATGGCTACAGATGGGATAATTTTGATGCATTGATATATGTATCGGAAGACTATGGCAGCACATGGAAAAAGCTAGGTGCCAACCTACCTAAAGAGCCAGTCAATATCATCCGCGAAGATCCTGAAAATGAAAATGTGCTTTATGTGGGCACCGACCATGGTGTGTATGTGTCACTTGACAGAGGCACTACCTTCATGGCGCTGGACGGCGGCTTGCCGAACGTAGCGGTGCACGACCTGGCCATTCACCCACGAGAGAAAGACCTTATCGTTGGCACACACGGTCGTTCAATTTATATTGGCAATGTGGCCCACCTGCAAATGTTAACAGGGGAAGTTTTGGCTGAAGCACTTCATTTGTTTGATGCAGACAAGGTCACTTTCAGCGAAAGATGGGGTAATGCTGGCTATAGCCAATGGCGACCAATGAATGAGCCAAGCCAAACACTGCCATTCTACGCTAAAGCTGGTGGCGATGTAATGCTCACCCTTACTTCCGATAAGGGCACCAAAGTCTACGAAACTACAGTAAAAGCAGACAAAGGACTGAATTACTATGGGTATGACTTGTCGGTAAGCGACGCACAAGTAGATGCACTAAAAGCTGAACTGGGTGAAGAAAAAGCCAAAACAGTGAAGAAGGCCAACAATGGAAAAACCTACCTTGTGCCAGGCACTTATACTGTTACGGTCAGCCAGGGTGGTGCCACCTCTACCACTAAGCTGAAAATAGACGAGCCAAGAAAACGGCCGGAGAGGAAAGAATAAAGAATTCAGTAGTTAAATAGAAAAGAAAAAAGTCCAAGCCTATTCAGGCCGGGCAGGACGCATTGAACCAGTTTTTCTTTTCTATTTAACCTACGAAACTCCTTGACAGCTAGTAACAAGCTAGTGTCTTGGAAACCTACTTCACTATTGGTTTGGAACACAACCGAGTCTTCTTTAACAACATCAGTTAGCTGAAGCTCTCGCTCAGGAGGGAGGGGGAAAAATGGTCCGGATGGAATCGGCAGGGTGCGTGTTTTTGGCTTGCGCGTTAATTTTTCCATGATTTTTCGGTCCGCCGAAGCGGGTTACTTTTCATCAAGGAAAAGTAACAGCCCACCCGGCTTGAGGGTAAAAATGTATTTATTTCAACCATGCCCAAAGAATACCAATTTCCCGAAGAGCGAATCGAAGACTTCACCCTGCTGGATCCGGAAGTATCCTATTCTTATGCCGACTATCTTCGCTGGGCTTTCGAGGAACGAGTGGAGATCATCAAAGGAAAGATCTTCAAGATGTCGCCGGCTCCTGTTATGCGCCATCAGCTCATCAGCAGTAATCTCATGGGGCTTATTGTCCCACATTTCAGACAGCAACGCTGCAAGGTGTTTCATGCGCTTTTCGATGTCCGTCTGCCCAACAAACCGGGAGATGATGACAAAAAGATATTCACTGTCGTTCAACCTGACATTTGTATCGTGTGCGATCCCGAACGACTGGATGAAAAAGGGTGTATTGGCGCTCCAGACCTGATCATCGAGATTCTTTCTCCCTCGACGGCTTCAAGAGACTTGAAGAACAAATTTGAGTTGTATGAAGAACACAAAGTCAATGAATACTGCCTGGTTTTCCCCAACGACAACATTGTAGAGATTTTTTTACTCGATAATGAAGCTCGTTATAAGTCCACCGCCAGGCTTTCGGGAATCGACAAGGTGGAATGCGGCTTGCTTGCTAAAATGAACCTCAATGTGGGTAGCTTCTTTGAATAGAAGCAAAGAATGAATGAAAATGTATCCCAATTTTCTTACGCTGCCCCAACTCCGGCACGATTCCCTGTGTCTTATTGCCCATAACATCATTCACTATGAGCATCAAACATTTTTTATTTCTGGCCTTATGTGTAACCTCACTGTCAGGTTGCAAAAAAGAAGACGACGGTGCATGACCTGCAGGCACTACTTTTTTTCTCGTCACTGAATTGAACGAAGAAAAGGGAGACTCTTATATTCTTCCCCTATCAGATGAGGGAGATATCGCCGCCGCACGGAACATTATTGCCAACAGAGGCAACGATGAACTCGACAGGTTGGTGGTGGCGAAGGTTGAACCATCGAACGGAAATGAAGCTCACCTCAACAAGGACCTTCTGCGAAACGTAACGTGGTCGTGGAAGGTCACAGAATTTAGTGGTTTTGCGGGATCTACTATTGAGATACTCGACGGTGGACCTCAAGACGTGGAGAACGATATGGACTGGTGGTTCGGCAATACCGGCCAGGAAGAAGGAAGCGGGAACATTGGTTTTTGGGGGTATACAGTACTGAGAGAAGTGTCGCCGGAAGAAATAAAAAAATAAACGAGCCATCAAATGGCATGAAAAATGCCGCTTTGGTTTGAAAAGAAACAATTAACTATGAATACCACAATCAAACTAACCGGCCTTGCGCTGGTACTGCTATTCACCCAATGTGGCAACAATACAGGAGGAGAGAGTTTTTCTGCCGACATGGAAATAGCACCTGCTGCAGACATGGCGCCTGCCAGAATGAAGGCTGTTCCCAACGAAGCACAGTCATTTAATGGCGGCAACCAAGCGCAGCAAGCCGACCGAAAGCTAATAAGGGAAGGCAATATGCGATTTAAGACAGAAAGCGTCTCGGATACCCGGGCATTTCTGGATTCTCTTGTAAATGCATCCGGGGGGTATATCGCCAATGAGAATGTTTACAACTACGAAGGCACGCTGGAACAAAGTATTTCTGTGAGAATTCCTTCAGATAAATTCGACGCTTTCATGGCCAACGTGTCGAGCTTCGCAGGCAAGTTGGACAATCGCTACATCAATACGATGGATGTGACCGAAGAATTCATCGATGTGGAGGCCAGACTCAAAGCAAAGAAAGAACTGGAAAACCGCTACCTGGAGCTCCTGAAGCAAGCAAAAACAGTCGGCGATATGGTGGCCATTGAAGGTCAGTTGAGTCAGGTACGATCAGAAATCGAATCCATGCAAGGAAGGATCAACTACTTGCAAAACAGGGTTTCATTTGCCTCGCTTAGCATCAACTTTTATCAAACAAAAACCGAAGGATTTGGCTTTTGGTACAGCATCGGAAGCGGCTTCGGCGTGGGCTGGGCAAAGTTCCTGAACTTCATGGTGTGGACGATTGAAATGTGGCCCTTTGTTTTGATCATTGGTGTCGTGGTAGTTATCATTAGAGTCAGAAGAAATCGGAGAAATAGTTAAAACTATACGGGGAGCATTTGCTCTGCTTCTTTTATCTTTCCGCCACCGATGATCAAACACCTACTGACCCTTGGCCTGTTTTTCTTTATCTCCCTCACGTGCACAGCCCAGCGTCAGTACCTCCTATTTCATAAAAATGCCAGACGGGAAGCTCAATATTTTGCAGGTGAAGTCATCGCCTTCCGCATCAAAGACAACGACTTTAAAGTAACTGACCAAATCAAAGGTTTCAGAGATGGCCTTGTACTATTTGATGGATACGAGGTAAAGCCAGCTGATTTCGAAGTGCTCTATGTTGATAACAAAACAAGGTACTGGTTTACTTTTCCTTACATGTTTGTCAGGGTCACAACGATTGCCGGCGTTGGCTACCTTGGCCTCGACGTGCTCAATACAGGCCGGTTCGACAAAAACACAATGATCATCAGCGGCTCACTAATTGGCGCAGGTATGATTGGACGGCTTTTTATTAGAAAGCGCTTTAAGATAAAGGGGCAAAAGAAAATGGTAGTTATTGAGTCAGCTGCTTGACCTTTTTTATAATCTCATTAATTAGTATACAGAAACGATATACTTTCGATATATTAATTAAAACTGAAATGAAGACAGTTTTACTCAAAATTGATGATGACATCTCTGGAGAGACAGATAAAATTCTGTCTGAACTTAAATTGCCTCGCAACAGGTACATCAATGAGGCCATTGATCATTATAATCGGATTCAGAAAAGAAAACTTATTGAAAAGGCACTAAAAAAAGAGTCTACTCTTGTAAAAGAAGACTCTATCGGGACCTTGAAGGAATTCGAAGACATCGATTATGCAGGGCAGGCAATTTGAAATTTACCGGGCAATCTTATCGCTTCGGTAAAAGAAAACGTAAGAATAGTCCTCGACTTAGAAGCTTAATCTTGGTGCCAAGGCTTGTTTTTTCTGTCGCAATCGCCCCTCCCATTTGCCGCTAGTGGCAAGTGTTCGTCTTCAACCATTCAGCAAACTTGTGTTATTCAATCATCAAAAGCATCGTGAATCTTTCAGTTACAAAATGCTCTTTGGAAAAATGAAAATCAGAGTCAAATTACTCTGACCGGATACCCAGCTGGCGCACTACAAGTAAAATACGCTAAAACACTCCGACTTTTTTGGTAGATTCCCTCACCTTAAAGAATCTACTATGTCAAGTACATCGAAACCAACCTTTACTTTTTTGCTAGGACTGTTTTTCCTGGTCACCACCCAACTCTTTGCACAGGTCTATGAACCTGCAAAATTTGGCGACATGAAATGGCGCATGATAGGGCCACACCGAGGTGGTCGTACCGTCGGCGCCGTCGGAGTTCCTCAGCAACCCAATGTGTTCTACATCGGCCTTAACAACGGCGGCGTCTGGAAAACCAACGACTATGGACGAACCTGGGTGCCTATTTTTGATGATCAGCCAACCGGTTCCATCGGCGACCTTGCGGTTTCGCCGTCTAACCCCAGCGTGATCTACGTGGCGACTGGTGAAGGACTCCAACGCCCCGACCTGGCGGTAGGCAACGGCATGTATAAAACCACAGATGGCGGAAAAACATGGAAACACCTCGGTTTAGACGACGGCCAGCAAATTGGCCGCATCGACATAGATACAAAAAACGAAAACAGGGTATTTGCTGCTGTACTGGGTCACCCCTATGGTCCTAACGAAGTACGTGGCGTTTACCGCACGCTTGACGGTGGTACCACCTGGGAAAAGGTATTGTACATAGATGAAGATACGGGTGCTATACAGGTGCTAATTGACCCGAAGGACTCCAATACAATTTACGCCTCCTTATGGCAGGCAAGACAAGGCCCCTGGGAAAATGGCGAATGGCAGGGGCCAAACAGCGGTCTCTACAAATCAATAGATGGCGGCACCACCTGGAGAAAACTGACCAAAGGACTGCCTACTTTTGAACAAGGCCTGGGAAGAATTGGTGTCTCGGTGGCGCCTACCAACAATAAAAGGATGTATGCCAGCGTGAATTCCACCGAAAACGGGGGAATCTACCGTTCTGATGATGCAGGCGAATCCTGGTACCTAATCAATAACGACCCACGCCCCTGGGGTCGTGGCGACGACTTTGCAGAAATTCAGGTAGACCCTACCAATGCTGATATCCTTTACTCTGCCAATGTGGTCACCTGGAAGTCGGTAGACGGAGGGAAAACTTTTACAGCCTTCCGGGGTGCACCGGGTGGCGACGATTACCACCGCATCTGGATCAATCCCACTAATCCTGACATCATCCTGATTGCTGCCGACCAGGGAGCTATTATCACGGTGAACGGAGGAGAAACTTTCAGCTCCTGGTACAACCAGCCCACGGCACAGTTTTACCATGTAAATACCGACAACGATTTTCCTTACAACGTGTATGGTGGTCAGCAGGAAAGCGGTTCCGTAGGCATTGCCAGTCGTGGCAATGATGGACAGATCACTTTCAGAGAATGGCATCCGGTAGGTGTAGAAGAGTACGGCTACGTTGCCCCTGATCCACTCGATCCGAACATCATTTACGGCGGAAGAGTGAGTAAATACAATAAGAAAACCGGCCAGGTACAAAACGTATCTCCGGATCCGATCCGCACTGGTGGGTATCGCTATGTGCGTACCATGCCTATTTTGTTTGCGCCTACTGACCCAAGGACCTTGTATTCTGCTGCCAACGTGGTTTTCAAGACTCAAAACGGCGGTGACAGCTGGGAAGTGATCAGTCCCGACTTGACAAGGGCCACCTGGGACATCCCCGCTAGTGTGGGTGTTTACACTGACGAGAGCATGAAAACCATGCCTCGCCGCGGTGTCATATATACCCTGGCACCTTCGCACGTGGATGGCAATGTGGTGTGGGCTGGCACCGACGATGGCCTGATCCATGTCACCAAAGATGGTGGAAAGAGCTGGACAGACGTAACACCTCCCCAGGTGACTTCCTGGTACAAAGTATCGCTGATGGATGCCAGTCATTTCGATAAAGAAACCGCCTATGCTGCTGTCAATGGCATCCGCAATGACGACTTGCGTCCACACATATTTAAAACAACCAACGGCGGCAAATCCTGGACAGAGATAGTGAAAGGGCTGCCCAACGATCCGATCAACGTGGTGAGGGAAGACCCTATCCGGAAAGGACTATTATATGCTGGCTCAGAAACGCAGGTGCATGTATCCTTTGACGATGGCGCCAACTGGCAACCACTTCGACTCAATATGCCAGCCACCTCGATCCGCGACTTAGTCATCAAAGACGATGATGTAGTGGTGGGCACCCATGGTCGTTCGTTTTGGATCCTGGATGACGTCACTCCTCTTCGCCAGTTGACAACTTCTGCCGCCACCGAGCCGATTCTGTTCAAACCACAGCTGACTTACAGAGTTCGCTGGAACATGAATACAGATACACCTCTGCCTCAGGAAGAACCGGCCGGACAGAACCCGCCTGATGGTGCCATCATCAACTACTACTTGCCTACCAACGCAAGTGAAGTCACGCTTGAGATCCTTGATATCGATGGTGCATTGATCAAAAAATACAGCAGCAATGACAAGCCGTATGAGCTACCGGCTGTCAACTTCCCGGAGTATTGGGTGAGGCCTCAAAAAATTCTTTCTGGAAAGGCCGGGCTCAATAGGTTTGAATGGGATATGCACTACACACAATTAGAGACACCAGGGCGGTTCTCGATTGCTGCCATCTATAAAAACTCTGCCCCACAACCCGATGGTCCATTCGTTATGCCAGGCACCTACACCGTAAAGTTGACCGCTGGAGGCAAGTCTTATACCCAACCCATCACGATCAAAATGGACCCAAGGGTAAAGACCTCCAAAGTAGATCTGCAAAAGCAGTTCTTCCTGTCGATGGCCTGTTATGACGCTAGAAAAAAGACCCTTTCTTTGACAAATGAAATGGAAAACGCTATTAGTACAATGGCTGCCGGAAATTCAAAAAGTAAAGCACTTGCAGCCACAGCGACCAACATGCAGCGAGAAGTCAACGGCACTGACAGGCAACTGGGCCGACTGATGGTGCAACTTCAGGAAAACGACATGACCCCAACCAGCTCTGCGGCTAAGGCTGTTAAGGAACAAGTAGATTTGGCAGCTAAGCAAGCGACAGAATGGGCAGCATTTAAGAAAAAGAACAAAATAAGATAGCACAAACCAGGAGCTATAAGAAAAGAACAATAAATTTTACTAATTGTAAAACATACTTTACTTTTGGTCGTATAAAGTTTACATATTAACTAAACTGTCATATGAAAAACTTAGACCAAATTGAGGCATTCTTACTGGCCACCTCTTTCAAAAAATGGGGCTGGATATTACTAATAGGTGGAATTCCTGTCGTGCTGCTGATCTTTACTTCGATAGTAATGCTTGGCAACATGAGTCACTTTGCTGGCTTTTGGGAAAGTTGGGGCTTATTCTTTCTTCACATCCCATTAAGCCTTGGGCTCTTTTTCTTGCTTTTTGCCAAAGAAAAAAACGAAGACGAGATGTTTTTGGCACTGCGATTCAAAGCCATGATGCATGGAATCAGGTTTACTTTCATTGCCATTCTCCTATTTCCACTATTGGTAGGAGCCAGCAATCTTTGGAACAGTGAGCCTTATCATTTTCCAGAAGTGGGAGGTAATCTTGCAGTTGTCACTTTGTTGCTGTTCTATACGAACGTTACTTATTGGTACTTCAAATTTCAGCTAGCCAAAGATGAAGAATAGCGTAAAAGTTGAGCGGGCAAAAAAAGACCTTACGCAGGAGGATCTCGCTCAACTGATTGGCGTATCGAGGCAAACGATTAATTCGATCGAGAAAGGAAAATATGTACCTTCTACTGTGGTATCACTGAAAATGTCGAAGGTCTTTGGCGTGGCGGTGAATGATTTTATGGAGTTGGACGAAGAGGATGAGAAACAAGCCACCACTCCTGGCTAAAAAAAAAGTCGCGAGTCGTGATGATCGACTAAGTAGGTTCAAGCTACCAGTACCATCTAGACGACGTATAAGTAGCAGCTTAGTGCGTCTGTCAACCGCCGTTACAGGAGGGATAGTGAAGCATTATTTTGATCGAAATTAAGTAGTAATGCCATGTTGGCTTTCAGTAATACTGCGAATGTCAGAAGCAATCACTCTATTATGATCCTTTTTATGTAGTAGCCTGTGTCAGTTGTCACTGCCAGGATGTACAAACCTGAGTGGAGGTCATGAAGGTCAAGTTGCACGGAATTATTCTTGTTGTAAAAAAATGATTTAACGAGCACTCCTGATAAATTCCAAATTGCGATCGACTGAATAGTCTCATCTTGACCTGACAAACTTACCTCAAATGATTCTTTTCCGGGGTTGGGCGAAACTAACAACATTTGGTCCCCATTCAACAACTCTTCCCTGGAAGCCAACAAAGGGTTATCATCGACAATGATATTCACGTTAATCGTCGACTGATCCCTACCGTCTGACACTTGAACCATCAACAGATAACTTTCCGCCAGGGTGTAATTGACCCAATCCTGCTGCACGTATTCAAAGATTGAGGATGTCAAAATAGAGCCTGTGGCGCTTTCAATGGTAAACAATTGGTTATCAATTGTTGCATTTGGAATTAAATGACCTGATAACAGAGAATACACAATTGGGTCCCCCTCGGGGTCAGAAGCGGATACCTGGCCAACCAGGGAATTTGCCTTAATCCCAGCGCCGATCTCAAATGTAGTATCTGCGCCTGCTGGCGTTTCATTGAGTATATCAATTACAACCGTTGAGTTTTCAAACTTCCACCATCCCGCCAAATTACTGACATCGGTCACCTCCACTCTTAGGTCTATTTTACTTACAGTTGTTTCTGAAACATCCTGATTAAGGGTCATTTGTCCGGTATTTTGGTCGATGTTGACCAAATGATTCGGGTCGCCTCCACTGATTTTGAATCTGAGTTCACTACCCGCAGCGTTTTCAACCATTACCAGGCCCAACTCCTCGCCTTGCAAACCTGTAGGAAGTACGCCAAATACTTGCCCCTCTATAATCTTAGCTTGTGAATTAACAGTGCTCAACCAGTTCAGCTTAACAGAGAATAATTTCTCTTTACCACCCACCTCTTCTTTCCAAATAATCAAACTATCGGTCAAGACAGGGTCATATTGCCTGTCAGACGTGTTCTCTAGTATGCTCACTCGTTTTTTTTGGGCAATATCAAAAAGCTGTGCAAGCTCATTTTCAACAAAGACTAAATTTTGGTTCCTGACCTGGAGTGAATTCCATGGAATTTGAAACCTTGCCCATTGCTTTAGGTGGTCAGAAGTTTCATAATCGGCGGTTCCGACATAAGAATTCCCATCCCATGCGAGCAAGGCTCCACAACAAGGCGTCTTCCAGACCACATATTCTTCCGAGATGAGATAATTATCTTCAAAATCTGGGTTCGTTGCCACTGGTTGGTAACCACCGGATTCACTAGCTATAAGGCCACCAGGCCACAGTTCCAAATCTCCTACAGTAGGGCCATTGGCAAAAAGACCATAATACTGATCGTATCCCGAATACTTCCTGTCTTTTCTGAAAAGGACAAATCGATTATTAAAAAGCTCCAATTTAAGGGGTTTGGGAAAGTCGACAAGGTCGGAAAGAGCAAGAATAACAGAGCCATCAGGATAGGTATAAAGCGAACCGTCCAAAGCTCGCTGAAATACAATTCTTGATGATTTGGATTCGACAAAGTTAACCTCATCAAATCCTTCCACTCGTGAAATCTCCTCCCCCTCTTTTTTTATGACACGAAGCGTATCATTATTTAAAATCGCGATACTCTCGTCTGAAAGGCCGGTAAATAAGGCCTTATTGATCCCTCCCTGAAGGCCCTGAAAGGAAATTTGTCCGTTTTGAAATAAAAAAAGTGAATCTCCATTATACCAGCAAACCCTGGCACTTCTGAGCATACTTAAGGAATTAAATTCTATCTCTGAGCTACTTCCCGCCAACTGACGGACAACAGTTCCATCATACGACCAAAGACCTGAGATCTGCCCTTCCTGTGGCCATACAATGATGTTTTCAGACACATAGTATTCTCCTACTACGTCAGCCGAAATTTTCTTTGCACCATTAGCTGATAAAGTATATAAATGACCGTCTATGTCCACCCAGGCTATGTTGCATCCTGCAATTTTAAAGTTACTGGCATTCACACTTTCCAAGTATCCATAGTCGAAGAAATAGCCACACGCACTTATAGGAGATGGGCTCTCTTGAGCTGCTAAGTCGCCTGAAAAATCTAGAATTGCAAAAAGAAGAATGCATACTTTAAATAAATGTTCAGCTGACTTCATGGGCTTGAATCTTTTCGATCAATAACAGTAACCCTTAAAATGAAAAAGTAATGTAAGCCGCCAAATTCAATGTAAAGACACCAGCACATTTCTAGCGTCAGAAAAAACAATATGGCAGAAAGAAAGGTACAAAATCAAAACCATAAAGCGCCACAGCGGAGGTGACAAAAAAGCAATTCTTATTCCATTCAAATAAAATCACAATCAAGCAACGCCATTCTGGATACATTTGTGTTCTAACAGAATGAATGACCATTCCTCTTAATTTATTCCATCAAAATGCTTATTGTAAAGACATGAAAAGTCCCTTCTTATTTCTATTCTTTCTCCTTTTGATTCTTCAACTACTCCCTTCGGAAACTTTAACTGCCCAAAATATCCGGGAATCTGAAGTCACAAAAATACTCCCAACAGTCCTCAAAAAACACCGTGAATTTGTCAGCCTGCCCAACATAGCCTCCGACAAAGAAGGAATTCTCAAAAACTACGAATGGGTCAAAAAAGAATTTGAACAACAGAAGTTTACCATACGAATGCTGGAGTCCACCACACTCCCGCTGATGTTGGCGGAAAGAACTGTCAGCAAAAAAGCCAAAACCATCCTGTTTTACCTGCATATCGACGGGCAGCCCGTAAATGCTGCCAATTGGGATCAGGAAGATCCGTTTACACCTGTACTTAAAGAGCAACAAACGGATGGAAGCTGGGCCCCTATCGATTGGAGCAAATTAGAAGGTACCATTAACCCCGATTGGCGAATCTTTGGCAGAGCTGCTGCCGACGACAAAGCCCCCATCATGATGATGCTCACCGCAGTAGAGCTTCTTGATAAAGCAAAAACAAAACTTGGAGTCAACATCAAAATAATCCTGGATCCACAAGAAGAAGCTGGCTCAGAGGCATTTCTCTCTACCCTTGAACAATACAAACAAGATTACGCTGCCGACTACATGATCATCATGGATGGCCCTGCGCATCCGACCAACCAGCCTACACTCACCTTTGGATGTCGTGGCAATGCTACCTGCAGCATCACTACTTACGGCGCCAAGTTGCCACAACACAGCGGGCACTACGGCAATTATGTGGCCAATCCAATTTTCACGCTCTCACATCTATTGTCCAGTATGAAAGATGAGAATGGCCGGGTATTGGTAGACGGCTACTACGATGGCATTGAAATGACACCAGAAGTCAAAGCCCTACTTGCCCAGGTGCCTGACGATAACGAAGACATACGCAAGGGCCTGGTCATCCACGAAGCAGAAAAAGTGGGCAATAACTACCAGGAAGCACTGCAATATCCGTCGCTGAATGTACGTCATATAGATACTTCCTGGAAAGGACCAGGACTCAAAACTATTATCCCTGAAGAAGTCACTGCCTATATCGATGTAAGGCTGGTGGCGGAAACAGACGGAGGAGAGCAACTGGAAAAGATCAAAAAGCATATTGAGAAAGAAGGCTTCCTGGTACTTGATAGGGAGCCCACAGATGAGGAACGATTGGAAAATACCAAAATCGTCACTTTCAAATCAAGAGGTTTTGTTAACGCATTCAGAACGGACATGGAGGCTCCCATTGGCCAAAAACTTCGTACAGCTATTGAAAAAGAATTTGGTACACCGCCAGTGAGTATCAGAACCATGGGTGGCACTGTACCCATCATTCCTGCCATCAATACTTTGGGCATTCCTGCCATCATTGTGCCGATGGTCAATATGGACAACAACCAGCATAATCCCAATGAGAACATTCGCATCGGGAATATCAGTCAGGGAATCAAAATGTGTATGACGATTATGACTATGGAACTTTAATAGGCAACTAGACGACTAGCTTCTAATTAGTACAAAGTAGATACACTAGTCGTTTTCCTGAAAAAACACTTCTACTATATCATGCATCGTGTAAAGACGAAAACCCTTGGCATCAGGCACAATTATGCCACTCGAGCGGTTGTTCTTCATGATAGGGTTCTTGTCGAATTTGGTCCAATGAATCAAGTCTTTCGATGCAGCTACATTGGTCGACCATTCGTGCCAATCTTCGAAGGCAGTGCCATGGTAGTAGGCATAATATGCTCCTTTGTATTGAATAATTTGATTGACGGCTAATCCATATTTGTCATATTCCTCCGGCCCCATTTCAATCACAGGTTCATCCTGCACATTGGTCCAAACTTTCAGGTCCATTGAAGTAGCCAGCCATATGCCCAAATCGTTACGTTCATAAAAAAGATACCAAATACCCTCCTTAAACCACACAGTAGGTGTTCCATAAGGCCCGTCACTAAGAGGGCTGCCATCAGACTGCCGGATCACCAGTGAGCCGTGATCAGTCCAATGAATACCGTCGCCAGACGAAAGCCGGTGAGCCACATCGCCCCTGCCTTCAGCAAACATCTGGTACAGACCATCCTGCTTTATAACCATCATGTCTTCGGTCCAGCTCTGTTCGAAGACAGGATTGTCCTCATATCGATCCCAGTGAATACCGTCAGAGGAAGTAGCATAGCCTAGGAACAGATTGCCAGCTTCATTCTGGTAACCAGTATACCACATTTTGTAAACGCTATCCTCTTTCAATATATAGCCCCGCTCCCGTATGCGTTCGTCCCAACTACCAGGCCCCGCACCAACGAATATTGGATCCTTTTCATGCGACTGAAAGTCCACTAACTCCGAAGGAAAAGAAAGTGGTAATGACTTGTGAGCATCTCCATCAGATGGTTTATTGGCGTCCTGACAACTCCAAAGGAAGACTGAAGTTAGCACCATTAAAAGTTGAAAATTTTTCATCAATTTAATATCCATCGAAAAAGTTAGATTTTCTTCTTGAAAAATTATAGTAGAGCATGAAACCTTTTTAATACGTTAGTCGTTTTAGATGCATATACAACTAATATGATTGCACCTAATTCTCTTGAAAACAATTTACTCTTTCAGATTAGTGAAGTAGCAAAACTACTTCACAAGAACCTGAGCAGTGCCTTTGAGCAAAACGGTTTTAACGTCACTCCAGAGCAATTTTCAGTCTTAGCCTTACTTTGGTATAAGGAAGGGATTAAACAGCAAGAAATAGCAGATGAATTAAAAAGAGACAAGACAACGATCGCAAGAATCATCGAAAATATGTTGAATAGCAACCTTATTGTCAAAGTACCCGATCAGTTAGACAAACGAAATAACTTGATTTATTTAACGAAAAAGGGTAAAGAATTGCAAGCTACCATGGTACATGTAGCTGGGCAGGTGTATATGCAGGCGTTGAAAAACATTACTGAAGAAAACATCGGCACCGGCATAGACATCTTGAAAAAAATAAAAACAAATATCCCTCAATAATTTTTATACATAAATAGTTGCATATACTACTATAAATTTTTTAACACATGAAAAATCAACTTAAAAAAACATCGATTTGGATCGTACTTTCCGCGCTCATGCTTGTATTTTGGATTGGGGGCATTATGATTGGAAATATAATCTTTCCAAGCGATCTTATGGACGCCACAGAAGGGTCCGAAAGTAGCGGATTGTTGATAATGTTATTCATTTCAGCAGTCAACACCGCTTCTCTCCTGCTGTTTTTGTACAACACTGAGCGCACGGGATGGAAACTACTAGTGACTGTGTTCGGCATTCTTTTCGGGATTCAGTATTTCATGTCCCAAATCGAAACCGTCTGGTTTAACGACAGCCTGCAAATATCTAGAAATGGTATTTGGGCCATAGTTTCGGGAGGTGCCATCATGGCCATTCTGTTCGCTCTTTCGGCCGTCGCATTGACCGGAAAATGGAGGAAGAAAGAGATAGCATACAGGTCAGTCGCACCGGGTTATTGGCCAGAAATTTTAAAAATGACTGCTGTAATCGCACTCGTAGTTTGGCCCCTGATATATTTTATCGCAGGCTATTATATCGCCTGGCAATTTGAAGCAGTGCGAATGTTTTATTCGGGAAGCAGCGAAAAAGCATCCTTCCTGTTCATGATGAAAGAGAATTTTGCCTCCCACTTGTATAGTTTTCAAATACTAAGAGGTGGGTTGTGGGTGGCTATCGCCCTACTTGTATTTCATTCAATGAATGGGGGATGGATAAAAAAGGGAGTGATACTTGCGCTTCTCCTCACGGCTTTAGGCAGCAGCTCTTTGCTATTACCCAACCCCATTATGCCAGAATTAGTGAGAATGGGGCATCTACTGGAGACTTCCATCTCAGGCTTGGTACTGGGAATGGTTATGGCGTGGATGCTGGTTAAGATACCAGCTGAAAAATTAGCCGGTTAAAGAGTCTTTACCGATGTTTTGAATTGAAAACCAGTACTGGCGCTGGTTTTCAATGTAGCAAATAACTTTCTCTGGCAACTGGATGAAAAATACTTTGTAGCATTTTGCGTGTCGGAAAAAACGAACACTCCTCCACCGCTCATCCTTCATTATTTTCGTTGCTCCCTTCTGTATTTCAATTGAATGACGGTTGATGTAATTTGTCATCTACTACTTGATAAAATTCAATTATCTATCGAAGACACGTAATATGAAAAAGACCTTTTATCCAAAAATGCGCTGGCAGGTAATCATGCTTGCATTGGTCGCCCTGATTGGCACCACCGATGCTTTTAGCCAGCGAAAAAAGAGCAGTGCAGCACCTGCTAGCACCAAGTTTGATGAGTCACTGTATTCTGCCATTCAATGGCGTTCAATTGGCCCCTACAGAGGTGGCAGAGCAGCATCAGTAACAGGCGTGCCCAACAAGCCCAATCTCTTTTACATGGGCGCTACAGGTGGTGGTGTTTGGAAAACTACCGACGGCGGCCAGCGCTGGGAAAACATCTCTGACGGTTTCTTTGGCGGTTCCATCGGTGCCGTAGCCGTAAGCGAATATGACAACAATGTTATTTACGTTGGTGGTGGTGAAGGCACTGTTCGTGGCAACGTTTCTGATGGCCAGTTCGGCATCATGAAAACGACTGATGCAGGCAAAACCTGGACAGACATGGGACTTCCAAATGCCATGCATATCCCGAGGATCAGGATTCACCCTAAAAACCCAGACCTGGTTTATGCAGCTGTTTTGGGTGATATATGGAAATCTTCTGCTGATCGTGGGGTATATCGCTCCAAAGACGGAGGTAAAAGCTGGGAAAAAGTACTTTTTGTTAATGCCGATGCAGGAGCTGTAGACATCACTTTTGATCCGGGCAATCCTCGCATCCTATTTGCGACTACCTGGCGTTTTAATCGTTCGCCTTATGGTTTTGATAGCGGCGGAGAAGGCTCAGGACTTTGGAAGTCTACCGATGGTGGCGATACATGGAAAAACATTTCCAGCAACAAAGGTCTTCCTAGCGGTACCTGGGGAATTGCCGGTGTTTCTGTTTCTCCTGTAAATTCAAATAGAGTATTTGCAATTATTGAAAATGACAAAGGAGGCGTATATCGCTCCGACGATGGTGGAGATAGCTGGAGCCTGATCAACAGCGACCGGAGCCTGCGCCAGCGCGCCTGGTATTACACAAAGATTTATGCAGATACTGAAAATGAGGATATTGTGTATGTAATGAACGTGAGTTACCACAAGTCAAAAGACGGTGGCAAAACGTACGAATCGTCAAATGCCCCTCATGGTGACCACCACGATCTATGGATTGCACCAGATGATCACAACCGACTGATTATTGCAGATGATGGCGGTGCCCAGGTGAGTTTTGATGGTGGCGACAACTGGTCCACCTATATGAACCAGCCTACAGCTCAGTTTTACCGCGTTACAACAGACAACAGTTTCCCCTATCGTATTTATGGGGCACAACAAGACAACAGCACAGTAAGAATACGCCATAGATCTGACGGCGCAGCGATCATTGAAAGTGACTGGGAAGATACAGCAGGTGGCGAAAGTGCCCACATTGCACCAGACCCAAAAAATAGCGATGTCGTTTATGGTGGTAGCTATGGTGGTTACCTGACTCGTATCAATCACGCTTCAGCTGAGGAAAGAAATATCAACGTTTGGCCAGACAACCCAATGGGACACGGCGCAGAAGGCATGAGATTCCGTTTTCAGTGGAATTTCCCTATCTTCTTTTCTCCACATGACAATAATAAACTATACACCACCTCTAATCAGGTGCATGTAAGTTACAATGAAGGACAAAGCTGGGAAACCATCAGCCCTGACCTTACACGAGCTGAGCCAGAAAAGCTTGGTCCTGCAGGCGGTCCTATTACCAAAGACAACACTGCGGTAGAGTATTATGCGACAATTTTTGCTGCCGTTGAATCCCCGTTTGAAAAAGACCTCATCTGGGCTGGTTCTGACGACGGACTCGTGCATGTGACAAAAGATGCTGGTAAAACCTGGTCAAACGTGACGCCTCCAACGGCACCTAAGTATCTAATGTGGAACAGCATCGATCCTGATCCTTTCACTAAAGGTGGTGCCTACCTGGCTGGTACACAATATAAACTGGGTGACTTCAAGCCTTACCTGTTTAAGACTGAAGACTATGGACAAACCTGGAAACAAATCACTAACGGTATCGCTCCTTCACACTTCACTCGAGTGGTTAGAGCCGATCCCAAGCGCAAAGGCTTGCTATATGCTGGTACAGAATCAGGTATGTACATTTCCTTCGACGATGGCGCCAGCTGGTCAACTTTCCAGCTTAACCTTCCTACAGTACCTGTAACAGACCTTACAATCAAAAACGACAACTTGATTGCAGCCACTCAGGGGCGATCTTTCTGGATGATTGACGACTTAACGCCATTGCACCAATTAAGCAGCGCTGTTGCATCTTCGGATGTGTACCTTTTCAAGCCAATCGATAGCTACCGGATGGGAGGCCCAGCCTGGAGAACACCAACCAATGCAGGGAAAAACCATCATAACGGCGTTGAATTTTTCTTCACACTCAAGAACGAGCCCGGAGAGAAAGACACAGTAACCCTTGAGGTGATGGAAGCCGACGGCGACCTGATCAAAACTTTTTCTACAACCTCTAAAGAACGTGGCGAAAAGCTTACAGCAAAAAAAGGTAGCAACTCTTTCGTATGGAACATGCAATATCCAAACCCTGAAGGCTTCGACGGACTGATCATGTGGGCAGCACGCTTGAGTGGCCCCAAAGCAGTACCAGGCACCTATAAAGCGAGGTTAACTGCCAACGGGCAAACCAGTGAAACTGAGTTCACCATTCTAAAAGATCCCAGAACGGAAGGAACTGTTGCCGACATTCAAGCCCAATTCGATTTTATCCAGGGAGTAAATGCTAAGATGACTGAAACTCATCAAACCATTAAGGATATTCGCTCGGCACGAGTGCAGATGAATGACCTGAAAGAAAGACTGGGTAAAGAAGACGCCTACAAAGAGCTGGTAGAGTCAATCAACGACATCAACAAAAAGATGACAGCGGTTGAAGAAGAGTTGTATCAGACCAAAAACCGTAGTGGTCAGGACCCGCTCAACTACCCTATCAGGTTGAACAACAAGCTCGGACATCTAAGCTCAGTGGCTAACAGCAGCGACTATAAGCCAACTGATCAGACCATTGCTGTGAAAACAGAAATTGAGTCTGCTATCAATGAGCAGTTGACCAAGTGGGAACAAATCAAAAACAGCGATATTCCACAACTGAATGAAAAAGCCAAGCAGAAAGGTGTTGAAGCAGTGATGTTGAAAAAGCCTGATGCATCAAGTATGTAATAAGTAATTTGAATTTGGAATGAAGAAAAACCGGAGAGCGTAGCTTTCCGGTTTTTTTTGTGCCTAGTTATTTTTTAAACAAATATTAATTATACTCGTATTTATATTTTATACAAATGACAATAATATGAGTGTGCACTTAGGAGTCCTTGAAGAAATCATCCTAATTATACTTCTAACAAAAGAAGAAACCTACGGCGTAGACATTGCGATGGAATACGAAAACCAGTTTAATCAAAATATTTCTTTACCGGCTATTCATGTGGTTTTGAAAAGACTAGAAAAGAAGGATTTTGTGAGCACACGCATGGGCGAACCTACACAAGAGAGAGGCGGGAAGAGGAAGCGGCTATACAAAGCCACTAGCAAAGGTTATGAAGTAGCCAGAACACTTCAGGAAAAAAGAACTGAGCTCTGGAAAGGTATTCCGTCATTCAATACTACAGCTCAATGAAGTCACGTAACACAAATCCACCCCGCTGGGCCGATCGCTTTCTCAAGTGGATCTTAACATTCGATAACTATGAGGAAATAAGCGGCGACCTCCATGAAGCTTTCCAATGGCGGGCAGGTAGAAAAGGGCCCAGGTATGCTAAATGGATATATCTGGCAGAAGTAATCAAGTCAATCAGATTTTTTAACCTAAAACCAATTGCAGCGATGAATCACTACCTCATAATGTACAAAAATTACGTCAAGACTGGTTGGAGGCTCCTCATGAAAAATAAATTCTATGGGACGCTGAATATTATGGGACTTGCTTTAGGTATTTCATTTTGCTGGCTGGCCTATTTATATGCAAATGACGAAATGAGCTATGATAAACACCTGGATGGCTACGAACGCCTTTACAGAATCGTGATGGACCTGAACCATGGTGATGCAGACGACCACATCGGAGGCAGTTCAAATGCCATGTCAGTCTATTTTAGGGACAATGTCCCCGAGATCTCTGCCGTGGCGAGGATAAAAACAGGGGTTGGCTTGATTCAAAAAGAACAAGAGGTACTGAAAGAGTCTTTCTTATATACTGATAAATCGCTGTTCAACCTGATTGACGTGGAGTTCAGTGAGGGGGATCCTGGCGCATTTGACCTACCCAATGACATCATGATCTCTGAATCGATGGCTAGCAAACTTAACCTTGGTGGTAAAGCGGTTGGCAGTATTCTGTCGCTCAATGAGTCAGGAGACGCTGAGGACTTTATTGTACGTGCCGTATTCAAGGACATTCCTGAAAACACCTCTGTCCGAAGCGACATCATGGTGTCGTATGCCAACTATGAATCTCATGCGCCGGAGCGGCGGCTTACCACCTGGATGGACATTAACATGAACACATTGATTCAACTGCAGGAAAACACGGATAAATCAGAGGCAGTGCGCAAGATGAACCTCATGCAAGCTGAAAAAGAAGAGGATCCAGAACTTAAAGAAAATGTGAAACTAGGGCTACAGCCTGTTACAGATATTCACCTGGATACAGAGTATGGTCACTACAACGGAATAGCCCGGGGAGGAAATAACACGCTAATAAAACTGTTTGCAGCTATTGGGATATTTTGCCTGATCATTTCCATGATCAACTATTCCAATTTCAACATTTCTCTCTACATCAGCCGATCAAGAGAAGTAGCATTGCGCAAAGTAATTGGTGCGGGAAAGCATAGTATTTTCAGTCAATTGATCACCGAGTCCTTTCTATCTTCGGTGTTTGCCGGGTTTTTTGGCGTCGTGCTTTTGGTTTTTATTTTACCCTACTTCTCTTCTTTTGTCAGCAAAAGCTATGAGCTAAGCTTCTTACTTAATACGGAATTCCTTCTGGGAGCCACTATTATATTGATTGGAACTGCCTTCGTGAGTGGGGTATACCCCGCCTTTGTGTTGTCGAGGTTTTCTATCGTCAAGTCCCTCAAAGGTGAACAGAAAATACGCAGCGGTAAATGGATTACCCAGACATTGTTAGGCACACAGTTTGTCATTGCCACCGTGCTAATTGCAGGCATGCTGACATTGAGAAGTCAGATCAGCTTTCTGACTGCGTTCGACACCAAGGTGAATTTCGAACAGGTACTGTATATCGACGACTTCAACTCTGACGACGACCGGGTCAAGGCCTTCATGAACGACCTGGAGCAATTGCCAGAAGTTTCCAGCGTGGCTTCAACTTCTGGCTATAATGGCACAAGGTTCAAAATAGAAGAAGATGAAATTCGGGTCAGGCACTTGAGGGTGGAGCATGATCTCATGAAACTGCTTGATATCGATATTGTGAAAGGAAGAAACTTTGATCAGGAAATAACTTCTGACGCCACGCAAGCCATCTTGATCAATCAGGCTTTGGCGGATAGGTTGGGTATGACTGACCCCATCGGTGAAGTCATTCCATTCGAATACGGTGATCTGAAGAACCCGAAGATAATTGGCGTGGTGGAGGACTACCACTTCCAATCAGCAAAAAGCACCGTGGATCCATTGGTGATTTATCAGTCGCCCCAATATCAGCTTCAAAATGTCTACATCAAGTTATCGGAAGGTACTCAATTCAATACTGGTAAGTTTGAAGAGGTATGGAAAAAGCACTTTAGCCCCTTCCCTTTTAACTTTACCTTTCTGGAAGACGAATACACCAGGGCTTATGCAGCGGAGCAGCGAATGATGCAATTGGTGAGCATTGGCTGTTTCGTATCCATTTTCCTTGCGGCCATGGGTTTACTAGGCATCGTTGGCTTGCAATTGAATCAGAAGTTAAAGGAAATAAGCATCAGAAAGGTGCTCGGTGCCAGGCCTAATCAGCTGTATCAGCTTTTCACTCAACGGTTCCTTATCGTCATAGTCACGGGACTGGCTGTTGGCCTGTTTATCAGTCATCAGTTGATCAATGAATGGCTGAGCAGCTACCCTTACCGGGTTGAGTTTGGTGTAGAAATCATATTGTTCACCATCGCAATTGCACTTTTCATTGGGCTAAGCACCGTATTAAGTCAGGTATTCAAAGCAGTCAGGGCCAATCCGGTGAAATACCTTAAAGACGAGTAGGTCAATCAGCCGCTTCGCAAAGGATGGTGTATAACTGGTTGTCTAAGAATTCGGAAAAAATCGATAAAGATATTTATATTCAAATATCTAGCAATTGAAGAATATAAAATCCGTTTCCATGAGGCAAACCAATTCACTTAACCGCAGAGAATTCGTAAATAGGTCATCATTTGCCACAGCAGGAGCACTGATTGCAGCCAATTTGCCGCTTGACCTTTCGGCATTGGCTAAACCCAAAAATAAATTACCGGAATGGAAAGGCTTCAACTTGTTGGACTTTTTCTCTCCCAACCCGGCCAATGCCCGGGAAGGCACAAAGGAAGAATACTTCAAATGGATGGCCGACTGGGGCTTTGACTTTGTCAGGCTTCCGATGGCCTATCCATCCTACATCAAATTTGACCGCAGTAGAAATATTCTTCCCGAAGAAGTAAGAAACATCGACCCGGAGGCCACCGACAAAATTGAAGAGCTTGTATACCTTGCCCATAAATACAAGCTGCACGTGAGTTTGAACCTTCATCGCGCCCCGGGCTACTGCGTCAACGCAGGGTTCCATGAGCCCTACAACCTTTGGACCGACCAACAGGCATTGGATGACTTCTGTTTTCATTGGAATTTTTGGGCCAGCCGGTTCAAGAATGTTTCCAGCAAGAAAATCAGCTTCGACCTCCTCAATGAGCCAGGCAACAGAAAGGACATGAACGATCAGCATTCCAAGCGAGGCCCCGTACCGGGTGATACTTACAGGAAAATGGCCATGGCTGCTTCGGAGGCTATAAAAGGAGTCAACAAGCATCACCTGATCATCGCTGACGGTAATAATACAGGAAGCAGTGTGATCCCAGAAATAGCAGACCTTGACATCGCACAAAGCTGTCGGGGATACACGCCAGGCATTGTATCGCATTACAAAGCCCCCTGGGCCATGAAAGACATCGACAACCTACCTAAAGTAAAATGGCCCGGTCAGGTAGGCGATCAGTACCTCAGCCGGGAAATGCTCGAAACGTTTTATGAGCCATGGATAGCCCTTAAAAACCAGGGAGTTGGCGTTCATTGTGGTGAATGTGGCTGTTTCAATAAAACACCTCATGATGTGTTCCTGGCATGGTTTGGCGATGTGTTGGATATCTTACATACGAACCAAATCGGCTTTGCCCTGTGGGAGTTCAAAGGCAGCTTCGGTGTTCTCAATTCAGGCAGAGAGGATGTTTACTACGAAGACTGGTATGGCCTTAAGCTTGACAGGAAATTGCTTAACCTGTTAACAAAGAATGCTTAGCTAATAACAAAAAACTAAGCCGAGTTGCTTAGTATGTTTTCTCTACATTGGCCACAGATTATCTTTTTGCAAAGCAAGCTCCCTTCCCATTTATTTATTATAATTTCGCTTAAAAGCGATTCAACTGCATGTTTAGAAAGTCCTTTCCTGTCTATCTGGCTCTTCTATTGGTGTTCTTTTTATCGGCATGTGAACCTAACACAAAAGAAACACCCTATGTCCTCCTTATTTCCTTTGATGGTTTCCGGCATGATTATGTAGAAAAATACCAGCCTCCACATTTTCTGGAATTTATCAAGGACGGCACCGCGGCTGAAAGCATGCTCCCCTCTTTTCCGAGCAAAACATTCCCCAACCACTATAGCATCGTCACTGGCATGTACCCGGGCCATCACGGGCTTGTCGACAACACGTTCTATGATTCCGCGCGAAGCGTGGTCTATACTATGGGCAAAAGAGAGTTGGTACAAGATGCCTATTACTATGGAGGAACACCACTCTGGCAATTGGCGCAGCAACAGGGACTCAAGTCGGCTTCCTATTTCTGGGTCGGTTCCGAAGCACCAGTTGCGGGGAGCTTCCCCAGCTATTATGAAATTTATGACGGTGGGGTATCCAATGAAACCCGCATCGATCAAGTGGTCGAATGGCTTCAACTACCCGAGGACGAAAGACCCAAGTTCATTTCATTGTACTTCTCACTGGTGGATAGTGAAGGGCACAATTCCGGGCCGAACTCAGAGAAGCTCAAAGAAAGCGTGCTAGAGGCTGATCGACTACTGGGCATTGTCGACCATAAGATCAGCGAGCTGAAAATGCCCGTCAACATCATCGTCACCTCCGACCATGGGATGTATGAGATGATGGAAACGCCTGAAACTTTCATCTACCTCGATAGTCTCTTTGCACCAGAAGACAGCATTTTACTAGCCAACAGTGGCCCGATCGTCCATGTGTACAACGATGACCCTGCTGAACAAAAGATGTTGTTCCAATCATTGAAAGAAAAGGAATCTTTTTACACCACTTATTACAAAAAGGCAACCCCTGAACGTTGGCATTATCGAGACCATCCTAGAATTGGAGACATCCTGCTGGTAGCAATGCCTGGGCACTATTTCCGAAGTGGGCACGCTGACACCACCAAATCAGTCATGGAAACCCCTTGGGGTGTTCATGGTTTCGACCCTTATGTAACACCTGAGATGGGTGCAATCTTCTATGCCAAAGGGCCTAATATTAAGAAAAGACTCCTTTTGCCAGCTTTTGAAAATGTTCACGTTTATCCGCTGGTGGCAAAAATCCTCGGACTTACCATTCCTTCCAATATTGACGGCAATCCAGAAGTATTGATGGAGGTCATCCAATAGTAACTGCGTCAACTATGGAAGAAAAACGAACAGATGGCATCGCGACGCTACATGCGGCAAGTAGGCAAGTATGGAGAGCTTGGCTGAAGGACCACCATGAGACGGAAACCAATGTGTGGTTGATTATCTATAAGAAGACAAGCGGCATCCCAAGTGTATACTACCCGGAAGCAGTTGATGAAGCTTTGTGTTTCGGTTGGATCGATAGCAAACCTAACAAACGTGACGATAAGAGTTACTTTCAATTCTTTTCAAAAAGAAACCCAAAAAGTAAATGGAGTGGGGTAAACAAACGAAAAGTAGCCCAACTCCTGAAAGAAGGAAAAATGGCGCCAGCCGGGCTTAGATTGGTTGAACTTGCCAAACAAACAGGCACCTGGGAGGCGCTCGATGAAGTAGAGAACCTTTCTATTCCCATTGACATGGCTGAGCTACTTGAGCGAAATCCAGCGGCGGCCACCAACTTCAGTAATTTTCCTCCCTCAATAAGACGGGGAATCCTTGAGTGGATTGCCAATGCCAAAAAGAAGGAAACAAGGCAGAAAAGGATCGAAGAAACTGTCGTCCTTGCCGAACAGAATGTTCGTGCAAATCAATACATAAGGAAAAAGTAGCTAGGTGATTATGCAGATGCCAGTCTCTTCATAACGTGCTATTAGCAATGGAGAACTCCCCTTATCTGATACCAAAAAATCGACGAGAGACAAGTCAGCAAACTTCAAATAAGCATCTTTCTCCCATTTGGAAGCATCGCAAAGCAGATAGGTCTTATCTGCCTGATGAGCCATAGCCAAGGTAATTGAAGCCTCCTTTTCACTGGTGGCACTCAATCCGTTGGCAACCGATATACCGTCTACCCCAACAAAGGCTTTACCACCCCGATAGCGGGCAATATGCTCCATTGCCATGCTACCATGAACTGCTTTACGCTGAGCGTCTATTTCTCCTCCGATCAAATTAATGGTAAAGCCAGGCTGGCCAATTAACTCATTCAATACCGGGAGCGAATTCGTGATGATGGTCAACCTATCCAGTCTTCGCAAGGGTCCGCACATTTGGAAAACCGTACTCCCACAATCCATGAAAATAATATCACCGTCTTTTACCTGGGCTGCTGCTAGTTTGCCAATATAAGCCTTGGCTGCGCCGCTCTTGGTGCCTTTGTGTTGAAAGCTTGTGTTGCCGGGCAACATCGCCCCTCCATGCGTTCGCACCAGGAGACCTTTTCCCTCAAGCGTGGTCAGGTCCCGACGAATGGTAATGTCCGACGTCTCGAACAGGTCGGCCAATTCTTTCACTGACAACTCCTCGCCAGACTTCAATTGATCAAGTATGTCTTTTTGTCGCGCTTTGCTGCTCATGCGATTCTTTTTTGTAAAGATAGCAGATAATTATTGATAATGATCGTTTTATGATTACTTTTGATCATTAAATGATCGATAATGAATAACCCAAACATCAAGATTCAAAACAAGGAGCTGCTTTCTGGCAACTGGTACAAGCTTTACAAGGTCGACTTCGAAATCAAAGGGAAGTCAGGCGAATGGCTTAGTCAGTCCAGAGAATGCTACGACCGGGGCAATGGAGCTACCATCCTATTATACAATGTCGAACAGCAAACCATCATCCTTACCCGGCAATTTCGTATGCCAACTTATGTGAATGGCAACGACACAGGTATGCTGATCGAAGCATGCGCGGGCTTACTTGACGCCGACAGTCCGGAAGAGTGCATACGCAGGGAAACGGAAGAAGAAACAGGGTACAAGATCAGCCAGCCGGAGAAGGTGTTTGAATTGTATATGAGCCCTGGCTCAGTCACGGAGATTCTCTACTTCTTCATTGCCGAGTATACGAAAGAGCAAAAGGTAAGTGATGGCGGTGGCGTAGATGAGCACGAGGATATTGATGTGCTGGAAGTTCCGTTTGCGAAAGCCCTTGAAATGGTAAAAAAAGGGGAAATCAGAGATGCAAAAACGGTGATTCTTATTCAATATCTTCAATTGAACAATCTTTTGTCAAACCATTGATTATATTGGCTCATTGATAATAAACTATTCATTTGCGCTAATACTGGACAAGATGAGAGCCACAGTTTTAATTGTTTTCACACTTTTATTTTTTTGCTATTCCTGTGGTTGCAAATCAGATTGCTTTACACCTCCGCCAGTATTTGTTGTGGAAATTCAGGATTCAGAAACCGGAGAAAACCTGTTAAAAAATGGTATTATCAAGGTAGCAGACATTCAACTTATAGCAACCGATAGCGGACAACCTGTCACCTTTGAAATAGTAGAAGATCAAATTGCTTCAGATGAAATCGGGTGGAAAAGTGCAGAAGGTTCTACGGAATTGGAACTCAAGCTAGGTGATGCTGGTACTGTTCGATTGACGATCGTTTTTGAAGCGAGATCTGAAAATTGCTGTACTTTCTACGAGCTTAAAGGCGCCAGCTTCAGCCAGGAATACGAAATGATTGATGAATATAGTTATGTCATCAAACTGTAATTGCCTTCTATGCCCATGCCTTGTCGCCTCTGGCATAAGGCACACATCCTTCCCACCTACCAGGCACTGCAACATACCGCAATGCCTGCATAGCACCAGGTTCCGAAGAAAAATAGCCCCAAATGGTTAGCTGATGCATCATAGTAAAATAGTGAACCGGATCATTCTCAGCCTTACTTTCATTGAAACTCTCAGCTTGAGCCAACAAAGCAACTAACAATTTCTCTCGCTTTTCGGGGCTGATCAACATAAAAACATCTCCCTGCATTTCCTGGCTGGCCTTATTCAACTTTACCAACCCACCTACAAACACCTTTTGTTCAGCATCAGAATAGCAGTCGGTGACAATGATTTTCATAAACTCACCTATCCTGGCTGCTTTAGCGCCGGGCGACCCTTCAGTGTTAGGTAAAATGGTTTCCCCTACTTCATCGAGCAGGGCAACATCGTCGGCACTAAATAGCCCTTCCTTTGGAGCTTGTTGTTGGCAACCGCTTAAAAAGGCCTGGGCCCCTACAAATGTTCCTCCCATTAGTAGCGCTGCCCTGGATATTGCTTCTCTTCTTTTCATGGTCTCCACTTCCAGGGATACCATCCCTGGCTTGGTTAAGTTGCTACTTAATTACTTCTTGCTCGCCAAGGTCGCTTGGCGTTGTCTCCCATCCGAGGGATGGTATCCCTTGCCAGGCGCCTCGGCTACAAATTCCCCTTCTTGAACTCCTCCACCGCATAATTAGCAGCTCTGGCTGTTAACGCCATATAGAGGATGGAAGGGCTTTGGTTCCCCGTACTGGTCATACAGGCCCCGTCGGTCACAAATACATTCTTACACTGGTGGAGCTGGTTCCATTCGTTCAGCATTGAATTAGATGGATCAGACCCCATTCTGGCACCCCCCATCTCATGAATATCGAGTCCTGGCGCCTGCTTACTGTCATTTGTCTCAATATTCTTCACCCCAGCCTTTTCCATCATCAATGTTGCCTGTGTGAGGAAATCCTGGACCATTTTTTCGTCGTTGTCGTCATACCCTACCGAAGTCACCAGCAAAGGAATACCCCATTGATCCTTTTCTGTTTCGCTTAATCTCACATGGTTTTCTGCTTTAGGAATCGTTTCTCCCTGCATATACATATATACATGCCAAGCCCCAGGTTCGGTTTGCGAAAGCTTGTAGGCCGCTCCAATCGCTGGTTGCTTGAAATGGACACCCCTTTCACGCCAGGCACCCGAAAAGATTGTATAGCCTCCTACAAAGTCTGTGTCCTTTTCACCCAGGTTGCGGAAGTTAGCAATGATCGGCTCGGTCGGGTTTCTACCATAGTAGTATTTATCCTCAAACCCGTCTACTTCGCCACTGGCCCATCCTCTGTAATTGTGAAAGGCTACATATCGTCCGAGCAAGTCGTGGTCATTGCCTAGGCCATTGGGAAAACGGTTCGACCTGGAGTTAAGAAGAACCAGCGTGCTATTAAGAGCTGAAGCAATAAGGAAGATAATCCTCGCTTTAAAGTCTATCTCTTCTTTCGTGTTAGCATCGATCACCCTCACCCCGCTGGCTTTCCCTGTTGCCTCGTCATATAGAATAGAATGAACCACTGAAAATGGCCTTATTGTTAGGTTTCCGGTTTTGTCGGCCCACGGCAAAGTAGAAGAAACTGAGCTAAAATAACCTCCAAATGGGCATCCCCGCATACAAAGGTTTCGGGCCTGGCACTTCCCTCTACCTTGTTGAAGGTGAATTTCCTGCGGCTCGGTGATATGCGCCCACCTGGCATGCACCATGTGCCTGCCCGGAAAATGCTCTTTGATTTTATCGCTCATGTGTTGCTCCACACAATTGAACTGAA
Organism: uncultured Roseivirgaceae bacterium; assembly: GCA_964351395.1. Classification (GTDB taxonomy): domain Bacteria; phylum Bacteroidota; class Bacteroidia; order Cytophagales; family Cyclobacteriaceae; genus Imperialibacter. Next base: position 63,636 of record CAYGOF010000017.1, read on the forward strand.
ATGGTGGAAGAAACTCCCCGTCAGGCATTGCTTCGATACCATCTTTTGTACCACAGACACCGATAAACTTTTCTACATGCGAATACCAGGGAGCCACGTCGCTGTAATCGATTGGCCAGTTCATTCCATATCCCTGCCTTTCAGGTGACGTAAATTCATATTTACTCCAACGTTGCGTAGCCCTTCCCCAGGTGATCGATTTACCCCCTACCTGATAGCCACGAATCCAGTCGAACGGCTTCTCCTGCACATAAGGATGATCTTTGTCCTGAATAAAAAAGTGCTGATTATCTTCACCAATACCGGCAGCCTTGCTAATGAGCGGGTTTTCCTCCTCATACTTTCTTGTCATTGCTCCCCTATGGACAAGCTCCCAGGGTTTCAGGTTAGCAGTTGGATAGTCTTTGTTGTGCACCACCTCCCTGCCTCTTTCCAATACCAATGTTTTGAGCCCCTTTTCGCAAAGTTCTTTGGCAGCCCAGCCTCCCGATATGCCCGAGCCTATCACAATTGCATCAAAAGTGTTGTCCATATAATATGGCCGAAGGCCTTAATAAAAGTTAATCAATCAAGATAACCGTTATGCGAGGAACATGAATAGGAATATCGTAAATTTATCAGACAGCAGCTTACAAGTTTTACTACTAGTCGGCTATTTTTTTTAATAGGTTTGAGCAACAAAAACATTTTTTATGTCTAGGAGAGTAGTATTTGATTTCGACATCACTTTCACCAATGGCGGTGGCATTCAGGGCCAGGAATTCCGACTAGATATAGGTGGGGAGTCAATAACCGATAAAGAATTGGCTGACTACATCGTGTGGGACATGCGACTGTTAATGGTGAGCCAGGTAAAGATCACTAACAAAAAATACATTAACGAAACACATAAGCGGCTACCGATTTCGATTGCTTCAGGTGACGAATTGATTGACCTTAGCCACACAGTTTTCGACGGACTCGTGACCTACAAAGGGCTACCAGCACCTGTTATTTGTGACTACCTGAGCCGGAAGCAATCAGAAGAGATTTACGAAAAAGGAGTCACCGTGCACATTGGAAGAATTGATATGGTAGCAAATACAGGCACTTATATCGATTGTCCTTTTCATTTCTTTGAAGAGGGTACTGACCTTTCTGAAATGCCTCTCAAAGCATTCACAGGACTCCATGGCCTTACCATAGAAGCACAGGGAGTGATGGAAATAGGCATCAAATATTTTAAAGAAAAGGATGTCAGAAATAAGGCCGTGTTGATTCACACTGGCTGGGCCAAGAACTGGAACACCGAAGCTTATTTCACCAACCATCCTTATTTGACAAAAGAAGCAGCTGAATACCTTCGGGAGTGTGATGTGAAGCTTGTTGGCATCGACAGCCACAATATCGATGACACCCGAGGTAAGACCCGACCAGTACATTCCATACTGCTCGGTGCCGATATCCTGATCGTGGAGCACATGTGTAACCTTGATATGCTACCAGCAGCTGGTTACACCTTCCATGCGGTTCCGCCGAAAGTAAAGGGTATGGGAACTTTTCCTGTGAGGGCCTATGCGAAGGTGGGGAGATAAGAAAACTTCTTACATCATACAACTACTCACAACTTCTCAGGCAATAGGTTATCAGGTCTTTCTCTGTCAAACACCCAGGACACGATCCACCATCTAGCACCATCGTAATAGAGTTGCACGCTGTTGATTCCTCTTGCCACCACCGGACCGTCCTTTTCTGTTCGGGTTTCGTAGGCACTCCAAACATGGGCCATATTACCGAACTGCTGTACCCGCCGGTCGATTTCATTTTCGTAAAACCCCGAAGAAACAACCAGCTCGTCGGTTTCACCATGAAATTCACTGAGGGTCATGGTGAGCTGCTCATTTTTATCCTTTACAGGAAAACTATAAACAGCCTTCGGATGATGCAGCGACCCATCCCTCTCCCACTGTCGTGGCTTGCCAGCTTCCCCCGACACCACCTCGTAAGAAGCTGTCATCAGCCCTTCGATGGTGCTTACGTCTTCCTTGAGAGGGTAAGCCGGCGTTTGTGCATTGCTGGTGATAGAAGCCAGCACCAGCATAGACGTTAAAATTTGAACACCGTTCATTTTCATCTTTTAGATGCGAAAATGAATAGAGACAGCGATCCAGTCAAATAATCTATTCGCTTTGTGGAATTTTCTATTCGGATATCATACTTGCTTATGTGTTTACAATTGGTATTGCCCGATCCTTTCAAGCAAGCACTCCCTGTAATTAGTGCTGACAGAAATCTTCTGCTCTCCAACGAAAACATGATTGTCTTCGACTTTATTGACATGCCTGATATTAACGATGTAGGAGTTGTGCACCCGCATAAAGTCATTAGATAACTTATCAATTACCTCCTTGAGCGATTTGTAAATAGTATACTTCTGGCCGTCCCTTGTATGTAGCTGCACATAATTGCCCAGTCCTTTAATAAGTACAAGGTCATCGTTGTTTATTCTGACGAAGGATTTGCCTGCTTTTACAAATATGAAATTGTCCATAGAATGAATGGTTCGTATGTGTCGCCCCACTGCTTTGGCGCCGTATATGGTTCCTTATACGAAAGTTAGCATAAAATGCTCATAGTTATCGTGACTTCCGAACTCTCCCTCGCCCGCCGAAGCTTTAGCGTAGACGGGCCACTTCCGTCTCCAGCTTCCTTCTTCTGTCTCCCGTCTTCCGTCTCCTTTTTTCCCCTATCTTTATACTACCAAACAACTCAAACTTACCAATTCTATGAAAAGACTAATCCTGCCAGTCATGGCATTCGGCATGTTTTTCGGGTGCGAACAAACTCCAGACCAGGCACCTGTTAAAAAATATTCCATCGAGCAATTCTACAAAAACATCAACGTGAGCGGTGGCAGCTTCTCGCCTGACGAGTCGAAAATGCTCGTTTCCACCAACGAAACCGGCATCTACAATGCTTTTGAGATTCCGGTTGACGGCAAAGGCGAAAAGAAGCAGCTGACGAACTCCACAGTCGATTCTTACTTCGCACTCTCTTATTTTCCGAACGACGAACGGGTACTCTTCACCGCCGACCAGGGAGGTAATGAGAACAACCATATCTACCTGCAAGCACCCGACGGCAGCCAAAAAGACCTGACGCCGTACGACAGCGCCAAAAGCTCCTTTTACGGCTGGAGCCAGGACAAGCAGAGTATGTTCATTGCGTCTAACAAGCGGGATGCTAAATTCATGGACGTGTATGAGCGCACCATCGCCTCCCTCGACAACGAGACAGGCTTTGGTGAAGTGATCTACCAAAACAATGACGGCAGAGACGTTGCAGCTATTTCTCCTGACAAGAACTACTTCGCACTGACTGAGTCCATCACCAGTGCCGATTCCAAAATGTACCTCTACAACAAAGCGACAGGCGAAACAACCGACATCAGCGAGCATGAAGGGGACGTGCAGTATAGTCCACAATTCTTCAGCCTCGACAACACGGAGCTTTACTACACGACAGACGAAGGGGCCGAGTTTGTTTATCTGGTGAAACTTAACCTGGAAACAGGCGCAACCGAAAAAGTATACGAGGACAAATGGGATGTGTGGTATGCCTACGAATCACAAAATGGCAAGTACCGTGTAATTGGCGTTAACGAAGATGCCTCTACGAAAGTACATATCTTTGACATGACCACGGGCAAGGAAGTAACACTTCCCGCCATTGAAGGAGGCAGCATTGCCTCGGTGAACATCTCCGACAGCGAAAAGCTGGCTCGCCTAACAGTAAGCACCTCGGCATCTCCAAGTAATATCTATGTGTACAACTTCGAAACGAACGCCCTGACCAGGCTGACTGACACACTTAACCCAGAAATGGCTGCGAGCGACCTGGTGGAAGGCAAAGTAGTGCGCTTCAAGTCTTTTGACGGCACGGAGATTCCCGGCATTTATTATCAGCCTAAGAATGCTGCTCCAGGTGAGAAAGTGCCGGCGCTTGTATGGGTGCATGGTGGCCCGGGCGGACAAACAAGGCTGAGCTACTTCGCCCTGATTCAATACCTGGTGAACCATGGCTATGCGATACTTGCCGTAAACAACCGGGGCAGCAGCGGCTATGGCAAAACCTTTTACCATATGGACGACCAAAACCATGGCGACAAAGACCTGAAAGACTGCGTGGCTGGCAAAACCTACCTGGAGTCAACCGGAGTAATTGACATGAACAAAGTTGGCATCATTGGCGGCTCCTACGGCGGCTATATGGTAATGGCAGCGCTGACCTTTACTCCTGAGGAGTTCAATGTGGGCGTGAACCTGTTTGGCGTGACTAACTGGCTGCGCACACTGAAGTCTATCCCTCCTTATTGGGAAAGCTTCCGTAAGTCGCTGTACGACGAGATGGGCGACCCTAACACCGCCGACTCAGTTAGACTTTATGAAATCTCTCCTCTGTTCCACACCGAAAAGGTAACCAAGCCCCTCATGGTGCTGCAAGGTGCCAACGACGTGCGGGTGCTGCCGGTGGAGTCTGATGAAATAGTAGCTGGAGTAAAGGCTAACGGAGTGCCGGTAGAATACATAGTGTTCGACGACGAAGGACATGGCTTCCGCAAAAAGGAAAACGAGATCAAAGGCTACGGCCAGGTGCTGGTGTTTTTGGATAAGTATTTGAAAGGCAAGCCTGTGGCGGAGGATTGATTTGATTATTTCCTCAGAGCCTCTCGGCCGGGGCTCTGAGGGTATATGGTTCCTGAAAGCTTGAAATAAAAGTCAGTTATATGTCTATAGATAAAAACCCTGACTCATTTTCTTGCTCTCTAATCTTAGCCTGCTTGTCAAGAAATTTCTTAGACTCTAGATAGTCGAAAACCAAATCTCCTTCATGATAGGCTGCCAATACTTCATTCACTAAGTCAAAGTTGGCAACGTCATTTAATGGCGACTTTGGGTCCTCATTTATTGAGAATGGAGTATTTTTTTCTATGACAAACTGACCAAAGTCTAACTTCTGATCCCACTGTAGCTGTTTGACAAATTTCTCTTTTTTTGAGTTTGCTGTAGATAGAATGAATTCATTTATGGATCGTTCAAACTCCATCTTAACCATTACAATGGTATAATTTACTATTGAAACATCCTCCGAAGGCCTATTTGATACCCGAATCCCATACCCCATCGAGCCTTTTTCGCCCATATTCTCGTTTGAGGGGAATATTTTCCCGACAATCTTGAAAGCCTTTAGCGACAGCCTACCTTCCTTAGCACCTTGAAGACTTACGTTCTTCGACTTGTTAAGTTGGATCAATAGTAAATCTTGTCCGAATGTGACTTCTCTTCTACTAATAACCGAGTCCTCTTCAATCTTTAAGTTTGCTATTCCTTCATCACAGTACGCTACAAACTCTGAAATGTACTTCTCAATCACATCATTTCTAAATGAACGATAATCTATATTTGAATAGATGTCAATAATATTTATGTATTTTGTCTCTGCCAGGTTTCTTAGAATAACAGATCTTTTAACGTCAGTGTCTTGATAAACGAATTGTGCTACGAAATATTCATATATAGACTTATGTGCCCATTTGTAGTAGAGGCCTTCTTTTACAAAGAGAGGCACAGTTGTTATTAAATCTTTAAGAAATGCAGACACTTCAAAAGTAATTATTTCACATTGCTGACTCGCTTGCTCAATTACATCTAGAATCTCGTCTTTACTGAATTCAATTCTATCCCTTTTGAGACAAACAAACGCAACGTATCTTAATATAGTATGGAAGTCATCTATGCTTAGCTTACATAATTTATCACGGTGATAATAATCACCTTTGCTTAAATCATGCGCTTCAAATAAAGCATCGTATACTTGCCTATAAAATATATGCTTTTTTAAAGGAATTGTATGTTTGTATTCGTACGCCGTATACAGCAAAGAGACTAAAAGAGGGTTGGTTAAAAATTCTTCCAGATTTCGATAGTAGGCTTCTTTAAGTTTGGAAATTAATGATTTAGAAAGTTCTCCATTTTCATCGTAGTTGGCTAGCAATTCATAAACCTCTCCCTCAAGCAGCGGATTAATCGAAAACGACTGAAAGTTACCAAATGAAGAAAGTGAATCGTCTGGTCGAGAAGTAAGAATGAATATATTTTCTGATGAGTTGTTAACGAATCTTTGTAAATCTTCGGTGACAGCCTTTTTATCTTCTGAAGATATTTCGTCGTAGCCATCAAGAAAGAAAATAAAATCTCCCCTGCTGATTAAATCTAAAACAAAACCAGAGTCAATACTCTCATTTATCAACTTCAATTCCTTATATATTTCATTAAGAATGGTTTGCTTCTTGTTAAGTCTTCGTAACTCAATAAATACTGGAATCCCTTTATTTTCTTCAACAACAGAAAGGAAAAGCTTTTTCGAAATTGTTGACTTACCCATACCTGCCGTATCAACGATCAATATTTTTTGATAGGTCGAAATAAAATCCTTGTCAAAAGTGGTAATTCGGTGCTCTATCTTATCAGAAGGTGAAGAATCAATTGCAATGGTAAGAGGTAAATAAACATCTTTCAACAGTCTTTGTTGGTTCCGAAATGCTAGTATATTAAGGATAGAATAGGCCTTATATCTCTCAAGTAAATAGTTATGGAATTTGTTGTCAAAAAAGTGATCCTGAAGCTTCTTACCTCGGTTCCATTTTTTTCCCATTGCGGCAATTTTCGGAGCAATCCACAAGTCAATAACCGACTTGGTTAATGGCCCTGCAATAGCAGCAACATTCTTCACAATCTCAATATCTTCCATCTCTTTCTAAAAATATTTAGTGTGAGTGATACCTCTACTCTCTATACAAGATACAATCTATTATATCTAAATAATTCACTTTCATAGTGAAAGAATAATTTATCAGAATACCTGGCACTTCCAGATTGGTAATCGCTGATCGAGAAACTGGAAGGCACCTGCTCTTTGCATGTTCCGCAGGGCACCTGCTCTTCGGGATGTTCCGCAGGGCATCCCGAAGTACCGATAAAAAGGGATTTTAATCCCTATTAAGCCTCCGCCAATTCCAACAAACCCTTCTTCACCCCATAGTAATCCCCACAACTACTGTATAAGTATTCTTCCTCTTTCTCGACAAGACCTGCTCTCACCGGGTTCATATGTATATATTGAAGTTTGGAGTCAAAAAAGTCACGAGTAGTTATCTCCTCTCCATGATAGCCTTCTTCCCAAAACCACACCTTATCGTCTTTTCGCAGTAACCAAAGCAACCAGTTCTTTCTACTTTCTCTCTGGTTATTTTGAATAGCAGCATACACCTTACTTGAGGTGTACTTCTTGAAATCCCTTATAATATCACTCAGCTTTTCTTTGTTGCTGCTAATGATCAAGTGGATGTGGTTGGTCATAAGTACCCATCCGTATATCTGGAGTCCTTTCTCCTTCTGACAAAACTTAAGGCTTTCTATCAATATATTCTTATACTCCTCCCTCGTAAAAACGTCCACCCATTGGTGAACCGTAAAGGTGACAAAGTATTGACCATGCTGGTCTTTTATTCTGTATTCAAAGGCCATGAGTTAAGATAGGGAATTAGTTTAATTTAGGCAGGGCACTTCTGGATTAAAAATCCAGATCCATTAAAACCTCGGGCTTCTCGCTCAGCGATGCCCTACGGAACATCCAGAGGAGCAGAGGTGTTTTTAAAGCCAAAATGAAAGCGAAAGAAGAAAAATGGTTAGGTCAGCTAAAGGTTGTCTCAATGATTGGGATACCTCTAATTTGTCTATTCAGTTTTATTAAACTTTACTTGTATTATAAGTGGTACAGCATTGATATAAGCAAGTATATTGAATTGAGTGAGCTGATTACCTTATACCTAGCCGATGTAGCCTTGATGTTTATTATGGCGGCTATCATCTACCTATTATTGAAAAGGCTTAATCCAGCTAAGCCATCTTTTGCCTTCATTTTTGCGACAACTAGTCGCTCAGCGATACCCTACGGAACATCCAGAGGAGCAGATCACCTCCACTTCTCTGCCTTCCAAGCCGCTTCACTGATCGGTCCCAGCTTACACACCGCTTTTAGCAGTAATCGCCAGATCAGATTGAATCAAAAAGCCCCAGCATAATCAAGCAGGGGCTTATCAAATCGCAAAATACTTACCGACTACTTGGGATATTCTCTGGTTCGTCAAAATCAGTTTTGTGAGATAAACTGCTTTGCCTGATCAAATGATGGTGTTTCAATCATATCGAAACCAAAAGGCTTGCCTTTGCTTATCCAACTTTTCGCAGCCAGGTTGGTGATCGCACTTGGCGACATCACAGTGATAATCGCTTTTAGCCCAGCTTTTTGAAACGAAGGGAACAGTGTATGAGCAAACCACTCCTGGGTTTCCTGAGGAGGAACTCCCGAAGCATTTCTGTTATCGATGATAACATACTTTACTCCTTTTTTTACTTCATCCAACTGTGCAAGGCACGATGCTTTCACTACATCAGCACTGTAAAGTTTTTTCCACTCAGCAACCACTGAGTTCAATGTCATGTCAACATATGTATCAACATGACCGTCTTGTTTGTAGATACTTCTTTTCATTTCTTGAGAGTTATTAATAAGATTCTGGGGCAAGATAACAGCAAGGATAAATACCCTCAAAAAAGTGAATAGCAGGCGATTCGGAGACTTGGTAAGTTTGCCAACGGCAAATTAAAAAAACATGAAAACACGAAAGAAAACAGACAAACATTACAAGCAAAAGCTGATGCTGGCATTGCATTTAAAACATCAAAAAGCTGTTTTGCCTCAACTTGTCGGTAAAAAAAAGAATTAGCTGTTCCGTATGGTCAGGCTTTCAGCATATTCTTTAAAAAAAATTACATCAGACTAAAATATATTGCTTTTTCATGCCCTTGAAAACGCATGAGCTACTTGCGGCTCTTTGATGTGTTGGGAAGAAAATTGCGTTTATTCGCAGCATCCTGCACTACGTAAAACAAGACAGCATGTAACAGAATAAACGCCATCGTATGCCAAAAACCATATCTGCTTTAAAGCCAGGAACGCGCACCCGCTCTTAGAGATGCCCTGCGGAACATCTCGAAAAGCATAAACGACTCTTGTCCTTTAGCAAGCTGAATTCAAACCAATTTCTCTTCCAGCTTTCTCACCCACTCATCCCTCTCGTTCAAAACAAAATCGTATTTCTTTCCATCTCTGGTGCTTACTCTCATTCCATTGTCGACCAACCCACCTGTTTTCCTTTTGTGAACACTCACAATTTCCTGGTAGCGAATATCAGTGGATCCTTTTTGAATATTGAATGAATGGGCCCTAAACATCAGTCCCTGTTTTGTGATGAATAATTTGCCCCCAACAGCTTCTATGCCTTTAAACAAATTAGCAAAGCCTTCCCTCTCTATTTGCACTCCCTCGGGCAGGGTCAACCGCAGTTCTTCGCCATCGGCAGGCATTACCTTTTTTACCAGCTTGTTCAAGGCATACGGAAAGACAAGTCCAAACAAAACACCAAAGAAAACACCCTGAAAAGCGATACTAGTTGCTGTGTAGTCGATGGCAGGCACAATCCAATCAAACACAAACAACAGAGAAGCATACAATGCACTTGCAAAGGCGATGATAAGCAGTCGCTTCTTCCAATTGATTTCTATTGCCACTTTACTCATATTAAAAGAAGTTTCATTCTCTTACGATCCCATGCCCTAACTAACGGATGCCATATACCTTACCATTGATGCTGACCGACTGTTGCCTGACCAACTTTAAGAAACACGGTTATTGGGGTTTCAAAATGGATTTTCGATCTCACGTTTCGCTTTCATTATCCGTACCTTGTGCCCCTAAATCGGTATTGATTTTCTTCACTACCTCATCAATCTCGAAGGCCTGGTCAACCATTTTATCGACAAACTGTCTCGTATCTTGTTCTGAAGCAAGTTTATACACCTGTGCAAGTCCCAGCAAGCGGGCTACCGGGCCTCTTAGGTCGTGGGCATTCGTGTAACTGTGTTTGATCAGCATATCGTTCTGCGCCTTGATTTTGGCAGTTCGTTCATCGACTATTTGCTCCAGATTTTTATTTAGCAAACTAAGGCTTTCCTGGGTTTTGAATAACTCCTCATTTTGGCTGGCTATTTCAATCGCTTTCGCTTTGAGTTCTTCGTTCGTTAGCCTGAGATGTTGATTGATTCTATCATAACTGTTTTTAAATACGCCGGTTGCGAAGCTAATCACAAAATAGAGTATCGAGTAAGTAATGGCCGCAGTGATGGCATCCGGCAAATAGTATACAAATACTGAATTGATTGTAATGAAAGTAATTCCGTGCATGATCCACATGATTCGCCCTTTTAGCATTACGGAATACACGAACCCTACAATCATTACAATAGCCAACGTCGTCGTTGTGTTAGGGGCCGTAATGCGTTGATAACACATAGCAGCCATGGTAATGGAAGTCAGAATAACAACAGCTGTAGTTGGTCGTCGCTCTCTTATCCAATAAGCCACAACACAACCCAGCAGTACAGCGGATGCTAAAATGATAGTCATCGTGTCGTCAGGGAAAAGTAGCAGGTTGGAGGCAATAATTAATGCCACCCCTGCGATGCATATCCTAAGGAGTGTGTTGAGAAAGAATCCTTCAATATTTCTTACTTCCATGCTAAGACGCGACTCAGTCAGACAATTTACAGAAACTCATTGAAATCAATGCGTTTCTTTTAATATTATATCTACGTGCAGCTCCGGTCTAGTAGTCGTCGAAGTAAAATGGGCTGACTTTACACCAATCAATTATCTAAATGATAATTTTCGATAATAAATTTCGCAATCCAGTCCTGCACTTGCTTCTTCTGGCTGTCGCTTGCGCCGCGAAAAGCATGGTCTACTCCTTCTAATACATGCAGGCTGTTTGAAACTGAAAGTGAATCGAGTTTTCTTTGCAAACGGATCGATTGACCTACCGGTACGATCTGATCCTGGTCACCATGGATCATAAGGACAGGAGGAAGGCCTTGCGACAAATATCGGACAGGAGAGTGCAGCGCCATTAGCTGCTGTGCTCGTAAAGAGTCCTTTTCCGGATCAAACCCAAAAAGCATTCGGGGCAAATCGAGAGACTCTTGTAAACTGCCGGGCAACTTTGCCAAGACGGATCTTACACTATCTATGGCAGGCATACGATAAAGTTCAAATAAGTCATTCGGTCCATATACATCTACCACATAGCGGAAATCAGTCTTCTGGTAGCTTAGCCCAAAATCTTGAGGCTCGCTGAAGGCAAGCATCATGGCAATGTGTGCCCCGGCAGACTCACCGAATACGCCTACATTTTTTAAATCGAATTGGTTTTCCTCGGCGTGCGTTTTTATCCATTCGAGCGCATCGAAAGCATCTACAATACAAGCCGGAAAAGGTGTCTGCCAATCTCTGGCAAGCGTATAGTCTGGACTTACTACGGCATAACCACTTTCTCTCAACTGATTAATTGCCTGATTGAAACGGTTAATGTTGATGGCTGCCTTGGTACCTCCTATCCATGCTCCCCCATGTATAAAAAGTATCACAGGAATCGGGCTTTTCACCTCTCTAGTGGGAAAATAGACATCCAGCTCCTGTGACTCGTTATATTTGATATGATATCGCACTTCTCCATACATCAAAGGAGCTTCGTTCGATGCGAAAAAAAAGACCAGCCAGCCGAGAAAAATAACGGTGACAACAACAACAAATAAGACAAGCCTTTTGGCAAACTTCTTCATCAGCTAATTGAATTATTTGGTTTAACTTCTAAAATATTGATTTACAGGATAAAATAAATCAAAACAGCTAGGGAAGTACAATGAGATGTTGATTGAATCATACAATTTGGGCAGGAAGCTAATGTTAAGCATTTGAGTCAAGCCATACCTGCTTGTTTGATACCAAAAAATAAAACAAATTATTTACCACCCTTGATCGGGTGGCTGAATGCGGGGAAAAATACTATCTTCCTAAATGAAACACCCGCTAAACCTCCCCCTTTTTGCCGTTATGTTCTTCATCTGCTCTTGTAGTTCGGAGGAAAAAGGTAAAATCTCTGAAGTTAAATCTTCTGTACTCACAGCGACGCCGCCAGATGGATACAAGAGCTTGCTTAACGGAAATGATTTAAGTGGCTGGCATACGGTAACAGATGGAAATGGCCCTGATAGCCTGGCGTTGTTTGCGGTTCAAGGTGGCATTTTACATGCCTATCCAAGTCAGGAATCAGGATCGAAACAATCTTTTGCTGGCCTAGTCACCGATAAAGAATATGGAAGCTACCACCTGATGTTTGAATTCAAATGGGGAGAGAAGAAGTTTGCGCCAAGAACTGAAAATGTTAGGGACGCTGGGGTGTTGTTTCACACTTTCAATGAAGATGTATTTTGGCCCTATGGTATCGAATGTCAGATTCAGGAAGGAGACCTTGGGGATTTGTGGATTATAGGGGCGCAGGCATCAACCAAAGTGGATGCATCGGAACATTACGACCCAAAGGGCGAACTTCGAACGAAAGGAGAAATAGAAAACAAATACCACCGTTTTTCAAGATCCAACTCATGGGAAGTGCCAGACTGGAATAAAGTGGAAGTGGAAGTAAAGGGCGATCACGCCACCTTTACAATCAATGGTAAGCTGGTGAATGAAGCGATCGACATGAAATACTGGGACGTAGATATGGAAAGCTGGATTCCGCTTACTAAGGGTAAAATACTTTTGCAGGCCGAAGGCGCAGAAATATTTTACAGGAACGTGTTTATTAAAGAGATACAATGACTCAGCCTTTATTTTCTCTTTTTAATTTGGTTTAGTATTTCTCTATACAAAGCGTAGTGCCATCTATCAGCCACTTGAAGTGGCATATCTTCTTGATCGCTGTATCAAGTAAATAAAGGGCCCATGTGACTATTATCACTGCAAATCAAGAGGTTGCGATGTAGCTTGATGTCTCATTCAAATCACGAGAATCATGGACAATCTTTCAGAACAAGAAATAGTAGCGATGCCACGAATTGGTGACAAAGCACCATCGTTTAATGCAAAAACAACACAAGGAGACATAAACTTCCCGGGTGACTACCACGGTAAATGGGTGATCCTTTTCAGTCATCCCGCCGATTTCACTCCTGTATGCACTTCAGAGTTTATGACCTTTGCTACTTTAGAGAAAAAATTCACAAAGGTGAATACGCAGTTGGTGGGTCTATCAATTGATGGGCTATACAGCCATATAGCCTGGCTGCGCACAATCAAAGAAAAAATAGCGTATAAAGGCATGAAGGACGTAGATGTTACATTTCCTTTGATTGAGGACATCACGATGAAAGTAGCAAAAAAATACGGGATGATCATGCCAGGCGAAAGTAGCACGCAAGCTGTTCGGGCTGTATTCTTCATCGATCCTATGGGTACTATCCGCGCCATTATCTACTACCCTCTCAGCTTGGGACGCAATTTTGATGAACTCTATAGAGTAATTGTAGCCCTACAAACTGCTGATGAATTTGGTATAGCAACACCTGCCGACTGGATACCCGGGGATGATGTCATCATTTCACCTGCAGGCTCATGTGGCATAGCCAAAGACAGGATGGATGGCAATGTGGAAGGACTCGATTGCCAAGACTGGTTTTTTTGCACTAAGAAACTGGACAAGCAAAAAGTGCTCGATAAAATAATGAAGGAGGAAAAAGCCTTGATGCCCTAAGCTGATTCAACTTTGGCTTTCAACATTGCGTAGGGAGAAAAAGGCTCCCTATGCACTTCGGCGAATCCAGAAAGATTTCATGCAAAAGAACTTGAAAAGAGATCATCACTCCTATTTGATACTTTTTTTAGTACTTTATCTTCATAATGCCCCGATGAAATGAGGATAATAAATACTTGCCTGTATACTTTATGCTGCTTTGTATCGACAGTTAGCACTTATGCCCAGCATTCCTACACATTACCAGACTCAGTCCACCGTATCCTTTTCCTCGGCAACAGCATCACCTATGCAGGTCAATATGTTTCGTATATCGAAGCGGCCCTTGCCTTGAGTGATCCCGAGCGGAAGTTTGAGATCATCAATGTAGGGCTGCCCAGTGAAACTGTGTCGGGGCTTTCAGAAGAAGGGCATGCGGACGGTAAGTTTCCGCGGCCCGACTTGCATGAACGACTCGCCAGGGTGTTGGAGCAAACCCAACCCGACCTTGTGTTTGCCTCCTACGGTATGAACGATGGTATTTACCTCCCTTTCGACGATGAGCGCTTTCAGGCGTATAAGAATGGCATCAATTGGTTGCATGAGGAAGTGGAGAATGCTGGTGCTACCATCATTCACCTGACGCCACCTGTATATGATGAACGCAAGGGAGCAGCTTATGCCAATTTGCTTGATATTTACTCTGAATGGCTGATCAGCAATCGATACACCAAAGACTGGTTAGTGGTCGACGTGCATGGGCCAATGAAGAAATACATGGAAGACAAACGCCTGCTCGATCCTGATTTTAAATATGCAGCTGACGGCGTCCATCCAAACAAGTCGGGCCATTGGATCATGACCCGACCTTTATTGGCTTACCTGGGAATGACACAAATCGCAACATATCAAGACGCTGACGCAGCTTTTGGTTCTTTTTCGAATGGCCTGGATGTGCTTCAACTTGTTGAAGAAAGGCAAGCAATCACCAAAGATACCTGGCTAAGTGCCACAGGCCATACCCGTCCGGGAATGAAGACGGGAATACCGCTGGATGCAGCAGAAATCAAATCAAAAGAAATACAAAGGGAAATTGACAGACTGTTGCGCTGACCGCTTCTCCCCCCATCCTAGCTACCTATGCCCTATTTACCTGCTCATTCAGGTAATTAGCCAGCCCATCAAGTTCAGACGAGATCTCATGAATTTCGCCAGACACATCGGCATTCTTTTTGGAAATACCGAAAAATGATTTGAGGGAAGAAAAAACATTGTCCACAGCAAAGTCTTGTTCCTTGCTGAAAGAGGAAATCTCATGGATCAACCTGGCTGATCGTTGCACTTCCGGGATAAAATCCATGATCAAAGCCCCTACCTCCTCGGTCTCTTTTTCTCCATTTCTTGCCAACTGAATAATTTCATCTGAGGCTTCCTTACTTTTTTCAGCCAACTTTCTTACTTCGCCAGCGATAACCGAAAAACCTGTTCCGGCCTGGCCGGCTCTTTTAGCTTCAATCGAAGCGTTGATGGCCAATATATTGGTCTGCTTAAATAGTTCTTCCAGAATGAGCATTTTCCTGGAAATCATCTTGGTCTGATCGATATTCTTCAATGTCGCCGTTCTTATGCGTTCTAGCTGCTTAACGGTCGTCTCACTTATTTCATTGGTAATATGAGCGTTTTCAGTACTCTTCTTTGTATTCGACGATATCATTGCCAGCGCTTCTTCAATTTCTCTGGCATTTTCATCCTGCGTGCTGGCATCAATAGCGAGCTGCCCTGATTTTGCCTTCAACGACTTGCCTACCTCAGTAATTTGCCCACTATTAGACTTAATAACCTCCATCATGGCCTCCAGGCCGGCGGTCCTTTCAGCGACCTGCTTTTGTAGCTCCAGGCGTTGCGTCTTCAATGCTTTTACCCGCCATTTATAAAGTGCAGTTAAACAACCTACCACCACAATAACTACGAGCACCCTGAACCACCAGGTACTCCACCAAGGGGGTAAAATCTTAATTTGAAGGTATCGTTCTTTGTCTGACCAAATTCCGTCACTGTTGGTAGCTCTAACGTGAAACATGTATTCACCAGGGCTAAGGTTCATGTACGTGGCACGTCTTTTATCGGCGCCAACTTCTATCCAGTCTTCATCAAAACCATCCAATTGGTAGCGATACTTGTTCCGACTGGGATTGGTGCAATCAAGTGATGTAAACTCTATAGAAAAAACATTTTCTATATGGGTCAGCTCTATCTTTTCAATCATTGAAAGAGGTTGGTCAAGAATAACCTGACCATTCAATGAGTCTTTGAATTGCACCGATTTACCGAATAAACTAAAGTCGGTAAGTGCCACGGGTGCTTCATAGTCATTCAACACAATGGATTCTGGTTTGAACACATTGAAACCTCCCGTACCACCAAAAATCATATAGCCGGCATCAGTTGCAACGCTGGAGGTATAGTTGAATTCATTGCCTTGTAGTCCATCACTTTTATCAAAATTAAGAATATCCCCAGTGGCCGGATCATAGCGCGACATTCCAAAGCTGGTACTAATCCACCATTTTCCATCTTTGTCTTCCAACATGCCACTGATCACGTCGCTGGCAAGCAGCTCACTAACCGGATGAGTCGCAAATGTTTTGCTGTTCGCATCAAAAACACAAAACCCTGCAGCCGTTCCAATATAAAGCACCCCCTTGGAGTCTTCATAGATGGCCCGAATACTCCCATTGGGCAATGCAGTAGGATCATCAGGATTAGCATGAAAACGTTCAAAAGTGCCGTTTTCGCTAACGAATCGACAAAGTCCCTTGTCCTCTGTACCAATCCATAAATTATTGCGACTGTCGTTAAAAAGTACAATTACCTGGTTACTGCTCAGGGAAGTGGGATCCTCGGGGTCATGGTAATAGTGACTAAACGTACCTGATTCCGGATGAAACATATCAAGTCCACCACCTAGCGCTGCCAACCATAGCCTGTTTTGTGCATCTTCAGTAATACTCCAAACGTTGTTGGCTGCCAATGTTGACGGATCGTTTGGGTCAGAGTAAAAGCGAGTATATAGTTTCGTTTTTGGATTATACCTGGTAACACCGGCTGCATAGGTACCCGTCCACAAATTGCCCTCATGGTCGGTGTAAATACTCTTTATTACATCACTGCTTATTGAGTTGGAATTAAATGGAGAATACCTGTCATGCTCAAAAGAACCTGTTTTTGGGTCAAACAAATCTAATCCTCCTCCGTCGGTACCCAGCCAAACCTTACCATCAGGGCCTTTTGCCACCCCAATCACCGAGTTAAAACTCAAGCTGTTTTCATCGCCCGGAATCTTCTTGTAAAAAGTAAACTTGGCTTTGAATGGGCTGTAGTAATTCACACCTCCCCGAAAAGTGCTGATCCAAATGATTCCCGAAGCATCTTCATGAAAATTGTAGACCGCATCGCTACTGAGGCTCTTTGTATCTGAAAGACTGTTGCGGATATAGCTAAACGTTCCTTTCGCAGGATCGTACACATTTATCCCTCCTCCATCGGTACCAATCCAAATTTTCCCGTCCTTCATTTCATGCAGGAAGGTGATTATATTGTGGTTTAGTCCCTGCACATAGGGGTCATACACCATCCTTGTGAAATCACCTGTAGCTGGGTTTACTTTGTAAATGCCCTGACCGTCAGTACCCACCCAAATTGTACCCTGGCTATCCTTTAGTATTCTCTTCCGCTCGGCACTATGGGCATAAGTAGGGTCGTATACAAGTCGTCTTGTGTTGCCTGTTGCCAGATCAAATAAGTCAATCGAACCAGACAAACAGCTTACCCAAAATTTGCCCGGAGCATCTTCAAGTATCGCCAATACGGTATTGTTACTTAAAGAACCGCTGTCGTTAGGGTTGTGAGTGAACTTGACGAAATCGTTGGTTTCATCGTTATAAACATTGAGCCCGCCACCAGTGCCGATAAGCACCCTGTCCTGACTATCCTTCATCAAAACATATACAGCATTCGAAGCCAGGGATTTTGGATCACCCTCTACATTCCTAAAATGCGTAAACGATTCTGTTGTCCAGTCAAAAACACTTATTCCATTACCGCGAGTTCCAATCCAAACCCTTCCGTACTTGTCTTCAGTAATTGAACTAATCCTATTGCCTACTATTGAGGCTCCATCCTTAGGATCATGTTTGAATACGGTAATATCGTATGCGTTGTAGCGATTCAGACCGTCCAGGGTACCAATCCATACATACCCTCTACTGTCCTTAAAAACACAATTGACTGTTCCAGTACTTAGCCCATCATCCGTACCGATATGGTCGAATGAATATTGATTAATTTGAGCCCTCAGGCTAAAAGATATTAAGGTGAGGGCAATCACGAGTAGAGTAGCTGTACTTTTCACAATGAGTAGTATTAATCTAGTTGACATTAGCTGGCATAAAGGCAAAGCCAAAAATACTGACGCAGTATGTCACAAACCGTGAATTGCACTTTCAAAGGCACATGTGAAAGAAATAAGCACTTGAAATACTCAAAGAATACCCTCTCTCAAAAAAAGCTGGAATGAAGCTAATATTTCAGGCCAGGGAAATTACAGGCAGCCAAATAACCAGAAACTATTCTTCTATAGGGCTGTAAAATGGAGAGAAGGATAATGGAAAAATCGGAAATTATTAAAAACCTTACGTCAATTGATACTCAGAAATATTTCTCTAATACCTCTTCCAGTACTTGTTTAGTAAGGGGTTTAGACATAAAGTCAACACATACGCTGTCCTTTTGAGCTTTAAGTTTATCATCTGGATCTTCAGATGTGGAAAGCATAATAATCACAACTTTGCTTTGCAAACTGGCATCTAAATCCTTGTAGTGCTCCAAAAACTCCCACCCATTCATATCGGGCATATTGATATCAAGGAAGATCAAATCCGGATGCGGTCCATCATGCGAATCACGGTCTGCCAGAAATTGCAATGCTTCCCCTGCTGAACTCTTAGCCACCACTTCATCGGCCTTACCAGCCTTCTTGATTACACGTTCGTGAATGAAGTTGTGGTCCATGTTATCGTCCACCAGCATTATGCATTTTACTTTATCTGCCATTCCTTCTTTTGCTAACAAAATTCAAAAGTACAGTTAAGAAGTAGAATAATAATATAACTACAGTTTAAGTTCGATATTTTTTTTCACAATTATCCAACTCTTTCCTGTACCGAGGGAATGGTAAATTCTTTCTAATTTTACCATATGATGGAATTCGTAAAAACTTTTTTCTTTCTCGTAGCAGTAATCGACCCTCTCGGGTCTATTCCGGTATACCTGGAAGCCACGAAACGTTTTGACGATGTTTCAAAAAAGAGAATCGCCATCAAAGCGACAATAGTGGCTGGCATGATTTTACTGTTTTTTATTGTTGGTGGCCAGCTCATTATGGAGGCCATGGAAATCACGCTTTCTGCCTTTCAGATCAGTGGCGGCGTAATATTGTTCTTGTTTGCGCTAACCATGATTTTTGGAGAGGGCAAACCAGAAGAAGAAAAGCACTTGATCAAAGACTATAAGCATGTGACTGTATTCCCTATTGCCCTGCCATCCATCGCATCGCCCGGCGCCATTATGGCTGTAGTGCTCATCACAGATAACCATGTGTACAGTTTCTGGCAGCAAGCGATCACAGTCGCCATCCTGATATGCGTGTTGGTGGTAACATGCATTCTATTACTCTCTGCCAGGCACATTCAGAACCGAGTGGGTGAATCCGGCATCACCGTCATCAGTAAAGTAATGGGATTGATTTTGGCCTCGTTTGCGGTTCAGAGCATTTTATCGGGCATCAAAGAGTACTTTGAACTTTGACGCCTAAAAACTCAATTACAATACCCCTTTTGTACTCGGAAGTTGATTCAATGCATTCATGTCCCTACCTATGGCCATTTTTATGGCTCTCGCTAGTGCCTTGAAGGTCGCTTCAATTTTATGATGCTCGTTCGTTCCTTCTGCTTTGATATTGATATTGCTGAGAGAAGTATCTGAAAAGGATTTAAAAAAATGGTAAAACATTTCAGTTGGCATATCGCCCACCATTTCCCGTTTGTAATCTGCCTCCCACACCAACCAGGGTCTGCCGCTGAAGTCGATGGCCGCCTGAGCCAAACAGTCGTCCATGGGCAGCATAAACCCATAGCGACTGATCCCCTTTTTATCCCCGATGGCTTTACGAAATGCTTCTCCTAATGCCAGGGCCGTGTCTTCTATCGTATGGTGCTCATCAATATGCAAATCGCCTTTTACAGTAATTTTCAGGTCGCAGCCAGAGTGCCTGCCTAACTGATCCAGCATATGGTCGTAAAAGCCAAGACCAGTATTCATTTTGGTTTGGCCTGTTCCATCCAGATTGAGCTTAATAAAAATGTCGGTCTCTTTGGTCGTCCGCTTCACCTCAGCTACTCTGGGCGGCATTTTGAGGAAATGATAGATAGCATCCCAATCGGTGGTGCTCAAAGCAGCCTCCTCAAGGTGCTCTGGTCCTATGAAAATCGCCTTGGCCCCAAGGTTTTTTGCTAACTGCACATCCGTTTTTCTATCACCAATCACGAAGGAGTTGGCAAGGTCATACTCACCTCCCATGTATTGTGTAAGCAAACCAGTGCGTGGCTTTCTGGTAGGAGCGTTTTCCTTTTCAAAAGTCTTGTCGATATGTACAGCAGCAAACGTCACACCTTCTCCTTCGAGCGTTTCCATCATCCTGTTCTGTGCAGGCCAGAATGTATCCTCCGGAAAACTATCCGTGCCCAGCCCATCCTGGTTGGTAACCATCACAAGTTCATAATCCAGCTCCTCTGCTATTTTTCGTAGGTTGGAAATCGCTTTTGGAAGAAAACGAAGTTTTTCCAACGAATCAACTTGAAAATCCTCTGGTGGTTCTACGATGATCGTGCCATCCCTGTCGATAAACAGTACTTTCTTCATTTTGCTCAAGTTATTAGCTAAAGGAATTTTCGTTCAGCAAAGCCAAGGCCTTCAATAGTGCTTCATTTTCCATTCTTGTACCCACAGTTATCCTCAGGCAACCGTGACAGTGAATCACATTACTCCTGTCTCTCACAATTACCTTTTGATCGATCAAAAATTGATACGTCTCTTTTGGCTGTGGCACCCTGATCAACATAAAGTTAGCGTCGCTAGGGTAAATATGTTGCACCAGGGGTAAATCACTCAACTTTTGCTCCAGCCATTCCTTTTGCTCAAGGATATCGGCTACCATTTTTTCTTTTGCCAGCACATTGTTGAGTGCCTGCTGCACGATTTGCTGAGTAGGTGCTGCAATATTGTATGGAGGCTTTATTCGATTCAAAATTTTGATAATCTCAGGGCTTGCAAAGGCCATCCCCAAACGTACGCCAGCAAGCCCCCAAGCCTTGCTTAGGGTTTGCAACACTATCAGGTTTGGTAACCGATCTAAATGCGGAAGAAATCCCTGATCTGCAGCAAAGTCAATATAGGCCTCATCTATCACCACCAGGTGAGGGAAAGCGTGCACCAATGTGAAAATATCTTCCTTTCTAAGCAGGTTGCCAGTGGGATTATTGGGACTACAGAGAAAGAGAATTTTTGTATCCGAAGCCGTAGCTGCCAATACTCCGTTCACATCTAGCTGGAAGTAGTCGTTAAGAGGTACTTTGATATTTTCTACATCATTGATCCCAGCGCTTACTTCGTACATGCCGTAAGTTGGTGGCACGGTAATGATTTTATCTTTACCAGGCTCGCAAAAAGCCCTGATCAATAAATCAATCGGTTCATCGCTTCCATTACCCAAAAAAATCGACTCGGGGGCGATGTTCTTTATCCTGGAAATGGCCAGTTTTACTTCCTGCTGATAAGGGTCCGGATACCTATTATAGGCCTCAGCAATTCCGGCAGAACCATACGGGTTCTCGTTGGCATCTAAAAAAACACCTTCTTTTCCAGTGTACTCGTCCCTGGCCGAAGAGTAGGACTTCAGATTGACAAGATGCTTGCGAAGCAGTGCGTTTGGATCAAAGCTCATCACCTGCTTCTTTAAGTTTTTGCAAACGAAGAGTCACCGCCATCTTATGGGCATCAAGTTTTTCAGCCGACGCCATGGCTTCTATGCTCGGCCCCAAATTAATAAGACCTTCAGGGCTAATTTTCTGAAACGTAATTTTTTTCACAAAGCTATCAAGCGATACCCCCGCCATGGCAGAAGCCCAGCCATTAGTTGGCAAAGTATGGTTGGTGCCAGAGGCATAGTCTCCTGCAGACTCCGGCGTATAATTCCCAATAAAAACAGACCCAGCGTTAAGGACCATTTCGGCATATTTATCTGCCTCTTTTAAAGCCAGTATCAGGTGTTCGGGGCCATACTCATTGATGAAATCCATGGCCACCATTTTATCTTCAAAATAAATCGTTCTGCTGTGCTCCAAAGCCTTGGCTGCCATTCCTTTACGCGGCAAAGTCGCAAGCTGTCGCTCCAATTCCTGCGAAACACTGTCCACCATGCGCTTACTTGAGGTCACAAAAATCACCTGACTATCTGCACCATGCTCTGCCTGTGACAATAAGTCTGCAGCAACAAACGATGGATCAGCATGTTTATCGGCGAAAACCAGCACTTCCGATGGTCCAGCGGGCATGTCGATAGCCACCGTATCGCGGCTTACCATTTGCTTGGCTGCAGTGACGAATTGATTACCTGGACCGAATATCTTATCTACTTTCGGTACAGATTCGGTACCATAGGCCATTGCAGCAATAGCCTGCGCACCTCCCAGTTTCAGTATTTTACTAATCCCCAGCAAATGCGCTACATACAAAACGGTGGCATTTACTTTACCGAGGCTATCAGTGGGCGATGCAATAATGATTTCTTTACAACCCGCAATTTTCGCAGGAATACCCAGCATAAGTGCGGTAGAAAAAAGTGGGGCTGTTCCGCCCGGCACATACAAACCAACTTTACTTATGGGAATGCTACGTCGGCTACATGTCACGCCGGGCATTGTGTCCATCACCAGGGCTTCCTGCTTCTGTCCTTCATGAAACTTTTCGATGTTGTTTTTGGCCACTTGGATAGCAGCTTTGAGCGCTTCATCTACTTGATTGGCAGATGCTGCCAATTCATCTTCGGTAACAAATAAATCGTCTAGTTCTACATGGTCGTATTCAAGGGCAAACTTGCGTAACGCCATATCACCATTCCTCTTTACTTTGTCGAGGATGGGCCTGACAACCTTCTCCAGTCGAGCAGGGTCCTGGGCTGGTCTTCCAACTAATTCATGCCACTGTTTCCTTGCAGGTTCGTATATGAATTGCATTTCGTATTTGGTCTAGAGGATCATTTTTTCGATCGGCACAACAAGAATACCTTCTGCACCGGCTTCCTTTAATTTTTCTATAATCTCCCAAAAGCGATCTTCATTGATAACAGAATGGATAGAACTCCAGCCTTCCGTCGCAAGTGGAAGTACAGTGGGGCTTCGCATCCCGGGCAACAAACCGGCTATTTGCTCCAGTTTATCATTTGGCGCATTCAGCAGGATATATTTATTGTTTGATCCGTTTTGTACGGATCGAATCCTGAAAAGGAGTTGGTCGAGCAACTTCTTCTTCTCATCGTTCAACCCCTTGTGTCCTACAAGCACCGCCTCGGAGGTGAAGATTGCTTCCACTTCTTTCAAGCCATTGCTAAGCAGCGTACTTCCGGAGCTCACAATATCACATACCGCTTCTGCAAGCCCAATACTAGGGGCAATCTCTACAGACCCACTAATTTCGTGTATCTCAGATTGCACACCGTTCTTCTTCAGAAAAGCGCCGAGAATCTTAGGATATGAGGTAGCTATGCTTTTACCGTCCAGCATTTTAATTCCGGTGTATTCTTCATTTCGCGGAATGGCGAGCGAAAGCCTACACTTAGAAAACCCGAGGCGAACCACAATATCGAGGTCCTTTTCTTTTTCCTCAACCACGTTGAGACCTACAATCCCGATATCGGCTACACCATCGGCTACATAGCCAGGAATATCATCGTCGCGCAGCAATAGAAACTCCATGGGGAAGTTGTGAGATGAGGCCTTTAATTTGCCCACACCATTGCTGAAATGGATACCACACTCTTTAATCAGGCGAAATGAGTCTTCGCTTAGGCGACCGGATTTTTGAACTGCTATACGTAGCATGAAGAAACTTTAATTGAAGAAAAGAAAAAGAATATGTAAAATGAAATGAAGGCCTGTATTGAAATCACAATGCTATTCCTTAATGAGAATGGCACATAGCATGGTCGTGGTTTTCGTGACCATGCTGGCATGTATTGATATGTAGAAAGTAGATCATTTTACTCGGCCAAATTTATAGTCCATTGCGTTCATTTAAAACCCTGTAGTGGAAAATTGTTTAAGTTTTCTCGAAAAAAAATTCTTTTTGCACCGAACAGTGCCGATGGCAATCCTATCCTTAATGCATACCGAAAAATAGACCCCTCTATAGAAAAAGAGTCTGAAAAAGGGAGCAATCATGCTTACAAGGTTATATCTTAGCCACTTCATCAACTGCCATGAGAGAATTAAAAAGACGTTCATTTATAAAAAAAAGCACCGGTCTGCTGGGCTTGCTAGGCCTGGGTACATATTCACTTGCAAAATCAAAAACTATGACACAATCTTCAGTTAACTTTTACCATGTTGTATACTTTTGGCTAAAGGATCCATCCGAGGCCAACAAAAAAACTTTTCTATCTTACGTTAAGGAATACACTTCAGGTATCGATGTAATTCAGCAGGCGTTCATTGGCGCTCCGGCTGACACAGACCGTCCCGTGATTGATAGTTCCTATACATACTCTATTGTGCTTGCCTTCAACAGCAAAGAAGATCAGGATATCTATCAGGAGCACCCAGTTCACCTGAATTTTGTGGAGAAAGCGCAAGATATGTGGAGCAAAGTGCAAGTGTATGATTCTGTGAAAGTATAAGGATATGGCTGCTTAAATTAAGTCGAAGAGCCCTACTTATTCCAGATAAGTAGGGCTTTCTTTTGTGAAATGATGCCGTAACCATCAACTGGAGGTATTATAGTAAGTGAACAGATTGTTTGGTAAATGTGGATGAAAATGAAAAATGTTGCAAAACCCCACATCGACTAAGTCTTAAAGCGAAATAGCAAGCCAACCCACCCATCTAATTGACTATATGAAGATTGTACTTTCCCAAGAGCAGGGTCGCTTCGATAGAAACACTCACCACACGATCAAATACTTCAAAAATCTTACACGTGGCAACAATATGCGATAACTACTTCCTTTTGGAGGAATAGTTGACGTTAATTTGATTATCAACTGAAAGCACTCAGTTACAATTGAGCATTAACCAGCCTGAAGCATTTTAACATTTATGGACAAATTCTACATTCATGCCACCGAATACACGCCAATGATCCATTTTGACCCACTCAAAGGACTCATTGAGCTAAAAGGGAACTCTACACCGCACAATACATACGAATTCTACGACCTGATCATATCGAAACTACAGCATTACGTAACTGATGGATCGCAGGGATTAATTGCCAATATGGCCTTTAAACGTATCAATACAAGTTCTTCGATGTTGATCTATGATGTGATTCGCAAGATCAACCTCATCAAAGAAAACGGAAGAATGGTGAAAGTGAACTGGTACTATAAATACAACGACCAGGAAATGCATGAGTTGGGAAAAGACTTTTCGGCTATGTTGGATCTACAATTTAATTTTGTTTCGATGGCAGCATAGGGATGTCACAAAAAGACTTAGCCTTCATATTAGTACTGTTTCGAAAAGCAGTTGCCTACTAGTAAATGATGTTTGCGTATACACCATCACAATAAGTCTTGCACGCCATCGTATCGAGAAGCACTGTGGGTTTTAACATTGACTTTCCTAATAACATCCGTGCGCATTCCTGAATTCCTTCAATGATGGATGGATGCGGGTGAATAAGCTCAGCAAGTTCATCAACTCCTTTGTCCATAGAAATGAGCAAAGCTACTGCCTGTATAGCGCTGGATGCATGCTCTCCCACGACCCTCATGCCTAAAATCTTCATTTCATCGTCGTTGGTCACCAACAGCTTGATGAAGCCCTGGGTGTTTCGCATAGCGGTAGCCCTGGAAATATTGCTGTAGCGTAAACTAGTTACCTTGTAGTCGATTCCCTTTTGCTTGGCTTGCGTTTCATTTAATCCCACCCCCGCTACTTCAGGTGCGAGAAACATGATAGTAGAGATGTTTTCATAGATAAGTGGATGAGTTGGCGAGCCATAAATCCGCTCGATTGCGTACCTACCCTCAAGCTCACCTACATTTACCAGGGCTATGTCCGCTGTAATGTCTCCTACCGCATAAATATTTGACACACTTGTTTGGGTAAGGTTGTCTATTATGCCTCGCCCGTCTATTTCAACGCCGAGGTCGTTCAGACCAAGGTTTTCGTAGTTTGGGATCCTTCCGACAGACACAAGGGCTTTCTCAACGTTAAATTTCTTCTTCTCGCCATCATCATACTCAAGTTCATATTCAACTTCACCGTCAACAATCCTCATGTCTACCAGCTTCGAGTTCCGATGAACTAAAACCTGCTTCGATTCGAGGTTTTCTTCGATAACATTTACAATATCGTTATCTTCAAAAGGCAGAATTCTGTCGCCCTTATCAATCAAATTTACCTGGGTGGCGCCAAAGTTGGAGAAAATAGTAGCGAACTCACAACCAATCACACCCGCACCAACGATCACCATACTTTTGGGCCATTCGGTCCAGTTATGAATTCCATCACTGGTCACAACTATTTTTTCGTCGATTGGCAAATTTGGCAGCTTTCTTGGGCGGCTACCTGTAGCTAGAACAATATTATCGGCCTCGATCATCTCAACGCCCTCTTCGCTTTGTATTTGCACTTGATGTTTGTCTACAAGCTTGGCTTCTCCTCTTTTGAATGTCAGCAAGTCCGTTCCATTATTGTTCATCGAACTCATATGATACTCAAGTAAATCTTTCCTTTCGGACGTGGCCTTGAGCACCTCTTGCTTTACCTTCTTAAAATCAATGTCTGGAACCTTAAAATGGAATGCCTTCGCATGTTTACGAAGGGTAAAATAATCTCTGGAAAGTTCCCACCAGGTCTTACTCGAAAGCGCTCCATCATGCACCCCAGCACCACCTACCTGGCCTCTTTCTATCAAAATTACCCTTTTCTTAAAATCTAAAGCACGCATAGCTGCCGCATAGCCCGCAGGTCCAGCGCCTATGACGCAAACATCAAATTTGTTCATTACCAGGTCATTATGGTTAAAAAAATGTCGTTTACTTAATCGGTAGATGCACCGCAGCCATCATACATCGGGCACTGCCACCCCCGTATTTTTCAATGGTTGGGATCTCTAGCGCAATTAAGTTAGCATATTTTTCCAGAATAATCTTTTGCGAAGGCGTAAGAACGCCAAACGCAGTAGAAGACATCACCAGACCGGGCTTCGTTGTAGAGGTGGCTACCTCGAGCATATTGCCCGCAAAATGCTCCATCTGATCGAAAGTGATATCCACTATCTCATGCCCTGTATCGGTAAGCTTTGCTAAAAAATTGTCTTTTTCCCTTCCTTCAGGTATACATTCCAGACAGACCACACAATACAAGCTACCAAGGCACATCACCACATTGGTGTGATAAATCGGTTGCCCTTGCCTGTCAAGCGCATCAAACACAACGGCTGAATAGCCCACCCTGGCGGCATGGGCACGTACGAGACTTTCGTCGGTTCGAATTGACCGCGAAGCATACATCACCTGATGGGGGTAGTCAATAATCAGGCTACCCGTACCTTCAAGGTACAAGCCGCTTTCCTCTGTGGATGAAAGGTCTGAAATATTAACCACCTTGAAACGTTCCCGAACTGTGTCGATCACCTCAATCCTTCTTTCCGTCCTTCTGGCCCTGGCCTGCATGGGATACAGGTACACATCACCGCTTTCGTGAAACGACACCCAATTATTGGGAAAAACTGCATCTCTTCGTTCATCCAAAAAAGTGTCCTGTGCCACCAAAACTTCGATACCAGCGCTTCTAAGGGTCCGTACCGCTTCATCAAACTCACTTATCGCAGTGGTTCTGATGGCTTCAAATTCAGAAGCGATTGCGGAACTTTGAAAGGAGTTGCTTTCGGCGGTTTCGGGGTTAGGTCCAAAATTGGCCGGCCTGACCATCAGCACTGCTGGGGCGGCATTTGTAAGAGATGTTGGAATGTTGGGCATAAAGCCCAATTTCGTACTTACAGATGTAATTATCCAGCTTGAAAGGCTATTTGTTATGTCGTTGTCTGAGAACATTCACGACATCCTCCAGCTTATTCCCCTTAGCTTCAAGAAGTATCATCAAATGAAAAAGTAAATCGGCAGACTCATTAAGGAAGAGGTCTTCATTATCATCCTTGGCTTCTATCACCACTTCTACCGCCTCTTCACCTACTTTCTGTGCCACTTTGTTGATTCCTTTGGCAAAAAGAGACGCTGTGTAAGACTTATCTGATGGGTTTTCGTGCCTGTCTTTTATAATACCCGAAAGTTTATTCAAAAAAGTAATTCCTTCGGAATTGTTCTCGTTGAAGCAGGTATCTGCTCCAGTATGGCAGGCAGGTCCCACCGGGTCTACTTTGACCAGCAGGGTATCATTGTCGCAATCAGAAACAATGTTTTTAACAAAAAAGAAATTTCCGGAACTCTCCCCTTTGGTCCAAAGCCTGTTTTTGGTCCGACTAAAAAAGGTCACCTTCCCCTCTGCTTCAGTTTTAGCGACAGCCTCCGCATTCATAAAACCAAGCATCAGCACCTTGCCTGTAGCTTCGTCCTGAATAATTGCAGGAATTAAACCCCCTGCTTTACTAAAATCCAATCCTTCCA
Source organism: uncultured Roseivirgaceae bacterium (assembly GCA_964351395.1). Lineage (GTDB taxonomy): Bacteria > Bacteroidota > Bacteroidia > Cytophagales > Cyclobacteriaceae > Imperialibacter. The sequence continues at coordinate 92,327 of CAYGOF010000017.1, forward strand.
TGATCCTCACTCTTTATAAACGCACCGGAATATTCTGGTCACGAAGGTACTCCTTTAATTCTTTAATAGGCACCTCCTGAAAGTGGAAAATACTTGCCGCCAATGCTGCGTCAGCCTTTCCTTTAGTGAAAACGTCGAGAAAATGCTCCTGCACTCCACCGCCGCCAGAAGCAATCACCGGCACGCCAACTACTTCAGATACAGTTGCTGTGAGTTTGTCGGCAAAACCTGCTTTGGTGCCATCGTGGTCCATGGAGGTGAGTAATATTTCTCCGGCTCCACGGTTTTCAGCTTCTTTGGCCCAGCTGATGGTTTCCAACACTGTAGGCGTGCGCCCACCGTGGGTATGCACTACATGTACCCCATTAACAAAGCGAGAATCGATAGCGACCACAATACACTGGTTGCCAAACTCCCTGCTCAGTTCGTCAATGAGCTCAGGCCGCTTCACCGCCGAGGAGTTGATCGACACTTTATCAGCCCCTGCGTTCAGTAACGCGGAGACATCTGCAATAGCGCTTATCCCACCACCCACTGTGAAGGGTATATTGATTTCCCTGGCCACATGTTTGACCAGCTCAACAAGAGTTTTACGCTTTTCGACGGTAGCAGTAATGTCCAGAAAAACTAGCTCATCGGCCATTTCCGCTGCATAGCGTGCTCCCAGTTCTACAGGGTCACCTGCATCTCTAAGGTCTACAAAATTGACACCTTTGACAGTGCGGCCGTCTTTGATATCGAGGCAAGGGATGATACGTTTAGTTAACACAGAGATTACTGATTTGAGGTTTTTGATTTGAGATTACCGGCGGTCTTTTGAACTTCTGGCCTTTGATCTCTGAACGATTTAAATAACTAATAAAACCAGCGATGCTGGCACTAAGCCTTTCATACTCTTCTGTTTTCGTCTGATAGCTGCCCTCTTCAATATATGCCTCATCGAACGCACGATGCAACTGCGACAGTACCTCGCCAGCAGAACCTTTCGCAAAACCCAGAAAGTTCACAAACTCCAAACGGCCCGACCGTTCGAAACCTTCTGCTATATTATCCTTCACGGAACCAGCCGCCGCTCTTATTTGGTCACGAAACCTGAAATCGGTGGCAAATGGTGGCTCACAAGTGAGTTTATAGACTTCAAAGGAAAACCGCCTGGCTTCCTTCCAAATCTCCATATCCTCAAACCGTTGAATCGTCGCCATTTCTCAACTCTTAAAATTATTTGCTGACTCACCACCAGGCAAATCATAATCTTAAACCAGAAATCTCAAATCTTCAATCTTCACCCTTCCCTCGTAGATAGCCTTCCCCACAATGGCTCCTTTACAGCCTATTTTCTTTAGCTCCTCCAGGTCTTCCATATCACTCACGCCACCGCTTGCAACGAAATAGATGTCAGGGAACTGTTCAATGATTGTCTTGTATAAATCCATTGACGGACCTTCCAATAAACCGTCTTTACTTACATCGGTACAGAAAATATTCTTCAACCCCTTTTGAGTATACTTTTCAATAAAATCGTACACCCATATATCGGTAGTTTCTAACCAGCCACTCACCGCAATTTTTTCTTCCTTCACATCAGCGCCTAAAAAGAACCTGTCAGCCCCATAGCTTTCGATCCAATCAGAAAATGTGGCCTCATCCTTCACAGCCATGCTTCCGATAGTTGCCAGTTTGGCTCCGCATTCGAACACAATATCAAGGTCTTTGGCTGTTTTAATACCACCACCAAAATCGATGACCAGAGACGTTTTTCCAGCTAAAGTCTCCAGCACCTTCCAGTTCTTTACAGCACCTGCTTTAGCTCCATCTAAATCAACCAGGTGAAGCCTGGTCAATCCGGCATCCTCAAACTGCATAGCAACTTCCAAAGGGTGTTCATTGTAAATCTTTTTCTGCGAGTAGTCACCCTGGGTTAATCGTACGCACTTGCCATCTATCAGGTCGATCGCTGGAATAATGTCCATTCTTATAGTTCAATAAAGTTTTTCAAAATCTGCGCTCCATCCACCCCACTCTTTTCTGGGTGAGCCTGCACTGCATAGAAGTTGTCTTTTTGCAGGGCAGCACTGAACGGCACCATATATTCGCATTGGGCAATAGTATTCACACTTGTTTCCGCATAATAGCTGTGTACAAAATAAAGATAGGAGTCATCAGTCAACCCGTTCATCAAAGGTCCTTTGAGGGAACGAATCTTGTTCCAGCCCATATGCGGCACCTTTTCATCAGCAGGAAACTTCCTCACTTCCAGGTCAAAGATTCCAAGACAGGGTGTGTCATTTTCCTCTGAGTGTCTGCACATGAGTTGCAGGCCAAGGCAAATGCCCAAAAAAGGCTGAGTGAGTGACGGAATAATGGTGTCAAGCCTATTTTCTTTCACCGACGCCATGGCTGTACTGGCCTCACCCACTCCCGGAAAGATAATTTTATCGGCGCTTTTGAGCACTTCAGGGTCACTGGTAACTACCGGCTCTATGCCCAACCTATTAAGCGCAAATGTTACTGACTGCACATTGCCGGCATTGTATTTTATAATGGCTACTCTCATTTGTTTCTATGAATTAACCTCTTCACCCGCTATTCATCCTGGAAAAGGCATTAAAAAATCCCGGCAAATGTAAGCGAAATACCTAAAGTTCCGGAGTCAAAATGAAATCAATGGGAGTATTGCGCCTTGCCTACTTCTTCGGCTATTACTTGCTTGATTTCTGGTATAGCCCTATAAAGCTGCTCGTATGAATTGATAATGAAGTACTTATCTTGAAACTTATCCTTCCAAAACGGTGTGGCCATGATCTTTCTTACATCGAATTCGTAATGGGCTGGCTTATCGCTTAGAGAGAATTTAGTTTCACCGGCTGAACTCAAAATACCGGCTCCGTAAATTCGCAGGTCGCCATTTTCCCTGATCAGGCCAAACTCAACGGTAAACCAATAAATACGTGAAAGCAGCTCAATGGCGTAATCATTTCCGCAATACTGCAGCCCTATTTTGCTCAATTCTTCCAGGAAATTAACAAAGTCCTGGTTAGTCAGCATAGGTACGTGGGCGAATACGTCATGAAACATATCAGGCTCTTGCAGGTAATCAAGTTCTTTCATTTTCCTCAGCCAGGTAGTAGCAGGAAAATACCTGTTTGACATCAGCTCAAAGAACGTATAGTCGGGTACCAAACCGGGTACAACTGCTAATTTCCAGCCGGTGATGCTGTATAGAATTTCATTTGTATCTTCGAAGTGAGGGATGTTATCAGCCACAAAATTTGTTTGATCCAGACCATTAAGGTGAGCCTTAGAAGCCGCATTTGGGAGATTGACAATCTGCCTGTCGTACAACAGGCGCCAGACCTGAAAATCCTCCTCATTATAATTTTCATAAATCTGTCTCATAAAAGTATAATTTTCATAACTGGGTTAACTCATTCTTCAATATAACGCAAAAAAGCCCAAATCATTCGATTCAGGCCTCGTTAATAATAGCTATACTATATCGTTATTGCCTTAACCACTCAGGAACCTCTTGGTCATACAGCTGAAATATCGCTTTGCTGTCGTTCATTTCAACAAAAGAATAAGATTTAAGCTATTCGCAAGCCAAATGCGTGAGTTGATTGGCTAGGCCACAACCATGCTACTCCTTCTTTTCTAGTTTTTTTCTCAGTGCATCTAATTCTGCTACCTTTTCATCTGATACAGACGGGTATTTGAGGTTCATCTTTTCGATACGAGAAGTGATAATATCAGCGACAACCGACCGGGTAAACCATTTATTATCTGCGGGCACCACATACCAGGGAGCCTCCTCAGTGCTGGTGGCATTTAACATGTCTTCAAAAGCCTTCTGGTAATCGTCCCAGTATGCCCTCTCTTTGAAATCACTGGCGGAGAATTCCCACATTTTCTCAGGCCTCGACAAACGCTTGAGAAATCTTTTACGTTGTTCCTCTTTTGAAATATTCAGGAAGAATTTGATGACAGTTACCCCATGCTTAGAGACTCGCTTTTCGAACTCATTGATATCGTTGTATCGCGACTTCCACACATCTGCAAGCGGAGCATTCCGCAAATGACCAGGCACCCACTCGCTGGTTAAAAACTCCGGATGCACCCTCACCACGAGCACTTCCTCATAATAAGAGCGGTTGAAAATGGCAATTTTACCTCTTGCAGGAAGATACTTTTCTGGCCTCCACAGAAAATGATGCAGGCGTTCTTCTTCTGTAGGTGCCTTAAAACTGAATACATCGCAACCCTGTGGATTTATACCTGACATCACATGCTTAATGGTACCGTCCTTTCCGGCGGCATCCATCGCCTGCAAAATGATAAGTATCGACTGTTCTCTGCTCGACCAAAGTAGCTCCTGAGCATCAGCAAGATCAGAGATATCTTCATCGAGCGTTTCGATGCTCTGTTTGGCATTTTCCAGTTGCTCAGTATAGCCTGGGTCAAAATCACTAAGAGAAATCTTCTTACCCGGCGTTACAAGGAACGGAGTAAGGTCAAAACGATGTTCTTGTGCCATGTTAGTAGGGGTTGATCTGTCTTTAAACTAACAAAATTATCCTTCCAAAAAACATGAGGAAAGTCAGGTTAATGGCATGAATCACAAAAAAAAAGCCGGAAATTTCTTTCCGGCCATGTGCAATTTTCAAGGTAAAAAAAGGCTAATGCAGTTTTACCCAGGTGGCTCCAGCTTCGCCTGATTCAATCACCGCGTCGATGAACTTCATGCCACGCACGCCATCTTCCACGGTTGGAAAGTCAAGGTTCATTGGATCGGGCGTTTTTCCGTCAATCTTGGCTTGTACGGTTTTAGCAAAGTTCTTGTAAATATTGCCAAATGCCTCCAAGTAGCCTTCAGGGTGGCCTGCCGGAGTGCGGGTATTGGCATTTGCCACGTCGCCAAGGAAGTTGCCTGTTCTCAATACTTGCATCGGTTTATCTAACCATTTCACCAGCATGGTATTAGGCTCCATCTGATGCCATTCGATACCTCCCTTTTCTCCGTACACTCTGATATTGAGGGCATTTTCCTCTCCAGCACTTATCTGACTACAGTGGAGCACCCCTTTGGCGCCATTATCGAATCGAAGAAGCACGTTGGCGTCATCGTCGAGTAAACGGCCGGGAACAAACTTCGTCACATCAGCGCAGAGTTCCGTAATTTTTAAACCTGTGATTGTCTCAGCAAGGTTCTCAGCATGGGTCCCAATATCGCCCACAGCACCAGCTTTACCAGATCGTTTCGGGTCTGTTCTCCAGCTTGCCTGCTGATTACCGCTTTGTTCGACCGGTGTAGACAGCCATCCCTGAGGATATTCTACTACCACTTTCCTGATTTTACCCAAAGCACCTTCCTTGATCATTTCACGTGCCTGCTTCACCATAGGGTAACCTGTATAGGTGTGAGTCACTGCGAACGTCAAACCAGTTTTCTTCACCAGGGCTTCTAACTGAAGGGCTTCATCCAGGCTAAAAGAAAGGGGTTTCTCACAAACAACGTGGTATCCATTTTCCAATGCCAGTTTAGCCGGCTCAAAGTGAACAAAGTTGGGCGTTACAATAGTGACAAAATCCATTCGCTGGTCTGCGGGAAGTTTGGCTTCCTTCTCAAACATCTCATGGTAAGTCCTGTAGCAACGGTCTTCAGGGAGATAAAAATCCTTTCCTGAAGCGACAGATATTTCTGGATCGACGTGGAAAGCTCCACAGACCAACTCAACCTGACCGTCGAGGCCAGCAGCATGGCGATGAATGGCGCCAATAAACGCCCCACGGCCACCACCTACCATGCCCATTCTTATTTTTCTGCTCATTATCTATGATAGTTATAGGGTGAAACAATATTGCAGCAGTCGCCTACAACAAGGCTCCCGCCAATTCACCCTCAATAAATTCATTTTTTGCCTAAAAATGAAGTTTTATTCAATGCGGACCACGATTTTAATTTGAACGGCAACCTGGATTTTCACCTTAGTGAGCCTTACTCTCCCTCAGTCTGTTGACGGTTTCGTAAATAATTAGCCCTTGAATTATGAAGTTTTTAAAAATACACACCATGGCTATTTGAGTCATCATTTATTTTGGCTGTTAGCCCCTATTTTGCTTATCTTTCCTAAGCTTTTCTGAGCAGTACATTATACGACACCCCTTTTATTTTATGTTCCCGGCGGGGACAATTCAGGCATTGACAGAAGCATGCTCAGGCTTTCTGCAACATCTCGTTCATTAATAAACCTGTAATAAAAGGATGGAAAAGACAACCAATCTTAATCGTAGATCTTGGCTGAAGTTTAGTGCTTTAGCAGCTGGCGGAGTAGTAACAAGTGCTGCATTCCCCACATTTGCCAATAGCAAGCCCGCTTTTGGTATGAAACCTTATCAGGGCAAGTACCATTTAATGGAAAACTACCATGTAGAAATGGCGGCAAGGCCGGAAATGAAGGCGAGGCTGCTTGCCAATGAAAACCCATGGGGGCCTTCCAAGAAAGCGGTTGCCGCAATTGCAGCGAGTGCGTCAATGGGCAACAGGTATGTGTACAACAGCTCAGCGAAAATGGTCGACTTCCTTGCTGAAAAAGAAGGTGTATCTAAAGATTCGATTCTTCTATCGCCTGGTTCAACGGATATCCTTGAGAAGATTGCTTTCTCTTTATTTATGAAAGGTGGCAATATTGTATCAGCCGACCCTAGCTACATGTCGATGATCAGAACGACTGAGGCGATAGGTGGTACCTGGAAGAACGTTCCATTAAAGGCCGACTATTCCCATGACCTTGATGCCATGGCTGCAGCCATCGATAGCGACACCAAAATGGTATACATCTGCAACCCTAACAATCCAACGGGCACTTTAACGCCAATAAGTGAAATCAAAGCATTCTGTAAGAAAGTATCGTCCAAAGTACCGGTATTCATCGATGAGGCCTACCTGGAACTGCTTGACGACCCTGATGCTAACACAGCGGTGGGCCTTATCAATGAAGGATATGATGTCATCGTATGTCGCACTTTTTCTAAGATCCATGGCATGGCTGGTCTGCGTTTAGGTTACATGGCTGCCACTGAAGAAAGAGTGGCCAGCATCAAAAGCATGGTGAGAACAGAAATGGGCATTAGCGTCACTTCGCTGGAAGGCGGCATGGCCAGTTTGGCTGACCTTGAGTTCCAGGAGTTCACCAGAAAGCACAACAAAGAAAACAGAGAGTATGTGTTTGAAGAACTGAAGAAAGCGGGAATGAACCCGATTCCTTCTTACACAAGCTTTATCCTATTCCCTATCCAGGTCCCTACCAAGGACTTCCTCACCCAGTTTATGGACAAAGGAGTAGGCATTAGAGGCTTCGAAATCAACGGTAAGCCCTATGCCAGAGTAAGTATGGGTACGATGGAGGAAGTAAAGCTATTTACAAAGAGCCTCAACGAAATCGTCAGCTAGGTGATGATGTGTTAGCTGCCCGGGCTGAGTTTCCGGCATTCTCAGCGAGTGCCCGCCACAACGGCCCGGGGCAGCGCCCACATTGGCCCTCTTCACTTAAATCAAACACCGACAAGCAAGCACAAAACATTTCGGTTTGTTCATGAATTCAGCTATTACCAAAACCATTTCCTTTCTACTGCTCATTGCCATTGGCTATTTTCTTCAAAAGAAAATACAAGGCAAAGACAAAAAAGATGGGATAAAGACATTGATACTAAGCCTGGCACTTCCAGCCACAATTTTCGTTGCACTTTTAAAAATTGAATTCGCCTGGGAAATGATCATCGTGCCCGTGCTGGCAATTGGTTTCAATTTTTTAATGTATTTCCTGGTCAGCCATTTGCCCCTTCCCTCGCTATTCAATGTGAAGGAAGAGCAATACAGAACACTTATCATGCTACTGCCCTCGCTGGCTCCCGGGCTGTCACTATTTCCATTTATCATGGAATATCATGGGGAGGCACCGCTAGCTCTAGGAGCACTAGCCGATGTAGGCAACAAAGTATTTGTGCTAATTATTCTCTACAGCATTGCCATGAAATGGTATTTTGACCGAAACGAAATTGGCAATCGCAATACATCAGAAAAGCTTAAAAGCCTGTTCAAATCGATGTTGGAAGAGCCAGTGAATATGGTCATTCTGGTGGCTGTGGTGATGCTTGGTTTCGGACTTAACTTCGAGTCTTTACCCACTTTTCTGCAGACAACCATCGACCGAATGAGCCTTATGATGACTCCCTTGATCCTGCTGTTTATTGGGATTTCAATCAAGCTCACCTGGCAGCAGGTAAAGGCCATCTTCTCCTTTTTATTCTTTCGGTCGGCCATTGCCTTTCTTATCAGTGGAATCTTACTGTTATTGCTGCCGGTCTCCGATGTACCTACCATGATTCTTATTGTGGTGTTTCCTCAGAGCGCCTGTAGTTTTTGGCCCTTTTCCCATATGGCCGCCGTAAATAGCCTTGAAAGCGCCCAGGAGCATCCAATCCGCCCACGTACCTTCGATCTCGATTTTGGCATGAACGCACTTGCTTGCTCGCTGCCTTTTTCGGTGGTACTTATCCTTACCGTATATGTATTTGAAGACTTCTTCGTACAGCCTGCCAACGTCTTCCTTGCCTCAGGCGTGTTCATTGCGCTTGCTGCCCTTCCTATTTTGTTTGCTACCCGCTGGATAAAAGCCTATTCAAGCAGATTAGCAGAAGAGAGAAGTTAAAAAAAAACGACTGATCTAAAGTCTGACAAGCAAAAAATCGTGGGACTTTACACTTGACTGTGCTGCAGTCTATAAAATCTTAAGATAAAGCACTAAACTTGCGCTGGCTATCGTAGCTGGTGACAAGGAAAAACAATGATCAAAAAAATCAATAAGCATTCTCTGATCCTCTCGAGAAGACTCCGTCAACAAAAAGAGTTAGAAAGGCTGGCCAGTTATGAAAATGAAGCATTAAAGGCAGTGGTGGCTTCCTTTGTTTCGGCGAAAAGTAAGCGTGGCAGTGCAGAAGACCGGAAAGCCTTCGCTGCCTGCGAGGCCTACAGAAGCAAATTACTCAGCAACACCACTGAAATCTCTTACGCCATTTTTGGGTCTAACGACACTGCTCTGGTGCGTGATATCTGCAAAAAGGCAGCCTCCAGCAAGGAATGGTGCGAGTTCCTATATTTCATCGCGAAAGGTGTCGATGCTCCTTTCGTATTGGAAATTGGCACTAACCTGGGCATATCCGGAAGCTATATTATTGAGGCGATCAAGCACAAAAAGGCTGGTAAATTCATCACCATGGAGGGGCTTCCCCAGCTTTGCGACATATCATCCAAACAATTTTCGGCAATTTCCGGAGGCTTTCCTTTCCACGTTAAGCAGGGGCTTTACGACCAGACATTTCCTGAGGTTTTGGCTGAGGACCTGAAATTCAACCTGGCATTCATCGACGGCAACCACAAAAAAGAACCAACACTTGAGTATTTTCAACAGCTTAAGTTGAAAAGTAGCTCACCTGCCATATTTATCTTTGATGACATCAATTGGAGCGATGAAATGAAAGAGGCCTGGGAATTGATCAAACAAGACAGCGATGTCAACTACTTGATTGACCTTTATGAACAAGGCATTGCGATCATTGACAAAGCTGACAGCAATAAACATGTTGGGTTTCAGCTGCACCTGGCCTACTGATCGACTGGTGGTTTTTGTGGCTTTAGATTGCGCTTATTACTTCTAATGAGTCTCTTTTTCGCTGGTCACAATGAATAAGGTAGGCTACGATTTACCCTACCACTATTTGAAAAAAATGGCTGACTTTTCCAAGCAGTGTCTGCTAATTTGTTAGGCGCTGAGAAGCTAGCCTCCAAGTTTTTCACATACCGTCTGCAACGCCTTCTCGTCACCCACATTGCCAGGAAAAACTACATAAATTATTCCCGGAAACTTACTTTCTCCTTGTAACCTCCACGCAGGCACGCCAGGTATGATCGGGCCTAAGACCGTCGCCTTTTGAACCAAGAGCCCCTTTGTGGCCAGGTCACTTGAGGTGATACCTCCTTTAGCGACGATAAATTTTGGTCGGACAGTGATGCCTTGCATAATCGCCACAAGAAAGCCAGATACTACGGCGCTGATTTTAAGGCTACTATCAGCATCGATGCCTTTTTCCAATCGGCGACTGGTATGTATGACTACATCCTCCCCAGCACCTAACCAGGCATCGACCTGGCGACTTATGGTATTGGTCATTCCCTGTTTATCCTTTGATTGAAGTAAACCGCTTACATCAACTTCCAACACTCGTTGTTTTCCATGATTCAGCAAATACCCTAACTGACCGGTTGTTTTAGGCACGTGCGAGCCTACTACTACCAGTGATCCGTTGAATGACGTTGTCTCTTCCTTTGAAGGAACATAAATTTTGCCAGATACCATTCCAGCTCTTAAAGGCACAAAAGTGGCTGATGTACGGTACAAAAACTTCTTTCCGGTTTTTTCCGCCAGCATAAGGCCCATCACCCCTACTTCCAGGTCGCGGTAGCTGGCAGCGTTGATTACACATACTGAACCGGCAGCACAGGATTTCAGCTTCTCTGCGACAACATGCGGACCACCAATCCGCAGGTCTTCGATGGACACCGAATTGACTTCCGACGCTTTGATCTGTCCTCTTGTTTTTTCCTCCACCCATCCCTTAAGGTTGGCATGCTGATACCCAAACGACGCATCTCTAGCGAAGGGCGTGTCAGACACTGGCACCAGCTCCTCATTTTCAACGATGTAATGCACATCATCCATCGTATACCTGGCCCCCTCTATAAAAGCTGGCACCAACACTGTGACTGCTCCTTTTAGGCCAAGGGTTTCAGCTACGGCATCAACTTCTGCTGGAAAATGCCCTCTCAGCGTAGAATCGCTGCGACTTACCACTACTACCTCTCTTTTGCTTCTTGCAACTGCCTCTTTTAGGTTCAAACCTATTTCCCTGGCAAGATCGACCGCTTCAGATACTGGCAGACTTCTGGAATTGGTGAGCATATAAAGTACCGATGGTTGCTTAGTGAGTTCATCGACAATGAGCTCAACCTCCCAGGATGTAAGAACCATTACATCGTAACAGGTCTGTGTGCCTGTTGGGTCATCATCAAGCACTATAATGGTTTTTTTGCTTTGCAAAAATTCCTTGCGAATGCCAGGCAGGAGATCATCGAAATACTCCGGTGGCAATTGATTTAATTTTCGGTTTACGTTTTCGTACATCGCTCGGCTCGGTTCAACCACTCAAATAAGCTTTGTAGGTGGTGGGGTAATTAATTTATTGTTTACCTTTTTAGTTCGAATAAATCAATCTGATTTTAACAAGCCCTGAATCTATGCAAATTATCATTACCGGAGGAGCAGGTTTCCTTGGCCAGCGCCTTGCAAAAGCAATTCTGGACAGTAGCTTATCCTTTGATGAATTGTTGCTGGTAGACATTGTAATGCCTCCTCATCCGGAAAATGACAGCCGGGTTAATTGCCTTCTAATGGATCTTTCTGAAGAAGGAGCGGCCCTATCGATCATCTCCAAAAAGACAAGCATAGTCTTTCATCTTGCTGCTGTGGTTAGCAGCCATGCAGAAAAAGACTTTGACCTGGGATGGAAAGTCAATATGGACATAACCCGTCTACTGCTGGAAGCCTGCAGGCATCAAAAGCCTGGGATCAGGTTTATATTTTCCAGCTCAATAGCGGTGTTTGGCGGTGACCTGCCTGCTACGGTGCTCGACACTACTGCACTCACGCCCCGTTCTTCCTATGGAGCTCAAAAAGCCATTGGCGAGCTAATGGTGAATGATTACTCCAGAAAAGGATTTGTTGATGGCAGGGTGCTTCGCTTGCCCACTATATGTGTGCGCCCGGGCAAACCCAACCTGGCCGCCTCTTCTTTTGTTAGCAGCATCATTCGGGAACCCATTAATGGAGAAGAAGCCATTTGCCCCGTCTCCACAGATTTAGCGCTTTGGTTCTCGAGCCCTGATACCGTAATAAAAAATTTGTTGCATGCTGCTGTACTAGAAGCAGAAGCCTTCGGTAGCTGGAGGACCGTTAACCTACCCGGCGTCAGTATCAAAGTGCAGCAAATGCTCGACTCGCTGGAACGTAACTGCGGGAAAGCCACCCTGGCAAGGGTACAGTTCAAACCAGACCCAGCCATCAATGCTATTGTGAGCAGCTGGCCTGCCGCCATCGACAATACCAGAGGGCTGTCACTAGGCTTCGCTGTCGATGGGGAATTCGATACGTTCGTCACCCAGTTTATTGCTTCCAACAAGCAGCCCAACGAATGAGCGACCTTAGTATTCCGATCATCGGCCTGGCGGTAGCCGTTTTTGTATTGATTTTACTGGTGCTGCGCACAAAAGTACATCCGCTCATTGCCATGATTGTGGCTGCTTGCGTGGCAGGTATCACGGGCGGATTATCCGTTAATGAGACCCTTGACGCCATCACCAAAGGTTTTGGAGCCACATTGGGCACCATTGGTATTGTGATCGGACTTGGGGTGATGATGGGGCGAATCCTGGAAGTATCGGGGGCAGCCGAACAAATCGCCTATTCCTTTATCAAGTGGCTGGGGAATCGAAGAGAAGAATGGGCACTCGCCCTCACCGGCTACCTGGTGAGCATCCCCATCTTTGTGGATTCTGCTTTTGTGATCCTCTACCCTATCGCCAAAGCGCTGGCGCAAAAAGGCAATCGATCATTACTCACGCTGGGCGTTGCATTGGCTGGCGGCCTTATCGTGACCCATACTATGGTGCCGCCCACTCCGGGGCCATTGGGCGTGGCGGGGCTTTTTGGTGTAGACATTGGCGCCATGATGCTGCTGGGTATAGCGCTGGCCCTCCCGTGCACCCTGGCAATTGTGTGGTATGCGCAGTGGCTTGGCGGAAAATACCCGGGCTTTGTCGCCAAAGTTCCAGAAGAAGACCTGAAGTCCACCCATGCTGATTACTTGAAAGAAAAAGAGACCAAACCCCTCCCCGGTCTAAGCAAGTCGTTACTTCCCATTCTTGTGCCGATAGGACTTATTTTTCTCAAGGCACTGTTCAACCTGTTTCCGTCCCTCTCCGTTTCTGACGGCCTCACGCTATCGTGGGTATTGCAGGTAGTCGCTTTTGCCGGTTCACCAGTCATAGCCCTATGCATAAGCACCCTGATTGCCGTTTACACGCTAGTGCCTCATCTCAACCGACACGAGACATCGGAACGACTGGAGGAAGGCCTCAAGTCGGCAGGCATTATACTAATGGTGACTGGCGCCGGAGGTGCCCTTGGTTTTGTAGTGAGGGAAAGTGGATCCGGTGCTCAGCTGGCGGCTTTGATGGCCAACCTCCCATTTTCTCCCATCATGATTCCTTTCTTCGTTGCCACTATCGTGAGGTTGATCCAAGGATCGGGAACCGTGGCCATGATCACTGCGGCATCTATCACAGCGCCTATTTTGGTCAATATACCTAGTGTTAATATGCTGTTTGCTGCCCAGGCTGCGGTAATTGGTTCCTTATTTTTCAGCTACTTCAACGACAGCTTTTTTTGGGTGGTCAATCGCATGATGGGCGTGGCCGACGTGAAGCTGCAACTCATGACATGGTCGGTGCCCACCACCATCGCCTGGGCCATTGGTGGGGTTTTAATTGCATTGATCAATTTAGTCTTTGGTGCCAATGGCTCGCTGCTCGATCCGCTGATTCCTATGGTGGGTTTGGGCGTGATGTGGGTGGTGATACGGAGGAAGTGATGGATTTTGGCTATTTTAAGACCAGCACAATAGGGCCGTGCTTCATGTGTTTACAAGCAGGCTGGCGCTGAGCGCCCGTTCAATACTGAGGGTCATGCGCCTGCCCCTACTCGGCTCCATGGGTCGAACGGTTTGGTTGTCATGTACTCCTGCCATTGGATGATCAAGACTTTTTTGATAGTTCCACGCTCAATGATGGGCATATATCCATAATCGTATGAAAAGTAATAAGTGCCCGATTGGGTAGGGTAAATGGTAGTGAAAAGTTTGAAATCGAATTTGAGCTGGTCAAGAATGTCTTTTCTCACGGTAGCTTTGCCGGTTGGGCACAACGTATAAAGAATTTTTCTATTCCGGCGGATAAGTTTGTTGGCTACCTGAATGTTTTTCTCCAGGGCTCCTTTATGACGGTTGTGGTAGGCATTTCGGCACTGGGCATCGCAAAAGCGTTTGTCCCACCTGCCTACCAGTGTTTCTCCACAATGCTGACAGTTGTTACTTAACATAATAAGCGTTTTTATAAATACTTATAAACGTATATAAATGCTTATAAACATACTTAAGGTAGAAATATTCTCTCTATTTATGTCTATGAAGACTCAACAAACAATCATTTACCATCCGACGGCACACGGCAGCAAGCTACCTGCCCGGCTGGCCGATCCGGTGGTAAAGGAATACAAGGACGCTTTGGCCCTGTTCAGACAAAAGCTGGTCATACGCCGGTACAGTGCATCGACGCTAAACACGTATTTTTATATGTTCAGGGAGTTTCTAAAAGCCATGTACCCAATGTCCATCAGGCAGTTGAAGAAGGAAGACATACTTGCCTACCAGGAAATGCTGGTGAAAGAAAAAAACGTATCCTCTTCGTATCAAAACCAAAGCATCAATGCCATCAAATTTTACTTTGAAAAAGTAATGGGCATGCCCACCGAGTATTATCAGCTTGAGCGCCCGCTGAAAGAGCACAAACTGCCCACTGTATTCACCAAAGAACAAGTGGGGGCTATTTTGAGTAATTGCCACAATAACAAGCACAAGGCCATTCTCACGCTTATTTACTCGGCTGGCCTGAGAATTTCTGAGGCGGTCGATATGGAAATCAAAGACATTGATTCTGATAATATGCGTATCTGGATAAGGGGAGCCAAAGGCAAGAAGGACAGGCTCAGCGTACTATCGCCAAAAATGCTGGACTTGCTACGAAACTACTACCGGAAAGAAAGGCCAAAGCAATACCTTTTTGAAGGGCCTGCTCATGCGAAATACTCGGTGACCAGCATCAGGAATGTGTTTCACCGTGCCAAAAAGAAGGCGGGCGTAACAGCGCCCGGAACAGTACACACGCTAAGGCATTCATTTGCCACTCACCTGCTGGAAAATGGCACCAACCTCAGGTATATTCAGCAGCTACTTGGGCACGGCAGCAGCAAAACTACCGAGATTTATACCCACGTGTGCAACACCAACCTGACGAACATCAGTAGCCCGCTTGATTCGTTATAAAAATGGCCTTAACTTAAATACGAAATAAGGAAAATTGTGCTTGCACAATTGTTAGAGCTAAAACTGTGGAGCGGTTAAACTTGATGGCAATTCGAATTTCAATTCTTTGCATTACAATGCTATTATTCTACGAGCCGATAGTAGCGTATCCCTGCAGTAGGTACACTTTTGAATTTTTTGATCGGCCTGTCACAGCTATATCCGGAGACTTGACTGTAAGCTGGAAAATTAACACTGGATTCAACCGCTGTACAGACAACCCTGACGAAATACTTGGGAAAGAATTTGTTATTACCATTGAGTCGATATACGAGAACTTGCTACTAACTGATACAGTGAAGCAGAATCACTATCGATTTCCCTCCAGCTTAGGTGGAGATAATGTTTTTTTTGTCTTTAAAATGAGAGAACTCGGAGAAAAATACGCTTCCTACACAATGGGGATCAGAATTATGCGTGATCAAACTTCAGAAAAAATGAACCGTGTTGATTCCTTGAATCATTTTCTTATCAACGGATATTTCTTGAATGCAACGACAATTCTCTGCAAGTTCAATGATGAAAAACTATTTGCAGATGTCGCATCTGAGTATGATAAGCTCTTTCCCGAACGTCATCCGTATGAACAAGATTTCTTTAATAGCTACCTGGACAGTGTATCAATGACACTCAAGCAAATGCCTTTTGTTCATGGAATGAAGAGCTTTTTGAAAAAGATCAACAAACTAACCAAGTCAGAATTCTTGAAATCAAATGGCTTTGATGTAATGGCCACCGTATCCAAAGATGGGAGTCTGAAAGCATACAAAGTAACTCCTGCAGATTACACCGACGAATTTGATAAGGCAAAAGAGCTGCTATCCTTCACGAACAACGACTCCAAAGATCAGCCACTACTGATATCAATCGGAAAAACAAAAAACGAACGAAAGTACAAAATTAAAAATAGTAGGGCACTGCTAGACCCTAATTCAAAGCACTTCAGAAAAAAATTTCGCTATTGGGGACCTGTACAATAGGACTAGTGAAAAAAGCTCTAACACACCGGTAAAAATGAATCTGGGCTTCACCGGTTATCAAAGGTCAGTTGGCTTGGATTGTCCGCCACAAATTATAAATTTATCATCGGCGTGGCTAAGATGTAGTGGAAGCGGAGCTGCATAAAACTCCCACACTCATTTTACCGAGGCGTTAGGCACTATAGACTTTCAGTGTGAAAAGACCTCTTTCCGTATTTGCTGCTAACAACGCACTGATCAGCGTGCTGATTTTCTCAGTGCTAGCTTATACCGGAACTATCAGTCTGTCCGGACTACTGCTCGCAATTGGCCATTTAGCCACAACGGTAGGACTACTTACCTACAAGCGGTATGGATGGTACCTAAACGTTTCTCTCTCAGTAAATGTGGTTGTCCTTGCAACATTCTCCTTGACACGTAGCCTGATTTCATCGGACGGCGGCGGTTCGACTTCTATGTCCGGGCATTTTTTAAGTTTTGGACTACTTCTTGCGACAGTAGTTTCACTTTACTCGATATTGCGGACTAATCGATCGGACATTCTCCAACGGTTTGCAGTGACCAAGACCTTAAAGTACTCTGGATTTGCTGTCGGCATTGCTATTTCATTGCTTTTGATGTCTAAAATAGCATTTTGAAAAGTGCCTAACACATGGCTATAGCGAATGGGGCCCTAGGCAGTAAACTGACGGCGGCTGGCTTGGATTGTCCGCCACAACAATTAATTTTATCGGCTGTGTGGCTAAGTGCTAGTGGAAAGTGAATGCATTATAAAACCCCACTCGCCATAGCCGGGCGTTAGCGACAAATACCTAGAATGAGACAGCTTGTACTTATTGCATTACTTTTCTGTGTTTCTTGCCAAAGACAGACAGCTAGTGACTTGTATCAGTGTACCGACGCTACTGTGTATGACCTCGGACATTTGATTCGCTACCAGCATATTTATGGGATTCAAGACTATGAAGAGTTTGCGAGGACTAACCATCTCGAAGGCAGTTGCAACGACAGCTTGATAAAAAGTATTTTCGAGATAATTGATCTCATTTCTGACGCACACACTGAACTTGACCTCGAAGTAGGTTGGAATGATGTGGACGGCAGAATGGTCTCAGCCTGCGAGACAAGAATCGGAGGTGAGATTATGATTGCCATCAAATTTACCGAACGTCTTGGAGGCCTTCTTGAACGACTTAAGACATCGAACTCACAGGACGAACTTCAAGCAGAAATAATTGATAGACTTCATGACGACGTTAGAATTCTAACCTCCGAGTCTTACAAAGGGAAGAACATTTATGATAGAAAGCTTCTTGAAATCTATCTCGACCTACATAATGCCGAAATGAAACTTTTATTCTCTGAAACGATTTTATTTGAGAAGCTAAAATCTGGCGGCAGCTGCTGAAATGTCGCTAACACGACGGTAAACATGAATGTGGGCTTAACCGGTTATCAAAGGGAGATTGGCTTGGATTGTCCGCCACAAATTATAAATTTATCATCGGCGTGGCTAAGATGTAGTGGAAGCGGAGCTGCATAAAACTCCCACACTCATTTTACCGAGGCGTTACATGCAATTTTAACTTCATGCGTAAATGTCAGCAATTGAAATAAAATCGA
>CAYGOF010000018.1:0-101507 GCA_964351395.1 uncultured Roseivirgaceae bacterium
ACTCATCGATGACGATAGCCCTCAGCCTTCCGCCGAAGGACGGACTGGCTGCAATAACCATTGAAACCAGTCTATACTGTCCAATTAACTTCAGTTAGCCGGATAGGACCGGCTCCTGGTTTTCCTATAACCCGTAAGCTCAAGGTCGCCGTTATCAAACCCTTCAATGATGGCGTAAGCATTGTTCTCAGGCCCACTATTATCGACCATGGCAGGCAGCAGCGTGTAATGAATCCCATTGATCAAAGAATAACCCTCACGATGGCAATGCCCATGAAAAGCAGCCACAACATTGCCGGATGCTTCCAGCAGCCTCCTCACCTGTTCCGAATTATCAACATGCATGGTCTCATCAGGCAACTCATAGAGGGAGTGGTGCACAAACACAACCGTGGGCAGCTTCGTCGCGCCCATATCAGCTTTTAACCAATCAAGCTGCGATTGCGGAACTGTCGACTCAAACCATTCAAAGTCACCTTTATTGTGATCCCTACCATCAGGGTGAAAGTTAGGATCGAGTACCACAAAGTGGAAACCCTTCTTGTCGAACGAATAATAACCCAAGCCAGAGTTGATCCCCGTATTCTCAATATTTCCAATGAACTGGGCTTTGGTTATACTATCTACATCATGATTGCCAATTACATGAAAGCGAGGCCCTTTGAACCTGGCATATATGGCTTCGAGTTCCTTCAGGTACTTCAACGTATCTGCTTCCCTCCTATTTGTGTCCTCATCCTTGAAGTCCCCCAGGTGAATCACAAAGTCTACCTTTTCCTTGTTCATCAGCTCAGTAAACTCGGCCATCTTCTCCAGCGACTCCCGGTAATACCGAATACCACCAGGTTCCCGGTCAGCGTAATGAGAATCGGTCACAACACCGAAGCGCACTTTAGGCTTTTTGGCTGCCAGGGCATTGCCAATTAGTCCAACAGCGGGTAGGGTAACAAGCGAAGATTTAAGGAAAAGACGACGTGTAATCATAATGAGGTGTGTATGAGGATTTCAAATATACCAAACTCTACGCTGCCAATACAGGTATTCAACAGAGGCAAAGATTACAATCAGCCTTACTCGCTGTCGCCCGGTTTCGCCTGTCGCCAGCCGTCAGCTAATTGCTTCGACAAACCC
Organism: uncultured Roseivirgaceae bacterium; assembly: GCA_964351395.1. Lineage (GTDB taxonomy): Bacteria > Bacteroidota > Bacteroidia > Cytophagales > Cyclobacteriaceae > Imperialibacter. Next base: position 1,132 of record CAYGOF010000018.1, read on the forward strand.
GCTACCACTTGAATAAAGGCCTCATCTTCAGCAATATTTACTGTTTCAAAAGGATCATTCTTCCGGTCATAAAGTTCTGCACTTTTGAACTCACCCCTGGTTCCAGTTTGATGATCCCAGGCATACCATTCGATATAATGATAGGCATCAGTATTGATGGAATAGCCCATATATCGTTTTCCATCAGCAGATACGTTGGGCCTCCGGTGAAACTGGCTGAATGCTGCCTTTTTCCACGGGCGATCGGGGTTCTCCAGCAAGGGTACGAAGCTGGTGCCTTGCATATAGTCAGGCACCTCAATCCCCGCTAATTCGCAGAGCGATGGAAACATGTCCACCAATTCAGTAATGCCATAGGTCTGCGCTCCCCTGTTTTCCTGACCTGGATAGCGAACAATCATGGGCACTTCCAGGTCGATATTGTAATTGGTCATTTTGCCCCAGCTATTGTGATCGCCGAGCTTCCAGCCATGATCACCCCAAATAACAATGATGGTATTTTCGTAAATTCCCAATTCCTTCATATGAGCCACCAGATCCCCCAACAAAGCGTCGATATAGCTTACACTGGCATAATAGCCTTGCCTCAGTATGCGAACTGTGTCTTCGCTCATCCGGTAATCAGACGTCGGGTGCCCGATATGATTGAAGCCATCGTAATGCCGCAACTCATACATGGAGTTCATGCTATATAAAGGTGCATTTTCAGGAATCTCGGGGTTTGTTGCCAGTGGCATTTTATCCCTGTCGTACAGGTCCCAATACTTTTTAGGGGCAACAAACGGAAGATGGGGACGGAAATAGCCGAGGCCCATATAGAAAGGCTGATTCGTTTTTGAAAGTCTTGTCAAAGTCTTTTTTGCAAGCTCGGTTTGGGCACCATCGTAATACATGGTATCATGGACATTGGCCGCTTCCCAGGCTGGCCCGGTGTTCCAGCCGTCAGCGTACCTCACCGGCCGCAAAGCCAGCAACGAATCACGCTTCCTTTCCTGTGACTTGTTGACCTCCTCGCTGATGTAGAAAGTCTCCCCGTCCCTGCCTAGCCAGTCAGGTTTTATATAGCGGGCCGGCCGCAGATCAGGCTCGTCCCAGGAGATGGAATCAGGCATGTAGTTATGGAAAATCTTGCCAATATTCACCGTATGGTAACCAAACTTCGAGAAGTATTGCGGCATGGTGACAGTATTAGGGTTGATCTTTCTGAACTGATCACCAAGGTGCCATACCCGGGTCGAATCTGGCCGGAGTCCGGTCATTAAACTGGCCCTGGACGGCGCACAGACAGCGGCCTGACAAAAGGTTTGCCGAAAAGTCATTCCTTCTGCTGCCAGTTGGTCGATATGAGGGGTGATGGCGATTGGGTCGTCGTAAGCACCCAACGTGGGGCGCAGGTCGTCGATGGAAATAAAAAGGATGTTGGGTTGCTTTTGCTCTTTTTCAGGGCCGCTGCAGCCAATGGCAATAAAAAGGATGAGCCAATAGTGTGATTTGTTTCTTTTCAATAGATAGGACATAATTTCAATTAAACTGAGGTAGCATTAGCAAATCAAAATTAGTAATCAACGATTCGTAAGGAATGTTGAAAAATTCTCAGGAACCGGAATGTCTTCCACCAGATACGCACATAGACTAATTCTGAAGGTTCCGGAGCATGAATTTTTTATACATTTCAATGGGCATCATTCCCATTTGCATTCTTCGCTCATCGAGATGATCCAAATCCTCTGTTTCAGCTAATGTTACAGTATTATTTTGTGGGTCTACAGCGGAAAACTGAGTACCATAAAGCTGTCTCTCTCCACTATTGATCTTAATTCTGTCATATAGGTAGGCATAACTTTGACCATCCATATCTCCTTTCTTTACAGCAGTTTCAATATTTTCCAGCTGGCTTTTTTGCCACTCTTTGTCCCGATCCGAATGTTGAATCATTAAAAATATCCCATTCATGGCGTCTCTACCAACCATTTCTTTGGTCGGAAATCCATATTCCTGAAAGATCTCTTTCAACCTGTTTCTATTGTTTGCATCTACCGTAAAAGGAGTATCCTGGATCACTTCATCCACATTTAAATGGTATCTTTCGATAAGATCATTCATTAAATTATCCCGTACAGCCTGGTCATTCACGTACATTTCTACCAATTCAAGTTGAAGGTCAGGATACTGAATTTGGAACAGCTCGACATTTTTACACGGAGCTATATTTTTCAATTTTTGGGTAAACAGGCTATGATTACAAATTTCCGAAAGACTTGAAGCATCGAGCCCACTAAGAATTCTTTCCAGTTTTTCTTCCTTCTTTAATTCCAGGAGCGATGAAAAGCCCGTAATGAGAAAATGGTTGCCAGGGTTGGGGTTTGCGATCAAAAGCGAGTCAAACTGGCTCTCCGCCAATTCATGGTTTTCGTCTGTGGATGAAAAAATCATTCGCCACCCCAACTTCCATTGTTCTTCATCAGATACGTTGATTTCTTTTTCTCGGGTTGAACACGAAAAGGCGGTTAACGCTGCAAATAATATCAATAATGTCTTTCTCATCTGCTTCACTCAAAAATACAATACCAAAACAATATAAGAATTGAAGTCCAAAATTTTGCCTTTGATAGAAAGTGTATGTGGCATTCCCCCGACCACCACCACTGATCCATTTGCAGCACCAAACCTGTAATGCCCTGAGTCAAATTTGAAAAAAGAATTAAATTAAATGCCGGTTATTAACCATTAGAAACATCAAGAGCAAGATGACACAGTCCATCAGTAGCCAACGCCTTTATTCTCTCGATGCCCTGAGGGGATTTGATATGTTTTGGATCATGGGTGCGGAAGAGATCTTCCATCAAATGAATGAGATTTCAGGAGGCCCATTCTGGCATGCTTTGTCCTCGCAATTCAACCACCCTGTCTGGCATGGCTTTGCTGCCTACGACCTTATTTTTCCGCTTTTCCTTTTTATGGCGGGCGTATCTACACCGTTTTCTATTGGCAGACAACTGGAGAAAGGCTTGGACAAGCAGTCTCTTTTGCTCCGTGTAATAAAAAGAGGCCTGGTATTAGTCCTTCTGGGTGTCATTTATAACAATGGGCTGAAAATACTCCCTCTCGAAGAAATACGTTTTGGTAGTGTGTTGGGGCGCATTGGCCTCGCCTATATGTTCGCCAATATCATTTACCTGTATACCACTCAGCGAGGGCAAATCATTTGGTTCGCCTCCCTATTGTTAGGTTACTGGCTGCTACTACTTTTCGGCCATGCTCCCGGCTTTCTTGCGGGCGACCTAACCATGGAAGGCAATATCGTTTCCTACCTCGACACACTGATCATGCCGGGAAAACTCTACCTGGGCATCCATGATCCGGAAGGCCTTATGTCTACTATTCCAGCGATTGGAACAGCTTTGCTGGGAATTTACACGGGCAACTTGCTGAAAAGTACGGCCATCGACGACCGTACAAAGTTGGCCATCAGGCTGGCTATAACCGGTGCCATCTTAATCGTAGTCGCTCAGCTTTGGAACCTGGTGTTCCCGATCAACAAAAACCTGTGGTCCAGCTCCTTTGTGCTTCAGTGCGGCGGCATCAGCATGCTGCTAATGGCTACTTTCTACTATATCATCGATATCCTCGGCCACAAGAAATGGGCCTTTTTCTTCAAGGTCATCGGCATGAACTCCATCCTGATCTATATGTCGGGCAGGTTCATTAACTGGTCTTACTCTACCAATGCCTTCTTTGGCTGGGTGGGGCAACTGATTGGCGACCCTTACAATGCAGTATTCATGGTCTTTTGCTACCTGGCGGTAAAATGGGTGTTTTTGTATTTCATGTATAAGAAAGATGTGTTTTTGAAGGTTTGAAAAAAAAGAACCAAAAACGCATCAGTTGATTCTCTTTTTACTCTACTCCGCCCTCAAAGCCTCCACCGGGTTAGTTCTGGCTGTTTTCCAGGTTTGGAGCACCATAATAGACACTGAAATAACAAGTAGCAGCGCTGCCGGTCCAGCTATTACCCATGCATCCAGACTGGTCGCATAGGCAAAATCAGCTAAGTACTCTGTGCCATAGTGGTATACCAGAAGCATTGCAGCGACAGTAGCACCTAGAATCCACACAGCATAGCTGGCATTTACCTGTTTGATGACCTGCTCTACGCTGGCGCCTAGTACTTTGCGAATGGCTATCTCTTTGAAGCGTTTCCTTACAAAGAAGCCGGTAAGCGAAGCAAGTCCAATGCATGAGATGAAAACAGCAATCAATGACAAGGCCTTAAGGACTGCCACCAGTTCACTTGCCTTTTTGTGCTTAGCTAAATACTCGTCATACAAGGGGATCAACTGCATTTCCCTGTCAGGATAAAGCTTTTCCCATTCCACGAGTAGTTTCTCTTTCACCACCGATTCCTTTCCCTCTTCGATCCGTAAGGCAAGGTATCCTACCTCTGGTGTCGTGACTGACAAGACCAAAGAATTGATTTCAGCATTAAGACTGCTGAAATGGAAATCTGCTACCTCGGCCACAATTTTATGACCAAGCATTTTCTCAACATCTATATCATCCCTCGCCATCAGCTGCTCATTGACTATCAATCCAGAATCCGGGAAGTGCTCCGGCTGATTGATAAAATTGATTTGAAGGGTGGAGATATAGTCCTTGTCAATCTCTACAAATGGCACATACTCTACGCCTTTTTCCGTTTGATCGACAATAATTCCGTGGCCAAGAAAGGGCAGAGCCGTTGTTATGGTAGCATTACTAACTTCAGGAATTGTGGCCACTTTAGATTTCATCAATGGTAAATCGAACGCTGAAGACTGCATGGGCACATACCACAAATGATCAATGCCAAACCCTAAGGGCTTTGACATGATATATTTCATTTGTTTGTCTACAACAAAAGTGCCTCCAATCAGCGTCGCTGCGATGAGAAACTGCAAACTCACCAAACCCTTTAGCAACCACCTTCTCTCCCCCACTCTAAACTTACCTGCCATCACATCTCTCGGTCGCACCTTACTGAAAAGCATACTTTGCATTAGGGCAAGCAACACCACTACTAGCAGCATCAAACACAGCATAAAGGCAGCTCCTAAACTGAGAGAAAAACCATCCATTTGTAAGTAATTTAACACTTCGGATGCGCTAATTTGAATAGCCGACACAGCCAGAATACATGCCAATACTACAACAATAGCAGACTCAATGATGAACTGGCCTGTCACTTGCCTTCCGGTAATTCCCAGCACCTTTTTGATGCCTATTTCTCTTCCCCGAAAAAGTGTTTTCACCTGCGTGAGATTGACAATATTGAAGAGTGAAATAAAAAGTATGATCGACGAGATGATGTTCATCATGTTGATCAACTCCAAATTAGCTTTCTTGAGCATGCCAGTTTCATGGCGCTCTGTTAAATAGATTTGCTTCACATTGACAATGGTATAGCGGATCATGTCCATGAATCGCTTCATGTTTTCCGACTCGGCATCCACTTTCAGCGCCAGGGAGTTTATATCAACTCCGGGCTGTATTTTGAGATAAATAAGACCCTGCTTATCCTCTCTGATTTCCGGCGACAAAGGGACCGCCAGCACATTCGCCGTTAAGTGAGAATTAGATGGGAAATCCCTGAAAGTACCAGCCACGAGGTAATTACCCTCTTTGGCCGAAACCCGCTGACCAACCGGATCAGTGGTACCAAACATTCGTCTGGCCGTGCTCTCGCTCAGCAAAAGCGTGCCCTCTGCAAATTGACTCCTAATTTCAAAATATTCCGGACTAAGCAGGCTCAAAACTTCCGGCTCCGTGTATACCCAGAGGTCCTCTATGAACTTCTTTCCTCCGATGGTTAACTCCATTTCATCTCTGACCTGATAAACAGGTACAGCCGTAGTCACTTCGGGAAAGTTATCCAACATGTACTTCGCATTGGAGATGGGAATAAAGGGGAAACGGATAGGTGAATCGATGGTATCGTTGGCTCTCAGGAGGTAAGTGTTCTCCCAATCATCAAACTGAGCATCTGCCGTATATTCATGGACCGTAAAACTGAAAGTAAAGAAGCAGGCAGCCAGCGCCAGGGCCAGACCGATAATACTGGAAATTGCATAGCCCTTTTCCTTTTTCAAATGCCGAAGCGCGAGGAGAATATGGTTTCTTAACATAGCTGGACAATTTAACTGTTGGTTGAATTATTCATTCCGCAAGGAGTCTACTGGATTTGCCGTAGCTGCTTTGATCGATTGGTAGCCTACAGAAAGCATGGTTACAACCAACATAAATATTGATATGGAAAGGTAAATACCCCCATTGATTTGGGTTCGGAAGGCATAATCTGACAGGTATTCGTTAACAAAATACCATGCGATTGGAATGCCTATGAATAAGCTAAAGGCAAAAAGACTTATAAAATCATGGCCGAGCATCATCACTAAATCCAAAACAGAAGCCCCCATCACTTTTCGGATGCCCAATTCTTTGGTTCTTCGTTCAGCTGTAAAAGAAGCCAGGCCAACGAGCCCTAAGCAGGAAATCAGCACAGCAATGAAGGTGAAGCTTAATGAAAGCTTTCCCACCACTTGCTCTGTGCGGTATTCCCTGTTGAAAACTTCCTCCAGAAAGGTGTATTCAAAAGGGTAATCGGGATTGTGCTGGCTAAAAACACGCTCGACCTGGTCAACGGCTTCAAGAATTGAACCCTGTCCACTTAACTTGATGAAGTAATGCGAACCGATATTTTCGGAGTACATGAATACCATTGGTTCGATGCCAAACCTCAAATTATCGTTATTGAAATCATCCGTTACACCCACAATTCTGCCTTTTCCATTCCACATTTGCAGCTCCGTTCCAACCGCATTTTCAGGAGCTAATCCCATGACCTCAGCCGCTTTCTTATTGATAATGTAATTGGAAGCATCCCGACCAGCGATGAAATTTCGACCTCCCTGCATTTTGATATTCATGGTTGGAATGAAATCTGCATCACAGCGGTAGATTTTAAAAGTGATGGACGAATTGTCGGGCTTACCAGGCCATACAGGGTCTGTGGTAGTAATTGGTACTGTAAATATGTTATTGCCTCCGAAGGCAATACTCTTGACCGCAGCCAATTGATTCAAATCATTCTTAATCGCCTGATAATTTTTACCAATCCCATCGTTTCGGTCGACCACCATGATATTGTCTTTGTCAAAACCAAGGTTTCTCTCGCTGATAAAAACGATCTGTTTGTATACTGTGACACTCCCTACAATAAGGATCAATGAAGCAGTAAACTGAACGATGACGAGTACTTTACGAAGTGTCCTTCCTGTAAGACCGAGTTGGGTATTTCCCTTTAAAACCCTGGCTGGATGGAATCTAGACAAAATAAAAGCCGGGTAGCTTCCTGCCAATAATCCACAAGTAGTCGCCACTCCCAACACGCCAAAAGCGAGCACAGGATTGGTAAAGTCCAATTCAATAGATTTGGAAGTGATCTCGTTAAAGAAGGGTAGCAGCAGCTGAACAATCCCTATGGCAAAAAGCAGCGCAATGAAAGATAACAGCAAGGATTCGGACATAAACTGAATGACCAGGTCCGATTTGTGCGCCCCTATCGATTTTCTCACACCCACTTCACGGCTTCTATTAGCTGACCGGGCCGTTGATAGGTTCATGAAATTGATGCAGGCCATGAAAAGGATTAACATAGCAATGGCACCAAAAAGGAAAACCTGCTGTATTCTTCCGCCAGTGTTCTCTCCATTGGAAAATTCACTATAAAGCCTCGACTTCAGGTAGGGAAATAATAGTGGAGTCGTAGAACACTCTGGGCAATTGTTCTTTACAAGGCCGGAAAGTTTTTTGTTGGCCACCTTTATGGAGGCATCAGCCTTCAGTAAAACGGCCGTTCTGCTCCCGCCACTTCTCCAATCTTGCGTCCACGGATTTTCCTTGATGAAAAGTTCAAATGGAATGACGAAGTCAAATTGGAGCGTCGAGTTTTGTGGGACGTTGGCAAAAACGCTGGTGACAATATGTTCACCAGATTCTCCCAGCTGCAGTGTTTTACCGACTGGATCTTCTCTGTCAAAGAGCTTTTTTGCAAGCCTTTCAGAAATAGCGATTGATTTAATGTCAGCGAGTGCTTGGGTGCGGTTGCCACTTACGATGGGGAAACTAAACACATTGAATAGTGCAGGGTCAGCATAAATTCCGCTTTCAGTATAGGCATTGGATGAATACTTCATCAACAACGCTGTTTCCATGCTATACTGAGTCGCTAATTCAACTTCAGGAATTTGGCTTACTATTTCGGCCTTCAATTTTGCAGGCGTCGCGCCGTAAGTTTCAATACCCCCATCCGGATATTCACTATTGACCAGTACCTGAAAAATTCGGTCACCGTTTGTGTGAAATTGGTCGAACGACAACTCATCTGTCACCCAAAGGAGGATGAAAACATTGGCAGCAATGCCAACCGTCAGTCCAAGGATATTTATCAACGAGTATCCTTTGTGTCGGAGCAAATTGCGCCAGGCGATTTTGAAATAGTTGAAAAGCATGGGTTTTTTTGCATTTTAATCCAATAAACCTTACCTGCCACAAGATATGCCAAATATCAAAACACTAAAAATCAGGTAATTACACTCTAAACAAATAGCGAAGTGCTCCAAAATGAAACGGTGGAGTGTTTCATTTTGAAACGCTTAGAGTGGATTGTTCAATGATTTGAGGCGATTCCAGAAGTATTCTGTTAATTTTCTCCTTTTACTAGTAAATACTATCATATCATTTTCAAGTATTATTATATTTTAAATAATAATACTTATTTCGATCCCTCAAGCACAGCAAAGCTTTTGGCAAACATCAAAGCGCTCTGCTTGGTGCACGGACTAACCCAGGAAGGTTTAGCGGAAAGAGTAGACGTGAGTTTAACAACCCTTCGGAAGTTTGAGCAAAAAGGTGTGCTGTCCCCTATTTCATTTACAAAGCTTTGCATGACCCTTGGCTGTCTGTAGAAAGTATTGGAAGCAACCGCTATCAGTCAGCCTCAATTTTCTTCCATTGACGACGTGCTGAAAGATCAAAAGGCTACCACACCCAAACGAGGGCCGAAAAAATGACCATTTACACAACGAGAGTCCATTGAACCTTCCATGAGCATGGGCCCTGGTTCATTGGAAAAGGAAAATTCATCAGGGTCCTCTGCGAGAGACCCTTATGGAAATATATGGACCCATGAGCGGACAGGGCAGGTCACTCGTCCCTTAGCGACTCCACCGGGTTGATGCGAATCACCTTCAGGATATTCCAGCCGCTGACCAGCAACACAAACAACGTCATGCCCACCACCGGCACTGAGAGCGCCCAGGCTGGTACGGAAATACGGTACGGATAGCTTTGAAGCCACTGGTCCATGCCCAGATACACCACGGGTATACCAAGCACAGCAGCAATCAGCAGCATAACGACCACCCCTTTGGATAACAGTAAAAACAACCGCCTGCCTTCAGCGCCAAGCACCTTCCGAATACCAATCTCCTTGGTGCGCTGATGGGTAACGAAAGCCGTCATGGCAAAAAGGCCCATGCCGGACAGTATGATGGCGAGTAAGGTGAATAGTTTGAACAAGCTACCGACCTTTTGCTCCTCCTCAAAAGTCTTCAGGAAGAAGTCGTTCAGATATGATTTTTGAGCTGGCTTTTCAGAAAATTGTTTCCACATGTCCGGGAACGCAGCATTGAGTGCTGGTAGCTCTTCACTCTTGAAACGAATTGCTGCAACAAAACCATCACTAGCATAGCGGAAAAAAAAAGGAACTATTGGGTCTTGCATATTGAATATATGAAAGTCATCTACGATCCCGATAACCTTGAAATTTCTATTGAAATCAATATCAGTTACAATCTTACCAAGCGCTTCCCCAGTTGCCACATCCCAGCCAAAAGTCCTACTCATCGCTTTATTGATGATCACATTCCCATCCTCATCTCCAAACTCCTTTGAGAAATTCCGGCCAAACAGAAGTTTCATCTGCATCACATCGATGAAGTGCTCATCCACGCCAGTGTGAATCGCACGGTGTGTTTCTCGGTTCTCTTTTGTCAAGTCCTGCAATCCATTTCTATCATAGTCGCTCGGGCCTGACGGAATATAACCTGCAATAGATACGCCTTCAACGCCAGGTAACTTTTCAAGTTCCTGACGCACGGTGCTTCTGCTCGCAGATAGATTATCAATATAGTTAATCAGCATCACCTGATCTTTTTCAAAACCTAAAGGTTTGGTCTGCAAGTAGTGGACCTGCGCCAGAATAATCAATACACATGATAATAGCCCTATCGTAATACTGAATTGGATCACCATCAGCGCATTTCTGGTCCTCCCGTTTCTAGTGTTTATCGAAGGCTGTCCCTTTAGAGCACTGGTCGTGTTTGCTGTGGATAGCAATATTGCCGGGTACGCACCTGCGCCCGCACCAATGACAAGGCTGCCAACAAATACTAATAACATGTAGCCGAGTACCGATAATGCGTTCTGTCCCATTTCTACACCGAAATACTGACCGATTATCGGTGTTGAGACTTGTTGAACAGTAAGCGCCAAGCCCAAGGCCACAGCTGTAATCAATACCGATTCTGTCATAAATTGAAATATCAGCGCACCCTGTCTGGCACCCATCACTTTCCTTACCCCAACCTCCTTCAGTCGCTGAATATTGGATACAGCCGATAGATTAATAAAATTGATCACAGCGAGAGAAAGTATCAGCACTCCTACACCCAGGAAGATATTTATATAGATTCCCTTGACATTCACAGCTAGTTCTAATTCAGTATTCCCTTTTAAGTGGATATCCCCAACCGGCATCGTGGTAAACTCAAATTCTCCTCCACTCGCCAAAAACTCAGAAAGACTGACGCCAAGAAATTCCTGTATTTCGGGGCCAATATACTTCTCTGTTAATGACTGAAACGTCTCATCGAACTGCTCAACAGACTTTCCTTCAGCTAATTTCACGTAAGTATAAGCTCCTTCCCCCAGCCAATATTGTCTGTCTCTGGGATTCAAATCATAAGAAACTAGAAGATTAAAGGTAAAATGAGTTTGAGCGGGAACATCAGCACATACAGCAGTCACCTGAACTGTTGCCTTGTCCTTTATTTCTAAAATTCTCCCTATCACCGACTCGGGCGAAGCTTCCTTACCAAAATACTTTTTCACCATGCTCTCGGTCAGCACAACCGATTTTTGATGTTTCAGAGCGGTTGTCGGGTCTCCTGCAATTACAGGTATAGAAAACATATCGAAAAAGAGAGAGTCGGCATACATTCCTTGCTCGCTTGGAAAGTTCTTGTCGCCGTTGACGATATTAAACCTAAAATATGGGCGACTGAAGATAGTGGCGACCTTCTCAATTCCCAGAAGTTCCTCTTTGAAGGCCTGTGCAGCGGGTACACCTATTGTGGGAGAAACGATCACCTCTCCACCCAGCTTGATTCTGGTGCCAATTCGAACTATTCTGTCGGCATCCTCATGATAAGAGTCAAAACCCTTGTGAAAAGAAACATAGGTGAAAATGATGATAAACGTGGCCAGCCCAATTGAAAGACCCAGCAGGTTGACCAAAGAAAACACTTTGTTTCTTCTCAGGTGGCGAATAGCGATGATGAGATAGTTTCTTAACATGGTCGGTGTCTGAAATGTGTTTGTCCTAAAAGGTATTGCTTACTCGTTTCTTAATGCTTCCACCGGATTGATTCTCACTGTTTTCAGTGTATGGTAGAGCAACGTAATAATCGATATCCCGAACAAAATGCCGACCGGCAACACAAACTCCAGCCAGCCAAGCTCCATCCTAAAGGCGTAACTATTTAACCACTCGTCCATCAGTAGATAACAAAGCGGCAGGGCAAAAGCGGCGCTAATCAGCAGCAAGCCCAGAAACCGGCGGGAGAACAATATAGCCAACCCTGAAAATGAAGCTCCAAGCACTTTTCTGATACCGATTTCTTTGGTGCGCTGAATAGCTTCGAAAGACGCCAGACCAAATAGCCCCAAACAGGCAATAACAATGGCGATAAAGGAAAACCCGCTAAAAGCCTGCTGAATTTGTTGGTCGGCCGCATACTGCTGCTCAAACGACTCATCGAGAAAGTAGTAATCGAAAGGATTGCCAGGAAAAAACTCCTGGTAAGCTTCCCGGATTTCGGCCACTGCCTGCGGCGTTGCGCCAGGGGGCATTTTAAAGAGGAAATACGAAGGTGCCTGCTGTTCCAGGTAGTAGATCATTGCCTCAATCTCACTGCCCAACCCATACTGATGGTGGTCTTTCACCACACCCACGATGGTCCAGGCACCAAAGTCATCATCGATATAGCGAATCGTTTCGCCCAATGCTTCTTCAGCATCACCAAACTCGAGCAGCTTCAGCGCCGACTCGTTGACAACCACCGCCCGCTTGTCAGTCTCAAGGTCGGGGTTGAAATCACGCCCGGCAACAAACTTCATATCCACCAATGAAAGGAAAAACGGATCAATGGCACCCTGCCCATATTTGTCACTGGCGCCTTTCTGCTTCTTCAATTGCCTGGCATAGTTGTAAAATATCGGTTCACCCGGCACCACTACACTCCTGGAAGCGTTCACAATACTCCTGCCCGCCATCAGCTCGTTGCGCAACAATCGAAACTTTTCCTCTTGATCACCCGATACAGCGTCGGGTGCAAGTGCCACCACTACCTGATCCAGGTTTATCCCCAAGTCCTGCGAAAACATAAAATTGACCTGGTTTTTGACGGTAAATGTGGTTACCAAAAGCGATAGTGACAGACCAAACTGCACAGCCACCATAACCCTTCGAAGAAGCACACCACCAGTAGATTGTGCTACCCGGCCTTTAAGTATGGTCACCGGCCTATAGGATGAGATGACAAGGGCGGGATAGTAACCGGCAACAAATGAACCGAGGGCGATAGTAACTGCTATGGGCAGCAGCAGATCGCTTTCGAGCATCACCGTCCAACTCACAGTGGAGGGCATTACTGACTGAAGCAGCGGCTGTGCAAACTGAAACAAGGTAATTGCAAGGATAAGCCCCATCAGGTTGATGACCAGCGCCTCTACTAAAAACTGACTGATAAGCTGGTGCTTTCCAGCCCCAACCACCTTTTTAATTCCAACTTCACGGGCTCTTTCAAGCCCTTTGGCAGTGCTCAGATTGATGTAGTTGAGCCAGGCGATGACCAGTATCATCAACGCAGCCACCATCAGGATAGAGACCATCAGGTAGCTACCGTTGGGCTTCATTTCCTGCGTGTAGTGCGATTGCAGGTGAATATCCTCCAGTGGCATAACGCTTGCGGTGGGTTTGTCCCCTTCGCTCCAGTCGCTGAAAGCCTCGTTCGCAGCCAACCATGGATTCAATTTGGTATTCAGCTGCTCTTTGGTGGTGCCGGGGGAAGTGAGCAGGTAGGTATAAAAATTTACCCAGTAAAAACTCCCGTCGGCATAAGAGTCTGGATGGATATAGGTGTCGAAGGAAATAATCAAATCTCCTACCATATGCGTGTTGGCGGGCATATCTTCCATGACGCCTGTCACCTGCAGGCTCATATCCCAGTCATCGCCCTCCTTAAGGCGGAGTATCTTGCCGAATGGATCAGTATCCGGAAAGTAGCGATCAGCAGCCGACTGACTCAGCACTACTTTATTGGGGGCATCCAACGCACTTTCCCTTTCACCGGACACCAGCGGCAAGGAAAACACAGTAAAGAATTCTTGACTGGCAAACAGGATTTTGGCTTCATTAAAAACCTTGTCCTGATAGCTGACATTTACTGGGCTAAAGGTTTTGTAAATCCTGGTCATCGTTTCGACTTCCGGGAAATCGGCAACGAGCTTGGGGCCCGCACCTGACGCTGCCTTGGGGAGTGCCAACGTCGACTCACCGTCCTGATTGAAGCTCCAGTCTACCCTGAATATCCGCTCCTTTTTCTCAAAAAACTGGTCATAGCTCTGTTCAAAAGCAACATATTGCATGATCAGCAAACTAGTGGCGATGCCCACCGCCAGTCCACCCACATTGATAAAGGTGAGCAGCTTGTTTCTGATAATGTTGCGCCAGGCTATTTTGAGGTAATTGAAGAGCATAATAATAGTGTTTTGTAGTCGCCCATGGCCTTTTGAAACTGGCTCATTGGCCGCCTTATCACTTTAATGCATAGGGTATGCCAATAACTAACTTACTGAAATACAGCAATATATAAGTTTCATTACTGTACTAATGTTCCATTTTGATACGGGCCAACTGTTTCATTTCGAAACAATTCATTCACTCCTCAAAGCATTCACCGGATTTTCCGTCGCTGCTTTGAAGGCCTGCTGTGCTACCGTTAGAAAGGCAATCAGCAGTGCAAATGCCCCTGTAACCAGGAATAACAGCACCCCGGGTTCTACACTATAGGCAAAGTCTTCAAGCCACCTGGACCCTAGCCAATAGGCAACTGGCGCTGCTACAGCTGAAGCAATAAGTACCAGCCCTAAAAAGTCTCTCGACATCAGTGACACGATACTACCAACCGAAGCACCTAACACCTTTCTGATCCCTATTTCTTTGGTTCGCTGTATGGTGCTAAACGATACCAATCCAAACAAGCCAAGGCAGGAAATAACAATGGCAATAATGGTGGCAGTAGAAGCGAGCTTCACCGTGCGGCGATCCGATGAGTAAAAACTATCGATCGACTCATCAAGGAACGAATATCGAATTGGATGATTGGGATATACTTCCTCCCAACTTGCTTTGACCTTGTCAACCACTTCGTCGGCTTTAGAAGCACTTGCTCCAGCCACGTTCAGCTTCAAACCAACGTCGAGTCCATCTGCTTCATATATAAGGACCATCGGATCAATTTCGGTATGCAAAGACCTATTGTGGAAGTCCTTCACTACTCCCACAACTGTGTATGACTTATCCTCCCAATCCACCTGGGCATTGATTGCATCTCCAGGTGCTTCAAATCCCATATCACTGGCAAAGGTTTCGTTGATGACTACTTCCTTGGTGGAATCATTGGGTAGAAATGACCGACCATTAAGTAGCGCAATATCGTAGAACGAGAAATAATCGGTATTGCACCACTTGATGTGAACGTCGTGGACAGTTTCCTTGCCTTCTTTATCATATGATGTGATCAGGTCGGAGCTCCAGTTGTTGCTGGAAGGAGGATTGTCGTGGATAGATATAGCCGACACATCAGGAATAGCGCCCAATGCGGTGGTGAAACGTTCCTTCTTTAGGGCTGACTCTCTCCAGGGAGTGCTTACCACCAGTATTTGATCCTTTTTAAACCCAAGGTCTCTGCTGGTTAAAAAGTCGATTTGCCATATCATCAACAAACAGCAGGCAATTAGAATTTGAGAAAAAGTAAACTGGAAAATAGTTAGGCCCTTTCTAAGCAATGAGGAAAAATTCCTGCCTTTTTCTGTATAAATCTGACTTTTTAGGGCCTTTACTGGCAAAAATTTACTTAAAACCAATGCAGGATACACTCCAGCCAATAATCCTACGGAAATAATTAGCGCAGCTAAATTCAGTAAAGTGTGAGGATCAGTAAGATTAAGTGTCATTTCTGGCGATAGAAAATCATCGAAATAGATCAAGGCAAACTGGCATAGGGGTAATGCACAAGCGGTCGCAATCAGCGTTAGCAAGATACTTTCAGAAAGAAACTGAAAAATTAGGGATGATCTGGTGCTTCCAAGTACCTTCCTGATACCTATTTCCTTGGCACGTCTCGTAGCCTGCGCAGTTTCCAGGTTGATGTAATTGATGGCAGCAATCAGGAGAATAAGCACTGCTACCAAACCCAGGATTTTGAGGGTAGACTTATTGGCTACATCTCCGACCGAGTTAAATATCCCAAGCTCAGGGTTAAAGTGAAGCTCCGACAATGGCTGTAACTTAAAGTCAGCCGACCAATCGGAGTTTTCATGCGATTCAGTGTATTTATCTTTCAGTAAAGAAACCTGCATTTCAAAGTCTTCAACACCTGCTCCTTCACTCAAAGTAACGAATGTTTGGTTACCGCTATTCGTACTTTGCCAGTCTTTGGGGTTAATGTCAAAATGTTTCGCCGTAGGCAATGAAATAAAATCTGTAAAGCGAAAATCCGTCCTAAATGGTATGTCTTTTACTACGCCTGTCAGGGTCGTATGAACAGTATCGCGGTAAGTAATTGTTTGCCCCAGCAAGTCGTCCGGGGTTGCTTCCTCGCCAAAATATTTTCGAAGCGTGGATTCCGTCAATACTACCTGATTGATCTCATTCAAGGATGTGCTCGGGTCCCCAGCCATCCATTCGTAGGCAGATAACATGACAAAGTAGGAGCTGTCTGTCAAAACTGTTTTAACACCTTCTCTAAACTCAACTGGCTCAGCGCCCTCACTTGTAATCGTTACCTTATTCCCCCCTACTTCAAAAAATTGTGCAACATGGTCCACTTGCGTAAAGCTTTCCCTTATTGCGGGGCCAACTCCAGCCGGTACCCCACGGTTGGCACCTGTGAAAGCACCACTGAAAGTGGTGTACATCCTATATATCCTGTCCCCGTTTGCATGAGCTCGGTCAAATCCATTTTCAAAATCGATCATCATCAACATCACAAAACAGGTACTGATGCCTATCGCCAACCCAATTACATTGATGAAGGCAAACATCTTTTTTCTAATGATATTTCTCCAGGCTATTTTGATGTAGTTAAAAAACATAAACAGTCAATATTTTGTGAAACTTCTTCCGATAGTGCCTTTACAGCCAAAGCTAATGCCAAAATCTTCAATCATTTGATTATTAGCACTTTAAAAGTGTACAAAGTATTTTTTTCAAGAGTGACTGTTTCGTTTTGAAACAGTTTTTCGTTTCATTGTGGAACAGTTTATATATTTCGACCAAGAACCGTCCAAGGGCACTTACCATACTGAAGATTAGCCCTTGGAGGGTTATCAACAAACAAAATATTAATAATGCCCAAGCTCAATGCCAATATACTCATCATTGAAGACGATGAAGACGTGCTTTACACGGCCAAACTTGTGCTCAAGCAAAGATTTAGCGGGGTTCAAACGGAAACAGACCCGAAAAGACTTCCCAGACTACTGGAAAGCACTAGCTTCGATGTTATCCTGCTCGACATGAATTTTACTCAGGGACAGACAAGCGGCAATGAAGGTCTCTTCTGGCTCAGAGAAATTTTAAAGCTTGATCCCGCAGCCCACGTGATCATGAATACCGCCTATGGTGATATTCAGCTGGCCGTAGAAGCCATGAAAATTGGCGCCATCGACTTTCTGGTGAAACCATGGGAACGAGAGAAACTGATGACAACGGTCGAAAATGTGTACCAACTTTCCCGCTCTAAAAAAGAGGTACAAAAACTCAAGTCACGGGAAAAAGTCATGGCGGGCGATATCGACAAATCGTTTCCTGAGATCCTTAGTCGATCAGAAGTCATGCAGCCTATTTTCGAGGCTATACGAAAGGTAGCAAAAACAGATGCGAACGTACTCATACTTGGAGAAAATGGCACCGGTAAAGAATTAGTAGCCAGAGAACTTTACAGAAAGTCGGCAAGAGAGAAAGAGCCCTTTATTAAAGTAGATTTGGGATCGCTCCCCGAAAGTCTTTTTGAATCTGAGCTTTTTGGTCACAAAAAGGGAGCTTTCACGGATGCCCGGGAAGACCGTCAGGGTCGGCTGGAAATAGCATCAGGTGGCACTTTATTTCTTGATGAAATTGGGAACCTCACTACTGCCCAGCAGTCGAAGCTACTGACTGTACTGCAGGCCAGACAAGTGGTTCCCATTGGCTCCAATCGACCCATCGATATCGATATTCGGTTGGTCTCAGCCACCAACTG
The DNA here is from genome assembly GCA_964351395.1 of uncultured Roseivirgaceae bacterium. Taxonomy (GTDB): domain Bacteria; phylum Bacteroidota; class Bacteroidia; order Cytophagales; family Cyclobacteriaceae; genus Imperialibacter. Next base: position 19,035 of record CAYGOF010000018.1, read on the forward strand.
CCATTTAGAGCAAATGATAGCCGAAGGTAGCTTCCGGCAAGACCTACTGTATAGAATCAACACCGTCGAAATTACGCTACCCCCTCTTCGTGAGCGTAGCGGCGATATTCCCTTACTGGCTGCCCACTACCTCGACGTTTATGCTGCTAAATACGGTAAGCCATCACTGGCATTGGAAAAGTCGGCAATAAAGGCATTAGAAAACTATCCGTGGCCCGGCAATATCAGGGAATTGCAACATACCATGGAGCGGGCGGTGATCATGTCGGATGCTGCAGCACTTACCTCAGATGACTTTATGCTGGATAAAAAGCCTGCCCCTGCCGTTTCCGGTGAGGTACTCCAAAAAGATGAAATGGAAAAACAGCTCATTCAAAGGGCGGTAAAAAAATGGGAGGGCAACCTTACCAAGGCTGCCGATGAAATGGGTATGGGGCGCACGACACTTTACCGCAAAATGAAAAAGTATGGGCTTTGATAGATTCAGGTGGCAGGTAATCATCAGGGTGGTCATTGCCCTGGTGCTTGGCTATGCAGGCATGTATATCATCCTAAGCACCGACTTCTGGCTGGCCGGCTGCTGGTTGGTGCTATTCGCCGTTATCGCTACCATGTCCCTCATTCGATACGTGGAGATCTACCGTAGGGAGTTATTCAATTTTCTTTCCGCTATCAAACAAGGTGATTTCAGTAACTCATTTTCTGGACATACGGCACGCTTCAGGGTGGATGATCTCAAGTACGCCTATTCTGAAATCATCAAAGTCTTTCACCAGCTAAGCGCTGAGCGGGAGTCGCAATATCTATTCCTCCAAACTATTGTGGAGCATGTACGTGTGGCTTTGATCGTTGTTGATCCAAAAGGAGAAGTATTGATTTTCAACCGCTCTTTTACAGAGCTAACCGGGAAGAAGTTCATCAGGAACATAGGCTCCCTGCGCAATGTAGACGAACGTTTTTATGAAACCATTGCTGACCTTGCACCCGGTAACAGGATTCTTACCAAACTACTTCACAGGCAGCTCTACAACCTTTCCGTGCAATGCTCGTCGATTACTGTAAAAAACACCCAGTACCGCATCATTTCCTTTCAGGATATCCGCAACGAGTTGGAAGAAAAGGAGCTCGATTCCTGGCAGAAGCTGATCCGGGTACTTACCCACGAAATCATGAATTCGGCGATTCCTATTTCCACTCTTACGTCGGTGATCAGAGAAATGCTGGAAGACGGGTCGGGTCAACCTCTTCCGCTGGCAGAATTAGACGCCGAAGCTGCTAAAGATGTGGTCGACAGTCTTAAGACAATAGAAAACAGAAGCAAAGGCCTGGTCAGGTTTGTAGATGCCTACCGCAGCCTGACCAATATTCAACCGCCCAAATTTGAGCAGGTAAAAGTAGCGGATCTCTTTATGGATGCGAAGAAGCTCTTTTTAAAGGACTTCGAACAAAAGAAAATCAGGTTAGAAACTGAAATATCGCCAGCTGACCTGGAAGTAACTATCGATAAAGACCTGTTTGATCAAGTGCTGATTAACCTGGTTAAAAATGCTGGAGAAGCACTGGAAGCAGTCGAAATACCTGTTGTCAAAATAGCCGCCTCCAAGAACAATGAACATGTTGTTATCACCATTTCAGACAATGGGCCTGGCATTCCTTCTGAGGTACTGGACAATATCTTCGTTCCTTTTTACACCACCAAAAAACAGGGCTCGGGCATTGGGCTCAGCCTTAGCCGGCAGATTGTGCGACTTCACAAAGGGACACTTACGGTCAATACGGAAGAAGGGAAAGGGACGAGCTTTGTGGTGAGACTATAGATTATGGTCTCACCCACCTCCATGGTTTAAAATTATTTTGAACTGCCTAGTATTCTTTGACCCTTCTACAATCAAAATATAGACTCCACGGGGAAAATCGCCTACTTCTATATCAAGGCGGGACCTCTCAGTCTTGACTTCAGTCTCGTCACTGTACATCAATCTCCCATCCATGCTTAATATAGACACCGTCGCAACGCTTTCAACAGAGCTATCAAACTTTAAGGTGATCACGTCCGATGCCGGGTTAGGAAAAACTATTACAGAGCTATTCTCGTGCTGGGTTCCCAGGGGATTTGCAATCTCTTCAACAAGAATCGTAAAGTTTTGCGAAATAACACTTCCGCCTTTGTCTTTTGCCTCAACAGTGATATCATAAGTCAAAACTTCGCGGTTGTCCAAAGTCAGGTGGTTTACCAGCTGCAAGCCATCAATACTAAAAAGTGCCTCCTCTACTGGAAAACTTGCTGCAACCAAAGTCAAATCAAATTCTTCGTGGGCATCTTCATCTTGAATTTCAAATACGCCAATAATTGAACCTTCAATATCCTCCTTTGTCACGATAGGCTCAGAAGTCATCCCTAGTGCCGTTGGAGCATCGTTGACATTAACAATTGTAATATCAAAACCTTTTGAAATACTAAAATCTCCGTCCACAACCTCAAGTTCTAAGCTGAATGAGGGCTGCGTTTCGAAATTCAAAGGAATCATTGTGTACAATTGATCGCCCTCCAGAAAAACCATATTTCCAACGTCATCTTTATTGGCAATCACTATGGTGTGAGCATTGTTGCTATCTTCATCAGCTATTGTGACCTGACCTACCAGAGTTCCGGCAGCCAGATTCTCTTCGATGGCTGTATTGGTCAAACTTATCGAAGATGGAGCTTCGCTAATATCTAGAATGCTTACTTCAAACACGCCGGAAACATCAAACTTACCGTCATCAGCCTTTATTTCGATAAGAATCGAGGGTGTATTTTCATAATTCATAGACACCCTGGTAAACAATTGATTTCCTTCCAGAAAAACCATGCCTCCTAACTGGGACTCATTCGTAATTGATAAAGTGTATGAACTGTTAAAATCCGGATCATTTACCGCTACTTCGCCGATCAGACTTCCAACTTGTGCATTCTCCTGAATTGTCTTGTTGGACAAACTGAGAGCTGTTGGGGCTTCGTTATCGTCCATAACAGCGATACGAAAACTCTTTTTAAGGGTATATTCCCCATCTTCCACTTCAACGTCGAGCGTGTAGAATTCCTTTTGTTCAAAATCCGTAGCAATATCGACGAACAGTTCACCTCTGGCACTAAAGTGAAAGTCAGTTTTGGCTTCATTGGTTATTGTGTAAGAATACTTTCCCTTTGCCAAATCATTGTCTGTTACCAACAATTGCCCCACCAAGGCACCTGGAGTATTGTTCTCAAGCAGTTCAGTTGAGGTCAAAGCAATATCAACAATTGGCTCGTTCACCTTTACTACATTCACATTAAAGTCTTTCAGAAATCTAAGACCTCCCGTGTCTTTTGCTTCAACGGTAATGCTATAAAATGGAGTATTTCTATTATCTATCCCAAGATTGCTAACCAAAGACTGTCCTTTGATACCAAACAACGCCTTGTCTAAAGGGTAGCTTGCATCAATAATTGTCAAAACAAAAGTACCATCGGCATGGTCCTCATCTTCTACTACAAACTCTCCTATTACCGACCCTATGGTATCATTCTTTTCAACTATGGCCTCTGCGACCAAATCCAGTCCTGCTGGCGCATCGTTAAGGTCGACCAAAGTTACCTCAAAACTTTTCGAGATAGTATACTCGCCGTCCCTGACATCTACTTCCACGTTAAATGAAAGAAGCTCCTCATAATTGAAGCTCTTTCTGGTCAACAGCTTCATACCATCTATTAAAATAAGACTTCCGACTGCATCTTCATTAGTTAATGTTACCGTATGCTCATCGCCTATATCCTCATCTTCGACGACAAACTGACCGATTAAACTTCCGGCAGGCAAATTCTCATTTATCAAATTATTCGATAGGCTAACCGCGGTTGGCGCCTCGTTGACATCTAAAATGACAATTTCAAAACGTTTGCTGAACACGCCTCCGTAACTATCCTTAACTGCTATCAAAACACTCAATGCTTCGGAGGTTTCGTAATCCATGGAGTACTTTAGCAAAAGTTCATTCCCCTCAATCTTAAATTTATTGTTGTTCAGGGTATCAGCAATCAGTGAATAGGTAAGAGTAACGTCGTCATCATCAAGACCTTCCAGTATCGCCACTAAAGCATTTTCAAGATTATTCTCTTCTATTTTATCAGTGGAGATTGTTAGTGAGTTCGGCAATAAGTTACTAAATACTACCTCAGCGGTCCAGAGGGCAGTATTAGTTGAGTCGCCTGTGGTCAGAAGGTATTCGAGAATAGCCAGCCCAGAATGTTCACTCACGCCACTTTCTTGTAGCTCACCTTCGACATAAGCCAACGACTCTGAAGTCAACTCAAAAACAGGCGTAATCACATCGATAGGTGTTGTCTTGTTCACATAAATCTTAACAAATTTACCGGACGCATTAATAATAATAGAATCCGTCTCCTGAGCAATCGAAAAATCAACAAAGCCCGGGACACCTACAGTAAATGTAGCTTCTTCCGAAAATGGTGAAGCCAGCCTTCCTGCGTCCACCGACTGCAAACTCCAATAATATTTCCCGTTACCTGCTATTTTAAAACTAACCGAATCACTAACGAGAGGGACGACAGACTTTATAATGGGTCTCCCATTTTCTAAAGAAAAGAAAGAGCCTCTTACGTCTTCACTTTCGGGATTCGTTCCTATTCGGAGAGTATAATGCAACAGCTCAGAAGGCGAGACCTCGTCGTCTCCATTGTCCCAAAAAAGTGAAACATTATTTTCTGTCACGGCTGCTCTCAGGTTTTCTGGAGGTTGTGGTTCCTCGTTATTAATGACTATTTCGTTTTCAAACAGAGTAATCTGTTCGTTACCATATACAGCAAGATCCAGATTACTATCGTCGTCAAGATGAAGCCAATCGACAAAATACAATGGTTGGTCAGATGAAAGTAGCTGCTGTGTTGCAGTAGTCTGTTCGCTAGCGTTCACCTCAACTCTAATCAATAAAAACTCATCTGTTTGCAGAGGTTTCTTACCGGAGAGAATGATTTCATTTATTCCATCGCTATCAAAATCTCCCTGATCAAAACTATAATTAGACAATACCGGAAAACCGGTGAGGTCAATGAAATCAAAAGTCATTTGATTATTGATGAAAAATCCATTCGTCAGCGTCACATCGTTTAACCAATAGGTAACAATAAGATCTGGTAGTTTATCGTTATTTAGATTCAATACATTAATTTCCTCAACGGAACTATTGATTTCAATCCTAACAGTATCGAATCCATTACTCTTGGAAATCAGCAACGAAGCGTACTGGTCGTCAGGAAAATGAGTGAAAAAATCTGCCTGCCCGTCGAGATTGAAATCATCGAAGTGAAAGTTGAAGTTAGTATGCTGTATCGTCAAAACTGAGTCAGCCTCGCTTTCTTTCGAATAAGAAAAGTAAATGACAGATTCCAAAGAATCTGTGAGGATCAAATCGTAGTATGTGTCATTATTGACATCAGAAACACTGATGGTTTTATATTGTTCGACTATGTCAGCAAGGCTCACACCTTCCAAAAAATCAGTTCCGTCGAAAGGAATAACTGTAAGATGCTCATCAATTACACAAACGATATCAGGGTATCCATTCCCATCGTAGTCATCCCACGCACATGGCCCAGCCACTCCCGTAGGTAAAATTCGATCAGACAAAGTGAGCTCCCCCTGGTCGTTTTCGTAGAGTTTCAATACCTGATCGTTATCCACAAGTGCCAGGTCAAGATCACCATCCAGGTCATAATCTGCCCAAGCTGGCTTAGTCTGGTATATGCCTTCCAAAAACTGAGTTGTCTGCAAGGGCTCCTCATGGACAAATTTCACCTCCCAGAACTGGTGTTGACTGCCGGCTTCTGAATTTATACCATACTTCAAACTATAGCTAAAGTCAATCTGTGACTCTCCGCTTTTCTGTATCAATCCCCCGAGGGATACTATTGCTCCTTCCGAAGCGACGAACTCAGGCGTGACTGTCTCCAATACCAATCCATAAGGGAGCGTGATAGTAACCTTGCTATTTACCCCATCAATAGTAGCTGTACCACTTTGCTCAGGTATAGAAAAACCAAGAAACTTTGTTTCTTCGCTTTTTGCTCTTGCCACTACCTCCCACTGATCCTCTGCATCATCCAACCCTTTAATTGTATAAATGACTGAATTAGTAAAGTCCAGGGTTGACTCACCGCTAACCTGTAAAACATCGTCGACGAGGACCATCGCCGATTCTTTGGTTTCAAATATTGGCTGCAGGGAAGTAAGATCAGCATCAGCGGGCATTGAAACAAAAATGGTCTTTGCTTCCCAGTCAATCTCGGCAGCGCCAAGCTGTCCGTCGATAGCGTAGGTTAGAAAGTCAGTGCTTTCATATGATATTTCAAACGTCCCAATCTCAGAAAATTCAGAAGATTGCAATGCCCCATCCATTGCTAACACTTTCCAGTAGTAGGTCCCTTCTGGTAAGTGCCGTATCGACCTGTTTAAAAAGGTATGAGTGCCTGCTAACCTTCCTTTTTTTTGAATAACTCTAACACCAGACGTTGGATTTGCGGAGGCAGATACTATATCAGAAAGATTTTCTTGAGTGCCAACTGAAATATCGTAGGTCATTCCTTGCACTGGGGTATGATCATCAATCGCATCGTCCCAGCTAAAGCGCACCTTGCCACCAAATATTTCTGTCGCCAAATTTTGCGGTGGTGCTGGGGCAAAATTGACAGCTGATAGATTGTTCCTGTAAAGTTGAGTAACATTTCCTTGAGAGCTGCTAATTGTACCGGAAACAAAAACATCCAGACGGCCATCAGAGTTGATATCTAGCCACTTAACGTAGCCGTTCTCTGCAGTCTGGTCCGGGTAGTCCTGACCGAGCACCATTTCCCCTTCTTTGTTGTCAAAAATAGCGAGCTTTGAAGACCCAGCACCATTGAAGCTTCCAGTAGTAAGAAGATCATAAAAACCATCGCTATTATAATCTCCCCAGTCAATAGAATGGCTCTTGTAAGCTTTGAATATCGGCTTTTCGTCAAACGTAATTCCATTATTTAAATAACTTGTCAGGCCGCTAGAGTAAAATGATCCTACACCTATGTCGAGAAACCCGTTGTTGTCGATGTCTACTACTGACTGCCTGTAAGTCCATTGTTTGTCACCTCCATACGGAGTCAACACTCCATTATTATTTAGCAAAATGAAATGATCCAATGCACCAGAATTTCCTACAATATCCTCATCGCCATCTTTATCAATATCTACAATATCTATTTCGACAAACCCGCTTGGGGATAAGACCCTAGTTGCAGTACCTAACACTCCGTTCCTATTTTTAGCAACCATGAGTGCGGTGTACCCATCCTGATACACAACATCTTGCCATCCATCATTGTCTATATCAATAATCCCCATCACGTATAATGATGAAGAACTTTCGCCAAGCGGTTCCTTCAAAAAATCTCCCTCTGTGTTTCTTAATAGACCGTAGTCAAGACGATTTGCTTGTAAATCCACGTCACCATCAAGATCTACATCAAACGGTAGAAGCCTACCTGATATCTCAGAAAGAGTCGATTCCTTTTTTTCAATTACCCCACTATTAATATCGTAAATCCCTCCTTTGTTGGTGCCGTAAGGAGAGGTAATGAAGAGCTCCAATTCGTCATCATTATCCAGGTCAGCCATAAAAGTATTGGTGTAAAAACTCACAAAATAATTAAGAGGATTTTCCAACACCGAAGTGAATTGGGCAACGGTTTCGACGTCCACCTGCCAATAGCTGTGTGATTCATTTTCTGTATTGGTTATTTTATAAATAACTGATTCAGAAAAATCATTAATAGTTTCTCCTGAAATTTGCTCAACCTCTTCGATCTTTACCAGCGTACCTTCGGGCAACTCAAAGCTTGCCGTCAATTGAGTAAGATCGGCATCAGGAGCTACTTTAATACGAATAGAGTTAGTGGTCCAATCGTAACTACTTTCACCCAGTTGTCCGTCAATCGAGTATCCTGTCAAGTCGAGCATGGTAGGCTCAATAGTAAAAAAAGCTAACTCAGATAATTCCGACCTGAGGTATTTGTAATCTACAGCTTGAACCTGCCAAGAGTATGTTCCAGGCGCGAGCCCCATCAACTCTATCGAAGAGCCTTGCAATTTTCCTATCCGATTAAGGAGCGCTCTTCCCGTTTCCGGATCTATACTTGGCTGATAAATGAAGGGAACCTTAACGCCACCTTTTTCAAGCCAAATATCAAATCCATATTGGTGTTCTGGAATAGAAAACTCATTCCCCCATTCCCAAGACAATGTCGGAATCCTTCCGCTCAGCTCAGCAGAGAGCGCATTTGGAGGTTCAGGAACATCATAAACAATATCGGCAAAGTCATTTCTGTAAATCCTCAATTCTCCACGGGTTGAAGAATAGGCACCGCTTGTGGCAAGGTCCAAATCTCCGTCGTTGTCAATATCGAGCCAAAGAGCTTCCGCATAACCTCCCGGGCCGAATATCGAGCCACAGTCTGTACATTGCCCCGTAACGGATGCTTTTTTCGTGCCATCCGCTTTGGACCCAATCGTGAGCATATCCATTGTAAAATCATTGTCAATGTCAGCTATTGTAGTCACCCCATATGACACTTGCAGTAGACCAATGTCAGATTCAGCAAACCCTGCTCCATTTTCATTCAGGTAGAGAGCTGTAAAGTCTAGTCCTTCTGGTGTCTTGCCTGTTACAGTTAAATCAAAAAGACCATCGCCATTGAAATCGTTGGAAGTGTATCTCGCTCGCTCAAAAGTCGGCATTTGGTAATTGGACTGAAGAAAACCTTCTTCCCCGTTGATAAATAAATATGTAAGGTAATCACCATTGATATCTTTTCCGCTATACAAAAGATCAGGTCTGGTGTCGCTATTGAAGTCTGCCCACAATGAGGTTGAATTACTCAGACCTGGAAATTCGATCGGCGATAAATACACCCCTGCCAGATTGGTGTACAAAATAGATTTGTAGTTGCCGTTGTCAGATCCAGAAGTAAACAAATCCAAATCTCCATCCAGGTCATAGTCAACCCAATTGACAGAACCACTGCCAGACGCACTCATTTCTTCTCTTTTTATAGCGCTGAATACGCCGTCGTCATTTTTGTATATTAATGGTCGTGTAGCCACTGACGTCAATACAGCTACAATATCAAGGTCGCCATCGTTATCATAGTCGCCTATATCAATATCATTGACCGAATTGGAGGTGATTGTGACCAACACCGTTTTTGTAAACGTTCCATCTCCATTGTTTATCAAAGCTGAAATATAATTTTGAAGATTGATCGAGGTTCCTGCGCGCCAGTACTCGGTATAGATGAGGTCCAAGAAACCGTCGTTGTTCAAGTCTCCTTCTTTCAAGTTACGCAGAACAGAGTTACCAATACTAAATGGATAACTAAAACTTGCTACTTCTGTGTGGATTCTCGGAAAGTCGGAAGGAGTGATTTGAGCCTCAGTAATGTAGTTTTTCACTAAGACGAACAGAAAAATTACAACGCTAAAAAAACATCTCCACATTCGACAATTATCTATTTCTCAAATTTAGGGCCTCCAGCAAAAAAGTCAATTCATTTTGCGCAGGATATAGGCAATTCACAATGAAAAATGCAAATAATTATTGAATTATACTTCAGCAAAAGCATAGTTTATCTGATTTTGTCCTGTAAAATTTCCTTCCACTTGGTAAAAGTGTGACTGGCGCCAGGCAAGCCTAGATTTTTAACTGTTTTGAATATTCATTTTTCGCAACACTATAGCTGATCTTTGACGACAGCTCCTTTATCAACAGCAATTTACCCTCACAGTCGACCCGCTATCATTAAAGAACTTGCAAAAGTGCAGGGAGTAACATAAAGACCTAAGACAGAGAAGCTGCTAAAAGCGAAAACATCTGGGCATTATTCACCACCTTTCACTCGGTTTCTGGCTATTTTACCTTGGCTTTTACACTACCCACGACCAGTTCTTACCCTTGCTTCAGCAGCCTCACCTTGGCAGAAGGGTGCAAATGATTAAACAGATGATGGAGGTGCAGGGTTATTGACCAACGGCTAGAGTGGCCATTTTATTTCTTTCCCCGTCTCCATCGATCGATAAATAGCGGTGAAAATCTCCACTGTCTTTCGGCCCTCTTTGCCATCGACCATCGGTGGTCGGTCGTTAATAATGGCATTCACAAAATCCTGGTTCTGGGCCCTGATGAAGTATTCAATCGGGTCTTCTTTGTGGAACAAATCAATGTCTTCTTTCTCCCACTGGGCTACCAGGCGCTCTTCACCAGGCACTGTCCAAAGGTCGGTCTTGGGTGGCTCCTGTACCTTCGAAACACCAGCGATAAACATAGCACCCCCATCAGTTTGCACGCCAACAGATGCACCATTAGATCCGTGAATATGCACTTTACCGTATAGCCCAGGTTTTTGTGAGTTACTCAAAATCAAGTTGGCAATACCTCCACCTTTGAACTTTATGATGGCCACGGCGGTATCATCTACTTCTATATAAGGATGATTGATATTGTTCCAAACACCATACAGCGATTCAATCTCTCCTCCCATATACCACTGCAGCAGGTCGATTTGGTGGGGTGCCTGATTCACCAACACTCCTCCCCCTTCGTGTTCCCAACTCCCTCTCCAGGGATCGCTTTTGTAGTAGTCCTCTCCGCGCCAGCCGAGTAACTGAGCAATGCCAAGTGCCGGTTTTCCTACCTTTCCGGCATCAATCGCCTTTCTTATTCTTTGCGAGGCAGGCAATATGCGTCGCTGGCTTACCATACCCAGCTTCTTACCGTATTTTTCAGATGCTGCAATCATGGCATCACAATCGGCTAAGGTCGAGGCAAGTGGCTTTTCGACCAATACGTGGGCTCCGGCCTGCATCGCAGCTTCCACAGCCTCCAGGTGATTGGGGTGGGGCGAACAAACCGTCAACATATCCAACTTTTCAGCAGAGACCATCTCAGCAATATCCTGATAGGCCTTAGCACCATATTTGGCAGCAAAAGTATCTCCTCGTTCTTTACTTCTGCTATGAACGGCTACCAATCCAGCGTTTGGAATATTGACAATTCCATCGGCATGCATGCCTGCCGCTTTTCCACTACCTACTACTCCTACTCTTATTTTTTCCATTGTTCTTATGGCTTTAGCATCACTTTCATGAGCCCTTTTTCTTTTTTATACAAACGATCAAACCAATGTGCACCTTCCGCTAGCGGCGCCTCAACAGAAAGAATGGCACTGACATCCAGCCTTCCTGAAGCAATAAGGTCCAGCACGGCCGGATATTCGCCATTAATGGCACACGACCCCTGCACCCGAATTTCCCGTGTTACGATATCTTGAACAGGGAAATGAATGGAGGGCGTTACATTCCCTATCAGCGTTACGTGTCCGCCTTTTCTGACAGAAGAAATACAAGTATGAACACTATCTTCCTCGCCCACTACTTCAAAGGCAACATCGGCACCTCTTCCTTCAGTAAGGTTCCTGATGGTTTTCATCAGCTCGGGGTCACCGGGCAAAAACGCATAGTCAGCGCCAAGTTTTTTGGCCAGGTCCACCTTAAAATCATCTATATCGACAGCAATCACTTTTCTACAACCTCGGATTTTCAGCAGTTGGACCACAAAGGAGCCCACCATGCCCACACCTACCACCACCACCACGTCGGTCATTGAGGGTTTTGTGATTTCTATGCCATGCATGGCCACCGCTGCTGGTTCTACAAAGGCGGCTTGCGTAAAAGTGATATTGTCGGGAAGTTCATAAAGAATATGCTCAGGTAGCACCAGGTATTCAGCAAAGGCACCATCCTTTTTGAATTGCGGCGTGGAAACACCCACGACCATTTTATCGTCACTTAGCTGATAAAAACCCCGGCGGGTAAACCAGTCATCTTTCTTATAAATAGTAGAATCAAATGTGATGCGATCGCCAGCCTTCCATCTGGTAACTTTTGCGCCCACTTTCGCCACTTCGCCGGAGGCTTCATGGCCCATTATCACGGGAGGCAGACGGCGGCCTGAGCTTCCATCCATCCCATGAACATCGCTTCCGCAGATGCCGACCGCTTTTACCTTGATCAGCACTTCTTCTTCTTTCATGTCGGGCATTGGCACGTCCTTCAGGGTAAAACGCATGTACTCCTCCAAAACCAGTGCTTTCATACCGATGGGTGTTTATTAGACCTTAAGATAAGCCAATTACCATTGATGAGACAATCCGTGCATCAAATTTTGGAAACAAGAAGCGAAGCATCGATGTTACGAATTGACTATTTGGGAAAAAACGTGAAACTCAATTAGAAATAAGCATATATATAAATTCCCAATCGAAAGATTCTCTTTGTCAAATTCTCAAAAAAAGATTTAGATTTAAGGATTAGCTCAAAAATGACCCTATGAAAAAGATATCTACCTATTTACAACTACTACTTCTACTTTCTTTTTTCGCCCATAACGCACAGGCGCAAACGGCTGTCTCAGGAAAAGTAACTGATGTAGCCAACGGCGAAGGTTTGGCCGGTGTCAATATTCTGGTCAAAGGAAAAGTGGTTGGAACCGTCACCGACGTTGACGGCAATTTCAAACTGAATGTAAATGATGCGCCTCCAATTACACTAGTGATATCTTACATAGGGTATTCCACGCAGGAATTTCAGGTTACCAATGCTTCCATGCCGAACCTGGACTTTAAACTAGCGGAACAATCTATGTTGGGGCAAGAAGTAGTTATTTCCGCTTCAAGAGTAGAGGAAAGCATTCTTGAATCACCCATTTCTATTGAAAAAATGGATATCCTGGCTGTCCAATCCACTGCTTCCGACAATTACTACAAAGGCCTCGCGACGCTTAAAGGTGTAGATGTAACCAGTAGCAGTATCAATTTTCAAATCATCAATACCCGCGGTTTTTCGAACACAGGTAACACAAGGTTTGTGCAGCTAACAGATGGTATGGACACGCAGGCCCCGGCACTTAACTTTCCCATTGGTAACCTGAATGGTCCCTCGGAATTGGATGTTGAGAGCGTAGAACTTATCCCCGGAGCTTCTTCTGCGTTGTACGGCCCTAATGCCTTCAACGGTATCCTTTTGGTTAACAGTAAAAACCCATTTGAATATCAGGGCCTAAGTGCTTTCTCAAAAGTGGGTGTCAACCACGTAGGTGGAGGTGAGTTATCAGGGCATGACGCTGCCCCACTTTACGAGGGCGCTTTGCGATACGCCAAGTCTTTCAATAATAAGTTTGCTTTCAAAGTAAACCTGGCATACAGCAAAGCAGAAGACTGGCACGCTACCAGCGACCGTGACCGCGAAATAGCCAGAACGCCCGAAGGCTTTTCATCGAACCCTGGTGCCGACCGACTCAACTATATGGGTGACGAAGCATCGATCAACCTTGCTATTTTCCCGCTGAGTAGCAACTGGAATGTACTGGCAAGAAACGCAGTGTTTGAGCCCGGAGTCTCAGCACAAACTTACGCTGCCGCTGGCGACCTTCCCAGCAATGTTGTTTCTGTTACACCCTACAAAGAATCCGACCTCATTGATTATGGCGCAGAAAACAAAAAGGCCAATATCGGTCTTTTCTATCGACCAAACGATAGGATGGAATTGAGTTACCTTTTCAATGGTGGCTGGGGAACTAGTATTTATACCGGCGCTCAAAGGTATTCCTTGAAGAATTTTGGTATCATGCAACATAGGCTTCAGCTAAGAGGTGACAACTTCTATCTGAGAGCCTACACCACAAGGGAAAATTCAGGAGATTCTTATATCACGGAATTTTTAGCCAAAAGAGTAAACGACCTTGCCGCGGCCAGGGTAAACCCTAATTTTGATGTATCCAGTGCGCTTGGCAACTATGGTATTGAGTACCTAAGGTATCTTTATGATGCTGGGTATCAGCCAGGTGAAGTAAATACCTTGTCTGAAGCAGAAAGAATTCAGGTACAGCAGGCTGGGCATGCCTACGCCAGGGGAGTGTTTGACCAACAGTTCATGCTCGACCCCAACTCCAAGGAGTTTCAGGATATTAGAAAGCAAGCCCTGATTGGAGTAGTACCTAAAGGACCTGGTTTCAATGATAAAACCAACTTGTATCACGCTGAAGGTCAGTTCGATTTCAAAAATCAGATCGATTTCATGGAGCTGCAGGTAGGTGCAAGTTATCGATTGTATCAGCTCAACTCCGGGGGAACTATCTTTGATGATGCTGATGCACCTATTACAATTGCCGAGCAAGGCATTTATACCCAGTTTGGCAAGTGGATTGGAGATAGAAAAGTGAAGCTCTCCGGTTCCGTTCGCTACGACAAGAATCAAAACTTTAAAGGACGTGTAAATCCAAGACTTTCCGCCGTTTGGAAAGCCAAAGAAAATCACGTCCTTCGGGCTTCATTCCAAACTGGCTTTAGAATTCCGACCACACAAGGACAGCATATTGACCTTAGTATCATCAGTGCCAGATTACTGGGAGGACTGCCAAGATATGCTGAAAAATACAATATCACTGAGCAGTCAAGCACAGGTGTTCCCTTGGCTTACGAGGGATTTTCAGTTCAGAACTATGGTACAGCGGTTTTCAATCAGGGCGCCACTCCAGCTGCCATCTTCAATCCAGCCAATACAGCTCTTTTAACTCCGGTTACTTCGTTTAACCCTGTGAAGCCCGAGCAAGTGAAATCAATTGAATTTGGTTACAAGGCGTTGATTCAAAATAAGTTATTGATTGATGTAGGCTACTATTACAATATCTACGACGATTTCATTTCTCAAATACGGGTAAGAAAAGCCACAGAATACACAGCAGCTGATGCTCCAGACCCGAGTCTAATTGGCACGCCTAACTACGCCACCTTGCTGAATGGAACAGACCTCAATACTTTCCAGATATATACCAACATTAGTCAGCAGGTAACGTCTCAGGGCACGGCCATTGGGCTTACTTACAACCTAAGCCGCGGCTACACTATTTCAGCGAACCATAGCTGGAACGTTCTCAATGATGTGCCTGAGAACTTTTTGGCAGAGTACAATACGCCAGAGCACAAAGTGAATATATCGTTTGCCAATAGGAAATTGACAGATAATATTGGTTTCAACGTAGCCATGAGATGGCAAACAGAGTTTGAATGGCAGTCGTCGTTTGTTGCCCCTGCCTTCGGTATGGTACCAGCCTACACTACAGTAGATGCACAGGTGAGCTACAAACTTCCAGGCATTAAATCGATGCTAAAAGTCGGTGCATCCAACCTCCTCAATACTTATTATATCCAGAACCTCGGAGGCCCCAATATTGGAGGCATCTACTATGTATCGCTGACCTTCGATGAATTAATGAATTAAATTTAAAACCATTTATGCCTGAAGGCTGTCATGTTATGGCAGCCTTTTTTTATTTAAAATCACAATCATGAAAAAAAACTACCTTCTTTATCTGCTTCTCCTTCTGAGTCTTGGTCTCACATCTTGCCAAAATGACGACGATGAGGGTCCGGTCGTTTCGTACACCAATCTAACAGAAGCAAACCTGTTTCTAACGAGGTCTGCAGGAGAACTGCAAACCTTTATTGAAGCTGCCGGCATAGACATCCCTACCAACAAATTGATTTATGATGTAGAGATCTATAAAGTCAAATATGAAACCACTTACAAGGGCCAATCAATTATTGCCTCAGGTTTAGTGATTTTGCCGAGCACTAGCGAAAAGGTGGGTATGATCAGTTTTCAACATGGCACAATCGCCTCCCATGCAGAAGCCCCATCTGCATCATCACTTCAAAGCACTTCCTTGATCCTCTATGCCGCCATGGCAAGCCCTGGGTTTATTACGGTGGTTCCTGATTTTATTGGCTTCGGAGCTTCCAAAGATTTGCTGCATCCCTACTATGTAAAAGAAGTGACAGCCTCTGCAGTTGTAGACAATTTGAAGGCTGCTCATCAGTTGGCTGAGCAACAGGAAGTCAATTTCAACACAACCCTTTTTCTGGCTGGTTATTCACAAGGTGGTTATGCTACTATGGCCGCTCAGCAGTCAATTGAAACCGACCCGTTAGATGGGTTTGAGCTAACTGCTTCATTTCCATCTTCAGGTGGCTACGATGTAAAAGGCATGCAGGAATACTTCTTCGGCTTGGAGACTTACGACAATCCATTTTTCCTTGCTTATGTGGCGTTGGCTTATCAAACCTACTATGACTGGACGGAACCTTTGTCTAATTTCTTTGTCGATGTATACGCTGACAAAATTCCTGGTCTTTTTGATGGTAGCAAAAGTGGTGGAGCGATCAATGAAGAGTTGAGCTATACCATCTCAGAGTTAGTACAACCCGATTTGTTGGAAAACATAGACACCAATCCTGACTATCAATACCTGGTGGATGGATTTAACAGCAATGGTCTGACTGATTGGACACCTACCGTGAAAACCTATATGTTTCATGGTACAGCTGATGTGACTGTCCCATATCAGAATTCAGTGGACACGTACAATAAACTAATTGAAAACGGAACTTCCACCTCTGTGTTAACGCTCACTCCGCTTGAGGGAGCTACTCACTATACTGGTGTTGTGCCGTATATAGAAGCCATGGTCCCTTTGATACTGGATCTGCAATAAATATTTGGCGACTGACACAAACAAAAAAAGGCCGGATATACCGGCCTTTTTGTTGGTTAATGTTGCTTATAATATTCTTACAAAGGAGAAAGTACACCAGCAATAACGTGGATAACTCCATTGCCATTCTCAGCAGCGTTTGGAAGCGCTACTTCAGCATCCAGTGTAGTAAGCGTTGTCAAATCGGTCAGATCCACAGATCCATTTCCGTCTAAATAGATTCCAATACCGTTTTTGGCAGGAACAGCTTCTTTATTGTTGAATACCAAGATTTTCCCGCCAGCAGCTGTATCAAACGTAGCACCCGTTACCAGGTCTGCAGGAGTGATTGTTTTACCAAGAACCACATGATTAGCGATAATGCCATACCATTGAGCACCTGTGAAGGTATTAGCAGTGATACTTCCAGCTTCAAAAGTAGCATTTGTTGGAGCAAAGACTGTATGAACTGTGCTACCCGCAAGTATTGAAACAAGCGTTGGCAAATCGTTTGCTGCAGCATAAACATCAGCCAACGTGATACCAGCAGCCAGCGTAGAGAAAGGCGCACCTAGCAAAAGAGAACCTGCATTTGTTCCCAAAATAGGTGTCAATGTTGCGCCTACAGAAGGAGAAATCAAAACAGTGGCAACTAAGTGAACCACACCGTTAGTCGCTTTCAAATCAGGAGAAACTACTTCAATCGCCTTGTTGGTGGAACCGGTCAATAATGTGCCGTCAGTGTTCACTTGAATTTCCTCTTTTTTGGAAGACAAAGTAGCCACTTTGCTTCCTGCAGTTAGATCTGCTGCAAGAACTGTACCTGAAACAACATGATAGGCAAGTACGTCTTTCACAATATCTGGATTAATATCACGAATATCTTCAGGGAACCCTGGAGTCGCTAACAAGCTGATGAAAGCAGTATTACTTGGTGCAAATACAGTATATTCACCACTTCCACTTAGCAATGATACAAGATCAGGATAAACACTCAGGTATTTTACTAATGAATCTAGTGCTTCTGTAGCTGGAGCACCGGATGCCTGCTGGTATTTCGCAGAGCTGGCCAATTCCACAATATTCATTGTAGGCACTTCTTCTTCATCGTCTCCACCGCAACCAGTGAAGATCAATAGCCCCAGGGCCATTGCCGGAAGGCTAAATATCTTAACAAATTTGAGCATGTTCATTTTCATATTGATGTGTAGTTTATGGGTTCAATTCGAGTCGCAAAGATAATAAGAATATTGAAACAAACGTTTGAAATGTGATAAAATAGTATGCATGACGAGTATATTACATCCCACGCAAGGTTTAAACACCATAATTGCCATAATGTTACAGCATTAATAAAAAAAACTCAGATGATGAGAAATCTCAACAATGACAAAAAAAATAAAATGTGTATCTTCAAAAACACCAATACACATCATGAAATCCGACAGAAGACGATTTATTAAGCAATCCATCGCTGCATCAATGGTCGGTATACTTCCTGTTGATCAAACCATTTTCCCAATGTTGTCTGAAAACCCCTCCTTCCTCAAGTCGCAAAAAGAACAGCGGCAAAAACTGCTACCCTTATTAGGAGACTTACCAGAAAACCACAAGTCGACTGCCCCAAAACTTTTGAAAAAAGAAAAACATCAAGGCTTCACACTCGAGTACCTTGAATTTGATTTCAACGGTATTGAAAAGGTGCCGGGTATATTACTGGTGCCCGACAACATGAAAGACAAGGCTCCCTGCATGCTTTATTGTCATGCGCACTTTGGTATTTATAAAGTTGGAAAGGACGAACTGCTTGATGGCCGCAGTGTGATGCCAGCCTATGCGGAAGTATACGCCGAAAAAGGAATCATGACCCTGGCCATCGACAGCTGGTGTTTTGGTGAACGTAACCGTCTTTCGTCAGATCCTACTGGCGAAACAGATCTTTTCAAAGAAATGCTTTGGAAAGGGCAGACACTTTTCGGCATGATGCTTTGGGACGAAATGAAAGCACTTGATTATTTACTCGCCAGACCAGAGGTTGATGCAACCCGAGTGGGTGTTTTTGGCCTTTCTATGGGCGCCACCAAAGCGTGGTGGTTGGCAGCACTGGATACCCGCATCACCACCTGCCTCGACCTTTGTTGCCTCACCGAATATGAGGAACTGATGAAAATTGGCAATCTCAGTGGGCATGGCATCTATTACTACGTGCCCTCATTATTAAAGCATTTCTCTACCAGTACCATCAACGAATTGATCGTACCTAGACCCCACCTCAGCTTGAATGGTCGGCTGGATTTGCTGACGCCACCTGCTGGCGTCGAGAAAGTCAGAGATTATCTGCTACCATTGTATAAAAAGCGTGGTAAAGAAGAAGATTGCCATATTGAGCTATTCGACTGTCCGCACGAAGAGTTGCCTGAAATGCGAGCGTTGGTGCTGGGGTGGTTGGATAAGTATTTGGTGAAGGGGTGACGTCGGACCGCAAGCACATTTTCTTCTCGGTCTTTCCCCCCGACAGAACGGCACCTGCAATCGCTTCATTAATGCCCTTTCAGGGGACAGGGCATGGTTCTCGTAATGATCTGATACCCTTTACCGAAGTACCCTACTCCACTTCCAATGCTGCCTCTCTTCCCTCCGAACCAGCACGGGATTGATGGGTAGGTTTAATTGGTCATAACGAGACGTTTAAAGCAGTACAAGGTTACGCCAATTCTCTGCTATGAGCCATCTCCTTGGCTTTTACGGCCTTACCTGATTGGGTTTGAGGGTTTCCACACTTCTGGTTTTTCCCTTCAGTGTGAAAATTCTACTTCATATCCTCTACGATTGTCGTGAATCATTACGAAGGTGCCAATATCGCCTTTTACAAGACCTCGCTCAGGCAAATCTTCCTTCAAAACTAGTCTGTCGATATTCTCTGCCATCGCCAAATCGGATATGCTCTACCTAATTTAAAAAAGTCAGTTTCCTTTTCCTTGAAACTGAGGTTGAAGTGCATATTCTAATAATTCTTTTTTGAAAGCTGCGATACAATCGCAGATGCCGCACATACTCGTTGCAAACGAGGATGAGTGAGGGGTAAACAAATTCCAAATAAAATAAAACATGAATCAAAAGAGTCGTAGTGAGATCATTCCGTAGCTGGTCGGTAAAAGTGAAGAAACTGATTCAAAGCATAGCCGATAAGAAATACTCCAAGTAAAACCCTCATCGACATCCTTACATTTTGTTTCATCTTCATTCCTTTTAAACTTCCAATCTGTGGCGTTTCAACTGACCGGGCAGGGAAATTTTCTTTTAATTAAGCTCATAAGCTGCAAAGCATTGAGGCAAGGAAACAATGACGAATGTCACCTACCAAAAAGATACATGGGAGTTGTATGTGCAATGCAGCACATAAAAAAAGTCTGCCACTTTAGACAGACTTTCAACCCGATATCTATTAAAATAAAGTCATTATTTAAAAAGCACTGGCGCAAACTGCGACAGGTATATACGCCAGTTGGTCCAGGTATGTCCGCCAGTGCTCTCCAAATACTTGTATTTGAACCCATGGTCGTCGAGGGACTTTCGCAGGTTCACTACACTGTCGTAGAGAAAATCGTCTTTTCCAATAGCTACCCAGTAAGACTTTGGGTTGGCTTTCTTAAGAGCTTCGATAGCCTCATCACGACCTTCAGCGTTGCTAGGTAGAAAAGGGCTGTCTTTTACAAAACCCATACTCATCACACAGATATAATCGAACATACCTGGATTGTCGAACGTGATGTTGAGCGTCTGCCAACCACCCATGCTGAGGCCAGACAAGGCACGGTTTTCTTTGCCTTTCTTCACTCTGTAGTGGCTTTCGATATAGGGGATGACATCCTTTACGAGACTCCCCTCAAATTTCTTATTGGCCATGCCCATACCGCCTTCGTTGGTTTGAGATGGCAGTTTGGCTGGCGCCTCAATGCTCGCCGCTGTTTGGTCAGGATTACCATTGGTCATTACCACAATCATTGGCTTAGCCTGGCCTGAGTTGATCAGGTTGTCCATGATAGTAGGAGTAAGACCTAATTCGGTCCAGGCATCTTCATCACCACCACCACCATGCAAGAGGTAAAAGACAGGATAGTTTTCTTTGTTATTTTCATATCCCGGCGGAGTATAAACATACATGCGGCGGGTAAGTCCAAGTGTTGGTGACTCGTACCAAACCTTCGACAATATGCCTTTCGGACCATGTTTGGGTTCATATAGATCAGAGCCTTTTCCCTTGATCATAAAAAAGCTGATGTTGCGAACACCGTCTCTTTTTACCAAAGCATTGGAGGCATCCAGCGTATAGACACCATCTACGGTAAAGTTGTAGCCATATAACTCTGGCTCCAGAGGACCGATAGTCAATGCCCATAAACCAGTATCGCCTTTAACCAGCGGTTCTGATTTGCCCTGCCCCATCCAGTCGCCGCTAAGAGTAATCGTACTTGCATTAGGTGCATATACCCGAAAGGTTATTTTATTATCTGAATGAACCTCGGGCGACACCACGGGGTTCCTTCGAAACTGCGCCACAGCACTGGTTGCCAGACTTATAGTAAGCCCAAGCACCAGGAGAAAGCCCTTAGCTTTCCAATTCAATTGGTCTTTTTTCATAAGGAGGTAGTTTAATTATGTTCAATGTTGCCAAACTTTTACAAAGTAGTCATTTCAATGTGTCAATACCACACATTTTAATTTAAATGATGGAAACAAATTGAATGCTTCTACGACGAAACAGCTGAAGTGGTGGCAAGTCAATGAACACATTGATACAAACAAAAATGTTCCTCCCAACCTATCAATAATTTCCTAGCGATCCCCCATATTCGCACCAACATTGATTGATCATTCTTCACTTCTAAACTGAGCCTAGTCATGAGAACTGTTCTCTGTAAAATCGTATTAGTAACCATTATTTCAATTGCCTCACTGTCGGCGGTAAGCGCCCAAATGATCATGCAAATTGATCCTTCGCTAAGCACCAAAGCCACACCGCAGCAAGTAAAGTATAGAGGAATGAAAGCAGTTCCCTATTACTACTTTGATGAATACAAAATTGTATCATCCAAAGCGGGGTGGCTCACCACCAACAGCCGAAGCAATGTGCAAGGCACGATTTCTTCCTCCAGCCAGCAGCTGGCATTCACCATGATCAACGGTAAAGGCGATACCGCCATCGTTAATATGTCGAAAGACGGACTGGTACAAAGCTCCCAAAACTCCTGGTTTCCAAACATCACCATGTCGCAGGGCTCACAAAACGTAACAGCACTAATTACTTCCAGCACTGATTCTCTTACCTGGGGACTGGCAGCTTCCGTTGCCAACGGTGTTTTCACTGGAGCGATCAAAACAGATACAGAAGAATATAGGCTGGTGCCAGTGAAACGAATGGACAATGGCAGAGTAGCTCCTTTCACCCTTTGGGTTGGTTTCGCCATTTTCCGTGGCGATGTGCAGATTGGAGCCGTTCAGGCTACTCCTAAGCGCAACGTATGGATACTGCCCGATCTGCCCGAAGACCAAAAGCTTAAGATGGCTGCACTCTGCCTTGCCATGATCATTGAGGAGCAGAATGAATGGCTGGTGAACTAGTAGTAACAATGAGAGGCTCCCGGGCTGAAATACTCCTATTTAAAAAGTGGCTTTTCGTCGAGGCCGCTCTTTCCACAGATCCCTGTTAACTTGCAGTGTAGTGTTGGGCTGTCAGGGGACAGCTCAAGGGGATAGAAAATGCTGATATTGTCTCAAATCATACTGTGTACAGACTATCTCCTTATTATTCAAAACTTTACCTGAACTTGTTTAACTTTGACGCATTAAATACTGAAACAATATGAAACGTCACTTACAATTAAGCTTAATCTTTCTTTTGGGGCTGTCGTTTGGCTTTACTGCCTGCAGCACCAAAACCAGCTCAACCGAAGAAACTACCGAATCTACTGCCGTAGAAGAGACAGCGCCAGCCCAATTTGGCGGCTTGGCCCTTTACACCTTGCGTGACTCTATGGCCACGGACCCGAAAGCAACCCTACAGGTAGTTGCTGATGCGGGTTATGCCTATGTAGAGGCAGCAAATTATGAAGAAGGAAAATTCTATGGCATGGCTCCGGCTGATTTCAAAGCCTACCTTGCGACGCTTGGACTTACAGCCAAAAGTGCTCATATGGGCATGGTCAATATGGAAAATGCCGACCAGCTGATCGCTGATTGCAAAGCGGCTGGCATCGAATACTTTGTGATTCCAGTGCCTCCTATGGGAATGTTCACAGTGAATAGAGAAACCAGAACGATGGGAATGAAAGGAACGCCTGCTGAAATCACAGAGATCCTTAACACGCTAGGTGAAAAATGCAATGCTGCTGGGTTGAAGCTACTCTATCACAACCACGACTTTGAATTCAAGCCAATGGAAGATGGTACCATACTGATCGACTACCTGTTGGCAAACTGCAGTGCTGATGTAGTAAACTTTCAAATGGACCTTTTCTGGGTAACAAAAGCAGGTGCCGATCCATTAGCCTACTTCGAAAAGTATCCGGGCCGTTTCAAAGCATGGCATGTGAAAGACATGAATGCTGAAGGTAATTTTGCTCCAGTAGGTACTGGCAGCATTGACTTCAAAAAAATTCTTGCCGCTAAAGCACAGTCAGGCATGGAGTTCTACCTGGTAGAACAAGACAACACCTTTGGCTTACCTCCTTTTGAGGCCATCAATATCAGCCACAATGGGCTGGGTGAGATTGGGTTTAAATAAGACTTTCTCAAAAAATGAATATGAAAAGCCAGCCGAAAGGTTGGCTTTTCTTTTTTTGATACAAATATCCAGTGCACCTTTGGAGATGCCTGCAGTTTCAGGCATGACGGTGTATCAGGAGGTTGATGTTGGTCTTTAGTGTGCTCGCAACCAGGCTCATCGAAAGGCACTCTTAACTTTTCGAAGCAACATTGTATAACTCAGTGTCCTTTAAGAAAGAAGAAATAAAGAGACTTCGAGAGATAACTACATGGCTTCAAGTTTTTCGACTGGCCTCAAATGGTGAATAGTGTTTTGAACTTTGCCTTTGAGTTCATTGCCTTTGGCATCCTTCACCGTATAGGCAATAGTCATGATATCCACTGGCTGTATTCCGTCAAGAAACAGCTTTACCGTTTTCCCATCACTACTTAATTCCACCTTGCGAATGGGTAAAACCTGTGTATTATACCGCTTTGAACCATACTTTCGGCTCCTGAGGATATCCCAGGTTTGCACTTCAAAATTGGCTATATTCTGTGCATTAGTAACATCCAACTTGTCCGCAAAAGTTAATTTGATGCCGTCTTCCTCAGCCCCCAATTTAAGCGGCACTGTGAGAGGCTTTCCCGTATAACGCAGCCGGTAAAATTCACCACCTCGCATCGTTTGGGAAGTTCCCCAAGCCGACATTCCACAAGCATAGAGCTGTCCATCTACCGGATGGAAACGCCCTCTCATAACACCACTCAAAAATTTTACTCCAGGAAGATCGATGACCCCCGCCTGTCGCTGCCCATTCACCTCTTCGTTCAGTACCAATTGAATTTTACCAAAGCCATAAGAAAAGCTGAGTAGGCTTCCATCAAGAGGTCCCCATTGCTTACTATCTACCCAGAGCAGTTCTGACGGTGAGCGATCAAACTCCATATCAATCCAAACCATGGGCGGCTCCATCCCTGCCCTGCTGCTGTCTTTTGGTGGGTCATACCCCCACATATTGCCATAGAAATTTCCTTTTCCTTCGATCCAGTTCACCCGGTTCATTGGATTCCAATAGCCCTGCTGGTCGGTCACAATAAAGCTGCCATCGGGATTGATACAAACACCATTGGCTGCCCTGAACCCCGTGGCAATGATCTCTGTTTTGGAGCCATCTTTACTCACTTTAAGCAGGGTACCATGTTGCGGTATCAACGATTCCCTGGCATGTCGACCGCTTTTGGCGTAATATAAATTCCCTTCCTTGTCCGCCTGCAATCCCATGGCAAATTCATGGAAATGATCAGTTACCTGGTGGTCGTGGTTGAAGCTTTGGTAAAAGTCTGTTTCCTCATCACCATTTAAGTCTCGAAGCAAAACAATTTGGTCCCTACAAGTGACGTATATTTTCTCCTCCAATACTTTTATACCCAAGGGCTGAAACATGCCGGAAGCAATTCTTTTCCAGGTCAACTCCCCATTTTCATTTAATAAGCCAGTCACTTTCCATACATCACCATCGGTCGTACACATCACAGCTACGTTCGGATCTTTCATGAAATCAATGCCACTGAATTTCATTCTGGACTTCCATGGATTTTCATAGGGCGCCGTCATTTCGTCGACAGCAAATTGCCCTTCTTCCCTCCCCTTTGTGACGGTTGTATTGATCGTTTGTGGATAATGAGCAGAACCTCCGTAGGTATATTGATCCAGTGATTCTGGTAGACTGGCCCTGGCTACATAAGCATCAGGTGCTTTTGTTTCTGGCCCGGCAATAAAGAGCTTGATTTTCGCCTGTGTACCTTGACCCACATTAAGTACCACATAACCATCTTCCTCGGTCAATGAAGCACCGTTTC
The DNA here is from genome assembly GCA_964351395.1 of uncultured Roseivirgaceae bacterium. Classification (GTDB taxonomy): domain Bacteria; phylum Bacteroidota; class Bacteroidia; order Cytophagales; family Cyclobacteriaceae; genus Imperialibacter. The sequence continues at coordinate 44,292 of CAYGOF010000018.1, forward strand.
CTAACATGGCTACTTTTGTTCCCGTAACGGCTACCCTCATCTTAAGTCCTTTTTTCGAAGGGCTGATGTTCAAGGTTCTCGTAAAAATTGTTTGCTCTCCACTTTGCTCCACACCCATCATTTCCAGGACATTGGCATTGCCAACCGAATAAGAGATGATCACTTTGTCTTCATAATAATAAAGGCCTTTGTAGTCGGCCCATGAGCGAGGCAAGGGCCCAAATTGCCGACCATCTCTAGCTGTAAACCGGGGATCATCAAAAGTACCAGTAGCTGGATTAGCCCAACCTGGCGCAACAGGCGTTTCAAAATGTAATTTTCCGATGGTTCGTGGATAGGTCTCGTGGCGGTCATTTAACAAAATGCCCTCCCAATCGATAAAGCCTTCTCCAGTCCATCCTCCTGCCACCCGCATAAGGTCGTGGTCAAACATCATCCAGCTATTTCCTTGCGACACACCACCAGCGCCTTCATCAAGACGGATGGCAATTCCTTTGTAGGCAAAGTTGTTCTTAGAATAGTCCTCATCAGGATAGGGCGAAGGACCCGGAGAGTGATACCGGGGAATACCCGTTTCCTCATCGGCCAACTCATAGGTGTTAATAAAGAAATTGCCATAGTCCATATCGGACCATGGATGGTAGGGCTTCGCCTCCGGACCTTTGGAGCTTCCTTCCGGCAATTTAGCCAGGTAGCCCGGGGTGACTTTGAAGTACTGCCCCTCATTTTTAGGCTGAACAAATTGTTCCCTTATGTAGCTGATAACGTCATATTTTTCCTGCGGTGTTAGTGTCAATTGCGGAGGCATCGACCCATAGCCTTTGGTGATCGTCTGGTACATGGAAAAAGGGTCATAGCCAGCTTTGAAAGGTTGCGCCCAAAATTTCAGGGAAAGCGGAATAGATCCTTCAACATCTTCGTTTCCATGGCAGGTAATACATGTATTGTTATAAATTCTGCTTCCCCGTTGAAAGCCTTCACTGCTGAAATCTTCGATCAAACCTGCATGATCGATATTGGCTTCTACATCAGCCACATCGCTTCCTGTCAGTATATAATCTACTTTAGGTGGTTGATAAGCGTTGTCGGGTTCAGTCTGTCTGGTGGCTGTTATCGGATATTCGTTCTTATTGAGTGTTACATGGCCAACAAAACGATCTTCCTGAAACTCTCCTGTAATAGTCGCCTGGTCTTCACCCCACATCAAGATGCTACCTGTTAAACGGTTCCCCTCTACCTGTAAATCCTCGATGTCAGTCTTACCAATATCAAAAGACCTGATCAATCCCTGGTAAGTATCGTCTGCCTCCATGAGTTGTAAGGTACCAGTAAACTCCTCCTCCCGAAACGAAATCATAAAATCCCAGGTGCCCGCATAAGGTTGGGTATTGCAACTGGCCAAACAAATCGCAGTTATCAAAAGCACTATCAAATGGGATTGAATCTTTTTCATAAAAAGCTTATTTGGGTGAGAATAAAGGATCGCTTGTTGGCCAAAGAAGTGCGGGTTTACTGATCCTATCGAGTGTGTATTGCCGGGCTATTGCAACGATTTTACGGTCAAATTTTTATCCACCCAATACTGGTCATCGTGAAAACCGAATTGGCTGGGTTGGTAATCTCCTACAGTGTCTACATTCGCTTTTTCTGGCACTGAGAGACCAAGGCTCCAAAAAACGCTATTGACCATCATCCGACGGGTACCTTCCGTCAATAGGTCGGTGGCGGCTCCCATGGTAGTGGCAAATACTTTTCCTGACTGCCCTGCTGGAAGTTCGTAGCTTTTCACCCAGGCTACAGGCATCATGGGATCATTCTTGTTACTACTCTTTTCGTTCCCCTGGTTGTCTTTTTCCACCTCAACGCCAGCTACTTCATTGTCTGTAAAACGCATGCCATAGAGCACATCATCTTCCGCATATTCTCCAGACCTATTAGTTACTTGTCCTAGCACAATAGGCTGTGAATCACCTGGCAACGGCAAACGAACACCATAGACATCGGTCGGGCCCCAAATTGCTCCCTCTTCAATCCCATTAAGGATAGGATGACTTTCGGCACCAGGCGCTACCACTCCACGGGTACTTTGGTTCTTATGGTCACCGTGGTGAGAAATCCATTTTTCTCCAAGGACCAGACGGCCGAACCCACCCTGCCATTCGTCTACGGCGTTATAGTTATTTCCATAACGCTTCCACCTTGAGGTAGAATCTGCCGCTGCAAAATTGAATGCATGGGTGGCCGTCCTCATCCCGATCACCGGCTTTCCACTTTTCAAGTAATTGTCGATGTATTGCATTTGCTGATCCGGCAAGGCACGAAAGCGAGTGAATATCACCATGAGGTCTGCCTTATTCAGGGCTTCCAGTCCGGGGATATTTCGTACATAGTTGGGGTTGACAATGCCAGGTACTTCCGGGTCTTGCGCAAATACTACGGTACAATTGAAGCCATGGCGAGAAGAAAGGATTTTCGCCAGCTGAGGAAGTGCCTCCTCCGACCTATATTCCTCATCACCAGAAACCAGGACTATATTGGGCATGTCTGCCTTCCCCTCAAAAGTTAGCCATTCCTTGGTTTGATTAGTCTCAGCAACATCAGTATTTGTTTTACATCCAAAGCATAATGAAAATAGGATAAATGCGTAGAGGCACCGGGTAACGCTCATGTTTGTGTAGTTTAATTTCAGGAATAAGTTAGTGAATTAGGTATTGACAAGCTTAAAGTAAATATTTTTTGTCACTAGTCCGTCTTTCTTGCACATAAGCGGCTCCGGATTTGCCACTACCATTTCGATTACTCAATCCACCCATGCGGGGGGCAATCTTAGCACGGTTCTTTATACAACTGGCGAGCCATCTACCATACAGCAAATTCGTTTTTCTAATTAGCTGGGAATACACTTATTTTAGCAGTAACCTAAATCATTTCCAATGAAAAGAATCCTCTCCATTCTAGTGTTCTGCATCACATTTACAGCCAATGCTCAAACTGAGTTCAACCCCAAACTTAAACCAGACAAGGACAAAGCATTTGTTGCTGCAGAGCTGGATAAAAAATTCCCGTTTTATAAGCAGGTGGCAAGCGATATATGGTCTTATGCCGAGCTTGGCTTCTTAGAAACCCAAAGCTCTGAGCGACTGCAGGGCGTACTGAAAGAGGCTGGATTCAAAGTCCAAACCGGCGTCTCCGATATGCCTACCGCCTTTATGGCGACCTACGGTAGCGGCGGACCCGTGATTGGTATACTTGCAGAGTTCGATGCCTTGCCTGGTCTTTCTCAAGACTCGATACCTGTAAGATCAATACTAGACGAAGGGGCACCAGGTCATGCTTGCGGCCATCATCTGTTTGGCACAGCATCAACGGCAGCGGCTGTTACCCTGAAAGAGTGGCTAGTGAACAATAAGAAAGCCGGAACGATCAAATTACTTGGCACGCCGGCTGAAGAAGGTGGTTCTGCCAAAGTGTATATGGTGCGTGATGGCTTGTTCGACGATGTGGATGTGGTGTTGCACTGGCATCCATCCAGCGACAATGATGCCAGCCCAGAGTCATGCCTGGCAATTAAGCAAACCATGTTCAGGTTTTACGGCAAAGCCTCACATGCAGCAGCTGCCCCTCAAGCAGGTCGGTCTGCGTTAGATGGCCTTGAGTCAATGAACTATATGGTCAACCTTATGCGTGAACACGTACCGCAAGAGGCCCGTATCCACTATGTGATCACCAAAGGTGGCTTGGCGGCAAACGTCGTACCCGACTTTGCAGAAGCTGAATACATGGTACGTCACCCGGATGCCCGTATGGTAGAAGAAATCTGGAACAGGATCGTAAAAGCCGCGAAAGGTGCCGCCGATGGCACAGAAACGACTATGGATTATGAAGTAATCTCTGGCTCTTATAACCTGGTACCGAATGAAACGCTGGCCAGGCTGATGTACAATAATTTAACCAGAGTGGGTGGCGTCTACTATACACCCGAAGAAGTGGAATTTGGTAAGAAAATCCAAAGTACGTTGAACATCAAGCCACCAGCTTTAGAAACAGCCACAATTGTACAGCCCTTCAAAACCGGAGGTTTCTTTCCAGCCTCGACTGATGTAGGAGATATTACCTGGGTAGTGCCGACAGCAGGATTGGGTGTAGCGACCTGGGTGCCGGGTGTGCCGGCACATTCGTGGCAGGCGGTAGCCTCAGGCGGATCCAGCATTGGCTTCAAAGCCATGAACAATGCAGCCAAAACCATCGCCATGACCGGGATTGACATCTTTAATAATCCAGCCATTATTAAAGTAGCCCAAAAGGAACTGGACGACTTTACCGGTCCTGATTTCAAATATGAATCGATGATCGGCGACCGCAAGCCGCCACTGGATTTCAGAAAAGGTAAGCAATAAGGTGTACTTTGAGCCCCAGAGTCTCCCCACGGGAGACTCTGAGGGAAATTTGCCTATTTCTTCAGCACCTGGGCTATTGATTTTTGAACCAACTCCTCCATGATTTTGTAGGCAGCAGGTGTTGGATGCACGCCATCTTCCGCCATTTCTTTATCCATGCCATTGGCCTCGTTCTTCAGCGCACTGTGGTAATCTACATAAGGTATTTTTTGGCTTTCAGCATAGGCCTTAATCTTCTTATTCAGGTCCACAATCATCGCTGAACGATCGCCTAATTCCTTTCTCCAGCCAAACGCTGTTGCCGGAGGTACAGAGCAAAGGATTACTTTGATGCCATTGGTTTTGGCTATAGCTGCCATTGATCGAATGTTTCCTAGCGTATATGCCTCATCGTATGGCCCTGTGTTTTCAGCCACATCGTTGGTGCCAATCATGATGACAACAGCCACTGGCTTCAAATCCACCACATCTTGCTGAAACCGCAGCAGGTTCTGCACGGAGGTTTGACCACTTATGCCGCGACCCACATAATTATTGACGGTGAAAAACTCAGGATCTATACGAAGCCATGCGTCCGTAATTGAATTACCAAGAAACACGACACGGTTCTTTGTGGTGCCAGGTGCTGGGAGTTTAGTATTGGCTTCTTTGTATCTACCAAGGTTAGCATAATCAGCCCTTTTTCGACCTTCCTCTCCTTTCAAATAATCAGCGACAACTTCTTTGCGGTATTGCTTGTCGGCCTCATTGGCGTCGAGTTTTTCAGCATATCCCTGAAGCGTCATCCAATCATAAAAGCGCTCGTTCCAGGTGTCAGTAGGAATGTCCTGTTTGTTCATGCCAAAACCATGACCTCCTTTTTCATAGATATGTAGCTCAGCGGGCTGTCCGGCATCAAACCATTTTCGGTAGATATTGATACTGTAGGGCATCATACCCAGCTGATCGTCACCTGACACTGCTACAAAAATGGGAGTCTTGGTCGTTGGGACTTTGTTGCCAATTATGGCGGGCTCATAGGCATAAATTGGCGCCACAAAGTTTGGCCGGCTTTCGTCCGTTGCATTGTACACAACCGACATCGTCAACGTACCGCCAGCAGAGAAACCCATAAAGCCGATTTTGTTGGGATCAATACCCATTTCGCTGGCATGTGACCTTACGTATTTCATCGCCTCCAGTCCATCAGCCATCGCCAAAGGAATGATGGGTTCGTTTTCTTTGTCCAATGCTTTAAAGTCGCCCATCTTCTGCATCAACTCAGCTACCGGGTCGTCGGTCATGCTTCTGACTACCCTGTACTTTAAGACAAAGGCTGCAATGCCTTTGCTATTGAGGTACTTGGCGAAATCAATTCCCTCACTATTGATACTCAGCGTATGAAAAGCACCACCTGGCGCTACTACTACGGCGGTACCTGTAGCAAGTTCCTTGGGGGGTAAAAAAGCGGTTATCGTTGGTCGCGTTACGTTGTACACCACCTCGGTTTTGAACATGTTCTGTGTACTGGTTTTTTCTTCCCAGGTCCAGGATTCAGAGCCTTTGGGTACACCTTGATACAGAGGAATTACCTCCTGAGCGAAGCACACAACGGGAAATAGCAATAAAAATAAAAATGTAGTTTTCATAAGGTATTGTTTCAAGTTGTATGGTGACGCAATAAAGTTTCTTTCAATTAAAACCTGCTTATAAGTTACAATAAATTTGACTCGTCAATCGCTGTGAACACCATCATCAACTACTTACGACTGACACTTTTGCCGCCGCCGCTCGGGCTTTTTCTACGGCATTTGTTCCGGAGGCCAGCACCACCGCCATCCGTCTATAAGGCCTGGTGGTAGGCTTACCGAAAATACGTACATCAATATCGGGTTCGGCCATGGCAGCCTCCACTCCGGTGTAGGTGGGATTCACTCCATCCTTTGAAGCCAGGACAACAGCACTTGCTCCCTCTGACGACACTATTTTTGGTATTGGCAAGCCAAGAATAGCCCTGGCATGCAAATCAAACTCACTTAGGTTTTGGCTGACCAGTGTCACCATACCAGTATCATGAGGACGAGGGCTTAGTTCGCTGAAGATCACTTCATCTTTGGTAACAAAGAACTCAACGCCAAAAATGCCCACACCTCCCAGATCGTCGGTCACTGCTTTGGCCATGGTTTCAGCATCCTTTCTGAATTGAACAGTCATAGCCTGAGGTTGCCAGCTGTACTGGTAGTCGCCCCGCTCCTGCACATGGCCTATCGGATCGCAGAAGAGCGTAGGGCCTGCTTTCTGCTTCACTGTCAGAAGCGTGATCTCATACTCAAACCTTATAAACTCTTCTACAATCACCCGCTGACGGTCACCCCGCATACCTGCACAAGCGTAGTCCCAGCTTTTTTGGATGTCTTCGGCAGTTTTAGCCACACTTTGTCCTTTGCCGCTGCTGCTCATCACCGGCTTGATCACCACAGGAAAGCCAATGGTTTTGGCTTCGGCCATCAATTGTTCAGCAGATTCCGCATAAGCGAAGTGGGCGGTGCGAATACCGAGCCCTGCGGCCAGATCGCGGATGCGGTCACGGTTCATCGTCATATTCACCGCCCTGGCACTTGGCACCACGTTCCTTCCTTCCTTTTCCATCTCTACCAGCACCTCTGTGCGAATGGCTTCTATTTCTGGCACGATCAGGTCTGGCTGGTGACGTTTGACGGCTTCTCTCAGCTTTTTAGCATCGAGCATACTAAAGACCTCGCTTTCATCGGCCACCTGCATAGCGGGCGCTCCTGCATAGCTATCGCAAGCCACTACATGGCAGCCCAGTCTTTTGGCACTGATCACAAATTCTTTTCCTAATTCACCAGAACCGAGGAGGAGTATTTTTTTCATAGGGGTGTCGATTTAGTATTCTTATTTGCTGCTTAGCTTCTGATTCAGGCGTCAAAATTTAATGTGCTATATTAAGTTAGTTTTTTATAAAAGCCCCGACAAAGTTCTCTAAGGCTTATTCAATGATTTGTCCTAATAAACGATTACTTTGTACTAATAAAAATACTTGATCATGGATATTAAGGCTGAAAAGGAGTTCATAAAATCGGAATTAGATAAAACAGATGATATTTATCTTGTTGAAGCCATAAAAAACATGCTGGCTTTTGGTAAAGCCAAAAAGTACGAACAGGCCCTTCGTCCTATGAGCAAAGAGGCTTTCTATGAGCGTAACGAGCTATCCAGGAAAGCAATTGACGATAACGAATTGATCGGCCAGGAAGACGCCATTGCCTACTTCAAAAGGAAAAATGCCCAATAAAAAAGCTTCTATCAAGTGGACTCCCTTTGCCCTAGGTTGTCTTGATGAAATCTATGACTATATAACTTTTAAAGAAAAGTCTAATCGCCCTGCATCCAAGTTTGTTTCTAAAATCTTTGAAAGGATAAATCAGCTTAGCGATTTTCCTGAATCAGGACAACCTGAGCCATTGTTGACTGATATAGGCCAAGACAGCAGATACCTTGTTATTTCAAGTTATAAAATCATCTATGAGTATCACCCAGTGCATGAAATAGTAATCATCACAGATGTATTTCATACTAGCCAGAATCCCAGTAAGGTGAATAGGTCTTCAAAGTAATACGCTTCAATATCGAACTTTTCACCCCACTTCTTCCTTATCATTCAACCCCTTTTAGTCCATACTAAACCATACATCCCTATGAACCAACAAGACCTTTTCGTCAAAATGGCACTCGACGCCTGGAATGTGCATGTAGAACGCACCAACAAACTTTTCGACAGCCTCAGCGATGAGCAATTAGCTGCAGAAGTGGCACCTGGCAGAAATACCGGCACTTACCTACTTGGCCACCTGGCAGCTGTGCACGATCATATGCTCCCCTTACTTGGCGCAGGCGATCAGTTGTATCCTGCCCTCTTTGAACCCTATGTAAGGACCCCGGATAAATCTGGTCAAAATACGCCTGTTCCTGAATTAAGAGCAGCTTGGAATGAAGCAAACAAAGCCCTATCTGCCGCTTTTGGGAAATTTACTGCCAGCGACTGGTTTGATCGCCATACTGCCGTTACCCCGGAAGACTTTGCCAAAGAGCCTCACCGCAACAGACTCAATCTGGTCATTAACCGCACAGGTCACCTGGCCAATCATTTGGGGCAGCTGGCTTTCCTCAAGGAAAAGAAATAATTGATATTACTAGCAGGATACGCTCTCATCTGGCGTATTCCTGCTTTTAAGTTGGCTTAGTATTTTGTATTATTATTTGAATAAATAATAATACCTACCATGTCATACTCATCAATTGACCGCAGAAAATTCTTACAATCCATTGGCGCCTTGTCTGCCACGGCATTGGCAAGCAGTTGGATATTGCCTGCCTGCACCTCTGCCTCCTCTATCAATAAGCGAGAAGCTGTTTTTAATTTAATTGCTACCGGAAAAAACAGTGGGTATATCCCATGTGGTTTTTTCGTCCATTTTGGGGAGGGCTTTAAAACTGGCGATGCGGCTGTGAAGAAGCATATGGAGTACTTTCATGCCATTGACATGGACTTTGTGAAAATTCAATATGAGTCTGAATTCCCCGCTTTGACCAGCATAACAAAGCCCGAAGACTGGGCGAATATGCCGTTTTATGGCAAAGACTTTTATGAGAATCAATTGTATGTGGTCAAGGAACTGGTGAAGGAAGGTAAAAAACATGCCCCTGTCATTGCTACGCTATACTCTCCATTCATGAGCGCAGGACATTCCGTAACAGGAGAACTACTTACTGAGCACCTCAAGCAAGACCCGGAAAGTGTAAAAAAGGGAATGGACATCATTACTGAAAGTACGCTTCTCTTTGCCCGGGAGTGCATCAAATTAGGCGTAGATGGCTTTCTCGCTTCTACCCAAGGTGGAGAAGGTTTTCGGTTTCAAGACCCGGCTATATTCAACGACTATGTTAAGCCTTATGACCTGACGGTGATGAATGAGATCAATGCGGCTTGCTCTTGCAATGTCTTGCATATTTGCGATTATGTGGGAGACTACGATGACCTTAGTCCCTTCCTTGATTACCCGGGTCAGTTGGTAAACTGTAGCTTGAAGGTGAACAATCAGATGTTGACTCCAAAGGACATCCACCAGCAGTTTGGTCGCCCTATTTTTGGTGGATTGGAAAAAAGAGGAGCAATTGCCACCGAAAGCAAAGAGACCCTTACTTCCGAAGTAAATGCAGTGATGCAAAATATCCCTGAGGGATTCGTTCTGGGTGCTGAATGTGCACTTTTGGGGGAAATTGACTGGAAGCAGGTCAGGCTGGCAGTCGACATAGCACACCAGTATCGGGCATAAAATCAGCCCTTATTCCGAGCGCTGCTTTTAGCTTACAAAAGCCCTGAAAAGGGCCTTTTCTTTGACGCCCTCCTTCGCCCCCAATGGCTGCTGTGAGCGCCTTTTAACCCTGCAAAATGATGAAAGGCCGAAACTTTAATCCCCTGCTACCTCACCAGTCTGTGAAGTAAAATTTTCAATAAGTTCTCCCTTGCTTTATTGCTAATTATTTTAGTTATAAGTAGCTTTGAAAACTAATATAATTAGCTTTTATACCCCAAGTGGGCAACCATGCAACAGAGTAGGGCAAACATACTTTCCTCTTTACAGGCGGATATTCTCCGTTTGCAAGGGTTCAAGTCGCCGGGCAACACCACTGCCCGGTTGAAACTGGGCCTGATGGATGCTGCCTTCCCTCAAGGCGTGTTTCCCTTAGGCGCTGTTCATGAATTTCTGCCAGCCGGAGAAGAAGACACTGCCGCCACAAGCGGGTTTGTTGCGTCTCTACTGAGTGGCGTAACCGGATCTAATGGCATTGCACTTTGGATAAGCACTTCACGAACCCTCTTCCCTCCTGCGCTCAAAAGTTTTGGCATCTCACCTGATCGTTTCATCTTTATTGACCTAAAAAAAGAGAAGGATGTATGGTGGGCAGTGGAAGAGGGACTAAAATGTTCTTCTGTGGCAGCGGTAGTGGGTGAAATGCCCAACCTGGATTTCACCTCTTCGCGCAGATTACAACTGGCAGTAGAGCAAAGCTATGTGACAGGCTTTGTTATCCGGCCTTACAGTCAAAAACTAACGACTACGGCCTGCGTTTCCCGATGGAAAATTGCCTCCCTCCCCGGAGAGGTGATCGACGATCTACCGGGTGTGGGTTACCCTCAATGGAGAGTGGAATTGCAAAAGGTGCGCAATGGCAAACCCGGTACCTGGGAGGTTCGATGGGTAAACGGGCAACTGGAGACGGTAGAAAATATACCTGATCATTTCGAACAGGAAGAACGAAAAGCGGGATAAGCTATGGGCCAAAGATTCGTTTCCATATGGTTCCGTCACCTTTCCACGGACTGGTTCTCCCTCCGCCGGCCTGAGCTAAGAAAGATTCCGTTTGTTTTGCGCACGCCAGCGCATGGCAGAATGGTCATTTCAGCTTCCAATGCGGTCGCCAGGTCCAAAGGCATCAATGACGGCATGGTGCTGGCAGATGCCCGGGCTGCTATACCCACAGTAGTGGCCCTGGATGACCGGCCTGAGTTGGCGACTAAGCTCCTCAAGAAACTGGGGGAGTGGTGTATTCGCTTTGCGCCCATTGTGGCCATCGATCCACCTAATGGCTTATTGCTGAATGCATCGGGTTGTGCACATCTTTGGGGTGGAGAAGCAAGTTACCTGAAAGATATTGAACAGAAGCTTGAGGACAGGGGTTACCTGGCACGAGCCGCCATGGCAGATACCATAGGTGCAGCCTGGGCCATTGCCAGGTTCGGGCGCGGAGTTGCCATTATACATGAAGGACAACATAAAGAAGCTATTGGCAGCCTACCACCTGCCTCGCTGCGTTTAGAGACTGAAGCGCTCGACCGACTTCATAAGCTTGGACTGCATCAGGTACATCAATTCATCACCATGCCTCGTGCTTCATTAAGAAGGCGATTCGGCTCCCACTTACTCATGAGAATTGATCAGGCCATGGGAAACATTGAAGAAAGGCTGGAGCCGATTCTACCCATCGAGCCCTATCAGGAGAGGTTACCCTGCCTGGAGCCCATTGTAACAGCCACAGGGATTGAGATTGCACTTAAACGACTTCTGGAAACCCTTTGTGATCGATTAAGGCTAGAACAGAAAGGACTTCGAACAGCCATCTTTAAAGGCTTTCGAGTGGATGGAAAGGTAGTGCAGACGGATATTGGCACCAGCCGCCCAACCCATCACGTTATTCACCTTTTCAAGCTTTTCGAGGTCAAAATCCCCACCTTGGAGCCCGCCATGGGCATTGAGCTTTTCATTTTGGAGGCACCAAAAGTAGAAGAACTTTTACCAGAACAAGAGCAATTATGGGAAGAAGCAGGTGGGCTGGACGATGTGCGGCTTTCTGAACTCGTCGATAAGCTGGCAGGCAGGTTCGGAGCTAAGTCGGTGCATCGCTATCTGCCCGACGAGCATTACTGGCCGGAGCGGTCGTTCCGACCTGCTATTTCTTTGCAGGAGAAGGCTACCACTTTGTGGAGAGTCGACAAGCTAAGGCCGCTCCAAGTACTGAACCGACCAGAAAAAATTGAAGTCAGTGCCCCCATTCCAGATTACCCTCCTATGCTCTTTCGCTATAAGGGAAAGGTGCATGAGGTGGCCAGGGCCGATGGGCCGGAGCGCATAGAACAGGAATGGTGGCTACAGCAGGGGCAGCACCGCGACTATTACCGGGTAGAAGACAAGGAAGGCCGCAGGTTCTGGATCTTCCGGTCTGGGCACTATGACGACGAAAGCTTTGAGTGGTTTGTGCATGGGTTCTTTGCATAGCCATCAAAGCAATTAGTATCTAAATCAAGAGTAATGCCACCCTGAAACCAAACGAAACGGATTGCAACTAGCGCTTGTCATCCTGAGCCTGCCGAAGGAAACAAGTGCTCGGATAAGTATTATCGATAATGTATGACTAGTTAAAAACATCATAAACCATGTCCTACACCGAACTCCAGGTCACTTCCAACTTCAGCTTTCTTCGGGGAGCCTCCCACCCCGAAGAGCTGGTGATTCAGGCTGCTGCCTATGGTTATTCTGAAATAGCCATTACCGACAGGAACACACTGGCAGGCATAGTAAGAGGACATATCATGGCCAGGAAACATGGATTTCGCATTATACCCGCCTGCCGTCTTGACCTTCAGGATGGCCCAAGCCTACTGGCCCTCCCTACCGATATCGATGCCTACGCCCGATTGTCTGGCTTACTTACTGTTGGCAATCTTCGCACAGAAAAAGGCCATTGCGAACTCTACAAGGCTGATGTGTATGAACATGCCAAAGGCATAGAACTCATTGCCGTACCACCACTGCAACTTGATGAAACATTTGAGTTCGATTCCACCTTTAAAAAAGACCTTCAAGAATACAAAGAGGCCTTTGGCACGGACCTGCACATCGCAGCCAGCAGGCCCTACGATGGCAACGATTTAAAGCTTCTTCACCGACTCGCTCAGTTATCAAAGAAGTGGGACATTCCCCTGGTGGCCACCAACGATGTGCATTATCATCATCCTATCCGAAGAGAACTCCAGGATGTAATGACCTGCGTGAGAGAAAAATGTACTATTCAGGAAGCCGGCTTCAGGCTACATCCCAATGCGGAGCGCTACCTTAAACCAATCGACGAAATGCTTCGGCTGTTCAGACAATACCCCGATGCCATCCGACAGACCCAGGTCATTGCAGAAAAATGTACCTTTTCGCTCGATGAGCTAAAATACAGGTATCCAAAGGAGATCACCAGCGAAGGCCGCTCGCCTCAGGAGGAGCTTATATACCTTACCTGGAAGGGTGCCGAAAAAATGTTCCCGACAGGCATACCTTCTAAGATAAAGGACAACATCAACTATGAACTCAAGTTCATAGACCAAATGAATTACGCTGAGTACTTCCTTACCGTTTACGACATTGTGCGCTATGCCAGGGAGCAGCACATCCTCTGCCAGGGAAGGGGTTCTGCGGCCAATTCAACCGTCTGCTACTGCTTAGGTATTACTTCAGTTGACCCCTCCAAGTTCAACCTGCTTTTTGAACGCTTCATATCTGCCGCCCGCAATGAGCCGCCTGATATCGACGTTGACTTCGAGCACGAAAGACGGGAAGAGGTGATGCAGTACATCTACAACAAATATGGCAGGGACCGTGCTGCGATAGTGGCCACCGTTACCCAGCTGCACCACAAGGGGGCAGTGCGTGACGTAGGTAAGGCCATGGGCCTTTCTGTGGATACCATCACACGACTTTCTGGATTGATCTGGAGCTTTCGGGAAGATGGGTTTGATGAAGAGAGAATTCTCAGTCAGGGAATTAACCCGCAAGATCCAACCATCCGAAAAGTGCTGGAGCTTACCAAGCAATACATGGGCTTTCCCCGGCAACTGGGACAGCATACGGGAGGATTTGTTATCACCGAAGGAAAACTATCCGACCTCTGCCCTGTGCTCAACGCACGCATGGAGGACCGCACCAATATTGAATGGAACAAAGATGACATTGAAGCGCTTGGTTTTTTGAAGATTGACGTGTTGGCCCTGGGCATGCTCACTTGTATTCGGAAAGCATTTGATTTAGCTAAAAAGCACTACAACAAAGAATTTACCCTAGCCAATATTCCACAGGACGATCCCAAAGTGTATGAAATGATCTGTCATGCCGACACCATAGGAGTTTTTCAGATAGAAAGCAGGGCGCAGATGTCGATGTTGCCTAGATTGAAGCCAAAATGTTTTTATGACCTGGTGATCGAAGTGGCCATTGTGAGACCTGGGCCTATTCAGGGAGACATGGTTCACCCCTATTTACGCCGACGGAATAAAGAAGAACCAGTAGAGTATCCTTCCGAAGAACTTAAAGAAATTTTGGAACGCACCCTTGGCGTTCCCCTTTTTCAGGAGCAGGCCATGAAAATTGCTATTGTGGGGGCAGGATTTACCCCTGCCGAGGCAGATGAACTGCGCAGAAGCATGGCCACCTTCAAGGCCAAGGGGCAGGTATCGGCCTTACACAACAAGCTGGTGACTGGCATGACGGCCAAAGGCTATACCCTGGAGTATGCGGAAAGGGTATTTAAACAGTTAGAAGGTTTTGGGAGCTATGGCTTTCCGGAAAGCCATGCTGTGAGCTTTGCGCTCCTTGTCTATGTCTCGTCCTGGCTAAAATGCTATTACCCGGATGTATTTGCCTGCGCCATTCTCAATAGCTTACCGATGGGATTCTACCAGCCGGCACAACTTATTACCGACGCAAGGAATCATGGTGTTGCGGTAAGGCCGCTTGACATCAACCATTCTGAATGGGACTATAAGCTCGAAGAAAAGGAAGGAGAATACTTTGCCCTAAGGCTGGGCTTCAGGCAAGTAAAAGGATTGAAAGAGGATGATGTGCAACTCTTATTAGCTGGCCGACAGCAGGCCTACAAAAGTGTGCATGAACTTAGAGAGTTGGGCCTTTCAGATGCTGCCCTGGAGCGGCTGGCTGATGCAGATGCCTTCCGTTCCATTGGATTGGACCGACGACAGGCCCTCTGGGAAGTTTCTACCAAGGACCACCTGCACAAAGCGCTGTTCTCTTCCCAGCAACAAAATGAGCACGAGCAGAAAGTGGATTTGCCGGAAATGCAACTTTCAGAGCATGTGGTACAGGACTATTCCTCTACCTCCCTCTCCATCAAGGCGCACCCAGTGAGTTTCTTAAGGGAACAGCTGAGTAGGCTAGGTATTACTTCCCACAAGGCGTTGGCCAATTTAAAGGACAAAGACCTCGTTAAAGTGGCAGGCCTTGTGCTGGTGCGTCAGCGACCAGGCACTGCCAGTGGCATCTGCTTCATTACTATTGAAGATGAAACAGGCACCGCCAACCTGGTCATTTTCAAAAAGCTATTTGACAAGTACCGAAAGGAGATCATTCAGTCGAGGCTGTTGATGGTGGAGGGGCAGCTGCAAAAAGAAGGCGAGGTGATCCACGTGATTGCCAAACGGCTCTTTAATCTTTCAGGGCTGCTATTGCAACTCAATGGTGGGCAAAAAGAACAGCTTAATTTGAAACCGATGTCTCGGAGTGATGAAACAACGGCCCCTTATTCGCAGGATAAAGCTACTCAGAAGGCAGAAGTAGTACAAGGGAAGATATTTCCTGAGGGAAGGAATTTTCGATAGAAAGAAGATCACCAGATGCCAAGAAACAACAAAAGCCGCTTTGAAGCGGCTTTGTTAGAGTAGTCCGTAGGGGGCCACATTATAGCTTGATTATCATATATTTATGAATTTTTCAGAAAACAAATAATCAAACAAATTGAGTTGATTGAACTATCCCACTAGTAGACGAACTTCCTGTTTTTGGTTATTGGCCTTCGGTTCAAATACTTCCATATAAAGCTAGTGACGTATTGCTTTGCGGTAAATCTTCTTTCAAATATAACGCACCAGGAGAAGTCGCTTGACTACATGTAAAAGGCACGAGAGGAAGTAGATTTCGCACAGACTCACACAAACAGATAAAAAGCGAGTATCATTTTCACGACCTTGCCGCTGTTTTCATTTTGATAAACCCCAACATGAAACCCATAATGGCCACCATGCATATCTTACCAATACCCATCCAAACCACTGCCCATCGTCCATCTGCCTCACGTATTTCAAATTCCGGAAGATTACTATAGTCTTCCAGCAGGATGGGCTTGTCCCAGAACAGCCGGGTGAAGTAGAAATCGGTGATCTGCTGGTGGAAATCGACCAGTGCGTTCTGGAAACGTAAGAATGTATTGAGGTCAGTTTCAACTATGTGAGCCAGCACGTCCTGCATACTCGCTGCCGGGCTTAGCCAGCTGAAACGGGAGGTCCATTCATTCCTTTTAGCCACCTGGGCATTGTAGTAATCCACCTCCTCCTGACTGTTGATATCCTTCAGTGAGGTGAAAGCTGCGTAAGCCTTGGGCAGCATGTTGTTTTTAATCAAACTATCGCTACCAGCCAGGCTGGGCTTGTGGGCTATAAATTCCATGATCACTTCCCTCGATTCCTGCTCGTTGTCTTCGTTCTCCAAACCGGTTCTTCGGGTAAGTCCGGCCAAAGTAGTGCTGCTGAGGGGGTACTTTATAGTTACAATCAAATTGAGAACTGCCGGGATCACAATCAGAAAAAAAAGCCAGCTACCTGCGGCAGCAATTGCATTGAACGACGAGTTCTTTCTAAAGCTTATAATCAAAAACATCATTCCAAACCAAAAGAAGCAGTAGATGGTGGCTGCGATCACCCATGCTATGAAAGGAATCCAATTTTCGTTCTTTAGCGGATTGCCTGATGCCAAAAGACCGGTCAGCGAAAGCAAGAGGGCAAGACCTGTAATGACAGACAGATAAAACGCTAGCCTCACCAGGATGATTTTTCGAATGCTAACTGCCTGGATTTGCAGAAGGGCCAGGGTGCCATTTTCCTTCTCGGAAGAGAATAAACCGTAGCAAAAGGCGATGATCAGCAATGGAAATAAATAAACCAACACGAAAGAAAGGTCAAAATTACCTGCCATCAGGTTAACGGGGTTGGCCAGCTCATTTTCAAAGAGCTGATAGTGCAGGCTCATGCCTGTAAGCCGGTAGTAGTACCTAAAAAGATCCCGCTGACCAATGGCCAGGGGAGCATAATCGTGCGGGGGAAGAATAGCGTGGTAGCCATGCCGGTACCAGGCATATTCCGGACGTGAGGCAATATCATGCGCCTGCTCCCGGGCAAGTGATTTCACCTCTTCCGAAAAGCTGCCTTTGTACTGCGAAAACTCCTCTTGCTCCAGCTTCGCTATCGCCGTGATTGTCTTTCGCTGCTTGCCAATTTCGGCCTGGCCATAGTAGATGGCATACAAACCAAAAACGAACGTGACCACCAGCATCAGCAACTGGAATCTGTTGCGAACAAAGGCCTTCCACTCGTAACGGATCAGTGTTCTGGTTACCCTATCCATGAATCGGTTTCATTTTTTGGTTAGCAAAAGTGAGCAGTGCCATCAAGAGCACCATCCATAGCAGTAGTGAAATCAGCTCCAGTTTGTAGTGGCTCAGTAACTCCCTGGACGTGGGTGACATGTAAGAGAAATCGGGGATTTCCTCCCAAAGGTCTCTTCCCGCTTTGTAACCGTAGAACTCTCCATACTCTGAGTTTTCGGCCATATCCTGATTCATTTTTCGTACCAGCTCACGGCGGTATTCTTCCACCTTTTCTTCAAAATGAATGCTGGTATGGGTGTCAGTACCCGCCAGGGCCATAGAAAGATGCTGAATGGCCAGGTAGGGATTGAAAAGGCTTGCAAGGCTCCCCAGATGGTTTTGTTTGAGAAAGACATCCTGAAGTTTGCCCATATGGTAGTCATACACCTGGTTGCCAAAATCTTCCCCAGCCTGCATGCTTACCGCTTCAAAATTGAAAGGGAGTTGCTGTACCGAATCCACCTTGTATTTTTTCAGGTATTCTTTTTCCAAATTGGCCATCCGCACCGAGCGTGGCGTTTTACCGTCGAGCCCGTTGAGCTTGGCCTCCTCAATTTGTGCTTTAAATTCCCGCATGGAAGGATGCACATGGAAGCTTTCGCTGAGGTTGGCTACCGTTTTGGGCATCAGGATGGAAAAAAATATCCAGCACGTAAGCAAGGTCAGCAGGGCATTTCTACCTGTGGACGACCAGAGCGAAACCCACACCGAAAAGGCGACAAAGAAAAACAAATACACTCCGTATATCAGTGTGAGCAACACTACCCTGACGGTAACGTCAGGGATGGCTTCTTGCCGGATATTGGCTGCAGAAAGAAACACCAGTCCCAACACAAATGGAGCCAGAATAACTGCAAGCATGGAAGTATAAGCCATAATTTTACCCCAGCTTAACGCATGAGGCGATATACCCTGACTCATGAGCAGTTTGAGCGTCCCACTTTCTCGTTCTCTGGTGAAGGCCGGAAACGCAAGAAAAATAACCAGCAGCGGAACGAGTATTTGTAACACCACTGCTGCACTTAGTTCGCCGAAGCGAATCATGCTGCTATGGTCCTGGGCGGGCCGAAACATGAATTCGTGCTGATAATGAGCCTCCAGATAGACCGATGTTCCGGTGAATGCATCAAGCCCAAAATCAAAAAGGCTGAGAATCGTTTTTGGCTTGAATACAAATGTGCCGTAGTGAGATGCAATGTGGGGGTGCTTGTCTCCCTGGTTTAGCCACTCCTGGCGCTTTTCGACCTGAGTTTGCCGGATGGCTGCCTCCTGTTGCCGATACGCAACATAACCTCCATACAAAGCAATGCCCAGCAGCAGAACAATGATTAGCACCAGCGAAACGATGAGCCTTTCACGAAGCGCTATCTTGATCTCCTTTTTCGCAATAAGTATCAGTGGTCGCATAGTGAACTAGTTGTGCATGTGCTTCAGGTAAAGTTTCTCGAGGTCGTGAAAGCTGACATCTTCAGATGCGAACTGCTCTATCAGTGCCCCTTCTTTCATAATGCCGATATGTGTACCGGTATCTTTGGCACGGAAAAGGTCATGGGTGGCCATCAGCGTGGCCACCCCCTTTTCCTTCATCCCCAGCAGTAGTTCGGAAAACTCGTTGCTGGCCTTTGGGTCAAGGCCAGACGTGGGCTCGTCCAGCAGCAGTACCCTGGCTTCACGAGCCCTGGCCAGCGCAATACCCACTTTCTGGCGCATGCCTTTGGAGTAGCTGCCCACTCGCCTGTTTATGAAATCCCGCTGTAATCCTGACTGCTCAAGTAACTCGCTCAGTTGCTCTTTTGAATAGCTTTTGCCTCCAATCCCACAGAAAAAGTCGAGGTTTTCCAGGCCAGTGAGATGGGGGTAAAGCATTAGGTTTTCCGGAATGTACGAAAGCAATTGCTTGGTTTCTTTCCCATGCTGGGTCACGTCCAGTGAATTTATCGATGCTTTTCCCTCTGTTGGTTCAATGAACCCGAGAAACAGATTGATTGTGGTAGATTTACCTGCTCCATTGGCTCCAAGCAGGCAGAAAATGTCCCCTTCTTTTATCGACAGATTGAGTGACTTCAAGGCAGTGAAATCCCCGTACTTTTTGGTGAGATTTGTGGCTTCCAGCATGATTATTTTAGATTTTCCAGCCCCGTGATATACCCCCCGGTTGACACAAATAACCTGGCGCTTGTGTTAGACGTCACATCAAATTTGTACACCGCATTTTCATCGTTGGTAGCGATGGAGAAAAGTACGCTCTGGTCTTCCAGCTCATGTACGATCATTCTTCTGGAGCCGTATGTGGTAGGCAGCCCGGGAACGGCACCTTTGCTTGTTTTGGCACCCAGATCAATTTCATAGTATTTGAATTGCGGTTCGCCGGTCAGGTACTCCCAAAAATCAGTCTCGTCTTCAACCCGTGCTGTAAATGACCTGCCGCTGGAAGTATGATAGATGCCATAGGAAATGTTGCCGGTAGCCTCCACCAGATTGAAAAAATAGTCCTCATCAAAATCCGAAGCGCCATTTTTTATTCTTAGCACACCGCTCGGACTGCTACCTCCATCGTTGAGCGTTCCCAAAGCCTGAACGTAAATGTCACCGTTTTCAGCTTTTACCAGGCCCGCATTTGGCCCTTGCCCGCCAAATACCATTCCTGTCCGCCCATCCGCTATTACTTTTTCTACCACATTGGCGGTCAGGTCAATTACCGCTACATAAGCTGAATCGTTGGAGGGAATGAAGTTGTTTTCGTAATGCACACCCATAAATAATTTATCATCCCGTTCTACCATATCGAGATAATAGGTGCGAGTGATGCCCGAAACTCGGCTCGTAACGGAGGAAAGGTCGACCTCATCAGTGATCCGCATTGTTGAAGGATCGAACACGATCAGTTTTGAAATCCCTCCTGCCACGGTGCCATATGCCACGGTCTCACTTTCAAAATACAAGGTGGAAAAGGTATTGGCACCAGGCACCACAATCCGCTCCGCCTCCTCAGGCACGCCTTCAGCATTCATGGTGTACTTCACCAGGTTGGCAGGTGCGCCAAATGGTGTTGCATACACGCTGCCAGCGTAGGAGACTGTGGCGGCACTTCCGGTGAGTTCGATAGCATTGTCGTTGCCGATGCTGGTAAAGTCGAAAGCCTCAACGCCCTGAATGTAGGTTGTTTGATCAGGCCAGGCCCCACTCACTGTTGAGATGGCATAGCTGACTTCTACGGATGGATTCGCCGGATTCGGATCATCGCTTTCACATCCTGTAAATGCGCATGCCGACAACATGGCCATAGCCATTAGACCTTTTTGATTGAGTAATTGCTTTTTCATTTAATTTTTATTTTTAGTGTAAATAAGTTCTCATGGTGATGTAAAAAGCCCTGCCAGGGCGCTGCACACTGAAGTTGTCAAATGCCTTCTTGTCAAATAGATTTGTCGATTCCAGACTGATAGAAAGGCGGTCAGCCGGAAGCGTGCAGGAGATCCCCGTATTTTGAATGAATTGGCTGGGGATATTATTCTTGAAGTCTATATTGCCATCTACCGCCCAATAGAGGTAGAACTCTTGCACATAGGCGGCCGACCACCAGGCAGAGAATCGGCTGCCTGTTCCGAAAAAGTTGTTCTTCTGATATCGCATCTCCCCGTTGCCAAACAAATAGGGAATGTTTGGAAGCCGGGCATCATAGTAGCGGTTGTCTACCGAGCCGGTCACACTTTTCGGGGACCTGTTGCGAATGTCCTGATAAGTAGCGTTTACCTTTAGTTTGATGAAATCAACCGGCTGGTACTGCACCTCTGCATCTACCCCCTTCACCATCGCTTTCAATAAATTTTGATACTGAGCAAAGAATTGAGAGGTGCGCAGCCAGATAATATTGTCGGTAAGCCTGTAGAAGGTATTTGCTTCTACTTTCAGTTTTGCAGTGTTAACCTGAAGGCCGGCATTAGCATTGTGACTCTGCTCCGGATTCAAAAATGGATTGGGGCGTACAAGGGTAAAATCTCCGAAAAGTTCCGTTTCATCAGGCAGACGGGTTGCATACTCATAAGACGCCTTGGCTAGCAGTTGATCGGAGAACTGGTATCGCAACGACTGCGAGCCGCCCAAATTGGAGACAAGTTGTTGGTTAGGTCGAAACTCCAGGTTCTGAATGGAGTAGCCATCTGCCGCTCCAAAAAAATGCTTGATGCCGGTGTAGCTAACAAAAGCCCTGGAAAAGGAGTGTTCGTAGGCTAAGCCGGTCGCATTTTTTACCAAAGTGGTAGGGTTGGCATAAAAGTCCTCACCATAAAACTCCGCTGCTACGGGATCTTCGCCATTTCGGGTAAACCATGACGAGAATACGTTTAGTGTGAGGCGCCCTTTTTCCCACGGGTTATGGTGAAGGTTGAACCTGCTTACTGCATTTTTGGACTGAAGCTCTAACAGGTTGCGGGAGGTTGAGATTTCTCCACCATCCGTTCGCCGGTCATACACCTCGCCATCCCAGGTATAGGCATTGAGGGTAGTGTCCACCAAATGGCCTCTGGTTAGATTCACTCCTCCATACCACCGAAGCGATGTGTGAGGTAAGATTTCTTCCTTTTCGAAGTTGGTTGAGAAGCCAAGTGTAGATTCATCGTAGACTACCTGGCCGTAGGGTTGTGCCATCACTGCATTGTGCTGGATGTCGTCGTCAAGCCCCGAATACCTGGCACTGAAAATCAGCCGGTCTGCGTATTTTTTATCATAAACTCCGGTATATACATTCGCCAGGTAATTGGTAAAATGATCGTGGAAGCGTTTTACCGTAGCGGGCACGGGGTTGCCAAACTGGTCGGGAATTTCTATGTCGATTTTGTAATTGTTGTCAGAATGGTTGTAGAAGGAATTGACACCAGTGATCCAGTGACTAACAGGATTCACTACCTGAGCGTTGAGATTGGCTTTATGAGTATTGAATGACCCAAAAGAATACGACGCATCCAGGTAGTTTGCATACTCCTTTCTCGACACGATATTGATAGCACCTCCCAGGGCATCAGCCCCCAAATCGACCGGAACCACACCTTTGTAAACTTCGATTTGTTCCATCAGGTTGACTGGCAAAACGTTCAACCCGAGACCTGAGCCGAAGTAAGAGAGTGGGACTCCATCGAGAAAAAACTTCACTTGTTTGCCCGACATCCCATTGATATAAATGTCAGCACTACTGCCGAAGCCTCCTGTTTGTCTCACGTTCACGCCGGGAATCTGCTTGACGATGTCGCTCGTGTTATTGCTCTGCGCATAGAGTTGTTTCGTCTCAAGCACTGAGACGCTGGCCGTGCTCTGCAGTAGCATCTGAGATTCCGACTGGCCATTCACTACTACTTCCTCAAGCTCATTGATGTCTTCCTTAAGTATCAGCCTGATTGCTGTTAAGTGCCCGGCACGCACTGAGATAGGAAACGTTTCCTGCAAAAAGCCCAAAGAGGCCGCTGTCAGCATGTGACTACCGCTGGCTACATTTTTGATCGAGAAATTGCCTGCTACGTCGCAGGTGGCGGTAAGCTTTGTGCCTTGTATGAACACCGTCGCAAATGGAACCGGCGTACCATCAGCTGATGCAACGACACCGGATACGTGATACTGGCAAAACGCTACGTTGCACAATGACAAGAGTACCACGGTAACTGACATCATTCTCAGAAGAGCGGATTTACACGGCAACCGGTGTTTTATTTTTGTCTGGATCCTGCTCATATCCTTACCTTTCCTTTTGGCGTATCAAGAATCAATTTCATCTTTTCAGCAGCCCCTTTTTTTACCCTGACCACTCCTGAGTCGACCGAAAGGCTTAAGAGCAAGCGTTTCAAAAAACCAGGCTCTCGGCTTGTGATAACCAGCTTTGAAAGACCGCAGCCTTTTGGTGCGCTTAGCGAGGGGTGTAGCGTGTTAACATGCCAACTGATAAAAAAGGGGATGCCAATGGCTTCCTGACTTTCGATAACGGTCGTTTCCCAGCGAAGGAGCTCGCCTTGGCCATTCATTCTGGAGCCGGGCAAAATGTCGGCCGAGGCGATGTTTGCGCTTGATAGCGCTGATTTTGTACCGTCAAGGTCGGAGGAGCCAATGGCCCAGCCAAGGATGGTAAGCTGCTCTAACTGCCTGAAATAACCCGGAACAGAATCCGCATCAGCTCTCGGGGCCAGTATCTCTATATACATACCATCGCCGAGGGAGACAATTGCATTCTCGGTTAAGCTGTCGGGGTGTCGGCCGCCGTAGCTGGCCTTTACTCCCGTGAGCCTCTCCACCTGCTGTATGCCCGAATCGAGGTTGTTGATAGCAAGGATGATGTGGTCGAACTGGTGCTTTCCGCCAGGCTTTTGGCCAAAGCGATCCTTTACCCCCAGGAAAATCAAAAAAAGGATAGCTAATCGTGTCATTGGGCTAAAACTGCTTGAGAATGGTGACCTTGCTGATAAGCGATTGCCGCTGATCCAGTGAGTACCTGAAATTCGATTCATTAAAAACCAGGTATACAAAGCTGAGTGGTGCAAACTGCCAGCTACCCCTTACATTCCACCGTCCCTGGTTATCAAATGAATTGTACTGGTAGAAGATGGAAGCTTGAATATTGGCGTCGTAGGCAAGCCTGAGGCCGCCTGTTACCAACGACGTATTCAGATCTTCGTTCTCACTGCCAATGCTCCTGAGCTGATTATATTCGTAGTCAACCGTGAGGGCAATATTTGGCAAAGGAGCTACCCTCGCACCAATTGTAGCTGTGTTGAGGGTGCCGTCATAATAATCACCAAATGCATAGCTGCCGCTGGCCGAAAGCTTTTTTGACAGGTCAGAGTTGTAGTTGACTGTGTGTCGGGTGTAGTAGTATTGCTGCTGATTGATTGGGAGCCCCAACAGGGAGAAATTGAAATCTATGTTTTGCCAGGTAGGTGTGATGGAGTACTCAAGATAACTACCATCCTGGAACAGGATGTAAACCGGAAAAATGTAAATGTCAGCCTGCTGGAAACCCAGACCCGTGGCATTGTGATAGTAGTTGACAAAGAAACCGGGATCCCACCTTCTGATAAGCTTCCACTGCTTGGGCCTCCAGATATAATAACCACCGGGGCTATGATGCACTGTATTGGAAGCAAATATGAAGCCCATCCCGGGCACATATTTATCGTCCACCACCTTCGACTGCCAACCCAGGTACCAGTTGGGAAGGAACCGTCCGGCATAGAGACTGCCCGCAAACCCAATGGAGTCGTTGGAATTGTCACGTGAAGCAGTGGCCAGGTATTGTATTTTCCAGGAATCATCTGGTCGGATGAAGCCATCAACTGTGAGGGTGGTATTATCCTTTTGTGAAAAACCCATTTCGGCATCAGCTTCATCAAGCCTGTGGGTGAGCATCACGCCAATGTTGTTTTGCTTACCATAGTTTTTCAGGTAGCGCATCACGCCAAAATTGGCAGCCCCCTGAAACGCCGTGGATTGCTGGTGAACGTAAAGGCCTGCAAGCGCCCTGTCGGCAGTACGGTCAACATACCTGGCCCCTGCATCGATAGTCACAGGATCGGCATTGAACTGTGAATTGGACAAGCCGATGGTTCGGCTGAAAAAAGGATTAATCCCGTCAATATCGGCACCCGCATACACCCCGGAGTTTTCGAGAAAAAATTGACGTCGTTCGGGAAAGAAGACATTGAATCGGGTGAGGTTATTCACTGCCCTGTCCACATCCGCCTGGGCAAAGTCAGTATTAAACGTGAGATCGAGTACGCTGTGCGTGTTCACAGCCCACTTTAGCTCGCCACCGACCTTGAAGCTGTCGTCAGTTTCTGACTCTCCGGCTCCATCGGTAGCTTTGTCAAACTGGTAGAGGGCGTAGGGCTGCACCCTGATGTTGACTGAGGGAGGCGGAAGCTTCAGACCTTTGAGTTGCGCTGCATAGGTCATACGATAGGGAGAGTAAGCCTGGGGAATGCTGGGAAACGCAGTGATCTCGTAGTCTCTTCTCGCCAACCGACCGAAGGTGACACCCCACGAAGGCTCTTCGCCTGCATTGGACTCATAACGCAACGACTTGAACGGGATGGCGTACTCTGCAAAATAGCCGCTATCAGTCAGGTGGGTTTTTACCCGCCACAGGGCATCCCAATCGGTGTCGTAAAAACTATCGTCGAAAACCTGCAGGTCCCGCTGGGTGCCCAGTGGTGTGGTCTGAAACGAAACACAATACCTCTTCAGGTTTTGCGGATCCAACTGAACGTAGAAAACGTCATTTTGACCAAAATTGAAGTCCCTCCTGTAATCTTGTGTCCTCACTCCTTTTCGTCCCAGCGAATCTTTACAGAAGATTCCGAAATAAAGGTTCTTCTTGTCGTACGCCATCTGTACAACCGTTTCGTAAAGATAGTCGCCACCCTGCCGGGGCTCCATTCGAAAGAAATCCCTTACCACGGGAGCTATCTTCCAAACCTCTTCGGTCAGCCTGCCGTCTAACGTGATAGTCTCGGAGGTTTCGACTGCGGTCACTTCAGGCGCAGTTTCGGGAGGTGGAAAGCTTTCGATCTTTTCCTGACATATCGCCTGTACTGATAGTAATGAGAGTATAGTGAGTGATGGTAGTTTTAGCTTCATAGCATGATTGATTAGGATCAGAAGTCCAGGCGAAGCAAGAGTCTGCTCTCTTCGTTAGTAAGAAGGGGCGGTGATCGATGAACAATGCCCTCCCCAATTGGCATTGCAGCACTCTCACCCTTTAATATCAGCACTTCAAATGTGCTGGCGGTAACTATCCGGGAAGGGTCTTTTATTATCTCGTCGTTAGATCCTCGGGCCAGTTTTTTTCTGTTTACATACCGATCGTCAACCCACTGGGTACCCTTGCCTACATAAGTGCACAGCAGACGAAGTCTGTAAGCGTCAGTATGGAATTTAGCACAGGCGTTGTCGTGCACCACCTTAAGGGCGAGTCGGGTGCTATTGACGCCAGCAATACTCAAAAATGTTTGAGTAACGTCAGATATATCTTTGATCAGCTTTCGTCTTCCCTCCCGGTACAGCCTGATGTCCGGTATTTCGGCTTCCAAAAGTTGACCGATTGAATCGATTTGAACCATTTGTTCAACCCCTTTGAAGGTATTGGTGACCAGATGCCATGCGAACAAATCAATTTCTTCGTCGAATGGCCGGTTGAAATAGGTAAGGTTGACCCTGTCATCCAGAATCATCGCCAGGTCGTTGAGGTTTTGAGCCGACACCTGATTCCGGTAGTGTCGGCTCTTTATAAGATCCATGATATTCATATCGGCCAACTGTCTTCAAATTTCAGCCCGCCCAGATATTGGGCGATTTCATTTTCGTCACATAAGCATTTCTCAAGACCTGCTCTGACCTCTTCCTGATTCAGATGCTGACCGATAATCACCAGCTCGTTCATCCTGTCACCCCACACCTTGTCCCACTTCGCTTGAATCTCCCGCTGGTTCTCAACGTAGCCTGGATTCGCAGCTCTTTTTGAGAACGGAACGGCTGCCCACCACCTGCCATACACATCAGCCTGACAGGAACCGCCAGCCTGACTCCACATCAAGGCGTGATCAGGGCGGGAAGCCATCCAGAAAAGTCCCTTGCTCCGGACGACGTTCGACGGCCATTTGGTTTGCACATAGTCCCAAAACCGGTCGGGGTTGAAAGGCCGGTGGTCACGGAAGACAAAGGAGCTGATGCCGTATTCTTCCGTTTCCGGGGTGTGAACGTTGTTGAGTTCCTGAAGCCACCCGGCCGACTGCTGGGCCTTTTCATAGTCAAAGGTGTTGGTGTTCAGGATGTCGCTAGGCTCAATTTTTCCGTAGGTAGTTTTTATAATGCGTGCATCGGGATTGAGCTTGATCAGCATGCCTTCTATCAATTTCAGGTCAGCTTCAGAAACCTGATCAACTTTATTGATCACCAGCACATTGGCAAACTCAATCTGATCGGTGAGCAGGTTCACGATGGTTCTTTCATCCTCCACATCGTCGGTCATTTTTCTGGACACAATCGTGTCGGCACTGCCAAAATCTTTGAGAAAGTTGCATGCGTCCACTACAGTCACCATCGTATCGAGACGGGCATGCTCCGCCAGCGTCACGAGGTCGTCTCCCACATCAACAGTGAAAGTTTGTGCCACTGGTATAGGCTCGGAAATACCAGTACTCTCTATCAGCAGGTAGTCAAATTTATTCTGGCGGGCCAGCGTGGCCACTTCCCTCACCAGGTCTTCCCGCAGGGTACAGCAAATGCATCCGTTGCTCAGCTCTACCAGCTTCTCTTCGGTGCGTGAAAGTTTGATTTCATTTTTAACCAGCTGGGCGTCGATATTGATTTCGCTCATGTCGTTGACGATCACAGCTACCTTTAGCCCTTTTCGGTTGTGAAGAATATGGTTCAGCAGTGTTGTTTTTCCTGCACCCAGAAAACCGCTGAGCACGGTGGTTGGCAGCTTGCGCTTCCTTTTAAATAGCGTCATAATCAATTAGTTGTAATTGGAAAAAGTGTAACCAGACGTATCGGATGCTATCCGATAGGTTTGAACGACAGGTATTACAGCAACTGCGAGATAGGAGGAGCCCGGGAAGACTTATTGCTATTGGGGGAAGAAGCAAAAACTACAGAGGGCCAACCTTCATAGCTGGCTGACAAAAACGAGGTGGAGTAGCCTGGGTCGGACGGCGGAACGGAACTGCCAAAGTGAAAACCACACCAGGGGCATTTTACTTCTTTTTCAGCCGGTAGACTTACGGCCAGCAAAGCCATGTTAGAATGAGTAAGCCCCCTGGCCGACTGTACTCCTGCGGTCAGAAGCTCCTGACGACTTGCATGATGAATTGTGCCGTGAACTACCTGAAAGGCAATACCAGAAAAATAGGCAAGAAGCAATCCAAAGGCGATGGATTGACAAGCATGCCTCTTTCCCTGGTTGATATGTCCTTTTCTATATTTCTTCACTTGTTTGTGAGCACTTAAATCTGTTTTTACAGTTAGTCTTCCTCAGACTGCCAGTATTCTCTCGTGCCTCTCTTTCCGGTACGCCCATGTGCTCAGGCCACCCAGAGCGATGAGGAACAACAGCATGGCGAAAAGATTAGAGGCTGCGAGCGTGCCCGATTTTTCGTAGTTGAAAGTGAAGGCTGGCAGTAACGCAAAATCCTCTTTTCTCATGCTTTCGTTGGCGAACATCCTGGGCATGAAGTAATTTCTCCAGGCCTCAGCAAAATCGATCACATCGTTGCGATACGCCTCATAGTGGGCGCTGGAAGTACCGGCGATGTCGTTCAGCTCGCTCTGCAGGATGAGCGATGGCGACAGGAAACGCAGTGTGTGCGCCCAGTTTTGTTGTTGTTTGAGTTTGATTTGATATTCGTCGAGCACGGGCCTGATGGCATTGCGAACCACATCTTGTGAAGCAAAATATTTCAGGTAATAAGTGTACTGGTTGTCCGAAGATTTGTCTTGAGTGGCAAGCTCGGGATGGTCACGAAGGAACCCATCGAGGATAGAGTCAGCCTGCCGATCTGCTTCTGCCTTCGCCGCCCGCATCTCATTGATCATATTGATGCGGGAAGGAATTGGATAAAGGCTGTTTCCCAACTGCGCAATAATGGAAGGAAGCAGCAGCACCAGCACTACCCAAACACTGATGATGCTGACCACATTGGCGCCTGACGAATGCCCCATTGAATTGATGATCAGCGCCACCAGAAACCAAAACAAAATATAAGCTGTCACCATAACCAACAGCCTTAGCAGAACACCGGCATTCTCGGCAAAGGAGGTACCAGCTACTGTAAGCGATACAGCCAGCGCAATCCACACGATGGCAGTCATGATCAGAAACCTGAGTAGGGTTTTACTCAATAGCCACTGGTACAATGACACCGGCTGGGCAATGGTAAGCCGAAGGGAGCCCTGCTCTTTTTCTGCCGAAAGCATGTTGTAGCTGAAAGCCAGCACCAACAAGGGCAACAGGTAAATGAAAACAAAGGCAAGGTCAAAACTACCGAAAAGCAGCTGAACCGGATTGCTTAGCTCAGTAAAGCTCAAAAGGTAGGCTTCAGCCGACAGCGTGGGCTTTACCACATGGCTGTATAAATCGCTCTGCCCTGTAGCCACCAGCGCTAGTGGCGCCGGTGGCATGGCAACTACCCGGGGCGCCCGATTGCCAACAAATGAAAGCGTTTTGGGGTTGAGCCAGGGGCTGATGTTCTTCTTGAGCCCTCTGTCTAGCGAGTCGATCATAGCCAAATTAGCGGCATCTCCTTCATTCATCAGATTTAAGGATGTGCTGATCTCCTGCGCTCGCAAGTCCACTTTACGCTTACCATTTTGGGAAGCAAACAGGCTGAGAGCCACAAATAAAACAAGTAAGGTCACCACCCACCGGTCACGGCTGAGCTGCATCCACTCATAGCGAAAATTATGTTTGATCATGACTTGTCTTTAGTTGATTCGAATTTTTACAACAGACCAAAGGAACATCACCGCTGATGCCAGCGACCAGGCGATGAGTGTGGCGATATTGCCGACATTGGCTTCGAGTATTTCGCCATAATTGGGTGGTGAATACGTGAAATCGGGGATTTCGTCCCACAGCGACTTGTCGGCTTTGTAGGCCCAGTCGCCGTAAGCAGTGTTCTCAGCAAAATGCGTGTTAAGCTTGTCCATCATCATGATCCGGTATTTCTCCGCTGCATCGCTGAAATGCCAGTGGGCGTTATAGTCGGTTCGGCAAAGCGCCATAGAAAGAAAACGGGCAGGCAGGTAGGGCGAGAGCACGGCAGCAGTGCGATACACGGATGACTGATCCAGGTAGGTTTGCCGCAGCTTTTCATAGTGTTCGAAGTAGATCTCAGCAGTATGCTCCTCTCCCTTTTGCATGCTATAGCCGTCCCAGTTAAACGGAAGCTGCTGGATGCTGTCGACTCCGTACTCTTCCAGCGTCTCTTTTTCCAGTTTTTTCATGAGCACGTTGTACGGATCATGACCATCCATGCCATTTTTTTGGTCTTCTTCAATTTCGGCTGCAAACTGATTTTGAGTGGGGTATGGATAGATTTCGTCGGCCAGGCGATTGGCCACTTTTGGCATGCCCAGGCAGGCAACCATCCAAACTGCCAGCAGCATGACAAGCGAAATACTCGACCGCTTCACGAGCGCCGATACAAGCAAGGTAATGTTGATGAATGCGGCGTAGTACACCAGCAGGAACAAAAACAACAGCAGCAGAACACCTCCGTTTAACTCACCAAAATCGCTGATCCCCGAAAGTAGCAAAAGGCTGATGAGGTAAATAGGAGCCACAAGAGCAAGCACCGCAGCAAATATTCCCAACCACTTCCCCCCTGCCAGCCGAAGTGAGCTGACGCCGTAGCTTTTGAGCAAACGCAGGGTACCGCTTTCCTTCTCTTTCGTGAAAGCATTGAAGCCAATCAGGACGATGAACAGGGGAATGATAAACAGCAGGATAAAGTCAGGCGTAAGGTCGCCAAATCTGGAAAGGGCGGTTTGATCCTGAGCGGCGATGTATTGCGCCTCATTTCTCTTGTGCGCCTCCAGGTAAATGCTCAGCCCGGAATATTTGTCGACCCCCTGATCGATGAGCGACATCGGGTACTTTGGCTTAAACGCATAAGTACCGTAGTGTGCTGCAGAATGTGGGTTTTTATTGTCCTGGCTCACCCATACGTTGCGGGCATTATCTCTCGCAGCCTGATGCTGGTCGTTCACCCATTGGTAGTAGCGAAAGCTGACAATGGTAGACACGACAAGTAAAGCGAAAATGACTGACGCCATGATCCGGAAGCGCCCCTCCCGTATCAGCTCTTTGAGTTCTTTGATGGCTATGGTGTATATCATGACCTGGAAGGTTTAGTTCATGTGTTGCAGATATAGTTTTTCGAGATCGGCATGGTTGATTTGCTCCGTGGTGAGGTGTTCTACCAGGTTGCCGCTTTTCATGATACCGATGTGGGTGCCTGTCTCTTTGGCCCGAAAAAGGTCGTGCGTTGCCATTAACACCGCCACCTTCTGGCTGCTGAGCTTTTCAAGCAGCCCTGCAAAGTCGTTACTGGCTTTGGGGTCCAGGCCCGAGGTGGGTTCGTCCAGCAGCAGTACTTTTGCGTCTTTCGCCAGAGCGATGGCTATGCCTACCTTTTGTCTCATGCCCTTTGAGTAATGAGAGGCACGCTGAAGATGCGCTTCATCCTGCAACCCCGCTTCTGACAAAAAGGCCTTACAGGCATCCTTTGAGTACTTTTTCCCTGCCAAGCCAGAAAAATATTCCAGGTTTTCCAGCCCGGTGAGGTTGGGGTAAAGAATAAGGTTTTCCGGGATGTAAGCCAATAGTTTCTTTGTTTCGATGGATTCGGATACCACGTTCTTTCCATCGATCAGGGCTTCGCCGTCTGTCGGCGTTATGAAGTTTAGAAACAGGTTGATAGTGGTGGTCTTACCTGCACCATTTGCACCAAGCAGGCAAAATATTTCCCCCGGTTTAACTGTAAACGAAACACCATTGAGAGCGACATTAGTGTTGTATGATTTGGTTAAGTTTTTGGCTTCTAGCATAAGTTTGTCTTTTTTTCAAATGGGCGAATGATGTGAATACACTTTGGGGGTTTGAATCTCCCTGGGCATTTACTACTACAATAATCACCCTCTGTCCGACTTAGCATTTTTCGAGCAATTTAAAAGACCAAACAAGGAGTACTGACAGCTCGGATGATGGGTTTCCCGAACGGATTTACCCCTTTCTTTGCCCAAATAGCAAGAAGAGGGAGCCAAACATGAGAGTAAAACTAAACTGCGAAAGGAGGTGCTCTGGACGATTTGCTTTCTTGTACATAGACTGCCAAGCGACAGGATAAACAACTCGCATAGCTACAATATACAGATGCAACAAAAAAATTGGCCTTTGCCGGTAAATGATATGAACTCAGGTGAGTATGACAAAGAAGGCAGTCGGTGTCATCGCCATTGACGGCAAACCAGTCGACAAATTTGCTGACTGCTTCAGCTTGACCAGCGCTATACTCGTAGGACTGCGAGAACGACATTGAAACAGGCTGAGTATCTGTTTTTATTGTTTGATGAACAATTGCGTGAAACAACTGAAACTGAACGCCTATCAGATAAGCCAGAAGCATACCCCAGGCGAGCGATCTTCTTACAGATCGTTGTTTCACCTCTTTACTATATGCTCTGGAGTACCTCACTATTGTCTTCTGAACTGATTACCTTCTTTTTGGAAAGATTACCCAACTTAGAAAAGGAATTTAATAAATGCAACAATATTGCATCTATTGGCTCTATGATTTATTGGACGGAGAGTTTTGGATTCTCAATGATGAAATTCAAATGATTGACATCCGTATCGTTAAGTACCAATTTGCCAGTTACTTCCAGTATTTGATCAGGCTTAAAGCGGATCGGCGGCGACTTAAATCTAACCTCTACAACAGACTCTGGGCCTGCGCCACCACAAAAAAAACAGGCAGCATAAGGGAACTTCGAAATGATGATTGTATTGTCATCCTCAAGTTCAAACGGGATAAAATGTCCCTTGATCGATATTTCATGGCCCTCGTATCGCTTGATAGTACTTAAATTCGGTACCAAAAAGCTAGCATCATATTCTGAAAAATACGTTGCTTTAAAGGTGACTTTTTCAAACAGCAGCCAGCCGTCAGAAATTGGATTCTGTTGCTCCTGTTCAGCAGTAAAACCAACTACCACGAGCAGCGCCATTATTTGTACTTTCATAGCTATTTAATTTGTTGTTGGAGAGTAAAAATTTAATCTAGCGGAAGGATTGCCAGCTGTCCTGGCACGTCAGCAAGAAGGTTTATAACTGCCCTTCTCCTCTCCCATTATACCAGCAGCTCCATTAAATTCCGCTTCAGCTACTTTATAGGTTAATCTTCCATCACTGATACTTATCTCTTTTACGGAAGCCTGTTTTAACAACCGCTCCACCCTCAAAAACACTTTCGCTGCATTGTCCCGGTGCTTGTTTTTCCAGCCGATATCGACACACCCAAGCCCGTCACCCGAACGGTTATGCCTGGGGCTCCCCCTGTGTGCAACCATTTTGAAAATGTTTCGATATTCTCCCCTTTTCATTTTTCGAGTAATTGCTGTGGGCTGCTTCAAAATGCTGCAAATAGGTTTTCCAGGCGAGCTGTGATCAACATAAATAAAATGCCAAAAGCAATGGACAAACATTGCACAACAGTTGACCCACTGGAGAATTTTCGTTGTAATTCAGGCATCATGTCGCTTGCGGCGATGTAGATAAAGCCTCCGGCTATAACTGGGAGCAAATACTGCATACTGAAAGGAAACACCCCTTGCAGCAGTACTATAAATAACACACCAACTAAACTAGGTAGCGAGGAAAAAAAATTAAGTGTGAGAGATCGCTTAAGAGAATACCCGCTATACATTAATGCCCCTGTGTCTGCAATTTCCTGTGGAATTTCGTGCGCTGCTATAGCAATAGTGGTCACTAAACCAAGCTCCGGACTAATGGCGAAGCTAATGGCAATGAGTGCTCCATCCGTGAAGTTATGTACACTGTCACCAACTATGTTCATTTTCCCAAGAGGTTTGATCACAAGGAAATCAGCAGTAGACGCTTCTAGTGAATAGGCTTCAGGTTGTTTGTTTCCCTGAAGTACCTTCTCTATGAAAAAGAAGAGCAGAATTCCAACCATGGTCAGAATAGACACTTCTTCCACCGAACCAATTTCTTCCATGGCATCCGGGATAAGGTGCAGAAATG
The DNA here is from genome assembly GCA_964351395.1 of uncultured Roseivirgaceae bacterium. Classification (GTDB taxonomy): domain Bacteria; phylum Bacteroidota; class Bacteroidia; order Cytophagales; family Cyclobacteriaceae; genus Imperialibacter. Next base: position 78,528 of record CAYGOF010000018.1, read on the forward strand.
AATTGCCAAGCAAGATCCCGACGGCCATACTAACAATGTATGGTAGGATCAGCTTGAGCCTATCGGCAGAAAGAAAGTAGAAAACAATGCCGGACAAAGACAAGAGGCTGACAAATGAAGCAGCTAATAGAGATTGAATAACCTGGTCTGTACTCATTTTAGTTTCTGATTAATTATCAGCAAGTGTTTTAGAGATGTCAATTTGATAGGCCTGAACCGCCGGGATCAATGCGCACATAATTCCTGTAACCAGACTACCAACAATAAGTAAGCCCTCGACTGGCAGAAATACCCACCCGGAAAATCCGGTGTCTTGCAGGCTGTCGATGGAGGTAAACAGCCCTGTTAGGAACAGGTGCGCAAAGAATAACCCACTTAGACAGCCAACAATGGTCAATATACTGCCTTCAAGAAGCACGGCTGCAACGAGCGTTGACCGAGTGGCTCCCATCGTTCGCATAATGGCCAAATCATATTTTCTGTCGCTCAGAGAATTATATAAGGCAATGAACAAACTCAATGCTGATATCACTATCAAAAGAACAGCGACCCCTCTAAGAATGTCTACGCCCACGCCCAGAATTGAAAACAGTCTTGCGATTTCAAAAGCTGGGGAGGCTGCCTGTAAGTTGCTCCGGCTATTGACAAGTCGTGATAACTGAATTGCACCTAACGGTGTCCTGTACTGAATCAGAAGGGAGGTTACCTCTCTGGTGGTATCATTGACAGATGTGCCAGGAATCAGTTTGGACTCCTGGAACTCAGTGATTTTGTCCTCATAACGAGGTTTCGTTTGATGCTCATCGTCGTGCATGAGCCAAACCGATTCGACACTACACAAAACAAGGTTATCAAGTACAGTATTGGTCACTTGCATCACCCCGGCTACCTGATAAGAGTGCCCCTCATGAACATCTCCTCCCGAGCTGAACCCATGCGAACCGGAAAAAACATCCCCTATTGAGAGGGAAAGGTTTGAAGCGACGTTCGCCCCAATTGTCACCTCAAAATCTTTCTTCCACCAGGCACCTTTTGCAAGCCTGGCCTCATACAATGCCGGATACTCCTCGCTGGTACCAACTACCCTATAGCCCTGATAACTATCACCTAGCGCAAGAGGAATTGATTTTTTAACCATCCCGTTCGAAACCACTTGCTCTGCATCTTTCAGTTTAATATTTCCTGTGGGAAAATCGACATGAAATATGTTGCACAGGATTAATTGAAGCGGACTTCCCTTTGCGCCAACAACAAGGTCAATCCCCTTAGCATTACCCGATATTCTGGACTGCAGTTGATTGTCGAAAAGAAGAACCGTCGTGATCAGAGCGATCCCTAACGCCAGAATCAGGGCATTGAGAAAGGTTCCGACCGGCTTAGCCTTCAAATAGCTCCAAACAAGTAAAAATATGTTCATAGGGCTCCTTTCAATTTTCCTTCTCAGGAATTGATCACTATCTGTTTTTCAAATACTGTTTTTAGTCTCTGATCATGTGTTGCCACCAAAAGCGCAGACTGATTTTCGCTGGCAACCCTCATCAGCAACTGGATAACCCGGTTACAGTTTTTATCGTCAAGGGCAGAGGTGGGTTCGTCTGCCAGGATGACGGATGGTTTATTGATGATTGCCCTTGCTATCGCAACTCGCTGAATTTGCCCCTCGCTTAACTGACTAACCTTAGATTTTCTTTTTTCGCCAAGATCCAGCGACTCCAATACTTCCTTGATCGTACGCTTTTTCGATGGTAAGCCAGCCAAGTAGGATGACAATAATATATTTCTCTCGACTGTGAGAGCCTGAATCAAATGGCTTCTCTGGAAAACAAATCCCATACGCTGGCCTCTGAATTTGTCCAGCGACGTCTGGCTCAGGTTTTTCAGACTTACACCGTCCACTTCAATTGATCCGGCATAGTTCCCAAGCAAGCCTCCCAGGAGGTGAAGCAAAGTAGTTTTGCCACTGCCAGACTCTCCAAGCAAAAGAAAACTCTCTCCACGGCGTACGTGAAAATCTGGAAACTGCAAGTGCCTACCCCGGATGTGCGAAAACCTTAATCCTTTTACCTCAATCATTGCCAGCAATTCAAACTTGTGTATTTGCAACTACATTGCAAATATAAATGCAACTTTGTTGCAAAAACAAACAACGGTTAATACTTTTAACTTGAGAAAGGCTTGAAGTCAGGCTTTGAGGGGAAATAAGCACTTTCTATTTCTTCGGATTCGACAGAATAGCTATGAAATTATTTGTTGGAGTAATTGCTGGAACAATATTGACCTGCTCTTGTGGCACAAATACCGGAAAACATGATGAGGTCTTACACATGGCAGCTGAAATCCACAATCAGATGATCTCCACTAAGGACACACTCGAACAAACTCTTCTGAACCTTAAAAAAGACACGTCAGGGTTAGTCTCACAAGATTCTATTCTTGCCTGGGAGGAATTGCTAAAAATATGGGAGAATGACCTGGTTGAAGTTCCGGGCAATGAATTACACCATGATCATCATCAAAGTGAATCAAATCCCCATCACAGCCATCAGCAGCTAGACGTTACGCCAGAGCAGATGCTTGAGGTTCAAAAAGAGCTTCAACAGCGTTTAACTGCTATAGAAAAGCGGATAGCACCTTCAGCCAAAAACTAGTTTGTCAAAAGCTGCGTGAAGGAAACACATTTTTACAAAGGCAACTTTTCTGTGGGGATTGTTCTTCCTGTTTCGAGCGGCAGGCCTTTCCCCAAAAAAAAGGACTCTATTTACTAGAGCCCTCTTTCTTTTTGTTGCAAACCTAACCGTTACTCTATTTCAATATTCCAGGTAAGGTCTACATCTGACTCTCCATCACCAGATGTAGATGTTGCCGACTTGATATTAGGCTGGTGCTTCAACACCACCCTAAAAGTACCAGTACCGGCTGATCCGGCAGTCCAGGTGGTCGTCAAACCCACTGGCATGTTGGCATCATCCTTATCTCCATAATTCACGACATCCGAACGGCTGTCCATGTTTCCATTCCCTTCAGGGTCAGTGAAAAGACCCTCTGTCCATGCGAAGAAGAACATATGCTCGTCACTCTCTTCTTCCACCTCTTCGGTAATACTTTCGCCTGCCACTGAATTTTCTAACTCAATCGTTAACGTATACTTCGTATCGGGAGCTAGTTTGATTTGACTTACGATGGCAATGTCTTCCGGCCCCTCTCCGTCAGGATCTTCCGCTGCTGCTACAACAGGAGTACCACCGCCCTCAGGTGTGAAGGTCAGGGTTACATCAGTAATGATTTCTTCTTCATTTTCCGGCTCAGGGTTGTCATCATCCTTGCATCCCATAAACATGACGGCCATGACGGCAGAAAACCAAAGCATTCTGAAACTGATTTTTCTCATTTCTTTCTACATTAATTACAATAACAATTATCTAGTTATGCAATACTATTGCATAAATAGATAATTCGCAACTCAATTGCTTAAACTTACATCAGTGGATTGAATAACTTACCGACAATTGAATATTTCTTGCGGTCTGATCGGCAAAATAACGAAGGCGGTCAGTGTTTAACCGGTACCTTGTGTTGAACAGGTTTTTTACCTGGAAAGCCCAACCCCAATGACCTACTTCTGCATTCCACGAGACATTTGTGATGAAATAACCTTTGGGGGCATCTAAGAAGTCGAAATTTGAGTCGTCCTCTTTAAAAAGATCAATTTCGTTTGATTTTGCGTCAAGAATTTCCTGCGGAGTGATAGTTCTGGGTTGCTGGAAATAGGGAAAAGTATAGGATTGGGTAAGTGAGAGTACGGATTTGGTTAAAAAATCAGGTTTTTTGTCGAAATGAATGCCGACATTTATTTTGACTGGTGGAATTTCAGTGAAGCTATCGTTTGTTGAAATATTCCTGGCCCAGATGTAGCTAACTTGACCCTCAAGTTCCAGATTATCAATTACCTCTTCTCTGGCGGAAGCATCGACGCCTAAAAAAAGAGCATCGTCCTGATCGTGGACAAAGTATGGAAATGCACCACGAACTGTGTTGGTAATCCCTCCGGGCCTGGTATAAATATAGTTCTTTATCAGATTTGCATAGCTAGTGAGCTCCGCCTGTTTTCCGCCAGAATTATATTCAAAAGAGTTGATCCATTTGAATCCCACTTCAGAGTTGATAGTTTTGTCTTCTTCGGTTAGTACTCCCTGAACGGTGACGTTGTTAAATTGATCTAATTGGTATCGCCAAAGGCCATACTCAAAAGATGCCTGGTGTTTGCCAAAGCTGTAGAGTTCGGAGATATTGGGGGGCCTCCATGCCATCCCTACATTGGATCTGAAGTCTAAATGACTCCGTATCTCTCGTTTCAGCCCCAAAGACCCAGTCACCTGATTAAACGTTAACGTGTTGATGAAAAGGTCATTGTTGGGCTCCCTCCCTCTCACAGAGCTGTACTGATAGTCGTACCTGATGCCCCCCTCATAGGTCGTTTCACCGAAGTCTAGTTTTTCGATGGCATACACTCCCACCCTGGTATTGTTATAATTGGGGACAAATGGAACAGTATTAGTGCCGGGAATATTGTTATTGTCCTGATAAACCCATTGAACGCCCATTTTACCCTGAAACTGGCCCAGGTTGGGATGGTTCCAGTCGAAATCCACACTTTGGGAGGCCAACTCGAGGTCAATTGACGGTATGTCGTTCAAGGCCCCCCTCCTGACATCAAACTCCTGCCGGTGGTTGAACTGATAAGCATACTGAAATGAAAATTCCTGATTATCCATGATATAGGAACCTTTCAACTTTAAAAGGCTATGCGAAACCTCTTGCCTGGGAGAATTTATCTTGTAAGAAAAAGGTGCAGTTTCTGCCGGCTCAGACCTGTTAATAGCCTGAATCAAGTCTTCCAAATTACCATTTACCGACCCCCTCAATATCCCCAGATTTTGCTGAAAACGGCTGTAGTAGCCCTCAAAGTCAAAAGCACCCTTATGTAACCGGAAGCCTCCCGAAAAACTATTTTCCTTTTTGCCAGTATTTGTCAATTGATAGTCAGGGGCTTTCAAATCTCCTTGTTCAACTATAGAGCCCTGAGCAGACAAAACGAGATGATTCCATCCGTAGCTTAGTCCCATATTGCTCTCACCAGACCTGCCATTGCTCTTACCCGTTGCTCCCACACTGCCTTTAAAACCGGAGGAAAGTTCCATTTTCGGAGGGTTGATAAGAATTACGCCTCCCAGTGCGTCCGGGCCATACCGAACGGTTGCTGCTCCTTTAACAACCTCAAGCGACCCGGCAAGGGATGGGTCGATCTCCGGGCCATGTTCAACACCCCAGTTCTGAAATTCATGACGCACACCGTTATTAATAATCAACACTCGATTGCTATGCAACCCATGGATTATTGGTTTAACAATATTCTGACCTGTGCTGATCGTAGAAACACCAGCAATTTGCCCAGCCATGTCCCCAAATGACTCGGACTTCGACAATTCAAAATCCTGCTCGGATAGCTTAGAAATTTTTACGCTATTGAGGCTGGTGGGGTTATAGTCTCCTTCCACAACTACGCTTTCAAGCACTTTGTCATCATGTGCCAGGAAGATAGTAGGATTGTTGTGGTAGGAGTCGTGATGATGAATGGCTGTTTTGTACCCAACATGCGAGATGATAAGATTGAACTCTTTTTCGCAGATATTCTCTATTTTAAAAAAGCCGTTCTCGTCCGAAATGGTGCCCTCGGTTTCATTCTCAATTGCTACAGTCACAAACGGAATTACCTCTTTTGTTTCCATATCTACAATCTTTCCGGAAACCGAGTAAGAACACTTCTCTTGCGAAAAAGAATGGTGACAAATGAATACCGCCAACAGTAAAAAAAGACTACTCCTCACTGCAAACCTGACATATACCGTTCAAAATAAGGTTGGCTTCCTGCACCTGATAGCCAGGCAACTTTATATCAGGAAGATGTTCATCTAAACATTGAATGATTCCACATTCATTACATTTAAAATGCATGTGATTATGGTGATGCTCTTCTGCATCACAGGTGTCGTGGCACACACCATATGTAGCAAATCCGCTATCATCCGGAATTTTGTGAAGCACTCCGTTGTCAGTAAATGAGTTTAAAGTCCGATAGAGCGTCACACGATCATATTCCGAAAATCTATCCATCAAATCTTTGAATGAAAGCGCTTTCTTCTGATTCAGAAAAAAATCGAGTACATCCATTCGGCTGTCAGTAATTCGCAGCTTGTGATTTTTAAGTATCTGCTTTAGCGAACTGTATTTCATGGTGGTAAAGATAACAAAAATGCAACTTAGTTGCGACATGAATGATTGCAACTTATGCTCTTCCGCTGTTGAGAGGTTTTCCGCTTGATCCGAAAAATATTCTTTGATTTGTGCAATAAAAAACCCTATTATTCTGAAATAATAGGGTTTTGAAGTAAAATAATACTATTTTAAGTAGTCCGTAGGGGGCTATCTTATTGTTTGATTTTCAGGTGTTTATAAGTTTTATAGAAAACATTTAGTGAAACAAAGTCGGTCAAATAAATTCCATTAGCTCTAAGGTGAGCTCATCATTACTTTTTACAGCGCCGATAATGTTTAATAAAATCATGTGTTTAAAAACCTGGTAAGATGTTTCTCCAAATCTGCTGCTTTCCGACAAGAACGTCCGAAAGAGTGTCTTATGACATCTGATCAAAGTTTCTAAGTCAACCTCAGGACGCAGCATCTGCTGGACTCTCGCTCTTTTCAGAAGCAAATCTACAATTTGGTCAGTCTTGCTATTCACTCTTTTGTACATGTCTCTGGCATCCGGGACAGACCTAGCAGAATGCAATTGAAATATGAAATTAAGCATTTCAATTTGATCATACCTGAATTTATAGAACTGGATCAACAATAGAAGAGGGTTATCGTCAGACTTATCAAGCAGATCGATATAGTGGTCCCATTCTAGTTGCGCCAGCTCAACAAGACTTAAAATCAGCTTCTTTCTGCTTCCAAATCGTAGATCGAGACTTTCTTTTGAAATAGAGGCTGCTCTTGCTATTTCGTCCATGCTGGTCCTTTCTCCGTATTGTGCAAAAAGCGATAAAGCTATTTTTAGTATCTCGGTATTATTCATGACTTATTGTGAGACTATATTAAAGGGTCAAGTAGTTTGTGTTCTTACGCCTCGTTTTGCACTGCCCCAAAAAGGCCTGCTCTCGTACAGATTTCTTTGAAACCCTGATGTGACACACGAAATATGATCTTGGCCTAACGGCCATTTAGCAACGTTTAAACATGATTTTCATTGGTCTGTCATTAGCTACCATGACACTAGCGTACCTTCTATGATAACATTGTTGCTAAACACATTTCCCTTGCCTGGACGAGAATTCCACCAGAAAATGTATTTGTGCCAAAGTTTCATGTTGAACTAAATCAGACTGATTAACTGCCAACTCGAAAAGCATTCTGAACTTAGAATTTCGATCATCCTTGTTTAAGGATGCTGGTATTGTCGATGAATAGTAAATCTTATTTTTTTTCATAATAAGGCACTTAAATGATGATTCAATTCCGTAGTTATCGCAAGCCGAGTATTGACTACATGTTATCTTACTCGAATAGAAGCCGTCTTTTTATCGATTTTATTCAGCAGTCAACATTTTTCCCTTTTCTCTTTCGATAAACTCTTTTAATGTCGTTGCCCTTTTATTTGTTATCCGATAAAAATTATCTGAAATGTCAGGCTCGCTTTGGATTCTGGGCAAGAAATGAAGCATAGTCATTACTTATGCCAAACCACTTTTAATTCCCGCCATTCTCTTTTTGAAATAAAAGCTTATCGGGTTCATACTTTGAAAACGAATTTCGATCCCAATCATATCTCTTATCAACTCCGCCATTTCATAAAAGTTCTTGTTTTCTAAACCTGTGATGTCGTATCCAGAATTTTGGTATTCAGTGAATGACTTAATCAACATTGCCGATGCCTCTCCGATATTCCTTACATCAACCCAATTAAATTTCGCTTTCCCAGATGGAAGTGTAATGGAATGTGTTTCCAAGATTTCCGGCAAAAGGATAGTTGTAAGGTTCTGCATAAAATAAGCTGGCCGGATAAAAACATACCTAAAGCCGTAAGACTTAATCAGCCGTTCAATTTTATTGTGAGGAATCACGCTGCTTTTCTCGGCACCTTGAACCGATAAAAAGGCGATTTCTTCAACACCGCTTTTCTTCGCTGACAGCAGCAACGGGTTGAAATATTTTTCGACTTGAGAAATATGAGGTGGCCTAAGAAGAAACAGCGTGTTAATGCTTTTAAAAGCCGAATGAAAGGTGTTTTGGTCTTCGAAATCAAACCTCACAAATGACAAATTTGAATACTGCAGAAACTCTTTTTTGCTGCTTTGAATATTTCGAACAGCTGCAACTATTTTAAATTCATTATCCATTACGCAGAGAAAGTGAATGACTTCTCTCCCAATGTTTCCTGTGGCCCCTGTGATAAGTATTCTTTTCATCTCCCTCACTTCATCTTTAGATCCCTGGCATATTAGAACAATTTGGGCAGTCATTTAATAATCGACACTAGAACAACCCTTGTTTCAAGCTAATTGCGGTGCCGTCTGCGATTTGCGTTTTGCAATGCCGTCTTTGGCCATATCAACGATCATATAAACAGCAGGCACGATGAATACTGTGAGACACATAGAGCTTGTTAAGCCTCCAACAAGCGCCCAGCCCAAGCCATTTTTCCATGAGGCACCGGCCCCAGATGCCAATGCTACCGGCAATAGCCCTATCACCATTGATAACGTGGTCATCAAAATTGGTCTTAACCTCTCTTTTCCAGCCTCGAGCAATGCTTCATAAGTGTTCATTCCCTCATGCTTAGCTTTATTGGCAAAGTCCACAATTAGAATAGAGTTTTTACTCACCAAACCCATCATCACAACCATGCCCATCAAAGTAAACACACTTAGTGAGCTTTTGGCTAGTGCCAAAGCCAAGAAAGCACCTGTAAAGGACATAGGGATAGCAAAGAGCACCACAAGTGGGTATATATAATTGTCATACAGCAATATCATTAGAAGATAAATAAGTACCAGACTCAGTAAAAAAGCGCCTCCAATTGTGGCAAAAGAATCCGATTGGTTAGCAGTTTCACCAATCCAAAAAACAGAAACTGATTCAGGGAAATTTGTAGTGGCCAAAGCCGTGTTAATTTCTCCTGCTACTTCACCTATTTGCCTCCCGACTAAGCTGCCGGTTATCATCACCGAGGAGATACGATCGGTTCGCTCCAATTGATTGGCCCCAACACCAAGGGAAATGTCAGCAAACTGATCCAAACGAACTATCTCCCCTTTGTTGTTCATAAAAGAAAGTGATTGTACATCTGAGGCGTTTGTTCGGTCGAAATCTTGAAGTTGAATGACGATGTCGTAGTCGGAATCTCCGTCGGTGTATTGATTATCATCATTGCCGCTGAAGGCAGTGGCCATTGTGCCCCCAACACTCAATACGTTCAGCCCAAGATCGGCCATCTTTTCTTTGTCAATTTTTACTTTCAACTCCGGAATTCCACCAGAAACACTCAGCTTAACATTCGACGTGCCAGCAGTGTGCATGACAATTTTTTTCACTTTTTCCCCGTACTCAAGAGCTGTTTCTCTATCGGTATGGCTCACTATGATTTGTATCGGTTTGTTGGCTGCCGAGCCATTAATATCTAGTGTTGCATCTGCCACATCTAACCCGGGAATGTCGGCTAGTTTCAATTTGAGGTCCCTGGCAAAGGCTGCATCTCTTACATTGGCATCTTCCTTTAATTGTATTGTCAACTCAGATTTGTAGGTATTTAGGCCTCCTGCGTCTCGGCCGCTTCCGCTAACTCCGACACTTGTGAGCACGTTCTTCACCTCAGGAAGAGCCATGATACGTTCTTCGGCCACCTTTGTCATTCTATCGGTGTATTCCACCGTGCTTGATTTATCAGTCTCCAAATACAACACAACCTCCCCCCTATCTCCTTGTTCGATGAAGGAGTTGCCTATAAATCCTCTTGTTACTAAAAGTAACGACCCCAGAAAAATGGCGAAAATGCCAACCACTGTAATGGCTTTATGACTTAAAACCCATTTCAATAGACTTACATACCAATTACTTAATGCGATGATTTGATCTTCAGTCCATTTATTCATTCTACTCCACCAATCATTTTTCCCGAGATCAACCAGCGTAGCAAACCTGGAAGCTAGAAGAGGTGTGATAGTGAAAGAGACTGATAAACTTATTAGTGTGGAAATCACAATTACCCAGGAAAATTGACCTAGGATGGCCGAAATAATGCCTGCATTTGTCAATGCTAAAGGCAGGAAAACAACAACGTCAACTAAAGTGATGGCAACAGCAGTAAAACCTATTTCGTTTCGTCCATCGATAGATGCTTTTACCTTATCCTTACCCATGGCAAGGTGTCGGTGAATGTTTTCGAGCACAACTATACTGTCATCAACAAGGATACCAATCACCAATGTGAGTGCCAAAAGGGTCATTAGGTTGAATGTGTAGCCTAATAGGTACATAGCAATCACTGTACATAAGAAAGAAGATGGGATGGCAACCATTACGATCAGACTGTCTCTCAGGCTGTGTAGAAAAATGAGCATGACAAAAGCGACAAGAAAAAGCGCAATGACTAAATCATGCTTGACGGCGTCTGATGCTGCGATAGTAAAGTCGGTACCATCTACTGCGAGTGTCATTTTGAAACCACGATCCGCGTATCTTTTTTCAAGTTCAGTAACTCTGGCTTTGATAATTTCGGCTACTTCTATTGCGTTTGCATCACCTTGCTTCGTGATATTCATACCTATCGAAGCAATTCCATTGATCCTGTTTATCGTTTCGACGTCTTTTTTTCCATCTACAACTAAGGCGATATCTTTTAGCTTCACCTTCGATCCATTAGGAAGACGGGAGATCACAAGGTTTTCGAGTTCTTCCAGGTCGGTGAATTTGCCTGTGAGCTTAACTCTGAGTCCAGATGCATCGTTTTCGACCTTGCCCGTAGGGAAATCGATGTTGTTTTGACCAATTGCCTGGTTGACCGCAAGTAGCGATATGTTATTTGCCTTGAGCTTTTCCTCATTGATCATGACCCTTATGGCCCGTTCCTCGCCTCCAATCAAATCTAAAGTGGCCACGCCTTTTGTAGATGATAGTTGCGGCACGATTTGATCTTTGACGAATTGATAAAACCGTGTATTTGATTCATCATTAGAGGAAAGGCTGTATTTGAGTATTGGAAAATCATCTGAGGATACTTTGGATACGCTCGGTGTTTTCACGCCTTCCGGCAGCTCAACCTCAATCCCACTGATTTTGCGTTGGGCTTTTCCTTGTGCGTCATCTACATCAACCCCATTGTTCAACTCAAGAATAACTATACTTAGATTTTCATAAGAGGAAGACCGGATTCGTTTGATGTTTTCCAAAGTAGATAACCGATCTTCTATCGCTTTGGTAACCTCACTTTCCACTTCGCTAGGCGAAGCTCCCGGATAAACGGTGGCAATCGTAAGCGTTGGAATGTTAAACTTTGGGAGCAGCTCATAACTCAAGCTATTGTAGCTGAGCAAGCCGAAGATGGTGATGACAATCAGTGCTACCACTACTACTGAAGGTCTTTTGATTACGTATTCTGAGATTGTCATTATTTCGAAATATTTACAGTTACCCCATCAGTTAAATTTTCAACCCCGGTTACGATTACTTCGTCGTTTTCATTAAGCCCGGAAATAACTGAGACCTGGTCTTCCTTGAAATTTCCACGCCGTACCTCCGTGAGCTTAGCTATTCCATTTTTAACTAGAAAGACTTTAGCAGTCCCTGTTTCATTTAGAAAAGCGGATCTTGGGACAAGAAAATTAGTCACCTCATTTTTTGACTCTACAACTAGTCGTCCATACATTCCTGCTTTGAGTGGCAAGCCACCATTATTATTTTGCACCATCACCTCGACTTTGAAATTGTGATTTTGATCACCTCTAACTGATATATTGGAAATCTCACCTTCAAATGGTGAGTCAGGATATATATCTGCGAAGACTTTCACTGTCGCCCCTTCTTTTATGAGGACAATTTGATGCTCGGGAATCATAGCTATGAATTTCATCGCGGAGATATCGGTGATTGTGCCGATAGGTGAACCAGGAGCTACTATAGAACCCTTATCAAAATTGCGGACGGTCAAATACCCTTTTATTGGAGCTTTGATTAAAGATTTTTCAATTTGCTTTTTACTGTTACTTACAGCAATCTGCGCCATGGTATGATTAAGTCGAATTTGCTTCAATTGAATATCACTGGTGGCGCTGTCCTTCATCAAATTTTTATAGCGCTCCAAATCGTCGGTGGCCTTGGTCAACTGAGCTTCTTCACCTCTCAATTTTACTTCTAATAGATCTGTGTCGATCTTGGCAATGAGTTTTCCAGTAGGCAAAAATTCACCTTCTTCGGCGAATATTTCATTTATTTTGCCTTGCATTTCGGCCCCAAAATTTACCTCACGTATGGCCTTGAAAGTCCCTGTGAAACCAAGCTGATCCGAATAAGTAGATCTAGTTACCTTGATGGTTTGAACTGGAATATTTTCGTTAACTTCTAAATAACTGGCAGCGTCATCGATCGCCTTCTTGTTTGAAGAAAGTTTGGTGAATGCCCATATCAATAGGACAATAGCAACGATGGAGAATATGATTTTTTTAAGCATGATTTTAGATTTATTTTGTATTGAGTAGTTGACCTGACGCTTTTTTATAGTCTAGCAATCCAATTAAGCTTTGGGAGATGGCACTTAGGTATTGCGATTGAGCCTCTCTCATTGAAATTTCCGCATTGAGTACATCATTCAAAGTCACAACACCTTCACGGTATTCAATCATACTTTGCTCATACACTCTTTTAGCAAGGCTGACGTTGGTTTGGCGGGTGCGGCTAGCCACCACATTCTGATTGTAAGAATCTCTGGCATTAGCAATTTCTGCTTCCAATTTATTCTCCAAAAATTGCTGATTGAGGGCCAGCTGCCTTGTTTGAATTTTGCTTTGATTCACTTTCGATTTTTTATCGAAACCACTGAAGATTGGAACAGAAAGATTGAGTCCCAAATATTGCTGTGTATAATGCAAATCCGAGCCTAACAAGTCACCGAAATCCTGACTCACCCAGTTTTCACTTAAACTATAGGTCAGAGCAACTGTTGGCAAAAATTTATTTCTGGCAATTGTCAGATTCAAAGTCGATAATTCAACCTGCTTCTCTACTATCTTGTAGTCCAGGGTGTTCTCGAAACTCGCCGAATTATCCAACACTTCTTTTAGATCATCATTTTCAAAAGATTGTGAAAGAGTAAGCTCCGCATCGCCGTCCATCCCAATCATGACCTTAAGGATTCTCTTTTGATTGGCAATAGCGTTCGCAAGATTCCCCATCTGGCTTTCCAGGTTTACCTGGTTGACCAGCACTCTATCTACATCGGTGGGCTTCACAAATCCATTTTTGTAATTGCTTCTGACGTTTTTAAGGAGAGCTTTTACAGCGTTAAGGTTATCTTCCAAAATGTCCATTTGAAGTTGGGTAAAGGAAATGCCGTAGTAAAGCTGTGAGACTGTATAGGCAACATCTCTTTCCTCCTTCTTTATTTGGAGAGTTGTTAAGTCAATTTGATTAGCCAAAAGCTTATGTCCTGTGAATACCGATTGATTATATATCAACCAATCAGCCTTAATGCCCGCCTGGCTAGCATTAGGTAACCCCAATGCCAGGCCAACTACAGCCCCAGATGGTGCACTAGGGTCAAAAGTGGACGCTGGAAGGAACGATTGTGGCAAATCCATATAATGATTTATGCCAGCAGACCCAAAAACAGTCGGAAAAAAAGCCGAGTTTAGTTCCTGTTGCTTATATCTGTTGATTTCCTTATCAAGGTTTTTTGCCTCAAGCGTTTGGTTTTTCTTCATTGCCATAGCAATGGCTTCTTCCAAAGACAGTGCGACCGATTGAGCCCTGCCCCAGTGCGACCCGCCTAACCCAAAACAAAGAAGCAATAAGATGACGTTTTTATTCATGAGTGTTTATTGTTTTAACCAGAAGAAGGTTTTCGTTAAGAAGTATTTTTGACCAACAATTTTGATTTTTTGATCAGTGACAAGACTAATGGTAGCGGAGACTTCCAAACCATTATCTGGCTTAATCAGAATGCCTTCCCACATATTATCTTCATGATTGTAGACGCCATTTATAAATATTTTTTTACCAATCGATTCCCTGGCATCAGAGGTGATGATTTTGCCGATCCACTTTCCATCGTCTTCCTGAAATAATTCTATCAGGGCATTATCATTCTCTTTGGCGAGCCAAACTCCCTTTATTTTGGATGCCTCCTGCTGCGCAGACACATATCCGACTATCCATAGGAGAAGCATCGATGTAATTAAATACACTTTCATAGAAACCGAATTATTTATTCGATTCAAAAGTATGAGTGAGCCAGCTATTGCGGAATACCGGTTGGACTGAAAGGGGCAAAATGAGGGTTGAAGTGGACAACTTCACCCTTCAAATATTTGAAGGAAAAAAGGGTTAATTGACTGTAGTCATAAACTAACCTTGGGCCAGCCAGCTAATAAATTCGGACGACTTTAGCTTGCTTACGGTTATCTTCTCATGAAAGGGAAAAGAAAGGTTGATTAAGAGCTTTCGGTTAAAGTAATGGGAGGCGTCGGTAATGGCCATTCGACTAACTAAAAATTGGCGACTTGCTCGAAAGAATCCGTTGCCGCAGGTGCCTTCCAAATCATCCAGAGATTGTTTTACTGGATATATTTTTTTGCTGGAGGTAAATGCAAGGGTAGCCCCTCCTTCTGTGTAAAAAATAGCGACGTCAGTTAACCTCAAAGGGATGATTTTTTCACCCTGTTGCACAATAACAGATGCCGTATGATTACCTTTTACTCTTTGCTCCATTTGGAGGATGAGGTGCGAAAAATCATTTTCACTTGAAAGTTTAGACTTTAAAGATTGATATTTTTCCAGCGCTTTTTCAATAGACTGCTTGCTGAAAGGTTTCAGTATATAGGCTATGCCGTTTGAGTCAAATGCTTCAAGGGCATACTCGTCATATGCTGTTATAAAAATGATTGGGACATTTATTTCAACCTTCGAAAAAGCATACAGGCTGGAACCATCTCCTAAATCTATATCTGAGAAGATCAGGTCTACTTTTACAGGGTTCTTAAAGTAATTTATTACGTCTGACGAAGAGTACAAGACCGTCAATATTTCAATCTCATCGTCGATGAGATGAAGGGTTTTGGCAAGGTCATTTGCAGTGCGTACCTCATCTTCTATGATTACAACCTTCATCAATCCAGCAAGTCTAGGTACACCATAAACTCATTTTCATCTTCATGGACTTGTATGCCTTTGTCCTCCTCTATCATTTTATATCTTCGGTCCAGGTTGGACAACCCAGTTCCTGAAATATGATCAGCTATTTTTGCAATTTTGTTGTTCGACACTGATACTTGACTGTCTGTGAATTTGACTTTCACATAAAGTGGATGATTCGGATTAAAACCGTTGTGTTTAATTGCATTTTCGACTTGCCCTTGAACAGCAAACACAGGGATCTTCTTATTAGCAAGAAGGTGAAAGTCGTCTATTTCAAAAAAAAATGAATTGGGAAATCGAGCGCTCTGAAGAGCAACATATCCTCTGGTGAAGTCGATCTCATCGGCTAGACCCACAACAGGGCTTTTCCTGCTTTGAATTGAAAATCTCAAGAATTCAGAAAGCTACAATATGTAGTTCTCTGCCTCAGGTACACTTTCATTTACCAGCGATTTCAGCGTACTGAGAGAGTTAAACAAAAAGTGTGGATGCAAGTGCTGCATGAGAAGCTTGTTTTCAGATTCAAGCTTGGTAATTATCAATTGTTTGTTTAATTCATTTGCTTCTCTATTTTCTTCGCCAATCAAATAGCCGTTGCTTACAATTAAGATGATCGTATTGATAGCCATGACCGTAATAAATGGATATGAAAATCCGACAATTGGGAATGTATTTGGTACAACGCCTATGACTACCTGCGAAAATGAGCTAAAATGAATGAGGGCAATCATTAGAAAGGTGATTGCATAACTTAATGCGTATCTTTTAAAACGATATCCAGCATCAATTATTTGGATTAAAAAGATATTGATAAACCAAATGATTAAAAACGCTGTGGTTAGAAAAAAAAAACCTCTCACAAAAATGATAGATTCGGGTTTTTCAAAAATGTATATCGGAGCAAGACCATAAACTGCCATAATCGGAGAAGACAGTAGGGCTATTTTATAGAGCGTCTTGAAGCCAGTTTTTTGAGTCACTTTTTGGAAACTAAGTTTGAATAATCAAGGTTTAAAATTAATAGGAATTGACGAGAAAGTGAGGGAAGAAAAAAAGCCGCCGAATAGGCGAGAAAGTGTCAATATTTGGAGGCTGATTGGATTAGGAAATAACTCTCCTTTTCTACACACGTCATCTATGCCTTTTTTTCGCTATATCGAGTTTGCCTTCTTTAAATAATTTTTAAATGGTTCTGCTAGAACATAACTCTGTTCAACGATTTCTAAAAAATTATCACTTTCAATATCGTTTCTTGTCAAACTATGCGACACTGTAAAATTTTTGTAACGCAGATACTCAACGAATGGATGGTCTTTTGCGTAACCTCGTGGGCTTGTTTTTAGCGGCTCTGTGAAGTTTGATAGTCCTCCGAAAAAAGATTTGAATTTCTTATTTTCTAAAATACTCCTTAACTGTTGTCCATCGTAATCTATGGCGTCTCGGATGTTTTTTAAGGTTTGTTTGTCGGGGTTGTGATAACCACAACCTACAAATGAGTTTTCAAATCCTACGGAAATATGTAATGGTGAAAATATATCTGTTTTATCCATTACTGAAAAGGTAAAGAAGTCTTTATATAATGGTAAGTTTGGATTATACATCCTGTTGTTTGTAATTCTCGAAATACAATTTTTTGGGTCAAATCGACTAAAATAGCCGTTGTCGTATTTGCAAAGCATTTGTAAAATTTCTTGTACTTGGTTTAACCAACATTCCTTTGCGGTTATGTACCTATCTCTGTTGGTGTCCATCCATTCTTTGCTGTTGTTTTGGCTTAGGTCTTTTAAAAAGTCTAAGACAATTTTATTGTTCTTCATTTGTCTATTTGGCGTTATTAAATAAATCGTGTGATTATTTTATAAATTTGAACAAAGTATCATTAGCTTCTTCAATTGTTGATATTCTGATGTGATGTTCGTGCTGTTTGCCATAAAGAGCTGTTTTGAAAAAAGGGTACCCGTTAAAAGGTTCTTCAAGATAAAATTTTACATTCAGCAGAGTTTTCATTGGTTTGATGACCAAAAAAGTTTGTGTCTTAAAGAATACCACGCAATTTTTCGTTGCACTTATTTCAACATTTTCAAAGTCATAAACATAAGATAGTATCTTATCAAAAACATAAACTAACTCACCTTGTTTGTTCTCAAAAAGATTGTCAATTTCTTGATTTACGCAACAATGCCATTGGTTTGCGTTTTTCAGGGTTCTATCACATCTTGGACATTTCCAACTCATTTTTATGGTCTTTTTAAAATGGCATTAACGAATAGTATATGAAAAGTAGGCGCTTTCGAAAGGGGAAACTTTGGGATAGCACAAAGATTGAGGCGAGCCAAAACCTTTGAATTTACTGCTATTTCGCCTATTTTCTATATACATTATGTGTGCTTTGAATGGTGAAAATAGTTCACTAGAGTAAACGTTCCAAAGGGTGAAACCGGCGTGGAACGATCCCTGAAGCGCTGGGATCCTGCCCGGAAGCTAAGCAAGTGGCAAGGACTAGGCGTCCCTGTTGTCTAACATGAGGTATGCAATGAAGAACGGGGCCGCCCTGCGGCCAGTAGTTGTAGATTGCTAAACCAATTGTCGGCTTTAATACCTAATACCAATAAACAACAAAAGCCGCTATGTAGCGGCTTCGTTTTCGTCGTCTGTAGGGGGCTATTTTATATGTTGATTATCAATGCTTTATGAATTTTTCAGAAAACTATTAGTAAACCAAATTCGATCAGCTGAAAAGGAGAAACTCAATACCATGGCAATTGCTAATTGTTAAAAAAGAGTGTGTCGTAAATCGCTGTTTAAAACAACAGATGAAGGAAATTATTGGAATCCGTTAAATAGTTCGATTGATGTGACTAAATCATTGAGCTAAGAATAGCTAGTTGATTCGCACCAAGATATGCTACGCTTTGGAGGGTTTGAAGCTGTAACTCTCCATAAAAGCTGATATTTCTTCCAACATTGCAACTATCTGGTCGGATGTCGGCAAAGCCTCTGTAGACCAAACCAGGCGAGAAAGTTCACTCTGATAAGTCTCTTCCAAAGCACTCCAAATCTCGTTTATACTGCCAAGAAGAGGAGACTCGGCCATGGGCTTTTCAATCCAGGCACCTGCAAAGGTGCTGTTCACATAGTCATCGTTTAGCACCTGCGTGATCAACTCATGATTTTCTGCAATCAATAATTGACCTCTTAGGTCATCAAGCTGCAGCAGCTTATGGAGATCGTAAAAATGTCGAATTTTCTCTCTCAACTTTTCAGGACCTTCATAGGAAAGTCGAACCAACGACATCAGCTTCTCAAAGAAGGTTCTCTCCCTCCTGAGCACGTTCACAGAAAATCTATCAAGCTGAAACTCCTCAATGAGTTGATCTTCTCCCCTTAGCGCCAAAAATTGTGACAGATAACTATTTAGTTGCTTCTTCTCAAAAGGTACTGGGTTGGTAAAACAGTTGATCTCAAGCTGTATTTGGCTTTTCACGGGACTTGTACCGTCATCATCAGCTATGGTCTTTTGATAGTTATAAAAAGTCCTCCGGTTCCTCCCTCTTTTCTCCTCATTGGGATGCTCGAAGTAGCTCAAGTCTCCGGTAATTCTTCCCTCAACCTGCTTAATTAACTTCTTCAGTTGATTATCAGACAACCCATCTGAATTTAAGATGGCTAAATCGATGTCCTCAGAAAACCGGTCAATACAATTAAAGGCTTTCGAAAGTGAGGTACCTCCTTTAAAAATAACCTTGTCCCGAAATTCTGATTGAGACAAAGCTTTCAAAACGAAAGTGACCCAATAGTCTTTTTCTATAAAGATGTCTCTTTGTTTGAAATGGGCTGCGGCCGCACGTACAGCCGACTCAAATTCCGGTGACAGGTGAAACGTCATAAAATGTTCCAGTTAGCCTTAGTCGGCAGAAGCTGCAGGTCAATTCCGATGTTGTACTTTGTTAGTCCGTTCAAGGAAGAGCGAATACTTTTCAATGAAAGGTCAGATCCTATTTGCTCCAAAACTGCGCCAACTAAAGCCCTGGTAGCTGGATTGTAATAAGACGCTAATGATACAAGCCTGCTCCGTTCTTTCGCTGACAAGTCTCTAACTCTCTTCATAAGCACTTTCAGAACATCATTGGGAGATGCATCAGGTATACGCTTAATATCCTTTACAGCATCAAGCAGCTGTAGCAAAGGAATGTCGATGCCTTTTATGGGCAGATTCCTTATCTGGTATTTGATCTTATATCCTTCAATATCTCTTGAAGGAAGTTGCTTGCAGGTGGCAATCTCCAGGACATTGGATACCTGAGAGGAAAGTCCAAGCCGGTTATACACCGACAGACCAGTTAAATAGCCAAACTTCTTGCCATTGCGAGTGGTCATTGCCTCAACAACGGCAGATTCCCTGGGCCTCAGTCTCCCAAATCTTGATTCCTCAGGCTTGTAATACTTCCCCTTCGCCAAACGAACAATCGCTCCTTCGCTGCTTAGCCGACTTAAAGTCATGGCCAAAGCATTTTGGTCAATGTTCTTCGAACTAAACTCAGTATAGCCAAAAACTGACCCAGGATCTAGCTTATCTATTTGTTTTCTTACTAAAGATGCTGCTGTTGGCATAAGTAAAGTACTTGATACAGGAATTGCTCTAACAGAAGGTGTCAATACTTCTATAGAAACATCTTCTACAACACAAAGATATAAACGTAAGACATATAATATAAGTTTTTAATACTATAAACTTAACAATATTCATAAAGCTCTTTGTAAAACTCCAGATGATATGTGATGGAACAGATGGGCTTGAAATAGGAAATACAAAAAGGGTAAGTCACTAGACTCATTTTCTTCTTTTGACGAAAGACCTCAACTACAACACTATTTTGGTGTTATCAGATATATCGTAATTGCTTGCTATTAATGACGCTAATGAATTGCGAGGCCTTCCAGTTGCAATTCAATTAATGGTGGACCTACCTGGTGATGCAGCTCCAGAAAAACCATTTTTAACTTCTAATCCACAGGTTTTCGGATTGATCCATTGATTGCAGAAAAATATTCTTTGATTTGTGCAATAAAAACCCCCTTATTTTGAAATAAGAGGGTTTCCAATTAAAATAATACTATTTAAAGTAGTCCGTAGGGGGCTATTTAATGTATTGATTACCAATAGTTTATGAATTTTTAAGAAAACATTTAGTCAAACTTTCTATTTGAATTTTAGTGACACATTTATTAAATATTTCAGTTGATTTTGGTAGATCCTATCTCATTGCTCAACTCATCGTTTAGCGCCTGGTATGAGTCGTTTTTATATATTATAAATTTCTGATAAGCAAAACTATTGTTCAACCAATGCTTATTATTAACTACCCCCCTTTTCGATCTATTTCCTCTCAACTTGATAAGACAAGTCAATCTCTATTAATAGACACGTTCCACAGATCTCCTTTTTTGCAGAATTATTTTAGAAAGCTACATCTGAGAAAAGAAATGCAATGGTTGGTTCTGAGCTACCTCAATGAAGAAATGCTATTTGGCCGTCAAAACATTTAAGATTTGAAAAGTCAAAGAACTCGTTGGATTGTGGTGAGCAATCTGGCCAAAAGCATTAAAAATGGGAGCAGGATTAGTACAAAAATACCTATTTATGAGTATTTATACTTTACACAAGATTCCCGTCCTTTAATAGTCAACCTGAATTTTTTCCATTAAAAAGCCTTATAATGAAAATCTACCATCTGCTTACTACTCTGCTGACTTTTTCGATTCCCGTCAAAGTAGTGATCAAGAAAGCATTACTCAAATTGGTAATCCGACAGTAATATGAGATTAACATCCTTAAGTCGGTTCTACTTAGCTTTTTCTGAATTACAGAAGCAGCACTTATTGCTTTGCAAAAAAAAAATAGCTCTATTCTTTAATTGGTTTTGGCCCTCAATGATATGTCTACAACGCAAAAAAAATACCATTTTATATTTTCCATTAGTATTCAGAATGAAAAATTAAGTAACTATTTCATTCGAATATATCGATACAAAAATATCGGAATTTAATTTTTTTTGATCGATCTAAAATAATGTCGTATGAAAAGGTCATGTCTTTTACTTTTACTCCTTGTATTGTCTGCTTCATATTCATACTCCCAAGATGTGGATGGTGATGGTTACGATTTGATTGTTGATTGTAATGACAATAATTCAAGTGTTAATCCAGGTGCTATCGAAATTGAGGACGGTATTGATAACAATTGTGATGGTTTTATTGATGATATCGATTTAGATGGCGATGGTTTCCCAGTAACGGTTGATTGTGATGACGACAATAAACTCGTTTACCCTGGAGCTGTTGAATAAATTGGTGACCTAATTGACAATGATTGTGATGGAGAGGTAGATGAGGCTTCAGATCCAACTACTTACAAAATAGTAATAACAGAAATACATTACAATCCAGCTTCCGTAGGAGATAATGAGGGTGAATTTCTTGAGATAGCAAACCTGGAGTCGATAAAAATCCCTCTAATTGGATGGAGAATAGATGACGGAGGTACTCAAATAGCTTTGCCAAATATTGAATTAGACCCTTATGAAGTTGTAGTTTTTTCAAGAAAAAATGAACAGTACTTTTCAAACATATGGGGTAGTACTAGTAATTGCAGAGTTATCTATTTTCCGGAAATAGGTCAAAAAACACTTCTTCTAGCCAATACTATAGATGATATAAGTCTTTATGATAATAATGGGAATCTTGTTGACAATGTTTATTACGAACGAGGGACAAATTCTTGGCCGACGGCGAATGGTCAATCTATATATTTGTTGCCATCCAACCTAAATGCAAATGATAACGATAGTGGAAATAATTGGGCTTTAAGTCAAGATGGAGTTGATCTTGCGTACCAAGAATCTTTGGGAGATGTCGCGTCACCTGGCTTGGTTGCAGGCCTTACAGATGTAAATAAGGCTCCAATATTTATATCCAGTTCAAAAATCTCTGTGGAAGAGAATGAGTCATTTGTAATTGACATCAACGCAAACAATGGAGATGGTGGAGATATAGATATGGGTGTTTTCTATAGTATTTCTGGAGGACCAGATCAGCTTTTGTTTAGTTTGACAGACGACATGTTAAGTTTTGTTGGTAGCCCAGATTTTGAGACTCCTACTGATGATAATTCTAATAATATTTATGAAGTAATTGTTACTGCAAGTGATGGATTACTTTCTACCGATCAAACAATTTTAATTACTGTTACAGATCTAGATGAGATCGCTCCAAACATCACTTCTGCTTCTACTGCAAGCGTAGCTGAAAACAGTGCAGGAACAGTCTACACTGCCACAGCAGATGAATCGGTTACTTTCAGCCTAGGTTCCAGCAAAGATGAGAGCTTGTTTACCTTAGCAACCGATGCTGTGAGTTTTATAAGTGCTCCTGACTTTGAGAGTCCTCAGGATGGTAATACAGATAATGTCTATCTCATTGATTTGATAGCAACAGATGGAGCAGGTAACGCTACCACCC
>CAYGOF010000019.1:0-100388 GCA_964351395.1 uncultured Roseivirgaceae bacterium
GCATCTGTATCGAGATTGGCTGGGATATTGTTGAGATCGTTGAAATTGCCACTAAAGAGTGAAGAAGGGCGATTTGTTAAGCTGTTATAGTCTCCGTCGAAGTCGTCGCTGGCATCAGTGTCCAGGTTAGCAGGTAGCCCAGTCAGATCGGCGAAATTACCGCTGAACAGAGCAGGTTTGTTCGAGAGACTATTGTAGTCGCCATCGAAGTCATCTGTTGCGTCCGTATCCAAATTAGCAGGAATCCCACTTAGGTCCGAAAAACCACCGCTAAATAGGGTTGGAATGTTGCTAAGGCTATTGTAGTCACCATCAAAATCATCAGCGGCATTGTTGTCGTAACTGGAAAGATCAACTACAGTGGAGCTTGGATCACCAGAAAGCTTGAGTTGTCCTGCTATAAATTCCAGCGACTGAATTTCGTTGTTTGGGTCAGTATCTCCTGTTGCGACAAGACTACCTAAATCAACCGTATTGCCACGTTCAATAGATAGGAGGTTTCCAGTAAGAGTGAGGGTTTGTTTGTCGGTATCGATAGTCGAAATATCCACCGCATTTCCTTCAGATACAGAAAGATTGGATCCATTGAGTTCCAGCATCTGCGCTTTTTGAGCTACCAATAGTTTGTTCCATGAAGTGCCATTCCAGAAGTAAAAAAGCCCTTCGGTATCATCGAATACCATCAGCCCTTTCTCAGATGCTTCCAGCTGCATTGCCAGGCGCTGGGGGGTGCTCATTTTTGGAATAAGAAGCCCTTGATTATTGTTGGGGGAAACAAGCTGCAATACAGCATTTGGATTGGGGGTCGCTGTGTTTATCCCCACAGAGTTGCCCTGGGCAATAGCGCTTCCACACAGCACTATAACCATGAGCCCGGCAAGGCCCAAATAGTGAATCAATCGGTACATAAGCTCAAAGGTTGCTACAATAAAACTAAACCAATGTAACCGAAATAGTGATATTTTAATAGCGACTTATCAAGTATTTGCAAATCACTCGCCAAGAAGGGTGTTGCAAGCACTTTTTTGATAGCAAGAAAAGAGGCTCTTGTACTATTTAGTGATCAGTGTACAATCAAGGTGTCGATTGATTGTTCTGATAAAATTTGCAGCTGTCGGGAAGATTATTTAAAGTATGTAATTCACTAAAAACGACTAAGTAGCTTTCCATCAGTCCATTATTGGATAACAGTATTTTGATTGAAGGTTATTTCGGGTTGAAGATAAAATCGACCTCATAGGGTCTGTCACTGCGAAGAGGCAAGTCATTGAATGAACATACGGAGTTGCCTGTAACATTGGATACTTCGAAAAACCTTTTTATCACGATTTCCTTGGTGCTGTTGTACGCTATTGGAAAAAAGTATTGAAGTCTATTGTTTCTGCTTCCGAACCAAAGTTGATCGTCTTGCGCAGTAAAAATGGCTCTTAGCGTATCAGATGTTTGTTGCTGGAACACAAATTCATCGCAACTAAAACACTTCAAGTAACGAGAAATCAGAATTACCCTTTCATAAAGGCTGTCTTTTGAAAATTTCAATTCAAAATTGACCTCTAGTCTTCCTGAATCGCCAGCAGAATAGTCAAATTCTGGAATATCTTGGTTGAACAAGCAGTCCCAATTGAAGTCCGGTGTTTCTTCTCCTTCAAAAACATACCTGTTTGATACCCAGGTATGGGCAGTGAGCAGCTCATGGGTGGTAATGATATTGTCTTCCTTACTGCAACCTTGTAGGAGGCAGCATAAAGTGATAATTACTATTGATGGTCTCTTCATGTGCAAAATACAAACAGCTTATTTGGTGTTGGCATCGTTAATTTCTACCCAATAACCATCCGGATCTACAATATAGATCTGAGCGGCACCATCTATTCTTGTATTTGACTCTCCCGGCTTTCCTTGCCAGCTCTCAAACGGGATGCCTACACTATTCAAATGCTTCATATAGGGCTTTATATCGGTGGTATGAAGGCAAATGTGCATGTTCTTTTCCATCTGAATTTTACTGTTGTCACCCTGTATGATATGCAGTTCCTGACCGTTACCGAGATAAAACCATCTATGCCTGCCATCTTTTATCGGGCAATCCATTTCTTTTAACTTCAGCGCTTTTATGTAAAAATCTGCGCTGACATTCATGTCTTTTACATAAAGTGCATAATGATCAAATGAAAGTGATGGAAGTTCATTTGTTGACTGCGCTCTTGAATTGTGGCAGAATACCAGTAAAACTATACAGGTTGCAATAATGTTTTTCATATTATGACATCGTTTAAGGAGTGTATGGAAAGCGGTGTTGTTCACTCAAATTCAGCTTATTAATTGATTAAAGCTAACCATTCCTATCAAAGACTATATGATTGAGGGTACCTTTTTTGCCTGGCCATTTATTCTTTGGAACTACTTTGAAGGCATGTACAAGGAAGCTCAATGAATTGACGCGTTATTTGTCCCTTAGAAACTAATGGTCACCAAAGATGTGTGCTATTACTTCCCCATACTCTTCAGCACCCTTGCTACAATCCCGTCCATGCTACTGCTATCCACCCAGCGAGCCACAATCACCAGGTCGTTTTCCTGATCCACATAGATCATGTTGGTGCCAGCGCCTAAGTGATAAAAGGCTGAGGCGGGAGCACTCGGTAAGGGCTTTTGTTCTGTATTCAGGAAGAAGTTCATAAACCCGTAAGTAGTTTAAACTGGCGTCGGTGTTCTTGCCATACTCAACCACTTTTCGGAGATCAGCTGCTGACCGTTCCAGCTTCCATTGCGTAAAGTAAGGTAGCCGAAGCGAGCCTGGTCATAGGCATTTATGAACATGCCGCCACCCCAGTGTGACCCACCACTAACAGATTGTACGGGCTTGCCATCGAGCACAATCCACGAGTTTTCATAGCCCAACCAACGCCAGGTAGGAGAGGCGCCAATAGGGTCCATGATGTTTTCTTTCAATACTTCGGGTAATGGCTTTCTCCAAACGTTAAGGATACAAAGTGCAAGCAGGTTCACCCGGGTGTCGTTGTATTTGTAAAACGAGCCTGGCTCGTTTCTTTCTCTGCCTATCCAACCATTGGTGTCTCTTGGAGGCCTGTCGGCCCAGTCAGGCTTGCCCCATAAAGTGCCTTCCCAGTCGCTGGTTTGGCGAAGCAGATGGTCCCACGTGATTTTTCGATTACGCTCCGAGTTAAACAGCTCAAGCACATCCGTCTCTTCAAAGGATTCCGCTTTATTGAGCCCAATCCGGGTGGGTTCATAAGGAATTACTGGTCCAATATAAGGATAGACCTTGTCGTCTACATCCCTGATCAATCCTTTGTCGTAGGCAAGGCCCACGGAGGTGCTAAGGAAACTCTTGGCCACACTAAAGGTCTGATCTACTTGATCAGGCTCACCCCATTTAGTTACGATATACCCGTTTTTGATGACCATGCCAGTAGATGGTCCTCTTTCCTTTAAAGGACCGACAGCGTCACCAAATGGCTCCCTTCCAAAGCTTAAATAATGTGCTTCCTTCAGGTTTTTGGAGTTTTTCGACTCACTGTTAATTGCGAAATCGACAGCTTCCTGCAGCAGGGTGGCATCCATGCCGAGGGAAGCTGGAAGTCTTTCTTCCCACATACCCGGAGGGGGAAAGTAGGGTTTGACTGCTTTGCTCTTTTGTCCGAATGTAAGTAGAGGTGTTACCGCAAGTATACAGAGGAGGGCGGCTTTCAATGATTTTGTCATGTTGGCGTGGCTTTAAAACAAAAACAGGTGGCTAATACAATTTCTTGTGGCACAAATTTACTATTTGCCAAGAAACGTTATCAACCACCTGTCACAGATGATTCCTTAGGAAGGGAAATGTTCGAAGCTAACTTGGTTAGTCAACCAACCATGGTATTATCCTTCTATCTCGGTAACAATCACTTTCTCCATTACATCACCTTCTCTGATAGCGTCGATTACTTCCAGCCCTTCGTATACTTTGCCGAATACAGTATGGTTTCTATCCAGGTGAGCGGTATTGGTACGGCTATGGCAAATGAAAAACTGTGAGCCGCCTGTGTTTCTTCCGGCATGAGCCATGCTCAAGACACCTCTGTCGTGGTATTGATTTTCTCCATCTAGCTCGCAAGGGATTGTATAGCCTGGTCCACCAGCGCCAGTACCTTTTGGACAACCACCCTGAATCACAAAATCTGGAATTACTCTGTGGAAAGTAAGGCCATCATAGAAATTGTGAGAGGCTAGCTCGATAAAGTTGGCAACCGCTTTAGGTGCATCTTTTTCAAAAAACTTAATTTTCATCACACCTTTTCCTGTGTGTATTTCTACTGCTTTCATGAGTGTTCGTTTAAAATTGAAGTAAATAAATGAATAGAATTGAAGCTTTCCGCCGTTATTTTAACTAAAGCCTGCAAAACACACAAAAGTAGCGTTTGCATGCAACTGATCCCCCAAAATTTTATTGAAGGTGATTCATTATCGATTTATGCATTTTTACCGTTGTTGGCATCGCCAAAAAAACTGATTGACTATAAGTTAAAGTCGTAGTCGCCAACAATGTGATAATGTTGCTGCCTGATCATCAGGCAGCTACCTGGAAAAAGCATCAAACAATGGCTCCTTTCACAGCTGCTACGTTTTTGGGTGAATTTCCTATGAAAATTTTTCCATCGATGATAAATACTGGTCGTTTGAGAAAAGTATATTCTTCTAATATGTAAGTTCTGTAGTCTTGCTCACTTAGGTTCTTGTCTTTCAAACCCATGGATTTGTACTTCATGGCTACTCTCGAAAACAAAGCTTCGTAAGATCCTGCAAGGTTTTTCATTTCATCAATTTGCTCGGACGTAATGGGCTCCTTTTTTATGTCCTGGTACTGAAAATCGCTGCCGATGCCCAGGTCTTTAATGATGCGCTGGCAGGTGGAGCAGCTGGAGAGGTGATAAACTTTCTTCATACTGCAAAGAAAGTAAAATTAGTGCGACCGAGACGTTGTTTCAGATACGAATTTGGGAAAATACATTTGACTTGATCTTGTTCAGAAACCAATTTTCTATACGGCGTCAGGTTCTTTTTTCAGTAGGAGAAATCTATTAGATTGACTTCGAATAGACACTGAAGTAAAATATTCATTATTCAAATGCCATCTGCTGTCAAATGGCCACTTGGACTGAGTTGTTGACCCTGGATAATATTTGAAGGGTGTTGCTAAAACGAATGAGTCCAATGTGTATACTTTGGAAGATAGGTGATTTAATGGGTTGAACAGGTTTGGACAAACTTTTGACTGGATGAAACAAACGATTCTTCTATTGCTGATTTTTACATTTCCATGGACATCAAAAGCACAATTGATTAGCCTAAGGTCCGACAACCAATACATTGAAGATGCTTTTGGTTGGGCAGTGGATAAAGCTGGTAGCTGGCGAATGACTGGCCAATCGGGTGAAATCAATCGCCATGAAGGCGGCGAGGGGCAGGGCTATAAAGTTGACACCAAATACGAGCCTTCTTACTGGGCGGGTTATGCACATCGTACTGCGTACTACATCCGCGACTTTGCTCATCAGGCAAGTGGCGCACACTTGGTAGGGATGGACGAAGAGAACTACGCCATGCTCCAAAATTTTGCGGATAACTGTACTGAAGACAAGCTATGGTTTAGCTGGTGGGCTTTGAATTTTGATGGTTCAGTCTTTACTCTTGATGC
Organism: uncultured Roseivirgaceae bacterium; assembly: GCA_964351395.1. GTDB lineage: Bacteria > Bacteroidota > Bacteroidia > Cytophagales > Cyclobacteriaceae > Imperialibacter. The sequence goes on from CAYGOF010000019.1 coordinate 5,699, forward strand.
TCCAAATCCTCCCGGAACCGATATTTATGAGGGGTATCCGGCAGGTTTTGTGAATAAAGAAGGGGAATCTTTTGTCAGGGAAATTCCGGCCATGTTCGAATTGGTTGAAAAGGCCTGGAAATGCTATTTGTGGACAGGAGACAAGCGGTATGTTCAAGACGAAAATTTGTGGCAAATGTATCAGCAGGTTGTTACTGAGTTTGTGGCACTTCACGACAGCGACAACAACGGCATTCCAGAAGGTGTTGGGAATATTTTTGCTGGGTCAGCCACCTACAATGAGGCTGACATCCACCCCTTTGAGGCAGGTGATGCCATTGGTTCACAATTTCAGGCGTATTTAGCTTTCGCTGCGTTTTTGGCCGAAAGAAACCAAATGCAGGAAAGCAAAGAACAGTTTAAAAGAGCTGAAGCATTGAGGGATTACTTCAACAAAGAGTGGTCAGCGCTTGATGCGACTGATACGTATTCTTGTGCTATCACTAATCAACAAGAGAAATTCCCATATTTCAATAAAGAAACGAGTTGGTTTATGCCAATGAAGCTCATTACTGAGCCTGGGAAGAAGAACGATAGATATCTTGATTTTATTTCTATGGAAATAGGGGATGGTAGAGGTTCAGCGAATCAGAAGAAAGGCGCTCCACATAATATAGAAGCATACACCTACTTGCCCGACACCTACTTTCCTTATAACAGGGTGAGCGAAGCATGGAAATGGATGAAATACATCATCGATTCCAAAGATCAACCACATGTGGTTACACAGCAGGGTACCAATGGCAATTATCCCGAAGTATCGTTTACGCTGGTAAGCCAGGTAGTAGAGGGGTTAATGGGCGTAGAACCCAATGCAGCAGAAAGTGCATTAAGTACTATTCCAAGGTTGCCTGGCGACATAGACTTTTTGGAGTTAGACAACCTAAAGATAGGAGCACATGCGGTTAAGCTGCATCACACCAGTAGTTCTTCCCGGCTTACCCATAGTGCTGGCAATAAGCCTGTTGAATGGACAGCTCGCTTTTACGGAAAACATGCACAAATAGTAGTCAATGGGAAAAAGGAAAAGTCCAAAACTGCGATACTGAATGGAGTACTATACAGCTATGCTGTGGTGCAGGTTGGCGTGGGCGAAACAGTGGAAGTGAAGCTCGAATGATAGGGTCAAAAAAACATCAGTTAGTCAATTCCTTCATTTCTTTAATGGGGAAATAAGCTGCGCCCGGAAGATCTAACCAACACACAAGCATAAGGCACTATGTGGCCACGTTCTTTCTCCTGTGAAATCCAAAGTTTTAATTTTTGCGAGAGCTACTTAAAAGCCAAACGCTGATACCAGCTACGGTGATAAGGCTACCTACTGCAATGGCGAGGTTAACGTTGCGCTGGGCACGTCTGGCTCGTGTTAAATAGGCGGATCCAAGTCCTTTTTCTTCTATGAAGTGCTCAATATTTTTGATCCTGCTCTCTAGTTCTTCTTTCGCTTTAGTTGCTAAATCCATTTTGTTACGTTTTTATTGCTACTGTTTTTAACAACAGTCTGCTACAAATAGTTTAGCGATAACCGTTTCTATTCGCTCCGCAAGCCATCTACCGGATTGGCCCTGGCCGATCGCAGTGATTGTACGCCTACTGTCATAAGTCCCAGGCTAAGGACCAGCACACCTGGCAACACAAAATAGAACCATTGAATAGTCATCTGGTAGGCAAATTTTGATATCCACTCTACGATGATATAGTTCGCGAGAGGAACCGAGATCAAAAAGGCAATCAGGATTAATCGAACATACTCTTTCGAAAACAACATGACAATCATAATTGAACTTGCTCCCAGCACTTTTCGGATACTGATCTCCTTTGCTTTGCGGCTGGCTGTGAAGGCTGATAGCCCGATGAGACCAAGTATCGACACAATGATGCAAATGTAAGATAGTGTAGATATCAACTTCAGTTGCGTTTGATCGGCCCGGTATTGCTTGGCGAATTCCTGATCGAGGAAGGTGTACTCAAATGGGTGATTGGGGTCAAAACCTGTCCAAACTTCCTCTACAAAGCTAATGGTGCCTTTTATGTCCTCGCTGTTTATTCGAATATGTAAGCGGCCACCATCATCAGGATCAAGTAGTATGAACAGGGGCTCAATTTTGTTGTGCAAGGATTCAAAATTGAAATCTTTCACCACGCCAATAACCTGACCCATATTCTCGCCATGGAAGTACTTTACCTTTTTGCCGACGGCGTTTTCTCCCCAGCCGAACTCTTTCGCTCCGGTTTCGTTGACCAGGAACTTCAATCTGTATTCTGCTTCAGAGTCTGGGTTAAAGTCCCGACCGTCAACCAATTCAATCCCCATGGTTTCCAGGTAATTTGGCCCCGACCAAATAATCGTCATGCTTTGCTGCGCCATTGCGGTGTCTTTTTCTACCCACATGACCTGTCCATCAACACCCATGCCTGGTGTGCCATAGGAGGTAGCGGCACTGAGAATGTTTGGATGCTGACTTAACTTTGTCCTAATAGCATCCATGTGGTTGGCGGTAGCAGTGTCTTTCACCTGAATGACCATCACATTGTCTTTGCTAAAACCTAGTTCCTTGTCCTGCATGAACGTGATCTGTTTGTCCATCAGCACCGTACAAATGATGACAAAGAGTGATATCACAAACTGAAAAACAATCAATCCTTTGCGTAAAATGGAGCTTGATTTGTCGCCCGTAAAAGTCCCCTTTAAAGCTTGAACTACTGGGACTGAAGGAATGTAGATGGCGGGGTATACACCGGAAAGAACGCCTACCAGCAGAGTGATGCCAAGCATGCCGAAAGTAAGGAGGGGGTTACTGAAAAAATTAAGTGTAAGGTCTTTTTCGATCCATGAGTTGAAGGGTGTGAGCTCAAGCACCACATAGGAAAATGCAATGGCAATAATCATGGCCAGAAAAGCGATAAGAATGGCTTCGATGATAACGCCGAGAAATAGTTCGGTTCTTGAAAGACCCAGCACTTTGCGTACGCCCATTTCGCCAGTTCGCACAACAGAACGAGCGGTGGCCATGTTCATGTAGTTGATGCAAGCCAGTAAAATAATAAAGATGCCAACGGCCGTAAAGGTGTATACATAGTTGATGTTCCCTGTTGGCTGGTCGCCGCTAAGGTCCGATCCAAAATGAATCTCTGCAAGAGCCTGAAGCTTAGGAATTACCTTGCCGTTGATACGTGTACCAAAAAGACCATACGTTTTCTCATATAGAGGAGGGAACTTTTCATAAAATGTTTGAGGGTCATAGCCTTCTGGTAACAGCAGATACGTGTAGCCGCCAGGGTTCCAAAAGCCTTCCGATTTCCGCGCTGCATCTCCGTTTGATACCCATTCTCTGGGAGCAATATGAGACAGCAAAAGTTCGTATTTTAAGTGGGTGTTATCCGGAAGATCAGAGATCACAGCAGACACTTGTCGCAAGTCTCCTTCTGGGAAGGATAGTAGCTTACCAAGTGCTTTTTCTTTTCCAAAATACTTTTTAGCAATTGTTTGGGTGATCACCACTTTACCCGGACCACTAAGACAAGTTGACGGATTGCCTTCATAGAACTGGTGATCAAAGATGTTAAACATCGTACTATCCGCCATCCATATTTTATCCTCATAGAATTGCTTCTGCGTGCTGTTTTCAGCCTGGTATTCTACCATCGAATACCTGTAGCCCAGTAGGCGCACATAGTCAATTACCTCAGGAAAGTCTTCTTTTATAATGGGGGCAAGCTCACGAGAGGATCTTGCCGTGTTGAAATCTGCTCCATCAGCCATCATGTGATTGGTGTACCGATAAATTTGACGGTGTTTGGCAAAATGCTGGTCATAAGTCAGTTCGCCTTGCAAAAAAAGGAGAAGGATGATGCCAACAGTGATCCCCAGGGCAAGGCCCAAAATGTTGAGAATAGAGTAGGCACTGTCCTTCAAAAAAAGTCTAAGTGCGAAAACGATGTGATTACGAAACATAGTATTTGGTTTAGCCTTAAATCAAAGTAACGGCTATCTGACAATACAGATTGAATCTTGCAGCAACATGCGTACCTGGTGCAGCGACATGCGTCAGATCCCTAGTTTTTCCATCATCTGAGCTTTGTAGTTTCTGCTTACTTTAAGCCTTGTAGTATTGGTTAACTCAAGTTCATAGTCGTGATTTTCTAATTGGTGTAAGGCCTTAATGCAACCAACTCGAACAATAAAAGACTTGTGAATCCTTAGAAAATTAGCTTTAGAAAGCCTTTCTTCCATTTTCTTCATCGTTTCCCTTAGTAAGAAAAAACGATCTTGCACATGAATTTTCACGTAATAGTCAAAAGCTTCAATGTGGCTGATATTAGCTAAATCCAATAGGTGAATGCTACCATCTACTTTGATGACTAGCCGCTCCCCACTTTCGCTTTCTTCTACTAGTGACGAACTGCCCTTCAGCGTAGCGTTTGTGTGATCAACCAGGTGCTGGAGAGAATTGGTTGCCGATTTAGTAGCTTCCAACTTTTTCATCACCCTGGAAATAGCCTCTTCAAAACGTTCATCACTAAAGGGTTTTAGCAGGTAGTCTACGGCATTGACTTCAAAAGCTTTGAGGGCAAACTGGTCGTGTGCGGTAATGAAAATAACATGCGGCCATGGTTTAGGGAGACTCGCCAACACTTCAAAACCGCTGATCCCTGGCATTTGCACATCCAGGAAGACAAGGTCGGGTTTGAGCGACCTTACATGATCAATAGCCTCAATACCATTGGCGCATAGACCAATCACTTTCAGACGAGGGAAGTCCTCAAGCAGCGCTGCCAATCCCCGGCGGGCAGTTTCTTCATCGTCGACAATCAGGCACGTGTGTGTCATAGTAAATGGAAAGGTATTGTCATGCGAAAAGCAATCCCAGTTTCCATACTCATACTCTGGAATTGAAATTTTGTTCCGTAGTGACTTCTCAGCCGGTGGATCACATTAGGCAATCCAATGCCGTCTGATCCATTGAATACTTCAAATTTTTTCAGGTGTTCAGTCGTATTGAACACCGTTAAGACCAAAGAGTCGTGTGACCTTTCACCGGTAATGCTAATCCGCTGTTGATTCATATTGTCCTTTACACCATGCTTAAAGGCATTTTCAACCAGGGGCTGAAGAATCAACTGAGGAACAAGCGCCTCCATCAGCCCATCGCTGTAACGCTGCAACACCTCCACTTGCTCCCCAAATCGAACATTTTCGATCATCAGGTATTTGTTCAGCAGCTCAATTTCCTCTGAAAGAGATACCATCTTGTCCTTTTTTCTTGACAACACCGTGCGAAGCAAGTCGTTAAGAGAGGCAATCATGGCTACCGCTACTTTGTTTTCCTTGAGCCTCACTTTCATGGCAATGCTATTCATGGCGTTGAATAGAAAGTGAGGATTAAGTTCTGTCCGGAGAACACTGAGATCGGATGCGTTAAGATCTTTTTGCAATCGTTCAGCTTTTTGTTTTTCAGCTTTTAACTTTCCTGTATTTCGGACAAAAGAAAACAGCAGCATGTATCCACAATACCAAAGGACTCCATCAATCACATAAGGCCAGGAATCCACCAGGTAGATGCCGAATTCATAATAATTGTAATGTTCTGAGAGCTGAAAAAAACGTTCAAGCAGAATGATAAGCAAACCGGTAAGAAAAAGGTGGAAGGTCCCAAAAATAATACCCAGAGGTAAGTGGACTTGAAGGAATGCAGAGCCACTTTTTACATGCCTGGTTTGATAAAAGTAGAGAGCAAAAGGTGATATGACCCAAATAGAAAGAAAATACCCCCCGGGCCAGAGCAGGATATTGTGTGGATCACTGCCATTGATGAAAAGGTCTCGCAGCCAAAGGTAGGTAAAAAGCATCATGAGGCCAATACTGTTGTATTGGGTAAAACGGCGAGTCGAAATCGAATTACTCGGTGTCAAAAGCTGGAAATCTTCAGTTCGTAAGGTCTCAAATTAGTGAAATGTTAGCTTTTTGTTTGACCTGACTTTACGTAGGTTTTGGAAATTTTGCCAAAATTGCTTGTTGCTTTGTTTAAAGGACGTTATGAGATGTTTTTATTTTCCGTCAACCTTAGTGTAACAGAGCTGAGCTTGTTATAATGTGTAATAAAGACACGTTGTTTTTTTTACAACTGTCTTTCATTTATTAGTTTGTGTCCAAAACTTTGGCAGCCCATGCTAAAGTAATTCCAATTCAAACACAAAACATACCCTATTTTATGATGAATTCCCGCAGACAATTTATAAAACAAGTTGGAGCAGGCGCTGCCGGACTTGGTGTGGCGGCTACAGTGCCTTTTGATATTTTCGCTGCTACAGCGGCCAAAAAGCTATTTTTTGAGATTTCCCTTGCTCAGTTTTCATTGGCGGGCTCCTTTTTTAGCCAAAAGCTAACCAATATGGAGTTTCCGGCTTTAGCGAAAAACACATTTGGGATCTCTAACGTCGAATATGTATCTACTTTCTGGAATGGAAAAGGAGGGGATAAAGCTTACGTAAAAGAGCTAAAAGCTCGTACAGATGACCTGGGAGTTCGTAATGTGTTGATCATGGTCGATGGTGAAGGCGAATTAGGCCACTCTGATGTTACTGTAAGAAAGCAAGCAGTAGAAAATCATTACAAGTGGGTAGAGGCAGCCAAAGAATTAGCCTGTCATGCCATTAGAGTAAACCTCGATGGGCCAGGCACCGATGAAGAAATTGCTAAAGCTGGTATTGATGGGTATGGTAGCCTCGTTGAGTTTGGACAAAAGGCAGGCATTAATGTGATCATTGAAAACCATTTTGGCCCATCTACAGACGCAAGATGGTTGGTGGAAATAATGAAGCAAGTGAACAACCCATTTGCCGGGTTGCTGCCCGACTTTGGAAATTTTGTCCGTAGGGAGCGAATGGAAGAAATGTCGATTGAGGCTTTTAAAAATGCCAAAGTTATCGCTACATATGATAAATATGAAAGTGTGAAAGCCATGATGCCTTATGCAAAGGGAGTAAGCGCTAAAACCCATGGCTTTGACGCCAAAGGAAACGATACTGATACCGATTTCACCAAGATTTTAGGGATTATAAAAGATGCTGGCTTCAAGGGTTTTATGGGAATTGAAGCAGAAGGTGCAGTGATGAAAATGTTTGGTGTGGAGGGGGATTATCCTACTGAAGAAGAAGGAATAAAGCTGACGAAGGCCTTGTTAGAGAAAGTGGGTGCCAAGCTGTCATGAGGAAAATAGGCTCATAGGATTTCTCGCAATGGAATCCTGTGAGTCATGTCATTTGCTGGCATTCGGGCTTTTCTGGAACAATTTTCACCACTTTTACCCGGTATAGTCAATAGGCTTCAAAAATCACTCAACCTTGCTTTCCTGAAGTCAAATACAAAATTGTAGCCTTCAAGCGGCACCACTACTCTGTAAAACCTGTAATAGCCATTTTTAGGGAAATATACTTTGCCTCTCAAAGCAGATGTGTCGGGGAGATTCACAGGCTCCATAATTTCCTGATCGAGGAAGTGTAGGTCTTCTCTGATAAAGTAATTCCTTTCCTGGGTCGAACGGAGTACCGCATCGGTCGTCATCAAAGAAGAAGCCGTGAGCACATCTCTTGTTTGTGACTTATTCCAATCTTTCCGCGTATAGAATTCTTTTTTTGAATCCCTCACATCACTGGCAACGTCGGCAACTACCAAACCGACGGATACGACGCCAAAGATAATGGCGAGCGTTTGCTGCTGCTTTATTTGAGACTCAAAATGGTCCTCTACAACGTTTTTCGTTAACGATCTCCTTAAATATCCGGGTATCTCGCTGTAGGGATATGAAACCAAATGAATATCGTCATCTTCATTCGATAATTCAGGGAATGGACTGTTTCCCGCATAATAGTGGAAGAGTTGAGGATCGACCTTTAAGGGGATGCCGCTTTTGTTGATTATTTCCAGGTCAAAAACAACAAGTCGGTTTTCAGTTTCAATATGTTCCAGAATAGCGGTGATGCTATCTGCCTCCAATGCCATAAAGTAGGGGTCTTGATAGGCTTTCGAAAAGTTTATGGGAACGAGTTGCTGTGCAAATGCCTGAGAGCCCAACAACAACAGAAAGAGTGTAGTATATGTCTTCATAGCAATGGATTTACATAAAATCCTACAATTATTGTGCCTCTAATGTCAAATGACGATAGTTTTTGCCCGTGTTGCGCTATATTGGAGTGTAACAAAGCAAAAAGCATCCACCGCTATCTTTATGACTACCAAAGTAAAAAAGCAATGAAACAACTCCATTTGATCATCTTGTGTTGCTTGTCACTCACAATTGGGCGGCCGCTTATAGCTCAGCAGTCGGTGACACATCAAAATGTTTTTGACACCATCCCATTTATCATGGACCATCACAAGCGCCGGCTGGAGAAGTTTACCAAAGAACCGATGAGTACGGGTAAAGTACTTTTTCTTGGTAACAGTATTACTGAAGGAGGGCCCTGGGTCGAATTGCTCGGTGACCCAACTGTTGTAAACAGAGGTATTGGGGGCGACTTTAGTTATGGGATTCTTAACAGGCTCGACGAAATTATTGAACGCAAGCCTTCCAAATTGTTTTTATTAATTGGTGTAAATGATATTGGTAATGATATTCCAGATGCTGTGATCGCCGACAATGTAAAGAAGATCGTTATCCGGCTGAAAGCGGAATCACCGGCAACAATCATTTATCTTCAGAGTATCCTACCTGTCAACCCTGAATATCCACGCTTTCCACAGCACTACGATAAACAATACCATGTTTTGATGACCAATCAGCTGCTTTACAAGGTGGCTCTCGAGACAAAGGTCACTTATGTGAACCTCTTTCCGTTATTTCTTGACGACCGGCAGCGACTCGACGCAAGCTTAACCGTCGACGGCCTCCATATCAATAGAAAGGGTTACGATGTTTGGGTCAAGCACCTGAAAGAAATGGGCTATTTGTAGCCACACGGATGATGCATTGATTCGCAGGGTAAAAAGATTCCAAACACTGCTAGTGTTAGGGTGCCGTAAGGAGCCCAGACAGTGCCTTGCTGATTGCTAATTAAACACAAAACCGTGGCTAAGAAGAAACAGGGTAAGAAGTAAGGCTAGTATACCCATCTTTAATCTTCCATAGCTGTCGGGCAGAAAAGCCCAAAAAAATACAAAGTAGTCAGACAACAGCGATCGTCTGCATCGGCGCAAAGTCAGGTTAGTTTCAAATTGCCCCGTTGCTCAGCATCATTCTAACAGCGAGCGCTACCAAAGGCAGGTGTCTGAAGCCTGCTTCGTAACTACTTTTTTTTTGAGTCCTTAGGTCACTTTTCGACTGTTTTTAATAAAGCTCAATTTCGGCAAGAATAGGGCAGGACCTACTGTCGATTATGGTTACTTTTATTGCCTCAGCTTCTACTGGCCTGTCTAGCTTTAGTATTCTTTTGCGTCCAACCGTGGTGGCATTTGCTACCTGCTGCCAGGCGCCGTTTACTTTTGCTTCAACCGTAAATGACTTTATTCTTTGCCCTAGCTTAATATACTCTCTAAGTGTGATATAGCTTATCGTTGAGCTTGAGGGTAGTGTAATTTCTATGCTCGCAGTATTTGTCTCATCATTGGTCGTCCAATAGGTCTCTGAGTTTCCATCTGTTAGGTGGCTGGCAGAATAGGTGTCTGCATCGCCTCTCACCTCTGAGACTGAGGCGATTGCATTCCTGGCAAGGTTATTAGCGAATGCTTCATCGAGTAGCTTTTTCCAGCCTTTTAACGCGGCGACATCATTTTCGTGGATCAGTCCTCTGCGGTCGGGGGGGATATTCAGTAGGAGGTTAGAGCCCCTTCCAACGGATGTCATATAGATTTCAAAAAGCCGTTCAGGCGTTTTAACAAGGCTGTCTTCACTGGCATGATAGAACCACCCGGGCCTGATGCTCACATCCACTTCAGCAGGTATCCATTGTTGCCCGTCAGGATGGCCGCTATTCAACAAATCGGTAATGCCCGCTTGCCCGGCGTAAAGTGTATCGTTGCTTATGGTGTTCCAATTTGTCTCACCGGCGATGCCTCGCTCATTTCCTACCCATCTGATGCTCGGTCCTGCATCGCTGAAGAAGAGGACTTTTGGTTCCATTTTTCTCACCATTTCGATGGTAGTTGGCCAGTCGTAATAGGTTTTTCCATCGATGCGACGCTTTTCGTTGGTGCCACCATAGTATCCATCACCACCATTGGCACCATCAAACCACATTTCGAAAATGGGGCCGTAGTTGTTAAAAATCTCTTCCAGCTGATTGCGGTAGTAGGTAACGTATTCAGGCCGTCCATACTCCGGATGATTTCGATCCCAGGGAGAAAGATAGATACCAAATAAGAGGCCCTCTTTTTTACAGGCTTCCGAAAGTTCTTTCACCAAATCCCCATTACCATTTTTATAAGGACTATTTTTGATAGAATGTTCAGTGTAGATACTGGGCCAAAGGCAAAATCCATCATGATGCTTGGCTGTTAATATAACTGCTTTAAGGCCAGCCTCTTTGATCACTTTTACCCATTGGCTAACATCAAGTCCGCTTGGGTCAAATATACTTTCAGGCTCATCCCCAAATCCCCATTCTTTATCGGTAAATGTATTGGTCGTGAAATGAATGAATGCGTATTGCTCCAATTCATGCCACTTTAGCTGTTCTGCACTTGGCACAGGAAACACTGGCATGGGAGGAACAACTGGCTTGGTTTCGCAGCCAGTAAAAACAATAGCTATTAATAGTGCGATTCTAAAGAAAAAGGGAGGTGTCATATTAGAAAGTTTCAGGGTAGAAATATAGGAAGTTCTGGCTAAAAAGGCTGGGCAATTCTAGTTGATTGCCTGCATATCAGGCAAAAGATCATTCATTACATTTTGTGGACAATTTAGCTTTCGCACAACATTTCAGCCTCGATCACGTTAATAATTGTAATAATACAATAAAAAATATAACTTTTTATAGCCGACCTACTGAAGTAAGATAGTGGATATAAAAGGTTCAACCATCCATTAAACCAGCGAACTATGAAATTTATTCAATTAGTTTTTGTTTTGTTTATCGTACTTTTTACTTCCTGCAGAAGTAACAGCTACTACGGAGCGGTTTCCTACAATGAAGACAAGTTTACAGGCTCCAAAGAGGAATTGGCCAGTTATTTCGTTGACCTACAGAACAACGTCCAGTTTATTAAGAATGCCTCCGTTGTAGCTGCCGAAAATGCTAAACTTCGAACAACTTACCTTGCTGCAAAAGACGTGGAATCGCTGATGGGGGATGTGCTGTTTGATCTCAGTATTGTATCCACAAAACTTGGCATCAAACTTCCCCGAGCGCTTGATAGTGATGCCGACCGTGACTACCACTTTATTGAAAAGCAAGTTGGTTCAGATAAGTTTGACTTATACTTCATCAACGAATCCCTAAGGTACCTCGCCCCTTAGAAAAGACTGTGAAATCCTATGCTGCTGAAGGTAAGGAGGAGCAAGGCAGAGCCTTCAGTAGTAAGCATATTACAGAGATTACCGACGCAATTTCAAAGCTGGAAAAGGCAAAAGTGGAGGTCGCCACTTCTGGTCCGGTCACAACGAAATAGCAAGTATGCCTTGTTGCAAAAATATTCTTTGCGATATCAGTATTATTATCAAATCATGGCAGACATTTTGTGCATGATGTTTCATAAAATTGCACAAGCAATCAATAAATGAATTGGTATGACTAGTAGTTATGCCTTAACTTTTGAGTTTAAATTTAACAACTACGAAAAGATGTTACAACAGGTAAACAGGTGGATGAAAACCGGTACGCTAAATGCGCTACTGGTGATATTGATCGCTTTTGGGGTATCGTCCTGCAAAAGCAAAAAGAAAATGAAGGAAGTGTCGAACAAGGAACCTTTGGAGCAGGTGGAAAAAGACATTTCTTACGACAACGCTAACAAGGAAATGGTGAATGACGCCAATAAGGCAAAAAACACGCCACCCCCGGCCACTTTGTCTACGAAACTTTCGGGTTATTTTGCTGCCATCTCTTCAGCACCTACGGTTTCTTCTGCGAATAGCAGTATCAATGAGGCATTGACTTTATTTGCTTCTCCGGGTGTTCCTGTGTTTATTATCATTTACGAGTCGCCCTCAGGTGAACTGGATTATGATGAGCCCACCACCGCGGAGAAATACCTGAATTACCTCAAAGACCAGAAGAAGAACCAGAACAATATAAGGGACATGAAAACCAATGCCTCTGGGAAAATTACGGAGCTAGAGCTCATTAAAAGGTAAGGGTAATCACTAACATCCAAAACAAAAACGATCATGCTTAAAATAGTTAAATATACATTCTCGCTGATGCTTATTGCCATGATGGGTTCAGCCCTGGCGCAAACAGCAGATATAAGCCCCCGCAGGAAGCAGGCCATTGACTCTCTGGCACTTGAAAAAGTGAAGGACCTTAGCAAATACATCAGCATCATTGGCAATAAGAAAACAGCCTATTCCGAGGCGGTAAGGGTGATGGATCGTGCAGAGGAGCTATTTGCTCCAGAAAGTGAAATGGGCGTATCGTCACTGAGTTCCTCTGAAATCAATTATTATGTAGTGCGAAAATACTTTGAACGTTTGATGGCACTTAATTATGAAAAGGTCGACATCAAGTGGTATGATATTCATTACATCAGTGACCTTGAACGCCAGCCTGATGGTCGATATGTAGGCGTTATTACTATTTATCAGCGTTTTGAAGGTGTTACTGCTGATGGTATGACATATAAGGACACCACTAAAAAAGATATCACCATCTACGTCGAAAGAAAGAAGACTCAAATCTCAGGTCGGACCATTGAATTCTGGGATGTGATGTTGGGTGATATACGAGTAACCGAAACTACTGCATGATAGGGGTGAAGCGGATTTATTCCGCCTTACTAATTTTGTTCTCCATTTTGTCGAATGGTCCTTCAATGGGCCAGGTGATCGGCGAAATGGGGGACGAAAGTCAGTTATACGCCTCGACCAAACTTGTCAATCAATTTTTTCGCCGTTTCAATGGTGAAGAAGATGAAAAAGGTGAACGCTATTATGAAGGCAATAAAAACTTTCACGATGCGGCATTGAGAAGGCGCTACATTGGAATGCTGTTTGACAATCAGAATTCGATGATCCCGGCCTCTCTCAAGAAGGAGTTCGCTCAGGAGATGACGGAGAAATCATTTCAACAATTCCTGGATTTTCACTCAGGAAATTGGATGGCGGAGGTGAGTGCGTTATTTACCTATCAGGGAAAGGAACAACCGGTTACGCTATTTTTAAAGCTCCAGCCACAGCGTTTGGGGTATGAGTGGGTGATAGAAGATGTTTATTTCGAACCTTTCAAGAAGTATTTCCACAAGGATACAACCGCCACGAAGAAATTTCTGCACCCCATGAGTCACGAGCTCGACTTTATGAACCTGAGAAAAGCGCTTCAGGAAAGTGAAAACCCAGAGTCATATACACCCGATAGTTTTGAACCAAACTACCTTACCCTTTTTCTTTATGAGATGAAAAAAGGAACTTTGAAGTTTAAAACAGTAAGGGAAGTAAAGTTTCATTTCTTTCAGCTGAACAATTGGTATTTTGAGGTTTCTCAATTCAACCGCTCAGGTTATAACTCGGGATGGCTTATTTCAAACATTGTTAAAACCTCTGAAGAGAATAAAAAAGCGATCAAGAACTATCTCTATGGTAAAAACTAGCTTCCGGTTTTTTACAATTATCTTTTTGTTGTTTATCTCCACAACCGGGGCTTTTTCACAGGCAGTCAACCTCAACGAAGACGACTTAAAGGTATATGAGCAAAAAAGCAGAGACCTTGTGGCCTTCATGCAGTTTATGCTCAATACTGTGGGCGATCAGTCGACGTCTGCCCGCGACAAAGAAGTGATTATAACGGAGAGTTACCTCAAGATATTTCGTGACGCTAAAGTACAGGTGGAAGATGACCTCCTAACAGACCGTCAGGTAGTAATCAATAAAGATGTACAAGCGTATTTTAAGGACGTAGATTTCTTTTTCAACCATGTTGGATTTGAGTTTGAAGTAGTGAAGGTTGAGTCTTTGAAACGAGAAAATGGTCAGTGGTATTTCAAAGTTGAAACGAATAGAAAGCTAAAAGGAACATCCATAGAGGGCGATGCGATTGCTAATTCAAAAAAGAGGTATATCGAGATCAACCTGGATGCACAGAAGGATGACTTAAAAATTGCCAGTATTTACACCACCAAAATTAGTCGCGATAAGGCGCTGAGAGCTTGGTGGAATTCTTTGTCCTTTGAATGGATGTCGCTGCTTCAGCAAACGGCTGGTATTATGCCTGTTGACAGCCTTAGCAATACACAATTGGAGACTATTGCCGCCATTGATAGCCTGGACATTACGGACAATAGGTACTTAGCGGACATCAATCCGCTTGAAATGCTGCCTGATTTGGTATACCTGAAGATGAGCAATACCAGAATCACAGACATTAGTCCTTTGCGAAGCCTGTCCAATTTGCAGTACCTCGATATTGCGAACAGTGATGTAGAGGATATCACTTTCTTAAAATATTCCGAAAAGCTCAACATGCTGGATGCGTCTTCTACAGCTGTTTTCGACCTCAGTGAATTGATTTCACTTGTAGAGTTGAGAGTGCTTTTGCTGAAAGGAGTGCCTGCATCGGATTTTAGTGCTATCAGATCTTTGAGTGAACTCCGCTGGCTGGATGTATCGCAAACCGGTCTGTCAGGACTTGAATCCATTATTGAGTTAAAAAAACTGGAGGAACTGAATATTTCCTCGACCGATGTCAACTCCCTGAGTGGAATAGAGAAGCTCGTCAACCTGCAAGTGCTTCAGGCCAATAGTACTTTTATTGCTGATCTTTCTCCGTTGTCTGGCTTAAAAGGGCTCCGAGACCTAATGATCAACGATTGCCCGGTTGCCTCGATTGAGCCCCTACTTGGCAACCCTTCACTTGAAAAGGTCTATTGCGACAACACATCTGTAGCTGACAAGCAGGCGGATGACTTCATGAGCAAAAGGAAAATGACCCTGGTAGTCATGAACAGTCGTCAATTGGATGCCTGGTGGACTGGACTGACAAGTGAGTGGCGTCAGGCTCTAAGGTCGTTAATGCAAGTGCCTGAAGGACAAAAACCTGGTAAAGAGCAATTGGTTAAGCTGGTGAACATGGATTCACTGGCACTCGAAAATAAATCGCTGTCTAACCTTTTGCCACTTGAACGATTCAAAAAGCTTCAGTACCTGGACATTAGCTTGAACCCGGTAGACGAGTTGATTTCGCTTTCCAGACTGGAAAATATCAGGGTCCTTAAAGCGAATGGTACACCAATCGAAAATATTTTGGGCTTAAAAGGTATCAACACGCTTGAGCGCATTGAGTTGGTCAATACTAAAGTTTACGAGTTAGAAGTGTTACAGGGCTTGCCCAGGTTGAATTACCTCAAGGTTGACGATACTTTTGTATCGAGGGGTTCAGTAGTAAACTTTATCAGAACCCACCCCGATGCGGTGGTCATATTTCAGACCAAAGAAATCGAAAGCTGGTGGAAGGCATTGTCGCCTGAATGGCAAGGAGTATTCAGGAAAAACCAGCCACTGTCAGCGACGCCTTCAAGCGAGGAGCTTCATCGCCTGATTGCCGCCACTAGTATCGATGCAGGAAATTCTTCAGTTAAGTCACTGGCACCTTTGTATGCTTTGCTTGACGTTAAATCAGTCAACCTGAGCGGCATTGGTTTGTCATCGCTTACAGAGCTGGCAAGACTTGATAACCTCGAGTCTGTCAATGTGTCAAAAAACCCAATTGCTAGCCTGCTGCCAATTCAGGGACTTGTCCATTTGAAGCAACTGGATGTAAGTAATACTGCAGTAGCTGATTTAAGGGAAATTGAGTATTTCAGGGAATTGGAAATGCTCAATTGCGCAGGCACGCAATTGAGAAACCTGAAAGGAATTGAGCGATTCGGCCGGCTAAAAGAAATTGATTTTTCAAATACCAAAGTGGGTAGGTTAGATCGTTTAGTTGACATAACGGGGTTGCAGTCGGTTGTTTGCTTCAATACCAAAGTGTCTGGTAAAGAAATTGATGACTTCAAGTCCCAGTTACCCGACTGTAAAGTCACCTATTATTAAGCACCAATCCCGGGTATTGTTTCCGGAAACCTAATTGAAATTATGGCATCAAAGAAGAAAGGAAGGCTGGCCTACGGTCTGCTACTCTTTTCATTTTTACTAGTTATTTCCCCCCTGCTTGTTTGGCTGGCGGTGAAAGCGGAACTATTTGGGAAGATTCCTCATTCAAGCGAGATCCAGAACATTCGAAATCATCAGGCATCTGAGATCTATTTTGCTAATGGAGAACTGATGGGGAAATATTTTCTCTATGACCGCACATCCATCGACTACGACGACCTACCTTCTGATCTTGTCAATGCGTTAGTAGCCACAGAGGATGCTCGTTTTTTTGAGCATAATGGCATTGACTATCGAAGCCTTTTAAGGGTGTTTTTCAAGACGATTGTGATGCAGAATCGCAACGCTGGCGGAGGAAGCACCATCACTCAACAATTGGCTAAAAACTTATTTCCCCGCCAAGACTTTGGTCTCCTGAGTATTCCGGTCAACAAATTCCGCGAAATGGCCATCGCGCAACGTTTGGAGGAGGCATACAGCAAAAACGAAATTATTGCCCTTTACCTAAATACAGTCCCATTCGGTGATCATGTTTTTGGTGTCGAAAGTGCGGCCAGACGGTTTTACAATGTAAGCGCTGCTATGCTTACTGTAGATCAGGCAGCTGTCCTTGTTGGAATGCTCAAAGGAAACTACGCCTACAATCCAAGGGTTTTCCCGGAGAGAGCTTTGGTTCGCCGGAATGTGGTGCTGGCTCAAATGGAAAAATACGGTTACCTGACTGAGTTAGCGTTACATGCTTTTCAGGATTTACCTATCGAGCTCAATTACACAAAGCTCAGTTTGCATGAAGGACCTGCTCCCTACTTTAGAGAGCAGTTGCGCCAGCAGCTTTTGACCTGGTGTTCGACGCATATAAAATCCGATGGCTCTCCTTACAACTTGTACACAGATGGCCTCAGAATTTACACCAGTATAGACAAAGGAATGCAGCTGGCTGCCGAAGCAGCAATGGAAAAGCACCTGAAAAGTCTTCAGGCAGCGTTTGAAAAGGAGTGGGGGAAGGCAGCTCCCTGGTTATCAGATAAGCCATTGATAGAAGCAGAGATCAAAAGAACTCCGATCTATTTGGCCTTAAAAAAGCAGGGCTTGACAGAAAAGGAAATTGCAGACTCGCTGAATAAACAGAAAACAATGGAAGTATTTGCCTGGGGAGGCAATAAAGAAGTGGAATTCAGTACATACGACAGTGTCAGCTATTACCTCAAATTTTTACAGGCAGGGTTTGTTGCCCTTGATTCACAGTCTGGCGAAGTAAAAGCTTGGGTGGGAGGCATCAATCATAGCTATTTTCAATACGACCATGTGAATGTTAATACCAAACGACAGGCAGGGTCAACGTTCAAACCCTTTGTTTTCGCCAATGCCTTAGAAAATGGTGTAGATGCCTGCGACTATTTTTCATCAAAACAAGTCACCTATGAGAACATGGAGGACTGGTCGCCTGAAAATGCTGAAGAACAAATTCATAACTTCTACACCATGAAGGGTGCTTTGACTCATTCGGTCAACACGGTTTCAGTGAAGGTGCTTGAGAAAACGGGAATTTCTTCATTTGTGAAGTTCGCTGGCAAACTCAATATCTCGAGCCCGCTTCCTGAGGTGCCCTCTTTGGCCCTGGGAACTGCCGATGTTTCGGTCATTGAGATGGCAGGAGCTTATGCTGCCTTTTTGAACAATGGCAGACCTGTTTCGCCGCAAGTGCTATTAAAGATTGAAGACGCAGATGGGAATGTTTTAGAAGAGAGCGTAACACAAAAGCAAAATCCTGTGATGAGTGAGAAAACGGCAAGTATCATGCTGGACATGATGCAGGCCGTGGTGGGGGAGGGAACAGCCCGAAGGTTGAAATCAACCTACCATTTGCCGAATTCGATGGCCGGAAAAACAGGTACCACACAAGCCAATCGGGACGGATGGTTTGTAGGAATGTTGCCAAATTTGGTCACTGTAACCTGGATTGGTGCGAATAATCCTAAAATTTATTTTAAAAGTACTATATTAGGGCAGGGAGCTTCGTCAGCTTTGCCTATATTTGCATTCTTCCTGGAAAAACTCAATAAAGACAGTCAGTATAATGGCCTTACCCGACGGGACTTTCAACCCATGTCGGGTGAACTATTGTATTTGACAGATTGTGAGCCATTTAAAGAGAAGGAGGGATTGCTCAAGTCTATCTTTTCAAAAAAAGAACAAGAAATAAGGGACTTTGGCGAAAAGGAGAAAAAGGGCATTCTTTCTAAATTGAAAGGTATATTCAAGAAGAAGAAGAATTGATTAACCAGCAGTGTATTATTTTAAAATTTTCAGCTATGGACAGAATGATTTTGTCAATTATTAGAAACATGTGTGTTGTTTTAGTGCTTATCACCATAAGTACAGCGGCAAGTTATGGACGTCAGTCCGACCCAAGTGAGGCTTCGCTAAAAGCCAAGTACAATGAGATGGTAGAAAATGCCGAAACGTACGAGAAGTACAAGGTAATTGCTACCACAAAACTCAATTCTTTCTGGGGAGAGGTAAATGATAGTCTTGCTACAGTAAGAAGCGAACTTGCTAATGCAAAACTCGCAACATCAGCAATCGACCAATCTTTAAAGGCTGCTAAAGATAGCCTTGTTGTCGTCAATGAAAAGCTAACAGCAAGCGAAGAAGTCAATAGCGAAATTGGTGTTTTGGGCTTATCATTGGATAAATCGTTTTACAACGTTGTAGTTTGGGGGCTTATTGGAGCCTTATTAATAATTATGGGAGTGTTATATGTCGCGTTTAAGAACAGTCACTCGGTCACATCAAGAGCCAAAAAAGACCTGATTCAAGTGACGGAAGAACTCGAGGACTTGAGACATCGATCAAACGAAAAGCAGGTAAAGCTCAAGCGTGAATTGCAAACTGCACTCAATCAAATTGATGAAATGAGACGAAAGGTGCCGGCAGGTAGATGATGCCTTTTGAGGGTAAAACCGGTTCATTGATGCTTGTTTGAATTGTTGAAGTTGCTTCATAAGCATCACATGGATAAGATGTCTCACTTGGCTTTTACCCGTAACAACCTTCTGTTAATACTTGCATCTTACGGTAAGTGTCGTAACACAACCGAATGTATCTTCACTCGTCTCCATGATGGTTATTTTAAGTCAAACGTCTGAAAGAGCACTGGAGTCAGCTTAAGTCACAAAGTGCGATTTTCAGTTTTGTTCATCTGAGAGGGGTCTTTCGCCAGACCCCTCTGCTTTTATACTTTGATAATGATGTTTCTTTTCTCCAACCATTTTCCGGCCATCCAGCAGACCATCATTACAGCAACTGCAAACGTCAATGAATTGATATAAGGCGGTAACCAGGCAAAAAGAGATTGGTAAATTACCTGATAGAGACTTCTGTCGCCAATTTGTACCACCCAAAAAGTAATGGCCATATATTCGGACAGGAGATAGATAAAAAGCGGGTTCTTGCCGAAAGTTTGGAAAAAGCTGAAATTGACTGGCTTATCAATAAATTCAGTCAGGTAGATGATGGCGCTGATAATAACAAAATCCAACCCAATGGTCAGCATCACAAAGGAGCTTGTCCACAATTTTTTATTGAAAGGAAATACGAAATTCCAGAGGTAGGCAATGAGTAAAATTGCGGCTCCTGCCAGCATCACTTTAGAGAGTTTTTCATAATTGATACCTTCTTTTACATAGCGTCCAAGCAGATATCCACCCAAAACATTGACAATAGAGGGGAGCGTGCTTAGGATGCCCTCCGGTTCAAAAGCCGTACCTTCGCCGTGGTACATATGCCCTTCGCCAAGGATGAGCAAATCAAGGGTTTGTCCGGCATTGCCCAGCATGCTTAGGTCTCCAAACCAAGACATGATTCCCCAGTAGGCCAAAAGCATGGAGCCCGCTACCCAGTAAAGCGTTTTTCTCGAAAAGAAATGAATGATAAGTGCTCCAGCAAAATAGCAGATGGCTATGCGTTGCAGCACACCAAGAATACGGGTTTCAGAAAATGGCATCAACGACCAGGAACCTGTGGCATCTTTAGCGAAGAATGGGAACCAGTACATGATAAAGCCCAAGAGGAAAATGAGGGCAGAACGTTTGAGTACTTTCAGGAAAACATCTTTGAAAGCCCAGTCTTTCCATTTGGGCATTACAAACGCCAGGGCGTTTCCAATAGCGAAAAGGAAAGAAGGAAAAACGAGATCGGTGGGAGTGAAACCGTGCCAGTCGGCGTGAAGTAGTAGTGAAAAAGTACTGCTCCCGTCGCCAGGAGTGTTGACTATGATCATGAGACAAATGGTCATCCCACGAAAAATGTCCAGTGCTTCAAATCTTTTCATCGATATTAGGGTTAGAAAAGAGCAGCTCTTTGGCAGCTTCTCCTTGTAGTTTAAGTTAAGCGGGACGTAATATCTTATTTAATGGCAGGAAGTCAAAGAGCAGAAATCATCTTTGTGATAACCGGAAAAAATTGAAACTATGAAAAAAGTCAAACTAGGTAATACACCGCTGGAAGTTTCAAGAATTGGCCTTGGAACGATGGGCATGTCTGAGTTTTATGGTACGACTGACGAAACACAATCTATAGCCACTATTCACAGCGCTATTGATCATGGGGTTAACTTTTTTGATACGGCTGATATGTACGGGCCTTTTCATAACGAGATCCTACTGGGTAAGGCGATTAAAGGAAAGCGAGACAAGTTAGTGATCGCTACGAAGTTTGGAATAGTAAGAGACCCTGCCGATCCATCCAAAAGGGGAATTGACGGCAGCCCGGAGTATGTGAAAAAATCGTGCGAGAATAGCTTAAAACGCCTGGGGATCGACACAATCGATCTTTATTATATGCACAGGAAAAACCCTACGACACCCATTGAGGAAACGGTTGGCGCTATGGCAGAACTGGTAAAAGAAGGAAAGATCAGGAGTATTGGCCTGTCGGAAGTATCGGGGGAGACTTTGAGAAAGGCCAACAAGGTGCATCAAATTGCGGCAGTTCAGTCTGAATATTCACTTTGGAGTACTGATATCGAAGATGTATTGTTGAAGGATTGCCTTGAATTGGGAGTGACACTGGTGGCCTATAGTCCCTTGGGTAGGGGTTTTTTAACCGGGCAAATTAAAACCTTTGATGACCTCGAGGAAAATGATTACCGAAGGAGCACTCCCCGTTTTCAGGGCGAGAACTTTCAAAAGAACCTCGACTTGTTAGCTGAAGTTGAAAAGGTGTCAGCCGAAATTGGAGCAAAGCCATCGCAGGTAGCACTTGCCTGGTTACTCGCCAAAGGTGACGGCATTGTGCCCATACCAGGCACCAAGAGAGAAAAGTATTTGCTGGAAAATATTGAATCTGTGAACATTACCCTGACTGATTCAATCATTGCCAGACTAAACAAATTGAGTGCGATGGCGGCGGGCACCCGGTATCCAGAGGGAGGAATGAGGGTAGTGAATGCTTAGTATTCACTCAGTAAGTGCCAGCAACGGATTTCACCTACCAAAGGCTGGTTTTTACTACCGTTTATAATTAACTTTTAACTTATTCATTGTGAAATAGTTAAAAGAGTTAAATCAAACATCAACGCCATGAAAAAACTATTTACTGTCCTTTTCTCGATGACTGTTTTGTTTGCCTTTGCAGGCGACTTTCCTACAACGAAGTCATTGAAAGTTAACTTCAAAGAAGGAGACCCAGGTGTGAAATCAATCAATGCCATGTCCTTTGGCCCTGAGGGCATCCTTTTTTTAGGCGACTCAAAGTCTGCTTCTGTCATTGCCATTGACACCGGGGATGATAAAAAGATGCCAGCACCAGAAAAGCTTGAAATGAAAAAAGTGGATGTGGCCATTGCCAGTCTTTTGGGTACCACAGCCGATAAGATCTCTATTCAGGATATGGTGATCAACCCAATTTCCAATATCCCTTATTTTGCTGTGCATAGTCAGGACGGTTCTCCAGTGCTGGTAAAGCTGGTTAATGACAAATTGGAGTGGGTTCCCTTGGATAATGTTTCCTATTCTTCTCGTGGAATAGAGAATGTGTACAAAGAAGACGATAAAGATGACCGTGGTCGCCCATTAAGAGTTTGGACAGTTTCAGATTTAGAATACAAGAACGGAAAGGTGATGGTGACTGGGTTGAGCAATTCCGAGTTCAGCTCAACATTTAGAAGTATGGATTTCCCGTTCGGCAAATCCCAGGATGATGCTAGTCTTGAGATTTGGCATGCCGCACACGGCAGGTTTGAAACTTATTCGCCCATCAAGACCTTCACCACAGGTGTAATCAATGGCAAAGAATACCTTATTGCCAGCTACACTTGTACGCCATTGGTACTTTTCCGAATGGATGAATTAAAAGGTGGGAAGCATATCAAAGGCCGTACTGTGGCTGAGCTTGGCAGTGGGAACACACCGCTCGATATGGTGGTAATCGAAAAAGACGGAGAAAGTTACTTGCTCATGTCCAATAGCAACAGGTCAGTAATGAAAGTGAAGTTCTCTGATATTGCTGGGTTTGAAGGCAAACTAACTGAGCCGGTTGAAGAGCCAGGAAAAACTGCTGGCGTGGACTTCATTGCGCTTAACATGGTGAATGTGTTGCAAATGGCTAAGCTTGGTGATCAGGGATTTGTAGTCTTAAAAAGGCAAGCCAATGGTGACCTTGATCTGTCAGTAGGTGGCAGTTATTGGTTATAAAAGAGCCATCGAAGCTTGAAAAGAATAAGCCTACTGTCAATTTTGACATTTATTTATTGCGCAGCTACTGCTCAGTCTGGCCCCACCATTGTATGGGAATCGGACAAAGCAGTAGCTGTTCGTTTTCATTATGAAGGAGATGAAAAAGCGATAAAAATTTCTTTGACAGACAATACCGCTTTCATCTTCGGTCGGGCATCCAGACAAGGGCTCGATGTACTATTCAGGCCTGTGGTTCCATTTACAACTGGAGAGAAATACGAAATATGGGATGAAAATGGTGTTTTGAACAACTTTGAAGTTGAAAATTCTGAAGTGAGCATTCCAGAGATAGCCTCTGTTTATCCGAGTGTTGATACACTCCCTGCCAACCAATTGAAAATCTATATCATGTTTAATCAGCCCATGCGACCTGATGGGGTTTATGACCATATCTATGTCACTGATGAAGCGGAGAGGGTGGTGCCTGGAGCCATTTTACCATTGGAGCCAGCACTCTGGAACCATGACAATACGGTATTAACTCTCTGGTTTGACCCGGGAAGGATAAAGAGGGACCTTGGCCCCAATCGGATGATGGGAAATCCGCTGAAGCCTAACAGCACCTACACACTATTTGTAGACAAAGAAATATCCAGTGCAAGCGGTGTTGCGCTGCGAGAAAATCATACGAAATCGTATTCCACCCGAGATTTTGACCGTAAGAGTCCGGATTTAGATCAGTGGGTATTGGAAGTGCCCAAAGCTGGAGGGAAGTCTATTCTGTTGATACGTTTTGACGAGGTGATGGACTATGGCGCTTTAATAGGCAAGTTCACAGTGCGGAAAGGCAGTCAAAATATTAGTGGACGGTTTGATGTACTAAAAGGGGAGACTGGGATAGCGTTTACACCTGACGCTCAGTGGATCTGGGGTGATTACCTGATGACTATTGATCCCTCTGTCGAGGACCTTGCGGGGAATAACCTGGAGAGGCTTTTTGATGAGGACACTTCTATCATTAAAACTCAATTGAAAAAAAGTGAGCGGAATAAAAAATTCACTATTCAGTAATCGTTTCGCTGCAGTTATTACTAATGATATTGCTTACATTGGATATTTATAACTGATCTATCAAAATGAAAAAGAAAATACTAATTGGAGTTGGTGTATTGGTAGTGCTTATTGCTGCTGCCATGCTTTATTTGAATAACCGCAACAGGACACTTAGCCCTCCAGGTAGTGCCGAACTGTCTAATGCTGGTCTGAACGTTTCGCTTACCTACAGTAGACCTTCCGTCCGTAATAGGGTAGTTTTTGGAACTAAGGAAGAGGGGGCCATTCAGCCATATGGGATATTTTGGAGGTTGGGTGCCAATGAATCTACTGAAGTGACTTTCGACTCAAATGTTTTGTTTAATGGAGAGCCATTGAAAAAAGGTACTTATAAGATCTACACCATTCCAGGGGCAGATACCTTCGAAGTTATTGTAAACACAGAACTTGGCAAATGGGGTGCTTTTGAGCCTGATCATGCACTCGATATACTTAAAACATCTGTGCCTGTAATAAAGGACGGGGCCACTACAGAGCAGCACACGATCACCCTAACGCCGTCGGAGGGAGGGGTAGACATCAATGTCGCCTTCGAAAAAGTGAAGTTTACTATTCCTGTTAAGAAAAATTAACGATACTGTGACCGCCTATATTTTTGTTAAATACCTGCATTATTTAGGTATACTCGCTGTGTTTAGCAGCCTGGTCGGGGAACACTTGTTGATCGAAGATCGCCTTTCCAGAAAAGCGATTCAACGCCTTTCGATGATTGATGCTGTTTACGGTTTTGGTGCTCTCCTCGTGACGGGCGCCGGATTTACCCTATGGTTTGGCGTTGGAAAGCCCGCCGAGTTCTACAGTAATGGCTGGATTATTTATGCTAAGCTGATACTTTTTGGTGTGGTAGGTGCTATTTCTCTTATCCCCACCTTCTACTTTTTAAAAGAGAGAAAAGGCGACCCAGAGGAAGTCATCGATATTCCTAAGAAGATGAAAATGATCCTGAGGGTTGAGCTTTTGCTGGTGTTGATAATTCCACTGCTCGGGGCTATGATGGCGATGGGAGTGGGGGCAAATTAGAATAGCACTATATTTAGCTTGTAATTTGAATTAATTATTAGCGGTAATAATAATTGAATTACTGCCATTAAAATTTCTTAATTAGGCTATTGATAATATAGTGCTTCACTATTGTCAATATTTCTTGATAATACTCTTATGAGGAGACTCCTGTTTTTTATTTTGTTTCTTGGTGTTTCGACAGTTGCTTTTGGTCAATTCAATACTGGTCGGACTTGGTCTGATTTTTATGTATTTGATCCTAAAATTGTCAATCCGTCTTTTGCTGGGCAAAATGACAAACAGAACTTTTTTCTTGTTGGAGATTTTGATACTCAACCCAGTTATCCCACAAGTGTAAACGGGTACATGTTATCTTATGATAGTAGAATTGCCAGGACTAGTAGTGCTGTAGGTGCCGTCATAGGAGCTAACCGTTCAGATTTTCTCTCGAATTATTATGAGTCTTTGATGTACAGCTATAAGCACAAAATCTCTGTCGATGCTCATTTAGGTTTTGGTGTAGGGGTTAACTTTAACCAAGAGACTATTGACTTTGATGCATTGTCAGGGGGCAGCTCTTATTCCCCTTTCCTTCCTTCGGGATTTTCAGGAAGTATGGTAAGCGAAAATGAAAAAGGCCGTGGGAATAATGTGGATGTAAACCTGGGTTTGAGTTATAATTTTAAATTGCTTCAATTGGGGATAAGCATGCAAAACATCCTGGCTTCTAAGATTATTTTTTCGAACGACATAAACGATGGTTATAACAATAGACAAGTCAATGTCTTCCTGCAAAACACATTTCATTTAGGCTCAAAATTGAGTTTGCAACCTACGGTAATGTACGCTCTGTACGTTCCACGTTACTATTCACCACAGGGCTCCGTTGACGTGGGCTTGTTTCTTAAATGGAAGGATAAGGTGTTTATTGGAACCAAACTTAGCACGCATTCAAGTTTCAACCAGGATCGCCCACTTGGTCCAATTGGGCTTTATATTGGAGGAAACATCACTGACGCCTTTCAGGTGGTAACCAGGATGCATTTTAGTTCCTGGTCACAGGTGAATCAATATACCAGTAGTTACATAGGCGCTATGCTTAAATATAGTTTTAAAGGGTAATGTTGTAGCTGAGTGAGTATTCTTTGCATATCCGTTGAATCAGAAATAGGTATACCTAAAGTAAAATCATTAAGCTTCTCAAATACCTCTTTCGGGTGATTTCATTCCAAAGCACTTCAATTCATCTTTGAAGAAAAAACATATGAGATCACGAATTCTATTTTTGGCTTGTGTAGCTATACTTTCTATTGCTGGCGGCTGCGAAAAATTGAAAGAATTAGAAGACCCCGACTACAAAAATGTAAAGCCCTTTTTTAGCAAAATGGAACCTTGCTTCGGTAAAAGCATATGATGTGTTTGCGCCGGGTGGTTTTACCGGAAACGGTCAAGTTACCAATGAGAGAGAGTATAACGACGTAGGCGGGTGGATAGAGTTGAAAAAAGACAAGGACAGCGACGATAGCTACTATCGGGGAAGTTTTTCAGTTACCTATGGGACAGTAGACTTTTTAGGAGGTGAATACCCGATTACAACTTACGATGGCGCATTCAAATGGGATGCCGTCAAAGATACGGGCATTTACATCGATATGGATGATCCGAATGGTAAAGTGCTTGGAGCTGCTTTGAATGTGGCTACCCTTTCTAAGACTGAGCTCACCTCATCCAAAATGGTGCTCACTTTCATAGATGGTGGGTTCAATGATGAGTATAATGCAATAGCGTTTACCTTCACCAAATCGTAAAAAAAAGAGCCGTTTCATTCGAAACGGCTCTTTTGTTAATATAACACCCTGAACCTGATCGTTCCCTCAATAGCCTTCAAGTCCGTCAACACCTCTTTATCATATTCTTTGTTGATATCGGCAATGACATACCCTGTATTTTCATTGGTCTTTAAATACTGGCCTACCACATTGATTTCGTGTTTGGCAAATACCTGGTTGATTTTGGCCATGATGCCTGGTATATTCTCGTGGATATGCAACAACCTATGGGCATTTTTCAATAACGGAAGGGTTACATTCGGGAAGTTGACGCTGCCACTGGTGGATCCGGTGTTGATGTACTCAATCATTTTATTAGGCACATAAGTGGCAATGTTTTCCTGAGCTTCCAATGTGCTTCCACCAATATGCGGCGTAAGAATAGTGTTGGGTAAGCCTCTCAGTTCACTCATAAACTCCTCAGCATTACTTTTGGGCTCATAGGGGAAAACGTCCACCGAACATCCGCTTACCTTTTTAGAAACAATGGCATCTTTCAATGCCTTGATGTCCACGATATGACCGCGGCTAAGGTTCAAGAAAATAACACCGTCTTTCATTTTCTTGAATTCCGCTGCACCAATGATGTTCTTATTGGAGGTTCTGCCATCAACGTGTAAACTCAGGATATCGGAGGTAGCCAATAGTTCGTCCAGCGTGTTGCATTTTGTTGCATTTCCCAGTGCCAGTTTTTCTTCAACATCATAGAAAAACACTTTCATTCCAATGGATTCGGCCAGTACAGACAACTGAGAGCCAATATTGCCGTAGCCAATGATGCCAAGGTTCTTTCCACGAATCTCGAAGCTGTTATTTGCCGATTTGTCCCACTTGCCTTCATGCATTTTAGCAATCTTGTCAGGAAGATTGCGGATCAGTAATATCATTTCCCCAATGGCCAACTCCACCACTGAGCGGGTATTGCTGAAGGGGGCATTGAAAACAGCCACACCTTTTTTCTCTGCTGTTTCCAGGTCGATCTGATTAGTGCCAATGCAAAAAGCACCGATAGATATAAGCCTCTGCGCATTATCAAGCACCTTTTGTGTTACCTGCGTCTTTGACCTAATGCCTAGGATCGACACATCTTTGATGCGCTCGATCAGTTCGTCTTCGTCGAGGCCCGCAGCGTGCACTTCTACCTGGTAACCTTCTTCTTTTAATATTTCAATCCCTTTTGGATGGATGTTTTCCAGCAGTAGTACTTTGATTCTGTTTTTAGGGTAGGAGAGCGTGGTATTCATTTTATTCATGTACAAAAATTCGTCGAATGAGGGTGTTATATGGTCTGCTTTTTCGGTTACTTTCGCCCGGCTCACGTTTTCCGTAAAGGCATAAAACTTCTTGGCAAATCCCGCTGCTTTTATCTCGTAGTCGGTATAGCCATCCCCGATAACATATACTTCGCCGTCGAGGTTCATGGACTTGATTTGTGCAGGCTTTCCGTTGTTTTGTGAAAGGATATTGTCTTCGTCAAAACCAATAATATTTCCCTTGTCATCGAACCTGAACTCGTTGGCAAACACATTTTCAGCCTTAACCCCATGCTCGGTAACGATGGGTATTATGAATTCCTTAAACCCATTGCTGATAATGAAAATATTGTCGGCATGTGTTTCAAAAAATTCTTTGTTTCTTTTGACCGATTTCGTGATCAGTTTTTTGAGCCGCTCGATCAGGAGAGGTAAGTGGTTCTTATTGGCTTGTAGCAGATCGAGGCGGCGTTTCAACGATTCCCGAAAACTGATTCCGCCTTCCATCCCTAAATCGGTGATGTCCTTTATCTTTTGAAGTACCTCTTCTTTTTCAGGTCTTCCCTCCAAAGATACTTCACATAATACATCCAGGGCTTCTACTTTTGTAAAGGTGCTGTCAAAATCTATGACGAAGAATTTCCTTTCTTCCATTTATGGCTTGATTTAAGCGCGCTAAGTTAAGTATATTCTCGACTGAAGAATGAAGACCACACAATAAAAGCACCCATTATTTTAACCATTTGACTTAATATTTAACCGCACACGTTTGAAATCGAAGCAACCAAAGATTCCTGAGTTTTTCAATCCATGGAAAAAGATTGTAAAAAGCACAAAACGCAAGGACCGTTTAAAAAAAGGAGTGTTGATTGGAGTGGTCCTGGCCAACTTGGCAGTGGTGGGTATCGCAGCCTTCTTTTTTAGAAACTATGACCCCAAAGGTGTAAACCTCGTGCTTGGCCTTTTGTATGGCATCGCAGCGCAATATGGTATCGCTCTACTTTACTACCACCTTGATCGCTGGTTGAATAGACGGCAAGCTCCTGTGGCAGCTTTGGTACTATCTTCGCTGACGCTTGGGTGGCTGATAGCCAGCAACTTTCTTAGGTTTCCTGCGCAATATTACTGGTTGGGCTTTGCCGGTTTGTACCTAACAGCAGTGGCATTGTCAGTATTTGTGCTTGGTTTGATAGCGAAAAAGAGATCGTCGAAAATGTTTCTCAATCTTAATTTTTTCGCAGGCATGATTGGGATGCTTATTCTGGTGGGCGGATACTTTTGGTTGTCTGGTTTGGGCACTATCGAAGAGCTCAAGCTGACAGAAGTGCCGCCAATGAAAGTTACAACAACAACCCTTGCTGATCCCACAAAAAATGGCCGCTATAAAGTAAGTTACTTTACCTACGGCTCTGGGGATAGTAAAAAAAGGACTGAATTTGGGGCGGAGGCAAAGTATGTCACTGCTACCGTAGATGGCTCGAAAATAATACCTGCATGGAAAGGTGCCCACCATAAAGGAAGAACAAAGTATTGGGGCTTTGGGGCGGAAAAATTACCCATCAATGGCAGCGTTTGGATGCCAGAAGGGAAAGGTCCTTTTCCAATTGTTTTGACTGTTCATGGTAATCACTCAATGTTGGAGTATTCTGATCCTGGTTATGCCTATTTGGGGGAGTGGATGGCCTCTAACGGTATCGTGATGGTGTCGGTTGATGAGAACTTCCTGAATGGTTCTCCCGATGGCGACTTTATGGGAAAGGAAATGCCTGCAAGGGGTTGGTTGCTCTTGAAGCATTTGCAACAATGGAAGCAATGGACGGCAGATGCTTCTCACGATTTGTTTGGCAAAGTTGACCTTGCGAAGGTAGCCTTGATCGGCCATAGCCGTGGGGGAGAAGCAGTAAGTATTGCTGCAGCTTTTAACGAATTGCCCGCTTTTCCCGACAATGCACTAGAGACTTTTGATTTCGGTTTTGGGATAAAGGGAGTGATTGCCCTGGCTCAAACTGACTACCGGTACGAACGACGTATGCAGCTGAAAGGCGTCAACTTTTTGGCGCTTCAGGGATCACTGGATAGTGATGAGGATAGTTTTTACGGCCTGCGGCAGTATAGAAGGACGGAGCTGAGCGATAGCACATTCAAAGCCGGTGTATTGATTCACGGGGCAAATCACGGGCAATTCAATACGATTTGGGGCAGCAACGACGCCGGACCACCCTACAGCTATTTACTTAACAAAGGGCCACTCATCGATGGTGAGGTGCAGCGCCAGACTGCCAAGGTGATGATTGGGTCCTTCCTGAAATCCGCCTTTGAAGATGATGAGGCTTACCGGGAAGTGTTTAGAAATAAGTGGTCGGCCGGTCAATGGCTGCCAAAAAATAATATTAACGTCGTTTATCAGGACGCACAGATCGAAATCATAGAGGACTTCGAATCAGATATTGATGTTGCGACTTTTGCGAACGGAACAGTTGAAACAGATAGCTTCAAAACCTTTCGCGAGGAGTTGATGCAATACAAGGGAAAGTTGTTTCAGGAAAACAATGCGCTCTTGCTGGCCTGGCAGTTTGATTCTGCTTCGCAGAAAAGTGCTAACTACACAGTCAAATTTTCTGAAGACTTTGGAGAGGACTTCCTACCAGGGCAATTTGTGTTTGAGTTATCTCACGGGGACAAGGCACTGCTGGATTCTATGAAAGGAGAGCTTCCTGCCATCGATTTCAAAATCATTTTCAAAGACAGCACTGGTCATGTGCTTGAAAAGCAGTTGGCTGACCATCACTCATTAGCTCCTCGTGCCGAATCCCATTATTTTAAATCGGATGAGATGACCAAAGCTCGTTTTAATACATTTTGGGAGCCACAATTTGAGTACGTGGAAATCGCCCTTGGCGAAACAGAATTCAACTGGAGCCAGCTTCAGGAGCTGCGGTTTGAGTTTGGTAATCCAGCTTCAGGGGTGATTTATCTGGATAATATTGGCTTCCGAAAATAGTGTATGATTAATCTGATATGTGCTGGGAGAGTTTTTCAAGGTATACATTGATAAACTCTTCGAGCCGTTTCAGGCGATACTGCATCAACCACCTGGGATGAGGCAAAACTTCTAGCTTTTTGAAAAAGCCCCTTTCCTCGTTCAGTTTAGACAGAAACTTCAGGTTTTGGCCCTGGCCAAGCACGTAAGCGACCTCACGATTAACGCCTATGTCCAATTGCTTTTCCATGCAGGCAATTATAAACTGTATCCACTCGGGAGTCATCAAGCCCTTATGGTCGTAATAATTGAGGTTTTTGCCATCCATAGTAAAACCCAAAGGAGAGACTGCCGAAAAACAGAAGTGCTGGTAGAAAATGTTGGGCCCACCAAAGGCATCAATCATGTGGTAAATGAAAGTCGAGGATAGCTCTTTTTTTCTATCCATGTCGTTGGGAATGCCACATATTTCCTGAAGCTTCAAAGGGTCGGTAAATGGAATCCCTGTCACGCCACCACCAAATCGCCCGGGATTGATACCAATAATTAAGGTTCGTAGTTGATGGTCGGAATAGTATTTACGGTAAAATGCCTCTGTTAATTTCCATGCTTCCGCTTGGGCATAGGGGTTCATTATTTCAACTTCATTTGGCAGCTCAGGCCAACTCAACCCTTTTAAAAAGGATAAAAGTTGGTCTGCAAACGAGTGCCTGCTTGGTTCGGTTTTTTGTTCCATGCCATGAATATGATAAATGGAGCGCTTTTATCACGAACAAATGATATAATTGGTAGCGTAACCAACCTGAATTCCCTTATGATAGAAGGCCCTCTGTTGCTTTTGATTATTCTTCTTGGCGTCGTGTTGATAGTAGTAGGCGCTTCGGTTTTTAAAGTGCATCCCTTTATCATGTTGGTAATAGCATCATTGTTGGTAGGAATCATCGTCGGTATTCCGGCTATAAAGGTGGTGGGCTATATCAACGACGGCTTTGGTAATATTATAGGGGGTATTGGGATTGTTATTATTTTAGGAAGTATCCTGGGAGTGATCCTGGAGAAATCAGGTGCGGCAGTAAAAATTGCAGAATTTATCCTTCAAACTATTGGCAAAAAGAGCCCTGAATTGGGCATTGGTTTTTTGGGCGCCTTGGTAAGTATTCCGGTTTTCTGTGACTCCGGATTCATTATTCTATCCCGCCTTTGCCAGGTAATGGCTCAAAAGCGCAATATGGCAGCAGGATCACTTTTTCTATCGTTAGCCGGCGGGATGTATACCACGCATACATTGGTGCCCCCCACGCCTGGCCCTATTGCTGCAGCAGGCAATATGGGAGGGGAGAGCTATCTTGGGCTGGTCATCATTTCTGGAATATTGATCACCATTCCTGTAGTCTTAATTGCCGTTGCCTATGCTAAATACATTTTCAGGAAGTATCCGTATGACTTGGCTTTATCCGATACGCCTATCAATTCAGAGCAAAACCTTCCTTCGCTCAGCGTTTCTCTTTCTCCTATTCTTATTCCCCTGGTATTGATCGGCTTAGGTTCTGTGGCTCAGTTTGCCGGCTCTGAGGGCCTAATGATCACTGCCTTGGTTTTTCTCGGAAATCCTGTGATTGCCCTGCTAGCGGGTTTGTTGCTGGCGATTCCTTTGCTCAAGTTCGTTCTTCAGAAAGAGAGGCAATCGTCGTTTCAGGAGGGATTGGTGCAGGCCGGGCCGGTATTGATTCTCACGGGTGCCGGAGCAGCTTTTGGAGCTGTATTGAAAGCCACGCCAATGGCACAAATGGTTGAAAGCTGGCTGAGTGGGGGAGATGCAGGCGGCATTTATTTCATCCTGGCTGGGTTCATATTTACGGCCGTTTTAAAAACATCGCAAGGGTCTACTACCTCGGCGATGGTGATTACCTCTTCTATACTTGGACCACTACTACCGCTTGGTGGACTTGATAACCCGACAGGCATCGTGCTGATGGTGGCTGCCATTGGTGGTGGTGGCATGACCGTTTCCCATGCCAACGACTCTTTCTTTTGGGTGGTGGCGCAGTTTTCCGGCATCACGGACTTAAAGACCGCCTATCGCACCATTACTGTCATGTCATTG
This sequence comes from uncultured Roseivirgaceae bacterium, assembly GCA_964351395.1. Lineage (GTDB taxonomy): Bacteria > Bacteroidota > Bacteroidia > Cytophagales > Cyclobacteriaceae > Imperialibacter. The sequence continues at coordinate 38,937 of CAYGOF010000019.1, forward strand.
ATTCAGGGCATGTCAATTTTGGGGATTGTTGTATTGGGTTTTTTATTGCTACTTTAATGAGCTCTTTAATATTTATTTCTTGAGTAGCACTTGAATCAGTTTAAGGAAATAGGCCATTTCAACCACCTGACTTAAAATACGACTAACCAAACTAAATATTATACCTGCTCCTGTTATTTGTACTATATTCAACACTTCAGTTAAAACCAAACAACACTTCTTGTCAGTATGCGGCCTTTTCTTGATCACAACTTTCTGCTTTCCAATCCTACCGCAGAGTACCTCTATTTTGAACATGCCAGGGAACAGCCGATCATTGACTACCACTGTCATCTGTCGCCAAAAGACATAGCAGAGGACAGACGTTTCACGACTCTGACCGAAATCTGGTTAGCTGGTGATCACTATAAGTGGAGAGCGATGCGAGCCAATGGGGTGAACGAGAAGTACTGCACCGGCGACGCTTCAGATTTTGAAAAGTTTGAGAAATGGGCCGAAACCGTGCCTTATACTATGTGCAATCCGCTTTACCATTGGACGCACATGGAGCTGCAAAGGCCCTTTGGTATTCACACAGTACTCAACGCATCTACTGCAAGGGAGATTTATGATCAAGCCAATGAGCAGTTGGCTTCCAAATGGACGGTACGAAGCATACTAGAGTCGATGAAAGTGGAGACCATTTGCACGACAGATGATCCTGCCGATGATCTTTTCTTTCACCAGTCCCTCCAGAAGGAAGGGTATAAGATAGGTGTTTTTCCTGCATTCAGGGCAGATAAAGTGGTGATCGTAAATGATACCGCCAGTTTCAATGCTTACCTTGATAAGCTTGGGGCAGCCGCAGGGTTGGACATCTTAACGCTGTCAGATCTATTAGTTGCATTGAAAAGTAGACACGATTTTTTTGCAGAAATGGGTTGCCGGCTAAGTGACCATGGGCTGGAAACATTCTATGCTGCCGATTTTACGGAAGCGCAGTCTGCCAAAGTATTTAAGGGCTTAAGGGCAGGTAAATCGCCGTCGAAAGAAGATCTGCTTATCTATCAGTCATTTATGTTGCATTATTTGGCATTGATGGATCATGAAAAGGGGTGGACCCAGCAATTTCATATCGGGGCATTGCGAAATAACAGCAAGCGAATGCTTGATTCACTTGGTCCAGATACTGGCTTCGACAGCATGGGAGATTTTGAGCACGGACGTGCCATGAGTCGTTTTTTTGATAAATTGGATACAAGTGATCAATTGGCCAAAACCATTCTTTATAATTTGAATCCCCGCGACAATGAGCTGTTTGCTACAATGGCAGGTAATTTCAACGACGGCTCGATTCCAGGCAAAATGCAGTACGGCTCAGCCTGGTGGTTCCTCGACCAAAAAGATGGCATGGAAAAACAGATGAATGTACTTTCCAATATGGGCTTATTGAGTAGGTTTGTAGGGATGCTTACCGACAGCCGTAGTTTTCTTTCCTATCCCCGTCACGACTATTTTCGGAGGATCTTGTGTAATCTAATCGGGAAAGATGTGAATAACGGAGAATTGCCCAATGACAGGGAATGGCTGGGGAAATTAGTGGAGGACATCTGCTATTTCAATGCAAAATCATATTTTGGATTTAATAAGTAAATAAGGTGAGGACAACTACCCAAAGGTCACTGTTTTTTCTGTTGATGCTATCGATTGCGGGCTGCGCTGTGCAGAGCGATGTGAAAGTCATTAAGCTGGGCCATGCATTGGACGTGAACCATTCGGTGCACAAGGCGATGGTGTTTTTGGCAGAGAAGGTAGAAGAGAAGTCAAGCGGCAAAATGAGGATCGATGTATACCCTAATGGGCAGCTTGGTTCTGAAAGAGAGCTGCTTGAATTGCTTCAGATAGGCTCAATTGGTATGACCAAATCTTCTGCCGCTGTTTTAGAAAGCTTTATGCCTTCTATGGCAGTTGTCAATCTACCCTATGTTTTTCATAGCAAGGATCACTATCGAAAAGTATTGGGAGGAGCCATAGGACAAGAGTTGCTAACGAGTGGAGAAGAATACTGGATGAGGGGACTGTGCTTCTATGATGCAGGTAGCCGCAGCTTTTATTCAAAAGACAAGCCCATTATGAAACCTGAAGACCTCAATGGCCTCAAAGTACGGGTACAGTCAAGTGCATCTGCTATTCAGATGGTCAGGCTGCTTGGCGGCTCTGCCACCCCCATACCTTTTGGGGAACTTTACACGGCTTTACAGCAAGGTGTTGTCGATGCTGCTGAAAACAATCCACCGAGCCTTTACCTTACAAGACATTACGAAGTGTGCAGGTATTACAGCCTTAACGAACATACCTTCGTGCCCGATGTGATGCTGGTAAGCACCCACATGTGGAATGACCTTAATGACCAACAAAAGACATGGCTGACTGAGGCTGCCAATGAGTCGGCTATTTATCAGCAGACACTCTGGGAGGAATCTGAGAAAGCTGCACTGGATGCGATGATTGCAGATGGAGTAAATATTGAATACCCTGAAAAGGGGCCATTTATTGAAAAAGTGAAGCCAATGCTGGACGAATTTGCTAATACTGAATACCGAAAAAACCTACTTGAAAGAATAGAAGCTGTAGATGAAAGCACTGAGAGAAAAAATTGATAAAGTAACGGAAACTGCGCTAGTGGTCTTAATGGGCCTATTGGTGATAGACGTGCTTTGGCAGGTTGGCTCCCGCTATATTTTGAGAAGCCCTAGCTCGTTTACCGATGAGTTGGCCCGTTACTTACTCATTTGGGTGGCCCTTCTTGGCGCCGCTTATGCCACCGGTAAAAACATGCACCTGGCCATAGATATTCTTCCTGGTAAACTCCAGGGAGCAAAGGCAGTGATGTTACATCGCTTGATCTATTTTCTGATTTTCATTTTCGCAGCGCTTGTGATGGTCGTGGGTGGAATACGTCTGGTGTACATTTCGTTTGCCCTTGGTCAGTTGGCGGCCACATTGCAAGTCTCTCTGGCCTATGTATATATCTCGCTGCCTGTAAGTGGGCTGCTCATTTGCTTTTATTGTACCCATGAATTGATTAAAGGGAGGGCCACAGCATGAACTGGACAGAGATAGCCATATTGGTTTTAACATTTGTTGTGCTGTTGGGAATTGGTGTTCCGATTGCCTACAGCATTGGTATATCATCGCTTGTAACCATCCTTATTACGATGGATTCGGTGATTGCCTTCACCACCCTGGCGCAACGAATGGCGACAGGCATCGATAGCTTTTCGCTTTTGGCCATCCCGTTCTTTGTTTTGGCCGGACAATTAATGAACAAAGGAGGCATTGCCACCCGTTTGATTGACCTCGCCCGGGCCATGGTGGGTCCACTTCCAGGAGGGCTGGCATTCATCAATATTTTGGCCTGTATGCTTTTTGGAGCCATTTCTGGTTCATCGGTCGCTGCTGCTTCTGCCATTGGCGGCTTTATGGTACCCAGAATGGAAAAAGAAGGGTACGATAAAGCTTTTGGTGCTGCGGTGAACCTTACATCAGCTTCAACTGGTTTGGTCATTCCGCCAAGTAATATTCTGATTGTTTACAGCCTGGCAAGTGGTGGTGTATCTATTGCTGCGCTGTTTTTGGCTGGTTATATTCCAGGGCTCCTGATAGGTGCTGGATTAATGGCTGTAGCTGCGGTGGTCGCGGTGCGAAAGGGATACAAATCAGGAGAAAAGACCAGCGTATCGATTTTCTTCAAGAGCTTTTTCGGTGCATTGCCAAGTTTGTTGCTATTAGTGATTGTTATTGGAGGCATTATCGCAGGTATTTTCACTGCTACAGAAGCATCAGCAATTGCCGTGCTATACACGCTTATTCTGTCGATGGGCGTATACAAGGAAGTGAAATACAAAGACCTTCCGAAAATTTTACTTGACACCACGATGACGACCACTATCGTACTAATGCTGGTGGCTACCTCTATGGGAATGTCATGGGTATTGTCGTACGAGAATATTCCCCAGGGTGTCAGCGACTTCCTGCTTAATGTAAGCGACAATCCGATAGTGATACTTTTGATTATTAACCTGCTTTTGCTGGCCGTTGGTACGTTTATGGATATGACGCCAGCCGTTTTGATCTTTACTCCGATATTCTTGCCTGTGGTTGTGCAAATGGGGATGAATCCGATTCACTTCGGCATTGTAATGGTCATGAACCTTTGCATAGGCCTTTGTACACCTCCTGTAGGGTCGTTGCTGTTTGTTGGCTGTAGTGTCGCAGGGCTGAGCATACAGAAAGTACTCAAACCTTTGCTGCCGCTGTTTTTGGCTATGATCGCCGTATTGCTGCTGGTGACCTACGTACCTGCGCTGAGCTTATGGCTGCCGCAATTGTTTGGGTATTGATCAGTTCTTGAAGTACTTTTTCTGAGCGCTTGATTTGATTTTAATGGTAATAACGCCACCCTTTGCTGAACTACCGTATTTATCGATAGCCGATTGGCCTTTTTCAACACTAACCGCCGCAATATCATTCGGATCTATCTCTGGTAGGTAGGCAGCTTTACCGGCAATTGTAATTTTAGGGTCATCTCCAACTATGAAATAGATAGCTTCAGTATTGTTCAGGCTTGAATTATTGGACCCTCGGATGCTGATTTTCGTTCTATAATCGTCGCTTCCCATTTCAAATTCAAAAGCCTTAACATAGGCAGGATGCTTTTTCTTTATAACGTCTAACTTGTTTTGTTGATCCTCTGTAAGTTCGTTCTTTATTTCGGTCAAAGAGAGGAGCTTAATTTTTTTAATCTCTGACTCAATGGACAGAAGATTTGTAAACAGCTTGTCAACTTCTTCATAGTCCACCTTTGATCCGCCGACAGCTTTTTGAAACTCGCTCATTGCTGATGACCATTCCTTCTTTTTCTCGCTGAAAAGAGCATTGTTTGAGCTATAAATGCCCGTTATTTTTGATTCCTGCGAGAAGCTAAGAGAGATGTCCTTCTTGTATTTCACAACAAGGTCGGGCTCGTAGAAAGAATCGGTGAACGGATCAGAATTCTGTGCCCTAATTGATGAAGTGAAAAGCGTTAACGCGATCAAGCATAGAATAATTTTTGGTCTATCTTTCATGGATACATGATTAAAAGTTACTTAAAAGTTGATCGGAGGGGGTGCTCCAGTTCATCATATCAATTTCATCCTCTACTAATTTACTAGCGCCATTGTCAGGTGCTTGATGACTTAGATACCAAAAGCCTCCGATAAAAAAGATGATATTGATGGTTGCTGCTATCACCGCCCAGCCTGGCATTGTTTGTGCCGTCTTGGTAGGTAATAACTTAGCAAGCGAAGGTGTCTCCAGTAACTCATCGCCTTTTTTCATTTCATCAAAAAAGCGCTTTAAGAAATCGTCGTCTTCTTTCATATTGCTTTCTTTAATTCGGATTCAAGTATCAATTCCTTCAATTTCTTTTTGCCTCGGTCATAGTGCGTTCTGGCTGTGCCAAGGCTAATTTCCATCACTTCTGCAGCTGCCTCAACCGTTAGGTCATGATAGAACACGAGTAAAAGCACCTCAGCCTGCCTATCCGGCAACGCCTTTATCAAGATTTCATAATTACGGTTTGTGTCATCTTCCAAATTGGAAAGGTGGGTCTGAGCATCAATCAACTCAAGATTTCCCAACTGCATTTTTCTTGTTGTTTCTCTTTTTTGCAGATCTATGGCAGTAAAACGAACGACACTAAAAAGCCAAGTTTTGAAGCTGGACTTGTCGTTATAGAGGGCTCTTTTCTCTAAAACTTTCAGGTAAGCCGTTTGAAGCACATCGTCAGCCAGATCCATCTGGTAACGGCAGCATTGCCTCGACCAGTGCCAGGCTTCCTTATGATGTACTTCGAGTTGCTCTTTGATCGTCATTCGTAAGCTTAGTCGTAGAGAGGGAGGAAATATATGACAAGCTCGAAAGAAAATTTATCTGGGGTACTATTCTGTCAAGTTCTCCAAAAACACTTCGTTGGTGTAGCCGAGGGCGTTGAATCGTACTGTGAGCGTCAATGGTGTGGTGTCATCCGTTTGACAAGGCTCGCCCGGCTCAATGTAGTACACAAAAAACTTTTGGCTTCTGATATACAACTCCTGCTTATCTGGTTTGCCAAGTAACCTCAGTATTTGTGGTTCATCCAGGCCTTTGATTTTCTCTTTCTGGCTGATAAAGACCTCTTTCATGGGAATACGGTTTCCCCCGCAACCATTCTGGTCATTTTTCCACACCTGATCGTCAAATCCATCAAGGTCAGCTGGAAGGCCACAGGCATATAATAGTGGGACAAAAAGAAATAGACTTAAACGTCTGGTAAAGTGAAGGAATTCAGGCATTGATGCTGTTGTTCGAATGGATTGGTTGAGATTGGATTTTGTACATCCAAATTAAGCTGCCAATTGCCACAACTCCCAATACGTACACAGGAATTAACGAAGTCACCAAAAAGTAGGCAATCAATGGCATGATTAACTGCCTGACACTTTCCAGGCGAAAAGCCCATTGCTTCATTTCGATAATGCCTCCAAGAGTCAGTATAGAAACAACGATCGCAATACCTATCGCAGCCTTTTCCCATACCAGGAAGTTGCCCTGATTGAACATAAAAAACGAAGTGGCAGCCAGTACCATCAGGTATTGAAAAATCAGGTAGGCGGAAAATGTCGCAGGTGGATGAGTGTTAAATTTCTGATAGGTAGCCTTATCTACTTTAGGAACACCTTTTTCTCCACCAAGATAGTCGGGCAGCCAGCCTGGTTTTTTGAACAATATTTTCAGGCTGTCGCTCAAGGATCGAGACATTTTTAATTGCTGACCCATGGTGATATAATGTTGTAGGTTGGCCTGAATGGGATTCCAGGTGTTCACGGGCGTCGTAATGCCATAAGTAGGTCGTTCTTCTTCTACCTGGAAAGTGCCAAACAGTCGGTCCCATAAGATAAATGTGCCTGCGTGGTTTTTGTCGATGTACTTGGGATCGCGCCCATGATGTACCCGGTGGTGGGAGGGAGTGTTAAATACGTATTCCAGCCAGCCCAGTTTTCCTATCGTTTCGGTGTGTATCCAGAATTGATACACCGTATTAATGGCAGCAATGAAAACGAAAGTCAGCGTATCGACACCCAGAACGGCGAGAGGTAAATAGAAGAAGAAGGTCCAGATCACCTGAAAGGAACCTTGTCTGAGTGCGACAGAAAAATTGTAGTCCTCACTTTGGTGATGCACTACATGACCTCCCCAGAATAAGTTGATTTCATGGCTCATGCGGTGAGCCCAGTAGTAGCAAAGATCGACGCCCAACCAAATCAAAATGAAAGTGTACCAGGTGGAAGGGATGTCGAACAGGCCGAAGTTTTCATAGACCAATTGATAAACAGTCACACTGATGACCCTTAAAAAGGCGCCGGATACTTGTTGGGTAATGCCACAGCTAATATTGGTCAGTGCATCGTTCAGCCTGTAAATCTTTCGATGCTGAAAGTGCTGAATCAGCAACTCGACCCCAATCAATAAGAAATAGATCGGTATCGATAAAACGACAGGGTTAATGTTCATGCGTGTTCTGTAAAACCTGAAACAATGTAGTTAAAAAAGCTATTTATCTTAGAATCATGACTAGTTTTGCACTTAAATTCAAAGTGACCGTATGAAAAAGGCGTTTTCATTTATCAGAATTCTTTCGTTGATATTTCTTTTGGGAGGCTTATTATTTGTTTATGCCTACCTACCCGAGAATGTATCACTGTATAGTGATGCATTAGGTACTCAGATTTACTTTATATCTAAAGGTCAATTCTTCTACTATTCGTTCGCTTTTTTCCTTATCGTGAATCTTTTACTATTCATCTTTCGCAATATCCTCAACGGCATGGCCGTCACGCCAGGCCGCGGCTTTTTTAGCTCCGAAGTTTTCAAAGATAAAACACTCGTTTGGGTCGAGGTTTTGGTCAGTTTGATCAATGTCTTTTTTGTACTTGCAGCTGCTTTCATTGGTGTATACAACCACCAGGCCGATCTCGACTTTCATAACTTTGCCTATTTGGTCTATTTAGGCACCTTTCTAATTTTTGGATGGATTCTTTCCTATGTATTTGTTCTCCGATATCGCACTCATCAACCCTCTTAATATCAGAGGGTTAATGTCTGAATATTCAATCAATAGTTGAATATAATTCCTTCATTTACAGCTAGTTAAGGGAAATTTTATTCCAGAAAATTTCCATAATTATTCTAAATTCACTGCAATTTCTGACCTCGACCGGGGTCGAAATAAGGGAAACTTTCTGCGATTGAAGGACTTATGGCAAACGAACAGGCTGCAGCATCTAATTACACCGAAGACAATATTCGTTCACTTGATTGGAAAGAGCATATCAGGCTCAGGCCGGGTATGTATATTGGTAAGCTGGGCGACGGTGCCGCCATGGACGATGGTATTTATGTGATGGTCAAGGAAATCATCGACAATAGCATCGATGAGCACATGATGGGTAACGGCAAAGTGATCAACGTCAAGGTGACCGATCACCGGGTAGAAGTGAGAGACTTTGGTCGGGGTATTCCGCTGGGTAAAGTGATCGACTGTGTATCTAAAATAAATACAGGAGGTAAATACGATTCCAACGCTTTCCAAAAATCAGTTGGTTTGAATGGGGTAGGTACCAAAGCGGTGAACGCACTTTCCGACTATTTTAAAGTGCAATCCTTCCGTGAGGGCCGTACCAAAATGGCCGAGTTCCATCAGGGAGAGTTAGTGACAGACGCACCTGAAACCACCACGTCGGAAAGAAATGGTACTTTGACCATTTTTGAGCCAGATGGCACGGTTTTCAAAAACTTTCATTTCATTCCCCAGTACCTCGATAACCTGCTTTGGAACTATGCCTTCCTGAATGCAGGCTTGGCCATCAACTTTAATGGCGTCAAGTATTACTCTGAAAACGGTTTGTTGGATCTGTTAAACAGAAAGACCAACGAGGAGGAACTTAGGTATCCAATCATACACCTCAAAGGGGAGGATATTGAGATTGCCCTTACGCACAACAACCAATACGGAGAAGAGTACTACAGTTTTGTAAACGGCCAATACACCACCCAAGGTGGCACTCACCTGGCAGCCTTTCGGGAAGCACTTGTAAAAACAGTCAGGGAGTTCTATAAGAAGGATTTTGACGCATCCGACGTGCGAACCAGTATTGTTGGAGCGATTGCTGTAAGGGTTCAGGAGCCAGTGTTTGAATCCCAAACCAAGACAAAACTAGGATCGCAGAGTGTAGGACCGGAAGGCCCTACCATGAGGACCTTTATCAACGACTTTGTAAAGAAGTACCTCGACGACTTTTTGCATAGTCATCCGCAGGTGGCTGAGGGGCTTTTGAAGCGGATTATGCAGTCAGAAAGAGAGCGCAAGGAAATTGCAGGTATCAAGAAACTGGCCAATGAAAGAGCCAAGAAAGCCAACCTGCACAATAAAAAACTCAGAGACTGCCGCATTCATTTCGACGACCTGAAACACGATCGCCGGGATGATTCGATGATTTTTATTACGGAAGGGGATTCAGCTTCCGGTTCTATTACCAAATCAAGGGATGTGCAAACGCAGGCAGTTTTCAGTTTGCGGGGTAAGCCTTTGAACTGTTACAGTCTGACGAAGAAGATTGTCTACGAAAATGAGGAATTCAACCTGCTTCAGCATGCATTGAATATCGAAGATGGGTTGGAAGGCCTGCGATACCGCAAGATCATCATTTCTACTGATGCAGATGTAGATGGTATGCACATCAGGTTATTGATGCTCACCTTTTTTCTTCAGTTTTTTCCTGACCTGGTAAGGAACGGCCATGTATTTATTCTTGAAACGCCGCTTTTCAGGGTGAGGAACAAGAAAGAAACTATTTATTGCTATAGCGACGAAGAGAGGCAACGAGCTATTCAAAAGCTTGGTTCTAAACCAGAGATTACCCGATTTAAAGGTTTGGGCGAGATTTCACCAGAGGAGTTTGGGAAATTTATCGGAGAGGACATGCGTTTGGAACCGATTATTCTGAAGAAGGAAACTAAGATTCCTCAACTGCTGGAGTTCTTCATGGGTAAAAATACCCCCGACAGACAGATTTTCATTATTGATAACCTGAAAGTAGAGAAGGATCTGGTTGAGGAAGTTGTTATAGAAGATTGATTGTAAAAAATATGCAAAATACGTATTATTGTAATATTTATACAAAAATAAAGAAATTGCAATAATGTACTTTGTTTTAATGGGTGACATAGTTGGAAGCTCTCAAAAAAATGGGGCGGAGTTGATGACCAGTTTTAAATCGGTCATAGCGTCTGCTAATAGCCATTTTTCGAGTCAAATTCTGTCGCCACTTACTATTACCCTGGGGGATGAATTTCAGGGGGTGGTGCAGGACCTGAGGTCGGCAGTTGATATCATCTTTCATATTGACCGGCAGCTTGTAGCTACAAATCTAGTATTCAGGATCAGGTTTAGTCTTCAATACGGTGCGATTGAGACAATTGTGAATACGGAGAACGCCCATGGGATGCTGGGTGAAGGGCTGACCAAGGCCAGAAAGGGACTGGAGGAATTGAAGCAAAAGAAAGTGCACTATCGTTTGGTCACGCAACATGCAGGCACGGACGAAATGTTAAATGGATTGTTTCGCTTGTATGATTCATTGTACAGCGATTGGTCACAAAATGACCGGGAGTACTTGAAGTGTTTTTTTGAGAAAGACGACTATAAATGGGTAGGGGAGCAATTGTCAAAAGATCCTTCTACTGTTTGGAGAAAGCGTAACTCCTTAAAATTAGATGAATTTAACATCGCTAAGCATTTGATCAGATTGACAGCAAACACATTCAAATGAGCCAATGGTGGTACGTAGGTTTGATGTTGATAGCTGGCGAAGCATTGTCGGTATTGTTGTTTTGGATATTGTCCAAAATTTTTACCGGAAAAGATGGAGCGGGCATTAGCAGGCGCTCTGTATTCAAAGGCATGGTAGAACGGTTGTTTTTGTTTTTTGCTTTGGCACACGATCTACCCCATGTGTTGACGTTGTTGGGTGCGTTAAAAATCGCAACGAGAATCAAGGATGAGAACAAAATATCAAACGATTACTTTTTGGTAGGCAACCTGGTGTCGATCAGTTTGGCTATTGCCTATTTCATTATCTGGAGAGAAGTTTTGAAGTAAAGTATGGAAGAGAACAACCTTAACAGTCACGAGGGAGAGGATCAGATTCATGATGTGGTGCCGGTTTCGGGTATGTACGAAAGTTGGTTCCTTGACTATGCATCCTACGTTATTTTGGAGAGGGCAGTACCTGCGATCGAAGACGGGTTAAAGCCAGTGCAGCGGCGTATTCTTCACGCCATGAAAGAAATGGATGATGGTCGCTTCAACAAAGTGGCCAACATCATCGGTAGTACGATGCAATACCACCCACACGGGGATGCTTCGATTGGCGATGCGATCGTTAATATTGGCCAGAAAGACCTGCTGATAGAAACCCAGGGCAACTGGGGCGATATCCGCACTGGCGACAGAGCGGCGGCCCCTCGTTACATTGAAGCAAGGCTATCGAAGTTTGCACTAGACGTTGTCTATAATCCACAGACCACCAATTGGCAGCTGTCATATGACGGACGTAAAAGGGAACCCGTTACACTTCCTGTCAAATTCCCTTTATTGTTGGCCCAAGGCGTGGAAGGCATTGCAGTTGGTCTGTCCACCAAGTTGCTGCCTCATAACTTCAGGGAATTGATAGAAGCCTCTATTGCAGTCCTCAAAGGCAAGAAACCTAGCATATTACCCGACTTCCCAACAGGTGGCCTGGCAGATTTCTCTGATTACAATGAAGGGAGGAGAGGTGGAAGGGTCCGGGTGAGGGCCAAAATTGAAGAGCTGGACAAAAAGACGCTGATCATAAAAGACATCCCATTTGGCACTACTACGTCGAACCTGATGGACTCTATTGTAAAGGCCAACGATAAAGGTAAGATCAAGGTAAAAAAAGTGGTGGACAATACGGCCAAGGACGTAGAAATAGAAGTTCACCTGGCGCCTGGTGTGTCTCCTGATATTACCATCGACGCACTTTATGCCTTTACCGACTGTGAGGTGTCGATTTCTCCTAACGCATGTGTCATCGTCGAGGACAAACCGATGTTTGTATCCGTCAACGACATACTTCGGATATGCACGGAGCAAACGGTGAGCCTACTCAAGCAGGAGCTGGAAATCAGAAGAGGGGAGTTGATGGAAAAAATGCTTTTCTCCTCTTTGGAAAAGATATTTATCGAAAACAGGATCTACAGAGACATCGAAGAATGTGAAACCTGGGAAGCTGTGCTTGACACCATCGACAAAGGACTTGACCCCTTCAAGCCGCAGTTCTATCGTGAAATCGTGCAGGAGGACATTCTTCGCCTGACGGAAATCAAAATCAAACGGATCTCCAAGTTCGACTCCTTCAAAGCTGACGAATTAATGAAAAAGCTTCAGGAGGAGCTGGAGGAGGTTTTATACAACCTTGAAAACCTCGTGGAGTTTGCCATCAAGTACTTCCAGAACCTTTTAGATAAATACGGCAAGGGGAGAGAAAGGCTTACTGAGATTGCTCATTTCGATACAATTGCCGCTACAGTAGTGGCAGCCAATAACCAAAAACTGTACGTCAACAGAGAAGACGGTTTTATTGGCTACGGTCTCAAAAAGGACGAATACATCTGCGATTGCTCCGACCTGGATGATATCATAGCTTTCAGAAAAGACGGAAAGTTCTCCGTTGTTAAAATCCAGGACAAGGTATTCGTTGGGAAGGATATACTATTTACCGGCGTTTTTAAAAAGAACGATGAACGAATGGTGTATAACGTCGTCTACCTTGACGGTAAAACCGGACGCTCGATGATCAAACGCTTCCAGGTCCTTGGAGTAACCAGAGACAAGGAGTATGATGTGACAAAGGGAGAGAAGGGATCGAAAGTGCTCTATTTTTCCGCTAACCCAAATGGAGAAGCAGAGATTATTAACATCAGCCTCACGTCGGGATCGAAAGCTAAAAAGAAGGTGTTTGATTTTGACTTTTCTGAAATAGAAATAAAAGGTCGTGGGTCACAGGGAAATATCCTTACTAAATACCCCGTCAGAAAGATCGTTTTGAAAGAAGCAGGAAGGTCGACGCTCGGCGGTTTGGACATTTGGTGTGATGAAACCATTGGCAGACTCAATACAGATCATAGGGGCCAACACCTGGGTAACTTCCTTGCCGACGATAAAATAGTCGTTTTCTACAAGGAAGGAAGTTATGAGTTAACCTCCTTTGAGCTGACCAACAGGTATGATTACAACCATATTCTTTCCTTGGAGAAATTTAATCCTAAGGCTGTCTTCAGCGCTGTGTATTTTGACGGTAAGGCAAAGGTATACTTTGGAAAGAGGTTTGCCATTGAGACCAGCACCGTTGAGAAGAAATTTGGATTCATTTCAGAAGAGAAAGGTTCGAGGCTAGAATTAATTAGCTCACATGGTTTGCCGTCGTTTGAGGTCAGCTTCAAAAAGAAGGGCAGCAAAGAAATAGAAAAGGAAACCATCGTTTTTGAGGAATTCATAGATGTGAAAGGGTGGAAGGCCCTGGGTAATAAGCTGAATTACCATGAGATTAAAAAGCTGCAATGGCTGATAGTTGAAGAGCCTAAATCTGATGGTGAAGATAGTGAAGATGAAACTGATAGCAGTGATGACGAAGGACCAATCGATGAAGCAACAGCAAAAAAAGATGTAAAAGCTGCTGAGGCAACATCAAAAAAAGAGGAAGACACGAAGTCAGTCTCAAAGGACGCTGATAAAGAGAAAATACAGGAAACTGTAAAAAAACTCAAAGAAGAATTCACAAAAGACGAAGACGATAATTTTGATGTTGGAAGCAGCATAGAATTGAAGATCGAAAAACCGAAAAACAACAACGACGAAGATCAGCTGGGCTTGTTCAGCTAAATCGAAATAGATGGATGTCGCCACCAGAGAACGGTTAATTGATTACCTGGAACAGTTTGTAACCCCCTCTCGGGCTGCAAAAGTCAAGGAAGTGCTAGATCGTAGGACCAGACATCTTACCATTGTTATGGAAGATTTTGAAAACTCGTTGAACACCAGTGCCGTTCTAAGGTCGTGTGAAGCAATGGGTATTCAAGATGTGCACATTATTGAAAACCAGTTTAAAAGTAAAATTAGTGCCTATGTCGCCAAAGGAGGAAGTAAATGGTTGACGTTAAATAGGCATAACGATGCCGAAAAAAGTAATACATCCCAATGTATAGAGTCGCTGAAGCAACAGGGATATCAAATATGGGTGACAAGTCCTGATCAGGAAGCGGCTGACATCAATGAGGTGGCGATAGATTCGAAAATTGCGCTGGTGTTTGGGACTGAATTTAAAGGAGCTTCCAATGAGGCATTGGTGATGGCAGATAAAAGAGTGTGTTTGCCCATGAATGGGTTTACTGAAAGCTATAATGTATCGGTAAGCGTAGCGCTTTGTTTACATGTTTTATTACAGAAGTTAAAAGACTCGGAAATGGATTGGAGAATGAGCGAGGAGGAAAAGAAACAGTTAACCCTGGAATGGTATCGGAAGGTAGTTAGAAGGTCTGATATGCATGAAGCAAGGTTTTTGTCCAATCTTTAGCACGAACCAGGATCTATGCGGTTTTTGTTAAAGACAGTTTTTATGCTGGGAGCATTAGGTTTTGCCTTTCTCATAGCGACCAATGTGTGGATTATGTGGGAAACCATCGATGACATTCGTTTCAACGTGGCAGATATTCCACAGACCGACGTAGGTGTCGTACTTGGCACTTCCAGAAGAAGTATGGATGGAGGGCCAAATTCGTTTTTCACGACCAGAATAGAAGCCGCTGCCAAACTTTATAAGTCAGGGAAAGTGAAACACCTGATTTTGAGTGGCGACAACAACACAAAATATTATAATGAACCACAAGATATGTTCAACGCTCTGGTGGCATTGGGCGTACCCAAAGAGGATATGACACTCGATTTTGCTGGTTTCAGAACCCTTGACTCAATTGTTCGTTCAAAAGAAGTGTTTGGTCAGAATCGTATAGTTATTGTTACCCAGGAATTTCATGCCTACCGAGCCCTGTTTATTAGTCAGTTTTATGGAATAAAAGCTGTTACCTTTGCCTCCGATGATGCTGATAAATCTGGTATGGTGTCGGTGGTGAGTAGGGAATGGCTTGCCAGACCAAAAGCCATTTTAGATCTTTATATCCTCAAACAACCCCCCAAATTCCTTGGTGAGAAGGAAAAAATAGAAATCAGAAAATAAATCCTCACTTTTTTTAAACGATTTAGGGATAAAAGTGTCCTTTAAAGTGTTATTGGTTTACCAAACCTATGAGTAGAGTACTCGGCCTCATGCTGTTATTTATTTTGCGTTGCATACCAGCAGCGCAATCACAAGCTCCTACAGTAGTATGGGGCAAGGTAACCGAAGCAACCACCGGTAGCCCCATTCCTTTTGCGAATGTGGTGTTTAGCGGCACAACGATTGGTGTTACTACTGATTTTGAGGGGTATTATAAGCTTTCCACCACGCAGCCAATTGACTCTGTTCATTTCACCTATATTGGGTTTGTGCCTAAAACCAGGCTGATTGTGCGCGGTAAAGAACAAAACATCAATGTCCAGCTAGATGAAGATGTCGTCAACTTACAGGAATTAGTGTTTGAGGCCGGAGAAAACCCAGCTTTCCAGGTCATGAGAAATGTTGTTGATAACAAAAAAGCCAACGACAAAAGGCGGCTGTCTGCTTATGAATATGAAGCTTATACGAAAATTGAGATGGATATCGATAACATCTCAGAAAAGTTCAAGCAGCGGAAAATAGTTCAGAAGGTCACCTCTGTACTCGACAGCATCGAGCAAATCGCCGGCGAGGATGGAAAACCGCTACTGCCAGTTTTTATTTCCGAGGCGATCAGTCAGTATTACTACAAAGATAGTCCGAGAATGTCGCATGAAAAGGTAATCAACACGAAAGTCTCCGGTGTGGGGGTAACCGATGGTACGCTTACTTCCCAGATGATTGGAGCCTCTTTTCAGCAATACAATTTTTACCAAAACTGGTTGACTATCGTAGGAAAGGATTTTGTGTCGCCCATCGCCGATGGTTGGAAAATCAACTATGAATATGATTTAGTTGATAGCCTTTACCTGGGCGACTACTATTGTTATCGGCTCGACTTTTTCCCAAAAAGGGAGCAAGACCTTGCTTTTCGTGGCTCTATGTGGATTCATAAGGATACCTGGGCCATCAGGCAAATAGACGTTACAGTAGGGAAGGAAGCCAATGTTAACTTCATCGAGAAAATTAAGATACAACAAGAGCTGGTGCCAACCAACGGTGGTGCGTGGTTGCCTGTCAAAACGAGGGTAATGATTGATGTAAGCGAGCTCACAAGCAAGTCTGCGGGCTTTCTTGCAAAGTTTTATGTGTCCAATAAAGACATTGTCGTAAACCAGCCAAGACCAGATAGATTTTACGAAAATCCCATCGAAATGGTGGATAACGTAAATGAAAAGGAAGATGACAAGGAGTATTGGGCGTCAATCAGGCACGATACACTAAGTAACACAGAGGTTCACGTGTATGAAATGATCGATACGCTGACCAGGATACCGGTAATTAAGGCCTACACTGATATTATTCAGACGACGTACACTGGCTATTATAAGATCGGTAAGTTCGACATAGGTTCATATTCTTATTTCTTTGGTAACAACAACATCGAAGGCACCAGGCTTGGAATTGGTGGCAGGACCAACATCGATTTTAGTCGAAAATGGGAGTTTAGTGCCAATGTGGCCTATGGGTTCAAAGACGAGGAATGGAAGTATAAATTCCATGTTCGACATATTTTAAGCCGCAGTCCATGGACGGAGGTAAAGTACATGCACCAGAAGGAGATAGACCAGATTTGGTTGCTCAATGACGACATCGATAACGCCAATGTGTTCTATACTTTTACCCGGTTTGGCACTATGATAGACCCGTTCCTGAGGCAAAAGAACTATTTCACCTTTTTTACAGTGCTTGGAAGGGGCCTTTCGCAGAGGGTTTCTTACCGTCAGGAATCGTTTAAGCCATTGTTCGATTTTGAGTACTACAAAGACCCCAATGCAGAAAGCCCAACGGTAAAGAATAATTTAAATGTAGCCGAGATCATTCTAGATACCCGGTATGCAAAGGATGAGATATTCGTGATCAATGACAACCAACGCCTTAGTATGGGTACTGTGCGCTGGCCTGCACTGAATTTTAGGTATACATTAGGTTTGAGTGCTCTGGGCGGAGACTTCACCTACCATAAGCTCGGGTTATCCATCGAGAAACGTCAGAAGATGGGTATTTTTGGTGTAGGGAATTTAACGTTGAGCGGCGGGTATAATTTTAATAATCTACCTTATCCGCTTTTGAAAGCACATATTGGTAACCAAACTCCCTTTTATTTTAATTTCGCCTACAACATGATGGATTACTTTGAATTTGTGACCGACCAGCATATTGCCTTTCGCTGGAACCACTCTTTCAACGGTTTTCTAATCAACAGTATTCCGGCCATAAAAAAACTTAAGTGGCGCCTGGTGGGCACATTGAATGTACTATATGGTGGTGTAGGGCAGAAAAATTACAGCCTTATCCCTCCAACATTCGACGGTAATGGAAACGAAATTAAGCCGTTCTTTGCATTGGATAAATGGCCTTATGTAGAAGCAGGTTATGGCGTAGAAAATATATTCAGGTTCTTTAGGGTTGATTTTATCCACAGGCTAACCTATACCAATAGACCTGGGGTAAATAATTTTGGGATTAAATTCAGCTATAGGTTTTCTTTGTGATATGGCACCGACGAGGCTAAAAGTATGCTATTTACTGATCAGCGTGGCTGTCCTGTTTGAAGGATGTTCATCTGGCAGGGAATTGCTCCCCATCACTGATAGCCCCAATCCCGATAAGAAATACTATAGCGAACTCCTCACACTTGCCGAGAATGCTGTGCAAGAAAACCCTGCAAGCCTCGAACCTAGGATTAAATTAGCCACTTATCATCAAACCCTGGACTGGCCGGCTGCTGCCGATGCTAATATTGAGGCCATTTTACGTATGGCACCTAAAGATCCTCAGGTAATGGTATTAGTAGCTGACTATTATATTCAAAAAGGAGATTTTGAAAGAAGCTGGATATACGCCCAACAGGCTGATAGGCTTGGCTCAATTCACCCAAGTCTGTCGCTTATAAAATCCAAATACTACTACTCCAGGAGGAATTTCAAAGAGGCATCAAGGTATCTCGGCCAATATTTTGAGTCGGGCGGTAAATTGCCTGAGGCTTATACCGTTGCTGCAGAACTTGAGCTTCAAAATGCCGATACTGTCAGTGCCCTTGCGATCCTCCAAGAAGGCGTGACTTCGAACCCCGGTCATCCAAAGATGACCAGCATATTGGCCAGCTTGTATGAAATTAGGGAGGAGTATGCACAACTAGTTTCATTGATAGAGGGCTATGCCAATGTGACCAATGATCACTTAACCTACCGGGAAGATTTGCTGGAAGCATATTTTAAGGCAGAGGCCTATCAACAGGCCTCCAATTTAGCCTATAATTGGCCTGAAACATCTGAAGATGGTCTGTTTGAGTATGGCAACCTACTCATGGAGTATTCCATGTACGACTCAGTTAATTGGTATGCTGACAGGATGATTGCCCGAGATTCGCTTAGTGTACAGGCTCGAATACTTAAGGGAAGGTATTTTAATATCAAAGGCCGGCTGGGTGACGCTTACAATTACTACAATGTAGCACTGAGCATTGATTCTACTAACCAAATTGCCGTTGAAGAAAGGCGCATTGTTGCTGGAAAAATTGCATATTTGCGAAAAATAAGAGCGGAGCAGGCAGCGATGCCTGAATTTAATTTGACTCCGAAAAAATCTGATAATTAGTAGGACTGAATGAGTAACGAGAAAATTAAGCTTACCCTGCCAGACGGAAGTGTTCGCGAATATGACAAGGGGGTAACTGGCCTTGACGTAGCCATGGGAATTAGTGAAGGACTGGCTAGAAATGTGCTGGCGGCCAAACTAAACGGAAATGTAATTGACGCCTTTAGGCCAATTACTGAAGATGGCTCATTTCAGCTACTCACATGGAACGATAAGGAAGGTAAATCTACTTTCTGGCACTCCTCAGCACACTTGATGGCAGAGGCATTGGAAGCCTTGTACCCTGGTATTAAATTGGGTATAGGTCCGCCTATTGAGACAGGTTTCTATTACGACATAGACTTTGGCGACATAGCATTCACGGCTGCGGAGCTTCCAAAAATTGAGGAAAAAATGCTGGAGCTGGCCCGCCAGAAAAATGCATTTACCCGGACAGATATCAGCAAGAAGGATGCAGTGGCCTATTTTGAAGAAAAAGGAGATCCATACAAGCTGGAATTGATTTCGGACCTGGCTGATGGAACGATTTCGTTCTACCAGCAGGGTAACTTCACCGACTTATGCCGGGGACCGCATATACCGAATACAGGCTTTATCAAAGCTACCAAAATTCTCAACATTGCTGGGGCTTACTGGAGAGGTGATGAAAAGAACAAACAACTCACCAGGCTTTATGGAGTTACATTTCCCAAGCAAGGGGAGTTAAAAGAGTATTTGGAACTGCTGGAAGAGGCCAAAAAGCGTGACCATAGAAAAATTGGGAAGGAGCTTGAGCTTTTTACGTTTTCCGAAAAAGTTGGCAAGGGATTACCCCTTTGGCTGCCTAAAGGAGCTGTGCTTCGTGAGCGCCTTGAGAACTTCATGCGCAAGGCACAGGTAAAAGCTGGATATGACCAGGTAGTTTCTCCCCATATCGGAGGGAAAGAGCTTTATGTGACTTCTGGTCACTACGAAAAATATGGAAAGGACTCATTTCAACCTATCCATACACCGGAAGAAGGAGAGGAGTTTTTGCTGAAGCCAATGAATTGCCCTCACCACTGTGAGATGTACAAGAGCAAGCCACGATCGTACAAGGACCTGCCGGTAAGATATGCTGAGTTTGGTACCGTTTACCGTTACGAGCAAAGTGGCGAACTGCATGGATTGACAAGGGTAAGAGGCTTTACCCAGGATGACGCACACATTTTCTGTCGTCCTGATCAGGTAAAGGAAGAATTTGCCAAAGTAATTGACCTTGTATTGTATGTATTTAAGTCTTTGGGATTTAGCGACTACAATGCGCAGGTATCTCTTCGCGACCCTGCAACGCCTGAAAAGTACATAGGCACTGATGAAAACTGGGCAATAGCGGAAAGTGCTATTATAGACGTGGCGGCGGCGAAAGGATTGAGGACGACCGTGGAGCTTGGTGAAGCTGCGTTTTACGGGCCTAAGCTCGATTTTATGGTGAAGGATGCTTTGGGAAGAAGCTGGCAGCTGGGCACGATACAGGTTGACTACACATTGCCTGATCGTTTTGAATTAGAGTATGTAGGTGCAGACAATCAAAAGCACAGACCGGTAATGATTCACAGGGCGCCTTTTGGCTCCATGGAGCGCTTTGTAGCGATTTTGATTGAAAGTACTGCTGGAGAGTTTCCTTTGTGGCTATCGCCGGAGCAAATCACCATTCTTCCTATTTCAGAGAAGTATCATGATTACGCCAATAAGATTCGATTGATGCTTCAGGAAGCTGATATTAGAGGCAATGTAGATGAGCGCGATGAAAAGATTGGTCGTAAGATCAGGGACGCAGAAATGAAGAAAATCCCGTTTATGCTGATTGTCGGAGAGAAAGAAGCCGCTACTGAGTCGATTGCCTTAAGAGAGCACGGAAAAGGAGACATTGGGACCTTTTCTGCCAATGAGTTTGTTGAGTATTTTGGCAACAGGATAAAAATGAGCCTGGCAGGTGAAAAAGAAGCCTGAATATAAAATCAATGCATTTATAAAAGCGGCTTGCTGCTTTTGATTAGTAGAAAATTTGTAGATATTTGCAACCTTGTTTTGAAACCTAAATACGGAGGTGTGAAATTTTAAGACCGAGACCAAGAAGTTTTAGGGGTAAACCCGAAGAACCTTACAAGATTAATGAGAAGATTGAAGCCAGGGAAGTCAGGGTAATTGCTGAAGATGGAAATCTTGGCGTTATCTCAACTCGCGAGGCTATCAAAATAGCGAAAGAGCAGAGCCTGGATTTGGTGGAGATTTCTCCCACTGCCGTTCCTCCTGTTTGTCGTATTGTCGACTATTCTAAGTTCAAATACGAGCAGAAGAAAAAACAGAAGGAAATCAAGGCGAAAGCTCAGAAGACTGTCATTAAGGAAATACGTTTTGGTCCTAACACGGACGATCATGACTTTAATTTCAAATTGAAGCATGCCATCAACTTCCTGAAGGAGGGTTCCAAAGTGAAAGCCTATGTTCAGTTCGTAGGCCGAACGATCGTTTTCAAGGAAAGGGGTGAGATTCTTTTATTGAAGTTTGCCCAGGAATTGGAAGAGTTTGGAAAGGTGGAACAACTACCGAGATTGGAAGGAAAAAGGATGTCACTGTTTGTGGCGCCTAAAGTAGCCAAGAAATAATTTTTGTTAAACTATATATACAATGCCGAAAGTTAAAACCAAATCGGGAGCAAAAAAGCGCTTTAAGCTAACGGGGACTGGTAAAATCAAACGTAAGCATGCTTTCAAAAGCCACATTCTTACTAAGAAGGAAACCAAGCAAAAGCGATCTCTGACTGACATGACTTTAGTACATAAGTCAGACGAGAACAGAGTAAGAGATATGCTCAACATCTAAGAAAAACTTAGGTTCTATGTTTCACCAGGTTTTTGGTCAACAAGTGTTCTGAGTAGAACCACCAAACACCAAAAAATGTAATTACTATGCCAAGATCAGTAAATCACGTAGCATCAAGAGCGAGGAGAAAGAAAATCCTCAAAGCAGCCAAAGGTTATTATGGCCGCAGAAAAAATGTATGGACGGTAGCAAAAAATGCCGTTGAAAAAGCATGGAAATATGCTTATGAAGGCCGCAAGCAGAAGAAGAGAAACTTCCGTGCATTGTGGATTCAGCGTATCAATGCAGGCGCCAGAGAGCACGGAATATCTTATTCAGTACTCATGGGCAAGATGAAAACATCTAATATCGATTTGAACCGTAAGGTACTAGCTGACCTTGCCATGAACCACCCAGAAGCCTTCAAAGCTGTGGTGGAAAAGGTTAAGTAGTTAGCTACACCTTTCTTTATCATATAAAAGCCCCTTCTTGGGGCTTTTTTTATGTCCTTCTTTTTAAGGATAGGGGATTTCAGAATTACCCGCAGACATATTACTCCACTTCATACAAGGACCCATCTGGTAGCTGCTAAATATTTTGCCCTCCGATAAGGTATTTTTTCGCTGTGTTGTAATCGATGAAATAGGTTAAACGAACCGAAAGGCTGTTGATCTGAGGTAAAATGAGTGTATTGTTGAAGTTTTCTGCAAACTTCACATCAGTTGAATTATCAATGGAGCTAATTGAGTCTTTCCAAACAACATTCAGGAAGCTGCCGGGAGCAATTTGAAAAAAGTAGACAAAATCCACGTTCAGCGCATTGAAGTTAGTGTCATGTGTTTTGTCACCTGCTTCGTCAATACCACTATAAGTAGAAGGCAATAGCTCTCCGTCTGATTGCAAGTGATAGAACTGTTCATATTTCACATTGCTCCAGTAGTGACGCATCCGCACAGTGACGCCCATTTTGTTGCTGAAGGTGTACTTTGTGCCTATCACATTATCTGTGGTCAACACGTTGCGTTGCCCGAAAATGATCTGGTCCAGTGCATCGCTGTCATCATAAAGTTTTGTGACATAGCCGCGAGATGCTTCCGAGGTGACCCTGCTGAGGCTGAAATCAAATGAAAGTTTGTCGTTGACACGGTAGCGCAACGAAGCTTCCAGTCCATCGTATTGCTGATTCCATTCAGGTCTTCTCCAGGTATCTTTCCCTAATGACACCATAACGGCTTTACGTGAATCACTTTCTATCCACGCATTAATACTATAAGAAGACGGTTGGTTGAAGTAATAACCCGCTTCTCTGGGTTCAAAGAAGTCGTAACTTGTGAAAGGCCTTAACGAGCTGGATAAGCCCATGCCCCAGAAGTTCTTAAACTGGCCATAAGTAGATGCTCTCAGATCGAATCCTGTAAATGTGTTGGGTTCATACAATTGTCGGTAGCTGCCACTCAAATTAGTACGGTAGGAATTGAATATACCTACAGGTTTAAATACACGATATCCAAACCACGCATTGTGAGCGATCTCATTGGGAGACCTATTGTAGCCGAAGTCATTGGGGTTGTAATATTGGCTCTCAACGTTTCTGCTGCCTCCGAATTGAATATTGCCACTTACTTTCGACAGACTGACATTGTACTTATAGCCATCCTTGAGTGCTGCCGATGCAGTTTCGTCTTCCGAGTTGTAGATGTTGGAAATGGCCCCAAAAGCCCCTATTCTCCAGGTATTGGTACTGTCCATCAGGCTCAGGCTAGCACCGGTTACATTCGCGTCGTTGCCTCCGTCGAGCCTTGTGACATTGGTATTGATCAGGTTAAAATTTGAATTATTCTTCAATATTTTATCAACGACCACTGTGTTGAAATTGGTAAGAGGGTCGACTTCCTCCCGGCGGGTTTCGCCGGTCTCGACGTTCCTAATGCTAGCGCTGGTCTTGTTGGTGATTGCGTTAAGAAAGCCAAGCCCCCAACCCTTACCATTTCTGCCTGATACTTTGGTGGCATTGATCAGTGGTGCTGTGCGTGGAGCGCTCACAATTTCTTCGGTGTTTTCGTCATAATCGATTCCTCCAAAGGAAGTGCCTATTCGCCGCGAATAAACCAGGCCACCTTTGTCAAAAAGTTCGGTACTCTCTGTGAAGAAAGGTCTGTTCTCGCTGTACTGCACCTCATAGGCGGAAAGGTTTAAAACCACATTATCCGATTGAACCTGGCTAAAATCAGGAATAAGCGCCATGTCCAACGTATAGGATTCATTGATGCCGTATTTGAGGTCCATGCCACCCGTTAAATTGAAACTCTCCTGGTTGTTAACAGCATCGTTGGTATAGATCGTTGTGGCGTAGGGGAGAAGTGAGAGCCTGACAGGGGGCTTTATATTGCGCAGACCCCTAAGGATACCCGACTGGTTCACCATGCCTCTCACTGAATTGTCGATCGGGCTCCAGAATGATTCTTCTTGTTTTCTTTTTACCTGCCGGTAGAAGTTGATGCCCCAGTTTTGTTGATCAGTTGCGGGAAACCTCAAGGCGTAGTAAGGAATTTTCATCTCAACAGTCCAACCTGTTTCGGAAAAAGAAACCGCACTTTCCCATACAGCATCCCAGTTATCGTCCCAGTCGTCGTTGTTGATAAAATAGTCACCTTGTACGCCTGCTGCTGAGACAAAGAAACTGAACGCATTTTGGCCGCTGTTATAAGGGTCTACTATGATTCCAAACCAATCTGTATTTCTATCGAAGTCATCACGTTTGCCAAATTCTTTGAGGATACCGGAAGGGTCGGGATCGATCATGGTGGCCGACAAGTACAGAGCGTAGTCGTCATAGACCATCTCAACGGACGTAAGGAACTCCGATTTCTCCCCATTGTTGGGTTTGAACTGGGTGAACTGGGTAGGCTCTAGCCCTTTGGTCCAAATATTTTCCTCCAGAACGCCATCGATTTTTGGGGTGCTTTCCACCCGCTTGATCGAAAATTCGTTTCGGTTGACATTGGTCGCCAACGAATCGTTGAGCCCAATGAATGAAAGTGCTGAAATAAAAAGCAAAGTGTTCAGAAGTTTGAACCCCTGGGTGTTGTCTTGTAACATTAATAGAAACTAAAATAAATCAACCTAAGCTGTTGCCTGCAAAGTTACTTGAAGGTCCAAAGTTTAATACGTCAAATGTGATAAAAGGAACCCATATATGACAACTTTTTACATATTAAAATTGAAAATGTTGCCGCACACAAGGCGTTTCTACGCTGTTTTACGGAGTAGTATACGGTGATTGACTGAGGGGTTTTGCTGGGAAGTTGCTACCTAATTTAGAACGCTTTTCAGTTCAGCTAACAAGTCCTCTCTTTTTGTTTTACCTACATTGTTGAGCATGATGATCACCTGTCCGGTTTCCAGGTTGCGCTCGATATAGGTACGGAAGCTGGTCAGTGTTCCGGTGTGCAGTACACGGTTTGGATTGTCTTTGTCGAGCATCCAACCAAATCCATACCAGGACACAGTGCCGTCGTTGAGTGTATAAGGAGTGTAGGCTTCCTTCATTGTGGCATCAGACACTAGTTTTTTAGCTTGCAATGCCTGGTGCCATTTGTATAAGTCCTCCACATTAGAGTACAGCCCACCACCCCCGGTAGTGAAATACAGATAGTCGTCTTCATTGCCTTCTGCATCGAATCCTTTGCATCGGTTGCTTCTTTCTGGTTTTGTCTCGTCAAAAGCGACAGTGTTGGTCATCCCAACAGGCCCAAAGACGTTTTCCTGCATAAATGCATTGAAACCCTTACCGCTTACCTTTTGTACAATAGAGGAAAGCAATACATAGGCCGTGTTAGAATACTCGTATTGAGCACCTGGTATAAAGTGTAGAGCGTCAATGCCTTCAGTCACACGTACCACGTCAGAATTGGTGAAGCCAGGCACTGCCACATCTAACTCGTAGTAATCCGGAATACCTGAAGTGTGCGTAAGTAGGTGGCGGATGGTTATAGACCCGGCCCAGGTTGGAAAGTTGGGGAAATAGCTGCTTAGTGTGTCATCGAAGCTAAGCTTGCCTTGGTCCTTTAGCAGCATGATGGCCATGGCAGTGAATTGCTTGGAAACAGAAGCCATGTAGAAGGTGGAATTTGTTTCCAGCGGTTTTTTCGCATCAAAATCTGCCATCCCGTAGGCCTTTTGCAACAAAACGCCTGAACTGTCGGCAATAAGTATCGTACCGTTGTAAACGCCTTCGTCGTAATATTTTTGAACGATGTTGTTCAGTTTGATCGTCGTTGTTTCCTGAGGGGTACAGGCACTAAATAAAAGTAAGCTAAGACTAAAGGCCAGGATCGACTTCATATTTCATGGGTTTCGTTATCCGAAAATACTTGCTTACCAGCAAAGTCAAAAGGATTTTTGACGAACAGCGCCATCCATAACTTCAAAACCCTTTATCTTAGGTGGTCGATTGCCATATCAGCTAAACTTTTGTTAGTTTTCGGGCTAATTAGCGCTCATGAATCGAAGGAAATTTATTACTGGAAGTGTACTTGCCGCAGGAGGAAGCCTTCTTGCCCCCACGATGGCAAAGGCTGAATCAAAAGTGTTGGCAGCAGGTACGTGGCCCACTCGTGTGATCAAACCCAAAAAGCTTAGTCCGGGGGACACTATTGGCCTGATTACACCTTCAAGCGCTATTTCCAGAGATTCATTTGAAAGCGCTTTGGAGAATATGCAGACACTTGGTTTCAAAGTGAAGTATTCCCCCAATATGCGGGTGCGCAAGGGCTTTCTTGCTGGCACTGACCAGCAGCGCCTCGATGACCTTCATGCCATGTTTGCTGACACCTCGGTGGATGGCATTTTTTGCGCCAGAGGAGGGTATGGAGCTGGCAGGTTATTGCCTGCGATTGATTATAATTTGATTGCTAACAATCCCAAGGCCTTTATTGGTTATAGCGACATTACGGCCCTGCATTTTGGTATCTTCAATAAAACGGGCTTGGTAACTTTCCATGGTCCTGTAGGTGCCTCCAATTTTACTGAGTACACTTCTGATAGTTTTGAGGAAACGTTGATAAAAGGGAAAGGCAAAATCAAGATAGAGCAGGCCAAAGAAGACAAAGAGAAGCTGGATGACTATATCCAAATCTATTCTATCAATGATGGGGTAGCCAACGGCCAATTGGTTGGTGGGAATTTGAGCCTGGTAAGTTCGCTCACAGGTACGCCATTTGATCTTGACTTTAGCGGAAAGATGGTATTTCTCGAAGAAGTGGGGGAGTCACCCTATCGGGTGGACCGGATGCTCACTCAGCTCTTGCTTGCAGGAAAATTTGAAAACGCCAGGGGAATTGTATTAGGCGTTTTCAACGACTGCGACGATAAAGAGACTGACCCTGATTTTGGTGACAAAACTTCCTTGAAAGAAGTGCTGCAGGAACGACTGGGTAACCTGGGAATACCAGTGCTTTATGGTTTGTCATTTGGCCATGTAGCTAATATAGCGACGTTACCAATGGGAATTTCAGCTGAACTTGATACGTACAAACAATCACTCACCCTTCTCGAAGAATCTGTACTCTAATTTTATGAAAGTAAAATACCATCCTGTTAAAATGCCTCTAAGGCATACGTTCACTATTGCGCATGGATCCACCAGTGTGCAGGAATCGTTTATTGTTGAGCTAAGCCATGACGGTAAAAGCGGCTTTGGCGAAGCAACGGCTAATCCATATTACCAAGTGACTGTACCGGTGATGACGGAGCAGGTGGAAAGCGTCCGTTCTTTGATAGAGACGGGAAGTTGGAATACGCCGGAGGAATTTCATCAGGCGATGGTAGCAACAGGTAAACTGAAAGCCTTCACGCTTTGTGCGCTCGATCTGGCTTTCAACGACCTTTACGGAAAGTTGCAGGGGAAGCCGTTGTACAAAATATGGGGATTGGATGGCAGCAAAGGACCCATTTCCAATTATACGATTGGAATTGATACGGTAGAGAACATGGTGGCCAAAATGAAGGAAGTTCCATGGCCTTTGTACAAGATTAAGCTCGGCACCAAAGAGGATATACGGATCATAGAGGAATTGCGAAAACAGACCGATGCGGTGTTTAGGGTAGATGCTAACTGCGCCTGGGGTGTAGACGAAACGATTGCCAATAGTAAGGCTTTGAAATCCCTCAACGTGCAATTCATCGAGCAGCCATTGAAAGCCGATGAATTGGAGGGTATGAAAAAGGTATTTGCTGAAAGTGCCCTGCCTGTAATTGCCGACGAAAGCTGCCAGATAGAGGCTGACGTAGACAAGTGCTTCAACCATTTTCACGGTATCAATATTAAGCTTACCAAATGCGGTGGATTGACACCAGCTCGTAGAATGATTGCACGTGCCCGTGCCCTGGATATGAAGATAATGATGGGTTGCATGACGGAATCATCAGTCGGTATTTCAGCCATCGCACAAGTGGTGCCATTGCTGGATTATGTGGATATGGACGGTGCACTTCTCCTTGCAGAAGATCCCGCCAATGGCGTGCAGGTGACTCCCAATGGACTAGTATTCCCCAATGAAAATGGCACTGGTGCCAGCCTCAAATAAATAGCCATGATGCGCTCAGATGAATTTCCCGGAAGAACCCTCAATGTCAATGGCAAAGAGATGCTTTACTTCAGTGGCACCTCTTACCTTGGGCTGTCTGTGGACGAGGAGTACAAAGAGCTGATCAAGGAAGGCATCGATAAGTACGGCGTACACTTTTCTGGTTCGCGGAACGGCAATGTGCAGTACCGATTGTTTGAAGAAGCCGAGCATCATATTGCCGAATGGTTGTCAGTCGGCGATGCCGTGGTCACGTCGTCGGGCTTTGCCGCAGGTCAATTGCTTGTCAAAGTATTACAAGATATGGACTGGAGCATGGAGTATGCTCCGGGCTGTCATCCTGCCTTGTGGCGAAGCTCAGAGGACGATACGAATGGTGACTTCATCAGCTGGTCCACAATGATCAAAGTACAACTGGAAGGGATGCTGCCGCGGCGCATGATTCTGCTTTGCAATTCTACTGATCCGCTCATGTGCAAGCCTATCAATTTCGATTGGCTCAACGATATCTCAACGCTGCACGAAGTGATGTTGGTGGTGGATGATTCACATGGCATTGGACTCACGGGGAAGCATGGGGAAGGGGTAGCTTCACAACTGAGAAAGCTGCCGTCGCATGTGCAATGGGTAGTGACTTCTTCGTTGGGAAAAGCACCTGCTTTAGCAGCTGGTTTTGTGGCGGGTTCGCATCAACTCATTAAGAAAATCAGGCAGTGTCCCTGGTTCGTTGGAGCGTCTCCTACAGCGCCTGCATTTTTGTATGCCCTTGTAAAAGGGGACAAGGTGAGGAGCAGGCAATTACAGAAATTGCGAAAGTTTCAGATGCCGTTTGCCAGTCACTCGCTTGTCAAACAGCACTTCAATTTTCAACCAGTGCTACCGGTTTTCTTTTCAAAAAACCTGCCGCTCTTCAATTACCTGCTGAGTCGAAATATTGTCATTTCTCATTTCCCATATCCTAAGCCAACATCGAACCCCATCAGCCGAATCATCCTGCATGCGGCGCTGGAACAGGCAGACATTGGAAACTTGCTGGAGGAGATCAAAACATTTTATGAGGACTTTCATTAGGGGAGTATATTTGCAGCCTAAAGGGGGTTTTGTGCCCGAAACAGCCTATAGATGTAATCTATAATGTTTCTTTAATAATTTTAAAATCAATTGGTTAGAATACCTTATTTAAAGTAAAATATAAGACAGATGGCTGATATCACTTCATTGCTCGGCAGCATCCAAAATATCCCTACCCCCTTCTATTTCTACGACCTGGAGTTGTTGAAAAAGTCGTTGGATGAAGTGAAAAAGCACGGGCTGAGCAAAGGCTATAAGGTGCACTATGCGATGAAGGCCAATGCCAATCCAAGGATTCTCGAAGTCATTCGGCAGTACCATTTAGGAGCTGATGCAGTTAGTTCCAATGAGGTAAAGGCAGCACTGGCTGCTGGTTTTCCAAAGGAAGAAATTGTGTTTGCAGGCGTGGGAAAATCCGACGAAGAGATCATTGTCGGACTGAGCAATGACATCTTTTGTTTCAACTGCGAGTCGGCCCAGGAGGTGGAAGTGATCAATGAGTTGGCGGGCAAAATGGGAAAGAAAGCAAACGTAGCGCTACGGATCAATCCCAATGTTGATGCCAAAACACACCACTATATTACCACCGGAATGAAGGAGAATAAGTTCGGCTTACCTCCAAAAGAAATCGATCAGGTGATCGATAAATTACCTCAGCTGGTCAACATCAATTTGACCGGAATCCATTTTCATATTGGGTCTCAGGTGACCAGCATGGAGAGCTATACACAGCTCGCCGGTAGGGCCAATGACTTCAATGTTTACTTCCGAAGCAAGGGAATTGAACTGCAACATGTGAACGTTGGTGGTGGCTTAGGCATCGATTATGTCGACCCGAAAAACAATCCAGTGCCCGATTTCAAAAGTTACTTCGAAGTGTTTGAAAAACACATGAAACTGGCACCCGGACAGGAGCTGCATTTCGAGTTAGGTCGCGCCATTGTGGGGCAATGCGGAAGCCTCATTAGCAAGGTGCTTTACAACAAGGAAGGGGAGACCATCAAGTTCCTGATTATCGATGCTGGCATGACGGAGCTCATCCGTCCGGCACTGTACCAGGCGGAGCATTTCATCGAGAATATCAGCTCCACCAGTGAGGCATTAGAGACCTACGATGTGGTCGGTCCGATATGCGAGTCATCTGATGCTTTTCGCAGAGGCATCATGCTGAAGCAAAGTCAACGAGGTGACTTGCTGGCCATCCGTTCCGCCGGCGCCTACGGAGAAGTGATGATGAGCAGATACAACTTGCGCGACTATGCGAAGACGTATTTTGATGTAGACTTTAAATAAGTTTATTGGGGAGTCTTCACCCTTCCGGGCTCCCTGTTTTCAGTTCCCTCAACTCCGGTGATACTGTCGCCTAGCCTTGCCCTGATGCCATCGGCTAATGTCAATAGCCTGTTCACGACTTCTGGATTGGCTGCTGCTACATTGGTGGTTTCTTCCATGTCGGTGTCCAGATTGTATAGCTCAGGTTCGGTCACTTCCGCTTGCTCATAGTCAATGGGCAGGCCATCGTTGGTGCCAACATGTCCGTTGAGTGTGCGGTAGGTGTGGGGCAGGTAAAGCTTCCACTGGCCGCTTCGAACCGCCTGCAATTCATTCACCCGGTAGTAGATAAAGTAGGCTTCGTGGGGTGACTCCTTGGTTTGGCCGGTAAGGATAGGCCAAACATCTTTACCATCGATTGTCTTTTCCGGCATTTTTCCACCGACTAGTTTCGCTATTGTAGGGAGCATATCGATCGTCATCATGGGTGTGTTAATGACACTGCCGGCAGGGATCTTGCCGGGGAACCGCATCACTGCTGGTTCGCGAACGCCGCCTTCCCATGAGGTACCTTTGCCTTCTCTTAAGGGATATGCAGAGCCAGCATGTCCTCCATAGGAAAGCCAGGGGCCATTGTCGGAGGTAAAGATTACGAGCGTATTGTCGTCGAGTCCGTTTTCTTTCAATGCGGCTAGTATTTGCCCCACCGACCAGTCTATTTCCATGATCACATCACCATAGAGCCCTCGCTCTGATTTCCCTTTGAACTTATCGGAGACAAACAAAGGTACGTGTGGTTGCGGATGGGGTACATAAAGGAAAAAGGGCTTGTCTTTATTTCGCTTAATGAAATCAACGCTTCTTTCGGTGATCTGAGTAGTAAGCATACTTTGATCCTCCAGCGTATCGATAACGGTTTCATTCTCATAAAGTGGCAAGGGAGGAAAGTTGAACACAGTTCCCTGCCACGGATGGTTGGGCCACATGTCTCCAGAATAAGGAATGCCGAAATATTCATCAAAACCCTGACGGGTAGGCATAAACTCAGGCTCATCACCCAGATGCCATTTGCCGTAAATAGCTGTGGCGTAGCCTTCCGCTTTTAAAACTTCAGCTAATGTAGTTTCGTCCGGGTTGAGGCCAATTTTCGATTCTGGCCCGAGGGCATTATGAATATTAACCCTGTTGGAATAGCAGCCCGTAAGCAAAGCTGCCCTGGAAGCAGAGCATACCGCCTGGGCCACATAGAAGTTAGTCAGCTGCGCTCCCTCTTTGGCCATCTGGTCCAGGTTGGGTGTGGTAAAGCCTTTGGCACCAAATACGCCCAAGTCGTTGTAGCCCTGGTCGTCGGTAAAGATGATGACGATATTGGGCTTAGCTGGAGTCGCTTGCTCTTCGGCTTGGGGTTTGGTTTGACAGGCGTTGAGCAACAATAGGCCTGCGGCGAATAGGTAGGTGTTTTTAAATGCCACAACGAAGGTGTTTATGTTTGAAACTTAAAAGCACTCTTAAAATAAGGAAAAAAGGAGTAATCTAACCCTGCATTATGATGGACGACAATAAATTGAGGTCTGTCGGGGAACAGACCACGGTGCGGTAGTGGTGCCCACAGCGTTAGCTGGTGGCACCAAAGCCATGTTGAACAACCATAAAAAAGGCATGTCGGCGGACAGGCTTCGGTTGAGCGGTGTTTTAGTAGCAGCTACTCTGCGTCCTTTGCGAGACCCTTTGCATTCTTTGCATGGAAATCTTCAATTATTTTCACGCAAAGCACGCAAAGAAAGAGCTACGCAAAGATCGCTGGAAGTACATCCCTCGTTGGCGTTAGCGTCTTCACAAGATAAATTATAGCAGTAAAAAGGCCTGTCGGGGGACAGGCCTCGGTTATATTACTAAAGCTGGAGGTTCAATGCTTTTTACTGAGCAGGATACCACTGTCTCAATCGCACATCCACTTTCTTGGTGCCTTCGTTAACTAGCGCTTTGAATTTGTCTACGTCGTTGAGTCCGCCTTGTCCACGGTAGTGGTATGGATATACGATGCCTGGCTTGAAGTCGATGACAGCACTTGCAGCCGCATCCACGTCCATTGTATAAGGAAGGTTCATGCAAACAAATGCCACGTCGATTCCATTGAGGCTGCGCATTTCAGGGATATCTGATGTATCGCCCGACAGGTAAATGTTCTTACCCCCAAAATTCACGATATAGCCATTGCCTCTGCCTTTGGTGTGACGAGAGTCGGCACTTTCAGGAAGGTTGTACATTGGGATCGCTTTAATATTCAACCCCATTTGGTCAGTGCTTTGGCCGTTGCCAATGATCACCAGCTGGCTTTTGTTCTTCTCAGCGATCTGATCAGCCACAGCTTGAGGGACGATGATCTTCGCTTTGGACAGGTCTAGTCCATCTAATGTTTCCTGGTTCAGGTGATCGCCGTGTATATCCGTGATCAAAACCAGGTCTGGTGCAGGCATTCCTTTAAACAGGTCTGCTCCGCCATAAGGATCAACGAACACTGTAAGGTTGTTCCACTGAAAAGCTACGGTGCCGTGAGTAATAGGGGTGATGGTTAGGTCTCCTTTGCTTGTCTTGATTTTGTCGGCCTGGCTAAATGCCAGAAAAGGAACAAGCATCAAAGAGAAAGCGTAGGTGAATATCTTTTTCATAGTTTTTGGTTTTTGTACTTCTTAAAACTGGTTGAAAGGGCTTTTGTTTTGACAAAAGTTCACGTTAGGCGCTTAAGTAATTTTAGTGAGATAATCGGAGTGATCAAAGGAGACCACGATTTAGTAACCGTGTGTGTTTTGATTGTCGAACAATTGTCCAACATGTTCCGATTACAATAGAAATTAGAGTGTTTAAGGTTTGCGTGCCATTTTTGGAGCCATTTATTAAGGGGTAGTCCGATAATATGTCGTTGAATGTTGGGTTGCTGTCTTTCTCGTTGCATAAGATTCCGTTCCACGTCGGCTCCGCCATTCTTCGAAATTGCGTCGCTGATTAAATGAATTTGCCTCGAAGAAAATCCACCGCTTACGGTAATGTAACAAGTAAAATAATGACCAGCCATCCGCCTCCGATGTTACCGCCATTCCGTAGCGGAGCGAAGGAATCTTCTACATCCCTACAATTCTTCGTTGCACGTTAAAGGCAGTTTCTATTCAATTCAATCACAATATCATTGTGGTGATTGATTGCCTAGTAGAGTAGAAAAATTACCGTGCGAAAGCATTATTTCACCGACTGAAAGTATTGAAAAACAGGAAACATTGCTGCACCAAATAACCCCGTTTCCTGTTAAGCGCTTATTCGCCTCATGTCTTGCTGTTATTCGCCTCGTGTTAAGCGCTTATGAGGCACCTTGACAAGCGCTTATCAGGTACCGAGACAAGCGCTTATGACCTACCCACACAAGCGCTTAACAGGTACCCACACAAACGCTTATCATTTAGCAAGATAAATCCATCACGTAAAACATCGATGCTGGCGTTCAGAAGGGCTTTGTGCTTACCAGGAACCCTGCACCGAAAATGTTTACCAGTTCGCTACCAAAACATCATTTCTCATAACTCAAACCTTCATCGTAGTTAAACAAGGCGTAGCCATCTGCTTCTAGATAGCCCGGCACATCTTCCAGGTTGTTCTCCACTGCTTCATCGGAAACAGGAGTGGAGAAGGGCATTTTTCCGGCAGGATTAAATTTGCCAGTGATCACATCCAGCAGTGCCTCTGGTGTGGTGCCAAAGGTGGCAAAAACACCAACAACGTTACCCTTATTTGTATCGTCGTAGATTTCATTGATCACCCATGGATTGGTATAGTCGATCACCAAAATGGTAGGAACAGTGCCAACCACTTCTTTGATATGACCAACATCAATTCCTTTTTTGGAAAGTGAAATAGAAATCGGTGCCCCATCTGAATTAAATACTGAGTTAGAAGGAATGATCCACTGTATGGCCAGGTCAGCTTCCGCAAGGGTTTTCACAAATTCTACTTCATGATTGCCGTTTGCTTCCATCATAAAGTTGGTCGAACCTTCTTCTTCGCCGCGGCCTGGCGACTGTAGGGTTTCGACATATATTTTGGTGCCAGCCTTAATAGGAAGTGTGTTGTTCTCGTTGCGTAGCATCACGATGGATTTTCTTAACGCCACAGCAGCGTTTTCTCTGAATCGCTCGCTGCCTACAGTTGCCTCCGCGGCAGCTACATCTACATAAGGGTTTTCAAATATGCCAAGCGTGAATTTCTCTTTTAACAGCAGAAGCACTGAGTTGTCGATAAGGCTCATGTCTACCATGCCCTTGTTGATAACTTCCAACAGGTCGGCAGGATCAGAAACGCCTGAAATGATATTTGACCCCGCTTCCAGTGCCTTTTTGTATCTCTCGTGTATTGTAAGGTCTTCCACGCCCCACACCATGCGTGTGATTGGGCCGGTGTCGGTATTGATAATGCCTGTGAATCCCATTTTCTCTCTCAAAACACCTGTTATCACCGCTTTGTTGTACGAATAGCCTACTTCTTCAAATTCAGTACCCTTCGGCAGGGAATAATAGGGCATAATAGCTGATGTGCCAGCGTCAATGGCTGCCTGGAAGGGCAGAAGGTTGTCATAAAATCTGCCACCGGGGTAGACTTGTTCTTTCCCCCAGTCGAAGTGAGAATCCTGTCCGCCTTTTCCTGATCCACCGCCTGGAAAATGCTTCATGGTCAGAGCGATGGAATTGGTATCCAACTTTGTCCCTTGAAAGCCAATCACTATTTCTTTTATCACCTGTGCGACCCATTCAGGGTTTTCGCCAAAAGTACCATCCACCCGCGACCAACGTGGTTCTGTGGACAAATCGGCCATGTACATATATCCTTTTCTGATGCCCGCGGCGAGCCATTCCTGGCGTGAGTCATCGGCAAATTTCCGGATCAGGGCCAGGTCACGAGTAGCCGATAAGCCAAGCTCTCCAGGCCATGCTGTAAAAACGGAGGCATTGAGTGCCGTACCAACAGAAGCATTGCTGGAAATATGATTGCGGGGATTGGAGGTAATGATGGCCGGAATGCCTAGTGGCTCACTCTCACAAAGCTCCTGAAGCTTATTGTTCCATTCAGCGATTACCCCGGCACTTTCATTGAGTCGCAGGATAAAATGGCGGTTATGAAATTCTTTCACTCGTTGTGCTGTGCTGGTGGCAGCATTCATAGCGCCAATAAAATTAGCTCCGCCAGCAGGGCGGTCGTCTTTAACTTGTCCCTCGTCCAGGTCACTTGCCTGGTATTGTCCTTCGGACAACTTGGCTTTCCGGCTCCCTAGCATACTCAGTGAGTTGATCGCCATAAAGCCTGCTTTTTCTTCTACCGACATCTTAGCCAGCAAATCCATGCTTCTTTCTTCAGGCGTTAATCTCCAGTCTTCGTATTTGTCGAGTGTGCCGTTTTTGTTCAGGTCTTTGAACTGAAAGCCATCCGCCTCAATCAGTTGGGCTGATCGGGTGCCTAATGTTGGTTGAACAAAGCTACTTTTTTCAGCACAGGAGGCTAACAAAAATGTTCCCAGACCAAGTAGGGCCGAAGCTTTGATAGCTGCTGCTCCTACATCGAACCTATTTGAAGGCTTTTGGAATAAAGTGATAAATGACTTCATAAATGCGAGTGGTGTTTGATGAAAAGTTGACTATGATCTCGCCGCACTTGCGGAAGGAGATCAATCAAACCTATTCAATAAAATGGGTGTAGGCGTACCAATGGATAAGTTGGTACTTGTAGTTACTGAAATAAACTATCTATGAGGACGGGTTAACTCAGAGACTTATCGAGTGTTTGCTTGAATTCGGTGGGAGTGAGCCCCGTTTCCTCTTTGAAGATCCGGTTGAAGGATGTCTTGGCATTGAAACCGCAATCCATCGCAACACCAAGTACTGAGTAATGATCGTAGGAAGGATCAGCCAGCATCTTTTTTGCTTCTTCCACCCGAAACTCGTTGATGAACTTATAGAAATTCTTTTTTTGGCCCGTGTTGATCACGTGCGACAATTTGTGCCGGGAGATAGCCAAATCGTCGGCCAACATCTGCAGGTTGTAGTCTGGATTACGGTAAGGCTTTTTATTAACCAGGTAATTGGTCACCAACAACGAGAGTTCTTCCATCTGCTCGTCTGGTAGCGTAGCCCCGACAGATTTTGCCTCTGATTCGCCGGTAGCTACTACCTGATATGTTGCTTTAGAGTTTGCCTGATCACCCGAATAAATGGCCGACTGATTGATGCCAAAGTAGACCATAATGAAAGTAAAAACTGTCAGATTTAAGTTGAGCGTTGTGTATTGAACAATGCCTAGGCCGAAAATGATGTTGATAAAAAAACTAAAAAAGCTAGCGATGAACACGAACAGGAAAAGAGACAGCACAAAACCCAGCCAATTCAAAGAGTTTTTGCTGGAGTAATTAGAGAAGTACAGAGGCATCTTCTTTCGATGCTTGATGATGAGTTGCAACCCTAAAAACCAATATGTGAAGGCGGAAACGATTAACAATGAATAGTATACCTTATTGAACAGGTAGTTAGGATTCTCTATTAAATCGGGGCTACTGGAAATAGGTACAACCTGAATGGTAGACCGATGAATCGCCACCAATAGAAAGGGAACCAAATGCAAAAAATGACTGGGTTTAAGTCGAAAATCTTCGATGGTAAGCGAACCCACGTAGAGATAAAGCAGGGGGCCTGTGAGGAACATCAGAGGAAAAATTCCTGGCTTGAAATACTCCACGACCTGAAATGGGAGCAGAGAGGCACCCATAAATACGGCGATGACTACCATCCAGACTGTCAGGAGGGTAAAACTCAGGTGCCCCGGGCGTTTTGTTAAAAAAACCAGGATCCCAAAAACTGATTGTACAAATCCAATGATATTGACCGTCTCGGACATCAGGTAACTTTGAATAGGGTGGTGAACTTGGCTGAATCTAGTGCATTCCATAAAAATGGAAAAGGAAACTTTGACGGAACTTGAATCATGCCCAGAAACAAGTGGGACTTCGAACGAATGTTAGACAGCGCATCGGCATCGAGGGAGTGAAAGAATGAAATGTTGTTCAATTTTTCTATTTTTAAATCTGGCCAGCTCGATAATGATAACAAGTAATCGTACACCTCACATCTTCTGATATGAAAACAATGACCTGTCTGCAACTCGGAGGCGCCTGCTCGAAGGCCTTCCAGGCCAATACCTTTGAAGAAATGGCCAAACTGAGCCAACAACATGGCATGGAGATGTTTCAAGAGAAAGACCCTGCCCACATGAAAGTGATGCAGGAGATGCAAAGCCTGATGCAAGATCCTGCCGCAATGCAGAAGTGGTTTGAGGGGAAAAGAAAGGAATTTGAAGCATTGCCTGAGGACTAATTTCTATCTCTGATCAATAAAGCTTCAAATATGGGAAGTCATAAAATAGCATTATGAAACATATCCTTTGGATACGAATTGCCTTAACGGGTATGGCGGTCGAGCTAACTTATGTGGTGTTTATCAAATTCATTCGCTGGTATGAGCCCACCCCAGTGCTCAACTTTCTTGCATTGGGGCTATTAATGGCTTGCGGCGGTTATTTGGTGGGACGGAAGGCACAAGAAAAGCAAATACTACAGGGCGCACTTGTTGGTGTTGTAGGTGTGCTTTTTTACCTGTTTGGCACAATGAACATGTATCTTTCTGGTGAGCTACCTATTGACCTTTTGTATTTCCTTGATCACCTAAATAAAATAGCCTGGGGAGCCTTTGGAGGGTATTTAGCGCTGCGGACGCAGGTAGTAAAGAAAGCATTCTAACAGACTAGATTTTTTGCCGGGTTGTGAAGACACGAACCCTGAAACCCCAGGTTCGTGCGAGCCTCTGGCTCGTTCCATTATTACTAAACAAAATCCCTAGGTTGGGCGAGCCTCTGGCTCGTTCTATTGTTATTAAACGAAATCAATCTCCAACAAGCCTTTGCCGCCGCTGTAATCTACAGCACTGCTGTATTTCCAATAATGAGGCTCTAAAACAAAACATGCTTTCACAGGATTTTTATGGATATAGTCCACCTTTTGATCAATAATATGAGCACTCCACAACTCAATGGGATGGTTGTGCTGCTGCCAAAACTGCATGCCTTGTACATTGCTGTTTTTCAAACCAGCAGTTTTCATCATATCGGTGATCCATTTTCTTCGGCTTTCCTTAAAGTTGTCAGTTATTGCCTCACGCATTCTTTTGGAAGTATAGCTTTTGAATTGTCCCAACAGCTTGCCTGGATCGTTATTCTTATCTCTAAAGATCATATGCATATGACTAGGCATAATACACCAGCAATATATTTCCATGCCTTTTTCCCTTCGGCAAAAGCTAAGGTTTTCAAGTAGTATTTGACAATACTCATCACGAATAAATACATCGATCCAATGAATGGTCGCAAAACTTACGAAGTACAACCCTTCTTTGTTGTAGAACTTATACTTCCTGCTCATGCGCAAACAAAATTGGTAATATATTTAATATATAATTATTGGTGAGGGTTGGAGAAAATAATCCGAGCCACAGGCTCGAACCAACCCTAGGTGGTAGTGTTTAGATTACTGCTTTTAGATGATTAATTTTGTAATTGTCGTATACTCCTTTGTAGGTCAGGAGAAGTAATAGCTGATTTTTCATATTTTTTTAGTCACAGGAATTAGCAAACACATAATACAAATAATGTAATATAGTACAATATAATTATTGATGTAATATGATGCTGAGCACCTATCTATAAAGATCAGAGCAACATATTTGAATTAGTCCTTGGTGCGAGCTTGCTGCGGACGCAGGTAGTAAAGAAAGCATTCTAACAGACTAGATTTTTTGCCGGGTTGTGAAGACACGAACCCTGAAACTTATTATACTGCAGGGTGGTGCGAGTCTGTGGCCCTCCGCTGTTTCCTGGTACTAGCTTCTTAAAATGCAGGGTAGTGCTTGCCTGTGGCTCCTACCATTGTTTTTAAGAAATCAATTAACAACAAGGTGCCTGAGGCCGGAATAAATTCCATCGACATATATATATTTGGTTTTTGTCTTCATCCTCCTTACGATCATGATCAAAAACATCCTCCCACTTTTTGCACTTAGCCTAACACTTTGGTCCTGTCAAGAGAAACCTGCTGCGATTGAAACGTCCGATGCTAGCAAAGGCCAGGCGTTATGGGTTGATGCCACATCTACCTATCTGCCTGTAACCGCCGAATGGACCAATCGGGTGGAAGTAGCGGATATTAATGCGGATGGACTCATAGACTTGCTTTTTGCCAATGGAGGTAATTATTCTGAACCTGGCGAGCCTGAATTCAGTCGGGTGTTTCTTAACCAGGGGCCCGACAAGCAGTTCAGGGAAGTGACAGCTGATATTTTCGGAAATGTAAAGTTCATTTCACGTGTCATCAAAGTGCGGGATATCAATGCTGATGGTATCGCTGACATCATCGTAGGCACTACTTACCAAACTCAAACCCAGTTGTACCTGGGTGTAGGAGCGGGGCAGTTCAGGAATGTGACGGAAACTCAATTTCCTAAAATGCTTGCCAGCGTCGGCGATGTAGAACTTGGCGACGTAGACCTTGACGGCGATCTCGACATCGTACTGGCAGACTGGGGCCCAGGCTCCAATATGAACAATGCCGGCGGCAATACCCTGTTATGGCTGAACGATGGTAATGGGTTTTTCACCGATGTTACAGCTACTCAAATGCCTGACTTGCCCATTCAATTTTCGTGGGATGTGGAGTTCCTGGACTTCGATAATGACTTTGACCTGGACATAGTCGTTTCATGTAAACGCTGTGGCACCAGCCGGGCGTTTGTTAACGATGGTAAGGGCATCTTTCAGGACAAAAGGCTGCTGCCTGCCTATACCAACAACTACGATTTTGAGGCCATGGACCTGAATGGCGACGGTTTCCTTGATTTGGTGACCGTGAATGATGGGGAAATCGTGGAAGGAGAATCTGATTCCAGAAGGGAGCACGTATTCCTGAATCAGGAAGGAGAACGATTCGTAGATGCCACCCATGCTTCGTGGCCAGATGAAGCCAATATTGGCAAAGACGATAACAACATCCTTTTTCTGGACTACGACTCCGATGGAGACCCGGATTTTCTGATAAGCTCCCTCACAGGCGAAGACCGGCTGTTGGTCAACGATGGGTCAGGCCAGTTCAGCTTGATGCAGCCGGTATTGGTAGGTGATCCAACGCCATTGACACTTTCGATGGTGCTGGGCGACATTAACAGCGACAACAAAATGGATATCATCATGGGGCAGGGGGAAGGTAAAGAGGGGATAGAAGAAAGGATTTTCCTTGGCAGTGGCATTGCTGTCGATACGGCGCCACCTTTAATTTCTCAGGTGATGACCGAAGAAAATGAGTCAACAGGTAAGATAATGGTAAGGGCGAGGATCCACGACAACAAAAGTCCCAATATGCCCCAGGATTGGACAACAGTTGAACTCATACATGAAGGAGACTCCCGGCCGCCAGTGCCAATGACATGGTATGGGGAAAATCTTTGGTATGCCAGCATCAACCAGGCAAATGGTGACAGACAGCTGTCTATTTGTGCTACCGACGCCAGTGGTAATAAGATATGTCGTACGCTTGAGTAACTATCGAGCGGTGGCCTGTTCAAAAACAGATTTCTTTTCATCCACTTTCTGGAAACTGAACTGCGATACAATGTCAACGCTTGGGTAAGACTTCCTAAGGTTTTGAAGTTCCTCTTCAGTGATGCCAGTTTGCCATAGATAAATGACCGACAAGCCTTCTTGACTTAGCAGTGGTGTCAGCGATGCTGCTTTTGTCTGCGTTTCGTTGAGGTTGACAGCCGTTAAATGGGGATGTTGGATAAGAAAAAGAACAGCTTGATCAGCAAGCTGGTTTTTGCTCAGGTCTATTCTTGTCAGATGAGGAAATACTGTCATTTTTTGCAGAAGCTCATTTGTCAAACGGCAATTGGATAGTTTGAGGAAGGTTACCTGCCGGGCTATACTGGCAAGTAAATTCATTTTCTCAGACGTAATGGAGTCTCCCTCATAGCTCACATCGAGCAATAGGTTCGTCTCACCCAAATAGCTGACCCGGAATCCTGCGCCCCGTAATTCAGCAAAAACAGCTTCTGGCAGACTGTCGACTTTTATTTTTTCGTAATAAGGTTTTGGACTGAAATCCAACCCATAATCACGGTTGATCAGGGCAATTAGCTCCGGCGACAT
This sequence comes from uncultured Roseivirgaceae bacterium, assembly GCA_964351395.1. GTDB lineage: Bacteria > Bacteroidota > Bacteroidia > Cytophagales > Cyclobacteriaceae > Imperialibacter. The sequence goes on from CAYGOF010000019.1 coordinate 81,022, forward strand.
TTTCTCAGAATCAAAGGTCGCCAAACTGTCTGCGCCTTGCGTGATCCAGTACCGCAGTACTTGCACTTCGGTAAAGCTAAGTTGAGCACCCCTTGGAGGCATCACTTTTTCATGGTCAGCTGGTAGACTTACCCGGTGCAAGAATTCACTTTTATCAGGGCTGCCGGGCTGAACAGGTACTTCATGGTCTGCTTCTTTAAACAGCAGAGCGTAGCTATCGAGTGCTAACCCACCAAAACTGTTTTCCTTGTTGTGGCAGGCGACGCATTTTGCTTCAATGATTGGCTGAATGAGGTGGGCATATATAATCACTGAGTCAGGTTGGAGCTCATTGAGTCGAACGGAAGCTACATCGTCTCCACTCAAAACAGACGGCCCGTATTCGGAAAGGTAGGTAGACCCGTGGGTCAAATTCCCTCCAAAATGACCTGTCAATGCGACCAAAATAATGGCTACAGTCGCTGCCACTAGTTTCAATTTTCCTTTATCCTCAGATGCCTTTATCTGAAAGAAAATAACCAGCGACATCACGACAAGTGTACTTATGCCCAACCACTTGTGGTCGTCGAGAGGTTCAATGAAGTAGTCGTTGCTTGATGCGAGCAACCAGCCAGTAAAAGCAGCCGCTACCCCTGCCAGCAAGCCAACGATATAGGTGGCGGTAATGATTTTCCTGGAAGGTATCAGCTCCCGAAATCCAAATTGCCAGAGGAGTTCAAACAAATAGCCCAGGATGAATATGCCAATAGGCAAATGCACCATCAGCGGATGAAAGCGACCAATAAAGAGCTCCCAGTTCATCAGGAAAGGATGTCTTTAACCACATTGCCATGGACGTCTGTCAGGCGGAACCTGCGACCCTGGTACTTATAGTTAAGTTGCTCATGGTTCAGCCCTAAAAGGTGCAGGATGGTGGCGTTCAGGTCGTGTACATGGACTTTGTTTTCAGTAATATGATACCCGAATTCGTCGGTAGCGCCATAAGTCAGGCCTTTCTTCACACCAGCGCCAGCCATCAGCATGGTGTAGGCATCAGGATGATGGTCTCTTCCGAAATTGTCTTTTGTCAGCTGGCCCTGAGAGAAGCTGGTACGGCCAAATTCACCTCCCCAGATAACTAATGTATCTTCCAACAATCCCCTTTGTTTCAGGTCCATGATCAGCGCAGCTGAGCCCTGGTCGACTTCTTTACACCTTTTAGGGATTTGCTTGGGTAGATTAGAGTGATGGTCCCAATCGCCGTGATACAGTTGAATGAACCTCACACCTCGTTCTGCCAGGCGCCTGGCAAGCAGACAGTTGCTGGCAAATGTGCCGGGTGTTTTACTGTCTTCACCATACATTTCGTAGATGTAGTCCGGCTCGTCATCAGTATTCATCACCTCGGGCACAGAGGTTTGCATCCGGAAGGCCATTTCATACTGCGACATCTTGGCCTTGATGGCTGGATCTTCGAGGTTTTGATAACTCTGGTCTTGCAGTTGCTGCAAGTAGTCCAGCTGCTCTCGCCTGATTTCTCCAGTGACTCCTGGAGGATTGCTTAAAAACAAGACAGGGTCTTTTCCTCCACGGAACTGAACGCCCTGGTACTCTGCAGGGAGAAACCCACTCGACAAAAGCCGTGAGGAACCACCTTCATTTCCTTTGGTCATCAAGGCGATAAACGTAGGTAGGTTTTCATTCTCTGACCCCAGCCCATAGCTGATCCATGAACCAATCGTAGGTCGGCCAGGGATTTCTGAGCCTGTATGGGTAAACATCTGTGCCGGTTCGTGCTGTACCGATTCGGTATACATGGAATTGATCATGCACAATTCGTCGGTTACCTGCGCCATATAGGGCATCAGATCACTCATCCACATGCCGCTGTTGCCTCGTTGCTTGAAATCGTACAAGGGCCTTACAATGGGCTTTGTAGCTTGAGCTGCCGCTGTGGCCGTCACCCGGTCGCCCATCACGCTGGGGGGCAATTCGACGCCGTGCATCTTGGTCAGGGTAGGCTTATAATCGAACATGTCCAGCTGAGAAGGGGCACCGATCATGTTCAGGAAGATAACTCTTTTAGCCCTGGGAGCGAAGTGTGGACTACCGATAGTGTTGAACGAAGAACCAAAGAGGTTCATCGGGTTCATCAGCGACGACAGCGAGATGGCGCCCAAGCCCAGCGATGCTTTGGTAAGGAAGTCTTTCCGACTAATAGGGTTGTGATGATGATGATCGTGCATATTACCTTTTAGTATAGGAATCGTCAAAATTGAATATTGTACTTACTACCAGCGACATAGCAGCTGTTTTTTCTTTCGATAGGGAGGCGTCAATGGGGAATTTGCCTATCGACAAGATAGAGTCAGCCATAGCCGGTGCCTTTTTAAATTGCTGCAACGATTTTTGGTAATGGTCGCTGAGCACGCCTAGCTGGGCTGTGTTGGGTGTAAGTCCTGTGGAGCGCCTAAACGCTACAAGGATTTGTTGTTCGATGCTTTCGGGGAATTCTTTTTGTACTTTTTGAGTCAATACCCTGGCAGCCTCCACAAACTGGGGATCGTTTAACAAAGTAAGTGCTTGCAAGGGTGTGCTGGTTACACTGCGCCTGATGGTGCAGATTTCCCGTGGCGTAGCATCAAAGTTGATCATGAATGGGCTGGGAGCAAAGCGCCTCGAAAAAGTATATAAACTTCGCCGGTACAGGTTTTTGCCAGTATCAGGCTCGTAAGTAGCCAATTTCGCTGACGCCATGAGCACTTCCTTCCAAAGGCCATCAGGTTGATAGGGCTTCACACTTGGTCCACCCATCTCGTCAACCAACAATCCGCTGGCTTTTAATGCGTTGTCGCGGATCATTTCCGCCGGCCATCGATAGGAGGGGCTTCTTGCCAAATATTTATTGGGTGGGTCCAACTCACGAATTTTTTCAGGACAAACAGAGCTTTGCCTATAGGTAGCCGACATCACCATTTGTTTGAGCGTGCGCTTCACATCCCAGTCGTGGTCAATAAAGTCTTTAGCCAGCCAATCCAACAGCTCCGGATGACTGGGCTTTGCGCCCTGACTACCAAAATCTTCTGCCGTTTTCACCAATCCCTGTCCAAACACCATTTGCCAGTACCTGTTGATGGCTACTCGCGGAACCAAAGCATTGTTTGGATCAAACAGCCATTGAGCAAACCCTAGCCTGTTTTTGGGTAAGTCGTTGGAATAGGGCAGCACTTTGCTTACTCCGCCCGGCTCTACTGCTTCCCCATGCTGATTGTACAATCCTTTGTTGAGCACGAAGGTCTTTCGCGGGGAGGGCATTTCCTCCATCACCATCAGCTCATTGGCACTATCGAGTAAGGCCCCAATTTGTACACGTGTCTGATGGATTTTACTTCTTTGATCGGCCAGGTTCTTATCGTACAATGACCAATGCTCCTGCTGGATGGCTGCCAGCGCAGGGTCGAGGCTTGCTTCACCCAATTGCCCCATTTCCCATTGGGAAAGCTGGCGATCGTAGATTTTGAGTTCATCAATCGCGCCGGTGAAAAGGCCTAAATCTTCCATCCACAATCGGCGGGCCCGCCCAACAGTCAGTGGAATAGAATCAGGCTTCATGTCGTCTTCGCTGATGGGGATAATAGACCGCTTTAAAGCATCAAATCTGGTTTGGGTGCCAACCTTTTTTCCATTGATGAAAATCGAAATGCCTTTGGCGGATTTACTGCCATCGTAAGTGAAGCCTACATGCGTCCATTCATTTGCCTGAATAGGCTCTGAGGAAACTACTGCTATCAGGTCGTCAGGTAATCGATGGATCAGCCGAACTTGTACATGGTTGGTAGAGTCAAGTGCAAATTCCCAGCCCCTATGGTATTCAAACACATGGCCCATATTGCCAACAATGGTCTGCGAGGAGCCTATCGATGTCTTTTCTGTGGAGACCCAGGTGCTGATGCTAAATGGATCGACATGTTCAAACTCGCCTACTTTTTGAAGATCGATAAAGTCATACTCCTCATTGAAATAAGCAGCTTTGCCGTATTTTCCATCGGTTAAAGTGACTTTCAGGTTGGCTTCCGCATACTTGTTGTCATCCAACATCTGCATTTCCTTGTACTCCTTCTTTTTGGGCTTGGCCTTAGGATCCTTTGTTGGAGGTGCTTTTGATTTAATCTCCTTGTTATAGGGCTTGATGGAATTAAAAGCATAATAGGCGATGTGGCCTTTGACCGGCGTATTTGGAAGTGGTTGATTGTAGTTGGACGCACTTGCTTGTTTTGTCTTTTCAATGCCTTGCTCCAGGCTGTTGATGAATTGAATCATCGAATCGATAGACGATTTTTTCTGTTCATCAAGCAGGATGAGGGTTGGCGCACGGTCGGCGTCGGTGGGGGCAAGGCCAAACTCTACCGTATTGTTAAAAAAAGCTGATACCTGGTAAAACTCTTTCTGAGTGATGGGGTCAAATTTGTGATCGTGGCATTTAGCGCATTCCAGGGTAAGGCCCAAAAGGGCAGTTCCAGCAAGTCCGGCTCTTTCATTCACGTACTCGATCCTGAATTCCTCCGGGATGGATCCGGCAGATGCCTCCAAGGGGTTCATTCTCAAAAAGGCGGTGGCAATCTTCGACTGCTCATCAGCGTTTGCTATCAGGTCGCCAGCCAGTTGGTGGGTGACAAAGTCTTTGTACGACATATTGTCTTTGAATGCCCTGATCAACCAATCACGGTAGGGCCAAGATGTGCGGTAGCCATCAAACGATACCCCATGAGAATCGGAATAGCGGGCCACGTCCATCCACTCTACCGCCAATCGCTCTGCAGCGGCATCGCTTTTCAATAGCCGATCCACGACTTTTTCATAAGCATCTTCCGAATTGTCTCGAATAAAAGCATCGATCTCATTCAATGTTGGCGGAAGACCGGTGAGGTCCATCGTCACTCTTCTGATCAAATGCTCCTTATCAGCTTCGGGCGAGGGCTCCAGTCCTTGTTGCAAAAGCGCTTCCTGGATATAATGGTCTATTTCATTCACCCGTGTCCATTCATTGTCGATGTTGGGTGCTTTAGGAGTTCCCAAAGGCAGAAACGACCAATGCTCTTTCCATTCAGCGCCCTGATCTACCCATTTGGCGATCAAAGCGATATCACGGTCAGACACAGTCAGGTTGCTGTGTACCGGAGGCATTACTTTATCGGGGTCGTCGCTTAATAAGCGGCGAATCACTTCGCTTTTATTGAGGCTTCCCTTCACGAAGGCATAGTTGCCAGTAGGGAGTTGCTGAAAAGCACCTTCTTCGATGTCTAATCTTAAATCTGCTTTTCGACTTTGTGGATCAGGGCCATGACATGTATAACAGCCGTCTGATAGGATGGGCTTGATGTGAAAATTGTAATCAACGTATTGGGGGAGCAGATCTGCTTCTTCTTTTACCTTGTCGGGCAAAGGGCCTGAGCAACTGGCAATAAAGAATAAAAGGCAGGCGAAAACACTGTTGGTCTTTATTCCCCGAACGGAATAAGGATTAATAAAATGGTCTGTTATCAATGGGTTGTTGTCTTAATAGGTTCAAGATATTACTTTTTAACACAAAAACCTCCATCCATCCCGGTGCAAAGAAAACAGTTCAGGTTGTTTTGTTGGTGCACGCTGCGTTTTGATCAGAAGGTGCTTCATTTTGACACGTTTCTAAAGACGAAAAGCCGCACTTTTGGCCATCAAGGAATATGCATAAGTGTCTGTTAAGTCTACCTGATGACTAAAAATCGATCTGATAACTCAACACGGGTACCAATCCGCTGGTGTAGGTGGTGAAGTCGAGCATGTTGGTGACAGCATTGTAGGAGATACTGTTCTGATTGGCCCTGTTCATCACATTCTGGATGTCCAGCGAAAGCACGGAAGCAATGCGTTTTCGGTTCATTCTGTACTGCAGTCTCCCATCAATTCGGAAATAGGGGGTCACCTGGCTGGCATTGATCCGGCCGTCTTGCGGCACGTAGCGATTAGCAGCCGCTGAAGCCGTGACATCGTAGGGTGTGTAGCGAAAACCGCCATTATAGAGCACCCGTGTACCGATCTGAAAGGTGTTGGACTCCTTTACTTGCCATTCTCTAGCCAGCGTGTAGCTGGAGCTGAATTTGGTGTCGAAATTACTGGGGTACATCGGACCTCCATTGGCGGTAAACGTGCTCTTGAACATGGAACCGGTAAGCAGCATGAAAAAGCCATTGGAAAAATACTTCTCCACTGAAAGGTCAAGCCCTCTGTTTCTTCCACCACCGTTTTGGGACAGGGCAAAAGTGGGAAAGCCACTTTGGGAATTCAGGAACCAATACTCTTCGTCGCCGTCTGCTTTTACCGGAATGTTTCTCAGGAATTGTAAGTAACCTTCTAGTGTCAACGACAACCCGTTCGACAAGGACAGGCGGTATCCACCAATCAGGTGGTAGGCGTTCATGAGCCCCAGGTCGTCGTTGGTCGTACGTCCCAGAGAATCGCGATGAAAATAAGCTCCCAGGGGAACAATTTGGCTGTATTGGCCACCCGCCAAACTGACCCGGCTGGTAGTGGTGGCCTGCCAGGTGACAGAAGCCCTTGGATCAATGGCCCAGGAATTGTTGAGTAGCAGCCCCAATACATGGTAGCCAGCATTGGCCGTCCATCGGGCACCAAGTTTTTGGTTGATTTGAGCGTACTGTTGGATGGTCTGCGTGTTATCATTGCCGTCGAGCGAAACGCCAAATACCTGGTTAGGGTCAATGGTAGTGGAGGAACTTCGCGGGTTTTCCTGCTGGTAGAAATCGTAGTAGATCTGGTAGGCCTGAAGACCTGCTTTGAGTTTGGTCGCCTGATCGAATTTTTTGTTGTAAGTAAGTGAAGTGCCTATACGCCAGTCGGAATACTCCTCGACCCCATAATTGTATCGGACATCGGCCAAATTCAGCGTATCGTTAACAAAATGCTGATAGTTGCCCATAATGGCCACTACAGTTTTCAAAAAGGAGGATTCATCGAGTGTCTTTGTATAAGTAAGGCCCATGGCCCCCATATTGTGTGTGCGGACCCTGTCTTCCCAATGTGACCCCATGCCAGGCACCCTTTCTTCTGGGTTGGTCACTGGTTGATAATGCTCTCTACTCAATCCACCCAGTCCAAATACAGTGATGGCGTCCTTTCCATTGGGCATCAAAAACATGGTATTGAAACTAAGGTCTTGAAATTGGTTGGTGACCCGTTCGCCCACCAGGTATACCCCCATGTTGGTTAGGATGCCAAGGGTAGAGTAGCGGTAGTTGACCAGATACGATGATTTTCCTTCCTTGATAGGCCCCTCTGCCATAAAGTCAAGGCCCAGCAGGCCTGCCTTGGCACGGTATTCCCGCTCATTCAGGTTGCCTGGTCTGAAAGAAATATCAAAGGCACCGGAAAGGACGTTGCCATATTCTGCAGCCATGGCTCCGCTGGAAAAATCTGACCTGGACAGTAATTGCGCACTGAATACTGTGACGCCACCTCCAGACGTGCCTGGTCGTGCAAAGTGATTGGGGTTAGGAATGTCGATGCCTTCCAGGCGCCAAAGCATGCCCCGGGAGGAGTTGCCCCGAATGATAATGTCATTTTCTGAATCATCTTTCCCCTGGTTCACCCCTGGAAAAGACAGCGCCATACGCCCGGGATCGTTCACACTGGCCGCATAGCGTTCTGTTTCTTCAGCAGAAAAAGAGCGGGCACTTACCACCGCCAGGTCATTCACAGGGGCATTGTTGTTGGCGTAGGCTGTAATCACCACTTCGTCTCCTGTCATGATGTCCTCGGTCAATTCAACATCCAGGACAAGCGTTTTTACACTGTTCACGATCCCTTCAAGGACCTGGGCTTTGTAGCCTACGTAAGTGACTTGAAATTTCCGCCGCCCGACCGGGACTTTGGGAAGACTATAATTGCCCTCAGCATTGGTGGTGGCACCCATCAGTTCGCCAAGTTCCAGCACCTGAATCGTGGCACCGATGAGTGGCTGGCGGGTGTCTTTGTCAACTACCCGGCCGGTGACCAACTGGGTATTTTGTGCCACCGCTGAGGCACATAGACAAAATAGGAGGAGGGTGCTTAAGGTTGTTCTCAAGTCAAAAAAAATAATGCCTGATTCCCAGGCACGGCAAAATAGTAAAAGTTCTGAAATCGTTAAATTAAAAAGATTGGGTGGTTGGTAGAGTGAGCTCACTGTCGGTTTGTGCCTGCTTGGGCGAGCCGTTTTGTTTTCGGGGAAGCTGACTCGGGAGGTGTACTGCTTAGTCAGGCGTGGGCTTATGGCTCATGGGCGTCTAATTGATTAGACGCTGTAATTTAAAACAATACCCTATTGGTTATAAATTCCGTATATTTATATATTTATACCCGAAAAGGTATATAAATTTCGATATGTAATTTATTATACCCTTTATGGTATAAATCAGTATAATTCATTAATTTACACCCGAAAGGGTACAGAGATAATGAAAACAACATTAGCACAGTTCATTAAAGAGAAAAGAAAGCAAGCACGAATGAAACAGGAAGATCTTTCATTTGCTGCTGGCGTTGGTTTAAGATTCGTTCGAGAAATGGAGCAAGGAAAACCAACCTTGAGGATGGACAAGGTTAATCAGGTGTTAAACCTTTTTGGATTTGAATTAGGACCTGTAGAATCAAACAGAGATGAGAAAAGCAAAAGTACTTTATCAGGACAAATGGGCCGGGACACTAACTGAAGACGAAGAAGGGTATCATTTTCAATATGAATACGAATATTTTGCAAAAAAAGCTGAGCCAATCAGCTTAACATTACCATTACAAGAAAAGGCATATCATTCAAATATATTGTTTCCGTTTTTTGATGGCCTTATTCCAGAAGGTTGGATTTTAGATATTGTTGAAAAAAACTGGAAAGTGAATGAAAAAGAAAGGATGGGAGTTCTTCTTGTCGCTTGTAAAGACTGCATTGGAGCTGTATCAATTGAGCCGCTAGTATGACATGTTTATATTGCTATAGGGACTCAGAAGCTGATTTTCACACAAATTGCAGCAAGAAAATATTTGGTATCTCAAAGCCGCCGAATGTGCCGTTTACAGAAGAAGATATTCTTCATCTGGCCGAACAAATGATCAAGGGGAAAGCTACCATTACAGGTGTTCAACCGAAATTGTCATTACATATTGAAAAGCCTGATAATGAACCCGAAAAATTGACAATAGTTGGTTTGTGGGGACAATTTATTTTAAAACCTCAGTCACCAAAGTGGAATGAGTTGCCCCAAATAGAAGATTTGACAATGCATCTCGCCGAGATTTCAAATATACGAACCGCTGAGCATTCCTTAGTTCGATTGGGTTCAGGCCAGCTTGCTTACATAACCAAAAGAATGGATAGGAGAAATGGAAACAAGCTGCATATGGAAGATATGTGTCAATTGCTTGGGCGTCTTACGGAGGATAAGTATAAATCATCGCATGAACAGATAGCCAGGGAGATTAAACGGAGTAGTATTCATCCAGGGCTTGATTTGGTCAGGTTTTACGAGTTGACATTGTTCAGCTTCCTCACTGGCAATGCAGACATGCATTTAAAAAACTTTTCATTGCTAAAGAACGACCATGGTCATTATGAATTAGCTCCGGCATATGATTTGGTTGCTTCGGCCCTGGTGGCCGAAGGCGATGATGAAGAACTTGCTCTGGCATTATGCGGGAAAAAGAAAAGATTAGGGAAATCTGATTTTTTTAGAGCAATGACTACTTCCGGAATACCTGATAAGGCGGCAGAGAATATTCTCAATAAGTATGCTAAACTTTCGAATAAGTGGTTGGACTTTGTTAATCAATCCTTTTTGTCAAAAGAAATGATGGAGCATTATTCCCAGTTAATTAAAAAAAAACACGATCAGCTTTTCGGATAGCAAATAGCGTATAACGCCTGCCTAAAATGAGTGCGGTCGTTTTATGCAGCTCCGCTTCCGACTGGTAACCTATGTTCAAACGAACAGGACCGGAACTTTAGCCAAACTATAATGCCCCTCAGTATTGGTGGTGGCACCCGTCAAATCCCCAGGTTCCAGCACCTGTATTGTGGCGCCGATAAATGGCTGGAGGGTGTCTTTGTTTGCCAGCTGGCGGATAGCCTTATCTTAAAAGTAGTGGAAAGGGATAATCGGTGTAAAGAGCGGTTATTCTACGCTTTACGGACCCGTACCACGCCGACCGTATGTACGGTGGTGTGAGTTGGGCGGATTTATCCCGGCGCGGAACGAGGCGTACTCGTCAGTTACAACTGCCGAGGCCGTCTACTCGACCATATGTCGTTTCTATTCCTTTTCAGTTAGCTTCCCTATTAGATAGATTGATTCATAGTTATTGAATGTTTCAAAACCATTCACTGTCATGTTTTCAAAATCGGTTAAAATACTAACGGTCGTGCTATCTTTTTCAATCCAATGCGTTAGTACTTTGTATTCGTCTAAGACAATAGTCTTCGATTTCACATCTTCTTTTTTACCACTTATGACACTTATCCATTGAAAGGAGGAGTCACTTTTGTAAAGCAATTCATATATGGCTGAGTCACCAAAATTTACGATAAGTGGCTTATTGATTTGCTCACGATAGGTAAGTGGTATTTTTGCCTCCTGTGTTGTATTTGTCCCTTTATTGCCTTCAGTAGAGTTGCATTTTATAAGAAGTAGCATTGAAGCTGCCAAAAGAAAAGGGGCAAATCTAAGCTTATTTAATTTTTTCATAACGCTTGTTTTCATCGGCTAATTATTCACTTCATTATTAATCATCACAATAAGTTCATTCGTCGTATCTACCATGTCGGTGTATTCCTTCAAAAGTGTTTTGCTGTTAAATGAAGCGAGTGTAAATCCATTTATAAAGCCTTTATTCTTTACTAGTTTTTCGATAACATCCTTATCAACACTGCTACAGGGTATCCCATTTACATTTGCCAGTTGACATTCATAGTTTTTTAAACTGGCATCAAGATTGGCATTTAAAAAAAATGGTTCATATAAGTAGATTTCATAGTCCTGTTGCATTTCATTCTCAACAAATGAGATCTTATTGTATCCGGACTGCATATCCTGAAGGCCGCTTCTAATAGATTTATTAGAGATAATGGAGAGATTTCCTGAATTTAATAATTCTTGGTACGTATTGGACTGTTGAACAAAGGGATACCAGTTCATGACTTCTAAAATGTGAAAATTGAAATTATTTTCATCCAATGGTATTCTTTGGTTGAAGTAATCCATTAAGATTTCTACAGATTTTATAGTTGTTTCTCTGGCCTCAATGAATTCTTTAAGTGAAACGAGATTTAGTTGTAAATCGGCTTTAATATTTTCCATATAGATAATTTCTGCAGCCCTTTCTTTATTGGCTTCATTCCAACCATCAATCTGCAGGGCAAGCAAAATACCGACTACCACCAGAACAATTTCTCCTAGCGCATATTTTACGTACTCACCATTTTTCCCTTCTTTCAGAAGGTTCTGACGTATTTTTCTAAAGATTTTAATCATTGGTTAAAATCGTATTTAATCAGTGAAATTTTATAAAATTAGTTATTTATCAAATTTTAGTGACCTGATGTTGCTTCTGACATCGATTTAGGTAGACGATAATTGCCCTCGGTATTGGTGATGGCACCCATTAATCCCCCAAGTTCCAGCACCTGTGCCGTGGCACCGATGAGCAGCTGGCGGGTGTCTTTGTCAACTACCCGGCCGGAGACCAATTGGGTATTTTGCGGCATCGCAGAGACACACAGACAAAATAGGAGGAGGGTGCTTAAGGTTGTTTTCAAGTCAAAAAAAACAATGCCTGACATTCAGGTAAGCCAAAATAGCGAAACTTCTGAAATGGTGGAATTAAAATGACTTGGTTGTAGGGAGCGATAGCTGGCTGTCGGTCTAAGTCAGCTTGAGCAGGCGGTACTTTTTCGGAGGAGCTGACTCCGGAAGTGGACGGCTTAATCCCGGCGTGGAACGAGGCTTACCGTTGGCTTTGGCTCACGGCCTTCAACTCGACTGGGGATCGTTTTTTAGTTAGCTTCCTTTCAATTTTTCTCCTTTGGCGGACAGTTCTACTAATTGATTGATTCTACTATTTCTTGTTTTTTCTGTTTTGGCTAATTTTAACCACCTCAAAACGAATCTTTTGCTTGAATCATTAATCCCATTAAAAAAGTCTAAGGCACCATTTTTTTTCGATAGTGCTATTGATAAGTCTTCGGGTACAATCAAATGATCGACATCTTCCATAAAATCCCATAATCCACTTGATTTTGATTCTTCTATGGACTTAAAACCTGAAGCGTGCATTTTTCCATCTTCAATAAGTCTAGCTGCACGTTCCTTATAGGTTTTGGCCCAATGTTCTACTTTTCTTGGTGATATTAATTGCATCGTTTTTTTATCATCAAGTTTTCTGCGAATCCCATCTATCCAACCAAAACAAATCAATTCATCTAGCACATCCCATCTTGAAACGTACTTGTCATATTCGCTCTTTTTAAATGTAACTAACCAAAAACTTTTTGAGCTTTTGTGATTCTTCAGTAACCAATTCCTTAATTCTTCGGAAGTTGTTATTTCGACTTTATCGAAGTTTTCAGTTGCTATCATTTTTCAAATTATAGATAACGGTCTCGGCTATGCGTAGTGCGGATTTCGGAGCACAAAACTGGCAACCAGCACTGAACTAAAATAGAAGCACAACGCTCCAAGTTTGCACGTCACCCCGCCTGACGTAAAGCCCGTGTTAGTGGCTGTCTTTTGATTTATTGTTTCAATGATCTCATTTTTATCTGGTGGTGGAATCTTAGCCTCCAAACAATGCTGTTTGATAAACACCTCCTTTGATTTTATTCATTAATTCCCGTATAAATTCATAATGTTTAACGTACTGGTTAGGGATATCAATTTTAGGAATATTTTTAGACGCGAGTAGCTGCGATTTAATCTTATCTGAGCCAATTGTTTTCTTCATTTTATAATGTTCGGCACCATTTATTTCAAATACCACTTTTGGAATCCTGCCCTCATAAATCACTCCATCAAATTCTTTTTTGTTTACAGCAGGATTGTTTCTTTCCTCCGGAAACACATCTATTACTTTCACATTTCTTTCAAAGCGGGAGCCTTGTACCGTACAATAATGGCTCATTGTTTTATAAAATTCGTCTTCAAATTTCGAATCATTTGAAAATCCGATTGTAAACCTGTTGGCGATGCTTTGCGGAATTAGTGTAGTGCCGTTTTTTTGCACATAATCAATCAGGACATACAAATCATCATCTTTCTTTGATAAAATATCAATTGCCCTTTTATCGGCCACCACGATCAAATTTTCCTGCGCCCTTGTAACTGCAACGTTAATTAACTGACTGTTGTTTTTTATCCAGTCGTATGTTCTCGACGTTGTGTTTCTTGATATGGAGGTGGATATGATGATGGTTTTGTTCTCTTGTCCCTGAATCTTGTGAATCGTACCACAACTTACTGACGAATCTATTTTTTCATTTGCTTTTGCCTTTTCCAGGTAATGATTCAGAACTTCTTGTTGGTTTCGAAATGGTGTAATGATGAAAACATCCGTTAATTTGTTGTCTGCTATAAAGTTTATGATCTGCTGTGCTTCTTCAATGTTGGCATTTCTATCCTTTTGGTTGACATTATTCACATCGATCAGTTTCACCTCACCAATAGCTTTAATCTTCGAAAGGTTTAATTTGTTCTCATAAAACCGCATGTTTGAATAATTGATGATTTTCTTTCCACAGCGATAATGATAGCTCAGCAAAATATCTCTCGAAATATTGTCAATACTTTTATAAACTGATAAGATTGAATTTTTGTAGTAATCGTAGGTCTGATCTATATCAAACTGGCTCATCAAGTGTTGATTTCTGCTTTCTTCAAAAACAACAATCGGCTTTAGCTGGTTAGTGTCCCCAATCAATACCATACTTTTGCATTTTGAGACAGGAATCAAACTGGTGGCTATATCGCACTGCCCTGCTTCATCCATTACCAGCAGATCAAATTTGTATTTTCGTCCCAGCTTGCGACTGGATATATTGGTAGTCAGAATAATGGGAAATACTTTTGTGAGCTTCTCCAGGTTGTCGTCATCTGCGATCCATTTATTAAATTCTCTTACCTGCTTTTCGGACTCCTCAATATCCAGTATCTCGATCAACTGATCATAATCCTTGTGTTTCAAGCGCTTTGTGTACTTCAATGATTCGAAGTAAAAAAACTGCAACAGCTGGTGATTATCTTTTATTACTTCATACAAATTGTCAAGGTCGTCATTGTTGGTTTCAGGTAGCTGCTTTAGTTTTTCTTCAATGGCTTGCTTTTCCTTTTCCAACAAATGATTTCCACCTTTTGATAATAGACTACTGACAAACGACAGGTTTTGAGTCTGTTCTATTCTGGTTTCATGATTTTTAATTTTCTCAAGCAATCTCCTGTTTTTCTCTTTCGACTTTTCTTTGAGATTAGACAATAGTTCTTCCTTAGGTACATCTTTGGTTTCAAAAGCAAACCGTTCTTTAATTACCCAGAGTGCCTCTGCTACACGTTCGTTGTTTCCAAGCCTGAGTATGGGAAGCAGAATTTCCTTGTTTCTGTACTTGCCTAAGTATAATTTATCTTTAATCCCATCGATGGGTACATTGTTATTTGACGAAATCAATAGTGTTTTGCCATTGGTCAGGCAATTCACAATTACATTCAATATGGTTTGTGTTTTGCCCGTTCCGGGTGGTCCCTGCACATACGTGATCGGGTATTTTAGCGCATTGTAAATGGTCTGAATTTGATCAATATTTATATTCCGGTCATACAGTGCAATGTGAGGTTCTTTGCGGTTTTGTCGGTCCAGCAATGATAAGTTCTGAAAGAATGCCCTTGACGGAATCTCCATTTCCTTGAGCTCATATGCAGTATGTATGTTGTCGTAAATTCCTGAAATATCAATCTGTGCATATCCCAACACAACTACTTCAGGTCTTGTATTTGGCAATTCACCAGCTTTGAAATGGGTTCGCAATAACTCTATGGCATCAGATCTATTTTCTAAGTACATCGCTTCAAAATCTTTCGAGCTCAAATCGGTGTAGTACGACAATGAATGCTTTACATCTTCGATATAAAAATTCGCATTGAATTGTGTTTTACTACCCACATGCAATGTTTTGTCTACAGGGTCAAGCGTTAGTTTTCTAAATGCAATTACAAATTTACCCTTCGAACGTATATCAATTGAAAACTCACTTATAGCCAGCTCGTAATCATAATACTTGTTGTAATCATTGTGATAGATATCTTTTATAATCTGCTTTTGAAGTTCGTCGCTTAACTGATATGGATTTTTAATTGCCAACTCCGTCAGATCCACACCCGGAATTAAATGAGCCTTGTATAGAAAAGGGTCTTTATTGGCCTTGTAGCATTCCAGGTAGTAGTTCAGTATATTATTGTCATACCGGTCAAATTCGTAAATCTGCAAACTTTCATCTTCATCCAGCCTTCGAATAAGTTTTTCCGGTACCTTATAGTGTGAAAATTTCAGGATTTCGGCAGTCTGAATGGCTGAAATAAATATTTTGGAATCTCTGATGGGGTCATCTTTTGTAACATTGAACATGTTGACCCGCAGTTCATCTCTTTCATTGATATCCAGTATGCTGATCCAAAAAGGTGTAATCTCTCCACTCTTATTTTGATATGTAATGTTCAGGTATTTTCCTTCCCTTATGGCTTTACCAATAAGTGTAGTGATTTTCTTTTCAACCATTTCCCAGATTTCTATTATTCACGATTCTGAAAGCTTATCACGTATTCTTGGTTTTGTTTGTTTTGGCTTTGCCTTGCCACTTACATTAAGTGTAAAATGCGTTTTAATGCATTTTTACACAGTGTGTGTGCCTTGCATGGTAAATATAGTTGATGGAGTGAGAGTCTCCTATACGCCTGTCGAGAGGAATTATTAGTGAACTGACCGCCAAAGTGGCATCAAGCTGGTTTAGGGCCGCTCAAGCAGTGAAGAAACATGGCCGCCCGGTGGCAGGACTACAAATGGCTGAACTAACGATCGTTCCACGCCGGTAGGACCGGGTCGCCGGGCGACTGGGTACAGAGGCATGTTGTACAGGGGGAGGATTCTCCAGCTGGGTCCCCGTCCAGGTTCAAGCGTACCCCTGGACTCAATAGTAACTGTTATTTTTTATTTGCAGGAGTCGCACAAGCGGACGCTTACGCCGGAGGGGGGTAAGCTCGCTATTTTTTGCTATTCGCCTGATTAGTTTTGGAGGGTCAATTACTTTTTAGTTTTTCAGCTATTTTATCATAGTATTCTTGTGTTACTACTTCAGTCCAGGTAGTTGGTTGTCCACCGCCGTATAAGGCTAAATAAGTGACATCATTCAACTTGGTTGAAGAATGCCAATGTTCCGTATCTTTCTCACATTTGAGAACATCTCCTTTTTTCAGAATCACAGGTTCTTTTCCTCTTTCCTGGTAATATGCTTCTCCATCGACAATAATTAAAACTTGTGCAGAACCATGTTTGTGCCAATCCAGGGTTGAGTTGGCTTTGAAGGTTGCTTTTGTGATATTATAGCCTAATTCAGAATCATCGTGAATAATTGCGTTTAGCCAGGCTTCTCCAATGTAATGAGTATTTGGTGCTTTGGTTCCCTCTGTCATATACGAAGAAACTTTATAGTCAGAGTCTTGGGAAAATGCCGATAGTGAGGCTAAAAAAAACAGGACTGAAATTAACATTCTCATTTTATACATTTTTAATTAGTTAATGTTTCTTGTTCATTGTTTGAGCACAACGTCAGGTTATCAACCGTGGATTAGCCTTGCGGTCTGGCTCTGTGGGGCCATGTTTTGAGAACGTTCTGGCTATGCGCAGTTTCCCGACTCGCCTTCGCGAAGCTTCAGCGGAGCAAGGAGGGCATTGCGTATAGGTTTTGTTTGTGCTTTGAAGGGTAAATATAGTTAATGGAGTGAGAGTCTCCTATACGCCTGTCGAGGGGAAGTAATAGTAATCGGACCGCAGAAGCGGCTGCAAGCTGGTTGGGGGCGACTCAAGCAGTAAAGATACGGGGCCATTTGGCGGGAGGACTGCAACTGGTCCAACTAACGAATAATAGGACCGGGTCGCCGGGCGCCGGGCTACAGAGGCATGTTGTACAGGGGGAGGATCCGTCAGCTGGGTCCCCTTCCAGGTTCAAGCGTACGCCTGGACTCAATAGTAACTGTACTATTTTTATTTGCAGGAGTCGCACAAGCGGACGCTTGCGCCAGAGGGGGTGCCTTGAATGGTGAATATAGTTCACGATAGTGAACGTTCCAACGGGTGAAAATCCCTGAAGCGCTGGGGTCGTGCCCGGAAGCTAAGCAAGTGGCAAGGTGGTTTACCGTGAGGTATGCACTGAAGTAAGCCAGACTGCGGTACCTGAACTGACGAACAGGAACCACATATTGAGGCTATGAGGCCGGATGAGGTAGCACATCATACCGAAGTCCAACGATCTGAAAAGAGACAGCGCCGAAATAGCAGATGTGGCAGAGTTAGGTACAAGGATATTCATCTTACCGAGGGAGATCTCGAACTATCGGGAATAGTTTGAGAAGTCAGCCGAGGTCATAGTACCGATTAGGAAACGAGCTCCGAAAGCCGGAGAGGCCTCACAAGACCGGGAAGGACTGAACATTGAATTGTGTCTTAATTCGGTTAGGAATGTCGGTTACGCCGGGATAGCCTAACCTTAAGCGGACAGGGAAGAAGAAAGATGATAGGAAAATTACTACAACCTAAAAACCTCTATAAAGCCTACCGTCAAGTGGTAGGGAATAAAGGAGCAGCAGGAATGGATGGGATGAAGGTGAGCGAACTGAAGTCATACATTGACGGAAACCGCCAAGCTGTTCTCATCTCAATTCTGAATAGGAAGTATGTACCACAGGCTATCAGAGCGGTAGAGATACCAAAGAGTAATGGAAAGACCAGACTACTGGGAATCCCTACTGTAGTAGACAGATGGCTTCAACAGGCAGTTAGCCAACAATTAGCGACCCGATTTGAACTCGATTTTCAAGAAGAAAGCTATGGCTTCCGGCCTGGGAAGAACCTGCACGGAGCAGTAACACAAGCACTGAGAAACATCAATGATGGTTATCAGGACATTGTGGACATTGATCTGAAAGGGTTCTTCGACGAAACGGTCCGCCGCTGCGGTGCAGCACTATAAATTGCTACAGCTGATCTACAACAGGGTAAAATGCCAGACAACGCTGTGGCTGATCCGCAGATGGCTACGTGCACCTATCCAGATCAACGGAAAGTTGCACAAACGCAGAAAAGGGATGCCACAGGGGAGCCCCCTTAGTCCGTTACTGTCCAATATATTGTTGGATGAACTGGACAAGTACCTCAAAAGCAAAGGCCTTAAATTCGTTCGATATGCCGATGACTTCAGCATTTATGCCAAGTCAAAAGCAGAAGCCAGAAAGGTAGGGAATGAAGTCTATCTGTTTCTCAAGAACAGACTGGACTTGCCCATCAACAGGGAAAAGAGCGGAATTAGAAGGCCTAACAACTTTGAGTTACTCGGGCACAGCTTTGTGCCCACCTACAAAAAAGGGGTGAAAGGCAAATACCAATTAGTGGTGAAGCAAGGCAGTTGGGACAACCTAAAGCGGAAATTCAAGGCTATTACCAAGAAAACGCTACCATACAGTTTTGAAGAACGGCTTTATAAGCTTAGAGAGGTGTGGATGGGGTGGGTGAATAACTACCGATTGGCCAGTATTCAGGCCAAGCTCAAACAACTCGATGAGTGGCTGAGGAACCGACTCAGATACTGCATATGGCATGACTGGAAGAAGCCAGAGCGGAAACGCAAGAACCTGATTAGAATGGGAATAGCACAAGGTCAAGCTTATGCTTGGAGTAGAACAAGGATGGGAGGCTGGGCAGTAGCCCAAAGTCCGATCCTGGTAACTACTATCACCCTGTCACGACTCAGAAGAAAAGGTTACGAAAGTATGTTGGACTATTACTCAAAGTCACAACCTAGGATTCAGTGAACCGCCGTATACGAGACCCGTACGTACGGTGGTGTGAGAGCCTCTCCCTACTAGCTTTTGCTAGTGGGGCTGGCTACTCGATTGTGTGTTTTTTTTACGCTATCTATCTTAACCATTTCCATCGTTTTGCCCAATCCATTAGAACATCAGTTCTCCATTTTTGAATGGTTATGCCTCCCTGCAATTTTCCATCATACAGATCTTTGTCGGATCGGTCTGAATACCAATTATCGCCTAGCACAT
>CAYGOF010000020.1:0-92292 GCA_964351395.1 uncultured Roseivirgaceae bacterium
TGCATCTGTGCTACTATACTTTGCTATGAATGCGTCAAAATATCCTTCTGTGTGAAAAGGATTAGGGGCATTAACAACATTTGGCCCCGGATCGAAATCGACAGGCCCACTAAAGGTTCCGATTATGTAGTAGTCGCCATTGCTGGCCACTACTCCCTTTTGTATTATTATAAAACCACCGTGTGTCTGTATTGGTGGGCTAATGGATTTAAACACCGGGGTTTGAGCAAAGCCTTGAACGGCGCTGCTCAATAAAAATAAGAGTAATAATTTTTTCATGGTTTCAGCGATTTGTGAAACTAAATTTTCTCTTATTCCTCGCTTTCCTCCTCACCCGCCACGGGTGAAACACCTACTAGCCGGGTGGCTAGTTTTTACAAGTAATTGAAAATGAGGTGATTAAAAATGGCTATTTTATTGCTATAAACTTGAGGGCAGCCTGGCGGTCGTTTACACCCAGCTTTTCGTAGATCTTGCTTAAATGGAACTTAACGGTATGGACCGATAAAAAGACCGTCTCCGCAATCTCTTTGTTATTCATATCCGACACGGCCAGCCGCAGTATTTCAAACTCCCGCTCGGTAAGCGGGGCCGTCAGTTTACTATTGACAGCTTCGATGGATAGATCTTCCTGGCTATCTCCTGGTGCCAGTAACAGGTTGAGCTGATTTCGCAGATTGGTGATTTCTTCGTTGAGGAGTTTCCGCTTGAGTTGTGTATTCAAGACAAACACAAAAGCACCACCTACAACCAATACCACAGCCGCCAGCGCCAGGTAAAGCTGGCTACGGGTTTTCTCAAGCTCAAGCCCTGCGATTTCGTTTTCTTTGGCCAACAAAATGATTTCCTTTTGTTTTTCTTCAGCTTCATACTTTTCTCTTAACTCATCAATGCTTTTTTGCCTGTCGGCATTGGTAAGAGAATCATTCAGGCTCATATATAGTTGGTAGTATTCCAGTGCCTTTCTGTAATCGCCCATCCCCAGATAGCTTTGGGCCACCACCTGCCGGGTATCCTTTACTAGCCTTGGTTCCTGTGCATAGCTCAGTGCTTCCACACTGTACTGTACCGCCTTGCTGAAATTGCCCAGCTTCAGGTAAGTATCTGCAAGCGAAAGCACGTCGTTGCCCAATCCAAGCGTATCCTGCAGTTGTCTGTCGATGGCGATTGCCTCCTGGTGATAGAAGATGGCAGAATCATTGCGTTTAAGTTTTAACTGAATGCCGGCCAGAGAATTGTAGGTAGAGGCCAGACCTTTGATATTGTTGTATTTTTTCTTGATCCTAAGGCTCATACGAAAGTAGTTGATGGCCATGTCCACATTATCGAGCCGGTAGTAGAGCCGCCCAAGGTTATGGTAGCTGGTACCGAGCAGCGACTCCTCCCCTAGCTGCATTTTCAGGTCAATCGCCTTGAGCATATAGTCGATGGCGCCCTCGGTGTCGTCCATATAACTGACCAGGTTCGATAAGTTATTGTATAGAAATGCCAGACCTCGCAGGTCATTCATTGCCTGCAACATAGGCAATGCCTTGAAGAAGTTCTCAAGCGCCAGCGAATCTTTCGACTCGTAATAGTAAAGTGTGCCTAATTCGAAGTACGATTTTGCCAATTGAGCGCTGTCGTTGACGGTGAGAAATATATGACTGGCCTCCTTCAATAAGAGTTCCGCCGAATCGGTTTCGCCGGTGTACAACAGTAGCTGCGCCAAAGTAATATTGGTTGTGCCCAAAAGAATTTGGTCATCCGTCGAAAGAGTTTTGGCTTTGTGCGCTAAGACGAGAGCCAAGGCTGGTTCACTGGTCCGAAGTTGGTAGGCTGATTCGTTCAGGTAGGTGACTTTGTCTGTGGCGGACTCCAGTCCTTCCAGTTTCGTAGCTATCGTATCGGGAAGGGAGGTAACCTGAGCAAAGGACAACAAAGTCGCAAGGCAAATGACCCCAGCAATGCTTACCAGCATCAGAAGTCTTCTTTTACACATAGGGAATCGGCAGCTAGTTAAATAGTAGTTGGTCAACCTGATAAAACTAGGGAAAAGTTGGGGAAATCCCATTAGATCATTGAGCAACAGTTAAGTTATTGACTGCCTTAAATTCTACCCCAGCCGCTTCAAACTCCCACTTCTCACATACACCTCAGCATCACGCCAAAGGATTTTCGTCCAGATCTGGCCTTCGTCTAGTACTTTCACCTTGTGGCCTTGAGAAACAATCTCCTGCATAGGGGCTCCAGCGGAGGGGCCTTTCATCAAATAGGTAGCTGGCTCTACAATAATAGCGGTGGAATCGGCGAAGGGGTAATTGATAATGATGGCAAGCGCCAGTGCAAAAATAAGCTGCCAGGTCATCAATCCTGTCGATAGGCTCTTCCTCATATAAAAACGAAACACTTGTAAAGCCAACAAAACAACAATGATGCACATCAGCCCAATCAAAATAATTTCACTGTATGTCGCATACCATGAAACAAAAAAATCTGCGTCAGTTACCTCGTAGCCCAGCAAGCCTTGCTTTTCGGCTATTTCATTAATCTTTTTGAGGGCGAGGTTACTGTGTGTGATGTCGTAAAACTTGGTGAGGTAAAAAAGTGCTTCGGGGTATTCATCAAGCCCTTCTTTAATAAACGCCATCTTCATCAACATCTGCGGTGTAGCCACATCTTCGGCGAATACCTGCTGATATTGATCAAATGACTCGGTATATTTTTTAAGTTCGAACAAAGAGTCTGCCTTACTCAAAACGGACTTAACTCCTTGAGCAGAAGAATCTTCCGGCAGAAGAAACGCTGCAATGAAAAAACAGAAGAAAATTTTTAGATACCAGCTTTGCAAATTATTCATAGAGTACTACCTTTGCAACCTCATTTACGAGCGCAATTAAGGAAAGGCTTTTAAATAAAGCAAAATTGATCCTTATTTGATGGTTAATAAATGTTAAATGATTCTGTAGCTCAGCTGGTAGAGCAATACACTTTTAATGTATGGGTCCTGGGTTCGAATCCCAGCGGGATCACGCAAAAAGCTCAAGATTAATTTCTTGGGCTTTTTTTGTGCCTTAACAAACAGGATCAACGAAATGCAAGCTGGGATTCGAACCCACGGGTTCGATCCGCCAGCCGGCGGACGCTCACAGAAGCTCAAGAAGAAATTCTTGGGCTTTTTTTTGTTTAAGCCCCACAGTAACGCAGCTTCGAGGAGCTCCAACTTCCACCACATCATCGTCCCCAGGGCATTCCCAGGGAGAACTAACACCCCTGTTACTAACTAAGGAAACCGAAAGCGGAAAGTTTGTTTTCTCGTTTTTGACAGTTCTCTGTCCCGCAAATACCTGCCTCAGGCAACTAAGATTTACCATAACTTTCGTTTATTTTTGTTTTCTTTCGTTTTATTTCCTTTCTTTGATTCAAATGAAAGAAGAAGGAAAAATACTCGGAACCCACAGGCGAGATAAAATCTATGCGCTTTTGCAGGAAGACGGCTCAGCCAAGGTGCTTGACCTGGCAAGGCTTTTTAAAGTTACCGAGGTGACCATACGGCAGGACCTGGAAAAACTGGAGCACGACGGCCAGATAGTGCGGGAACACGGAGGCGCTTTCCTCAAAAACATCAAACACCAGGTACAAACCTTCTCTCTGGCCCATCAGGAGAACCTGGACAAGAAGGAGCTGATCGCCACCAAATGCGTGGAGTTTATCGAAACAGGCGATACTATTATTCTGGACTCAGGCTCTACCGCTACAGAAGTAGCCAAGAAGCTGAAGGGAATGAAGTACCTCACAGTGATTACCAACGCCCTCAATATTGCACTAATGCTTGGCGCTGAACCTGGAATAGAAGTAATAGTCACCGGCGGTGAATTCAAGCCACCAACGCTGTCACTCACCGGACAAAAAGCCGCCGACTTCTTCAAAGGACTCAACGTGCAAAAGCTATTTCTAGCCACCGCAGGCATCTCGCTAAAAGCGGGTCTTACCTACCCCAGCATCAGCGACCTGGTGGTAAAGAAAGCGATGATCGACGCAGCAGAAACCACCTACCTGATAGCGGACTCAACAAAAATGGGCAAAGCCTCGCTGGCCAGCCTCGGAGCCTTATCGCTGATCGACTACATCATCACCGATGACGCCATCGAAGAGAAATACAAACAGGTGCTGATCGACAACGAAATTGAACTGATTATAGCAAGCTAACACCATGCAAACAGACCCTAAAAAGCCCACCATCGGCGTAATCATCGGCAACCGTGACTTCTTCCCCGACAAACTTGTGTCGGAAGCAAGGACGGAAATTATCGACCTTTTAAAAAAACTGAATATCACCCCCATTCTTCTCTCCGATGCCGACACCAAACTGGGCGGAGTAGAAACCTTTGCAGAGGCTCAGAAATGTGCGTCACTATTTCGGGACCATGCCGATGCCATTGATGGCATACTGGTAGTGCTGCCCAACTTCGGCGACGAAAAAGGGGTAGCCGAAACCATCAAGTGGTCGGGGCTTAATGTTCCGGTATTGATACAAGCCTACCCAGACAGTCTGGGCAAGATGGATGTCGTGAACCGAAGAGACGCCTGGTGCGGAAAAATATCGGTATGCAATAACCTCTACCAGTTTGGCATCAGGTATTCGCTCACCAGCAAACATGTGGTAAGCCCGTCCGATGAGTCGTTCGTTGCTGATCTTACAAAATTCATAGCTACCTGCCGTGTGGTGAAAGGGATGCGTAAGGTGCGCATTGGCGCCGTAGGAGCACGGCCTGGTGCGTTCAACACGGTCCGGTACAGCGAGAAAATTCTGCAACGCCATGGTATTTCAGTCACCACGGTGGACCTTTCAGAAATCCTTGGCAATGCCAACAAGCTAACCGCCGACGATGCATCGGTAAAAGAAAAGCTGGAGAAAATACACGCCTACACCCCCACTGGCAAGACCCCCAACGACCGGTTGGTGCAAATCGCCAAGCTGGACGTGGTGCTGGCCGACTTTATGCAGGCGAACTCCCTTGATGCCACGGCCATCCAGTGCTGGACCTCGCTGCAGCAAAATTACGGCTGTAATGTATGCACCAACATGAGCATGATGAGCGAAAACATGCTCCCAAGCGCCTGCGAAGTAGACGTAACGGGCACCCTCACCATGTATGCCATGCAGCTGGCCAGCGGCACACCCAGCGCCCTGGTCGACTGGAACAATAACTACGCAGACGATGACACCAAATGTGTGCTTTTCCACTGTGGCAACTGGGCGAAGTCCTTCCTGCCCGATATTCAAATCAGCACTGCTCCTATTTTGGGTACAACGGTAGGAACAGAAAATACTTACGGCGCACTAGACGGCCGCACCCCTGCCATGCCCCTTACCTATGGCCGCATCAGCACCGACGATTGCAAAGGAGTGATCAAAGCCTATGTGGGTGAGGGCGAGCTGACCGACGACGCACTGAACACTTTTGGTAACCGGGCTGTAGCGCAGATCAACGACTTGCAGGGTCTTATGAATTACGTGTGCCGCAATGGCTTCGAACACCATGTGGTAATGAATGCGAGCAAAACAGCCGCTATTCTAAAAGAGGCTTATGAGAATTATTTAGGCTGGGAAGTTTACGAGCATGCATAAGTTCATTGAATTAGGACCGCCTTTTAAAAAAACACAAGAATGAGATTCGGATGACCGCCATTGAATTGAAAAAAAAATCGATAGAGTACCGCAGGAAGATCCTGAAGTACATCTATGGTGCTAATGCAGGCCACACAGGCGGAAGCCTTTCCTGCGTCGACATTTTGAGTGTGCTCTATAATCATGTGCTAAACGTATGTCCCGGAAACTTTGCCTCTCCTGACCGCGACAGGTACATCCAGAGCAAAGGACATACGGTAGAAGCGCTGTATGTAGTGCTGGCTGATAAGGGCTTTTTTCCCGAAGAAGACCTGAAAACCTTGTGCCGGTACATGTCGCCATATATCGGACACCCCACAAAAAAAATTCCTGGCATTGAGCAAAACACGGGCGCATTGGGCCACGGCTTGTCGATCGCCGTCGGCAATGCGATCGCCGCCAAAATGGACGAGAAAACGTTTCGGGTGTTCACGCTGCTTGGCGATGGAGAACTGCCCGAGGGCTCCAACTGGGAAGCGGCACTAACGGCGTCACATTACAAGCTCGATAACCTGTGTGCCATCATCGACCACAACAAATTACAGATCAGCGGCACCACCGAGGAAGTGTGCAATACTTCGCCCATCGATGCCAAGTTCGAAAGCTTTGGGTGGGCAGTGAAGCATGTGGACGGTCACGACTTTGATGAGCTGATTAAAACGTTTGATGCCTTGCCCTTCGAGCAAGGGAAACCCAGCCTGATCCTTGCCCATACGGTGAAAGGCAAAGGCGTAAGCTTTATGGAAAATCAGCTCAAATGGCACCATGGTGTACCTAGTTCGGAGCAGTTAAAAGAAGCAATGAGTGAATTTGACGAAGCCTTGAGTGCGGTGTAATACCCAACCAGACAAGAAAGTGGAAACAATATCAACAAATACCAAAACAAGCGGCAAGGCCAACCTCGAAGTCTTTTCGGGCACATTGCAAGTCCTCGCCGCTTCGGACCGTGACCTCATTGTAGTCACGAGCGACTCCCGGGGTTCTGGCAAACTCATGCCTTTTGCAGAGAAATTCCCCAGACAGATAGTGGAGATCGGCATTGCGGAGCAAAACCTGGTGGGCGTGTCGGCCGGCCTGGCCTCAGCGGGCAAAAAAACATTTGCTGTGTCTCCCGCCTGCTTCCTCACCACCCGGGCTCTGGAGCAGATCAAGAACGACGTGGCCTACTCCGACAACCCGGTAAAACTCATCGGCATCAGTGCAGGCGTGAGCTACGGCGCCCTGGGGTCTACCCATCACAGCTTACACGACTTTGCAGCACTGCGGGCCATCAACAATATCATCGTTGTGGCGCCGGCCGATAATTATGAAACAGCAGAAGCTATCAGGCTTACGGCGGATATGGACAAGCCGGTTTACCTGCGCTTTGGCAAAAAGACCATGCCCGACCTGCCAGCGGTAGGCGAAAGGGATTTTCAGTTCGGCAAGGGCCGCATCATACGGAAAGGGACCGACCTTGCCTTCATCGCAACCGGTGAAACGGTGCATCCCTCATTGCTGGCGGCTGAAAAACTGTCAGCGGACTATGGGATTGAATCAACTGTTGTGAGTATGCACACCATTAAGCCGCTCGACACTGTTCTGCTAAGGTCGATGGCAGCTGAGTGGAAGGCGATAATAACAGTAGAGGAACATAGTGTTTACGGAGGACTAGGGGAAGCCTGCGCTTCTTACCTGCTGCAAAACGGCCTAATACTGCCCTTCAAAATCGTTGGCATTCCCGACGAGTATACGGTGACTGGCTCACAGGTAGAAATTTTCAACCACTATGGTATTTCAGAAGACGGTCTGACCGAAACGGCCGTCGAGTTAATCAAAACTGTCAAGTAATGCGACAACTACTCAGACCGTTCTTTACCCTCCTATCGCAAAGCCGGGTTGCCCTCGTCTTAACCATGGCCTTGCTACAAACCACGGGCTGTGGCAATGAAGAGCAAAAAGAGGATAAAAAGACCGTAGCGGTGATTGTCTCTACCCTTAACAACCCCTGGTTTGTGGTACTGGCTCAAACAGCAGCAGTACAGGCGGAGGCTCTGGGCTATGAAGCAAAGATTTTCGACTCTCAAAACAACACGGCGATAGAAGCCGACAATTTCGAAAACACCATCGCCTCCGGCTTCGATGCCATCCTTTTCAACCCCACCGACGCTGATGGCTCCGTCATCAATGTGCTGAAAGCGAAAGCCGCCGGCATTCCGGTGTTCTGCATGGACAGGGAGGTGAATTCAACGGAAGCTGCTACGTCACAAATCCTGTCGGACAACTACTCGGGCTGTGTGGCTATTGGCAAGTACTTCGTCGAAAAAATGAAGAAAAAGGGCACTTATGTCGAAATTCTTGGCCTGGTGGGCGACAACAATACCTGGAACCGGTCCAGGGGCTTTCACAGTGTAGTCGACTTTTACCCCGGCCTGCAAATGGTGGCGCAGCAAAGTGCTGACTTTGACCGCAACAAGGCCATGGAAGTAATGGAAAACCTGCTCCAGGCCCACCCCAACATCGACGCAGTATTCTGCGGAAACGATGCCATGGCTTCCGGTGCCTACCAGGCCCTCGTGGGCGCTGGCAAAGCCGGTGAGGTGATGGTTTTCGGCTTCGATGGGGCAGAAGACGTGATCAATTCTATCAAAGACAAAAACATTGTCGCCACCGGAATGCAGTTCCCCAAAGTGATGGCGAAAACCGCTGCGGAGTATGCCGACGCTTACTTCAAAGGACAAAGAGACTTTCCTAAAAAGATGCCCGTGGCCGTGGAGCTGGTCACACAGGAAAACGTACTTGAATACATGGGCTATGGTAAAAAATAAACCTCATCGGATGACAGCGCTTATAAAATATGGCCTGGGCGGTGTGCTCGTAGTAGTAGCCCTCTACAACTCCGTTTACTTTAAAAAGCTGGACGAAGTAAAGGCCGCCACCGAAGCCAAAGCATTCAGTGCGGCGCAGTATGCCGCCAACTTCTGGGAGACCCAACTGATCCCGAACCTTGATGCAGCCGTGAACATCGATAGCCTGGTGGCCTTGCTAACCAACAACCCGGAGAAGGCCTTCGAGGACCACTCTAACGCTTTGGGTATCGGCAACCTGCGCTACTTCCTGGTCTCAGGAAAAGGCGAGGTTGCCACCGTGAATGAAGACAATGTCGACATCCTTATTGTCTCGGAGAAGGGCGACTTTCATGTTACCCTGGCAACAGAGTTCGTGTTTGGCAATGCCATAAGGGATGCGTCGGGGTTGATCGACATCAACGAATTTGACAACACCATGGACTTCAACAATGTGTCAGCCGAGATCAACAAGATAGTGCGTGAACAGGTGTTGCCAGAATTCAGGAGCACAGTCAAAGCCGGGCTGGTGGTAGAATTTACCGGTGCCATTGAACTCAACAGAGAGCATTTCGACCTTTCCAAAATAGAAGTTTTACCTGTCAGCCTTACCCTTATGTAGCCCCCTGACGAACTAATAATTATTTTGATTATGACCTATTTAAACTATACCTCTTTCCTATTCCTGCTAACCCTGGGCACCCGCCTTCCGGAAAGGCTCAGGAAGAAATCCACAGTTTTTAACACCACTCTTGCCGGCTCCTAGGCCGATTAGCCATGCTCATCGCTGAAAACATCACCAAGAAATTCTCCGGCGTCACGGCCCTCGACGAAGTATGTCTCAAGCTGCACCCCGGCAAGGTAAACGCCATTATCGGAGAAAATGGAGCCGGGAAGTCCACGCTGATGAAAATCCTCTCGGGTGTGTACGCTGACTATGACGGCCGCATCCTGTACAAAGGGCAGCTTGTGCAATTCCAAAATACCCGGCAGGCTCAGGAGGCAGGCATCGCCATTATCCATCAGGAGCTCAACCTCATCCCATACCTGAGCATTGCAGAAAACCTCTTTCTGGGGCGTGAGATAACCAATGCATTGGGCATGCTCGACAACAAACAAATGCTCGACCAAACCGGGGACATGCTCAAACGGCTTCAATTACCCGTCGACCCCAACACACTGGTGGGGCAGCTGAAAGTGGGACAGCAGCAGGTAGTGGAGATCGCTAAAGCACTGCTTTTTGATGCGGAAGTCATCATCATGGACGAGCCAACTTCGGCCATCAGCGACAGCGAGGTGGAGGTGCTGTTTGGCATTATTGCACAGCTTAAAAAAGACAACAAGGTCATCGTATACATCTCCCACAAGCTGGACGAGCTTTTCAAAATGGCTGACCGCTACATCGTGTTGAGGGATGGGAAAACCATTGAAAGCGGAAACATGGAAGGCATGACACACGACAGCCTGATCCGGAAAATGGTGGGCCGGGAAATCAAGATTGCTGGCAGAAGGGATGCTGCCCACAGGGAAACTCTCATGACTGTCGAGGGCCTTTCCATGAAACATCCTTTGCGCAGCAACGACCTGCTGCTCGAAGACATTTCTTTTTCCCTGGGCAAAGGTGAAATCCTCGGCGTTTTCGGCCTCATGGGAGCCGGGAGAACAGAGTTGATGGAGGCCATTTTTGGTTTGCATCCAAAAAGCACAGAGGGGCGTCTCACCATGGACGGTCAGGACATTCACATCAACTCGCCAGCCGACGCCATTGAAGCTGGCCTGGCGCTGGTGCCCGAAGACAGGAAAAAGGATGGCCTGGTGCTGGGCTTGGACGTGAGAAGTAATATCGCCATCAGTGCCCTGGACCAATTGCACCACTTCGGCCTCCTGAATGCCGACAAAGAAGCTGCACTGTCAGCAAAATACATCGGTGAGCTGGCCATCAAAACAACTTCTGACCAGCAGGCGGTCGCCACGCTCAGCGGCGGCAACCAGCAAAAGATCGTGCTGGCCAAATGGCTCGCTACCAACCCCAAGGCGCTGTTACTTGACGAGCCCACCCGAGGCATCGACATCCATGCCAAGAACGAGATCTACAAGCTCATCCTAAGACTGGCCAGCGAAGGACTTGGCATTGTCATGGTGTCGTCGGAGCTGCCGGAGATTCTGGCTATGTGCGACCGCATCCTGGTGATGACAGAAGGGCGCATCACCGCAGAATTCTCAGCGAGCGAAGCTAGTGAAGACAATATTCTCAAAGCAGCCATACCGAAAACTACCTGACCATGGAAGTATCTACGAACGCCAAAGACTACAAGCAAGTGCTTTCAAAGCTCCAACCTTTGATCGCTCTGCTGATCCTGTGTGTGGCCATCAGTCTCCTATCGGAGAATTTCCTCACGGCCACCAACCTGTGGAATGTAATGCGGCAGATTTCAGTCAACATCTGCATTTCGGTGGGCATGACGCTGATCGTACTCACTGCCGGCATCGATCTATCGGTCGGGTCGGTGCTTGCCTTTTGTGGTGCCATTACTGCTGGCCTGCTGCGAAATGGCATCGAAATACCTTCGTCCAACCTTTATATCGGCTTCACGGTATTTGGAGCCATATTGGTGGGGATCTTCGCTGGGTCTGTTTTGGGAGGATTCAACGGCTGGGTCATCACGAAATTCAAGGTACCTCCCTTTGTGGCTACGCTGGCCATGCTCACCATTGGAAGGGGGCTCACCATGCTATGGACC
Source organism: uncultured Roseivirgaceae bacterium (assembly GCA_964351395.1). Taxonomy (GTDB): domain Bacteria; phylum Bacteroidota; class Bacteroidia; order Cytophagales; family Cyclobacteriaceae; genus Imperialibacter. The sequence continues at coordinate 11,217 of CAYGOF010000020.1, forward strand.
GGCGGCTTCCCCATTTCGAACCTTGGCGATAGCTTTGGCTGGCTGGGTACGGGTTGGGCGCTGGGCATTCCTGTGCCGGTGTGGATTTCAGGGATTGTCGTGTTAATTGCCATCGTTATTACCAACAAAACAAAGCTGGGGCGCTACATCTACGCTATTGGAGGCAATGAAAGTGCGGCCCTTCTCTCAGGCATCAACATCAGGAAGGTAAAGGTGGTCGTTTATACCATCGCCGGAGCACTGGCGGGCGTAGGCGGTATACTGGTAACGTCGAGGCTTGATGCGGCCCAGCCCAACGCCGGCATGGGCTATGAGCTCGACTCAATTGCCGCAGTAGTCATCGGCGGCACGTCGCTATCTGGCGGCAGAGGCAGTGTCATGGGAACGGTGCTTGGGGCCATCATCATCGGCGTGCTCAACAACGGGCTGGTACTACTCAACGTGTCGCCTTTCTGGCAGCAGGTGGTGAAAGGGCTCGTCATTTTGATGGCAGTCATCATCGACAAGGCCAACTCAAAACGCAACTAACCCATGCCGAAACAACTCATCCTCGCCATCGACCAGGGCACCAGCAGCACCAAAACCCTCATCATCGACCAGGAGGCGAATGTATGCGCACAGGCTACGGAACCTTTGAAAACCCACTACCTCGACAACGGCTGGGTGGAGCAGGACCCGGAAGACCTCCTTCAAAATGTGCTGGTATCTGTTAAAAAATGCGTAGAACAGCTGGTCGCAGCAGGATATTCTCCGAAGGACATCGCTGCCTGTGGCATTTCCAACCAAAGGGAAACCTTCGTGGTGTGGGACAAGCAAGGCAAGCCGCTCTACAATGCCGTGGTTTGGCAATGCAAGCGATCGGTGGAGATTTGCTCACGCCTGAAAGCGGACGGTTTGGAGAACACTATCAAGCGCAAAACAGGCCTGATCATTGACCCCTATTTTTCCGGCACCAAACTCCTCTGGCTCTACGAAAATGTGGATGCAGTCAGGAAATCCATCGATGCCGGAGAAGCTTACTTTGGCACGGTGGATACGTGGTTGTTGTATAAGCTGACCAACGGCCTCCAGTACGCCACCGACTACACCAACGCCTCCCGCACCCTCTTCTTCAACCTTACCACTCTCACCTGGGACTGGGAATTGCTCGAGGTATTTGGCCTCAGCAACTTAAATCTACCCGAGTGCCGCCCCTCAGCGTTTTCCTTTGGCGAATCCACCTTTCGTGGGCTACTCGACCAACCCCTTCCCATTGCAGCGATGATTGGCGACTCACATTCGGCTGCCTTTGGAGAGGGTTGCTTCCAAAGCGGCACGGCTAAAGCCACCATGGGCACAGGCTGCTCTATCCTGATGAACATCGGCGAAAAGTTGCAGTATTCCGACAACGGCTTGATGACGACCATTTGCTGGAGCACGGCCGACACGGTGCAGTATGCGCTGGAAGGCGTGATTGTTACCTGCGGTGCTACCATCGAATGGCTGAAAAACGAACTGGGGCTGTTTACCAGCATCAACGAACTGGAAGCGATGGCTACTGCCGTAGCTGACAACGGTGGTGTTTACCTCATTCCCGCCTTCAGCGGCCTCGGGGCTCCGCACTGGGACATGAGCAGAAAAGCGTCGATCGTCGGGCTTACGTTCGGCTCCACCAAAAATCACATTGTGAGAGCGGCCCTGGAAAGCATTCCTTTCCAAATCAAAGACGTGATAGTAGCCATGGAAGCCGACACCAGCATCAACCTGCAACAGCTAATGGTCAACGGCGGCATCAGTACCAACCGCTTCATTGTGCAGTTTCTGGCCGATCTGCTCAATAAACCAGTGGCCAGCCTGGGTATGCCAGATGTGTCAGCGCTGGGAGCAGCCTACCTGGCTGGACTACAACAGAAAATTTTCAAAGACATCGATCACCTGCCAGCACCCGGAGGCGAAAGAAAATTGCTAAAACCCTCACAGGACAGCCGTATCGGGGACTGGCATAAGGAATGGCAGGGCATCATTACAAACGGCCAAAAAAACACATTATGAAAAACAAAAAAACAACCCTCCCGGTACTTAGTGGCCTGATCACCTTTACGCTATTGGTGGCTTTTATTTCTCCAAAATCAGCTCAGTCGGTCGATAAAGGCAAATTTGAAAATCAGCCGAACAACAGTTCACCTTCCGCAAAGGAAGCCTTCAAGCGGGTGGCGAGGGATATTTCTGTCCCACAACGATTTCGCATCATTGTCTCAAGTGATTTCCCGCCATTTCCTGTTACCAACAGCGACCCCGACGATGTGCAATCAATTGTGCGTTTCCTTCTCTACGCCAATGAATTTGACGTAGAAGGGCTGATTGCTTCTGCAGGTACCTTTGGCATGAATGCCGAAAAGAAAAATATACTGGCGGTGCTTGACGAATACGACAAGGTCGATGACAATCTGATGAAGCACGACAAAAACTATCCGTCTGCTGATGAGCTTCGTGTCGTTACCTACGAGGGCAAGGGCAACAATAATGGCATCAAAATTCAATGGGGCTGCGGCAAGCAACCGTTCAATGAAATTATCGGCGAAGGCTTGGACAGTGAGGCTTCGAGGGCAATCATAGCTGCCGCTGATAAACCCGACCCCCGCCCTATGTGGATCAGCGTGTGGGGCGGCCCAAGAGAAGTTGCCCAGGCTATTTGGGACGTACAGCATACACGCAGTGAAAAAGAGACCAGGGCTTTCGTCAGCAAGCTCCGCATTTTTCTTATTGCCTGTCAGGATGCGTCACACGATTGGCTGATGAATGAATTTCCCGACTTGTTTATTATCGAGTCCAAAAAGACTTATCAGGGCATGTTCCGAAGCGATAGTAGAGCATGGGCCGAGGAAAACATCATCAACAACCACGGACCCCTTTGTGCGATCTACCCACCTAAGGCCATTGCGGGACCGGGAGTGATCGAGGGTGATACACCGGCGTTTCTGTACCTGGTCAGCGCCAATCGTGGAATCAACAATCCTGAAGACCCTGCGCAGCCTGGTTGGGGTGGTCAGTACACAAGAGATGGCACCACGAATCATTGGATTGATGGGCCTGGTGGCTCAACCATTGCCCAATGGAAAGATGACTTCCAGGCCGAGTTCAAAGAACGTGCCGACTGGTGCATACAATAGACTACGCTATAAGAATATGAATGATCAAATGATACTAAAATGAAAAAGGAAACCACTTCACGACCTGTATTATCAGTTGAATATTTGGGTTGTGCGTCCACATTGATAAGAGCTGCCAAAGAGTCCATGCTGCTGTTGATCCTGGCTATGTTGGCGTCATGCACCATTGCTGCGGCGCAAACTGAAAAACCAAGAGTTTTTGTTCTTACCGATATCGAAAATGAACCTGACGACGCCCAAAGCATGGTGCGTTTTATGACCTATTCCAATCAATGGGATGTGGAAGGGCTAGTAGCTACCACTTCTTGCTGGCAAAAAGATAAAACAGCAGAATGGCGACTCCATGAGATTGTAGATGCGTACAGCCTTGTGCGGGATAACCTTGAGGTGCATGAAAAAGGATATCCTACCTACGAGTACATGAAAAGCATCATCAAGATCGGCGTTCCCAAATTCGGCATGACCGGTGTGGGTGAAGGACAAGATTCGCAGGGCTCCGAATGGCTGATCCAGTGTCTCAAAAAAGATGACCCACGCCCGCTTTATATCCAGGCCTGGGGGGGAGCCAATGTACTGGCTCAGGCTCTCTGGAAAATGGAGCGTACACTGCCTGAAAATGAGTTGGACAAAATCCTCAAAAAGATCAGAGTGTACACCATTTCAGATCAGGATGACAGCGGGCCATGGATAAGAAAGAATTTCCCTGACATCTTTTATATAGTTAGTCCTGGATATGAAGAAAACGGGGGAGGCCAATACCACTATGCGACATGGCCGGGCATTTCCGGCGACAAATTTCATGGGAGATTTAGCGGGCCAGATTTCTCAATCGTTGACAACCCCTGGCTCGACGAGAACATCCGTCAAAACCATGGGCCGCTTGGAGCGCAACATCCCCATACCGAATACCTGATGGAAGGGGACACTCCGTCCTTCCTGGGGCTTGTGAACAATGGTCTGAACAACCCCGGGCATCCCGACTATGGAGGCTGGGGTGGACGCTATGAGTTGTACATTCCACCGTTCAAAAAATACATGTACGAACCGGAGACCAGGCCCATTTGGACAGATACACAAGATGAGGTGTGGAGCGACATCACGAAACAATACCATACAAGCAATCACGCCACTATCTGGAGATGGCGTGAAGCGTATCAAAATGATTTCGCAGCAAGAATAGATTGGAGTAACACGTCTGAATATGGCGAAGCAAATCACCCGCCTGTTGCCAGACTTGGTCACGCCAATAAGATTTCTGTAAAGTCGGGTAACAAAGTCGTCTTAAGTGCTGCCGGGTCTACCGATCCCGATAATGATAACCTGGCCTATCAATGGATACATTATAAAGAAGTTGGCACTCTCAATGCTTCAAGATTGACACTTGAAAATGCAGACAAAATAGAGGTCTCATTTATCGCTCCCAATTCCGACACATCAAAGACGATGCATTTTGTGCTGGCAGTAACCGATGACGGTATGCCTGCGCTCACCCGCTATCAGCGTGTCATTGTGGATGTTTTACCCAGGTGACGATGGAAAAAATAAGAAATCAAATTGGATATCGATTGACAGCCATTTAAACGTATACGAAATGAAAAACACCCTACTATTCCTCATCGCCCTGCTTTGCACTCAGCTGGCTTTTGGGCAATCTGCGCAGAAGCATCGCCTCCTCGTACTCACCGACATTGAAGCTGATCCTGATGATGCGCAAACGCTTGTCAGACTGCTTTTGTACGCCAACCAGATTGAAATCGAAGGGCTGATCGCCACCACTTCGGTCCATCAAAAGGCCAGAGTAGCACCGGAATCCATCAGGGCCATTCTTGATGCTTATGAAAAAGTGCAGCCCAACCTGCTCAAGCATGAACCAGGCTTTCCCTCGGGTGGAGAGCTACGGGCTCTGGTGAAACAGGGGCTGCCGGTATATGGCATGCAGGGCGTGGGCGAAGGCAAGGACTCGGAGGGCTCTGAATGGATCATCAAAGTGCTGGAGGAAGACGACGACCGATCGGTGTATGTGTCCGTTTGGGGCGGCCCCAATACGCTGGCCCAGGCGCTTTGGAAGATCAGGAAGACAAAAAGCAAGGCTCAGGCAGCCCGGCTTATCAGCAAAATCAGGGTATATACCATCTCCGACCAGGACGACACTGGCAGCTGGATGCGCAAGGAGTTTCCAGAGCTTTTCTACATCGTGAGCCCCGGCGGCTATTTCAATTCCACCTGGATCGCCATCAATCAACCAGTGAAGGGCCAGGACAACGAAACGATTAGCAACCCCTGGCTGGCCCAAAACATCCAGCAGGGCCATGGGCCATTGGGGGCTATGTATCCGGATGTAGCCTATGGCATGGAAGGCGACACACCCTCCTGGCTTTCCACTGTCCCTAACGGCCTGAACAACCCGGAGCGCCCCAACTGGGGAGGCTGGGGAGGCCGTTACGAGCTGTACAAGCCCGACCCTGCTGCAACCACCGGATTTACCGGAGGCGTGCCCATCGAGCCTGAAACCAGGCCCATCTGGACCAATGCTACCGATACCTACACCCCCCGGCTGCCCAATGAATTTGGCAGGGCCATTCGCAAGGATACAACCACCTTTACCGACAACAGAGTAACGCTCTGGCGCTGGAGGGACGATTTTCAAAATGACTTTGCGGCCAGAATGGACTGGTGTACCCAACCCTACGAAGAAGCCAACCACCCTCCGATACCCGCTCTGGGCCATCCCGAGCAGTTTACTGTGAAATCCGGTGATATTTTCAGCCTCGATGCCAGTGGCACCACCGACCCCGACGGAGACAACCTGAGCTACTGGTGGTTTCAGTACCAGGAAGCCGGCTCTTACCAACAGCAGGTGAGTACAGGCCCGTTTGCCGAGAACCTATACAACATGCACACCATAGTAGCGCCAAAAGTCGACAAGCCGGAGACGATCCACTTCATCTTAAAAGTAACCGACAAAGGCACCCCGGCCTTGTCACGTTACAAAAGAGTGATTGTGACGGTGACGCCGTGATATCTTTTGAACTTGAAAGACAAAGCCCTCTGCAAAGTGATTTTCAAGGGGCATTGTTTTTTTGGTGGTGCCGATTTGAGAAACATGGGAGGAGGCGTCGGCAGATGGATCTTGTATTAAACCAAATTCGAGAAAGATTCTCGTTGGACACTGCCCTTCCGGAAATTCAATCTAGCTGGGATGAGAACCCCTGTGTTCGAAACCGTAGCGAAGCGGAGGTTCAGTAGGGGCGGTGCGCATGCCTGCGTGGACGAGTAATCCCAGCGGGATCACAGAAACAAAGCTCAAGGAGAAATCCTTGGGCTTTTCTGTTTTATATCCATCACCTGAAAAAACAAAGAAAGCTGGGAAGAGAACCCAAGTCCACGAAACACCGGAAGCTGAGTTTCGACTAGCAAACTCCTTTGAAAAATCTGTCCAGGTTGCGAGGCGGCAATATGCTCAATCAGAGATCACCTCTTCCTTGTAAGAGAACTCTACCTTATCTTCTGGCGTGAGTTTATCCACAGTGACCCAGTGCCAGCGGGCGTATCCCACCTGGCAAAGTCCATAGTTTTTTACATTTATATCAAGCCGAAATTGCTGTTCGGCATCCTGGATGAATCTACGAAATTCAACATGGCCTCCCGGCCAGCATCCGCCTACCATGATCTTATAGCCAAGCAGCGTTTGGCTTTCAAAATCTACGGGAACCCCCATGGTTGCTCCGGTTTGTTGGCTGACCGCCTCCCACTCGGAAGTTGAATTGATGACGTAGCCAGTATAAAACGAACCTTTAATTGGCGAAATGTTAAGATCAGCAGTTGACACACCGTCGCCGTTTCTCGGATCTTTATCCAATTGATCTTTTAACAGCGCCACTTCAACCAAATCAATGGTTGAGACACTAAGATTGGTGTCGTCTACCGTTTTGTCAGAAATGGTTACCAGCAATTCCAGGCCCTCATGTTTCAGGCTATCTGGGAAGCCATTGCAGACATAGGGCATCCAGGCACCCAGGTATTGCCGCATGCGAGTGGTGTCTACAATACCTGGCTTGTAAATGGAACCGCCGCCGTCGGGTATATTTGATACTATAGCATATAGATCTCGCTTCAGCTCTCCAGAATGTAAACATTGCTCGGCTACGACGTTAACCGAGCCTTGATCCTGCTCACCATTTTCAGTATTGTCATCTTTTTCACCGCAAGCGAAAAAACAGGATGCAGCCAATAAAAGCCCTATCGCTTTGTTTATCAGACTCATATATCATCGGTTAATTATGATTTTGCTTTGTTCGAATAATCTATTGGCATGAACTTCCAGTATATAAATGCACTGGGAAATTATATCTTTAACATCTAACTCAATAAAACTCCTATGCCTGCTGACAATTGTCGGAACAAATCCATCTCCAGATATTCCAATCAGACAAATCAGGGTAATTTCAAGTAGTCATTCTATTCCACCGTTTTTTATTGGAAAGATCCCCTTTTTGACTTTTAATCTTCAGGCTTTCGGATTGGTCCTTACAATTGCAGCCCTACCGTTATTGTAAAACCTACTTGCGTATCCAGGCAAGAAACATCAAATTGTGGCTATCCATGCAACATTATACTGGCATGGCTGTTATACCTGCTTACATATAAACTACATTTTCCTTGAGAAAGCTTTGTGACACAGCGGCATTGAATCGCCTGTTTTCCCTCGTAATTTCGTTCTATTTCTTAACGGCCTGTGCAGATCAAAACACTTCAGTCTCCACAGACGACTCGTCTGTCAATTCGCCAGAAGAAGAGCTAAGTACTTTCCAACTCGAACCTGGCCTCAAAGTTCAACTGGTAGCCAGTGAGCCCATGATTCAAGAACCCGTGTTTGCGGTATTCGACGAGGATGGCAAACTTTGGGTAGCGGAAATGCGCGGGTACATGACCGACATCGAAGGGCATGATGAAACAAGCCACCTGGGAAGGATTTCAATCCTTGAAGACACAGACGGAGACGGGGCCATGGACAAAAGCACCATTTACCTCGACAGTCTGGTGCTTCCAAGATCTATAGGACTAATCAAAGGAGGCGCATTGATTTCCGAAAACAAAGCGCTCTGGCTAACGCAAGATGTAGACGGTGACTTCAAAGCAGATAGCAAGGTGCTTCTTGATTCAACCTACGCCAGCAATGGATTAGTGGAACACTCTGATAACGGACTGCTCCTTAATACTGACAACTGGTACTACAGCGTTAAGTCGCGCCTTCGCTACAAACTGGTCAACGACCAGTGGATAAGAGATAGCACTGAGTTCAGGGGACAATGGGGCGTAAGCCACGATGACGAAGGCCGACTGTTCTACAACTATAACTGGTCGCAACTGCATGCTGACCTTGTCCCCCCTAATTATCTCAGTCGCAATAAAAACCACAAACCCTCCACTGGCATTGACCATGGCTTGACAATCGACCGCCGGGTTTACCCTATTCGGCCAACTCCAGCGGTAAACAGGGGATATATTCCTGGCACCTTGGATGCAAATGAAAAACTCATCGAGTTTACGGCAGCTTGCTCACCGCTGGTTTTGAGAAGCACACTCTTTCCGAGCGAATATTATGGCAATGCGTTTGTTTGCGAGCCAGCTGGCAACCTTGTTAAACGAAATGTTGTCACTGAAAATGGCGTGATACTCAGCGCCACAGACCCGCATCCCGGCACAGAGTTCCTTGCCTCAACAGATGAAAGGTTCCGTCCTGTAAACACAGCCCTGGGTCCCGACGGAGCTCTTTACATTGTTGACATGTACCATGGCATCATACAAGATGGGAAATATGCGACGCCCTACCTGAAAGAAAAAACACTAGAGCGAAAACTGGATCAGCCAATTCATATGGGACGCATATGGAGAGTAGTACCAGACGAATGGCAGCCTACTCAAGCAAAAAAACTTTCATTACTTTCTTCTGCCGAATTAGTTACACTTCTTTCCCATCCTGACGGCTGGCAGAGAGATATGGCTCAGCGCTTGTTGGTTGAAAGAAAAGACACTTCGACAAAGGATGCGCTAACGACGTTGGTAAAAACAAGTGATAACAACCTTGCCCGGTTCCATGCGCTCTGGACCCTCGAAGGACTTAATTTCGCTGACCCAGATCTTCTTGTGAGTCTTTTAACCGACAAAAGTGCCTTGCTTCAATCTTCTGCATTACGAATTTTGGAACCTCTTACTGCTAGCAATATAAGCCTGCGGGGGCAAGTAGAAAACACACTGCTCAAGACTTATAAAGATGCCGCTGCAAAACAAGTGCTACAAATGGCGCTCTCCGCTGGCTACCTGAACCCAACACCGGCTAATCAGCTGCTGGCAGGCATTATCACCACCAATAGTGAGTCTCCATTGATTCGCGATGCAGTGATGAGTAGCCTGGAGGGTCGTGAATTCCCTTTTTTGCAAACATTGTTGAAATCTCCTGACTGGCAGCAACAATCACAGCCAAAAGAAATCTTTCTCGAAACACTCACAACGTCGATTATCAATAAAAGGGATTCAAAAGAGCTATTCGATTTACTAGCTCTTCTCAATGTTGATAAATCCTCATTTGGCTGGAAACAAAAAACCATGTTAACGGCACTCACCATACAGCAGAGTAGCCTCGCCAAAACAGGTCCTATTAAATTAAGTGCGGCTCCACCCGTTCTCACACAACCAAATCCTCCCTTTGATCCGTCCAGGCTAGAAACATTGGCTTCCATGTTCCAGTGGCCAGGGCATACTCCTCAAGCAGTAGCCCAGGCTGGCAAAAGCATTCTCAATGATCAGGAAAGGGAGCAGTTTGCTCTTGGGCGTCAGAATTACCTAACCACCTGCGCAGGCTGTCATGGTACTGATGGAGCAGGAATTGCCAGGTTTGCACCACCACTTGCCGGTTCAGAGTGGGTAACAGGCGACGGTAAACGTCTGGCGCTGATTATCCTACATGGTATTGAAGGAGCAATTGACGTAGCCGGCAAAAACTATAATTCGCCCGACATACTACCTGTGATGCCCGCTCATTCTACGCTGGATGATAGAAGTATTGCCACAATACTTACGTATATTAGAAACGAGTGGGGCAACAACGCAGGCGCGATATCAGGTCGTTTGGTAGGGGGGACAAGAGTAACATCACAAGGCAGGGTCGTTCCCTGGACGCCGGCCGAACTTAATGCCCACATTGAAAGATTGAAAGAAGAAGAAAATCAAAAGAATGCACAATAGACCTACCTAAACTAACGCCCAAATAATGAAAGCGCTCATGAATACATCGGTACCGGTAGAAAGCTCAACCAGCTCGCGAAGAAATTTTATACAAAAAACAGGGATCGGTGCTCTCGCCTTATCTATGCCTTTTCCAGCCATGCCCGACTTTCTCAAAGATGTTCCCATGGGCGTGGTGGTTCATTCTTATGGTGCCCGATGGAACTCCAAAGTTGAAAGCAAGAAATACCCCCCCATGACCGATGCGATTCAGCTGATGGAGCACTGTGCCAACATTGGGGCCGGTGGCGTTCAAACGCTTGTAAGGGGCTGGACTTCTGACTTCGCCAAAAAGGCCAGAGATAAAAGAGAAAAATTGGGGCTCTACCTGGAAGGCTCGATTGGTCTGCCAAAAACCAAAGAAGATCTTGTCGAATTTGAAAAAGAAGTGGTAGCCTCCAAAGAAGCAGGCGTGTCGGTTCTTAGGTGCGTTTGCATGGGCACACGGAGGTACGAAACCCTCCATTCCCAGCAGGAGTTCGATGAGTACGAAAAAGACTCGATAGCAAGGATACGCATGGCTGAGCCTATAGTTCGCAAGCACAAAATGAAACTCGCCATTGAAAACCATAAAGACTGGATGGCACCTGAACTAGTCAATTTAATGAAGACGATTGACAGCGAATGGGTAGGTGTAACGGTGGACTTCGGCAATAGCATCTCCTTGATGGAAGAGCCTATGAGTGTGGTAGAAATGCTGGCACCCTATGCTTTCAGCACCCATGTCAAGGACATGGGGGTAGCGGAGTACGAAAAGGGGTTTCTGCTTTCAGAAGTACCGCTGGGAACGGGGGTTTGCGATTTGAAGAAAATGGTCGAAGTCTGCAAAAAACATAATCCGGATATCCGTTTCAATCTGGAAATGATTACCCGTGACCCTCTGGAAATACCCTGCCTCACAGATGAATATTGGAAGGTTTTTGAAGGGGTTTCCGGCACCTACCTGGCCAGCACCTTGCGTATGGTAAAAGAAAAGAAATTCAAAGGCACTTTGCCCTCCGTAGCTGGCTTGACGCCTGAGGAAAGACTAGAATTTGAAGAACAAAACAACCTGGCCTGCCTGAAATACAGTGCCAGCAACCTGAACATAAGATAACAATGACTACTGACAATCTACCCGGCATCAAACTTTTCGATCTCACTGGCAGAACTGCCATCATTACCGGGGGCTCCAAAGGCTTAGGCCTTGCCATGGCAGAGGGATTAGCCTCGGCGGGTGCCAATATCATGTTGGTGAACCGAAATAAAGAAGAAGGCGCGCAGGCCGCAAAAGACATTAATAAAGCCTATGGCGTAAAAGCTATTTCGTTTGCTGCTGACGTTACCAGTGAAGCACAAACGGAAGCTATGGCAAAGGCCGCCATGGACTCCTTTGGGCGCATCGACATACTCATCAACAGCGCAGGTATCAATATCCGTGGAGCCATCGACGAGCTCAAAATGGAAGAGTTCAATAAAGTGATGGAGGTCAATGTAACCGGCACCTGGCTTTGTTGCAGGGCTGTGACGCCTTATATGAAGAAGGCTGGTAAGGGAAGCATTATCAACCTGGGGAGTACATTGGGGCTGGTCGGCTTATCGAACCGCACGCCCTATGCGTCTAGCAAAGGAGCCGTGGTTCAAATGACCCGTGCTTTGGCATTAGAATTCGCCCCTTTCAACATCAATGTGAATGCCATTTGCCCGGGCCCGTTCTTAACGGAAATGAACTTGCCCATCGCTAATACAGAGGATGGGCTTAAGTTCGTAGTAGGCGCTACCGCTTTAGGTCGATGGGGCGAATTAAAGGAAATTCAAGGTGCCGCTATCTTCCTGGCTAGCGACGCAGGCACTTATATGGTGGGCTCTATGCTGACTGTTGATGGTGGGTGGACAGCAAGGTAATTTCGCCATAATAATCAACCCTCCAAGGGTTCAAAACCCCTTGGAGGGTTAAACCTATATAAGTTATATAAACAGTGTGATCACGTAAATCATCATAATAGCTGTAAACGACATAATAAACGTTCCCAGGCTATGCGACTGATTGCCCTGCTTGATCGTTAATCCGGAGAGCTGAGTCATAGCCCAGAAGAAGCTGTCGTTGGCATGTGAAATAGCAATAGCGCCAGCGCCAGTAGCCAGCACCGCAAAAACCCTCATGGTTTCCGTATCAAGGCCAAGCGTCCCGAGCAACGGAGCAATAATAGAAGCTGTCGTTATCATGGCCACTGTTGACGACCCTTGAGCAGTCTTCAAAGAGAAGGCAATCAAGAACGGCAAGAAAATACCCCAACTGGCCCCCGATAAACCCGTGCTTACCAGGTCAGCAATGCCGGAATTCTGCAACATCTTACCGAAAACGCCGCCAGCACCAGTTATCAGTATCACCGGCGCAGCTATTTTCAAGGCCTCACCTATCCATCCGGTAGAGGACAATACCTGCTTGTCAAATTTCTCCGGTAGGGCAAACGACAAGAACGCTCCTAAAAGCAAGGCTATTACCGGACTACCGACAAATAGTATAACGGTGATGAACATTCCTTCGCCAAGCGGCTTGGTTGGGTACTTCGCAATGGAGGCCAGGACAATCAACAATAGTGGTATGACTATAGGGAGAAATGACTTGAAGGCAGACGGATGTTTGCCAATCTTATCTTCAGTTTCACTGGCTGCAAATACAGGTTCAAGGGGAATTTTTACCACAAACTTCTTCACAAAAAAGTAACAGGGGACCATGGTCGTTATACTGATGATCAAGCCCCAAAAGATCACCATTCCAAGGTCTGCATTGAGTATACCTGCCGTTGCAATTGGGCCGGGGGTTGGTGGCACAAGAGAGTGGCTGGCAGTAGCGCCAAGTGTAAGAGCCACAGTGGTAGCAGCATATGGCACCTTGCCTTTAAAAGCCAGCGACTTACTAATAGGGTTCATCATAATGAACGTGCTGTCGCCAAACACCGGTATCGATAGGATATACCCACAAATCATCATGGCCAGCATCACCGATTTTTCTCCAATCCAGGAAAGTATCTTCTGAGCGATAACGATCGCACCTCCTGTTTTTTCGAGGAAGGTGCCGATAATCACTCCCAGCAGTATTAACAAACCGATACTGCCGAGCACACCACCGAAGCCATCCGTGATGGACTTAAGAATGAGCTCACTCGACATACCGGACAACAGCCCGTATCCGATGGCACCAACAAACAGGGCGAGAAAGGGATGAATGTCAAACTTGGTAATCGCTACCAGAATGAAAGCAAGTGATACCAGAATAATAATTAGTGTAAGCATGAGTAGGTATAGGGTATGTATTTTACAAGATCAAAATCTTAAAATACCCTTTCCGATTTTAGGACGCAAACCGCCCTTCAAATTGGGCCTCTTATCAATAGGCTACCCCTCCGGATTTCTGTGTGAATTTGCTTAACCCAAGATACAAAAGACCACAAAGCAGCCAGGCAGGCAAGGTGAGAAAACTGAGGAACACACCCATTTGTACCGAGATAAAATAGAAGATCGCAACGCTAGCCACCCAGGCAATAAATACGGCCATATTGAACCCTATTCCTGATTTTTCTGCGTAAAAGGTTTGGATGCCAGCTTTCTCTGCAAAAAAATGCTCGAAGACAATAATGGCGCCAATTGGAGCAAGAATGAATCCATATACAGCCACAAAATCAAGCAGCTTCATGGCGAAGGCAGGGAATAGCCCGGCTATCGTAGCCAAAGCACCTGCCAGAATGGTCACCCAAAAAGTTGACAACTTAGGCATCACCGCTTGAAATGCCAGTCCAGCTCTGTATATGGTGGGGTTGGCGGTTGTCCAACCAGCGAGAATCACTACGATGACACCAAAGATTCCTAAGGCATTGTAGGCCAAGGGCCCGGGAGCTACCGAAGGAGCTTCGCCGGCAGCCAACATGGCTTGTGTTTCAGGCACTCTTAAATAAACGGCATATAGCAAGCAGGCAGCAATCCATGCCATGTAGTGGCCAACATACATGCCCGCTGCCGTTGTCCATCCTGCACTCGCTTTTTTCGCAAAACGGAAAACTGTCAAGTCCGACATACCTATATGAACAGCCGCATTACAAAACCACGACCATATGGCAACGTGCCAGAAAGTGTACTTGATTTGACCTGGAAAGGGCTCAGAACCTTCTCCCCAAATATTCCAGAAATCAGAAAATGAACTTACGCCCAGTTGATTGGCAGCTACAAATCCAGCAGCTACAAACCCAAGTACTATCACAGGAGCCATCCAGTTAGCTGCCTTTGACACGGTGTTATAACCTCTGGCGGCTATCATTGAGATGATTGCGCCCAACACCAACACAATCACCACCCATGTGATTCCATTTGGCATGGTGTCGGTTAGCTTAGGCATATCCATACCGAAAGGTATTCCTACTGCCGTTGCCGACACGGTGATCATCGAGCCTGCCAGGAAACAAAAAAGAATTCCATTAGCCAGGTTATAGACAATGACCAGGTTGCGACCGCTTATCTTTTCCAAATGAAAATACAGCGTAGTACGATACTTCACTGCTAACTCGGCGGTCAGGTATCTCCAACTCAATACTGCAAGAAAATTTCCAAGAAGAAGTCCCACCAGCAAGTCAAAAGCACTCACTCCCGCTGTAAGAAACAAGGGACCGATAACAAACTCAGTACCTGCTGCATGCTCCCCTGCATACATGCCCAGAAAGCTCTTCCAACCTTTCTGTGCCGAAGCTGGCACTGGTTCTCTTTCGTATTCTTCAGAAACAGGGGATTCAGCAGTTTTTGTTGAGTCTTTCATCATTTGTAGGTGTGGTCTAAGCTCCCGAAGCTAGAAGATAGATAATTTGTGCGCATCCTGCACTATCCTGAGCAATGAGAGGCAATAGTTTCTGTTAGTAGGTAAAACAATACCCTACCACAAAATGTAAAACCGTTGACTGTCCGAATATGTCATGATTTGTAAAAAAACCATATTGATCTGCCCGAAAAGGCCGTTCTTAAAATCATATCTTTTATCTTGGTACGTTTTATATTTAACTTACACACCATTGTGTAAAAAAAACAAATTAACTAAGTACGATCGTCTCATACCCATAACGCTACATTAAATGAAACACCCTTTGTATTTCATAAAAAGCCTGTTCCTTTTGGCTTTCTTTACACTCACATTTCTTTCTTGCTCAGAAAAGTCCGGGCCTGCTAAAGTATTGGTTTTTAGCAAAACAGCTGGCTGGCACCATGCCTCAATACCATTTGGCATAGCTGCTATCCAAAAGTTGGGTTTGGAAAACGGATTTGAAGTAGATACCACAACCAATGCCGAGTACTTCGTTGAAGATTCTCTTAAAAACTATTCTACAGTTATATTTCTAAGCACCACTGCAGATGTCCTTGATCACTATCAGCAGGCAGACTTTGAAAGGTATATTCAAGCAGGCGGAGGCTATGTAGGTATTCATGCCGCGGCTGATACTGAGTACGACTGGCCATGGTATGGCAAACTTGTGGGTGGTTACTTCATCGATCATCCGGGCATCAAGGACCCAAACCCTAACGTTCAACAGGGAGAGCTTACCGTATTGGATAAAAATCACCCAAGCACCAGTTTTCTTCCAGAAAAATGGACTAGAACTGATGAATGGTACAGCTACAGATATACCAACCCAGATGTGAATAAGCTCCTTACACTAGATGAAAACAGCTACAAGGGCGGTGCCGACACAGGCGATCATCCGATAGCCTGGTACCACGAGTATGATGGAGGCCGTGCATTCTACACTGGCTTAGGGCACACTGATGAGTCATTTTCAGAAGACCTTTACCTGAAGCATATTTTGGCAGGTATTCAGTATGCCATTGGAGACAACGATGCACTCGACTATTCAAAAGCTAAAAGCCTGAGAGCGCCTGAAGAAAATAGATTCACGAAGACGCCACTTGCGGTTGGTGAATTTTATGAGCCGACAGAAATGACCATTTTACCCAATTTGGACATCCTCATCGCACAAAGGAGAGGCGAAATACTTCTTTACAAAAACAGTACGGGGAAAATTCAGCAGGCTGGCTTCCTTGATGCCTATTTCAAAACAAGCACAAAAGGCGTAAATGCCGAGGAGGGTGTTTTGGGCATTCAGAAGGACCCAAATTTTGCTACCAATAACTTTGTATTCATTTTCTATAGCCCTGTCGATACCTCTGTCAATCGCCTTTCCAGGTTTAAATTTGTGAATGACGAAATTGACATGGCCTCTGAGAAAGTGGTGCTTGAATTTTATTCTCAACGTGAGATTTGCTGCCATACAGGAGGATCAATTGCCTTTGACAAAGATGGTCTTTTGTATGTGTCGGCAGGTGACAACTCAACGCCATTCAATGAGCCAGGCGGAAAGTACGTGAATAATGGGTTTGGTCCACTTGACGACAGACCTGGTCACGAACAATACGACGCCAGAAGAAGCTCAGGCAACGCCAATGACCTACGTGGTAAAATCATGCGTATTCGTGTGAAAGAAGATGGTTCCTATGAAATACCTGAGGGCAACTTGTACCCGGTAGGAACGGAAGGCACAAGGCCTGAAATTTACGTTCAAGGCAATAGAAACCCCTACAGAATTTCTGTCGACCAGAAAACGGGCTTCCTTTATTGGGGTGAAGTTGGTCCGGATGCTAATAATGATAGCATGGCCGTCAGAGGTTCTCGTGGCTACGACGAATTGAACCAGGCACGTAAAGCTGGCAATTTCGGCTGGCCTATGTTCGTCGGCAAAAACTATCCCTACCGTGAATACAACTATGAAACAGGCGAATCAGGCGAGCTTTTTGACGCTGAACGCCCTATTAACAATTCCAGAAACAACACCGGCATTAAAGAATTGCCTCCTGTAGCTCCGCCATTCATATGGTACCCTTACGCTGCTTCGAAGGAATTCCCTCAGGTAAAAACAGGTGGTAGAAATGCGATGGCTGGGCCTGTGTATTATACGGACATGTTCCCGAAAGAAACGAGGTTGCCCGAGTACTACAATGGCAAACTTATCATCTATGATTGGATCAGAGGCTGGATCAAAGCAGTGACCATGGCCCCCAACGGCGATTATGTGAAAATGGAGCCTTTTATGGAGCACACCAAAATGAATTCGTTGATCGACATGGAAGTGGGCCCTGATGGTAAACTTTATTTCCTTGAGTATGGAAATGGTTGGTTTTCAAAAAATGCTGCTGCCGCACTTTCAAGGATTGATTTCAACGGAGGTAATCGATCTCCCCAAGTAGAGCAGATTGCTGTTGACAAAAGCTCGGGAACACTTCCTCTAACGGTAGAAGTTTCAGCCATGGCGAGTGACCCGGAGAGAGACAAACTTACCTACACCTGGGACTTTGGCAACGGAGAAACTGCTCAAACCAGTGTTCCGAAGGCGAGTGTTACCTATTCAAAAATTGGCGATTATAACATCACTGTTAAAGTGAGCGATCCTGCCGGCCTTAGCGCGCAAAGTATGCCAGCCGCAGTTTATGCTGGCAATGCCGCACCCGAGGTAACAATAAACATCAAGGGTAACAAATCCTTCTATTTTCCAGGTCAGAATGTAGAGTATGCGGTAACTGTATCTGACAGTGATGATAGCTCCGAGCCCGATATGTCAAGTCTGTTTGTGTCTGCCGACTATACCGAGAGCAGCGATGAGGCCGAAGCATCGCAAGGGCATCAGGTGATCTCCGAGAATATGATTGGTAAAAACATGATGAACTCGATGGATTGCAAAGCTTGCCACAAAGAGCAGGAAAAATCAGTAGGACCTGCCTATCTGGAGGTTGCAAAAAAATACAAAGGCAATCCTGATGCCCTCGATATGCTCGCTAAAAAGGTAATCTCAGGAGGTACTGGCGTTTGGGGCGATGTTGCAATGGCGGCCCACCCCGACTTGAAGGAAAGCGATGCCAAAATGATCATTTCCTGGGTACTTTCTCTGGCTGACGACAGCAAAGTTGTTCCTTCGCTTACTCCAAGCGGAAGTCTGAAGCCGACACTTAACAAAAAGCCTTCAGATAATGGCATGTTGATCATCACTGCCAGCTATACCGACAAAGGTGGCGCCAATACAAAGCCATTGACTGGCACTTCAACCTTAAGGTTGAGAAGCAGCAAATTGGATCTTGCCAAAGCCAAAAATCTAGAAGGGTTTACAACCATGGCATTCGGAGGCATGAATCTTTTGCTTTTGCCTAATGCCGCCGGGTCGTTCAGTCTTGGGAGTATTGATTTAACTAGCGTGGGTGCGGCTGAATTTATGGTAGGAAGCCAGCAACCGATGGCAAAAGGATACACCTTCGAAGTACGGTTGGATAGGGTTGATGGTAAAAAAATTGGTGAGGCTTCTTCAACGTCTGGAAAGAAAATACCCGGAGGAATGAATGCCGGCATGTTTACGATTGATCTTGAAAGCGTGACCGATGGACAACCCCACGATTTGTTCATCATTAGCAAGCCCAATGAAGGCGAAGAGGTAACAGGAGCCATTAGTTCAATTGTGCTGAAGGCAAAGTAAAATCGCAAGCCATAGCCAAAGCTTTTATAAACCCCGCCCTGAAAAGGCGGGGTTTATTTATTGCTGTAAAACAAAGTGTTTCCAGAAAAGCAATATTCCCAAAACAGACCGTTAGAAACAATTCTGCGGCTATCAACCAACGAAAACGGCTCGCAGCCGGGCGAGCAAATCAAGCAGTAAAATTAGCTTTTCAAATAAGCAGTATTGACGACATTTTCCGGGTTACCGGCAATCGCTACCTTGATATTGTCTAATGATGTATCCATCAACCTTTTTCTCGCCTCATAACTAAGCCATGCATTATGAGGGGTAATCAGACAGTTATCGAGACCAATCAGCGGATGATCACTCAACGGTGGTTCTTTACTCAACACGTCCAACGCGGCTCCTGCAATAACTTTCCGTTTCAATGCATTCGCCAAAGCTTCCTCGTCAATCAACTGTCCTCTACTCGTATTGATAAGAAACGCTAAAGGCTTCATCGTGGCAATCAGCTCTTCATTGATAAATTTTTCGTTTTCGTTGGTAAGCGGGCAATGAATTGAGACCACATCGCTTTGCTCAAAAAGTTCGTCAACACTAACTGATGTCCATCCTACGCTTTTGGGGCTTCTATTATTGTAAATCACCTTCATGCCAAAGGCTTCCGCCATCTTTCCCACCTGCTCACCAATTCTCCCCAACCCAACAACACCTATCGTTTTATCCAAAAGTTCTACCAATGGACCATTGGTAAAGCACCAGTCTTTCGCAGTTGACCATTTTCCTTTGTGCACGCTTTGAGCATTTTGCCCTACCCTATTCGTGAGTTCCAGAATCAGCGCAAAAGTGTGTTGAGCCACAGAGAAGGTTCCGTATATTGGCACATTACAAACCGGAATATTGGCTTTCCCCGCAGCTTCCACATCAACGATATTGTAACCTGTTGCCGTTACCGCGATCATTTTCAAATGAGGACAAGCGGCAATTGTTTCAGCAGTAACAGGTGTCTTGTTGGTGATGATCACTTCCGCTTCTTTGCATCTTTCGATCATCTCCTCAGGAGAGGTTCTGTCGTAGTATTTCACGTCTCCCAATTGGTGAAACTGATCCCAGCTCAGGTCGCCAGGGTTTAATGTGTAGCCGTCTGTAATTACTAATCTCATTGTATTTGTTCTTTATTTCCAAGAAGCTTTTTTCTATTCATTTCCCAAGTTTTCATCATTAAAATGGAAGTCAGGATTATAGACGTGTTCAGCTTTTATGAGTTCCAATGCTTTATCAACCACTTCGGGAAATTGGTCTGCAATATTGCGCTCCTCACCCAGATCTTCAGCCAAATTGAAGAGAAGTACCTCTCGCTGCTCAGGCTTATTGACATTGAGAACGATACATTTCCAGTTATCCATACGGACAGCCTGCTTGCCACCTCCTTCATAAAATTCCCAATATAGGTAAGCATGCGGCTCTTGAGATTGACCAAGAAGGGCGGGTAAAAAAGAAATTCCATCCGTCGAAGGTTCAGCATCAAT
This sequence comes from uncultured Roseivirgaceae bacterium, assembly GCA_964351395.1. Lineage (GTDB taxonomy): Bacteria > Bacteroidota > Bacteroidia > Cytophagales > Cyclobacteriaceae > Imperialibacter. The sequence goes on from CAYGOF010000020.1 coordinate 31,695, forward strand.
GTTAGCCAGCTGAATAAAGGTCGGTAGTACATCCCAAAAAGCCCCAACAAAGTCACTTTTACTCCCTTTCGCTATTTTTCCGGGCCAGGCTGCAATCATAGGCACTCTCACACCACCTTCGTACAAATCCCTTTTTAAACCACGTAGTGGGCCATTGCTATCAAAAAACGTATGATCAGCACCTCCTTCATCGTGGGGGCCATTGTCGCTCGTAAAAATAACCAGGGTCTTTTCTGATAATCCAAGCTTTCCTATTTTATCCATGATAATTCCCACATCTTTATCAAGCCGGGAAATCATGGCTGCATGCCCCTTTTGATGATCAGGCCAGTCTTCGTTAGCATAGATTCCATAATCAGGGATATCCATTCCTGACTGACCGAAATGGCCTGATTCATTATTAGCATGTGGCAATGTAAATGGAAGGTAAAGCAAAAAGGAGGAGTCCTTATTACTTTCAAGAAATTGAAGGGTTTTCTCCAGAAATCGATCCTGAATATAAGTGCTTTTTTTTGTGGCAATCCCACCTACTCCTTTCGCATAGGTTTCCTGTATATATTCCATCACGTTATCCAAAGAGTCTACGGTTTCATTTTCCCATACATAGTCAGGATAATAGTTATGCGCTCTCAACTGGTTCAAATAACCATAGAAATAATCAAAGCCCTTTTTATTCGGAATTCCGCTTGATCCTGGCTCTCCAAGGCCCCACTTTCCAACCAGGCCAGTGACATACCCAGCCTGCTGTAGTAGTTCTGCAAACGTGGTGTCCTCGGCTTCTAAAGGCACCCGTGCATTGCCTCTCACTCTGGTGTGGCCAGTATGAAACCCAGTCAATAAGGCACTTCTGGAAGGAGCGCAGACCGTACTTCCCGCATAAAACTGTGTAAATAGCATACCTTCTGATGCTAGCTTATCGATGTTTGGCGTTGCTATTAGTTGCTGCCCGTATACACCGAGGTCGCCATAGCCAAGATCATCTGCCATGATGAAAACTATATTAGGCTTCGATGGCTCTTGCTCGCGCAAAGCGTCCTGACTACATCCTGCCAGACAAACTAATCCTAAAATGGGTATTCCTATCCTATTCTTCAAACTAAGTCTTCTCATGCTACTCTTGATTATTCTGTTGGTTGATCGACTGGCCCGGATGTCTTAAGATATCCAACAAGGTCAATAATTTCCTTATCGGATAATGTATAAAACAAACCAGGTGGCATCATAGAATTAGCCGACTCTTCCCTTGATTGTATATCCGATTTGTTGATGACCACGGCATCTTGTCCCACCACCCGAATCGTCAGCTGACGTTCATTTTCAGCATTGATATTTCCGGAGTAGGTGCGGCCATCCCTGGTAGTTACCACCACCATTTTGTAGTCGTCCTGAATCTCTCCACTAGGGTCAAGTACATTGCTGAGTAGGTAATCAAGGTTGGCACGGTTGGACCCTGTAAGTTCTGGCCCTATGCCACCTCCAGCTGCGTACATTTTGTGGCAGGCACCACAGGTACGCTGAAATATCGATTGCCCGTTGACAATATCGGCACTAGCCACCGCTTGATTGGTGAGCAGTGCCGCATACTTTTTGTAGTCAGCGGCAATATCTGACCCAAGCTCATCAATAGGCCCCCACACCTCCACAAAGCCACTGCCGACTACTCTTCTCAGCTGACGAGCCACATAGGCTGGCACATCCGGCTTAGGAATTACCTCGTTCTTCAACGCTTGTGTCAATGCCCAGCCGTAGTCGGGCCTGGAGGACAAAGCTTGTATGGCTTCTAGTTTTTCGCTGCTATTGAAGGTTTTGTATTTTTCAATCAGCATCTGCCCCAGAGAATTCTCATCAAAAGCCGCTACGGCCCTGATGGCATCTATTCGCAGTGCGGGGTCACCCATCAATGAAGAAAACTCCGCAATAAGTTCTTTCCGCTGCTGGTCGGCCAGTGAATTGAGTGCTTTACGACGTTGATCAACGGGCTTACTTTTGTCTTTAAGTGTCGTCAGGTATTGCATGGCGGCTTCGGTGTCTCCAAATAACTGTGCTACTTCCAGTGCTAGCTGCTGAATTTGTTTGTCGCTCGACTTTTGCAAGCCGGCATAAACCGACTTCCAGCCCGGAGGTGTGGTCAGGTCAGTTCTGCCTTCAAGTCCGTTTCGCATTCCTTCAAGCAAGCTGCCCAAAGTAGTAGGCTTCTTACTAATAGCAGCGATTAAAGGCTCGATGGCGTCGGCATCGACCGCCCGTCTCGCGATGTATTCTGCAAGCATAGGAATTTTACTTTCCGAAGCCATCTGTAAAGCACGCTCAGGATTTTCGGCTACTAAAGGTTCGGTACCGAACCACAGCATTTTTGGAAGGTTATGGTCGTCAATATCTTCACTATGACTCATCAATGCCTCCGCAATCGCCCATTTCTGTGCAGGCAATAGTCGCTGCATGGCAGAAGCCAGGTAAAGCCTGACTACCGCCGATTTGTCATTTTGTGCCATGGCTGTAAATTTCTTTACAGCTGCATCAGACGCCTTTTCTTCACTCAATAGCTGTACCGCCCATGCCCGCACATATTCATCTTTATCACTTAATGATTCAATCAACTGCCCTTCATTAAAACCACCTGTTACATGAAGGCCCCACATAGCATTCATACGAAAGTCAGAGGTTGAACTGCTGGCAAAAATCACCCTGAGCTGATCATAGACCTCCCTAGCTAATGGTGCTTTGGCCGCCCTACCCTGCAAAATCAGTCTGGCTCGTCTTGCATGCCATGAACTTTTACTGGTTTGCAGGGCTACTAGCTGAACGTCCGTCAATTTGCTCAAGTCTCCATATCTCCCTTCCCAGTTCTCCGCTAGGGACTGCTTAGGCGCTATTCTGAAAATGCGACCGGTTTCTTCGTTGAGCACTTCTTTTCCGCAAATATCTGCATCGTGCCAGTCGAGCACATATAGCGCTCCTTCAGGCCCCAACTCCATGCTGAAGCCCACCCATTGTGCATTGTTGGCCATCAGAAATTCCTCCCCATGATGTCCAATAAAACCAGACCCTTTTGGTTCAAGCACATCTGATAGCACGGCATGCTCGTGGATATTGGCCATGAACAAGCGGCCTTGCTGTTCAGCAGGAAAAGCATCTGACAAATACACCCTAAGTCCACCATGGGCCGAACGATGCCTGTGATCTGCTATTGTCTTAATGTCGTTGTACACATACGGATTAAAATGCTGTCCCCCCTGCCTATGATAAATGCCGCCAGGAATTACATGCCACAAATGTGGAATCACGCAGGCACTCATTAATAGCTGCCCTTTGGCATCGAAATCAATTCCCCAGGGATTACTGAAGCCATGTGCTACCACTTCAAACTTGTCTTTGGTAGGATGATAACGCCAGACCCCTCCATTGATATCGGTGCCTTCGCCTTCGAATATATCTTCAGGAAAAGGATCGTTGTGCTTATAGATCCGGCCTTTTCCTTTTGCCAACTTCACCTTAGAGGGTGTAGCAAAACCCTGCAATCCGTAGAGCCAGCCGTCAGGACCCCAGTGGAAACTATTCAGGGTTTCATGACGGTCACGAATGCCCCAGCCGGACAAGCGGATTTCAATGTCATCCATGTCCGCTTTATCGTCATGGTTTTTATCCGGCACAAAAAGGAGATTTGGTGGTGCTCCGATAAAGACGCCATCAAAACCAACAGCAATAGCGGATGGAAAGGCTATCCCCTCCAAAAACACTTTGCGACTATCAGCCACTCCATCATGGTCAGTGTCTTCCAAAATCAGAATGCGACTATCACCGGCTTTCGAGAAACCGTAACCCCTCGACTCGTAGTCCTTATTTTCAGCAATCCACAGGCGTCCTTTGTCGTCCCAGCAAAAAGCCATCGGCTGTGACATCATGGGCTCTGCCGCCCACACATTTACATCGAATCCATCTTTGATAGTCATCGCTTCAACTGCTTCTTCGGGCTTAAGGAATTTGGCATTTCTTGCTTCCTCCTGGGCAATACCCCAAAGCACTGCAGTAGAATACATGTCGTGATCACCTACATAATCTTGCCAGGTTTCGGTCATTTCTATATCGTTGAGCGCACCTGTATAGACTACAATCTCATGCTTGATCGTTTCTGTTTGACCTTTAGCAATCGTCCAGTCACCCATACGAGCACGCACGGGCCCAATGCCCAGCTGCCCATCTACTCTCCAGGTTTGGGGAAAGCCTTTGTTGTCTTTATGATCAAGAATGGCAACATGAGCCAGGTCATCTCGGCCTGCCACCTGCATGCCGGCATCCACCCACATGGCTCGCTGGCCTTCGGCATTTTCATTTTTTTGCCTGGCAGCATTCACGACTTCCCCTTTGATTCCCTCTACCCAGGGCATTCTAAGGAAAAGTCCGCCATAATCATACTCTCCAATTGTCACATCCGTTTTGCCCTCACCTGACCATTCAAGGTCGAGCAGATATCGTCCGCCAGTCTCCCTCATCGACCAGTTTTGTGTCTCTGTAAGAACTACCTTGCCCTGCTCATCCAACAAATCGTATACAGTTTGCCACCTCACTACCTTCCCTTCGGATTCGATCACATTGGCTGACACTTTCCGCCAGTAATCGCCTTCGGGGTGATGAAAATAGTCCCTTCCATTCACCCGTGTAAAGCCCCAGTACAGACCAGTTTGGTGTTTGTGATGCCCTGGACTGTATTCAGTCAACTCGCCTTTACCATCCGGGGCGGCTATAGGGTGGAGGTAAGGCCGGAAGTCCGGCTTCACATTTTGGGTGACGATAGGCGTAGATTCGCCAGCTCTAAAAATAGAAATAGTGTTGGCTTGCTCGTCCTGTAAAATACTGAGTACAGTTGAATCTCCTGAAGAGGTAGTCGCTGCCTGTTCTTCAGAAGACTGGGGTTTGCAGCCAACCGTCGAAAACAAGAGAAGACTAAGAAATGAAATTGATTGTATAAGTGAGATAATTGGGCGTTTCGATGCGCCTTTTTCTGGCACCCGGAAAATTTGGTAGTTCATCGCAGGTAGTGTATTTGTAGTTTAGGTAAATCCAATTTAGCCAATTCTGTCGTGAATCATAGCACAACAAAATGCAGGATGCTAGCAAAATCCCATGATGCTAATTTGAATTTTAATTAACTACCCGTTTCAACTCCTGAAAATCATCACTGGCTACTTGAAAGGATTTTTCACGGCGACTCTGCTTTCTTTTCTCCTGCCTCTGCCGGCTAAATCGTTCTTTGAAGTAGTTTAACTCAAGACCGAATACGCCAGTAACCACGCCAGGGATTGACGTAAAAAAACTGAGCCCAGTTGGCTTATGACAAATCATTTTCATAAAAAAATTAAAATTGAATTTGCTCTTCAATGCAAGCAGGCCCCTCTATACCAAAGAAAAGAGAAAGGCACAGGATTGATCCTGTGCCTTTCTCTTTTTCACATGTTTTCAGCGCACTATCTCCCTGCCTTCTTCAGTATGTCATTCAACATCACCGAATCCATACCAAATCTACCCTTGCCACTAGCAAGGTCATCAAGGTATTTGTTTAAATACTCCTGACTTATTTCGGAGGAGTCACCATATTTTTCGCGCAGTTGATCCAGCTGGGTGTGAAGCTCTTTCTGTACATTAGCGTAAGCTGGGTCGCCATATACATTTTTCAATTCCATGGGGTCATTCATTCGGTCAATTAGCTCCCACTCGTCTACATCGAAATAGTAATGTACCAGCTTGTACTCTTGGGTCACGATAGCATAGTGGCGCTTGACCATATGCACGGCAGGGTATTCATAATAATGATAGTAAACTGCGTCGCGGGTCCACTGTTCAGCGTTGCCTGTAAGCAGTGGCATCAGGCTCTCTCCCTGCATATCATCTGGAGCTGTAAGTTGTGCAGCATCAAGAAAAGTTTGAGCAAAATCGAGATTCTGTACCATCTCGTCACTGGTGGTTCCAGCCTTGATCTTATTCGGCCATGACACCAGCAAAGGGGTTTTGAAAGATTCGTTGTAAATAAAGCGTTTGTCGAACCAGCCATGTTCGCCCAGGTAGAATCCCTGATCAGAGGTATAAACGATAATCGTATTTTCCATCAGGTTATTTTTCTCCAGGTAGTCAAGCACTTGGCCCACACCTTCGTCAACAGCCGCTATACAGCCCAGGTAGTCCTGCATATAGCGCTGGTAGCGCCACTTCATCAGATCCTCCCTGCTCATACTGGCGTAGTTTTTCTTAAATTCTTCGTTGATCGGGCCGTAATATTTATCCCAAACGGCTCTCTGTTCAGAGTTCTGACGGCCTACCTGTCCCTTCCAGGCAGCTTTATCCCAAACAGCTGTTTCTGGGATCCCCAACTCGTCCATCACAGAAGGTTCTATTTTTGAATCGCCAGCCCAGTTCATGTGATCAAGCAGGTTCATTTCTGCTTCGTGAGCAGCTGCCCCTCTGCCTGAATAATCGTCAAATAGAGTCGCCGGTTCACGGAAGGTTCTGTTGGTGTATTCTGCCAGATGACGCTCAGCAGGTAGCCACTCCCTGTGTGGGGCTTTATGCAAGTACATGAGCAAGAATGGATCATCAGCCTTTCGCTCGTTTTGCAACCAATCGAGCGTCATTTCTGTGATGATGTCAGTCACATAACCTTGCACGGTGATATTGCCCTCGTTCTTGGTGATAAACTCCGGGTTATAGTAGACGCCCTGACCGGGCAAAATCTTGAATTGATCAAATCCTTTGGGGCTATTGCCAAAATGAAGTTTGCCAAACATAGCCGTTTGATACCCGGCATCTTGGAGCAACTGCGGAAAGGTTACGTTCGTCGTGTCGAAGGGGAAATAGTTGTCGATTTTTCCGTTGATATGCGAGTGCTTGCCGGTAAGAATGGTGGCTCTTGATGGCGCACATATCGAGTTGGTTACACTGGCATTGGTAAACAACATCCCCATTTTAGCAATCCGGTCAATATTGGGGGTCCGGATAAGACTGGTATCATACGCCGAAATAGCCTGATAGGCGTGGTCATCCGACATGATGAAAACGATGTTCGGGCGTTTTGAAGTATCACTCTTCTCCTCCTTTTGCGAGCAGGAAAAAGTAAACGCCAAGGCAGAAAAAGCCAGAAGGGTAAATAATCTCATTGTAGTTCTAGTTGGTAAAAGGGTAAGTTAATAAAAAGGAGTCAATCGGTGATCAAACCGACTTCCTCTCAATAAATCGAAAATCATTCTTAAGCTCCACCGCCTTTTTGCTAGTAATGGCGGAAGCGGCCAATTGCCCCATTTTCTTAAAGTCAGTTGTGATCACGGAAATTCCATCGCTGAGGACTTCCTTCAATGGTGTGTCGTTGTAGGAAATAATGCCCAGGTCTTTCGTTAGTTCCAGCCCCTGCGAACGCTGCAACTTAATCAGGTTCACCAGATCGTTTTCTTCTATCACAACATAAGCAGTTTTTCGCTGAATAATATGATCTGAAGAAATTTCGCTGATGATTTCGTGCTCCACATTATTGAACCCACAATACCTTCTAAAGCCAGCAATGATCTCAGGTGGATATGGATAATTTTCGTCTTGCGGAAATACCAAAACCAGTTTTTCGTACTTTTCCAACATCTGCTTTGCCTCCAACAGCGCTTCGTAAATATCCATTTTGAAGTCCTGGTAAATGCTGCTATTGAAATGATCAACCCCTTCCGGACAGCTGTCCAGCAATATCACTTTTTCCTTAGGGATTTTTTTAAGCAAAGCGTTCAGCTTCTTTGCTTCAAGATCGATAAAATGAGGCATCAGCACATAATGGCTGTAGCCTGTCAAATGCTCCGATAGTATCTTAGAGAATAACTCAAAGTCACAGTGATAAACAAAGAAATCAATGTGTGCCTTCTCGCCTAGTTGATTAGCTATCGAATTGTAGATCTCCTTTTTATAGGTACTGAGTTTATTGAACAGCATCAGCACTTTCATTTTGGACTCAGGAGTAGAGTTCTTGATATAATATCCTTTGCCTTTAACTGCCTCTATTACCCCTCTTTCCTTCAGCTCGTTGTAGGCTTTCTCCACCGTATCACGGGCCAGCAGGTATTCGTAGCTAATTTGATTGATCGAGGGCAGTTTTTGCCCGTACTTTATTTTACCTGATTCTATCCTCGCAATGATACTACCAACAATCTGCTTGTATTTCGGCACACTCGACTCTTCTCTAATATCCAGCAGTAGTTCTTCCAAGGCACTATCAGGGTTACTTTGCGTCAATGTTACAAAGATTCAAAATCAAAAAACAGCCACATAGCAGTATAGTACATGACAGTGGTGTAGCTGGAGATATCCAACTTTGAGTATCAGACTAATTAACAGTTTGACACACTAATAGCAGACTTAATAAAATTTCAAAAATATGAGTGCACCCGCAAAAACATTCAAGCATGTCAACTATTTATGGGACGATGCCAAAGCGGCCCAATTAAAAGGTGATGAAGTAGCATTGCTTCTTTACAGGTCTAATATTCTTGGCGCTGACTTGCGTATCACCAACTATGGTGGAGGTAATACAAGTTGCAAGACCATGGAAAAAGACCCACTTACTGGCAAGGAAGTGGAAGTGATGTGGATCAAAGGGTCAGGCGGTGACATTGGCACCCTCACCCGCAGCGGATTGGCAGGTCTATACAACGACAAATTGAGATCGTTGGAAAATGTTTACCGCGGACTTGAATTTGAAGACGAAATGGTGGCCCTTTTTAACCACTGTATTTATGACCTCGATTCAAAAGCGCCTTCCATTGACACTCCCCTTCATGGCTTTCTGCCCTTCAAGCATATCGACCACCTTCACCCCGATGCAGCCATTGCGATTGCAGCATCGAAGGATGGAGAGCAAATAACCAAAGACCTTTTCAAAGGTCAGATCTCGTGGGTACCCTGGCAGCGTCCTGGTTTTGATCTTGGATTACAGTTGAAGCAATCGCTTGAGGAAAACCCAGGCATCAGAGGAATTATGCTGGGCGGTCATGGGCTATTTACCTGGGGCGATACTGCCTACGATTGCTATATCAATAGCCTTGAAGTGATCGATATGGCCAGTGAGTTTCTCGAGCAAAACTATGGCAAGAAACGACCTGTTTTTGGTGGACAAATCCTGGAGTCACTTCCTGCGGAAAAGCGCAAAGACCAGGCGGCGCAACTGGCTCCGGTTTTAAGAGGTCTTGCTTCCAGCTACGACCGTATGGTGGGTCACTTTACCGACGATGAAAAGGTACTTCAATTTGCCAATAGCAAAGACCTGAGCAGACTGGCGCCCCTTGGCACAAGCTGCCCTGACCACTTCCTTAGGACAAAGATCAGTCCTTTGGTGCTAGATTTACCAAAAGATGCTGACCTGTCTGACAAAGCAGCGATCAAAAAGCAGCTGGAGCCACATTTCGAAGCATACAGAGCCATGTATGCGAAATACTACAACGACCACAAAAGGAGCAACAGTCCCGCGATGCGAGACCCCAATCCTGTGGTCATTATCTGGCCGGGCGTAGGCATGTTTTCTTTTGCTAAAAATAAGCAAACCACAAGGGTAGCTTCTGAATTTTATATCAACGCTATCAATGTGATGCGTGGAGCAGAAGCCATTTCCGAATATGTGGCCCTTCCTCTTCAGGAGGCGTTTGACATAGAATACTGGTTGCTAGAAGAAGCGAAGCTTCAGCGCATGCCGAAGGAACAACCGATGTCACGTAAAGTGGCGCTGATTACAGGTAGCGCCGGCGGTATTGGTAAGGCTATTGCCGACAAACTAGCCGCTGAAGGTGCCTGTGTCGTCATCACCGATATCGACGAAGACCGAGCTGCAGAAGCACACAAGACCTATAAAAGGGACGTATCCACCTACGCCAAAATGGACGTGACTAATATCGAAAGCATCAAAGCGGCCTTCAAAAAGGCATGCCTCGAATTTGGCGGGGTGGACGTAATAGTGAATTCGGCTGGACTGGCGATCAGCAAATCCATTACAGACACGACAGAGGAAGACTATGACCTACTGATGGATGTACTCACCAAAGGCCAATTTTTGGTCTCACAGGCGGGTGTTGATATCCTCAGGGCACAAGGCCTCGGCGGCGACATGGTGAATATAGTAAGTAAAAACGCTTTAGTTTCCGGACCAAACAATGTGGTATACGGATCAGCCAAGGCAGCACAAGCCCACATGACGAGGTTGCTTGCAGCGGAATTAGGGCCAGAAAAAATCAGGGTGAATGTCGTTAACCCAGATGCCGTCATTGAAGGCAGCAAGATCTGGGAAGGCAAATGGGCAGCTGGCCGCGCCAAAGCCTACGGAATTACCGTGGAAGAACTTCCTGCTTTTTACGCAAAGCGCACTTTGCTGAACGAGATCATCGGAACGCAAGACATTGCCAATGCAGTTTTCGCGTTCACCGGCGGCTTGCTTAACAAAAGCACTGGCAACATCCTTAACGTCGACGGCGGCGTAGCCGCAGCGTTTGTCAGGTAAAAAAATCATTAAAGTTCAGGGAGTTGAAGGCTCCCTGAACTTCAATGTTAATAGTTTAGACCCACTACTGAGTTCAATGACGAGCAGCGATCTTCGTTTAGGAGGGTGGGGGAAAATTGGTGGGCAGGTGCGGGTTTTGGCATGTGCGTTAATTTTCCGAGGACTTTTGCTTACTTTTTGTCCGCCAACCGGCAAGGTTAAAAGAGTAAGAGCCTCCCGATAGCTATCGGGACGGCTTGAGGGCAATAAATGCATACACTTACACTACCAGAATACCATGATAACCAGGGACACTATCCTCAAAAACAACTTCCAAAAAAAAGCACTCCATCAAAAGCGCTTCACCCCACTGGCCGACAACCTTACCGATCAAGGCATCGACGTAGAGTCAGTGCTCAAAAAACTAGACGCTTTCCAAATCGCCATCCCTAGCTGGGCCCTCGGCACAGGTGGTACCCGCTTTGCCCGCTTCCCCGAAGGCGGTGAACCACGTTCACTAGAAGAAAAAATAGAAGACGTCGGATTGCTTCATTTGCTCAATGCTTCGAGCAATGCCATCAGCCTCCACATCCCATGGGACATACCAAAAGACGCCAAAGCCATCAAAGAATTGGCATCGTCTTACGGACTGTTGTTTGATGCAGTCAACTCAAATACATTTCAGGACCAGCCCGACGCCAAAGTTTCATATAAATTCGGATCGCTATGTCACGTCGATAAAAACGTGAGAGATGAAGCCATTGCGCACAACAAAGAAGTGATTGATCATGGGGTCGCTCTTGGTTCAAAGGCATTGACTGTATGGCTCGCAGACGGATCTTCCTTCCCTGGTCAACTTAACTTTCGTGAAGCATTACAACGCACACAAGACTCGCTGAAACAAATCTACGACCACTTGCCAGCCGACTGGAAAGTACTGGTTGAATATAAACCCTACGAGCCCTATTTCTATTCTATGGTGATTCCAGATTGGGGAACTTCTCACCTGTTGGCAAGTAACCTTGGTGAAAAAGCTTTTAGCTTGGTTGACCTTGGACATCACCTTCCCAACACCAATATCGAGCAGATCGTCGCTATTTTGATGATGCAAAAGAAGCTGGGCGGCTTCCATTTCAACGACTCCAAATACGGCGATGACGATTTGACTGTGGCCAGCATCAAGCCGTACCAGTTTTTTCTTATCTTCAATGAACTGATAGATGGAATGCAAAGCACAGCCAACCCGGAACTCTCCTGGATGATTGACGCAAGCCACAACCTAAAAGATCCAATTGAAGACCTGCTGCAAGCCATTGAGGCGATCAAAATTGCTTATGCCCAAGCGCTCATCGTAGATAGGTCGGCGCTTAAAAAAGCCCAGGCCGCCAACGATATTTCGGCGGCACAGGAAGTGCTTCAAGGGGCTTTTCGAACAGACGTACGGGCTTTAGTAGCGGAATCCCGCATGCGAATGGGAGGTGCTTTTGATCCCCTACGTTCATTCAGAGAAAATCAGATTAGAAAAGAACTCATCGCCAAACGAGGATTGAAAACTGTTGCAACCGGACTATGATATGGGAAAACCAGTCACACTGATCTTTGATATTGGGAAAACCAACAAGAAACTCTTCCTGTTTGACGAGAATCTCTCTGAGATCATGCATGAATACATTCGCTTTGACGAAATTCCGGATGAGGATGGTTTCTTGTCCGAAGACCTTCCATCATTGGTAAAATGGATAAAGAAAAGTGCTGACAAGGTCTTTCAAAACCCTGACTACGATGTGAAGGCGATCAACTTCTCGACCTATGGAGCCTCAATGGTGCATCTGGATAAGAAAGGAGAGCTGGTCACTCCTTTTATCAACTACCTAAAGCCCTTCCCTGAGGATTTATTGGAGGACTTTTTTTTAGAATACGGCCCAAAGACAGATTTTTCAGTAAAAACAGCCAGCCCGTCGATGGGCATGCTCAATTCTGGCCTTCAGCTCTATTTTCTAAAGCACAAAAGACCCAACGCCTTCAAAAAACTGCATAAAAGTCTTCACTTTCCACAATACCTTAGTTACTTGTTTACGGGAAAATTGACGACAGACTACACAAGCCTGGGCTGCCACACCGGACTTTGGGACTTCGAGCAAAACAAATATGCCGACTGGCTGGAAAAAGAAGACCTCGTTCAATTCCTCACGCCTATTGAGGAATCAAGCAAAACTACGCATGCCAATATTCATGGAAAGTCAGTGATTGTTGGAATAGGTGTTCATGATAGCTCATCTGCTCTGGTTCCGTATATTCAGGCGAATGATGATCCGTTTGTGCTGATATCAACTGGCACCTGGAGTATTTGCATGAACATCTTCAACGACAAAATATTAACTCCATCAGAACTGAATGCCGACTGTCTGAATTTCCTGAGTGCCAAAGGTATTTCTATCAAGGCCTCCCGGCTATTCCTGGGAAAACATTTGAGTAACCAGGCAAAGTTGCTGAGTGAGTTTTATAACATCGAGTATCAGACATATAAGTCGGTACCTTTTAAAAAAGGCTTTCAATCAAAACGTCAATCACCGGATAAGCTACTTTTCGATCACTCGTTGTTACATCCTGAAAAACTTGGATTCATCAATAATCCGAAGCAAGATCTTGGTGTGTTTGACAACTACGAAGATGCGTATTTTCACTTGATTGATGAGTTAACTGACCTTCAAATTGCCTCTTTAAAATTAGCCATTGGAGACAGCGACATAAAACGTATATTCGTAGATGGAGGGTTTAGTTCGAACGATGTATTTATCAGTATGCTGGCGAATAAGCTGCCATCGTATAAAATCTACTCAACTTCTTTTGCTTTAGGAACAGCCTTGGGTGCCGCATTGCTCGTCAATTTTAGAACGATCACCAATGAGTTTCTGAAGAAAAATTATAACGTAAAAAAACATTTGCCGTCAACATGATATTGAGTCACTGTAATAAAATTCGAAAATTAACCTCGAATTGATCACCCCAACTTAATTTCAATAGCGCCCTTCCAGGCGGGCGGAGGAAAAATTGGGCAGGATGGAGTCGGGCAGACCAGCGCAAATGCCTGAGCGTTTAATTTTTCAAGGACTTTTGCCTACTTTTTGTCCCGGCGGGGAACCGCATTAAAAAGTAGGAGCCTCCCGATAGGTATCGGGACGGCTTGAGGGCAAAAAAAACAATAAATGAAGGTTGCATTATTCATCCCCTGCTACGTCGACCAATTCTATCCTCAGGTAGGCATTGCCACCCTGGAACTTTTAGAAAAACTTGGTTGCGAAGTTGAATACCCAAAAAATCAAACCTGCTGCGGCCAGCCTATGGCCAATTCGGGCTACGAATCAAAAAACGAAAAAGTCGACGACCTGTTTGTCGACAACTTCGCTGGCTACGATTATGTAGTATGTCCTTCGGGGAGCTGCACGTTGCATGTAAAGGAGCACTTGCATTCCAAAGACAGGGAAGCTGAAGCAGCTGCTGTTAAGGGAAACATGTATGAGCTAATTGAGTTCCTCCACGACGTACTGAAAGTAGATACCCTGCGGGCTGAATTCCCTCACAAAGTAGGCCTTCATGCTTCCTGTCATGGCTTAAGAGGCTTGAGATTGGCCTCGGCGCCAGAGTTGAACATTTCGCCGTTTAACAAGACAGCAGACCTGCTCCAAAAAGTAAATGGGCTTGAGTTAGTAGATTTGGCGATGTCAGGAGAATGCTGCGGCTTCGGAGGCACCTTCGCCGTAGGCGAAGAAGCGCTTTCGGTAAAAATGGGTAAAGACCGAATCAAAGACCACACCGACCATGAAGCGGAGTATATCGTCGGCAACGACATGTCATGCCTGATGCACCTTGAAGGGATTATCAACAGAAACAACATGAAGGTGAAGGTGAAACATGTAGCGGAGATACTTAACGGGGCATCGATATGAGTCACAGTTCCAACACAGAAACCTTCCTCCAGGACAATAAAAAAGTCGACTGGCACAACGAAACGCTATCGTGGGTTCGAAGCAAAAGAGATGTGTCGAGTAAGCAGATTCCCGAATGGGAGCAACTGCGAGAGTTGGCATCTGGGATCAAAGACAGTGTGCTTTCTAATCTTGATACTTACCTGGAGGAATTTGAGAAAAATGCGTTGGCCAACGGCATCAACGTTCATTGGGCGGCCGACGCCAAAGAGCACAACGAAATTGTGACCTCTATTCTCAAAAAGCACAAGGCACAAAAACTAGTAAAAAGCAAGTCAATCCTTACCGAAGAATGCCACCTCAATGAACACCTGGAGGAGCATGGCTTTGAGGTGGTCGATTCCGATCTCGGGGAGCGCATTATTCAATTTGTTCGCCAGCGACCCAGTCACATTGTGATGCCGGCTATCCACTTGAAAAAAGAAGACATCTCAGAAATATTCCATCAACACCTGCATACGGAAAAAGGAAACAGCGACCCTCAGTACCTAACCGAGTCTGCCAGGCAACACCTTCGCAGTAAATTTATTGGAGCCGACGTTGCCCTTACAGGTGTTAATTTTGGTATTGCTGAAACAGGAGGCTTTGTCGTTTGCACTAATGAAGGCAATGCCGACATGGGTGTGCACCTGGCACCTGTGCATATTGCTTGCATGGGCATCGAAAAGCTGATTCCCAAACTGGAGCATCTGGGCGTTTATACGAGGCTGTTGGCCCGCAGTGCTACAGGACAACCCATTACAAACTACACCAGCCATTTTCACCGGCCACGGCCTGATCAGGAAATGCATATCATTCTGGTGGATAATGGCCGTACTGAGCAACTCAGCAGAGAAAAGTTCCGCAATAGCTTGAAATGTATACGCTGCGGTGCCTGCATGAACACCTGCCCTATCTATCGCCGTAGTGGTGGCTACAGTTATGATGCCACCGTGCCAGGGCCGATCGGCTCAATTCTGTCCCCAGGTGTTGATTTAAAGAAACACAAATCGTTGCCCTTTGCCTCTACACTTTGTGGCTCTTGCAGCGATGTATGTCCTGTGAAGATCAATATCCACGAGCAACTTTATGAATGGCGACAGGTGGTGGCCGACGAAAAGCTGGACGGCGCTGGCAAAAGAATTTCAATGACCATTGCTGCCAAAGTGCTTTCATCTGCTTCGCTCTATAATTTGATGGGAAAGCTAGCAAGAAAGTCATTGGCACTACTTCCGAAGTCTCTCATCAACAACCCCCTCAATGCATGGGGCAAGCAACGTGATTTACCTACTCCACCGAAGGATAGCTTTAAAGAGTGGTACGCCAAAAACCGAAAGTCATGAGCAGCAGAGAAAAAATATTAGGCAATATCAGTAAGCTGGCACTTGCACCAAAGCCCCTGCCGCAAATACCAGAATTTGAAGTCAGCAGCGACCTTGAGGCTACCTTCACTACCTCACTGGAAGCCAACCATGTGACTGTTATATCGTGCAAAAGCGAAGAAGAGGTCAAAGCAGTCGTTGAGGAACAAACCAAGGCTTACCAACTGGTGGTGACCACACTGCCCTATCTTTATCAGGCCGGCATAGACCTGGCTACCGTCAAAAAGCCGTCAGACCTGCAACATGTAGAAGCTGGCCTCATTGCGGGAGCATTCGGCACAGCCGAAAACGGCGCCATTTGGGTACCTGAAAACCTCGCAGGCATAAGAGCACTCCCCTTTATTGTGGTGCATCTTATCGTGGCCATTGACCGCAAAACACTCGTTGGTAACATGCATCAGGCCTATCAAAAAATTGAAGAGATTCCCGGCTTTGGCGTCTTCATCGCTGGCCCATCCAAAACAGCTGATATCGAGCAATCTTTGGTGATTGGCGCCCATGGGCCAAAGAAAATGACGGTGATTTTGTACTGAAATATGGCTCTCTTAAAGTTATCTGTGCGTAACACCCGGCTTCGGATAATTGTCGTCATGGTCACGCAAGTGGCATAAAAATCGAGAACCTTCGTATATTCATATCATGAATCAAAAAGACAACGCTATTTTAGCTAAAATCAAATTGGCCATTTTCAGGAAAGATCCTGAGGCTGAGGTGATTCTTTTTGGTTCAAGGGCGAGAGGTGAGGAAGGCAAAAACTCTGATTGGGATATTCTCATATTATTAAAAAAACCCAATATCGACCGCAAAACTGAGATGAGCTTTCGTGACGAGCTTTTCAATGTCGAACTCGAATTAGGCATTCCCATTTCGACTTTTGTCTACTCGAAAAAGGATTGGGAGTCTCGCCATTCAGTCACACCACTTTTCCAAAATATCCAAAAAGACGGAGTAATTTTATAATGTCTGGCTCGAAAGACGATTATATCAATTACAGAATTGAGAAGTCTTCTGAGATTTTCGATGACGCAATGCTATTGGCGCAAAACCAAAGATGGAATTCGTGTGTTAACCGGCTCTATTATTCTTCCTTTTACCTTGTAAGCGCCCTTCTTTATAAAAAGAACGTAAAGGCAGAAACACATAATGGAACCAAGACTCAATTCTTCTTGAATTTCGTTAAAAATGGACCTCTGGAAAAGTCCTTTGGAAGGCTTTACGCCCACCTATTTGATTGGAGACAAGAAACGGATTACGCAGACTTTATTGATTTTGATGGGGACACTGTGTTACCATTGCTTGATGAAGTGAAAAAATTAAATGAAGAAATTCACAATCTCATTATCAATAATTTGTAACTGCCTCCAACCAAAGGAAATTGGAATAATTCGAAGTTCCGATAAAAGCATTTCCAATCGCATCAGTTTTCCCCTTCTGTGACCGCTGTCACTCCAAAGCTTCCTAAACTTACCGTACTTCGGAAAAGGAAATAAAAAACCGAAGACTTATGAAAAAGCTCATGATACTTGTGGCGGCGATGGCTTTATTGGCGTCCTGCCAGAATACAAATACTGAAGGGGATGAGATAACAATTACAACACTTTCCGAACAGGAAAAAGCAGACATACTATTTCTTAGAGAGGAAGAAAAACTGGCCAGGGATGTGTATTTGTTTTCTTATAATTTGTACGGACAGCTGCCTTTCAATAATATTTCCAACAGTGAGCAGACGCACATGAATAGTGTCTACACTTTGTTAACTAAATACAATCTCGCCGACCCTGCCGAGGGTAATGATCAGGGGGAGTTTGAAAATCAAGTATTACAGAACTTATATGACAGCCTGGTCACACAATCAGCTGTGTCATTCCTTGAAGCTCTTAAGGTTGGCGCCGGCATAGAAGACCTTGACATCAACGACCTCGATAACAATACCAGCCATACCACAAAAGCCGACCTCCTTCAGGTCTACTCAAGTTTACAATGCGGATCGAGAAATCATTTGAGGAATTTTGTGCAACAACTAGAAAATATTGGAGGTACTTATACCCCACAATTCATACCAATGGATGAATATAATTCGATTGTCAATTCTCAAAATGAAAGATGTGGGCAACCATTTTAGTCCACCCTCCATGAAACACAAAGCAGCATTGCCGTCGTACATACCATGAGCAATGCTGCAATTATAGCTTAGCTGGGTCAATCGCTTTTCTCATCATCTTTTCATTCATCGTCGACAGCATGCCGAGAGGACTGTGCTTCGCCACACTAGCCATCACGTTGTTCGCAAACCCTGGTACTGCCAAAAATCCCCTGCCCAATTTTTTAAGGCCAGTCGCGGCAACAGCTTCCGGTGTGATTGCTTTCATAGGTGTCTTACCCCAATTTACCCCTGTACTGGTAGACATTGGAGTCTTAGTAAGTCCTGGTGACAATACAGTGACATCAACACCTTTCGATTTTACTTCTCCATGCAATGAAGCGCCAAAATTTAGCACAAATGCTTTACTACCAGCGTAGTTAGCAAAATAAGGATTTGGCATATGGCCAGATAAGCTTGCCACCATCAGGATCCCGCCCTTCCCTCTGCCGATCATAGGGCCTATAAAGTGATGGCTAAGAGCCACCGTACTCACAACGTTGAGCTGCAAAACCTGCATTTCTTTCGAAATATCATTTTTCTCAAAAGCTCCATTCACTTCCAGTCCAGCGGCCAGTACCAGCAAACCTATTTCATGCTCTTTCGATTGGCTTTTCACCTGGTCAACACCTTTGGCTGTTGACAAATCTGCAGCAATCGTCGCTGTTTTTATATTATGCTTTTCTGAAAGCAACTTTGCCTTTTCAATGAGCTCCTTTTCCTTTCTTGCCACTAAAATTACATTCAATCCAGTAGCAGCAATTTGGTCGGCTAATTGCTCCCCGATGCCAGAGGTAGCACCAGTGACTATCGCCCATGGACCATATTTTTCTTTGAATTTAGTCATTGCTTTTGGCGCCTGAAGTCTTGTTTGTATTTACACCTATTAAATCATAAACAGGATCGGATCCCATGATCGCCGGCAGCATAATAAATGCTCCTGCAAGACCCCACCACGTGGTATAAACATACCCCAAGGACAGAATAGTAATTCCCGCTATTAACCTGAGGAGTCGGTCAGTTTTACCTACATTCTTTTTCATTTTGATATTTGTTTGAGTTTCGAAATGATTTGTTGTCAAAGCATAACGGATCCTAAAGACACCTACTTAGTGAACGTCAAACCGCTACCTCAACGAGCTCAAAATTCGATAAACAAAAGAAGTTGCCTTGCGCAAATCGGGTCAGATGCTAGGCATTTTGGTTCACCCGATAATCAGAGGGGGATACGCCGAAGGAAGTTTTAAAAGTTCTGTTGAAAGAGCTGAGCGTTTCAAACCCGCACTCATAAGCAATCTCAGAAATCCGATAGCTATTTGACTTTAGCATCTCTGCAGCCTTATTAGCTTTTTTTTGTGCAATATATTTTTTGGGTGTTTCCTTGAAAGCTTCTTTAAATCTTCTTTTGAAAGTTGACAGGCTCATGTGGCATAAAGCAGCTAGCTCCTCGAGGCTACAACTCGAGTATAGATTACTTTGGATGACGTCTCTGATCGCGGCAAAATCGGGCTTGAACATAGCCGCCAGGAAATCGTAATGTGAAGGGGCCCCTTGTGATTTACTGATAAGCAGTACAAATTCCCTCAGTTTAGTTTTAATCATGGCTTCGTCAGCCAACTCCGGGTGATCCAGCAAAAGGTTGATGCTATCTCGGAAATTATTCAATAACGCATCAATCTGAACTTGCTTTAAATTGAAGTCGACTGTATGTGAATATGCACTTAGTTCAAAGTCAAACAACTCCTCAACCACATGAGGGTAAAGCAAAACACCAATGACTTCTACTCCATCACCTACTTGCCGTTGGTTTTCGTTGGTTTCAAAAAAATAGTTGAGGCATTTGGCCAAAACCCCCTGACCTTCTCTCAGGCCGATATAATTCGTTGGGGAACGAACCGAAAACTCTCCTTTATTCACAAAAATGAAACAAGCTTCATTCTCGAAAAACTCCTTGGGAAGCCTGTCAAAATAGGGCAAGGACATTTTTTCAAACACTATCCTGCCCTTGTATTTCAATATCTTCTGCCCGTATTCCAAAGATCTAAATAGTTATGTAAGCTCTGAGTGCCGGAATTTAGCAAAAAAGAAACTGAGAAGCCGTAACAATGCGACGAGCTGCTACTGGCAACCAATATGGGCTCAACTTAGTTCCGAAATGCAGCCGTCGTGCCCACAACTCGTTGGTGGCACGACTCGCAGGAAAGAATGCCACAGGAAAATGAAAAAAATTTCCATTACAATAGAAACTTGTTTGCCTTTGAAGGATCAATGACCATTTTCGACTGCTCTGTGAAAGCTTCTCTATTTTCAGGAATATCGAGTAATAGGTAGGCTAATCCCTCAATACACAGTGTCCCATTTCTGAAACCGGCATAATCTCGATATGACCCAAACTCCCAGTCTTCCATTTTGGTCACAAGCTGGGCTCTCAGGGGGTTCTGATGAATGTAGTGAAAGCAAGTAAAGGCATAGTCCTTTGCTTCTAAAGGCTTCGCCTTGGTGTTCTGTTGAAAAAGTGAGCCTGTTCTCTTGGTTCGAAAATTGATTTTCCTTGTGTATGAACTAAGCATCATTCTCAAATCCTGCCGGTACCTCGGAATATCAATAGCTTCCTTAGAATGAACCAACAGGTGGAAATGATTGGGCATCAGACAATAGGCCAGGATATCCAGATGAGGACTCAAGTGCTTCCGAATCTTTCCAAGAAATGTGACATAATCTTCCATCCGAAAAAATATAGCCTGAGAGTTATTGCCTCTGTTGTAAATATGGAAGAGCTTATCTGGTTCCATAAATCAAATAATAATCTTTGTGGTGCCACCAACAAGTTGTGGGCACCACCGTGTTCCAAAATGGCATTACAGGAAACTTCAATTGTTTCCGAAAGGTCTGTAAACTACACCTAGCCTGCCTATCCCTCTGCGGTAAGCGAAGCCTGCTTCAGCAAAATAGGTGATCCATTTTTTTCCTTTATACTGAAGACCGCCCCTGGCATCTGTGAAAACAGCTACACCAGTTTCTGCAGAGTACCCGTCCATTTTTTTAGGGTAATTAAACAAGGCTCCTGCGCCGCCATACACATAGGGCTGGAACTTGAATGACTTGAGAAAACTATACTTACCGTAAAGTCCCACGCCATAGTAAGGAAGCCGGGTTACTGGCTGTTTGCCACTCCCAACGGCAAAATACTGGCCAGTGTTGGCTATTGAATAGGAAAAGCTAATACCAGCATTAACTGATTTAGAAATGTCCATACCCACGTCGAGCAAATTACTGTTTAAGAATTGGATCTTTCTGGAAAACAGATAATCTGCTTGGAGCGGAGGGATTTCTGTCTGCTTCGTGGCAAAACCAAAAGAGGCGGAAATTGAAAGATTTTGACCATTTATATTGGAGTAAGAAAACACCAAAAAAAGTATTGAAATGACGCCATCCCTCATATCAGAAAAAAAATGTTTATTGAAGATAGAGACCCAGGATAAATAAACAAAGGATCTAGTCCCTAAGAGTTCTAACCTTCTAACAACAACAAGTAGTAAAAAAATTAGCCGACAACCTCTTCAGTTTCGAGCCACCAGCTATCGCTGTGGGCACGAAACTTCAAAGTTAAGCCACTACTCCACCATCGCCTCTGCCTCTATTTCAACCAGGTACTCACTTCCCACCAGGTTAGCCTGCACCAAAGTGTTAGCCGGCTGAATGTTTTTAAAGCGTTTGCCGTGTACCCTCGCCACAGCTTCCCAGTCGTCGATATTTCTAACAAATATCCTTGTCCGGACCACCTCCTCCATTGTTGCACCCAACGACTGAAGCGCCCCTTCGATTTTATCTAGCGCAAAAGTTGCCTGAGCTGCAGCATCATTGCCGCCAATGGCCTTTGAGCCATGTGTAGCGGTTGTTCCTGAAATCAGCACTCTATTCCCTTTTCTAACAGCCCTGCTAAATCCGGCCAAATCCTCCCATTCAGTACCACTCAATGCCTTAATACGTCCATCTCCACCTGCTTCTGTTGGGTAGGGAACAGGCATGTTATCCAAATGATGGCTAAGATCTCCAGAAGCTGTTAAGTAAGGAGGCTTACGGTATTCATCGCCACAATCACCTGCAATTGGGTTAAAGCCGGATATCACTTTTTCAATAGCTCCTTTACTGTCTGCGTCAAGTCTGAAATCAAACAGCCTTAGGTTATCCATCACGTGCTCACTCTGGCCTAGTCTGGCTCCTACAATCACACCTCCCACGGCTGGTTGCTCCAGCATATACCGGGTAGCCACGTTAGCCATCGACACATGGTATTTCTCCGAAAGCTTCGACAACACTTGTAGCAACTCCTGCAGCTTTTTCCAGCCCCCTGCAGCATCTACAAATCGTTTGTATTTCATTTGAGACCAGGTGAGGCTATCATTTAATTTAGGCTCAGGTTTTCCAAGCCATTTTTCACTAAGAAAACCTCCAGCTAAGGTTCCAAAAGCAAGAATTTTGACCCCATGCTTCTGGCAAACAGTTGTCATGTCACCTTTGGCTCGTTGGTCCAACAACGAGTATGATACTTGGTTAGAAACTACTTTGATCCCACTTTCAAGCACCATATTTAAATGAGCAGCATCAAAATTAGTGAGGCCGATTTGTTTAATGAGTCCCTCCTCCCGCAATTCCTCAAGCCAATAAAGGCAATCGAGCCAGATAGGGTCGGCATAGTTCCATGCATGAAATTGCATCAGATCCAGCTGTTCCATATTCATCCTGACCAGCGCAGTGGCTACTGCCTGCCTAACATCTTTCTTTGTAACATTTCCAGGGCTTGGCACCCACTTGGTCAGTAAATTTACCGGCCTGTAGTCAGCATAGTTCTTCCGATAGATACCTGCTATTATTTCTGCCGAACCATAGTGATCAGCCATATCGAAAGTAACAAGCCCAGCATCGCCATAAGCTTTCATTGATTTGGCAGCCGCTTCTAAATCAAGTTTCTTACCATCTCTTTCCATATCAGCCACCTGCCAAAGTCCGGTAAGTACCCTGGATATTTTTAAGTTAGGCGCTAATTCACAATATTCAACTCGGTTACTCATAGCTTTTATTCTTTCGGTAATTGCGAAAACCTCTCAGACACGTCAATGCCCTGTTTTATAAGCTTATTTTTTTCTCGAAAATAGATAATAGTGGCTACAATCATCACGACCAGCCAAATAAAGGTGGAGTGAAAATACCAGGCACTTTGCTCACTGGAAAAGTCTTTGACAAGGTGAACTATCAACAAACTGCCTAATAAAACCGTGCCGACCACCGCAATAAAAACCTGCCACCAACGGTTTTTCACTACTACAATAGCCTCCGCCAAAACTGGGTTTTTCTTTTTCAAGGTATAAACAGACACCACCATCAATAGAAAGTTAACGAGCATCGAGGTGACCATTATGTCTATTCCGAGAAAGAAATCACTTGCAAGATGACAGCCTAGTATACCAACCGAGGCCATTCCTCCACTAATAAGGATGGCTGTGATGGGTGTTCTTTTTATTTCATGGACCTTTGCCACGCTTTTCGGGAAAATGCCATCTTCGGCCCAAGCGAACATAAGCCTTGATACGGCCAAGATCATGGCTGGTAAATCATTGATAAGTGCTATCGCCGCACCTGCAATGATCAAAACACCCCAGCTTGCCGGCAGCACATAACTTAGAAGACCCGGGGCTGAAATGTCTTTGGTTTGTGCCTCAGAGGCAATAAAATCCCAGGGCACTGTTTGGTACACTGCCCATGTAAACAGAAAATAAAATAACCCAACTGTCGCTATAGCAATGGCTATGGCTATTGGGAGAGATTTGCCCGGATTCTTGGCTTCGCCTCCAGCCTGAGCAATGGAATCAAAACCAATAAAGCTTGAAAATAATAAGGCGGAGGCTGTCACAAATATTTTCCAATCAAAAGGCAATTGTGCAGCTTCTGCAATTTGCCTACCCTCTTTCGCCTGAACTGCCTGTACGAAATCAGCCTGATTGTGCATGAAGCCGACAAAAATCACAATGGCGCCAAGACCAAACATCATAAACATGAGAGGAATCAAGGTGCGTTCGTATAATTTTATACCTTGAATATTTACCAACACAAAGGTCCATAGAAAGACAAAGGAAATCGTCACCCTCACCCATCCTATTTCAAGCGTTTGTCCCACAACCTGCCAGTCGAGCCCAAAAGCTACATCCCTTAAAAATGGCACGAGCACATACGAAACAACACCGATCGCCACAGAAAGCCCAAACCATTGTGAAAAGCTCGCCACAAAACCAAGATACGGATTAAGCGATCGGCTCACATGGATATAGCTTCCACCAGCGCGAGGCATAGCAGAACTCAAAATAGCGTATGCCATTGCTGCCAATACGGCAGGTACTGCCGCCACTAAAAAGGCTGGGAGTACATAGGGCCCAATTCCAGGGACATTCCGTTGGATCATAAATGGGACTACATTGATACCGGCCCCCATCATCGAGCAAATTCCGGTGGCGGCTAGACCCAAAATCCCCATTTGACGGGTTAGTACCGTTTTCTTGTTGCTAGGCGAATGTGCTTTTTCTGTCATAATTGCTTGAAGCTCGACATCATAGTTAAACCTTTTGCCCCTCTCCACAAAATGATTTTTTACAAGCAGCCGCCCAATACGACACAGGCATGGAAATTATTTTGGTATAACACGTAATTTCTCCGCAACGGTTTGATTAAGAAGAAAAACCTCGTTTTTCGTCAATTCTGGCACAGTTAATGCACTGACTATCAAAGAAGAATGAAACTTTTATTAAAAATTTCAGTTTATTTCGCATAGATCATTGAAAATGTTGACAGTGAAAGCGGTCTGGCAGTAGTAAGTGACTAAAATTAAAAATGATCAACAATGGATACTCAAGATATAAAAAATATAGCGCTAGTAGCGCACGATTTTAATAAGAAGGAACTGATTGAATGGGCTGTCTATAATAAAGTGGCATTATCCAATCATTCACTATATGCTATTGGAGAAACAGCCGATGTACTAGAACGTGAATTAGGCACTCCTGTCAACAAACTCGACGAAGGGCTTGTTGGTGATGAGAATCACCTTGGCAACAAAATTTCGGAAGGAGGAATAGATATGCTATTCTTCTTTATGGATCCGTTCGAGCAGCTTTCTTATGATCCGTCGGCAAAGGCATTGCTTAGAATTGCTACAGCCTGGAATCTTCCAATGGCATGCAACAGAGCAACTGCCGATTTTCTGGTCACATCACCACTCCTGCATTCTTCCTATCTGAGGCAGCAATCTGTCGCGGATACGAATGATAGAAAAAACCTTTCGGTGGCCCTGCTTTCAGAGGCAGATCAGGAGCTTGGCCTTGTCTTGACGATATAGTAAATCTCAACAGCCTTATTAAATTGCATCCCTTGTCCGATAATCAAATGGATATGGGATGCGTTTGCTATTTTAGCTCACTTTTAATCAAATTTGCATCATGTTATTACTAGGTATAGATATAGGAACTTCTTCAGTGAAGATTTCCGTAGTGGACGCACAATCACAAAAGTGTCTCGCTTCCACTCATTACCCCGAATCAGAAGCCGCAATTTTGTCACCTGAACCAGGTTGGGCGGAGCAATCCCCCAATATGTGGTGGGAATACACGCAGCAGGCCATTACGAAACTGAACGCCACTAAAAAATATAATCCAAAAGACATAGGCGCCATTGGCATTGCCTATCAAATGCATGGATTAGTGATCGTAGACAAAGACCAGAAGGTACTTCGTGATTCGATCATATGGTGCGACAGTCGTGCCGTAGAAATTGGGGATAAGGCCTTCAAGGCAATAGGAAAAAGCGTGGCCCTTTCATCGCTACTCAATTCTCCGGGAAATTTCACCGCATCGAAACTTGCATGGGTGAAAGAAAACGAGCCTTTCCTTTATGATGAAACGTACAAACTGATGCTACCAGGGGATTTCATTGCCATGAAATTCACTGGTAACATCACCACTTCTGTTTCTTCTCTGTCAGAAGGGATTTTCTGGGACTTTCAAAAAGACGAGCTTTCAGAGCCTCTCTTTAAATATTTCGGCTTTTCAAAAAGCATGATTCCTGATATCAAGCCTGTTTTTTCTGAGCATGGTACCGTCAGTTACGGGGTAGCTGAACAGTTGGGGTTGAAAGCTGGAATACCCGTTACTTATAAAGCAGGTGATCAGCCAAACAATGCTCTTTCGCTCAATGTGTTCGAACCAGGTGAAGTAGCAGCTACTGCTGGAACCTCTGGCGTTATTTATGGAGTGACCGATCAGGTGAGCTACGACCCTCAGTCGAGAGTGAACACTTTTGCCCACGTAAATTACGCATCTGACAAAAAGAGACTCGGCGTGCTGCTTTGTATCAACGGCACAGGCATTATGAATCGCTGGATAAAGTCGGTAGCCGGGCAGCATTTGACCTACGAAGAAATGAATGCAGAAGCGGCCAAAGCCAAACCCGGTAGTCGAGGGCTTTATGTAATGCCCTTTGGCAATGGCGCTGAGCGTATGCTGGAAAATAAACTAATCGGCGCTCATATACACACCATCGACCTCAACACCCATGGCCCACACGAGTTGTTCCGTGCTGCACAAGAAGGCATTGCCTTTTCGTTTCGATATGGATTGGACATCATGCGTGACAATGGCATGAGCCCCAAAGTAATCAGGGCCAGCCACGCCAATATGTTCCTCAGTGAAGTATTCACCGAAGCATTTGTGAACGTAACGGGAGTACCTGTTGAGCTTTATGAAGGCGACGGTAGTGTGGGAGCTGCGGTGGGCGCAGGACTGGGTGCTGGTGTTTATGCCAACCAAAAAGACGCCTTCAAAAACATGAAGAGACTTCGTGTTGTTGAGCCATCAAAAAGTATCGACTACGAGCCACACTATGAAAAATGGTTGGGCATCTTGAAAACCCACTTGGGCTAAACTGATCTGGCAGTCTCCGTTTCAATGGAGACTGCTACTAACTACTGTTTTGACGCCAATTCAGGCTTCATCAATTTTCACCGTCTGAATAATTTTTTTTTCCTACAAGTTCTTACTGAGTCATTTCACGTTTTTTAATTCACACCACCTATTTTGTGCAGCTAGCTGAATATTGAAACAAAACATCGAACGGTCTGAGCGAAAATTGATTGAAATTGAGGCGTGCTAACTTCTAATAAACAGAAAATATTTCGTCTTCATCTTTTTATTCCACTAACTTAAGGCCCTGTTTTTTAACCCTCTTAAACTTGTTTAAACATGGCAATTACTCTTGGAGATAAGGAATTTTTCAAAGGCATAGGTCGAATAAAATTTGAAGGTCCGGGCTCTGACAACCCGCTGGCATTCCGTTGGTATGATGAGAATAAAGTGGTAGCAGGCAAAACAATGAAGGAGCACTTACGCTTCGCTGTTGCCTATTGGCACTCTTTCTGCGGCAATGGCGCAGACCCTTTTGGTGCTCCCACACATATTTTCCCATGGGATGAGAAAAGTGATCCAGTAGAAAGAGCCAAAGACAAAATGGATGCAGCCTTCGAGTTTTTCACTAAGATTGGCCTTCCCTACTACTGTTTTCACGACGTTGACGTGGTGGACTATGGAAACAATGTGGCTGAAAACGAGAAGAGACTTCATACGCTCGCCGAATATGCTAAACAAAAGCAAGCAGCGAGCGGAGTGAAATTGCTTTGGGGTACTGCCAATCTTTTCTCTCACGTTCGATACATGAACGGAGCATCAACGAACCCCGATTTTCACGTACTTAGTCATGGTGCCGCTCAGGTAAAGGCGGCTCTCGATGCTACTATCTATTTGGGGGGAGAAAACTACGTTTTCTGGGGTGGTCGCGAAGGCTATATGTCGCTGCTAAACACTGACATGAAAAGAGAGCAGGAGCACTTCGCCATGTTCCTTCACAAAGCAAAAGAATATGCCCGCAAGCAAGGCTTCAAAGGCACCTTCTTTATTGAGCCAAAACCTTGCGAGCCAACCAAACATCAGTACGACTACGATTCAGCAACTGTAATTGGCTTCTTGCGTCAGCATGATCTGCTCAACGATTTTAAACTTAATATCGAAGTGAATCATGCTACATTAGCCGGACACACTTTTACTCACGAACTGCAAGTAGCAGCAGATGCAGGTATGCTTGGTTCGATTGATGCCAACCGTGGCGACTATCAGAATGGCTGGGATACAGATCAGTTCCCAAATGACATTAACGAAATCACCGAGGCAATGATGATCATCTTGCAGGCCAAAGGATTCGGTGGCGGCGGTATCAACTTCGATGCGAAAATAAGGAGAAACTCTACGGACATGGAAGATCTTTTCTATGCCCACGTGGGCGGTGTTGACATCTTTGCTCGTGCCCTGATCACTGCAGACAATATCTTGCAAAAATCGGAGTATAATAAGGTTCGCAAAGACCGCTATGCGTCATTCGACAGTGGAAAAGGCAAGGAATTCGAGCAAGGCAAGCTGTCTCTGGAAGACCTTCGAAACTATGCGGCTGAAAATGGCGAACCTGCCATTACAAGCGGCCGTCAGGAATACCTCGAAAACCTGATCAACAGGTATATCTAAACATAACTTGCAGAGGCACCGAGTAAGTGCCTCTGCTTTTACAGTCTACTTATGAAACCTACTATACTAATATGTTTGTTGGCCATCGGCCTTAATGCTTGCGACATGCCTACCAAAGAAAAAACAGAAACTGCGACTGCGCCATCGCATATCACCATGGCTGATTGGGGAGAAGTAGATGGGAAAAAAGTAAAGCTGTTTACACTTACCAACGAAGCAGGTTCGGAAGTAAAAATCACAAATTTTGGCGGAATCGTGACCAACTGGACTTTCCCTGATAAAAACGGCAAAAAGTCCTCCATTGTACTTGGCTTCAACAGCTTAGAACCCTACCTCGCTGGTCATCCATTCTTTGGGGCAATTGCTGGGCGCTACGCCAATAGAATTGCTAAAGGCGAGTTTTCCATCGACGGACAAACGTATACACTGGTAAAGAACAATGGTGAAAATCACCTGCACGGTGGCACCAAAGGGTTCGACAAGCAAGTTTGGGAGGGCGTAGCTATCGACAGTGATCAACCCTCAGTAGAATTGACTTATGTGAGTGCAGACGGTGAAGAAGGATACCCAGGCAACTTGACGGTGAAAGTGGTGTATACTTTAACTACAGACAACGAGTTGAAAATCGACTATACAGCCACGACCGATAAAACCACGGTTGTCAACCTGACCAACCACAGCTATTTCAATCTTACGGGTTCTCCGGCTAACACCATACTTGACCACGATTTGAGAATCAAAGCCGAGAAATATACGCCAGTTGACGCTGGCCTGATTCCAACAGGAGAATTAGCACCCGTTGCAGGCACTCCCTTCGACTTTGGTTCTGCGGCTAAAATCGGGGAGCGTATTGCAGATACTGGCGGAGACCCTTATGGCTATGACCACAATTTTGTGCTTGATGGAGAAGCGGGAACATTGAGAAATGTGGTTGTTGTGACCGACTCGGTTTCAGGTAGAAGATTGGACATGGCCACCACCCAGCCAGGTGTTCAGTTTTACACAGGAAATTTTCTGAATGGGAGCATTAAAAGTGACGAAGAAATCCCTTACGGAAGAAATTGCGGATTTTGCCTGGAGACGCAACACTTCCCTGATTCACCCAACCAACCTGATTTCCCAAGCACGTTACTAAACCCGGGTGAGACTTACAATGAAACTACTGTTTACAAAGTCAGTTTAATGCAGTAATAAGAGCGTTAACAACATACATTTTATGAAAGCACGACCAAAAAAGTCGTGCTTTTTTATATCACTTTGCGGTATTCTTTACGGTAGTCCAAAGGCGCCATCCCAGTAATCTCCTTGAACTGCCTATTGAAGTTAGAAAGGGTTTTATAACCACATTCGAAGCTGATCGCGGCCACAGACAAGTCCTCTTCTACCAACATATGACAAGCATGACCTACTCTTACTTCGCTCACAAACCCTGAGAAAGTCTTGTTTGCCCTATTTTTGAAATACCTACTAAACGCAACAGGGCTCAAATTAGCCAATGCGGCAGCCTCTTCCAGCGTAATCTTTTGTTTAAAATTGTCAATAACGTAATGATGCACATTGTTCATCCTGTCGCCGTCAGAAGCCTTCAAATGGAGACCAGACGGCCCTGAGGAAACGTACCTATATTCCTTTGAATGTGACAGTGTGTTTAAGATTTTAAGAAACTGAATAACGCTTTCCATTCCCTCACTGTCGAGCATCTGAAGCATCATCTCCTTGATATAACTTCTGGTATGACCATGGTATTCCATGCCTCTTCGAGCCTTCTCAAAAAGATGCTTCAAACTCATGAGCTCTTCTTTTTGCAGCATATGATCACCGAGGAAGTTCTCATCAAAATAGATTACAACTCCTCGGGTGCTAAGACCACTGTCTTTTTCAAAATAAGATTCGTGGCATCTCCAAAGGTGAGGCAGATTGGGCCCTGTAAGCAGCAAGTCGCCCTCCTTGAAAGGTTTAATGGTGTCTCCCACAAACCTGGTCCCATGCCCTTTTAGAACAACAAAAAGTTGGTATTCAGGATGAAAATGCCAATTCGGGTCAAAAAAAGCATCTTGTAGATCTTTGATAACAAATACCCTTGAGTCAGGAATAGCCGATTTTTGAATAGGAGACCGCAATGAATGTTGGTTAGTACTAACTAAAAATTATCAACCACAATTTTCTCATTAAAATAGAATAAAAACGAACAAATAAGTTAAAATAAAGTCAGAACAGGTCAAAAAAGTGAAAGCATTATTCAATTCAATTTTGCAATATTGTTAGTGTGTAAGTGTGCATTTGAGAAATTGACAATAATGCACTTCTTATTACAGGCCACATTTCGAGAATACAAATTATCAACCATACGGTACTCTAATTTCAACAAACTACTTAATGAAATTTATCATACCCTCCCTCAACATCACCAGGACCTTTTTAGGCATGTTTTGCCTGGCTGCGATTTTGTTTATCACATCGTGCAGTAATGATTCTGGCCCTAGAAGACTAGAAATATTGTTTCTTGGTCATGCTAGCGAACACCATCCTTCAGAAAAATATGCACCTATATTGGCACAAGCTGTTACGCAGAAAGGAATTAATATTTCGTATACAAACGATCCTAATGACCTAAACACAGCCAACTTGTCGAAATATGACGGGTTGATTTTGTATGCTAACCACGATTCTATTACTACATCTCAGGAGAAAGCATTGCTAGATTTTGTTGAAGGAGGGAAAGGCTTCATCCCAATTCACTCAGCTACCTGGTGTTTCAGAAACTCTGACAAGGTTGTCAATCTGATGGGTGGTCAGTTTAAAACCCATAAAACAGGCACATTTACCGCTGATATTCTGATGCCTGAACATCCTGTGATGCAGGGACTTTCCCCATTTGAAACCTGGGACGAAACATATGTTCATGACAAACTTGGAGCAGACAATATCGTTTTGATGGAGAGAGTTGAAGGTGATCATCACGAACCATGGACCTGGGTACGTACTCAAGGCAAAGGTAGGGTGTTCTATACCGCCTACGGACATGATGAACGCACATGGAACAATCCTGGCTTCCAGGACCTGGTAGCAAATGGCATCTTCTGGGCCGTCGGAGAGAATGCAGCGAGCAAAGCAAAGCAGTACAAAATAGCCAAACTTGAATACTCAGATGCTAAAATACCTAACTACGAGAAGAGAGATCCAGCACCAAAACTGCAGGCACCATTGTCGCCCGACTCTTCCATGACACACATTCAAATTCCAGTTGGATTTGAGTTATCACTTTTTGCTTCTGAACCTGACATCATCAACCCAATCTGCATGGCATGGGATGAAAAAGGTCGACTATGGGTAGTGGAAACAGTAGATTATCCAAACACCGTACGTGACGACGAAGGAGTAGGCGACGACCGAATCAAGATTCTGGAAGACACCGACGGAGATGGCAAGGCGGACAAATTCACGATCTTCGCTGATAAGCTCAATATCCCTACCAGTATGGTATTTGTCAACGGTGGGGTCATGGTTTCTCAGGCTCCCTTTTTCCTATTCCTAAAAGACACCGATGGAGACGATAAGGCTGATGTGAGAGAAAAAGTAATGGGAGGTTGGGGCGTATCTGATACGCATGCGGGACCATCCAACTTGAAATATGGTTTCAACAACAAAATTTGGGGTACAGTGGGCTACTCTGGCTTCGAAGGCAATGTAGGCGGTGAAGATTTTGACTATGGTCAGGCAGTCTTCAACCTTTCCCGTGACTTCAAACGCATGACCCACCATACCCGCACGACCAATAACACATGGGGACTGGGCTTTACTGAAAACAACGACATTTTCGTTTCGACAGCCAATAACACTCACACTGCGTATATCAACGTGCCGTATGCCTTCACCAAAAAAGTGAAGAATTTCTCGAACGACTTTGCTACCAAATTGGATGGACACTATGCCATGCATCCGCTCACTAAGAACTACAGGCAGGTTGACGTATTTGGTGGGTTTACAGCGGCAGCAGGACACAATTTCTATACCGCTCGTCAGTTTCCAAAAGAATATTGGAACAGGGTGGCTTTTATTGCTGAACCTACTGGCAAACTACTTCACAAAGGAATTTTTGAAGTAGATGGAGCCGGTTTCAAAGAAAGTGATGGCTGGAACATGATGGCTGCTTCCGATGAGTACATGTCGCCAGTGCACGCCGAAGTAGGGCCTGATGGCAACCTTTGGGTGCTTGATTGGTACAACTTCATCATTCAGCACAACCCTACCCCTACTGGCTTTGAAAACGGGAAAGGTAACGCCCACGTAAATCCACTCCGCGACAGGACACACGGTCGTATTTACAAGATATCCTACAAAGGCGCTCCAGAAGCTGAAAAAGTCACACTCGACCGCAAAGAGCCAGCCTCACTAATCAAAGGACTGAAAAGTGACAATATGTTTTGGAGACTCACTGCCCAACGCCTGATTGTGGAGGAAGGTGATCAAAATATCCTACCACAGCTTTATGAATTGGTGGGCGCATCCAAGGAAGATGAGATAGGTGTAAATGCCCCAGCCATTCATGGTATATGGGCAATTGAAGGGCTTGGCGCACTTGATGGGACGAATGAAGAAGCTACCAGAATTGTTTCTAATGCATTGCGCAACTCCAATCCCGGCGTAAGAAAAGCGGCCATTCAGGCTTTGCCAAAAACTGCGATCACCCAGGAATCTTATTTCAATGCGGGATCATTCTCTGATCCTAACCTGAATACAAGATTGGCAGCATTTATAGAAGCGGCTTATTTGGCCCCGTCAAACGAGTTGGGGAAAATGTTTTTCCACGCCAGCCTTAATGATGAAAATGTGGCTGATCAATGGCTGTCTAAAGCCGTTCGTGCCGGATCGTTGGCTCATAAAAATGGGTTTATTGCTGCCTATCTTCAAAATACAACCGAACTAAAGCCTGATGGACTCACCGAGGAGATTTACTCTAGCACCAGCTTCACTCTAATGAACATCGGAGGCAAGAGATATGTAGCCGCGGCTGATTTCCCTTCAGTAGTAGGTAAGGAAATCTTCCTGAGTGGCAATATCTGGAAAGGTAACCCTCCCGTCACTCTCAACGGCATGCTTATCCAGCACGGAGATAAAACGAACGGATATGGTGTGTTTCTTGAAAATGACGAATTCACAGTGGTTGTTAATCAAAATGGAAAAACATATACCGGAAAGGCAACACCCGAAACACCAGGCGGCTTCAAATGGGAGTTCCAACTTACCAAAGCTGGTGCAACGTTTATCATCAACAATGTCCCTGCAGTTGCCGTGAAAACTGGTGGATTGTTTGATAAGGAGTTGAAACAAGGGCTTCGGATCGGCAGAGAAACAGAGGGTATGATCGCAGTTAAAAGCGGTAAAATCGAACCTCTTAACAGAGGCACCAATAATTTGGTGGCTGAAGTAGGGGGAGATAACGACCTCACAACTTCCCTTGATGCTGACAAGGTCATTGTATTAAAGACCATTCAGAATAAGATGGAATACGACCTTAAAACCCTTGAGGTAGAGGCTGGCCAGACTGTAGCCATCATTTTTGAAAACGTGGACTTTATGCAGCACAATTTGCTTCTTGTGAAGCCTGGAACTCTTGAGACCGTAGGAGCTGCTGCCGATAAGATGGCCTCTGATGCCCAAGGGGCTGAAAAGAGTTATATTCCTGATATGCCAGAGATACTATTTTCCACACGTCTGGTAAACCCGGGAGAAAAAGTAGTGCTGACATTTACCGCGCCTTCTGAGCCTGGCGACTACCCTTACCTGTGTACTTTTCCTGGCCACTGGAGGATGATGAACGGTATTTTGAAAGTGAGAGGAAGTGCGTCTACAGATTAACTTTGAAGCACTAAAGCTTTTATTCTTTACAAAACTTAATTAGTCTATTCACTGAGTCTCCGAAGAGAAAAAACTTTGGATACTCAGTGACTATTTAAAAGACCTTTTTGATGAAAGTAAAATTTGCAGCAAGTACCTGGCTCTGGACGAGTCCATTCAAAACTGATTCAGTATCACTTTTTTCTAAGATTAAGGCGCTTGGATTTGATGCAGTAGAAATTGCAGTGGAGGACCCAGAGATCATAGACTTTAAGGTGATTGATTCGGCCTTAAAGAATGAAGGTTTAACCCCTATCATTTGTGGTGCATTCGGACCTACCAGAGACCTTACCAACGAAGACCCTTCGATTCACCAAAACTGTTTCGACTACATAGAGCGCTGCTTCGATTTGTGTGAGGCCGTGGGTGCAAAATTTGTGGCTGGTCCTATGTATTCAGCAGTAGGTAAAGCAAGACTGGTATCACCGGAACAAAGAAAAAAAGAATGGGACCTGGCGGTTACTAACCTGAGAAAGGTATGTGAAAGTGCTGAAAAGAGAGGATTGTCCATCGCATTGGAAGCACTTAATAGGTTCGAGACTGACCTGATCAATACATCGGAAGATTTGATGAGGCTCATCAATGACATCAATCATCCGGCAGCACGGGTGCTTATAGACAGTTTTCACATGACAATCGAAGAAAAAAACCTGGCTGATGCTGTGAAGCAGGTGGGCGATAAACTCATTCATGTGCAGGTGTCCGAAAACCACCGGGGTATTCCCGGCACTGGCATGACCAATTGGACTGATCTAAAAACGGGACTCGATGCCGTCGGTTATGAAGGAGTTGTATCAATTGAAAGTTTCACGCCTAACGTGCAAGAGCTTGCAGGAGCCGTTTGTATCTGGAAACCTTTCGCTCCTACACAGGACATCTTTGCTGAAGAGGGCCTAAAATTCTTAAAACAATGGGCA
The DNA here is from genome assembly GCA_964351395.1 of uncultured Roseivirgaceae bacterium. Classification (GTDB taxonomy): domain Bacteria; phylum Bacteroidota; class Bacteroidia; order Cytophagales; family Cyclobacteriaceae; genus Imperialibacter. The sequence goes on from CAYGOF010000020.1 coordinate 67,096, forward strand.
AAATAATCACTTTTTATTCCACTAAACATTTTTCGGAGCGTCATGCCTGCGCAGGCAGGCATCTCGAAATCCTACAAAAATCTTAACAGCATATTTACCCTTACTACTATGGCCAATAAACCCATCAACATCGCAATCATAGGACTCGGCTTCGGTGCAGAGTTTATTCCTATCTATCAAAAACTGCCTGGTGCCAACATGTACGCCATCTGCCAGCGGAACAAAGAAAAAATGAATGAAATAGGTGACGCATTCGGCATTGAAAAGCGATACACTGATTACGATGAGCTTCTCAAAGATCCTAATATAGATGCGGTCCACATCAATACGCCAATTCCTGATCATGCGAAGCAGTCGATTGCAGCACTGAAAGCAGGCAAGCACGTAGCCTGCACAGTGCCTATGGCTACCACTGTAGACGAATGTCGCCAGATTGTGGAGCTTGTGAAAGAAACTGGCCTCACCTATATGATGATGGAAACGGTCATCTACAGCCGAGAATTCCTTTTCGTAAAGGAAATGTACGACAAAGGAGAGATGGGCAGGATCCAATTCCTCCGCGCCTCACATCAGCAGGAAATGGCAGGCTGGCCAGGCTATTGGGAAGGCCTTCCTCCTATGTACTATGCCACCCATTGCGTCGGGCCTGTATTGGCGCTAACCAAAGGTGAAGCAGAGCAAGTATCTTGCCTTGGCTCGGGTCGGATTGATGAAAAGCTTATTCCTGTATATAATTCTCCATTCGCCATTGAGACCTGTCATATCAAGTTCAAGGATTCCGATCTGGCAGCAGAAATCACCAGGTCTCTATTTAATACGGCCAGGCAATACAGGGAAAGCTTTGATGCGTATGGCTCAAAGAAATCCTTTGAGTGGACTCTGATTGAGCATGAGCCTTGTGTGATTCACACCGGCGAATCTCCGGAGAAAGTGACCATACCTGACTATGCGCACCTGCTTCCAAAAGAAATCCAATCGTTCACTACTGCAGGCGTATACGATTCGGATGACAATCAGCACCTGTCATTTATACAGGGTTCAGGGCATGGTGGCTCTCACCCCCATTTAGTGAATGAATTTATCAATGCCCTGCAGCAGAAAAGAGCACCTTATCCGAATGCTCAGCAGTCGGCCAATATCACTTGTGTGGGCATTTTGGCACACGAGTCAGCTTTGAATGGGGGACAACCCATCAAGATGCCGGAATTCACTTTGTCGAAGTGATTGTTTAAAAAGGGAAGGCCCTAATGGAGTTAACTCTTCGTTAGGGCCTTTAATATTATTCGGAAAGTAATAAATTTTACATTTGCTAATCCTTCTTTAGGATCCTCTTGTCCATATCAGTCTCTGATATTTTCTCAACAAAAATCCTTCTAAACCTACCTGCAACAAACGTAGTTCCAAGCACCACCAGGTGGTTTTCATCGTCTACCATCAGCGAAGAAAGCGTAAAAGGATTGGCATATCCGACATAAGTAAGACCGGCAAAATTGCCAGAGTTTTTCTCGTACAAATACAAAGCTATTTGCCGGCTCTTCGTTTCAGCGGCGTAAACAATATACTCTACCTCGTTCAAAGTATAACTCTTAAGTGCAACGGGTGTGTAAGGTCTCCACTCAGCTGCATTGCTCGTGTATAAATCAACGCTGGAAGACAGCCCAGCGGTCGAAAGGGTTACTGAAGGATAAATATAGTTGTCATCAAACTGAAATCCGGAGATGGCAAATGTGCTTCCGTTTATCGGCAACACGCTTCTTATCCCGGCATCCGTAAATTGACCTTGCACCACACCCGCGGGATCGGCTCCAAAATTTGAGAACACCAATGACATGCTGTAATTAAAAAACCCGTTGAAGTAATACAAAGATCCTGACACCTCACCGCAGAAAAATGGCAGCGATTTCTCTTCTGGCTGCACATAGTGCTCGATAATTGCTTCCTCAACGTCGCTCCCAGGGCCAATTGAATAGGCAGTTGTGGAGCTCACCGAACCAGTTCGGTCAATGGTCGATAGCACAGATAGTTTATCCTCAGGATTATAGCTAAGTAGCAAAAACTGATTGTCGGAAGTAAGGGAGCCTGCCAATGGGTAAAATAACCCGCCAAGTGGCGTTGTAGTGATATTCCCAAAACCCGGAGTAAACGACACCAGATTTGCCTGAAGGCTTTCTGGGTCCATCGCAAAGAAATAATAGAAAGTATCGATCTTCATCAGATCAGACGTTGGCGCTATCGTTGATTCAGGGAATATATAATTGCTCAAATAGTTTCCATCCACATCGATATCTACGAGTTGAATACCTGGAAATTGCGACCTATCTAGAGTAGTGGTAGACAAGATGGTATAAGCACCTTCCCCCTGTTCCATGTCTAATGGTCGGTAATCCAGGTTGTAATTGCTGTTATCAAAAATTCTGGTGAAAGAAGTGATGGGAGCGTCATCCTCTTTACTACAAGCAAGCAGCAGCAACACGCTGAATAAGTAAATTAGCTTTTTCATAATCAAAGGGCCTGGAATTGTCTGTCAATAAAACGAAGAGGAAATACAAAACTCAGGGAACCAACAATATTGCTTAATCGAATATCATCATTTTGATCACCCAGGGATGACAGCTCATTCTGGCTGGTACCCTCTCTTGTTGCACTATTGAGTGATTGATTATAGGTGATTTCCAGGACTGTCCGGATATTCCAGTAGTCGAAACTAATTCCTCCTCCTGCCACCCAGCCATAATAGTTTTGAAACGCATGCTTAACTCCCAGATTGAGTGTCCCTCCGTCAATAGTCTGCGCAACCCCAAAAGAATAATCTGTTTGGGTAATATTCACTTCTCTTTCAGCACTAGTCACAAAGGAGTAAAACCCACCGCCGAGCACAAAAGGCCTCATTTTTCCATCCTGTATGATATCATATTTCAGGAAAACTGGAAGGTTGATCACATCAACCCGCTGCTCCGACTCGTACACTGTAGCAAACCTTTCTGTGGGTTGTTCACCCGTCCATTCGAGGCTGTTGGTGTATCTGTACCGGCTTCTTTGGTACATGGGATGAAGCCCTACCGAAAATCCTCGATGATAAAAAGTCATTTCAATTCCAGCCTGCCCGCCTGGCAGTGCATAGCTATCGTATGTCTTGCTGAGTTTGTTGGAGGGGTAGTCGATGGGACTGAAACCCGACAGTTGAGATTGAGCGCTCGGATTAGCCAGATTGGACCCAAACTTGACACCCAACCAAAACTGGGTATCAAGAAAACCATATTTAGGTTTGTTCGCTTTTGGCTTCTTAATAGGTTGGGCTTCTGCAGCCACAACCGTAGCCAACACGAATAGTCCGCCAAGCAGCAGTCGTTTAACGTATGATGAGTCTCTTTGCATCTTTCAATTTCTCAGAGTTAACTTTCAAAAGATAAACACCAGGAGCCAATTTTGGGAGCTCAAGTTTTACTTCCTGGCTTCCCGGAACAAGCCTCTTTTGCATTGACAAAACAGTCGCACCAGCTGTGTCAAGCAAGGAAATAGTCGCTTCCTGAATATCGTTTACTTTTATTTTCACAACAGCAACATCAGTCGCTGGGTTGGGATAAACGCTTTCAATCTTAAAATTTAGCAGAAGGTTTTGGGGTGTAGTGAGAATCACTTCTTTGATGATCTCCATCGGCTCATAGTTACCTCCTGTTTCCTTTGGTCCTTCAATCAGGTCTTCAAAAAATATGTCGTTCGCAATCACATTTTTGTCTACCCCCATCCATTCATGCAGAATATTGGCATAAATCTGCCGGAAATCAAATTGCATATCCACATTACTCTTGGTCATATCAGGATTGGTACCATATACACCAGGCTTCACGCCGCTGCCAAACATCATCACCGGCCCGCCCGTCCCGTGATCTGTGCCATAGCTACCATTTGAGCCTATCCTTCGCCCAAACTCAGAAAGCGTGACAGTAAGCACCTTATCCTCAATCCCCCTGGACAGCAAATCACGTTGGAAGGCAGAAATTGCCGATGTAATGTGATAAAGTAATGCTCCATGTACACCCATGGTCGAATCATAATCCTCTACCTGATTGGCATGGCTATCAAAGCCCCCAATTTTCACTAAGAATACTTTTGTCTTTATTCCTCCCCCAAGCAAACGGGCAATCAATTGGAATTGGCTACTCAGCGGGTTTCTTTTACTTCCGTCAGGTGCATTGAAAGGATACCTCTCCGGATAAGTGACACTGGTAGCAGAAGCACTTTCATAAATTTTCAACAACCTTTTGATATAGGTTTCTGATTTGTCTTCCAGGCCCAATATCCAGTCCATTTCCTTTCCGTAGGGCGAACTTTGCAGAAAACTGGGAGGATAGCCTCTTGGGTCTATGCCCTGGTCTTCAAATCCTTTCAGCTGATCAACCAGATTGGCAAGGCCTTCCGGGCTTCCGCCAAGCCCAATGGAGGTCGGGATATTCCCATCCTGATGAAATAGAAGTGAAACATCGTTGCCCATTTCCAAAGCAAGTGGGTCGGGCATTTCGGTGGTTGGGAAATCTTCAGGGTAACGTTGCGGGCTATAAAGACTTGTCAAATAGCGACCTGCCCATCCAGAATTGTAATAGTCATCAGACGTTCCACCCATCATCCAAATATCAGTACCCCGAAAATGGGATCCATTATTGTTTTTGTAGGACACACCTTGAAACATGGCCGCCTTCCCAATGTCGTACATATACTTAAAGTCCTGCATATCGGGGTGCAATCCCACTTGATCCTGAGAAAGAAGCGTGCTGTCAAGAGGAATCAAGGTCCGATTACCTACCTTATTTGGGATGGCAATATTAGCCCGGCGACTGTAATATTGATCGTATTGTTCAATGGGAATAAAAGTATTCAGCCCATCGTTGCCACCATTCATTTGCAAAATGATCAATACCCGATCATTGTCGCTTTGGGCAGCCAGTCGGCGTAGTGGCTCATGAGAAGCCAGCAGCTTGATCGGTATTCCCTGAAAAGCAATGGGTACTCCCGCAGCAAATCCTAATTTCCGGATAAAGTTTCTCCTCCTCATATTACATCAATTGATATTCTGGTGATTGAAGCATCGTATTCAACAGAATCGTAAGCTGGTTGGTAACTACTTCTTCATCCACTCCATTCTGCCACCTAAATGCCCAGGAAGCTTCAGGATCAGGATCGATTTGAGGGCTGTATAGAAAAGCGTTCAAAAAAAAGTTCATGCGCTCAACAGTAATTTCATTGGTTGAATTGGCATCAAAAGTCAAATTGCCAGCTGCAGGCAAAAAATACTCGGCTAACGCTATGATCAATGTTCGGGCATTGCCTGCTATGGGATAGAAATCGCTGCTTTTTACGAAATCCAATGCATTCACCATTCCCAATTCCATGGGCGCTTCCATGGTAAAATGCTGCCTGATAAAATTGTACCTGTTGGTGAGGTAATTAGTTGTGATCCAGGCTCGGTTAAATATTGGAAACTGGTGATAAGCTGAATAACCCGCCACCTCGAATGGCTCATAGTAATCCATTCCCTGCACATTCACGCTACGCAGTAATGATCCAGTAAATTCATAAAAACCTGCCAAGTCACTTGCGTAGTCAGGGGGCTGAATTCCGAATGAACGCATAAAGCCAACGACCATGTCGAGCGGGGACTTGATGATACCCCCAAAGCTGTCGTCCTCTACGCCTCCAGCACCTTCGTAAAATTCAACGCTTGTGAAAAGCGTTTCAAGCGTGGGCTGAAGCTTAAATTCATTGGAAGCAAATACATCGGCAATATCCTGAATAACGGAGTTCTGAATGGCCTCATCAATGTAATGGTAAATAAAAAACCTATAAATCTTTCTGGCAATATTCCGGGCAGTCTCTGGTTGGGCGTAGATCATTTCAACTAATTGATCAACCTCGTCGAGCATGCTTTCTTCTGTAGGCACACCCGCTGGCTGAAGCACGGTGTTTGGCTGCACAACTGCTCCCCCTAACCTTTGACTAAAGGTCTTTACGCCATTGTCGTGACTTCCACCGCCCCCCTTGATTACTCCCCTGGGCAGCTCGGTATCTGGATCGATGGTTGAGAATGTATTATCAATGTTAAAACCGGACAAAACCCGAGCCCCTTCTTGCACATCTTGCTCGGTGAAGAAAGTATAGTCGCCCTGGAATTCGGCATCCGGCAGTGTGCCCTCAAGCCCTCTGCCGATGGAGTAAAGCTCAAGCAATTCCCTTGCATAGTTCTCATTGGGACTGCCCTTCACATTGAGTCGACCATCTAAAAAAACCAGCATAGCATTGTCCATGCATATTTTTTTAGTCAGCCCTTTGAAGCTTTTTATCAGTGTTCTGTCAGGAATCCCCTGGTTTACGTCTCCTGCAATGAGTCGATCTGCTTTGTCAAACGCATAGAATCGAAATAGCGCATTCTGAAAATAGATCGCTCTGCTGCTCCCTACAACCGACTTTTTAGTTGTGAAATGGGTGTGCATAAAAACCACAAGCCTTTCCCGAAATGCATAAGCCAGTGTTTGCTCGGCCGAAATTCCCGGACTAAGCATTTGACCGATGTGCCACCTCAAAAAATATTGCTCCAATTCAAAATTCTCACTATTAGCATCAGTTGTACCAGACACCACCCATTCCTGTCCCGTTATGGGATCTACGGGAAGTGGTGGAACTGGTAAATCAGCAATAAATAGCTTCGCTGTTGCCTCCTGTGCAGTATAGCCAGCAAACTCGTTTACCTGAGCAAGGGTTGCCCCGAAACAGGCTCTTCTCAACAAATGCGCCGCTCTTTTCTTTCCCAGCTGTCCTGATAGTGGGGTTAATGCCATAAAGTAGTTAGTGTAATGTTTGCCTAAGCAAAACTGAATTTAGTTATAATATTTATTAGATAAAGCATACTGCATGAAAATAACAATAGCATAAAAGTAGCACTTCATCATTTTAGGGGTATTGAGAATTTGCAAACAGCTATGACATTTGCGTTTTGAAGTCCTCTCAAAACACATTTTACGCAAAAAATTTAACTTTAACTCTTACTAAAAATTAAAAAAAGCTTTTGGGCTCGGCCCTTATTCAAAGTAAGTATGACTACTTTTCATTTGACTGGCACACTCCAAGATCAAAAAACTCAGACCTGTCTTATTGCAAGACTGATCATCGACCATATTTTATTGGAAGCGCTTCAAAAAAGGTGCTTTTCTTAGTATGTTCGAGAGGCAGTTGAGTTTGCTGCCACCATTATACTACCTACCTATTTATGTCTACTAAACAAAACTACACCCTGGGGTTAATTCTAGTGACCTCGCTTTTCTTTCTATGGGGCTTCCCCAATGACCTTACCAACCCAATGGTAGAGGTTTTCAAAAATGTACTGAACATATCCAACGTTAAGGCGTCGTATGTGCAGTTGGCTTTTTATGGTGGCTATGGCACCATGGCTATTCCCGCAGCCCTTTTTATCAGAAAATACAGCTACAAGTCAAGCATCATATTGGGTCTTTTCCTGTTCATGACCGGATCGCTCTTAATGTATCCATCAGCGCTGCTGGTTAGCTACAATTTATTTCTTGTTTCTTTCTACATCCTGACTTTCGGATTGGCTTTCCTTGAAACCACTGCCAATCCCATGATTCTTGAGTTGGGACCTGCAGAAACGGCCACCCAGCGATTGAACTTCTCACAGGCATTTAACCCCATTGGGGCACTAACAGGGCAAGTAATTGCCAGGCTTTACGTCGTGGACAGACTTGAGACGAAAATAAGTGCCGATTCAACAGCTGAACTGCTGTCTTTGGAACAGAAACAGCAAATCATCGAACATGATCTTTCTATTGTAAGTACCCCTTACGTCATACTGGGTTTCGTAGTACTGGCAATCATGATTCTATTTATTGTCGTAAAAATTGATGACCCCGCCAGGCATGTAGACAAGCTTGATTTAAAAACTACTGTCAAAAAATTGTTTTCCAATAAGGATTACTATGAAGGTGTCCTGGCCCAATTTTTCTATGTGGCTTGTCAAATCATGGTTTGGACTTTTATCTATCAGTATGTAACCAATCTAAACGAATCGCGACCAGCTGACGACCAGCTAAATGCCACCGTTTATGTGGTGGCTTCTACTATCTTATTTCTGGTGGCCAGATGGATTTGCACCTTCCTGTTCCGCTACATCAGTTCTGCAAAATTGATGTTGATATTCGGCGTCCTGGGAGTGATCTTATGTTCATGCGCCATCGTCATCCCAGGCATGGTTGGACTCTATTGCCTGGTAGGTGTTTCATTCGCGATGTCACTAATGTTTCCTACCATATATGGTATTGCCCTAAAAGGAATGGCAGATGAAGCTAAGCTTGGATCGGCTGGCCTTATTCTGGCTATTGTAGGGGGCGCTTTGATGCCACCACTCCAGGGAAGCATCATCGACTGGGGCGGAACAGGACTAAATGACATGCAACTGTTGGGCTATATTCCAGAAGTAAATTTCTCCTTCATACTACCATTAATGTGCCTTGTCCTTGTTGTAGTATATTGTGTGAGAGTAATGAAAAGAAATACGGAGCTTTCTTAAAGATTTAAAATGCAAACGTTTTACCTCACCCTCGACCTGAAAGATGACCCTCAGCTTATTGCTGAATACGAACAACATCATCAAAATGTGTGGCCAGAGATTTTAGCCAGCATCAAAGAAGCTGGAATCGAGCAAATGGAAATATACCGCTCAGGCAACCGTCTCTTTATGGTAATGCATGTGAATGGTAATTTTAGCTTTGCAGAGAAGGCAGAAATGGATGCCCATAACCCAAAAGTGCAGGAGTGGGAAAAATTGATGTGGAAATACCAGCAGGCGTTGCCTGCGGCTAACCCAGGAGAAAAATGGGTTTTAATGGATAAAATCTTTTCTTTAGACAATTAATACCTAAAAAAAACAATGATTAGAAGAATTGACAGAGCCGACAATACATAATTTGCAATGACCAGCCTCAAGTCTTTTCTCCTAAACTTAAACCACACAATTATCAATGAACAATAGACAGCAAATAAAATAGACTCAGAGCTTTTATCGATCTCCTCATCGCTGGTATTAATGCTTGAGTAGATCATTTCTTGAGAAGTACCATGAAGGCTATTGTAAATCTTTGAATTGATTACGGCCCTGGCTATTAGTAGAAACACAAAAGAAACAACTATTAAAATTTGGAGCAGGCTCACTTCAATCCATGTTTAGAGCATTCCAAATAAGGAAAGCTATAGAGAAACCGACGACTAAGATCACCACCCCTCTAAAAATAAAGAAAGGTAAAAAAATTCTTTTATAAGAATCCTTATCACTTTTCATGTACAAATGAACTAGTAGAAAAAAAAAGTATGACGGTAAATAAATTAACAACAGTCCTCTTTTGCTTGAAACATTCCCAAACCCACCACCAAAATTAAAATGCATTGGAATCTCGTCAGGAAGCTTGTTCCACAGTACACCTATAAAAACCAGCCCCAAGAAAAACAACCCAAGCAACCCCAATTCTAATCTTTTCTCTTTATCCATTTCGGAACGAAAATTTCAGTTATAACAATCGAAAACAATAGCAAAACCCCTTGCAGGACTATTAATGCGTTGCCATTTAGTGACAAAAAATAAATAACCAAGCCTGACAGCAGTAAACACAATCCGAATAAAATATTATATGCTCTCCAACTCTTTAAATCCCTCAAAGACTTCTTAGTTCGATAGCCAAAGACTTGATTTTTATAAAACCCAGCCGCAAAAAACAACAAGGCCAACAGAATAAGTCCAAATTTTACGATAAACATTTTTTGATAATATTGAAATTTTCCGAAAAGGCTGATCAAGTGGCCAAAGATATAACACTAAAGCTCCTGACATCGTGAAAAAAAAACTAAACAGCCCATGGATTATAAATATACCAAAATGAAATAATATACCCAAAAGCATAAGCGCCTTTCTGGTTCTTTGAGAAGCCAAGATTCCGGAAAAAAGGATGAACTCAAAGAAAATAACACCCCAGGTTACCAAAGTCACTGAAAACCTGTTTGTAATTAAAGGATTTATGAGGCCTAGTAGCCAATCAGGAGCTCCAAATGTAGGATGCGTAAACCAATAATATACCGCAGTCCCATTTTGCCATTCCTCAACCAAAAGCTTAGCTCCTGCTGAATTCAGATATATTAGGGAAACTTGGAAACGAATAACAATCAGACAACTCCAAACAAAAATTGATTTTATGAAATTAATGTTAGACTCGCTTCCAAAAGATAAACTTACATCGCTCTGATTGAACCAATGTGATTTTCGGCTGTCAGCTAGAGTCACCGGGATTAGCAACAATGTAATAATCGTAGCAATATGATCCCCTCCATCAATTACTGTAGCCGAAGTTGTATAACTATACATCAAATACCAGTGAAGTACGCCAGTCACCCTAGGGCGCCAGCCTGAAACGATCAATACCAGCAGCCCAATAACCAACAGTCTTGCCACCTCTAAATTTGTATCAAGCAGGCAAAAAAGACTGAAACCGTTATAGTCTCGACAAATCGGAACATGTTCTAAACCAGAACCTGGCCTAAAAAGTATATCAGAGTCATTGAAAAGGAAGTTAACAAGAGTTCCAAATGCGATCAAACTCCTAGCAGCACCATAGGAATTATTCCAAATCTTTCGACTATCAATCAGATTGGAGAAAGACCTAATCACTTTTGTCATCACAGAAAATATATAAACGCACGAATTCCAAAGGCATTTTGTCAACATCGAAGTTGTCCGCCCACGCCCACGGGACGGGTTTCCTTACAACCAAAACTATGTCCCCACACAAAAGTGGCTTCTTATATTTGCTCTTCATCTCGATAATAGGAGAATAATTGAAAGTTAAACAATTGAGAAGTGACGACTTACACGACGACCAATCTTCACCCTTAATTAGTGAAAGCAAATAGCCAGTTTCTATATTTTGTGCTCGTGATGTCTTGAGAATACCCATCATATTGGTGAGGCTTGCATTCTGAATTGTCAGCTGCTCCAAGTGTTGACCACTATATTGATATGCGACAATTTGAGGTTCCCTAGGATTTCGAGTGAAAAAACTAAATCCTTCGGGCAACAAAGCTCGAAACCTTGTCTTTAACGATAAAGAAGTGGGGACTCGAGACGGATTATAAGGCAGAGTGACTGCCAATGAGTAAAAAGTGATCAATCCCCAAAAGGGGATGATCACCGACATTGAAATAAGAAATATAAACGTCTTATTCTGAAAAATTTGTTGCAATTGAGTTGACGATTTGCTCCTGTAGTAAACTTGATCTCACTCTTTTATCATCCAGAGGTATGTCAACAGCAACTCCATCATCCCAGTCTACCCCGATATCCGTCCAAAAAGCTACCGCCTCCAAGACGAAAAGAACATATACTACCGCTCCTACCACGGCAGCAACAGCCGCCACTGCCGGGCCAGCCACACATTGCTGCTCACTAACTAAGTTTTCTCTGCTACCAGACCCTTCAATACTTGCTTCCATAATCACCTCATCAAGAGCATCTTTCATTTCTTCCATAGAAACCTCTCTTGGATTAAATCTCTTTCCAACAACCTCTATCAATTCTTTATCCGTTTGCGACAGAAATTGCGAAAAATCAAATTCTGGGCTACTCCCTATTAGTTCTCTAATTCTCGATGAGGCATCCAAAATAGATGATTGAATAACAATATGATTCCCACTTTCCATATCTTCTTTAAAGCCAATAAGGAAATCTTGAGGTAACTCATTGATTATTTGATCTTTGACCTTATTAATTTCAATAACTAAAGAATCACTTTCCACAAAAAAACTCAAATCAAAGTTTCCATTTAGTTCAGATATTTTCTCGGCTACCGGTCCCTGTGCGAAAAAAATGCCGTTAATATAGTCTCTTCCGCTGTGAGTAGATTTAACCTCGATCCTCTCGGTACCACAACTAGTAGTAAATAAAAAAATTACGCAGTTTAACACAATCAGGGCAGGCCATTTAGCGAGTAAACTTCTAGTATATCTCATTTCTTTATTAATTTGATACAAACAATTATAAAAATAATTTTCGAAAAAGAAAATGTAACATGTGTAAAATAAATAAAATTTATCAACAAGAAAAGAATAACTATGTTAATATATAACATAAATATCTACCCTTGCTATGTGAGAGTTTCAACGTCTTTGGATCGAAGTAGCTCCATTCGGCAAGATATTTGGGTTGATGCAGTGTTACTGCCGTGCCTGGAAATCATTTCCAATACATATAAACTACTCTACAAATAAGTATATTGGCCGAGCCAATAAGTCTTCAAATATCTATGTCAGTATACAATCTTAAAAACAGGACGGCAGTCATTACCGGAGGTGCCAGCGGCATTGGAAAGGCTACGGTATTTGCTTTTGCAAAAGCCGGTGCCAATGTGCAAATTATTGATGTGAACCAAGCCAACATCGACGCCACCCTGGCCGATTTAAAGGCTGAAGGGCTTACTGCAACTGCTCATATCTGCGACATCAGCAAACAAACGGAGGTAAGAAAGCTTTTTACAACCATTGGCGACATCCATATTCTGGTGAATAATGCCGGCATTGCCCACATTGGCAGAGCCGACACAACCAGCGAAGACGATTTCCAACGGGTGATGGATGTGAATGTAAAAGGCGTCTACAATTGTCTTCATGAGGCTATACCAATCATGAAAAAACTTAGGGGCGGCGTAATTCTCAACATGGCCAGTGTAGCTGCGCAAGTGGGCATCGCGGATCGTTTTGCTTATTCCACCAGCAAAGGAGCTGTATATGCCATGACATTATCAGTAGCTAAGGACTACCTCGCCGACAATATCCGATGCAACAGCATTTCTCCAGGCAGGGTCCACACTCCATTTGTAGATGGGTTTCTGGCAAAAACCTACCCTGGACGAGAGCAGGAAATGTTTGAAAAACTATCCAAAACACAGCCTATCGGGCGCATGGGTACGCCTGATGAGATAGGTCATCTCATCTTATATTTATGCTCAGATGAGTCTTCTTTTATTACAGGCACCGACTACCCGATCGATGGCGGATTTATAAAACTTAATACTTAAAATACATGCAATTACTACGATTTGGCCCTGCGGGCAAAGAAAAACCAGGTGTAGCCATCGACGGCCAACACTTTGACGTGTCAACACTCGGAGAAGACTATGACGAAAAATTCTTTGAAACCGGAGGCCTTGAAAGATTGAAAGGCTTTGTCGAAAGAAATATGTCTTCTCTTGAAAAGGTGCCAACAGGGACCAGGATCGGTAGCCCCATTGCTCGTCCTTCAAAAATAGTCTGCATAGGTCTCAATTATGCAGACCATGCAAAAGAGTCGGGTGCTAAAATACCTGAGGAGCCTATTCTTTTCATGAAATCGACCACCTCACTTGTCGGACCAAACGATGACGTGATGATCCCAAAGAACTCTGTAAAAACAGACTGGGAAGTAGAACTAGCTGTAGTCATTGGAAAAAAAGCAAGTTACGTGTCAGAGGCTGACGCCATGAAGCATGTGGCAGGCTATTGCCTGCACAACGATGTATCGGAAAGGGAATTCCAGCTGGAACGTGGCGGTACCTGGGACAAAGGCAAGGGCTGCGATACTTTTGCTCCACTAGGCCCTGTTCTCGTTACGCCAGATGAGATCAAAGACATCAATAATGTGCGCCTTTGGCTGTCTGTAAATGGCAAAATGATGCAGGATGGCTCCACTTCAGACCTTATCTTCAAAGTTCCTTTCCTTATTTCTTACCTCAGCCAATTCATGACTTTGCTTCCTGGCGACGTGATTTCAACAGGAACACCTAAAGGAGTGGGTCTGGGCTTCAATCCTCCTGTGTATCTCAAGCCAGGCGATGTGATGGAGCTAGGCATTGATGGCATGGGCGTGTCGAAGCAAAAAGTAGTTGCCTGGAAGGCATAAGAACGTAAGCTACTTCAATACACCTGACGGGTCTTTTAGACCTGTTTGGTGTGTTTATAAAAAATTGTAAGATGAAAATAGATTCCCATCAACATTTTTGGAAGTATGACAGAGTCGCACATGCCTGGATAAACGACTCCATGAAAGTAATCCAGCGGGACTTCATGCCGTCTGACCTGGAGCCTGTGCTTCACGCACATGGCATCGATGGCTGTGTACTCGTGCAGGTCGTCCAGAGCGAAGAAGAAAATGAATTTCAGTTGGCCAATGCCAACGCAAATGAGTTTGTGAAAGGCCTGGTGGGTTGGGTAGATTTACAAGCCGCAGACATCGACCAGCAGCTGGCAAGGCTTAGCACACACAAAAAAATTAAAGGCTTTCGGCATATTCTCCAGGGAGAAACGGACGACGCCTACATGTTGCGGCCGGCATTTCGAAACGGGATTAGTAAGCTGAACAAGTATGGCTTAACCTACGACATCCTGATTTTCCCGAAGCATTTGAAAAACGCCTGTGAACTTGTAAAAGAATTTCCGAATCAGCCATTTGTGTTGGATCATATTGCCAAACCCTACATAAAAGCAGGCAAGATTGACGAATGGAAAAAGGACATTACTGCCCTGGCTCAATTCGAGAATGTCATGTGCAAGGTATCAGGCATGGTTACCGAAGCTGATTGGAACAACTGGAAGAAAGCTGACTTTCGGCCTTATCTTGATGCGGTAGTCGAAAGTTTTGGCGTGAATCGACTAATGTATGGATCGGATTGGCCGGTATGCCTATGTGCAGCCGATTATACAAAGATAATTGATCTTGTCGACGATTATTTTTCCAGGTTTTCGAAGAGCGAGCAGGCTGCTTTTTGGAGAGGTAATGCTGTCAAGTTTTATGGTCTGAAATGATCGTTAACAAACCTCCAAGGGCTTGGAGCCTTTGGAGGGTTTACATATATAAACCATGGATTTACATCTTAAAAATAAAGTGATCATCGTTACCGGCGGAGGGCGTGGCATAGGCGAAGCAATTGCCACGACACTGGCCGGCGAAGACGCCATTCCTGTCATCATTAGCCTTGATGAAAAAGACAATCTGAAGGTAGTGTCTGAAATAGAAAAAGCCGGAGGAAAAGCCTTTCAGCGACCAACAGAATTAACGGATCCTGCCGAGTGCGAAAAGGCAGTTAAGTTTGCGGTTGAAAAAGCTGGTGGAATTGATGGCGTCGTAAATAATGCGGGAGTTAACGATAGTGTGAACCTGGAGCATGGCGACTACGAAAAATTTATAGCAAGCATGCACAAAAATGTGGTGCACTATTACATGATTGCCCATTATGCGCTGCCTTATCTTAAGGCCGGCAAAGGAGCAATTGTAAACATAGTGTCCAAAACCGCAGAAACTGGGCAAGGTGGTACTTCTGCTTATGCCGCAGCGAATGGTGGTCGCAATGCCCTGACAAGAGAATGGGCGGTGGAACTACTAAAATACAGCATTCGGGTAAATGGTGTCGTTGTATCAGAATGCTGGACGCCCATGTACGAGTGGTTTGTGGCCCAACAGCCTAACCCCAAAGAATACCTGAAAAAGGTGACTGACCGGATTCCCCTGGAAAACCGCATGACAACACCTGAAGAAATTGCGAACACAGTCGCTTTTTTACTCTCTTCCAAATCAAGCCACACTACTGGACAGCTCCTACATGTAGACGGTGGCTATGTGCATCTGGATCGGGCACTTTAATTCGTAACTATCTTCAAACAGGTAAGGGGTAAAGCCATCTATCTCGTCATCTATTCGACGGTAGCATCGACCAACAACTACTGAAAAGATTATTGTAATGAAATCCCTTATTTGCACTACCCCTGGCCACTTTGACTATCAGGACATTCCTCAGCCAAAGTTTTCAAAAAGCAACACCATCCTGAAAATCAAAAGGATTGGGATTTGCGGCACCGACCTTCATGCTTATGAGGGTACTCAACCTTATTTTAACTATCCGAGAATCCTCGGGCATGAACTAGCCGCAGAAATAGCAGAAACTGACGCTCCCGGATTTTCGACTGGTGATAAGGTCACTTTTATTCCCTACTTCAATTGCGGCACGTGCATCGCCTGCACTTCGGGCAGACCTAACTGCTGCGAAACACTCAAAGTAAGTGGTGTGCATATCGACGGAGGCATGGTGGAGTACCTTTCAGTGCCTTCCTATTCACTAGTACATGGCAATGACCATACGCTGGAAGAGCTGGCACTGGTTGAGCCACTGGCCATTGGAGCCCATGCCGTTAGACGGGCTCAAATTAAAAAGGGAGAGTTTGCCCTTGTCATCGGTGCGGGGCCTATAGGCTTAGGCATCATGGAGTTTGCCAGAATTGCTGGCGCTAAAGTCATCGCCATGGATATCAACGACCAGCGACTGGCTTTTTGCAAAAACAAAGGCATTGCAGCCATTACCGTCAACCCTTCGGCTGGCGACCCTGTCGCTGAAATTAAAGACATCACCGCAGGCAGTATGCCGACTGTAGTATTCGATGCAACCGGCAGCCTTTTCGCTATCAATAAAGCCTTTAGCTATATGGCTCATAGCGCCAGGTACGTTCTTGTGGGCTTACAAAAAGGCGATATCAGCTTCAGCCACCCTGAATTCCATAAAAGAGAAGGTACGCTCATGAGTAGCCGCAATGCCACTAGGGAAGATTTTGAACACGTGCTTGCCTGTATAAAAAATAAGTTCATTGACCCTGGCACTTACATCACTCACCGGGTTTCTTTTGACAAAGTGAAAAAAACTTTTGATTCCTGGCTTGACCCTAAGACTGGAGTCATCAAAGCAATGGTTGAGATGTAAAATTCATTTCAGCTTTCTTCAAAATTAAGTAAATAGGTTCGTTTTCCTCTCCAACCCGTGGTACATGAAACTTAGTAAAGACACCCTCCAAAAAATTAAATTCTCCGAGGCTACTGTAGTGCCTCCATCTAATGTCTTTTCCTTACCCGAAAAAGTACTTCAGTTTGGCACAGGCATCCTGCTTCGCGGGCTGATCGATTATTTCATCGACAAGGCCAATAGGCAGGGAGTTTTCAATGGTAGAGTGGTGGTGATAAAATCTACCGACAAAGGAGGGGCAGACGAGTTCCAGGAACAAGACGGTCTTTTCACTCATGTTGTCAGGGGCATTCACGAAGGGAAAACTGTCGATCAAACCATAGTCAACAGCAGCATCAGCCGGGTGCTTTCCGCCAAAAGCGAATGGGCAGAGATTTTGAAATGTGCCGTCAACCCGGATATTGAAGTGATCGTTTCTAACACCACGGAAGTCGGGATTACTTTCCTTGATGGAGACAAAGTGACTGGCACACCTCCAACGTCATTTCCTGGAAAACTCCTGTCCATCATGTATGCCCGTTATCAGGCCGGACTTCCAGGCTTCGTCATTGTACCTACGGAACTTATCGTCGACAATGCGCAAAAACTAAAAGACATTGTGCTGGAGCTGGCCAAACAAAACAATTTGGAAAGCGATTTTATCGCATGGATTTCGGATGCCAATCAGTTCTGTAGTTCACTCGTTGACAGGATCGTTCCTGGCAAACTTCCAGAAACTGACAAATCATTTGACTATACCGACGATCTGGCTATTCTTTCAGAGCCTTATAGCCTTTGGGCCATTGAGTCGTCGCATCACTCGGCAATCGAAGCACTTTCTTTTGCCAAAGTAGATAATGGAGTTGTAGTAGCCCCAGATATCACCAAGTACAGAGAACTGAAGCTACGATTGCTCAATGGCACGCATACCCTTTCAAGTGGCATTGGCGTGCTGGTCGGTATTGAGACGGTGAAAGAAGGTATGAAAGACAAAGCCCTTTCTGACTTCATCGAAACCATTATGATGCAAGAATTGGCTCCGGCCATCAGCGGACCAACGCTTTCGGTAGACGAGGCCAGAAGCTATGGTCAAACTGTTCTTGACAGGTTCCGCAATCCGTTTATCCAACACAAATGGCTTAGCATCACACTGCAGTATACTTCGAAAATAAAAATGAGAGATATACCCATTTTACTGAAACACTATGAGAAAAGCAGCGAAGCTCCGAAGTTGTTTGCGCTGGGATTTGCTGCCTACCTGCGTTTTATGCTGTCTGAAACGAAAGAAAACGGCTACTATGGAAATGTGAACGGGAAGGAATACTTGATTCAGGACGATCAGGCGGGTTACCTGACTGAGTTATGGCAAAAGCATGGTACCGAGAAATTGGCAGGGGTTGTCTTGAAAGATGTCGGACTTTGGGGCAGTGACCTGACCCAACTACCTGGCTTTGAAAAGGCCGTCAATGAAAAGCTTTCCCTAATTTCTTCCAGCGGAATCAGCGCTGCACTGCAAACAGTTTTGTAAATTTCTGCTATGAACGCTAAAGTCCTCAAAGTACATCCCTCCGACAATGTGATTGTCGCACTTACCGATCTGGCTGCCAATGAAACCGTCACGCTGGATGGTATCAGCTATACCCTCAAGGAACCCATTGCTGCCAAGCACAAGTTCACCATGAACGACATGGCACAGGGCGACAAACTCAAAATGTATGGTCTTGTGGTGGGCACAGCCAAAAGCCCGATCGCTCAGGGTATGCGAATTTCTGTTGAGAATACCACCCATGCTGTAGGCGACCTTCATGCCAGAGAGAAAAAGACTGATTGGACCGCTCCGGATGTAAGCAAGTGGAAAAACAAAACGTTCATGGGCTACCATCGCTCCGATGGATCCGTGGGCACTGCCAATTATTGGGTCGTGGTTCCTATGGTCTTTTGCGAAAATAAAAACGTTGACTCCCTAAAGGAAGCTTTGTTGGAAGAGCTAGGCTTTTCGAGCCCCAAAAAATACAAGCAATTTACCAAGCAGCTCATATCCATGTACCAGTCGGGACAAAGCGTTTCTGACATTCAGGAAGTAGCGTTTGATGAAACCACGATTAGCGTCCGTAATAATCCACTTTTTCCTAATGTAGACGGCATCCGCTTCCTTAACCACTCAATGGGCTGCGGTGGCACCCGTCAGGATGCGCAGGCGCTTTGTGGATTGCTAGCAGGCTACATCACTAACCCTAACGTCGCCGGAGCAACTGTATTAAGCCTTGGTTGCCAAAATGCGCAGGCCAGCATTTTGAAAGAAGAAATTGATAAACGCTCCCCTCAGTTCAACAAGCCTTACCAGGTATTTGAACAGCAGAAAATGGGGCGTGAGGCTGATCTTATTGGCGAGGCAGTAAAACAAATATTCACAGGTCTTATCATCGCCAACCAGTCGCACAGAGAACCTGCCCCACTTAGCAAGCTTTGCGTAGGCCTTGAATGCGGTGGCTCAGATGGATTTTCTGGCATCTCAGCTAATCCTGCCATTGGCTACACCTCTGACTTGATCTCGGCTCTTGGCGGTTCAGTCATCCTATCCGAGTTTCCTGAGCTTTGTGGCGTAGAACAAGAACTTTGCGACCGTTGTGTGGATGAAGCGACGTCCAATCGGTTCGTTGACCTGATGACTCGCTATAACCAAAGAGCTCATGAAGCAGGTTCTGGCTTTGACATGAATCCTTCGCCAGGCAACATTAAAGATGGCCTGATCACCGATGCTATCAAATCTGCTGGCGCTGCAAAAAAAGGAGGTACGTCCCCTGTCATGGACGTGCTGGACTATCCTGAAAAGGTACGCAAGAAGGGACTGACATTGCTTTGCACCCCTGGGAACGACGTGGAATCAACAACGGGAATGGTTGGCTCCGGCGCTACTGTTTGTTTGTTCACCACTGGACTTGGCACACCTACTGGTAATCCAATTGCCCCAGTCATGAAGCTGTCGAGCAATACCAAGTTGTACGAAAAAATGCCTGATATCATCGACATCAATACTGGCCCTATTATCGAAGGTCGCGAAACCATTGAGCAGGCAGGTGAACGCATCCTTGATTATCTAATTAAAGTGGCTAGCGGGGAAGAAAAATGCGCCGCTGACCGCAATGGACAAGAAGATTTTATCCCTTGGAAGCGGGGTGTTTCCCTTTAATTTCGTCTAATAACCAGAAGGCCTTTGGGCCCATTAGAATGAAGAAAAATGTTTTAACTTTCATCCGATTTAACTCTGACCTATAATGAAAAAAGTAGTAACATTTGGCGAAATCATGTTGAGATTGTCGCCTCCTGGTTTTCTTAGATTTTCACAAGCCAACTCCTTCGACGTGGTTTATGGAGGCGGCGAATCAAACGTGGCCGTTTCGCTGGCCAACTACGGCGTGCCGGTCGACTTCGTCACCCGGCTGCCGAAAAACGATCTTGGTGAGTGTGCTTTGATGGAAATGCGCAAAAGGGGTGTGAATACCCAAAACATCATATTCGGAGGCGATCGTCTGGGTATCTACTTCCTGGAAACAGGCGCAGTTACTCGTGGAAGTAAAGTAGTGTATGACAGAGCTCACTCCTCGATGGCCGAAATGAAGCCAGGCATGATTGACTGGAAAAAAGTATTTGAAGGCGCCGGTTGGTTCCATTGGACGGGCATTACTCCTGCTATCTCCCAAGGCTCAGCGGACGCTTGCCTTGAAGCCGTGAAGGTGGCGAGCGAAATGGGGATCACCATTTCTACCGACCTGAACTATAGGGCTAAACTTTGGAAATACGGCGTACCCTCGGAGCCCATCATGACAGAGCTTACTTCTTATTGCGATATCATCCTTGGCAATGAAGAAGATGCTGAAATGCATTTCGGCATCAAGCCAGAGGGCTTAAACGTGACCACTCAGGGCCATGAAGTAACAGCACAGGCGTTTCTTTCAGTATGTAAGCAGATGATGGTGAAGTTTCCGAAAGCTAAAAAGGTAATTACCACTTTGAGAGGTTCGATTTCAGCGTCACATAACTCATGGGCCGGCGTGCTTTATGATGGAAAGGACATGTTCGAATCAAAGCAATACCAAATCACTCATATCGTAGATCGTGTAGGGGGTGGCGATTCATTTATGGGTGGGTTGATCTATGGGTTGCTTCAATACCCAGACAACGACCAGCATGCGCTGGATTTTGCAGTCGCTGCTTCTTGCCTGAAGCACACGATTGTTGGTGACGCCAATTTGGCTACCAAGAGTGAAGTGGAGAAACTTATGGGAGGAGATGCTTCCGGTAGAGTAGCTCGCTAATAGAGTCATTCATTTTATTTAAAATATCGGGCATGCTGTTTTGACAGCATGCCCTCAATAATACTTCAATTCATTACTTAAAAAGACATGTCAACCAGACCAGACGCCATTGCAGCCATCAAGGCCCAAAGAATGCTCCCTTTATTTTATCATTCTGACAAAGAGGTAAGCATCAGAACCATTGAAGCCCTTTACAAGGCCGGGATTCGCACCATCGAATTTACCAACAGAGGGGCAGAGGCTTTTGGCGTGTTTGAATACTTGAAAAAGCAGTCTTCCAAAGATTTCCCTGAACTAATGCTTGGTATTGGTACGATCAAGGATGTAGGAGCAGCCCGTAGTTTCATAGGCATTGGCGCCGACTATATTATTTGCCCTGCCATGAATCCAGATGTGGCGGCTGTTACTCACCAGGCTGGTCTTCAATGGATCCCTGGCTGCATGACACCTACAGAAATCGCTGGTGCTGAGCTAAATGGCGCTAAACTAGTGAAGCTATTCCCTGGAAATCTACTGGGACCAGAGTTTGTCTCTGCAGTTAAGGCTGTTTTTTCAGATCTTCTTTTTATGCCAACCGGAGGCGTAGAAGCCGAAGAAAGCAACTTGAAAGGCTGGTTTAAATCAGGCGTTTGTGCTGTAGGAATGGGAAGCAAGTTAGTAAGCAAAGACCTGCTTGATAAAAAAGACTATGCCGGGCTAGAGAAGAACACAAGGGAAGCCATTGCGCTAATTAAGACGATTTAGCACGCTAGTGCATATAATTAGTAGAAAAACTCATCGCGTCCTTTTTTTTCACAAGCCATTTTTATATCAACCGCGTTACCAATTCAGGTAGACTCCAGTGTATACCTCGAACAATTCGAGCTATACCCTGGTACTTTTTCCCAGCACCTGGGCCAGTTAGAAGTTCTTTAGAATAATTACAATAACTGCACTGCTACTAAGTGTAACTCTCACTTGAATGGTTTAAAATTGGTCGCCACCTACAAACGTTTCTCCTCTGGTTAGATCAATAATTTCAGGCTGCTCTTTAAGCTCAACCTGCTTTTCAATGAGCTTCGCTTTTAATTCGGCCACCACATCTTTGTACTTAGGATCATCAATTAAGTTAGCCATCTCCTGAGGATCTTTTTGCAAGTCGTACAACTCCCAAGTGTCAATATCATGGTAAAAATGAATGAGCTTATACCGGTAGTTCCTGATGCCATAATGCCTTTTTACTTTGTGCCAGCCATGGGGATATTCGTAGTAATGGTAATAAATCGATTCCCGCCACTCCGGCCTTTCCCCTCTTGTTTCAAACAATGGCCTCATCGACAACCCCTGCATTTCTTCCGGTATTTCCACACCTGCGTAATCCAGGAAAGTGGGGGCAAAGTCAATATTCATCACCAGCTCTTCAATCGACGTTCCAGGTCTAATCGCCTTTGGGTATTTGATGAGGATGGGTGTTCTGAATGATTCCTCGTACATAAAACGTTTGTCATACATACCATGCTCCCCCAGATAGAATCCTTGATCAGCCGTATACACCACAATGGTGTTTTCCGCCAGGCCTTCCGCTTCAAGATAATCGAGGACTCTGCCAACATTTTCATCGACAGAGACGATACACTTCAAGTAGTCTTTGATATACCTTTGATATTTCCAGTTCCACAGTTCCTTCCCAGACAAGTTAGCCTCTTTGAAGGCCATTCCTACAGAGTCGTAGTAAGCATCCCACGGAACTCTTTGCTCTGGTGTCATTCTATCAAGCATGGCAGCATAGGATACTTCAGGGCTTGTATCGTCTCCAACAGCTCCACCTGTGCCAGTTTCCTCATCGTAGTAATCGGGCATTAACTTCAGGTCATTCGACAACCACAAATCTGTAATTTGCTGGTCCTGATCAACCAATGCCTGCCTGCCTTTATAATCATCATATAATGTCGCTGGAATAGGAAGGTCATCTTTGAAAAGCCTCAGGTGCTTAATATTTGGCTGCCAGTTTCTATGGGGAGCTTTATGTTGAAGCATCATCACAAATGGCTTCGATTTATCTCTGTTCTTCAATACTGAAAGACCCTCGTCTGTAATCAAGTCGGTTGTGTACCCATTCATCACAGCAGTATCACTTGCCGTCACGAACCTTGGATTGTAATATTCTCCCTGGTCGATAAGAATTTTCCAAAAATCAAATCCCTGTGGTTTCGACTTCAAATGCCATTTTCCTATCAGATAGGTCTGATATCCAGCAATTTTGAGCAACTTTGGAAAGATCATTTGACTGCCATCAAACTCATCACGATTGTCTCGTAAGCCATTCAAGTGGCTGTATTTGCTGGTCAGTATAGCAGCACGACTTGGAGCGCAAATAGAGTTTGTTACGAAGGCATTTCTCATCAATGCACCTTCCTCAGCGATTCGGTCAATATTAGGGGTATTGATAAGCTCCCTGCTGTAAGCACTGATTGCCTTTACAGCATGGTCGTCAGACATAATAAAAACAATATTTGGCTTCTGAGTTTCTTTCTGAGTTTCTTGTTTGTTGCTGTTAGGTTGTGAACAAGCAAAGACCAGAACGAGAACAAAGGAAAATAGATATCTAAACATAAAATTCGAATTACCGGGAATAGGGCCTTAAATTACAAATCCTATTAAATAGATTGTGCTTCCTTGCAGAAACGATCTGGATTTTTTTCACTTTACTTTTTACCAGCTTAAAAAATCCTTAACCGTCGTATTCTGTGCCAATCCAGTCGTGACCTAAGAATAATCGATGAACAATTTAATACTAAATGAAATTGAACATAGATTTTCTATGGGATCTATCTAAATTAAATAAGTACAAAGCATTCAAATCAATTCTTTTATCATGGCTAATTTTAATGATCTTAGAAAGTTTAGTAGCACCCTAACTTCCACAGAAAAGATGCCCGTTGTTTTTGTTGGTCATGGTAGCCCGATGAATGCCATTGAAGACAACATCTATAGTAAAGGCTGGCATTCGTTGGGTGATGAGCTCCCCAAACCTACAGCCATCTTGTGCATTTCTGCCCATTGGGAAACCAAGGGTACTTTTGTCACGGCTATGAAAAGCCCAAGAACGATCCATGACTTCGGTGGATTTCCACGTGACTTGTTCGCCGTCGATTATCCTGCACCGGGTAGTCCAGAACTGGCAGCAGATGTAAAAAACATCGTTAATACCACAGATGTGTTGTTTGACCACGACCACTGGGGACTTGACCATGGATGTTGGAGCGTGGTCAAAAATATGTATCCTGATGCCGACATACCTGTCATTCAACTAAGCATTGATCATTTTAAGTCGCCACAATGGCATTATGACTTAGCGAAGGAACTTTCAGTGCTAAGGAAAAAAGGTGTGCTGATCCTCGGGAGTGGAAATATGGTGCACAATCTTCGGCTGGTCAACTGGGACGATATGTTTGCAAAGTATGATTGGACAGAGTCAATCAACGCAAGATTTAAAAAACACATTATAGATAGAGACCACCAAGCATTGATCAACTATCAAACATTGGGGATAGAAGCACAATTAGCGATCCCTACTCCTGAGCATTATCTACCGATGCTCTACACATTGGGACTTCAGGAAGCTAAAGATGAGATTGAATTTTTTAATGATGATTCCTGGGGGCCTATCAGTATGACTTCTTTTAAAATCATGGGATAATAACCTAAATAATCAAGTAGAGGAAGAACAGCAGAACAAGAAATATCGCTGTCCATTTCACAGCGGGGGAATATTGATCAAACTTGTAACCACAAATCGGGCATGTCTTACTGCTTCTCTCTACATCCATCGCACAGGACGGGCACTCTTTCTTTTTCATTCAACAACTTTTATGGAAGATATTGAATACTTATCAAAGATAGAAACTTGTACTTAAGTAACTCTTACCTAAGTCCAAACGCAAAAAAGCCTCTAAGATTTCTCTTAGAGGCTTTGATAAAATCAGGCACGACGGGGACGCCTAGTCCTACTCTCCCACCTTGCACACAGGTGGACGGCCAGTCTACCAATGGAGCAGACA
>CAYGOF010000021.1:0-86220 GCA_964351395.1 uncultured Roseivirgaceae bacterium
CTGATAGTGGAGACAGAAGTGCATAACATTCCACCACTCATGTTAGCGAGGCGTTGTGCTTCATTGTTGTTACCTGAATATTGAGTTGCAGATAATAAATCCATCATATGACCGAGTACCAGCCTATAAAACTGGAGGCCCACAGACAGGTGAGTTTTCCTACAAGTGTATAACATGTTCGTCGGACATCAGACTTGACCTAGAACGGCAAATTCATAATAGCTGGTCAGGAAAGTCGGAAATCGTTTCGGCGCAGGAATTAATTGACTTTAGAGTCGTTTTTGGCGTTTCGAATAAATCACATGACGGAGGTCTTGCAGTATTTGACAAGGTAAAGTGCAAGGTTTGCGGGACGGACTATATCACGTATTGTGGTGTAAAAGAGTTTAGCAACTCCGCATATGCCGTTACTGTCCAATCCATAACAACTGGTGAATCATGACTTTATCACAACCAGTCGCCAAGATTTCCCCAGCGCAATTTGATCGATTGATTCGAAGAGAATTTCCTGATGCTGCTAAACAGGTGACTATCAAACTTAAGCAAGTAATCAGCGATTCTGAACAAGGTAGACGAAGAATTTCAGCAGCGATACTTAGGCTAGCTAACCGGGATTTAGGAAAGTTGGATACCCTTATTGAAAAAGCAAACTTCGATTTTAGAGATATAGTTTCTGAAGCCGAATATCCGAGAAACGTCCTCCATGGTTTTGACGATCGAACAAGTGATCAGCAAAAGTCTGAATACCGAGCTGACTGGGCGGACTATTCCAGCTGGCTAAGCAGAACGAAGTGAAAGAAGCACAACACACCGGTAAAATGAATGTGGGCTTCGCTAGTTTTCAAGCATCAGTTGGCTTGGAATGCCCGCCACAATTTATAATTTTATCATCGGCGTGGCTAAGATGTAGTGGAAGCGGAGCTGCATAAAACTCCCACACTCATTTTACCGAGGCGTTGTAGCCAATTGTAGGGCGCAACTGCAAAGACAGATTTCCATGGACTCAAAGGACTTCAAAAAAGTAATCATTGATAGGTTAAGTGCTTACCTCAAAACAAAGCAGTTCAAAAAGAAAGGAAATGTATTTAGTCTTTCAAATGGCGACCTAACCTATTATATCGGACTTCAAAGTAGTCAAAGCTCAAATACCGACATTCTCAAAGTGACCGTTAATACAGAAATTGCTTCAGAGATGATTTCGAAACTCGATGACTCAAGTTTACCACTAGAACATCAGCGACATTACAATAGACGAATTGGCTCCTACCTAAATAACCAACAAGACAAGTGGTGGGTTGTAGATAGCTATGATGTTGCTGAAGAGGCAGCGGACGAAATTGTAAGTATCATTTACGAGAAGGTAATACCAAACTTTGATCAACTTAAATCGACAAATGACCTTGCTTCACTATGGAAAAATGGAGGTTATATTGGGATAACAGACAGACAACGAAAAAACTATCTCTCCTTGCTTGAAAATACGGACAAATAGAATTTCTGCATCCCACCTCCAGTGAACAGACAGTCTGCATAGCAGTTAACAGCTATCACCCAAGGACAGCTCTCTTACTGACATTGCTACTAGACAATGAAAAATGGCTACAACAACAGCCTAAAAATGAATGTGGGCTTCGTCAGTTTTCCAGCATTCGCTGGCTTGGATTGTCCGCCACAAAAGTTAATTTTATCATCGGCGTGGCTAAATGGTGTCGGATGCGGAGCTGCATAAAACTCCCCCACTCATTTTAGGCAGGCGTTGTGCCGCATACGAGAACCCTGAACATTAACCATAAAATGAGTCGACTACTTATCTTGATTATTGCTATACCTGTATTTTTTTCTTGTGTTAGGCAAAGTCGGTTATATGACGAGAATTTAAAACCACGTGTAATTGTCACATCAGATGGTGAAATAGACGATGAATGTTCGTTAGTTCGATTTTTACTTTATACGAACGAATGGGATGTAGAAGGCATCATTTCATCAAGCTCTCAATATCATTGGCAAGGTCATAGATGGGCCGGGAATGATTGGGCAATTCCCTACCTGGAGGCATACGAAAAGGTTTATCCTAACCTCCTTGAGCACGACAAAGATTATCCAACTCCCGATTACCTTAAATCTATCACATTGCTTGGAAATGTAGCAAATGAAGGTGAGATGGATTCCATTACACCCGGTTCTCAGCATATTGTCAAAGTACTGCTGGACGAATCAGATGACCGCCCTGTTTGGGTTCAGGCATGGGGTGGTTCCAATACTATTGCAAGAGCATTGAGGACCATAGAAGAAGAACATCCTGAAAAAATGGAAATTGTAGCTAAAAAACTCCGGTTGTTTTTGATATGGGAGCAAGATTCGACCTACCAGTCTTACATTCGTCCACATTGGGGGAAATACAATATTCCTACAATTATCAGTGACCAATTTTGGGCTATTGCCTACCAATGGGATAAAGTCATGCCTGAGGATAAAATCGATTACTTCAAGGTAGACTGGATGAAAACGAATATTTTGCAAGGACATGGTCCACTTTGCTCGTTATATCAGGCCTATCAGGGCGGTAATGATAACGAAGGCTGGGGTGCCGGAAGCCCTAAGCAGAAAGGCTCTTTCCGCTCGGAGGGAGATTCTCCTGGCTTCCTGCACACGATACCAACCGGATTACGCAATATGGAATCTCCTGATTTTGGTGGGTGGGGTGGCAGATATGTACATGTCAGAGAAAGTACATGGTTAGATCCGGTTCCTTTCGAGGGTTACGAATATCCTGAAGGCAGATGGTATACCAAATCAGCCTGGGGAAGAAATTATATGAGGTCTGTATACCCAGAGCATCAGGATCAGATGAACGTGTATTTTAAACCCCTGACACGTTGGGCAGATGCCATACAAAACGATTTTGCCGCCCGTGCGGACTGGTGTGTTAAAAGTTTCAAAGAGGCCAATCATCAACCAGTGGTTCAGCTCAATCATAAGATCGATCTTCTTGCCAACCCCGGTGACATTGTTAGGCTCAATGCCGAAGGCAGCTATGACCCGGATGACGATAAATTGTCTTGTAAATGGTGGCAATATGAGGAGGCTGATACTTACGAGGGAATTGTAAAAATTGATCAACCGGAAAGCTTTAATATCGACTTTACAGTTCCTGCCGATGCTAAGAAGGGAGAAACCCTACATATCATCTGCGAAGTGCGTGACAATGGCACACCCAACCTGACTCGATACAAGAGAGTGATAATAACCGTAAAATAGGATGTTAAATATTTAAATAACCCAATTATGAAAAACCTGCTAATCCCCATGGCGCTACTTATCGTTTCGAGTGCCTATGCCCAACAACTCGCATTCCCCACAGCCGAAGGTTATGGGAAATTCGCCAAGGGAGGAAGAGGAGGTGCCGTTTATGAAGTCACCAACCTTAAGGACAGTGGAAAAGGTAGCCTAAGGGCTGCTGTAGATGCTGAAGGCCCACGAACGGTCGTTTTTAAGGTTTCTGGTAACATTGAGATGGAGAGCCCGATTAGTATCAAAAATCCCTACATTACAATCGCTGGACAGACTGCCCCAGGTGATGGAATTTGCTTAAAAAACCATCCGTTACAAATAAATGCTAACCATTTGATTATTAGATATATCCGGGTACGTCCAGGTGATGTGTCAGGCAATGACTATGATGCGGTTTCCGGTCGGTATTTCAAACATGCAATTATTGATCATGTTTCTGCCAGCTGGAGTATCGATGAGTGTATGTCTATCTATCATTGTGACAGCATCACTGTGCAGTGGAGTATGATTACCGAAAGCCTGAGTGGCTCAAACCATGTAAAAGGCTCTCATGGCTTTGGAGGAATATGGGGATCCAACTACGGCACATACCATCACAATTTACTGGCACACCACACCAGTCGCAACCCACGGATGGCTTCTGGCTCGGGTTATACCGATCACAGAAACAATGTGATTTACAACTGGGGATATAATAGTTGTTATGGCGGTGAAGCACAACAAAAAGGGAACCCAAAATTCCACTTTTCAACATTCAATATTGTATCAAACTATTACAAGCCGGGCCCGGCTACAAAACCCGGAGAGTTGTCATACCGAATTGCCAACCCCGGCTATAGAAGTGAAACAGATTTTGGCACATGGTATGTATCCGATAATGTTGTCGAAGGAAATGAGAAGGTTTCATCAGACAACTGGAACGGAGGAGTACAGACAGAAATTTCTTTGGACAAAATCAAACTTGATCAGCCTTGGGAGTCTATGCCTATCAATGAACAATCAGCAAAAGAAGCTTATGAACTGGTGCTTGAGCAAGCAGGAGCACGATTACCTAAATTGGATGCCATTGATACCCGGATCATCGAAGAAGTACGGGGAGGGTTCGCCACATACGATGGGGAAAAATATAAAAAGGAAAATGATGTTGTCGACCAGTCGAAAGCATGCGGAATTATCGATTCTCAAACGGATGTAGGGGGATGGCCAGAACTTAAGAGCACAGAACCTCCAAGTGACATAGATCATGATGGAATGCCTGATTTCTGGGAGGAAACTATGGGGTTGGATAAAAACAATCCAGAGGATCGAAATACTTTATCTTCAAATGGATATACCATGTTGGAAATGTATCTGAACAACATAAAATAAATCACGCGGCACAACAGACACTAAAATGAATATGCGAACTGAGCTTTTTGAACCAACAATGCGAAATAGAAATTTGGGTGCTTCTAGCAACTGGGGCGCATACTCATTTTAGTTGGGCGTTAGGTGTAAAGATGCAGGATCGTAAAAAACAGTTGAGTGACTACTCAGTCTATCATTTATTCTAATGACTTGACCTTTGACATGAGAATAATATTCGATTGGTTCTATTTTTGTTTTTACTGTTTGGCCTTTTCAAAAGGCATGAAGTACGAGAGAGGTGCATTTGGAATGAACGTTACTTGCGGCTTTTACTTTTCTTGTATTTTCATTTTTGTAATGTCAAAATTGGAGATACTTCAATTTCCTCTATTTCGAACTATATTTTTTTTCGTCTCAGCTGTCGTAATCTTCTACTTGTTAGACAAC
This sequence comes from uncultured Roseivirgaceae bacterium, assembly GCA_964351395.1. Taxonomy (GTDB): domain Bacteria; phylum Bacteroidota; class Bacteroidia; order Cytophagales; family Cyclobacteriaceae; genus Imperialibacter. Next base: position 5,086 of record CAYGOF010000021.1, read on the forward strand.
TATTTAATTAACAAGCGACGATATCGAATTGCTATTGACAGGTTTTTAGAGACTCCCAAGTTTTTAAAAATACTTTATGGTATTTTCGCTTTGGGACTGATGGTGGGAAATTTTTTCGCCATTTTATTGGCTGTATCCCTTGCTGCTAAGTAAGTTTTCAGTTTCGAAATCATTGACATTATCAAACCATTAAGCAAATTACACAGGCCGATAAGCGAACCGCAGATTGTTTGAATTTTATGCCACAAAATATAAAGTTAACCGATGAGTAGGTAAGTGCTAGCCGAGGCTGAACTGCATTAAAAACCCCCACGATAGTCGGTCGTTAGGTGTTATTGCTGGGTGGAAAGTAAAAGTTGTGTTACCGAACTAAGATGGATCAACCAAGATTTCCCATAATTCAAATCTTCGAGGGTGACAACGTCGTTTATGGTTGTACCACAGAGCATGACTATGTTCGTTGCGACGTGACTTTTATCGACAAGTACACAAACGCCATGGTGATAGACTCCAACGGACGACTCTTTCAAATTGATAGTGCAACACAGACCGGATGGGGGACTTGGCTTTTTGGGTATAATCCACTAATGAAAGGTAGACTGGCAAAAGTTGCTTTATCCTACAAGTTCGTTAAGGAATTGACTTGGACTGACTTTGCATCCCTTCTTACTGAACAACTAAACAAGAAGGTAGACCCGAAGTGGTTTCCGAATTCAAAGAGTAAAATCCTTAAACAGCTGGGTCGGTCAAACAGCTTCCAAGAAGTAATCGAAATGTTCTCGTACGAACGGGACTAAAAAACACCTAACACAAGATTAACAATGAATGCGGGCTTCACCAGTTCTTGGACATCGGCTGGCTTGGATTGTCCGCCACAAAAGTTAATTTTATCATCGGCGTGGCTAACTGGTAGTGGAAGCGATAGTGCATAACATTCCCACACTCATGTTAATCAGGCGTTACAGCCAACCGAAAAAATGAGCAATGAATGAATTGAAAACACTTTTACAATCTTTGACTTCTATTTCAGACAAAGAATTTGAAGATTCAAGAAATAATTTCCATAAAGTCTATTTAAAAAAGGGAGACTTCTTACTTCAACGAGGGCAAGTTTGCAAACAAATGTCTTTTGTAAACCTAGGAAGTTTAAGAACCTTTTATTTCAATAACAAAGGAGAAGAAATCACACATTGTTTTCGTACCAAAAACACATTTATAAGTTCGTTCAAAAGCTTCATACTTCAAGAACCTTCTTTACTTTCAATTATGGCATTAGAAGAAACTGAACTTGTAGTTATTGATTATGATACATTACAAAAGCTTTACAGCACAAGTATCACTTGGCAAAATATAGGCAGGTTACTAACTGAAAGAGCCTATATTGAAATGGAGGAATACGCCTCGGTTTTAAACAATGAGTCGGCAAAAGAGAAATACTTGAGATTACTTAACGAGCACGGTGAAGTTTTACAGAAAGCAAGTGTAGAAAATGTTGCAACCTATTTAGGGGTTTCACGCAGAACATTGTCTAGAATTAGACAAGAAATCTCTATTTAGTAATAATTGAGGTCATTTGTCCTTTTCGATCAAAATCAATAGAGATAGTTTTGCGAGTTATTCCATTAGAACTCATTATTAGAGGTGTTCTAATTAAAATTTATCTAGTAATAAGTATTCTATTATATGACGAAAAAAGTTGTTTTTGCAATAAGCTGTGTCTTAATAATGATTGCCTCATGTCGGAAAAATGATGATAATTTTGGAGTTCAAATTCCAGACTTTAATTTCCCTCAAAATATTTCTTTTGAATCTAGCCTTTCAGCGTACAAAATTTTCGAAGGAACTCCTTCCGATTTAATCCCTTCTGAAGATTTTGAGCTATTGGAATTAAGCTCCTCATTATTTACGGATTACGCACACAAACAAAGACTAGTCAAAATTCCTGAAGGTACTTCGATTACAAGATTAATTGGCGGTTCCCTAGACTTTCCTGATGGAACGATTTTAACTAAGACATTCTTCTATTTCAATGACGAAAGAGATACCAGCCTTGGGAAGCGTATCATTGAAACAAGGTTGGAAATCAAGGAAAGTGGAACATGGAATATCGCAACGTATCTATGGAATGAATCACAGACAGATGCGACATTGAAATTGGATGGACAAGACACACCAGTATCATGGATCAATTCTCAAGGGAACAATCGATCAACTCTTTATCATGTTCCTACTCAGAATGAATGCATGACATGTCATCAATCCAGTTCTAAAATGTCTCCGATTGGACCTACCCTACTTAATCTTAACAGAACTGTCAATAGAGATAGTATTGAATTAAATCAATTAACTCACCTTCAGTCAATAGGACTAATGGAACAATTCTCAATAACAGATATTTCTCAGATGGTAAATTATAACGACAAGAATGCTTCTTTGTCGGACAGAGGGAGAGCTTACTTAGCAATCAATTGTGCGCATTGTCATAACCCTCAAGCATGGAATATCCCAGCTGAGAAAGACTTCGATTTTAGACATAAAATCCCTTTTGAACTCACAGGAATTCAAAACGGAAAGGACAAAATTTCGAGAAATGTACTCAACCAGGAAATGCCCTTTATTGGCACCACAATAATGGACGATGAAGGAGTAGCGCTGTTGATTGAATACTTAAATAGCTTGTGAAAAATAAAAAAGGCAGGCTGTAACAAAGCCTATAAAACATGCCCTTCGGGACACGTTTCATAGCCAAACCGTAACCCATCAGAGGTGCAATAAAGATCAATAGCTTAGTAAAATACCTTATCAAGGAAGTCGACCATTACCTGTAGCGCAGGTATACCATTTTCCTCAAAAGATGACCCTGAATCGAGGAAAGCGTGGCTTTGTCCCGGATACTCCCAGTATTCGATAGGAGCGTGACCTTTATCTTTTAGTTTTTGGGCAAACTCTTGCACTGATGCGGGCGTTACCAATGGGTCTAATTCACCGACGGTCTGCAGGACTGGAGGTAGTTTTCTTTGGGAGGTATCGGGAATGTTAAAATAGGGAGACACTTTTTGATAGTAATCAGGGTTGTTCTTTACATTGATATTGTCACCAAAGACTCCCCTGGGCATTGCGGAACCTATGTACCAAAAGATATTTGCGGGCCCTTCGAAGCCACCACTAAAAAAAGAATCGCTGGACGCTGCCTCGTACATATTATAAGCACCATAGCTGAGTAAAGCGGCCTGCACATTAAGAGCACCGTCAACTGCTAACTGCTCTGGTGTAGTATTAGTCGGCAGCCAGGTGGGGCGGAAGCCACTGGGCCCGTCGTCAAAGCCTTTCGAGGATAAGTCTGAGCCCTGAAGCGTGACCATGGCCGCCAAATGGCCTCCGGCGCTGTCCCCGGTAACAGCAATTTGTTCGGGATCGCCTTTGTACTGACCGATATGCGCTTTCACCCACAGCACGCTGCCCAGGGCATCTTCAACAATTTCATTGATTTTTACGGTGTTGCCCATGTCCCTAAGCAGTCGGTAGTTCACATTGCAAACGACATATCGGCCAGTAGAGGCAAGGTAGGCAGCGGCACTGTCCATGATTGTTTCATTGTTGATGAGCCACCCGCCTCCGTGGAACATAACGATCACGGGGTATTTCTCCTTGCCCGTATTGGGCGTGTAGATGTCCATCGTAAGGCTGAAACCCCTGGGCGCGGCCCATTGGATATTATCCACTTTGGTGTACTTGTCTGCTTCCACGATTTTGGCCTCAGCGATGTGCCCGGTCTGGTCGTCCCATTCTTGCTTTCCTCTCAATACAAGCCAAAAAACGAATATTGCCACAAAAAGAAGTCCCAGCAGGGAAAGGAGGATTTTCAGGAGGAGTTTCATAATGTCTGGTAGTTAGTGCCTAAAAATAGTGGAGAAATCGCAATAGTGAATGGCTATCGTAATCCATCAAAAAAGAGTAACGTATCTTCCAGGTGCTTGTGCCAATAGTCCCATTCGTGGCCACCGCTGAATTCCGTGTATATGTGCGCTATACTCGCTTGCTCTAGCAGACTGTGCAATTGCCTGTTGTATTCGATCAAAGGGTCGTCAGCCCCACAATCAAATCGCAAAGGAGGTAGGGTAGGCTTGTTTTCAATGATACTCGTAAAAACGTCTTCGTTGGCCCTAATTGCCTGCCTGTAAGCGCTCAGGGGTTCCTCGACAAAGAGCGCCATTTGCCCCGCTTCTGTAATGGAACTGTGAGCCGAAATGCCAGCAAACTGGCCGCCATATTTCGAGCCTATTTTTAGCGCTCCAAATCCACCCATGGATAGCCCACTGATAAAAAGGCTGGATTTCTCTGAAGCCTGAGGTATGCTTTCTCTTACGGCGGCCACCACGTCCTCAGCGATCCACTTTTCGAAGTCCATGCCATCATGCGCCATATAGCCTGAGCCATCACCCCAAAGCCCATCCGAAGGCATGGCTAGTATCATAGGTTTGATGTTTCCCGCATCGATAAGCTTTTGGGCTACCTGATGCGCCCCGCCCGAAAAGGCCCAGGCCCAGGCACTGCCATAAACGCCATGGAGTAAAATAGCGATGGGTAGGTTTTCCAGTTTTTCGCCTTTCGGCACGAAAACGCAGATATCCCCTCTTCCTTTTAAATGATCAGATTTAATAGTGATGAATCGCAAGCCTTCCATTTCGAAGGAAGGGTTGGAAAGTTGGCTGGTTCTGAATTTGCTTGCTGCCATTAGTTAAAGACTATTACTCCTTTAGCATTTTTACCTGCCAGCATATCGTCCAATGCTTGTTGCAAATGTTCCAAAGGATAGGTTTTAGTGATCATTTCGTCCAAAAGCAAATCTCCCTTGTCGTAGAGATTCACCAACAAAGGGAAGTCGATTTGTGGCCTGCATTTTCCGTATAGCGGATTGATATAGATTTTGTCCCATTCAAACAGACGCATGTCGATGGTAATCTCTTCTTCAATGCCGCTTACCTGCACGGCCATGCCAGCGTTACGAACCATGGCCAGCGGCGCTGCACCAAGGGTAGGAATGGCAGTACATTCAAAGGCGTATTCAGCACCTCTTCCACCCGTCATTTGCTTTACCTTTTCGGCTGCTTTTAGCAAACCGACATCATTTCTATCCGCCAGTATGGTGTGCGTAGCGCCGAATTGTGTGGCCATTTTCAATCGTTGTTCATTGATGTCGATGGCGATGATCATACCTGCCCCGGCTATTCTTGCTCCCTGGATCACGTTGAGCCCTACGCCACCGGTACCCAGCACCACGGCCGAGCTGCCAGCTTTTAAATGAGCGGCATTCACCACGGAGCCGTAGCCGGTCATAACCCCACAGCTAATGATGCTTGCCGAGGACATGGGCATCTCACTTTCCAGCTTCACACAGGCAGAGTGCTTTACCAGGGTGAACTCAGAAAGAGTGCCGAGGTTAAACGATCGCTCGATAGCTTTGCCCTTCCATTGGGTGCCTTCCAGATGCGCATGACCAGGTGTGTAGCCGTTGCCTCCCGCAGTAACAGGGGAATTGTTTTCACATATATGCTGGTTGCCTTCCTGGCATTGGAAACAGGTCATGCAGGGAGTAGCCCAGTTTAATAAGACCCGATCGCCTGGCTGAAGATGGGTAACGGCGCTGCCCACTTTTTCCACAACGCCGGCCCCTTCATGCCCCATCACGATGGGCTTGCCCCACGATAGGGAATCGTGGTCGGTATGACAAAGCCCCGCGGCCATTACTTTTACCAACACTTCATCGGCCTGAGGGTCGGCCACCCTTATTTCATCGATAACGAAGCTGCCATTGCCGTGTCCAATGGCCGCTTTTGCTTGAATACTCATTTTGTAAAACTTTTTAAATGGGTGAAGTCCTCTTGCCAGAACGCAGGGATATCACATGACAAATTATTCAATCTGCGATAAATGATGAAGGATAAGCTCAACTCTTCTTGCTAGCCATCTTATCTGCTTGTTTCAGCGTCAGTGCTTCTCGTCGCTTTGCCGTTTAATTGGATAGCATGGCCAATGAGTCATGATCTGCATGTGTTCAATTATAAGAATATGTATAAATTGTATTTTATATGCATGAATTACGCTTCCTTATGACGTATTTATTGTATTTTGATTGATGGACTACTTAAATATCATTAACTGTAATTGCTTAATTTGAAGTAAAAATCGGATGTTTCTTTTTTAATCACTTAAAAACCTTCCAGCTAATGGCTTTAGATAACCTGGTGGCGGTGGAGATCCCACCCAAAACCCTCGACGAGCTTCAAAATAAAATCAAGGAAATCTCCAACATGTTGGCGCCCTTTCTTATTGCACTCACACCGCAGGAGCGCAAGCGCCGCCCCAAAATGGGAGAAGGCACCGTGACCTTTGTAAAGAAAACCCTGGCTTATGCCCAAGCCAATCCAGAGCTCGTGCCTTCCTTTGTGGATGTCGCCAACGTGGAGCAAGATGTGAACGCTGTCCGCGACCTCAATTCTCTATTCCGCCCTTTGCATCAGCTCACCACGGGTCTCGACGATACGATGCTTCTGAGTGGTTCCGAAGCCTATGTGGCCGCGCTGAGCATTTATAATTCCATAAAGCAAGGTGCCAGGGCTAATGTACCCGGCGCCAGGGGGATTTACGAAGACCTGAGCACTCGCTTCGACGGGCAGCGGCGAAAAAGAAAGCCTGCAACTCCAAAAAAAGACGATGCGTAGCATATAAACGAGAACCGAGTACAGCAAAAAGAGAAGACTTTTGGTTGTTTCTTTACGTTTGTTAGGATCTCAACTGCGGTTTTGGTGCTTGGTACTGCGCCCACCTCCTTTGGAAGGAAGTGAAGCCCATTCTAAGGAGGGTTTACTTCGTAATTTGTGAAGTGGTCTTCCTTTAGAAGGAAGTGTAGTTTAAAAAATACGAAGTGAGGATCGAAAAAAAGGAAGTGAACCTCATTTAAATATTAGTTTACTTATAAAAAAAGGAAGTGCAGCTCCTTATTTACGCAGTGAGGCCAATAAAGATAGGGGTAGGGGTGCTTGGCGAGCTTGAAAGTTGGTTGTTGGAATACGGCAGTTGACTGGTTGATAGATAATTAGTAGTAAATTCAACAGAAAACCTTTGGCGCACTTGGCCTTGACCAGCATGTTGACTTAAGCGATATTAGTGACTATGGAAAGACCAAAAATTAGAATAGCACCAGACGCTTCTGACTATATAATGGAAGTCATAGGAGCCATTTTTCTCCTACTTATGATCAGTTGGCCGCTCTATTTTTTTCAGGAGCTACCAGACAGTATTCCAAGGCATTTCAACGCAGCAGGTGAACCTGATGGCTTCAGTCAAAAAAACACCATCTGGATATTACCTTCCATAGGACTTGTGATGTACGTGGGAATGCTCATTTTGAACAGGTATCCCCACATTTTTAATTACCCCACGGAAATAACGGTGGAGAACGCCGAACGGCAATACAGAGCGGCAACCAAATTGATAAGAACGATCAATGTGCTGATGGCTGCCAGTTTCTTCTATATTGGCTATTCTACGATCCAAACTGCGTTGAATAAACAAGTTGGATTAGGGACCGCCTTTCTGCCAATTTTCCTACTATTGGTTTTTGGAACAATTGGCATCTATATGTACCAGGCACTGAAGAAAAAATGATTAACATATTCAATGAACGGTCTTTCATGTGTCAGGATCATTTAAATCCTCACGTGAGGGTCGCTGCTGCTAGTTGTTTTATTTAGGACCTGCTAAGATTGAAAGTTTGGTATGGTGTCGAATCCGCTCTACCTTTTGAATGTATTTCATCAGATTGGCCACTTGCCCTAAATTTCTTAAATTTGAATGTGGAAGATCAAAACACGATAGAAGACTTTTTGGTAGAGCTTAAGAAAAAGTTCAAAAGAGAATTGCCTCGAATCAAGAAAGAAATCAAAGTCTACGAGGAAAAACTTTCTTCTGGAAAGCTAGAGAAAAACCCTAGTCCATCCCCACAATTTAATTAATGGCTAAGCCGAAGCTGTTTGTCATAGGCGGTTGCAACGGGTCTGGCAAGTCCTCCTACGCAAAGGCAGTCACGCCAAAGGGCGTTGAATCATTTGACTACGATAAGGAGTTTTTAAAAATTTACAACTCAATGTATGATTCAGACCTTCGGACGAAAATTGCTCATAATAGAACAAGAGAGTTGTTGGAAAATTGCATAGCAAATTCTGTTGATGAAAGGCGGGATTTTTGTTATGAAACGAACTTTAACTCGACACCAATGTACTGGCCGGAGATATTTCGTGCAGCAGGATTTGAACTCAATTTATTCTTTTTTTGCCTCGACTCTATTGAAAAGGCGAAGGAAAGGGTCCGAATAAGAGTGGAAAATGGCGGCCACTTTGTGCCTGATAGTGAAATTGAGCAACGATATAAATCAGGGTTTGAGAATCTTGACCAACTTTTCCCTCTATTCGATTTCGTCCACCTGTTTGACTCCAGTTACTACAAAGAGGAGCCGCACCACATTTTGTCTGCTAAGAAAGGGCAGTTAATTTATTTTTCCGAATTTCCTGAATTTTTGAAATTGCTTGTTCCTAATATAGCTGAAATATGTAGAGAAAGGGGGCATTAGTTATGGCAATTCGGGGTTTTCAATCATTTTGGAAAGACTTAAACTGATGATTATTGAATTTCTGTTCTGGTTTCCCTAATTGAAAAAAGACCCTGTTACATAAACCTTTGGTTAAGGAAAAAATATAGAATTGAGAAGACACATTGGAAGCCATTCATTAGTTTCTTTGAAATACATACTTTAAATGAAGTAGAAGCACGATATGAGCTCATTAAAATAAAAAAATGGGAAAGAGACTAGATGCGATCACACCGGAGTTGAAGGCATTCATTGCGGATCAAAAAATATTTTTTGTAGGGACAGCAGCAGAGGAGGGTCGGGTGAATGTATCGCCCAAGGGCACCGATGCCTTTCGGGTGCTTGGGGAGAACAAAATTATTTGGCTCAACTTAACAGGCAGTGGTAATGAAACAGCTGCCCATTTATTAAAAAATGATCGAATGACAGTGATGTTCTGTGCATTTGAAGGAAAGCCGATGATTCTGCGACTTTATGGCACTGCCAAAATCTACCATAAGCGAGACAGTCAATTCCAGGAATATATTGGCCAGTTTCCTGAAAATACTGGCTCCAGACAAGTGATCGAAATGCAGGTCGATTTGGTGCAAACCTCCTGCGGTTTTGCCGTGCCCTTTATGGATTTCAAAGAAGAGCGCACCATCTTAAACGACTGGTCGACAAAGCAGGGGACTGAGGGAATTGAAGACTATTGGAAGAATAGAAACACGGAGAGCATTGATGGATTTGAAACGGGCATACTGAGTGAGTAGCAGCTTTTCGTCATTCTGTTATTTTCTCGGTCAAACCATTTTTGGTGTACTGTAATGTACTGGATCTCAACAATTCGTCAGTCATCAATAGTTTCACTTTAGTGCAACTTTTTATATCTTTGAGTCGAGGGTAAAAAAGCCAGAACGGTCATCTTCTACAAAGATTATTTTGAGTCCTTCTTCGTTCAGCAAAATGAAAAGGTTCAGAAGAAGATCATTTGGACGATAAGCTTGATCGAAGAAATTCAGAATATTCCAGAGACATACCTCAAGCATTTAAGCGGAACTGAGGGGTTATACGAGGTGAGGGTGTAGGTTGGGAATAATATTTTTAGAATTTTATGCTTTTTCGATCATGGCCAGTTAGTGGTACTAATGGACGGATTTCAAAAGAAAACTCAGAAAACTCCGAAGAGTGAAATTGAACGGGCACTGAAAATCAAACAAGAGTATGAAAGAGAAAAGTAATATATTGACACTTGACCAATTCAAGGATAAGCACTTTGGTAAGGTTGGGTGCGTTAAACGTGACCAGCTTGAAGAAGGCTATGAGGACTTTAAGATCGGTGCTTTGATTCACGAGGCAAGATTGGAAAAAGGGTTTACCCAGGCAGAACTTGCGGAAAAGGTGGGGACCACTAAATCCTACATTTCCAAAATAGAGAACAACATGAAGGAAGTTCGGCTGTCAACCCTAAAAAAAATAGTAGAGCTGGGCCTCGATGGACAACTCAATCTGTCGATTAAGCTTTGAAAAAGTACTGGTAGCTCTGTTTGTTAGATTTGCTCCCCTTATCCTTTAAGTCTATATTCAAGTCATCAACCTTCACCAATAGATGCTATTTTTGACATCGGAGATGAATCTTTCAAAGAATAGAGCTATAATAATAGCGAGCATCATCAACTTTTAATAGTTCTGGCCAGAGATGAATAAAGCACTTGGCCTATTTATGCTAATGATTTCGTTGGCGTTCAAAACCACTGGGCAAATCCTATTGGATGGTCAAATGATGCGAGAGGTGATCAGCATGGATTCAATATCAGAATATAACTTGTCCGATCCCTACCTCATAGTCCTGATCGTTAGTAAAAATAATATTAAAACACATTACATAACACCACTCAGTAGTCTAAGGGCGGCTCTTAGAATTGAGGCTGGAATTTCACATTCTCCGTATCCATCCATGCATGATCAGATCATAAATGGGTATGAAAATGGCTATTTACTGACAAAAAAGAAGTCGCTGAAATTCTTAGCGTTTAAGACGTTCTCAGAACCAGATTTACAAAAGGTATTAGATGATGAAAGTTTTAAAAAGTCTTTGACTGTTTATGCAGAAAAACTGCTGCTTCTTAAAGAGTACAATGAAATAAAACATAATAAGGGGAAGTTGGGAGAGTTTCTCATAGACCATGAAGATTTTGATGCGACGCCTTCGATGCTAACATCGAATATTTACGAGTTTATCCAGCTAATGTGGGTAAATGGATTAATTGTCTGCCAGAATCACGGAAGAAAATTTATCGTGCTAGATAAGGAGCGGTTTATTGAGCAGTATTCTTCCCTCAATAAGTAAGTGATAGTTCTACCAGCACCTCACTGAACGATTGCAAATCTGCAATAGCAGCCTTAGCTTGTCTTCCCTTTACCACCAAACCTAAACCAATCATGAAATTCACTACAATGAAAAAGTATACACCCGTAGCTCTGCTAGCTATGCTGGCAGCTTGTAGCCCTGAAACAAAACAAGAAGCTACTCCTGCTACAGTGGAAGAGTCCACCATCGGTCAGCACATCGGTCAGTTGGCTTCTGATGAGTTTTTGGGCAGAATGCCTTTTACAGAAGGTGAAACAAAAACCGTCAATTACCTGAAGGAGGAGTTTGCGAAACTTGGGCTGCAGCCAGGCAATGGCGACAGCTACTTCCAGGAAGTGCCCATGGTAGAAATCACCGGAACACCTTCGGATAAGATGATTATTAGCGGAAAGGGTAAAACCATGGAGCTGGGCTTCATGAAAGATTTTGTGGCACTTACGCTCAAGCCTACCCCTGAAGTAAGTCTTGAAAATTCTGAGCTGGTATTTGCTGGTTACGGTATTGTAGCCCCCGAATATGGCTGGAACGACTATGAGGGCATCGACTGGGCAGGCAAAACCGCTGTGGTGCTGGTCAACGATCCGGGTTTCAAGTCCGGAGATTCCACTTTTTTCAAAGGCGACGAAATGACCTACTACGGTCGCTGGACCTACAAATACGAAGAAGCAGGTCGTCAGGGAGCAGCAGGAGTAATCATTATCCACGAAACAGAGAAGGCGTCATACGGCTGGAATGTGATTCAGTCGGGCTGGACAGGCCCTCAGCTTAACCTGGAGAGCGATCGACCAGTGGCGGACGTACAAGCATGGATCTCCACCCAGGCCGCAGATGATTTGTTTGCCGCAACGGACCTTGAGAACAAAGACTATAACCAAATGGCCAGGACCAAGGGCTTCAAGCCTGTTCCACTGGGTTTCACGGCTTCAGTGAAGGTGACCAATGCCATCAAAAGAGACATGTCTAAAAACGTGGTGGCTTTATTGCCTGGCACTGATCAAAAGGACGAGTACATTATTTACTCTGGCCACTGGGATCATTTTGGTATCGGCCGCCCTATCGATGGTGATTCCATTTATAACGGCGCTGTCGACAATGCATCAGGCACAGCCTGTCTGCTGGCCATTGCTGAAGCTTTCAAAAAAGAGGCTCCTACGAAGCGGTCGATTGTGTTCATCGCTGTGACAGGTGAGGAACAGGGTTTGCTAGGCTCTGCGTATTATTCCGAGCATCCCATTTATGATCCGGAGAAGACCGTGGCCAACATCAATATGGACGCCCTGTCCAGCCCAGGTCGCATGAAAGACCTCACTATTACAGGTTTTGGGCATTCCGAAATGGATGAGTACGCCGCCGCCGCGGCTGAAAAACAAGGTCGCTATGTGATCCCCGATCCCAATAAGGAAAAAGGCTACTTTTTCCGATCCGATCATTTCAATTTTGCTAAAATTGGTATCCCGGCTCTGTATGCCTCTGGTTCCTTCGATGGATTTGACTATAGCGTGGAACAGATCAAAGAAATGGCTGACCACTACGAAACCTATCAATACCACCAGCCTTCTGACGAATACGACCCTGCGACAACCAATTTAACAGGCGTGCAGTTTGATGCGCAACTGATGTTTGAAGTGGGTCTGAAATTGGCTAACGAAGACTACTTCCCGAAGTGGTATGACGGAAGCGAGTTCAAGGCTGCGAGGAAGAGAGAATAGTGGTAATGTTGTCGTTCTCATATGTGGCTCCACACATGAGAACGACAACGCCAGCTATAGAAAATCATTTGTAATGACTTATCAATCGACCAGATTACGACTTGTTGAAATATCGTTAGACGACCAGGACGACATTCATCATCTGCACTCCTTTCCTGAAGTAGATGAATTTAATACGCTGGGAATTCCAAGAAATATTGATGAAACCAAAGAGTATTTAACGCCATTGATTCAAGCTCAAAAAGTGACTCCCAGAAAATCTTATTTCTGGAAAATAGAATTGCTGGAAACCTTTGCATTTATCGGAATAGCGGGAATGACATTGTCTCTTGATCGATTCAAAAGGGGAGAGATTTACTATAAGCTACTTCCCGACTGCTGGGGTAAAGGATATGCAACGGAGCTGGGCAAGTTGCTGATAGGTGTTGGGTTTAATGAGTTTAATTTGCATAGAATAGAGGCTGGCGTGGCGACTGATAATATCAAATCCATCAGGGTTTTAGAAAAAATGGGAATGAGAAGGGAGGGGCTGCATCGTGAGATACTGCCCATAAGAGGTGAATGGAAAGACAATTATCATTATGCTATCGTCGAAGGTGACCTGAGAGATAATTGAATACTAATGTGGCCCCCTGACAGTTGTATTTGCCTACGGTGACCACCCTTGTCTTTCAATGAAATTTCTTAAATTTGATGTATGGAAATGAAAGTGAAAATACCATTTCAGCAGCTTCTCAGAGCAGTAAAGACCCTCACCCCTGCAGAAAAGTCCAGGCTGCGGGAGGAACTTATTGACGATAAAACTGAAACGGATGATAAGTCTCTTTTTATAGATATATTAGTAAATGGGCCTGTTTTTTCGAAGGAAGAAATTAAAACAATAGAGTCTAACAAGAAAAGTATAGCAGAATGGCGAACAAAGGGCTGATGCTGGACTCTACTATTCTGATTGAGTATTTCCGCAAGACAAACAAGAGCAATTCTCGACTTGTAAGCCATTTCAAAACCTACGATCGCCTTTACATTTCCAGTGTTACAGAGTTTGAAGTAATAAACGGTGCATCCCCTGCACATATTGAGTTTTGGGACCGAATGCTGGAGCGAATTACCGTTCTCGACTTTGACAGTAGCACTGCACGAATGGCTGCAGCGATCGTTCAACAACTGAAGACTGTCCGCAAAAGTATTGACAAGCCTGACTTATTTATAGCTGCAACAGCCGTTGTCCATGGGCTCACGTTGGATACGGCAAATAAGAAACACTTTCATCACATTGTAAATCTTGATCTGCTCGAAGATTAAACTTACAGCGGGTGCATTTGCTGCCCTGTCAACGTCAGCATTATGCATGCCCACTATAGTGGAGTTAGGGTATAGCCGATAGCGGAAAAGAAGAAACAACGAAATGCCGGCAGAAGGTAAACCAATGATACCAGCGCCTTTAAGGACAAACGTTCTCAACTACCCTGCAAAATCTAATGACTTTAGATCATTGACCTTACTCGCCGCTTTACCATTGATTATTTTTAAAAAACCCTCTCCCCAAAGCCCTTGTGACTGTCTCCACGCACCAGAAATTTGAATGACGCTAGATCATTGACCTTACTCTCCAGCTTTACCGTTGATTATTTCTAAAAAATCTTCTCTATACGTACTGCTCAATGGCAGCTCATGTTTGTCGATGACCACACAATGGCTTTTAACTGTTTCGATGTGCTTGAGTGCGACAACAAAAGAGCGATGTATTCGGACAAATAAAGAAGGCGGAAGCAGCTCCAGTACTTCAGACAATTTATACCTGGCCAGTATCGGTCGGCCGTCCGTATGGAAAGTCACATAATTGCCATCGCTTTCAATATACTTGATGTTTTTAATAGATAGCTGATGAAACTCGGCGCCGCTTTTGATGAAAATAGTCTGCTCAGACATATCAGCAGCCGGTTCAGCATTGGCGGATGCACCACCACTATGCTGGTTCAACACGTTCTTCACTTTCATGATCGCTCGAAGCAATCGATCAAACTGAATCGGTTTTAAAAGGTAGTCTACCGCTTTTAGCTCATAGCTTTCCAGCGCATATTCCGAATACGCAGTAGTGAAGATAATTAACGGCGGATTTTGTAAGAGTTTGGGAAAGCTAATGCCCGACAGCTGAGGCATATTGATGTCCAGAAAGATGAGATCAACTTTGTGCTGCTGAAGATAGTCCAGTGCCTCCAAGGGGTCTCGAAAAGAAGCTTTCAGCACCATAGAAGGAACCTTACCCAAATGAATTTGAAGCACCTCGATAGCAGCTGGCTCGTCATCAATAATTACGTAGTCGATCATGGTGCCTGGTCAAGTTGTAAACTTAGTGAAGAGATAAAATAGCCATTTTCTTCCTTTGTTTTTAATGTATGTGCTTCTGGATAAAGAATAGCAAGTCGCTTTCTTAAATTATCGAGCCCAAATCCTGATGAATTGTCTGGAATTTTGTTGGCTCCTTTGTGAATGGAGTTGGTCACTTTAAAATTCACCCGGTTTTGCTTGACCTCCAATGAAATCTCAATTGATGATTTGGAATTAGGCACTATTCCATGCTTGATCGCATTTTCTACAAAAGGAATAAGCAACATTGGACTTATCTTCACTGAATTTGTATCTCCCTTCACATCAAAATTGATATACACATCATCGTCTTCTGCAATACGCAATTGATATACCTGAATGAAGTTTTTCAGGTGATGGATTTCTTTTTCAAGCGCCACCTTGTCTTCATTGGTTTCGTACACCATGTATCGCATCAGCTCGGCCAACTTTGCGATGCCATCTGCCAGTTCGGGTACATTGTGCTTCAAGGATTTAGCATAAAAGCTGTTCAACACATTGAACAGGAAATGTGGGTTGATCTTCGATTTCAAAAAAGCCATCTCGGTGGATAGTTTTTCCTCGAGCAATACCCTTTTCAATTTTTCATTGCGGATCCAATACTTGAGCAACGCATAAGATAGCGCCACAACCAAAACAAAGAACCCCATAATTAAATTGTAGTAGAAATAAACCTGGAAGCCTTCATCGGCTGTAGAGAAGAAATTGACCAGGTAGTTGAAGTCAACAAAGCTCTCAACCAGTGCAATAGAAATAAGTGCGGTAACTGTTAATACGACTAGTGTCTTTGTCTTTTTTAAGCGTAGAAATTTGGGTACAAGATAAAAGGCAGTCGTGTAAAAAAGTAGTTGACTCATCAACGTGCCAAACAACAGTGGCACCCAATAGGGGCCAGTTTCTTTCCTGAAATCTCCTATGGTTGACGTTGCTTGCAAGAGGATAAAATACCCTATTCCCCAAATCAACATATGGATGATCGTCTCTGATTTCTTATTCATGCTGATGATTTTCCATGTCAAAGAAAGGGAATTAAAACGATGATTGAATCCCGATGGGACAAATGCCCCCTTTCCTGTGACTAAACGGCGCAGTGCTGTGAAGTTGGCTTATTTCACATTCCTTCCAGCCTGTGTAACATCTTATTAGACGTCGGTCACATTCATTTTATAGTGCCGTCCAACAGCTATAATGTTGGGTCAGATATTAAACACACTATAAACGATAGGTAATGAAAAAGTTAATCATCATAGCACTCATTGTAGCCGCCGGACATAGTTCTATTGGCCAGTCCAATTCGAAGAAGGAATTGGAATCGAAAATGGATGAATTATTCGAAAGTTATACGCAATACAACCGATTTGTGGGCAATGTATTAGTGAGCGAAAACAACAAGATCATTTATCAAAAGAGTTTTGGCTATGCCGATTTGGAGAAAGGCAGAAGGAACTCAGAGAAATCGATCTTCAGTATCGCCTCACTCACAAAATCATTGACCGCAGTAGGCATCATGAAGCTGGTAGAAGCTGGAAAGCTCACTTTAGAAACTCCCCTTTCAACCTACTTTCCCCATTTTATGCCCGAGTATTCAGACCAAATCACCATCCAGCACTTGTTGAATAATAGCTCCGGCATGCAAGCCAATATTGGCAGAGTCGACGACGCTGGTAATGGTCTGATGCCAGAAACAGGTGAGGTTACGATCGATGAGCTCTTAGAAAAGTTTAAAGACTCGCAGCTGAATTTCGAGCCCGGCACAGCCTATGAATACAATAACTTTGGCTATGTACTGCTTGCCAATATAATCGAAAAGGTAAGCGGTACTTCCTATGCTGACTTTATGGAGCAAACAGTATTTAAACCTGCTGGGATGAAAAGTACGGCAACTGCTACCTCTAAATGTGTTGGACGAATGACTTACCCTTATTTTGGCTTAGGAATGGAAACGTTCGAAAGATTTACTGCTCCCCTCCACACCTCCTGGCTTATGGGTGCTGCTGACGCAACGTCCACCACAACCGATTTATACAAGTTCATGCAGGCTTTAGACAATGGAACACTTTTGAATCCAGCTTCTGTGGATCAGTTGTATACCCGCTCTCAGGCAATGGGCGTGAATGAGATGGCGTCCGGGTTGGGTTGGGTCACCGATGAAAAAGAAGGAGAAAAATGGGTATACAATAGTGGCCTGCTCCCTGGGTATGCTTCCATGATGGGCTCATTACCGGAACAAAACATAAAGGTGATCATTTTGTCGAATGCTACTTCTGTTAACCCTGTAACAGATGAATTCGAGGGGAATATCTCCTTTGTCGAAGGAGAAATGACAGACAAAATAGTTGCGCTACTACTGGGTAAACCTTTTAACCTCACACCTATCCCCACTCAAATAAGTGCTGGTAGTTTCAGCGACGACAAGGCGTTTCAATTGGACAGCGAACACACCATCGTTATTAAAAATGTAGGTGGTAAGTACTTTTTAGAAACAGCTGGCAAAGCCCCGTGGTCGGTTTTTACTTATGCATTTGCTAAGGATGCCAATGAGAAGAATGAAGCCAGTGAAACGGCGCTGTTTTTTGCCAAAGCTTGGAGTACGCAGCAGTTTGAGGGACTTTCAGATTACGGCAACGAACAAATGAAAGGATTCCTGGGCACCCAACAAGGGCAGGATCAATTGAAAGGCATGTGGGCAAACTTTGTCAACCATGCTGGTATATTTCAATCCTACAATATCTACAAAATTGCAGGCGAAGAAGTTAAAAATGTGCACATAAGATTTCACTTCGAGTCAGTTGATATCGGAATGGTCATCGTTGTAAACGCTGAACACAAAATACAGGGAATGTTCATGGATGATGCGGTCAAAACAAGCCACGTGACAAAGGTGGCACTTGTACCCGTGGGCGAAAACAAATTCTTTATCGATGGGCACAGAAATGGTGGCATGCAAGATTTTGTAATTAAAATGACTGAATCAACACTAACCCTGAGTGATGGATCCGAAAAATTTGAGGGCAAAATCAAGACAGCATTTTGAGTAGCGGGATTTTGCGCACTTAGGCTTGCATGGCATATGAAATATCGACTTAGAAGAGCAGAGTTAAGAAATGTAACGACCGGGATCATACTGTCGCTCGTACTCTTCACCGGTTGCACCAGGGAATTGATTTTATTCCCTGGTACGATTCAGGAAGAAGTGGATAAAGCGGTCGATCGTGGATTTGACGGTATCATTGTGTATGTCAATCAATCAGGCACGTCTTCGTTTTACAGCGCGGGATGGAAGAATAGAGAAAATCAGGTTCCTGCAGATCCGCACTCGTTGTTCAAAATTGCAAGCATAAGTAAGCTCTACATAGCCGCGGCTACCACCAAATTGATTGCTGATCAATCGTTGTCTTTGGATAATACGTTGACAAAGCTTCTTCCGGACCTCGCTGAAGAGATTGCATATTCAGATCAGATTACCCTGAGAATGTTGCTGCAGCATCGCAGCGGCATACCTGATTTCATTGATGCCTATCCTTGGGATAGTCCGTTCGAGGACAATAGTGAAACCTACACCCTGGTGATGGGTCAACCTGCCGACTTTAAACCTGGTAAAAAGCATAAGTATTCCAATACCAATTATTTGCTTATCGGTGAGATCCTTGACCGAACCTTGGGGTACAGTCATCACCAATACATACAGGATGAAATTCTCCATCCGCTCGGGCTAAACAACACTTATAGTTTGCTTAGCGAGGTGGACATAGAAGATGTAATGAGTGGGTATAACAAAGGATATGAGCCTGACATCAAGGGTAACGAATTCATTCACCCCGGTGGTTCCATGGTGGCCACCGCTGAGGATGTGGGAATCTTTTTGCGAGCACTACTTGACGGCACACTGCTGACCGACGATGAGCAGGCAATTTATACCTCCATTTACAAATACGAGCATACGGGTTGGTTACCCGGTTATACAAGTATCGCGCGATATCACAGCGACATTGATGCTGTGGTTATTCAGTTCGTTAATACAAGCAGCAATGAGGTGTTCTGGCTTCAATTAGAACAGGTATACAACAGGATTGTCAAAGCGCTAGAAAAGGAACTAGCCAATAATTAAAAGGAAACTTGTGAAACACTATTTTCTCATTCTACTGGCAAGTCTAATACCTTACCTGAGTAGCGCCCAAAAAGGTGATGACACAAGCAACAGTTGGGGTTTGGCTTTGAACTCAGGGTTTAATACTGAATTGAACACTGTTGGCCTTGTTCCGAGTGCATCGTACTACAAAGGAAAAAGTCAGTTTGAATTGGGTGTCGGGGTTTATCCGTTTGTGGTAAAAAACCAAAGAATCGTCAGCGGAAATTTCAACTATAAGTACTTCCCAAACGGAGCCGATAACAAATTCAACCTGTTTCTGATGATGTCTGGAGCCTATGTCAATCAATTGAGAAAGACATACTATCCTGCCACTTATCAATACCTGTTCTTAAGCGGAGGGTATGGAATGCAAATCAAGTTGTTTAAAGCGGCGTATCTCGGAACAAGCTTCAATCTTGGCACTTTCACCCACAGCAAACGCACGGAGAATCCCTACAAAAACTACCTAGGCACTCAAAATCTGTTTGACGAGTTCGGTATGACCCTCGCTTTTCAGGTAAATGTCGGTTACCGATTCTAGTCTTCCTTGCTGTAGACAACAACTCCCATACCCACCGCAGGTGCTAGCCTTTGGCTAGTAGCGACCAGCCCAAAGCAACTCCAGCGTGGAAGCAAGAGCAGGGCAACTGTACCCGCCGTTACCGGTTAGCCAACTCCCTCAACCTGTATTGTGTCCCCACCTATTTCAAGATCAGAAAACAGCCGATGATCCTGATCGAGGCATGTGTTGGAAACGCTGGGATGTTCTTCATTTTCCAATTAGAACCGGCCTTCTATTGTACTGAAAGCCACTGGTGGGACGACCTGCACATTTATTGTGAGCAAACCCACCTTCCCCGGGAAGTTTACCTTTTTCACATTGTCAAGGGTATCCATCACAGCTAACTATGCCCCGGGCACATTCATTTTAAGGCCTGAAAAAATCCCCTTACTCTTGCTTTCAGTTCAAATTAACCAACTAAAGAAATGAAAAAGTTACTACTCCTGATCCTGTGTTTGGTCGCAGTATTTAATTCATTTAGCCAGTCGAATGCCGAGGCCAATTCTTACCACAATGAAGGGAGCCAAAAGCAAATTCCATTCTCCCAATTCCTCTATAACGACAAGGTAGCCTTGAAGCTTGACTACTTTGGAGAATTGGTGCTTCATCCGGGCCTCAGCCTGGGAATCGACTATACCCTGGCAAAGAAAAATTGGGTAACTATTCACTGGGACTCAGAATTGGGAGGCTACTGGCACCGCTGGAACAATACAGCACTGTTTCTCAAATCTAGTATTGGCGCACGATTGCCGATCAAATCTTTCTTCGTTGACCTGAACATGGGAGCAGGATACATGCACGCTTTTGCTGCCGGCACTATGTATCAAATATCTTCAGAAGGAGGACTTGAAATGGCGGACAACTGGGGTCACGCTCATTTTATGCCCACCACCTCCTTTTTGATAGGATGGGATGGAGCAAGAAAAATGAACCTGCCCTGGACTTTTCATGCAGGGGTAGAGGCTTATTTACAATCCTCTTTCAATCACATATTCCTTCCCCATGCTGCGGCTAAGGTGGGCCTTACCTATAAATTCAAAAGATAATCACTATGAGAACTTTAATTCAAGTGCTCGCATGTTCAGCGCTGTTTATCATGTGCTCCTGTGAAAAGGAAAGTTTCTACGATGGAGATCATTTCTTCATCAAAAATGCGGGAGCCGAAATGCCAGTCTTTGTCAAAGGAAACATTGAGTCCGGTGTTTTCATCCTCTTCCTGCATGGCGGACCGGGCGGAAGTGCTTCCCTTCCTTCCTTTCTGCCGGTATCAAAAGAGCTGGAAAAGGATTACGCCTTCGTTTACTGGGACCAGCGTGGTTCCGGACTTTCGCAGGGTAACCCTGATCTCAGCACTTTCACAGTTGATCAATTTGTAGAAGACCTGGATTTAGTGGTTGAAAGCATCAAACTCAGGCACAACAACCCCAGGATTGTCTTCTACGGCATTAGCTGGGGAGGTGCATTAGGAAGCGCCTATTTGAGTACTGGCAATTATCAGGAAAAAGTAGCTGGATTCATCTGTATGGATAGCGGACACAACCTGCTTGAAGGCATACCGAAATCGGTGGTGTTTGTGAAAGAATACGCCCAAAAGCAAATAGAGGCAGGTATTGACGTGGGCTATTGGACAGAAGCATATAACTGGTGCTCCACTGCTCGGGATATGACAATTAAGGAAAATTATTTCAAATACGATGCCTACTTAACCAATACAAATGCCTATCGCAAAGACCCCCATCAGGAGGTACTGGGGCCAGAAGTCGGTGCGCTGGGGGCAATGAACTCCTACCTGTCACTGTCCATATTTTTTAATGGTGGATATCTCAGGCCAAACTTTAATGTATTAACGCTCAACCTCAGCCCGCAAATGGCAAAGATCAAGATACCCTCAATGGTCATCTGGGGAAGACACGACGGGGTGAATACCATTGAAATGGGATTTGACGCATTTAATAGTATTGGCGGACCTGGTTTTAGAGACAAGGAAATGGTGATCCTGGAAAATAGTGCCCACGAAGGATACATGGAAGAGCAGCCATTATTTGTGAGTTCATTCAGGCGGTTTGTTAACGGGCTTTGATGATAATAGCAGTTAGCCTTCTCTATTGCGGGTTGTAATTGACCATATTAAAAAGCTCCAATGAAAGACATTAAAACCATTTCTCCCTTCTTCCTTACCGCCATCATGTTGATTTTGATAGGGTTAGTTTTTATGATTCCACTTGAAAGCTTCCTGCAACAATGTTCCCTGTCCGACTTTCAAGCTGAATATTTAAATCTATTGGCGAAAATGAGCGTCTTAACGCTAGCAGGATTCTCACTCATAAAAAAATGGAACTTGGCTGTTCTTGCAGGACTCTCAGCCAGTCATAATTGGAAGCACAAATATTTGAACGTCATTCCTGTTTATCTGATACTGCTTGGTCTGGCCTCTGTCATGGCAACTGACCTAACCAGAATAGAACTACCAAACTTACTCCTACTATTACTGAGTTGTTTGGCAGTTGGTTTTGCAGAAGAGCTATTGTTTAGAGGTGTTTTACAATCGTTTTTCCTAAAGAAATACATTCACCAAAGATCAGGGATTTTCCGTGGCATTTTTCTTCCATCGCTTGCATTCGGCTTATTTCATCTAATCAATTTATTAAAAAGCGGAGCACTATTGCCGGTATTAGTCCAGGTTGTTTTTGCCACATTTATCGGGTTCTTCTTTGGCGTAATTTTGCTAAAAACCAACAAACTAGTTCCTATCGCAATAACCCATGCATTAATTAATTTCTCCTTTTCACTTCAAAAGTTACCTAACCTTCAAAGCCAGGTGACACAAGCATCAGAAAATGCGTCAATGGCTCCAATAATAATATTTCTACCCTTATTGATTATTGCGCTACTTGTTCTGAAGAAAATCGATAAAACTGACCTACAAGAAAAATTAAGCCAAAGTTTCTAATGCTTTTCGTGCGCTTTAGAAGCGGAAGAGCTATTGAAGCGAAACCAGGTGAAATCTTGATTTTGCCAAAAGAATTTAAAACACAGAAAAAATGAAAACATTTATGAATACTAAGAAAGAGACACTTTTTTCAACTCTCTGGATATTCGTTACGCTAAACTATCTGTATTGTGATGTCGTAGGACTAATGGATCACAGGTTGATGAGCCAATATTTGAAAGGAACTGTGAATGGCTTTGAGATTAATGAGAATTTCTTGTTGAGTGGGGCCGTGCTAATGGAAATACCCATTGCCATGGTCATTCTGTCTCGTTTGTTAGCATATACTGCAAATCGTTGGGCCAATATTGCGGCAGGTTCTATAAAAACTGTTATTATGGTCTTGACCATGTTCGTCGCGACTCCCAAATCGTATTATCTGTTTTTTGGAAGTATTGAGATAGTAACAACAATAGTTATTGTTTGGTATGCCTGGAACTGGGCCAAATCTGAGGAAGCAACTGTTAGCATTTAAACAAGATAAAATCTATTTGCACTAACAACCTAACTGTAAGAAACCATGGAGAAGATCAATTCTATCAACATTATGGAGAAGTTTTCATTGTTTGAAAAGCAATGGACTCCTCACATCATTGGGGAACTCAATGGCCAATATGTCAAACTATGCAAACTCAAAAATGACTTTGTGTGGCATAGCCACGAAAATGAAGATGAACTTTTTATGGTGTTCAAAGGAACGCTTTTGATGGACTTTAGAGATGGAAGAACCGTTGAAGTGAAGGAAGGTGAAATCTTGATTGTGCCAAAAGGAGTTGAACACCGACCGCACACGAATGGGGAAATCGTATTTAACCTACTTTTTGAGCCAAAGGAAACTTTGCATACCGGGACAACGGAAAGTGAAAAGACAGTCAAAGAATTAGGATGGATTTAGATGGTGCGAGTGCAGCCGCCTGAAAAAAACAACATGATGGAGAAGAAACAAATAAAACGAATACTCAGAATAGCATTTATTGTTGCAAGCATCGGCTCTTTGTACTTCGTACCATGGATTCTGGTAAAAGCATGGATTATGCCACTACCAGAGACCGTTCAAGAACAACTAGAGGAGGGAATCGATCATGGATTCGATGGAATGATTGTTTACGTGGACCGGGCGGGGAAACCAGCGGAGTTGTATGCAGCAGGCTGGCACGACCGAAAAAACAAAATACCGGCCTACCCGCAAGCCTTATTCAAAATTGCCAGTATCAGCAAGTTGTATGTTGCTGTGGCTGTGGCTAAATTGGTCAATGACAAAAAGTTGTCGTTGGATAAAACCCTTGCTGACTACATTCCAACGCTTGTGGGACGAATTGCAAATGCGGATAAAATAACCCTGAGAATGATGGTGCAGCATCGCAGTGGCATTCCCAATTTTACCGATACCCCTGGCTATTGGCTGGATCCGCCGAAAGCCAATGGAGAAAATCTTCAATTGGTGCTGGATAAGCCTGCCGACTTTGAGCCTGATGAATCATATGGCTATTCAAATACGAATTATTTGCTGATAGGCGACATCCTTGATAAGACCTTAGGATATAGTCATCACCAATATATCAAGAGGGAAATTTTGATACCGCTTGGGCTGAACAATACCTACAGTTTGCTCAGCGAAGTGGATATAGACGAGGTAATGAGTGGGTATTACGTAGGGTATGATGGCGATCTAAAGCACAGTGATTTCATCAACCCTGCCGGTTCAATGGTTGCTACAGCCGAGGACGTAGGCAAATTCTTGAGGGCATTGAACGATGGTTCAGTGTTTAAGGATGGGGAACAGGAAATCTATTCTTCTATTTACTTCTACGAACATACCGGTCTGCTTCCTGGCTATCAGAGTATTGCCAAATACCACAAAGACATTGATACAGTGATTGTTCAATTCAACAACACAACCAACTTTAATGGATACGACTGGAATTTAGCGGAAACCATTAATAGTCGTGTTGAAAAAATCGTGAGAAGGAAACAAGCTCATGACAACATATAAAGAGCATTGAAACGCCTCTATTCAATCAACTAACAGCTATTAGAGAGTAGCTTACTGACTCATGGTCACATCGACTTATGGAATAACAAGGCCAATTTTGCTAGTGGACACCTGAGTCTTCAAGAATCAATTATTTCACCGCATGCTTGAAAAATCAATTGAAAGCTTTGCTAAAGTTTATCTAAATCATGCATTTAACGAAAAGAAAATCTGCCCTTGTGGCTGGCGTCTCTCTCATATTGATGGCGGTTGCGGCCGGCTACGCCTATGGGTTTGTCTACGGCAGTTTGATTGTTAAAGGAAACAGCCAGGAGACTTACCAAAACTTAAAATCCTCGCTCGATGTCTTCATTGGCGGCATTGCCGGATGGTGGTTCATCTTTGTGCTGGACATCATCGTCGCCTGGGCATTGTATGAGTTTCTGAAGGAAGCCAACTCCCGTATTTCAGCAGCGACTGCCATCATTAGGGTTGTTTATTCCATTGTGCTCGGCCTTGCTATCACACAGCTCATGGCTGTGGTTGGGTTGGTCAACGATCAGGCCGATACAGCCATGATCATGAACAAGCTGGAGTCATTCGAATCTCTTTGGTCGAATGGGCTAATTATTTTCGGTGTGCATTTATTCGGTTTAGGGATTTTGAGTGTCCAATCAAAACACATTTCCAACATCTTCGGAGGCCTTTTCCTTTTTGCAGGCCTATGCTATTTTGGCATTCACCTGGCAACCGCGATGGCACCAGCTTACAAAGAACAGATAAGCACCGTTGAAATGGCACTCAGCTTGCCAATGGCGCTGGCCGAAGTTGGGTTTGCCGTTTGGCTGATTTTCAAAGGCGGAAAGCAATCCATCCTATCGTCAGTAGCAGCAAATTAGTAGGCGAGCGTTTTACTCGTCACCTCTAAACAGTTTTCGTTTCCAGTGGTTCTTACTTTGAAGCCCAATAAAAGTTCAAAGTATTGATGTGCCAACTGACAGAAAGCGACATAGACCGGGTAGTTGAAATGGCCTGGGAGGATCGCACGCCTTTTGAGGCGATTGATCACCAGTTTCATTTGCCCGAAAAAGAAGTGATTACCCTCATGAGGAAAACGTTGAAGGCGTCCAGTTTCAGACTTTGGCGCAAGCGTGTGAACAGCGGGGTGAGCCAAAAACATTTGAAAAAGCGCAGCGCAGAGGTAGATCGTTTCAAATGTGCAAGCCAACGTCAAATTACACTCAATAAAATCAGTAAACGTTGATTTTCTTCAGCGGTCACACGATTTCCCTAATAACTAAGATGCACCTCTCAAAAACCGATCTTGCCGGATTAAATAAAGTCAGGCGACTCAATATCATCAATTCTATCTCCGGCATAAAACCCGGCAATTTGATTGGTACCCGGTCAAATGCCGGACAGGCCAACCTGGCGATCATCAGCTCCGTTGTCCACCTGGGAAGTAACCCGGCCTACCTTGGTTTTATTGTCAGACCAAGTGAGGAAGTGAGGAGGCATACGCAAGAGAACGTCTTTGAAAATGGGTGGTTTACCATCAACCATGTTCGCAGCTCTTTCATTAAGAATGCACACTATACTTCTGCCAAGTTCGATCATCATGTCTCAGAATTTGATGCATGTGGCCTAACTGAGGAGGTGTTATATGACTTCTATGCTCCATTTGTGAAAGAAAGCACGCTGAAGATAGGGTTGAAGCACGTAGAAAGTGTAACCATCCATTCTACAGGCACCACCATGATTGTGGGGCAAATTGAACACCTGATTGTCCCTGACCAGGCGCTCAGCGATGAGGGATATATCGATCTGGGCATGGCAGATAGCATTGGGATTTCGGGCCTTAACTCCTACTACACACTCAAAAAGGTGGCCGACTTCCCCTATTCGAGAGTGAGTGAAGTACCCCATTTTGATTCATGAAGAAACAGGATCTGCCGACTAAAATTTGCCCTGTGTGCAATAGGCCGTTTACCTGGCGAAAGAAGTGGGAGCTGAACTGGGAGGAGGTCGTTTATTGTAGTGAAAGGTGTAGAAGAAACAAGCCAAAGGCATAAGGGTGGGACTCTTTTTCACATCAGGCCAACATGGGATATATGTAACAATGCTTTTTGATTGTGCAATGCTTTGGCGCTCGGAGGTTTACACCTTGGGAACAAAGGAAAACTACGTTTTCATGCTTTAGCTTATAGGTGAGCATGTTGAACAAGTAGACAAGGTCCTTTATCACTTTAAATCAAGAGCTTATGTCGAAGGATAATGATAAATCAAAGAAAGCACCTGCCAAAAATCTAAAGGAAAAGAGGGCTGCTAAGGCGGCAAAGAAGAATGGCAAGAGTGAGGGGGAGTAAACGAACTCCCATGATTTCCCCTTTAATAAAATGGTAAAATGTGAGTTTTCATGGGTGTCTCCTTCATGAGCACAATAAACCAAGCCTCTCAGTTTTCATGTATGTCTCACTCATGAGCGCATTAAACCAAGCCTCTGAGTTTTCATGTGTGTCTCACACATGAGTGCAACAATGAAAGTCTCACCACAACAAAAGCGGAAGCAACGCCGCTGCCTACTCCATCCTTTTCTCTCCACTTCACACGAAAGGTGTACTTCTCGTAACTAAATTCTTATAGGATTATCTCTTCCATTCGTGCCCTTCTTTGTTAGTAGTTCATTTTAGTCGATAGATGACGGGTTTCGGCACGGATTCTACATCGTATTTCAGGACCGCCCACACTAGTTTTGCTGGAAACAAATCAATTCCTCAAAACTTAACTGGGTCATGAGAACTTTCGAAATCATTCTTTTGCTGGTTGTATCCATTTTACCTTTTGTAAAGCGACCACTTGTCAGGCATATTCGGGCCAACTACGTTTTACTATTCCTCGGAGCCTTGCTGGCCATTCACCTGATGGTAGAAGGTTGGCGCTGGCAGATGTTTCCTGCTTACCTGCTCACGTTAATCGTAGCATGGCGGGTGAAAGCTGTTGATGCTACTGAGTCTCCCCGGGTGTCTTTCGTTAGGATAATCGGATATGTAGGCTTGATAATTTTGCTAATACCTGGGTGGGCACTTCCAAAGCTCCTCCCTGTTTTTTCATTGCCCGAACCACGTGGTCCCTACAGCGTAGGCTCAGAGTTGGTGCATGTGCAGACAGATCGCGATGAAGTCATCACTAAAGAAACGACCGATAAACGTGAGCTGATGTACAAAATTTGGTACCCAAGTGATGCCGACGTGTCGCAAGTGGATGCTGAAAAGTATGTAGATGAAGGAAGCAGGTCCGGCTTTGCCACCAAATATGGCCTGCCGGCTTCAGCGCTCAATTATCTTGATCGGGTAAAAACCTACGTATATCCAGGTGTTCAGGTAGCCGATGGGCGCTTCCCTGTGCTGATTTTTTCTCATGGCTATGGATCAAAGGCGACCGGCTATTATGCATTGCTGACTGAAATCGCCAGTCAGGGATATGTGATCATCAACATGAACCATACCTACGAAAGCCTGGGCACAACTTTTCCTGATGGGAGGGTGAAATACTTTGATTATAACTTCCAGAACGAAATTTCGGCAGAATCGCAGTCGGTCGTGGAGCCTTTGATCGAAGCCTTCAAAAGTGGCCTATCGTATGAGGAAAGACATCCCATTGTGAGAGAGGCATCAAAGAATTATTTCATGGGAGACGTAGACGACCGCTGGGCTGAAGACATGATATATACTTTAGACCTGCTTGAAACGTGGAACAAGGAAGGCTCCTTAAAAGGCAAATTGAACCTGAATGAAATAGGCGTTTTTGGCCACTCAGTCGGAGGTGGGGCAGCAGGTGTGGTGGCAACTACCGATAGCCGCATAAAGGCAGCAGCCAATTTGGATGGCATTTCGTGGGGCAACACCATCGACAGCACTTTACATATTCCGTTTCTCTATGTTTCCGCCGACTGGCCTGCAGAACATGAAGATGTTAACGCTCATATTTATATCAACAAGAGCACGGACTACTTCTACGAAAGCAAGCTGTTGAAATCAGGGCATCCGAACTTCATGGATATACCTTTCATGATTCCTGTGCAGTCGTTGGCAGGTACGGGCGATATTGATCCCTATATGGGAATGGAAATTGTGACCAGGCTGGTTACTTCATTTTTTGATAGGCACTTGAAAAATGATATGGGTGCTGCTCCCCAAGAACTAGATGAACAATATGAGTTGTTAGAGATGACCGTCTATCAAGGGGATTCAATTAAATAGTTGTTGGTTTTTCTGGATGGCTGGTAGTCAATGAGTTGCCAGCTATCCTTTTCCGTTCGATCAGCCATTCTTCTTTTTGTCAAAATTGGGCGATTCCATGCTGTACCCCGAAATGCCGCTTTGGCAAGGTCACATTTCAGCTGTTCAGGGCTCCACAGCCATTCTTGCACAAAAAACAACCGATATGGCTGTCAGTGGGGTGAAAATGATGAGCTCCGTCAGGCTGGTGGAAGCAAGGTTGCCGACCGTGTTGAGAGCGAAAAGTGCAGCAAACGCCCAAAGTAGTACTTTCAAGAGCCTTAGCGGAACCTGCCACTTCAGGTAGCCAGCTTTGATGAGGACGACAGCAAGGATAAACAAGTTCACCACAATGCTGACCGTCTCAAACCTCAGCATTTGCTCTCGGTTTTCAAGTCGGCCACCCCAGGTGGCTTCATAAGGAATCAATCCTGTGATGATCATGAAATGGTAAATGAGTACCAATGAAAGCAGCACTATCATACCGCTGGTTGCAAGTTTGAAGTTGATTTTTCTAAGCATTTTTCTCCAAAAATGGGTGATTGATATTCTCTGGTAATTCCATCCTTATGCGCCAGTGTAGCGGGTAGTAGTTGTTAAAACGAGTAGCAATCCGTTTGATCCAGCCAAGGGGCAATTGCTCGTAGCACATCAGGTGCCAGCCGTCTTTTTCGCGCTCTATGGGCCATTCCTCTTTGCGGAGATACTGCAATGCCTGACGGAGCTCAAGCTCCCAGGTGGGGAAAGTATCTTTTTTGAAAATAGTGGAAAGTGCCAGGGCAGGAGCAGGCACCAGGTTCTTTTTCTTGATTTCTGCTACCAGTACACCAGCTTGAATAATCCTCAGTTCTCTGATTGCAGCGCCCCAGGAGGTGTTGGCTCCTGTCGGCAGCGCCAGAATGTTTTCGTAGTGCTGAAAGAAATCCCGTTCATCTGTCAGCCAGGGAGCCACTTCCGCCTGTTCTTTTTTGCCAGTAGGTGCCAGCGGAAATTTGTCTTTTCTGGGGGGCTGCCACTCTACCCCGTCCAGCTTTCTTATGGCGCAAACAAAGAAGCCCTCACCTTTGGTCAGGTGGGGCATAAACTGATACCCAAATATATTCCCAGCAGCTTCCACCTCTTTGATGTTCAGCTGTGCGTCTACTTCGAGCCTGAGCGGTTCCAGCTGCGTTTGCTGCGATAGCCATTGTATGTTTTCCTCGTTTTCGGCCGGGTTGTAGGTGCAGGTACTGTAGATCAGCACGCCCCCTGGTTTCAGCGCTGGCCAGGCGTCCATCAGGATCCGGCGCTGCCGGTCGGAACAAAGGTGGGCATTGTCGGGCGACCATTCTTTGATGGCATTGGGGTCTTTTCTGAACAAGCCTTCGCCCGAACAGGGGGCGTCGACGACGATCACATCAAAAAAGCCTTCGAGTCTGTCGAAGTCCCTCGGGTCGTTGTTGCTCACCACCACATTAGGTGCTCCCCATTTGGTGAGGTTTTCGGCAAGTATCTCCGCCCTGCTTTTGATCACCTCGTTCGATACGAGCATCGAGTCCTTGTTGATCAAAGAAGCAAGCAGCGTGGATTTCCCCCCCGGCGCAGCGCAGAGGTCAAGTACTCTGAGTGGCTGGCTGAGGTCGACGGTTTGCCTCACCACCTCTTCCAGGAACATGGAACTGGCCTCCTGCACATAATAGGCCCCTGCATGCATCAAGGGGTCAAGCGTAAACGAAGGCCGTTCATTCAGGTAATAGCCGTTTGATGACCAGGGCACTTTTTCTAACGGAATAGCTCCCTGAAACTTCGACGTATTGATGCGAATGGAAGTAGGGGAGGGGCTGGTCAAAGAGTCGAGAAAGACCTCAGCTTTATTGCCGAGTATCCCCATCATTCGCTCCTGAAAGGATTTGGGAAGTTCCATCACCCCAAATTTAACTTTCTCATCAATACCCCCGCCGACACCTGACTGATTTCTCCCGACTTCATCGGAAAAAGACTTAATTCTTCAATCGCCACCCTCACCAACCGCAAGGTTGGGTGCCCCACCGCAGCCGTCATGCGCCGCACCTGCCGGTTCTTCCCTTCAGTTAACTTTAGCTCCAACCAAGTCGTCTCTGTATATTTTTTATGATTGACTGGCGGGTTCCGTTCAGCCAGCTGATCAGACGCCTCCACAATTTTCGCTTTTACAGGCAGGCTGCGATGCTCTTTGCCTTTGATCCGAATAGTAGGGCCTTTGGCCAATTCTTCCAGGGCTTTGTGTTGAACAATTCCTTCCACTTCCACCCAATACGTTCGCTGGTGTTGATGTTTAGGGTGAAGTAGCCTCGCATTGAGCGATTTGTCGTTGGTAAGGATCAGGAGCCCTTCGCTGTCTGTGTCCAGTCTGCCGACCGGATATACATCTTTAGGCAATTTAAAAATGGTGCCCAGGCCCGGGTTACCACCCTCGTCGGTGAACTGACTCAGCACACCGTAAGGTTTATGAATGATGAAATACAGAGCGTCTTTACCAGCCACTTTATTGATTCAATTTTTTCAACTCCTCTATTTCTTCCTGACTCAAAGCAAGATCGATTTGAACCCGACGTTCGGTGGGCAAAACAGTAAACAATATGCCTGCGATAAATATTGGTGCTAGGAAATACAGCGGGTCGTAAGTGATAATGGTGGCCACTACGCCTACCAAACCAATGCTTTCCAGCACGGCTCCTTTAATTACTTTGTAATTGTACCACGACTGCATCCTTTGCTGCAGCGGGATGGTTGGGTCGGTTTTCAGGAGTTTACCGGTAAATGTCCATCCAGCCAAAGCGGCCATTGTCACCGTTAAGATGGCATATTTTGGCAAACCCACGGGAGCTTGTGTGACTCCACCAATAGAAAAGAATACGAAAAAGGAAACCGCCGTGAAAAGGACCAGCGTCGAGATCAACGAAATATAAACAAGTCGAAGGATGGTCAGGTATTTTTTAAGCGTCATTGTTGGTCTTTTGTCTTGCGAACGATTACTCTTTCAAACATACAGAATCAAGATTAGGTTTTGGAGACCGAATACCTGCATGACCTTATTAGAGGATAATTGGTTAATTTGGGTGAAAATACATCACGTACTATTCCCAATCGACTCATCTTAAACCAACCGTTATGCATCCCAGAACTGTTGCCTACTCTCAGGTCACCATTACCGAGCTCATGATTCCCTCCTATGCCAATTTCGGAGGGAAGATTCATGGGGGCATTCTCTTGTCGCTCATGGACAAAGTAGCCTACGCCTGTGCAACGAAGCATTCCGGCGCCTATTGCGTCACTGTATCTGTGGATACTGTCGATTTTTTGCAGCCGGTGGAAGTGGGTGACCTGGTGTCGTTGAAAGCTTCCATCAATTACGTGGGCAATTCTTCGATGGTTGTAGGCATTCACGTAATAGCCGAAAACGTGAAAGAGGGTGTAGTGAAGCACACCAATAACAGCTACTTCACCATGGTAGCTAAGGACGATAATGACAAGCTCACTACCGTTCCAGCACTCGTTCTGTCAGACAAAGAAGAGGTGAGGCGATTTGTGGAGGCCATCCACCGAAAGGACCTGAAAAAGGAGGCCGCCGAGAGGATGAATGAAACAAAGAAGGTCTTTCAATTGGAGAATGTGATGTCATTGCTTGAAAAGGAAAGGTGTGAACTAGGATTTAAACCTGAACACTAATCCTCTGCTGAGCTTGGTTAGAGCAAGGGTACGATTTTCGGTTACATAAAATGATAGATTGACCCGTAGGTATGAGATGAAAAAAAATCATGTGAAGGTTTTCCACCCAAACAATTTTCTTTGCCTCATTCGGAGTTTTTCATCAGCTTTCCGAAAACAAATATTGAGACATGCAGAAAATCCTCACCTTCCTATTTTTTATCGTCATGAGCTGGCAGGTACTGGCCCAGGACATTTCAGTGCCTAGAATCCTCACGCAGAGAGAGCAGGCTGAAGTCATTGATCGCTGGTTAGAAGAGAGAATCAAATACGTACTACCAGACCTTATGCGTCGGGAAGGCATGGATATGTGGCTGATTATCGCCCGTGAGTACAATGAGGATCCGGTGATTCGCACGATGCTGCCTGCTACCTGGCTGGCCGCACGCCGTCGCACTATTCTGGTGGTTTATGATCCTGGCGAGGGCAAGGAGCTGGAAACTTATGCCATAGCTCGTTACAATGTAGGCACCATGTTTAAGATGGCCTGGAACCCTACCATTCAGCCCGACCAATTCAAAGCGCTGAGCCGCTTGATTCAAGAGAAGAATCCGAAAAAAATAGGCATCAATAAATCAGAATACTTTGCCCAGGCAGACGGTATCACCTCCAACGAATATGACCAGCTGATGAATGTGCTGCCGAAAAACTTCCAGCAAAAAGTTGTATCAGCAGAAAAGCTTGCCATCGCCTGGTTAGAAACACGTACCGAAAGTGAAATGATCGTTTACCAGCAAATTGTTAGGATTGCTCACCAGATCATTCAAGAAGGCTTTTCTGATAAAGTGATTCAGCCAGGTATAACCTCTACCGACGATGTGGTATGGTGGATGCGTGAGCGCATCAAAGAGTTGAAGCTGGATACCTGGTTCCATCCCTCGGTATCCATCCAACGTCAGGACCCGGAGTCATTCGAGCATCTGCGAAGCTTTTCAGAACGTCCAGGTGAGCAGGTGATCCTGCCAGGTGACCTGATTCATTGTGATTTTGGCATCACCTATTTACGCCTCAACACAGATACCCAGCAGCATGCTTATATCCTGAAGGCAGGCGAAACCGAACCTCCTAAATTTTTGCAGGAAGCTTTCGCCCAGGGCAATAAGGTGCAGGACGCTTTGACTAGCAACTTCGTACTGGGGAAAACAGGCAATGAAATTTTAAAGGCCGCATTAGACCAGGCGAAAGCAGCCGGACTCAAGCCTACTATCTACACACATCCAATTGGCTTCTACGGCCATGCCAGCGGCCCTACTATTGGTATGTGGGACATGCAAGACGGTGCGCCTGTGAATGGAGACTATCCATTGTATTATAAAACGGCCTATTCGATTGAGCTGAGTGCATCAGTTTTTATTGCTGAATGGAACAAGGAAATTCGTATCATGTTGGAAGAGGATGGCTATTATGATGAAACTGGTTTCCGGTACATCGATGGCCGCCAAAAGGAGCTCATGATTGTTCCAAGGCCTATGTTTCCTAATGGGAAGTAAATAGGGACTTTTTTTTTATTAGCAAGGTATCAAAGAAGTAGCAAGGTTGCATTTGAGGTTAGCTCCCAGATTTTGCATTTTGCTACTTCTTTCGTTTTTAACACAGCACCCTTACACTCATGAAAAACTTTTTTGGAATTTCATTACTGATCTTGATAGTAGCCACAGGTTGTAAAAAGAAAGAAATTCCTTCTTTCAATGTCATGACCTTTAACCTTAGGTACGATACACCCAATGACAGTATCAATGCCTGGCCCAACCGAAAGGGTGATGTGGCAGATCTCATTAAGTTCCACGAGGTAGAAGTGATCGGTGTGCAGGAAGCATTGCTCCATCAATTGAAAGACCTGGAAGAGAATCTGCCCGACCATAGTTGGCTGGGTGTTGGTCGCGACGATGGCAAAATTGGTGGTGAGTTTTCTGCCATTCTTTATAACAAGCACCTCTTTCAGGTAATCGATTCTGGCACTTTTTGGCTGTCGGAAACGCCGGAAGTTCCTTCCAAAGGATGGGACGCCGCTATTGTGCGAGTATGTACCTGGGCGAAGATGAAAAACCGGCACCTTGGAAAGGACTTTTTTATTTTCAATACCCATTTCGACCATATAGGTGTGGAGGCCAGAACAAACTCATCAAAGTTGATTGTTGAAAAAATACATAAGATCGCTGGCAACCTCCCAGCGATACTGACTGGCGACTTCAACTCAGAGCCAGACACTGAAGCCTACCAGATACTCATGAAAGGGCTCACCGATGCACGCAACCTAAGCGAAAACCCACCTTATGGTCCCTATGGCACCTGGAATGGCTTCGACCACAACGCAGACCTCACCCGTCGCATCGACTACATCTTTGTCAATGAAAAGGTGCTGGTGAGAAAGTTTGCGACGCTGTCGGACTCAAAGGAAAATCGATATCCCAGCGACCACCTGCCAGTGATGGCAGAAGTAATGTTCAGGTAGTAAAGTCGATTCGTCAATTGAAAGTGGCATCTGATTGATTGAAGATACGTTTTCGTCAATTAACATGACCTATAGAAGATATTAGCACTAAATTTCCCTAATTGGGTTGCTGAATTATTTTCTACAAGGTCTCACGGTTGCCAATGCTTAGGTTGTTTCTTTTTGCTTTTCTTATCATTTCATTGCCTGCCATAGGTCAGCCGGATACCCTGTACAGTCGCTTGAATGGGTACACCAATGATGAAAAACTGGACGTTTATCTCCAGCTAGCCGATTATCACAGGCTTACAACTGCCGACTACGACTCTGCCATTTTTTATGCAGACAAAGCTATTTTTCTCTCTAGTCAACAAAAACTCCCTTCGGTGCGATGCCGTGCCTTGGAGTTGAAAGGCAATGCCCTGGCCAGGATGCGAAACTACAGTGAAGCAATTACCACATTGGAGGAGTCGCTTCCAATCTGTGAGTCCGTCCAGGCGCTTCAAAACCTGGCCGACGCCTACAACGCCCTGGGTTACATTTACGATAAGCAAGATGTTCACGAGAAGTCCATCGAATATTTTCTGCAATCGGTCACGTTCAATGAAAAATTAGGGAACATTGACCGTTTGGCACAGTCCTATATGAATGTGGTGTCCGTGTTCGGCCAACAGGAGCAGCCTGAAAAGGTGAAGGAGTATGCCCGAAAGGCCCTTGACCTCGTCGATGGCATAAGTGACCCAAACATTAGAGTAAACGTGTTAACGAGTGGTGCTTCCCAATTTGCCGAAATAGGAGCCACGGAGGATGCTTACCTTGACTCAGCGCTTTATTTGATTGAAATGGCCTTGCCACTTTCTTACGCCAATGACTTTAAGTCAAAACTAAGTCAACTCTACAATGTAAAATCAGCGGTATTTTATGTCAGGGGAGATTACGCAAAGTGCCTCCAATTTTGTGATTCTATCATGAAGTATAAAGCATTCGCGGATACGGAAACATTGATCCTGGCCAATATCAGGTATTCGGATGGATATTTGGGGCTGGGAATGACAACTAAAGGACTTAGTTACCTCGATAGTGCTGAACTGCTCAATCGGGAGATCGGATCGCAGTTTTACCAAATGATAATAGCCGAAAGTAAGTACACTGCCTACAAAGAGACTGGCAATTTCAAGTTGGCCATGGAAGCCCTCGAAGAACTGAGAGCAACGGAAGACAGCCTGTTAAGAATTGAGACAGCTGAAGTAGTGAATGAGCTGGAGCAAAAGTACGAAACAGAAAAGCAGGCGCTTCAGATCAACGGACTTACACAACAAAATGAGATTCTTGCGCTACAGAGCAGGGAACAACTTGGCATTCTGTTGGGTAGTATCGTTATCATTTTGCTGTTATTTGCTACAGTGTTCTTTTATCAAAAGCAGCGACTGAATAAGCAGAAAGAACAAACCGCCATTCACCGGCAGCAGCTGCTTCGCTCGCAAATCAACCCCCACTTTATTTTCAATGCACTTTCTTCAATTCGGGGCTTTCTGTTCGATGAAAGGAACGTAAAAGATGCCATCAACTATCTGGGGAAATTTGCCAAACTCATGAGAACGGTGCTAGACCTGAGCTCTAAGGAATGGGTTACTTTGGAGGAGGAACTTCAGGCATTGAAGCTTTACCTCGAAATTCAGCAGACCCGGTTCTCACAAAAGTTTCAGTTCGAAATAGATATAGAAAAGGGGTTGAAGATGGATGAAATTTTTGTGCCGCCGCTACTGGCTCAGCCATTTATAGAAAATGCGATCGAACATGGGTTTAAGAATGTAGCAAGCGGGGGCATGGTTCAGATTTCTTGCAGTAGCGAAGGAGGCAAACTCTTATTTAAAATTCAAGACAACGGTATTGGTATCGATCATGTAAGTGGCCCAAAGGATCACGAATCGAAAGCCATTCAAATATTCAAAGACCGAATAGAGCTGTTGGGGAAAAAATTGAAAACGAAGATGGTCTACACAGTCGAAGACCTTGGCAGAAACGGCCTGGGGAAAGGTACATTAGTGGTGTATCAACTACCTTTGGTAAAAGACGGTTTTTAAATGTTTACGGCGGTAATAGTTGACGACGAAGAAAGTGTAATCAATGACCTCAAGGGGTTGCTGGAGATGAACTGCCCTCAGGTAGAAGTAGTAGGCACAGCTAGAAGGTCGGCTGAGGCGCTGGAGCTTATCCATGCTATACGCCCACAAATAGTGTTTCTGGATATTCAGATTGATGAAAAAACAGGGCTGGAGCTCCTAAAAGGATTTGACAACCTCGACATGCAGGTCATTTTCGTCACGGCCCACAACCAATATGCCCTAGATGCTTTTAAGCTGAGTGCTGTCGATTACTTGCTCAAACCTGTAGATTCGGAAGAGCTCATAGAAGCTGTAAAAAAGGCAACAGACAATATTGGAAAGGACCTGATTCACAAGCAGCTAACGACCTTGGTTCACAACCTCACGCCTGGCGCCAACATTAAAAAGATTGTATTGTCCGATATGGATGGGCTTCACATCATCGATATACCTGACATATTGTGGTGCCATGCCAACGGTAGTTACACTGAATTCAAAATGAAGGACGGAACGCAGGTAGTGGTTTCCAAGCACCTGAAAACTTACGAAAAACAGCTGGTAGATCAGGGGTTTGAGCGGGTGCATCGGTCTTATGTTCTCAATATTTACAACATCAAAAAAATAGATCGTTCACGTGGGGAGATCCGAATGAAGAATGATGAGTCACTTCCTATATCCATTGCGCCTGAGTTATTAAGAGGTATCCTTCAAAAGCTTCAGCAGTAGCCGTCAAGGCAAATACCTCTCTCGTCAAGCCGGCTACTGGCTCCGTCAATTACTGGTATTATCCCGTGAATTATTTGCCACTTTCAAAGAAAAAAAGGCAAATAATATGGATACTCGTTCGTTGACCTATTCGAATTTCATTTCTACGCTAAAGGGAATTTTTCTGATGATCCTGATTTTCGGGGCTACAGAAAAGTCTTTTAGCCAGACCATCATTTATGTGGATAAATCTGCTGTAGGGGCCGACGATGGAACAAGTTGGGCCAACGCATACAAGAACCTGCAAACCGCTATCGACGCTGCAGCACTCATTGGCAACGCCAGTTCCTCCGCCCAGGTGTGGGTGAAAGAAGGTACCTACTACCCAACCAAAGGAACTGATCGAACCATTTCTTTCGTCATGAAAAACTTTGTGGAGTTGTTTGGCGGATTCAATGGAACTGAATCTGCTATTGCCCAGCGGAACTGGTTAGCCAATGCTACCATTCTTTCAGGAGAGATCGGTGATAATACCACGCTTGGAGATAATACGCATAGCGTCATCAACAATGAATACACCTCAGGAAGTCCTCTGGGTAGAAGTGCTGTAATTGATGGGTTTACTATAACAGGAGGTTATATGGCCCTGGCGAGCAGAAAGGGCGGTGGCGGAATGCGAAATGTGAATGCTTCACCGACAATAAGGAATATGGTCTTTGATACCAATAATGCTACGTTCAGTTCGAGCTCTGTAGGCCCGACTGGTGGAGCTATCTTTAATCAGGGCGAATCACACCCCTATATTGAGTCATGTAAGTTTTATAAAAACTATGGGAGAAGTAGCGGTGGAGCGATAAGTTTTGGGGAACACTATTATAATACGGGTAGTCCTAACACTGCACATAGTGTAGAGTCTGTAATCGTGAACTGCTTGTTTGATGAAAATCTTACTCAGACTTACGGATCTGCTCTTTTTATCAACAATTACTACGTTAATCTATACAACAATACATTTACGGAGAATGCACATACACAACCTGGAAGTTTCATCTACGGTCGTCCGATCTTCTTCATTTTTGACAAGCCCAACACGAACAGTTCGATGATCAATAACATCTTGTTCAACAATAAAGAGAACGGTGTATGGCTCCAAATTCAAAACAGCGTCAGCGTTTCGGTTGTACAAACAAATACACTTACTGCCGATCCGGGTTTCAACGATGCGGCTAACAATGATTATACATTGGATGCTTGCAATTCGGTGGCTACAAATGCGGGAAGTGCGTTGCCGATTACAATTGCCTCAGACCTCGGTGGGAACCCAAGAATTGCAGACGGCGCCATTGATATCGGTG
Source organism: uncultured Roseivirgaceae bacterium (assembly GCA_964351395.1). Lineage (GTDB taxonomy): Bacteria > Bacteroidota > Bacteroidia > Cytophagales > Cyclobacteriaceae > Imperialibacter. The sequence continues at coordinate 44,410 of CAYGOF010000021.1, forward strand.
CATTTGAAGCTCAGGGGGCTCCACCAAGTTTTTCGACTATCAACGTTGAGAATGCCACTTGTTATGGGGCAAACGATGGTCAGATACTTGTTAGTGGCGGAGGAAGCTTTGGACCAATTACATTCAGTATCGATGGCACTAATTATTCATCGACTACACTATTCAATGCGCTTAGCCCTGGCACCTATACCCTTTATGCCAAAGATGCCAATGGTTGTGTAGTTACTGAGACCCGTTCGATTACTGAGCCCACTGCTATTAACATCTCGCTTACCAACGTAGTCAATGCAACTTGCTTCGGCGGCACAGGTACAGTCAGTGGCACCATTTCGGGAGGACTAGGTCCTTACAGGATTAGTCAGGATGGGATTTCTTATGGTGCCTCCCAGTTTACAAGCCAGTTTTCCCTGTCTGGCTATGCTGCAGGGTCAAATCAGAAGGTATTTGTGAAAGACGCCAGCAATTGTGTGATGGAATCTTCTGTGTTTACAATTACGGAACCTACTCAAATGACTGCGTCGGTAACAGCCATGGACATTTCATGTTTTGGCGCCAACGATGGATCGATTGATTTTACCTCCTCGGGAGGCACGCTGCCATGGTCGTGGAGTACCGACGGTAGCAACTTCCAAACAACTCCTATTACTTCCCTGGCTGCCGACAACTATACAGTGACTTTCAAAGATGCTAATGGCTGCCAGATAACCAGGCAGGCAACTATTTCAGAGCCTTCTCTGCTTCAATTGTCGTCCAATGGAGCGGTCGATGCTACCTGTCCGGGAGCGGGAGATGGGTCACTGTCCGTTAATGCATCAGGAGGAACGGGTACCTACGAATACAGCATTGATGGGACCAACTTCCAGTCGTCAGCCTCTTTTTCTGCGCTAACAAAGGGAGACTACACGGTGACAGTGAAAGATGCCAATGGTTGTACGGCTACGGTGAATGAGACAGTGGGTGGTCCTACAGCTTTTGTGATCACACAAACCATTACCAACGTTACCTGCTTTGGTGGCACCAACGGAGAAGCTGGTTTTTCGGTAACGGGTGGTACGACGCCTTACACGTACAGTCTGGATGGCACTACCTTTCAAAGTGCTTCCACCTTTGCAGATTTGCCTGCTGCCAGCTATACTTTTACTGTGAAGGATGCTGCTGGTTGCTTAGGAACCGTGACCTTTAATGTGACTCAGCCGGCTCAATTAGCGGTCACCTCCCAGCCATCAGCTATCAGTTGCAAAGGAGCCAATGACGGCCAGGTTATGGTGTCGGCTTCTGGTGGCACCGAACCTTATACCTACAGTATCGATGGCTCAACTTTTGCTAGCACGGCTACATTTACTGGTCTGACAGCAGGTGACGCAACAGTTACGGTGAAGGATGCCAATGGCTGCACCGCCGTGCAAACTGTAACTGTGGTTGAGCCATCTGCCCTGATGATTACCGACTTAGCGGTTGGCGAAGTCAAATGCAATGGGCAGGCTACTGGTAGCCTTACTGTTACTGCTACTGGTGGTACCACTCCCTACCAGTACAGTATCAATGGCGCCGATTTTCAAGCTGAAAACGAGTTCACAACACTTTCTGCAGGTAGCTACACCGTCACTGCAAAAGATGCTCAGGCATGTACAACAACATTTGAAGCAACCATTTCCGAGCCTGCGAAACTCACACTTGCTGCAACCACTACTACACCGTCATGCGCAGGTGTAGCCGATGGGAAGATCGCTTTGGAAGCCTCCGGTGGAACTTCTCCGTACCTATTCAGTTTCGATGGAGGTGACTTTTCCGACTCAGGTATATTCTCAGCTTTAGGAGTAGGAGAGTATGTCCTCTTAGTAAAAGATGCAAAGGAATGTCAAACGTCGCTGACTGTTTCCCTGGTCGCACCGAGTGTTTTCACTATCGATACAGACATCACTAATGCTAGCTGTGTGGCTTCTGAAGATGGTTCGATTACGGTAGGAGTAACGGGGTCTGACAGTGATAGCTATACCTACAGCCTTAATGGATCGGATTTTCAGGATGCTGCTAGTTTCTCAGGGCTGTTGGCAGGTGCATATACTGTCGTAACCAGGAACCAAAATGGTTGTACCGCTACTGTGGAGGCCACAGTGTCGGCTCCAGCCGCAATTTCAATATCCACCACTTTGTCCCCAACAAGCTGTGGCTTGAATAATGGAAGTGTGGTAGTGGATGCCACTGGAGGCACCGGAACACTCAGCTTTAAAATAGATGAGAGTGATTTTGGAACATTAACAACGTTCGGCCAGCTAGCCGCCGGTGAGCATATTGTTTCAGTGATGGATGAAGCTGGTTGCAGTACGTCAACTACTGTGCAGGTGGAGGCGAGCTCGCCAATAAGTTTGTCTCTTCTGGAGGAAAACGGGGAAGTAACTGCTTCTGTCACTGGCGGAACGGCACCTTACACTTACTCAAGCAATGGCACCGACTTTCAGGAGAGTAACATTTTCAGCCTGACTCCTGGTGATTATACCATTACAACCAAAGATGCTAATGGCTGTCTAGCAAGTGCCGAAGTGGTAATAACAATTGAAACGGGTATCGCCGACGAGTTGCTTAAACAAGGACTCACCGTGTATCCTAACCCTGCCCACAATACAATCGCATTTAATGCTGCTACTTTAAAAGCTGTGCGCTTATATGACCTGTCGGGTAACGAGGTGCTGACAGTGAAGAATTATCGAACACGGGAAAGTATCGATCTGTCAACCCTTGTGCCTGGCGTGGTCATTGTTGAACTAGAATTATCAACCGGCGAAAGGATGAAGCAAAGACTGATTATCGAAAGATAGTCCACAACAACCGTGATCATTACGAAAGACCCTGCTATTGGCGGGGTTTTTTGTTTGATCCCATTACAGCCTAAAGAGTGAATTCTCTTTGCCAGCTGAAACGCTTGTTCCTAAAACCATATCACTCATTATCTTTAAGGCAACGCTTGTTGATTGCAAGCTGGGTAATTGACGCTGTTGACTAACTTTTCGCCATGAAGTATTTTCTTCTCGCAGCCATATCTTTCATGAGCCATTTTGTTGCGGCTCAGGTCACTGTGCAGGCCATTAACATGGCGCATACAAACCTTGAAGAAAATCGTCGTGACTCTGTAAAGGTGTATGCAGAACAAATCATGGATGCAGCCTCCACAGAAGGCACGGATACACTGAAGGCCATCGGTGAATACTTTCTGGCTGAAGGGATTCTTTACGAAAACCCAGGGGAATCATTGACCCTGGCCAACACCGCCTTTGAAGTTTTCATAAAAACTAAAATGAATCTCTATGCGGCCAGAGCGAAGAAAAGTATTGGGAACAGCTATAAACTCCTCTCCAAATACGAAGAATCAGTCGCTGCTTTTAAAGAGGCCCTGCAACTTCTGACTGGTAACCAATCTTCGGCAGCAGTTAACCTTGGAGCAATCATTAACTATGGTATCGGTGCTACGTTACGTGACAATGCTCAGTACAAGGAAGCAATCACTTATTTGCAAAAAACTGATAGCCTTGCCGAGCATATTCATAACACATCTGTACAGATAAGTGCACAGATTCAGATGGCCGCCATTTTTTTTGAAATCGACGACTTTGAAAAAGCAAAGTTTTACTTCCTTCAGGCCGGAAAAATGGCAGCTGACCCAGCTTATAGTAATCTCCGGTACTTTATCACAAATGGACTAGCCCACGTGTATAGAGAGGATAATCAACTCGACAGTGCCTTGTTGTTTTTTCGAAAAGCATACATCGGCTCAAAAGAAAGTCACGATGAAGTGAATGCCGCTGTTTATCTCTTCAACATCGCAGATTTACTCATGGAGACTGGGCAGGTTGATAGCGCTAAAATCGTTAACGATGAAATGGTGGCGGTATCGCAAAAGATTGGATTAACTGAGAATATAGGCTTTGGTCATGAGATCAACTCTCGTTATTTTATTAAAAAAAATAGACCAAAGGACGCAATAGAAAGTGCAATGCAGTCTTTGAAAATAAGTGAAGAAATAGGTGACGCGGAGCAGCTGATTAGAGCGAGAAAGAATTTATTTGAAATATACCGGCAGGCTGGTCAGTTTGACCTGGCGCTCGATGCTTATTTAAAGTACGATGCGTTGACCGATAGCCTTGACCTGGCACAGAACATGGCCAGGGTTGAGGAACTTCAAGCCGAATATGAGACAGCGAAAAAGGACCGATCCATCCAGGAGCTCCAACAACAAAACGAAATACAGCAACTGCAACTGAGCCGAAGGAACCTGCTGCTTATTGTGGTCGCAGTTGTTTTGGTAGGGGTCATCGTTGTCGGTGTGTTGTTTTATCGGCAGCGTAATTTGAGAAAAGACAAAGAGGCAAATGACCTCAAGCAGAAACTGCTGAGGGTACAGTTAAACCCTCATTTTATGTTCAATTCACTGAACGCCATTCAAAACCTTGTTTTCAAGAATACGGACCGTCAGCGAACAGCCGACTACCTGGCCAGGTTCTCACAGCTGACTCGCCAGATTTTAGAGCTCAACCAGCGAGATTTCATTTCTTTAGAGGACGAAATCAAGTTCATTGAAAATTATATAGCTATTCAGCAATTGAGGTTCGATGAGCCATTTCAGTATGAGCTAAGTGTTGATAGTGAAGTTGAATCCAACGAACTCTTGATTCCACCCATGATTACACAACCCTTTCTTGAAAATGCGATTGAACATGGCATCATGAACAAGCAAGGCGCCGGAAAAATTGCCATTAAATTCTCATCCACCGCTACCCATCTGCAGATCCTGATAGAAGACAACGGTGTAGGCAGAGACCAGGCATCTTTCAATCAGCGCAATAAAGCACATCGATCGCTGGCCACACAAATTACGCTCGATAGACTGGCTAACATGGAAAAATCATTCAAGAAACCTGCAGCGATGGGCATCAACGACATAGTAAAGGATGGCCTTGTTTGTGGCACCAAAGTATTTTTCGATCTCCCATTAACCTACGCCCAATGAAAATTAGGACCCTGGTAATAGACGACGAATCTGCCTTCATAGGCAATCTTGAGGCCATGTTGGAAGCTAAGCCCAACGACATCCAATTGGTGGGCGCAGCAAGAAGCGTAGAGGAGGGCTTACAGAAAATAGATGAACTGGAGCCAGACCTCGTATTTCTTGATATCCAAATGGAGGACGGCACTGGTTTTGATTTATTGCAGCGATGTGATCGCAGGGATTTTAAGGTGGTTTTTGTAACTGCTTACGACCAGTATGCCATTGAAGCGTTTCGTTTCAGTGCCATCGATTATCTGCTAAAGCCTGTGGTTTCGGGTGACTTGTGGGCAGCAGTTGATAAAGCGAAACTGGAAATTGAAAAGTCCAAATTTGAGTTTCAGATCAATATTTTGATGGATAATATTCATGAGCTGTCCAAGGATAAAAAGAAGCTTGTTCTGAGAGAAGCTGAGACTTTGCATGTTATTAAACTGGAGGAAATTCTCTGGTGTACAGCAGAAGGTAGCTATACCACTTTCCACCTGACTAATGGCCAAAAGATCATGGTTTCTACTCATCTCAAAGAGTACGAGGCTATGTTAGAGAAAAACGGATTCTTCCGGGTACATCGGTCTTATTTGGTTAATGTGAGTAAGATCAAAAAGTTCGATAAACGTGAAGGAGGCATTATCTACCTGGAAGGTAATGTGACTTTACCTGTGTCGGTACGAAAAAAAGAACGGCTAGTAATGCTGCTGGCCAACCTCATGTAAACCAGTACTCTTGACGCTTATTTCTGTAACGGCACGCTTACCAACAAACCGTTGACGCTGGTTAGTACGCTCTAATTCCAATCGATCAATGATGGCAATTTGCTAATAAAAAATTGCATCATGATAAGATTGACACGTCGTTTTTTCGTTCATACTAATTCCCTTATCAGGCATCAACGAAAAGTGGATTCGTCTGCGAAGCTATTTTTTGTTTTAGCCTTCTCTCTATTTCAGCTTATTTGGACGGGTTCCCAAACGTTTCTATATGCACAGGAATGGGCAAGTGATGAAGCATTTGCTGGCCCACCCAATGGTGGATTTGGCTCACAGGTTGCCATAGATGGCAATGTAGCCGTAGTTGGTGCTAGATTCTACAATAGCTCCGATGGATCCGTCTACGTGTATGAAAACCAGGGTGGAACTTGGGTCGAAGTAGTGGAACTAGCGGGTTCTGGTTGGGTGGGTGCCGGAGCTGAATATTCTTATTCCCTTGATATTGAAGGGGATGTTATAGCGGTAGGTTCTGTGTTGGGGAAGGACGTATACATATGGGAAAAGCCTGCATCTGGCTGGGCAAATGCCGGGACTGAAACTCGGAAAATATCTTCAACTGTTGCAGGTTTTGGGAAGTCAATAAGTCTAAACGGCGATGAAATATTGATCGGTTCACCGCAAGATTTGCTAGTGGGTGCTGCATTCATTTATTCAAAAGCGAATGGTGCCAGTTGGGCCACAGCAACCCAAACTGCGAAATTGACATATCCAGTGAGCAATGGAGATGAATTTGGAACAGCCGTTGCATTGACAGACCAGTTTGCAGCTATTGGAGCCTTTACTGGTGTCGATGCTGGCAATGTACTTATTTATGAAAAAGGGACAGGTTATGCTACTACCTCTTCAGCAGATGCCATATTGAAAAGAGCTGATAGAAGTAGCTCTCAATTTTTTGGAAACACCATTGTGGCGCAAGGTGATCGGATAGTAGTGGGGTCAGGAGGAGCGAGTGCGACAAAAGCTTATGTCTACAATAAGCCAGCGGTGGGCTGGGGGCCTGCTTTTACTGCCAATGGTACCTTGGTGGAGGACTATTCCGTTGGTGCAGCTGTGATGCCCGGCGACCTATTTGGAATTTCATTAGCAATGAGCGGTGATATCCTGGCGGTAGGAGCACCAAAAAGTGATGCCGGTGTTTTGGCAGACGGGGGGGCGGTGTATCTTTTTACGCTTGGCAATAGTTCGGCAGTATCATCTGGAGAAGTGATATCGGACTCGCCTCAGAGCAACACGTTCTTCGGTCAGTCAGTTGCGCTGTATGGAAGCATGTTGGTTGCTGGAGAACCTTCCAACACGCAAAATGGTAGGGTCGGCTTCTTTACAGGCTCCTACCTGGAAGAGGAGGATTTAACGGTGTGTTTTGGAGCTAGCTATACCTTTGGCACCCAGACGCTGACCACAAATGGCACCTATATGGAATCCTTTGTCGCTAAGAACGGTCTGGACTCTCTTGTGACTTTGAACTTCACTGTTGCGGCTACTCAGTTGTTTGGAAGCGTTTCCTTTCAGGATCCTAAGTGTTTTGGGTCAAGTGATGGGTCGGCGACTTTCACCGGTTCGGGTGGTACCCCTCCTTATCAGTATAGTTTTGAAGGGGGAGCGTTTGGTAGTATTAACGAATTTACCGGCTTGGCCGATGGCTCATACACCGCTATTATTAAAGACGCTGCAGGCTGCACCATTTCAAGATCAGTATTCCTTTTCGAACCTACGACAGCATTAAATGTTTCAGCTACGGGGACCGATTTGGCTTGCTATTTAGGAGGTGATGGAACCATCACTGCCGCGGCATCTGGCGGAAACCCCGGTTATCAATACTCCATTGATGGTGTTAATTATCAGTCAGCTACTACTATCACAAATCTCGATGCGGGCACTTATACAGTATACGCCAAAGATGCGGGCGGTTGTGTCGCTACTGTGTCGGGCATTACTCTAAATGAACCTACTGCAATATCCAGAGTTGTCACAACAACAAATGTTTTGTGTTATGGTGGAACTAATGGAGAAATAAACATTACAAGCGTGTCCGGAGGCAATGGGGCCCCCTTTGAGTTTAGCAAGGATGGGGTCAACTACCAAAGTTCCGGACAGTTTACGGGGTTGAGTGCTGGCGTTACCACTATCTATATCAAGGACGGCACAGGGTGCGTATTCCAGGAGGATTGGACAATCCTCCAACCGAATGAGATAGTTGTCACCCCAGTTGCCAGCTCGACGACCACTTGTGGAGGCAGCGATGGAGCACTTGAGGCGAACCTTTCTGGAGGTGTCGGCCCATTCCAGTTTAGCCTTGATGGCGTTAATTTTCAAGCCTCTAATGTGTTTAATGGCCTGTCAGCAGGTAATTATGCGATCTATTTAAAAGACGCTAACGATTGTCAGGTATCAACTGTGGTGAAAGTAAATGATCCGGATTTATTTACGCTGGCGACAACTGTGATTAACTCAACTTGCGCTGGTTCTAACAATGGATCTGTCAATATTTTGCCTGATCCGGCTGGTAGCAATTATCAGTTTAGTCTTGAGGGCACTAATTTTCAAATTTCCTCACAATTTGAAAATCTGGCACCTGGTTCGTACACTGCCACAGTCACAGACGACAAACAATGCGAGAGCAGTATACAATTTCTGATAGCCGAACCCGCTCAGCTTGAAGTGACTGTTGCCACCGCCGATGTTTCTTGTAAAGATGCAGCCAATGGCACCATCACCATTACGGCTTCGGAAGGTACAGCGCCTTACAGTTACAGCCTGGATGGAACAAACTTTCAGGCCGGAGAAGTCTTTTCGAGCCTTGGATCCGGAAATTATACTGCTACTGTAAAGGATGCCAATGGCTGTATTGCAACGCAAACAGCAGTAATTGCAGGTCCTGCTGCCCTTTTGGCCTCCGTAGTCACTATAAATGCCACTTGCCATGGTACCTCAACCGGCTCAGCTAGCGTTTCAGTTACCGGTGGCACGGCCCCCTATCAGTTTAGCACGGATGGGACCAATTTTACAGCAGCCAACGAGTTTTCTGCTCTGGCAGCCGGCACCTATTCTTTTACCGTGAAGGATGCCAATGGCTGCACAGTAAATGCAGAGACCATCATTACAGAACCAATGGCTTTGACTGCCACAGTGGCATCCGCCTCGCCATCATGCGCCGGCCTGGCCGATGGAAGCATAGCCATTGAGGCAGCAGGTGGCACTGCGCCATACACCTTTAGCATCAATGGAACCGATTTTCAGGATAGCGGCAGTTTTTCAGGCCTGGCAGCAGCTGAGTATACAGTGACCACCAAAGATGCCAATAACTGTACTACGTCCACATTAGTCAATATTGCGCCGACCGATGGATTTTCAGTGGAGACATCCGCCGCTGGAGTTACCTGCTTCGGTGCTGCCGACGGCATAGCGACTTTGCTGGTTACTGGTCCCGAAAATGCCACCTATACCTACAGCATCGATGGAGAAAACTTTCAGGAAGCTGCATCATTTAACAGCCTTGCTCCAGGCGATTATGCACTTACAGTAAAAAATGTTGCGGGTTGCACCGTGCAGACAGCATTAGCCATTACTTCACCAGCAGCTTTGTTGATCACACTGACCGAAGAAAACGGTGAGGTAATTGCCACAGTAGAAGGAGGTACAGCTCCTTACACTTACGCTAGCAATGGCGCCGACTTCCAGGAAAGCAATATTTTCACCTTGGCACCAGGCAGCTACACCATTACAGCTAAGGACGCCAATGGCTGTACCACAAGTGCCGAAGTGGTAATATCAATTGAAACGGGCATCGCTAGAGAGTTGCTTAAACAAGGACTCATCGTATATCCCAATCCAGCCAGCCAAACGATCGCTTTCCATGCTACTACTATAAAAAATGTGCGCTTATTTGACCTGTCGGGTAACGAGGTGCTGACAGTGAACAATTATCGAACACGGGAAAGTATCGATCTGTCAACCCTTGTGCCTGGCGTGGTCATTGTTGAACTAGAATTATCAACCGGCGAAAGGATGAAGCAAAGACTGATTATCGAAAGATAATCCACAACAACCGTGATCATTGCGAAAGACCCTGCCATTGGCGGGGTTTTTTGTTGCCTATTATATAACATGATTGTCGAAAACCTGATAATCTCATTATCTTGATAGTTCAAAACAACGAACATTCCATGTCTACCTACTCACGCCGCAAATTTTTAGATACCATGAAACTGGGAGCAGGTGCCGCACTCGGTGCTTCCTTGCTCACTCTTCCAACAGGAACTGCCCTCGCTTCTGTTCCCTATTTCCCAAAGCCAAGACAAGGCAAAAAGTTGGGTATTGCCCTCGTGGGCCTTGGTTACTATGCAGGCAATCTACTGGCTCCAGCACTCGAAAAGACAGGCGAGTGTTACCTGGCTGCGATTGTGACAGGCACTCCTTCGAAAGTGCCGGAGTGGAAGGAGAAGTATAATATTCCAGATAAGAACATCTATAATTACGAGACATTCGATAAGATCAAAGACAACCCAGATATCGATATTGTCTACGTCGTATTGCCGAACAGCATGCACAAGGAATACACCATCAGGGCAGCCAAAGCGGGCAAACATGTGATTTGCGAAAAGCCCATGGCACTTAACCCCGCTGAGTGCCGTGAAATGATTGCTGCCTGCGACAAGGCTAAAGTAAAATTGGCCATTGGATACAGGCTGCACTCTGAGCCGCATACCCAGGAAATCATGCGCCTGGCTCGTGAAAAAGACTTTGGAGCTGTCAAGTTGGTGGAAGCCGGTGATGGCTTTAAAATTGGTGATCCAACCCAATGGCGATTGAAAAAAGCGTTGGCAGGTGGCGGCGCTATGTATGACGTGGGTGTATACTGTATAAACGGTGCTCGCTATGCTACTGGAGAGCAGCCCATTGCTGTCACTGCCCAAGAGTACAAAACTGACCCAGTCAAGTTTAAAGAAGTTGATGAAACAATCAACTGGCAAATGGAATTCCCAAGTGGGGCTGTGGCTACTTGCACGACAACCTACGCAACTTCAAGTCAAAGGCTTTATGTTGGCTACGAGAATGGCTGGGCTGAACTTCGTCCTTCGTTCGGTTATGGCCCTATTCAGGGCAAAACCAATAAGGGAGATATGCCCTATGGTCATACGGTCCATCAAGCACTTCACATGGACGCCTTCGTTCGCTGCGTGAAGGAGAACCGGGAGTCGCCGGTCAATGGCTATGAAGGTTTAAAGGACTTGCTGGTAGTAGAAGCGATCTATAAGTCGATTGCTTCAGGGAAGAAAGAGAAAGTGATGCCTGTTTAATGTATGATAATACCAGCGAGGCATTAAAGCCTCGCTGCCTTACTTTATACCGGTTATTGCAGCTTGTCCGCCCATTGGCGGAAGGTACGAAGCAATCTGCCTGACTAAATGCAGTGCCTCCAGCAATGAGGAATATTAGTTGTTGACTTTGTTCGAATATTGAAAAATACAGAATGACTAATAAACACCAAGCCATCGAAGACCTCCTCCCTCACAGAGCTCCCTTCCTGTTTGTTGATGAGGTCATATCGACCAACAAAGAAGAGATCGTTGCGGTTAAAACCTTCGATAGCGAAACCAACCAGTGGCTCAAGGGCAGCTTTCCGGAACATAACTTCGTCCCAGGCACTATTCTTATCGAATCGATGGCTCAGTGTGGTGGCGCTGCGATTAAGCAAATGGGTATCACCGATGGACTTTTTGCGCTCACTAGCATCGAACATGCCGAGTTTTTCCGTGGCGCTGAATACGACCACCAAGTGAAATATGTAATCAAAAACATTCGCATCAGCGATAAGCTCATTAAGCAGTCAGGCATCGCTTATGTCGACGAAATGCCTGCTTTGGAAGCTACCTGGCTGTGTGTGAGGATGGGAGATGCAAAAATTAAAAATATTAAATAGCTCCTTGAATCTTGACATCCAAAGCTATTGCTCGATTTGTTCCGCTTGTGCCCAATGTAGCGACAACTTTTGCTAATCCGATTCTAGAGCCTCTCGATTCAGATAACATAAAGGCAAAAACAGTTGATTCTTTTAAATCATTTATGTGAGTGAGATCGAATTTGGTGGCTTCTTCTCGTTTTATGAATGCCAATAATTCATCTAAATTAACTATTTGGTCAAATTCTTTTGAAGACAAATCAGTTTTTAAAAACCTAGTTCTATTGATCGTTGGTAATATAGAAGACAGCCCATTCTTGATTGACATTGCCGCATTAAAAGCAGTTATTGCATCAATATCATCTAGTGCTGCGATGCAGTATGAGTTTGTGGTGCCGTAAAAGAACAAAAAGTCCACTTCTGAAGATTTTGTATCACGAGTAACTTGAAATGTATATACTTCACTATCGATAGAATTATAGAATGCACCGAAGCTAGCATTAGACTGTCCTCCAATTGTTACTCTGGTATTTGAATTAAGAGGTGTTGTTGTATTATTTCCTTTAACTAGTTGGATTTTGATAGAGGAATTAAGTAGGCCTACCAGCTTGGCTTTTGATTTGGTGTAGCTTAACCAAAAAGTTAGGTCTTGATAGTTCTTGAAGAGGGTTTCGGTATTTCTGATCTCAGGGCTAATCTTAATGTTAAATACAAAATTACTCGACCTTTCTCCTTCGAAGAAGTCCACAATCTTTCCCAAAAGAACCCGACCAAAACTAGCAGTTTCGATGTAGCAATTGTTATCAACGATAGATAGCTGAATTATTGATGAGTCAATGCTTCGATCGGGGTTGTCCATAATATAAAGAACCCAAGAGCCAGCTAGTTGCGAAACATCAAATCGCTTCGCTAGCTTGTTATTTATGTCCTCAAGGGAGCTCATTCTTTTAGATTGCTCCGTTATTTTTTTTATGCTTTGCTCTTTTTCTTGAGTAAATTCTTCTATCTCAGTTTTTAGGGTGCTGATTTCTTCGTTCTTTTCATTTAAAGTATTGTTCAAATTTAAATTCTCCGTCTTCACTTCTTCAAGGCGACTTTCTCGGACGTTTTCTTTATCAATTATATCTTCCAATGCTTTTGTCCGTTTTTCATATTGCTCTTTGAACATGAGATATTTTTCCATACTTACCTTGCCATCCTTCGAAATACCAAAATGCCATATGCTTGAATGCTTCGAAATCCAAAGGTTGAATCCTCGGATACCGCTTTTAATTGGTGGGAAAAGAAATGTGTAGAGCAGAGCTATTATGGCAGGATAGCAAAAAGACCTTGTAAGTAGTAAGTTTGCCGAAATGAAGTCGTATAAGTTAGAATAGCCCAGATCTTGAATGTTATTTTGATCTATAAAAAGAGCTAGGGTGATTTTCCAGTTTATAACTGGCCATGATAAAAAAAACGCGGAGAATAATGGGTTATTTATCCTATCTTTTAATGACTTCATTAGGTCGGAAAGATTCTCCAATATTTTGATTTCGTTTAATTTGAGATGAATATAGAGCCTTTTCTGTAAAGTTCTCTCCCTGGCAAAATCATTGTCCCACCCTTATAATATCAAAAGACGCACGCCGTAAAAGCTCAACTAGGAAGCAAGTTTGATCGATTTAACATCAATGTCAAGAAATTTTGAAGCGTATAAAATCGCAGCCTGGACATCCTCTTTTTCAAGAATTGGATAGGATTCAAGGATATTGGATGTGGACTCGCCTGCCGCCAGGTATTCAAGGATTGTTTTGACTGTAATTCGCATGCCACGGATAACTGGCTGTCCATTACACACTTCAGGGTCTATTGTTATTCTTTGCAATAATTTGTCCATTACATAAAACTAATACTAATTCTACAAAATATACACCTCAACGCTCAAAATCAACAGGCAGATGGACGAGAAGGAACGAATAAATTTGTGGGGGCTTATTAAATGGCAAAGGGCTCAAAATTCCCATATAACATGTAATTTTGCCTCATGAAGCTTTTCTTCAACCGCCTGTACGTGGGCTACGCCTTGCTGGTGTTTGCTATTACTTTTCTAATCCTTTTCCCTTGGTTTCTGCTAGGCATGTATTACCCGCCTGCCTCCAGAATGGTACTGAAGGTGAACTATTGGTGGGCCATCGTCTACTTTTTTCTGATTGGCTTGCCCATCGGAGAAGAGTGGCGGTTCAAGAGAGACGGAAAACAAAACTATATCTTCTGCGCCAACCATTTTTCATATCTTGATATCCCGGTGATGGGCTTTGTGCATTCACCGTGTGTCTTTGTGGGCAAAAGCAGTATAGCCAAAGTGCCGCTTTTCGGCTTTATGTTCAAGAAATTACACATTATGGTGGATCGGAACCGGGCGAGAAGCAGAGCAGAAGTGTACAGAAAGGCAGCCAATGAGCTGGATGAAAAAAAGTCCGTCATCATTTTTCCAGAAGGTGGCATCAAAACAGTCTACTCACCAAAAATGTCAGCTTTCAAAGACGGGGCGTTCAGGATGGCCATCGAGAAACAAATTCCTATTGTTCCAGTGACGATTCCATACAATTGGATAATTTTACCAGACGATAATCGTTTTGTCATTCGATTCAAGCGTCCTAAGATTGTGCTCCATCAGCCAATCGAAACTAAAGGGATGATGATTGACAAAGTGAACGAATTAAAGGACGAATGCTTTAAGGTGATTGACACAGAATTGCGGTCACATTTCCCCGAAGAATTTGCAAAGGAAGTAATATGAAAATTGACAAAGACACACTTCATAAATTAGCACACCTTGCACGGCTGGACCTGGATCCTTCCAATGAAAAGGAAATGCTCAATAGCCTAAGCGAAATCCTTACCTGGGTCGAAAAGCTCAACGAGCTGGATACGAAAGATGTAGAACCGCTGGTGAGTATGTCGTATGAGCTCAATGCTTTCAGAGAGGATAAGGTCACCGAGGAACTTCCCAGAAAAGAAGGCTTAATCAATGCGCCTCAGCACGACGATAAATTCTTCATTGTTCCCAAGGTAATAGAATAGTATGGCAGACAGCTGGTCTTTCTGGAAGTCCTGGCCCAGGGACTTGCGGAGCTTGTTTTTATTCGTTGCGGCAATGGCAGCACTGACCATGCTGACTGTGCTTGGTTTCGAAATCGCAGGCCACCACCTGGTGCTCGACTGGTACCTGACCACTGAAACTGAAACTGTTCGAATTCCGCTTGATAGGGTATCTGTTGGCCTATTTGAGCTAGAAATTCCTGCCGAAGTTTATTTGATGAAGCAGCATTTTGAAGGGAGCCCCTGGATGATCCGCCCCTGGGCAGGAGGCATCTACCTTTCAATTATCGCTGTTTTTTGCAGCGCACTTTTGGCTGTCTCTACCTACTTGCCAAGATTTTGGTACATTGTTTCCACCACCATATTTATCGGTTTACTCGTCTCCTTGAGGCTAGAACAGTTGCTGATATTTGGCTGGTTCGACTATAAACCACTGGCGGTTGCCATTTTATTCTTCCTTCCGCTTAGTTACTACTTCCATGCTTTTAAGAGCTTCATACCCCTGGTTAAAAGAGTGGTAGCTTTCGCCGCGAGCTTTGGGCTTTTGGCCCTTGTTATATTTTTCGGTGCTCAAATAGACAACCCATTTTATACATTAGCTCAGTATAGCTTTACCGCTCCGGTGACAATAACGGTGGCTTTTGTTGTGCTTGTTGGTCACGAAGTCGTCTATTTTATCCTTCGAATGATCACCAGTGGCAAGGCACAAACAGGTTCACGCAACTGGGTCCATTTTTTTACTTTCAGTATCATTTATCTCGTTAACGTTGGGCTGGTTTACGCTAATAATGCCGGGTACATCAAATGGGATATCCTCTACCTCAATGAATTTTTGATGCTGGCCATATCGGCAAGTCTTGGTCTATGGGGATTAAAGGCTCGGGAGAATCGATATGAGAACATAGCCCCGTTCTTTCCACTGGCCTCTCTTTTTTATGTGGCTTTCGGGGGCATTGCTTTTACCACCATTGGATATCAGATGATTCAGGGAAATGATCCTGCGTTGGAAGCTTTCGAGGATGCTATTATTTATAGCCAATTAGCTTTTGGCGTCATTTTCTTGCTCTATATCATTGTTAATTTCATCACTCCCCTGATGAAAAACATGTCGGTTTATCGCATTGTATTTAAAGAAGGAACTTTACCATATCCCACGTATAGGCTAGCCGGTTTTATAGCAGTAGTGGCTTTGTTCTTATTATCGAATCGGGTGGCGCTCAATCAATCTATTGCCGGGTATTACAATAGTTTGGGAGATTTGTATAAAGTCCGCAACGAGCAACTTCTGAGTGAGCAATATTACCTTCAGGGGGCGCTTTACGGCTACCAAAATCACAAGTCCAATTATCAGCTGGGGTTTATTGCCAATAGCAAAGAAAAGCCTGGTCAGGCGCTTTACAGATTTGAGCTGGCTACAGGCAAAAATCCTTCGGCACAAGCTTTTGTGAACCTTAGTAATCAGTACCAGTCCACCGATCAGTTTTTCAAGGGAATTTTTGCATTGCAAAAAGGGGAGGGCAAGTTCCCGGCCAACGGGTATATTGGCAATAACCTTGGTGTACTTTACTCTGCCACAAATATTCTCGACTCGGCTAGCTTTTACCTGCAGCAAGGGCTGGGGAAAGGGTTTTCTGAACGGGCTGCAACCACCAACCTTGGCTATGTAGCGTTTAAATCTGGAGTAGAAATCACGACAGACGAAATAATGGAGGCCAGCCAGCAGGCCCAACCGTATGGCTTTCTAACCAATGCATTGGCTACGTTGGTAAAGGCACAACGTAAACAATTGCCGGATGGTTTGGAGGCGCTCCTGCCAGACTCTACCTTAACTGGGTTTACTTTTCCATTTGTTTACAATGCGGCCTTGGTGGATGTAGGGCATGTGTCAGGAAAAATGACTGAGATGTTGCCAGTATTCATGAATGCCTCCACAAATGGGAGTGTTTACGGTAATATGTCTATTGCAAATGCTTTGCACGATTATTACAGCGGTGAAGCCGCAAAAGCGATCCAAATTCTTAACCGGGTACAACAAGCTTACCCATCTCAAAGAGCCTATTGTTTCCATTTAATGGGGGCTATTTCTCTCGATATGGGTGCCCAGTTAAAGGCAGCCGAGTATTTTGAAAGCGCCTCAGCTGGAAACTTTGCTGATGCCGATTTTAATCAAACCATTGCTCTTTCAGAAGCTGGTAGCTGGGAGCAGGCTTCTCTGGCTTGGATTTTCCGCACTCAGAATGATAGAACTAAGGAGGTGGCAGAGTCAGTGCTATCGCTAACAGAGGTAACATCAATTGAAGAACTCCTTACCGACCAAGACAGGTATCAATATGCCCGATGGTTTGCCCAAAAGCTCACACAAGATCAGCAAACCAAACTCCTCGATTCATTTGATAATGAAAATATGAAGAAAGGTGCCATGGTATGTTTAGCCAGGGCAGCATTTGAAGCGAAGGATATCATTTCGGCCAAGAAATTACTTGGTAATGCGTCGCTTGAAGACTGGGATCAACTTGAAAGATGGCTTCTTCAGTTGGCCATTGACTTGCAAGAAAAAGGGCTTAACTCTCTTGTGGACAACCCCATTCTCAACAAACTACCCCCAAAGTATGGTCAGGTATATGTAAAATTAGCCAATGGTTTAAAAACCAATAATGTTTCTGCTGTGAAAGAAGCCTTCTTGTCCAATCCATTCGATGGGGTGCTCGCTGCGGCAACGGCCGACTATCTTTCGGAGGTTGACACGAAAGATGCTGCCTATGAAGCGCTGGTTGCAGCGATCGGTGTAAACCCGTATAATGCAGACGTTCTGAAAAAATATATCTGGCTGGCACTCGATATGGGCTTTACCAACTATGCCGAAAACTCACTGGTTCAATTGATTGATTTGTTGCCCCCAAGTGAGTACAAAACTTTTGAAAGGGAGTACGACGCCCGGGTAGACGAACTGGAGAGAGAACGAGATAGCTGGAATTTTGACTGAGGCCAACAAGTGTTGGATAGTTTAGACTATTTCAGCATCATCACTTGTAGAAACTTTTTCAGGGCCGGATTACCATTTTCCTTTTTCCACAAAGCGGAAAGCCTCGCCCTTTGACTCGTTTTTTTGAGTTCGATGAATTTTACACTTAGATTAAAACCATCCTGCAGCGTGGTCGGCACAATGGCAATACCCAGCTTATTTTCAACCAATCTAAAAATGGTATTGGCATGAACTGATCTGTGCGATACCTTTGGCCGAAAGCCATTTTCTTCAAAAATGCTCATCACCTGATTGAAATAACCCTGACTGTAGTCGCTTGAAAAAAGAATAAAGCTTTCATCTTTGAACTGTTTTAAGTCTTGGAAATTATGTAAACCGATGGGATGATCTTTGGGTAGTACTAGTGAAAAGGAATCTTCAAACACGGTTGTTAACTCCATTTGATCTGGCGCATAATCCATTCTAACGAAGCCAATATCTAGCTTATCATGCAATAGTGCTTCCAGCTGCTGCTGATTGTGCATTTCGGTTAGCGTAGTATGGATCGAGGGAAATCGCCGGTTGATTTCAAGTAGTGTTTCCGGAATCACTTTTTGCATGGCTGAACCAACAAAGCCGATCCTTACCTCCCCTTCGGCGCCAGCTTCTACCATTTTCAATTGGCGCAGCGTGAAATCGAGGGTATTGAGTATGCCTTTCAATTCTGTTTGTAAGTACTGTCCGGCTGCCGTTAGAGCCACATTTCGTTTGTTTCTGATGAAAAGTGGCACACCAAGCTCTTCCTCGAGCTGTTGTATTTGCCTGCTCAAACCTGGCTGGGTAATGAATAGCTTTTCTGCAGCTTTTCTAAAGTGCAATTCCTCTGCCACTTCAAGGAAATACTTAAAATGACGCAGTTCTAAATAATTACTTATAGGCATTAATAGATGATTTAAAAGGTATTTTTAGTTATTAAATGTAGTGTTTAGTTTTGATAAATGCTTGAACCGGTGAAAGCGCTGCTCTTTTTTTTTAGAGCCGGCTTGTACCGAATAGGCAACTTTAATCCCAACTATGTTAAAGTCAGAGTTATTCCACCCAGGAGTCGACCGATTGTCAATCGGTCTTCTTATGAGGGTATGTCATCAGCAAGCGTCTGTTGAAATAACCAGAGAGGCAAGAGCCCGCATCGAACAAAGTAGACATTACGTTGACCAAATCGTTGATAGCAATAGAGTGGTTTACGGAATCAACACTGGCTTCGGCCCGCTTTGCAACACCCAAATTCCAGCATCGGACACACGAAAATTGCAGGACAATATCCTTCGTAGTCATAGTGTGGGTGTTGGTGAACCTGTACCGTTGGATATCGTCCGACTAATGCTCATTACCAAATTGCAATCACTAAGTCAGGGCCATTCGGGTATTTCTGTGGAGGTATTGGAACGAATGATTTGGCACTTGACTACCGGTTATTTGCCCTATGTACCATCGCAGGGGTCAGTAGGCGCCTCGGGCGATCTAGCGCCTCTTGCGCATTTGTTTCTTCCGCTCATAGGACTCGGAAAAGTATGGGATGGAAATGGGTGGATTGAAACAGCTGCTATCTTTCAGAGGGAGGGAATTGCTCCCATAGAGCTAGGAGCTAAAGAGGGTCTTGCTCTGATCAATGGTACCCAATTCATAGCATCCTATGCTGTATTGGGACTGCATAGGCTTCATAATTTATTGGAAACAGCTGATGTAATTGGTGCCATGAGCCTGGAAGGAGTGCTTGGCTCCGCGAGTCCCTTTGATCCGGAACTGCACAAGCTTCGGGCTTTTCAGGGATCTATTCATGTGGCACATCGCTTGAAAATTATGCTTCAGCAGTCAGAAATGGTTGCTTCCCATGCCAATTGTGGCAGGGTGCAGGACCCCTACAGTTTCAGGTGCATGCCTCAGGTACACGGTGCCTCCAGAAATGCCTGGTTGCACTTGAAGGAGCTCACTGAAATAGAAATCAATAGTGTCACAGACAATCCGGTTATATTCAGCGCCGAAAAAACGATCAGCGGAGGAAATTTCCACGGGCAGCTTTTAGCGCTTCCCTTGGACTATGCCACACTTGCTGCTGCTGAAATTGGCAGCATCTCCGATAGGCGCACGTATCAGTTGTTGGAGGGCGATGTAGAAGGATTGCCCAAACTTTTGATGAGAAACACTGGTATTAATTCCGGCTTCATGATTCCTCAATACACTTCTGCAGCGCTGGTAAGTGAGAACAAAAGTTTTTGCTTCCCCGCCAGCGCCGACAGCATTCCTACCTCTCTCGGTCAGGAAGATCACGTGAGCATGGGATCAATCAGCGGACGTAAATTACACATGGTACTCAATAACCTGGAAAACATTCTTGCGGTCGAACTGGTGTGTGCCGCCCAGGCATTCGATTATAGAAAGCCGATGAAGTCCGGAATTATCCTCGACACATGTCATGAATTGGTTCGGCAGAAGGTAGATCACGCCGAGGAAGACCGAATTTTTGGTGACGATATAGCTGTTGCCAATGGAATTATTGCTTCTGGCCAGCTGACGCAAGCTGCGCACGAAGTAGCTCAACAGCACAACATTAACTTAAAAGGAGACCTTTATGAATCTTTTAGCCTTTCTTGATACTTACGCCAGTCACCCCAATTACAAAGCGCCAACAGGACCAAAGCTGAATGCCAAATCATGGCAAACGGAAGCTCCTTTGCGCATGTTTCTCAACAACCTGGATGCAGAGGTAGCGGAGAACCCCGATGAATTGGTGGTATATGGAGGTACGGGTCAGGCAGCACGAAATGTGGAGGCTGTCAAAAAAATTATCGAAATGCTGCTGCAACTGGACAATGAGCATAGCCTTTTGATTCAGTCTGGAAAACCGGTAGGCGTACTTCGCACTCATCCTGAGGCGCCACGAGTGTTAATTGCCAATTCTAACCTGGTGCCGGCCTGGGCCAATTGGGAACACTTTCAGGAGCTGAAAGAAAGAGGCTTGATGATGTATGGTCAGATGACCGCCGGCAGCTGGATTTACATTGGCTCTCAGGGAATCCTTCAGGGGACTTACGAAACTTTCGCTGAATGCGGTCGACAGCACTTTGGTGGTAGCCTTCGGGGTAAGCTATTGGTCTCTGGCGGACTAGGTGGCATGGGAGGCGCACAGCCTCTGGCAGCCACCATGGCTGGCGCCACTTACCTGGGCGTGGATATTGACCCGGAAAGAATTAAGAAAAGGCTCCAAACTCGCTATATCGATAAAATGACCACCACCTATGAAGAGGCTGTGAAATGGGTAGTGGAAGCCAAAGAGCGAAAAGAGAACTTGTCTGTTGGCCTCGTGGGAGATATTGGGGATGTTCTTGAAAGACTTTTGAAAGACAATGTCATTCCTGAAGTCCTCACCGATCAAACATCGGCACACGACCCGGTGTTTGGCTATGTTCCTAATGGCTTGTCGCTGGCTGATGCTAATATCCTCAGGACGAAAAATCCGGTCAAGTACAAGGAGCGATCATTACAAAGCATGGCACGTCATGTGGGATTTATGCTCGAGATGAAAAAAAGAGGAAGCCAGGTTTTCGATTATGGCAACAATTTGAGAGAATTTGCCAGGCAGGGAGGAGAGCCTAATGCCTTTGATTTCCCTGGCTTCGTTCCTGCGTATATACGGCCCTTGTTTTGTGAAGGCAAAGGACCGTTCCGATGGGCTGCTCTTTCTGGCGATCCTGAAGACATATTCACTACAGATAAAGCCCTGATGGAGGCTTTCCCGGAGAATACCCACTTAGTAGACTGGCTAAAACAAGCCCAGAAAAAGATCGCTTTTCAAGGTCTTCCATGTCGGATTTGTTGGTTAGGAATGGGTGAAAGAGAAAAGGCAGGACTCATTTTTAATGACCTCGTCAGAACCGGTAAAGTGAAGGCACCCATTGTCATTGGGCGTGATCACCTAGACTGCGGTTCGGTAGCATCTCCCAACCGCGAAACTGAAGGCATGCTTGATGGGTCTGACGCTGTCTCCGATTGGCCATTACTCAACCTAATGGGTAATGCATCAGGAGGAGCTACCTGGGTGTCTTTCCATCATGGAGGCGGAGTAGGCATGGGCTACTCACAGCATGCGGGCATGGTTGTGCTGGCCGACGGAACCGACAGAGCCGATAGATGTCTGAGCCGTGTACTTTTTAACGACCCGGCAATGGGTGTATTTCGCCATATGGATGCTGGTTATGAGTTGGCCGCAGAAGTGGCTCAAAAGAATGATTTGAATTTTTAACTTTAGGGAAAATCATAAACCCACTATTTGCATGCAGTTAGTCGGCCCTTTTAAACAAGTAGTCACTATGGCGGGACTACCAGGTAATGGTCCTATACAAGATGATCAACTTGAACTGGTAGAAAATGCAGGAATTGGTGTCGACGAAGGACGAATTGTTGAAGTCATAGACTTTGAACAAGGGCGCACAAAATATCCTCACGTTTTTGAAATGGAGGGAAACTACGTGGCCTTCCCCGGTTTAATTGATTGTCACACGCATATCTGTTTTGCAGGTTCAAGAGCAAGAGATTATCAGTTGAAAGTGGGAGGAGCTGCTTATCAGGAAATATTGAAGGGAGGCGGAGGAATCCATGACACGGTTCGACATACAAGAGCTGCTTCGTTGTCCGATTTGGAAAGGCTGGTAGTAGAACGTGCGACTCGACATTTGGCCGAAGGCGTAACTACCATTGAGGTGAAAAGTGGCTATGGTTTGAATGTAGAGGATGAACTGAAAATGCTTCAGGCAGTGCGACGAGCTTCACAAGAATACTTTCTCGACCTTGTTCCTACCTGTTTAGCGGCACATGTCACGCCAAAAGAGTTTGAGACTTCAGAAGCATACCTTGAATTTTTGGTGAAAGAATTACTTCCGGAAGTTCGGAAACAACGCTTGGCCAATAGAGTCGACATTTTTGTGGAAGATGGAGCGTTTGACATCGCCTTGAGTACCAAATATTTAAAAGAAGCCAGAGCGATGGGTTTTCAGTTAACTGTTCATGCCGATCAGTTTACTTCAGGCGGCAGTAAACTGGCAGTGGACCTGGGTGCACTCAGTGCCGATCACCTGGAAGCATCGACTGATGCAGATATAAAATACCTGGCCAATAGTGATACCGTGGGAGTCGTGCTGCCCGGAGCTTCCCTGGGGCTGGGATTGCCATTTTCTCCTGCAAGGAAGCTCTTGGATTTTGGTGGCAGTTTGGCTATCGCTTCTGATTGGAACCCAGGCAGTGCGCCGATGGGTGATTTGTTGATGCAGGCAGCTGTTTTAGGGGCTTCAGAAAAACTTTCAATGGCAGAAACCTGGGCGGGAGTTACCGTTCGTGCTGCCAGGGCACTCAACCTTGCTGACCGTGGTCAGCTTGTACCAGATTTCTTGGCCGACTTTATTGCATTCGAAACCACCGATTTTCGCGAAATTCTTTATCATCAGGGCAAAATGAAGCCGATGGCAATTTGGAAAAAAGGTCTGTTAATCGAGTAGTCGAGTTTGACAGCTTTTCAGGTCTTATTATTTAGCGCTGTTTCAGGTCATCGTACCCTTTAGGAAAAGTTGAATGACATTTAGAGAACCCACTCGGTCTAAAGCAACGTTGAGAGGTTTTCAACAGCTTTTTTCTGACGAAAACCTTTAACTTCGAATCATAATACTTACGAGGACTTAGGCTGGGAATAAAGAATGTATAGATCACCTGACAGGAATGTATGGCGAGGCAGGACCGACAAGCATGACGGTGCTGATGGCGCACGTTGGCACCATATTATTCAGCTGCTGGATTTGTCGAGACCAATTAAGGGCAGTTTAGGCACTCGTAAATTCGCACTTCTTGGATTCTGCTCTGATGAAGGAGTACGCAAGAATTTGGGTAGGAGGGGAGCTTGGGAAGGCCCGATTGCCATTCGCAAAGCTGCGGCTAATCTCCCCTGGCACCACGATGCGGACACAACACTTTTCGATGCAGGCGACGTGCTCTGTCCCAATGGGAATCTCGAAACCGTTCAAAAGTTACTGGGTCAAAAAGTAACCATGCTGCTCGATGCCGGCTATTTCCCAATTCTTCTCGGTGGTGGGCACGAAATTGCATACGGACATTTTCTTGGTGCCTATGCACATTGCCCGGATAAAAAAATAGGCATCATTAACCTCGATGCCCACTTTGATTTGCGTAACGATCCTCACGCTCCTACCTCAGGAACCCCCTTCTTGCAAATAGCAAACTTCCTTGGGCAGGAGGGAAAACCTTTCGATTACATGTGCCTGGGCATTCAACCGACTGGTAACACAAAAGCCCTCTATAAAACGGCCCTTCAGAAAAAAGTAAAGTACCTGGAAGCTGGCACTTTATTTCAATTGTCTACAGCTGACATTGAGAAGGTGATCCATAAATTCACGAAGCCACTCGATCATATTTATCTCACAATCTGTCTCGACGTTGTGGATGGAGCTTTTGCTCCTGGCGTAAGCGCTCCCTCTGTAATGGGCTTGGCTCCTCAACAGGTGGCTGAGCTGGTACGTATCATCATGGCTACCGGAAAGGTGCTTACGTGCGATGTGGCCGAAATGAACCCTACGTTTGATCAGGATGGTAGAACAGCTAAGCTTGCCGCAAATCTGACGTTTAGAATGCTAAATAAAATCAAGGACTAAACTTTTCCCGCTGGGGTTTACCAAAACATAGTTAGTAGATTCTCCCTTCAAACCATCCGTAGAGCACTTTACTAGTATTAATTAGTTGGAGTGCGAATCAAAACCATCAAAATCACAGGTAAAATGAAATACCGTTTGTGACATTGAATTCCTTCATTTTTTATTAAAAGTTAAACTTTTAGCAGCTAGTTAAATTTTTTTCATCACCCAACGAATTTTTTTTTCAAGCTGTTTTTGTGGCTTTGAATCTTAAGAATTAATCTTCAATAAGGAGACATTGCTTCATTTTTCACCCAATATTTATCCATTTTCTGTAAATGGCTACTTTTTTGGATAAAAAATAACCATTGAAATGATTGTTTGTAAGACCCTGATTAGCAATAGGTTATATGATATTAAATTCCTTCTTTTTATAATTGAGAGGAAATAGGAATTAACCCAAATAATGATTGATATGGAACGACACCTTAATCATACTGTTGTAGCTGATCTTGAAACCGAATTCAAAGATACATTCGCTAATATTGAAATGAGTGACCTGAATCTACAGGACATTACAGTCGCTGAGTTTGTTGAGCAATTGAGCAAAAAATCAAAGCTAAGCAAAGAAGAAGTGACTGAGATGGTGGAGGAAAAGATCAACTACATCTATTCAAAGAGACTAGGATAATACCCTTTCTACTTAAATTACACCCTGATTAATGAAGAGGCTGCCAGCAATGGTGGCCTTCTTTTTTTGCCGTACTCCTTCGGAATTCCCTCTTTTTACAATCCGGTATTTGATGCTCGTTGTTTCGGTTCAATTCTGAACACAACTGTACTGTAATCGTACACATTCTCTGAAAAGGAACAAAATTAAAAGATTGATAATCAGTAGGTTAAATAAATGGCATATTCATTGGTAAATAGAGGTGGACTTGAAAAAATCAATATGAATAAGATGAAATTAATGAAAGGCCTTTTTCTTTCGTTGGTGTTCAGTGCCACGACGTTGACATGGTCATACGGACAAGACCCAACTCAGGTGCTGACGCTTGACGAATGCATCGAAATCGCTTTAGAGAACAACTTAGACATAAAAAGGGCTCAAAACACAACAATTTCCGCAAAAGCAAATATGGTGCAGTCTATTGCAAATGTTTTGCCTGATTTAAATGCCGGCCTAAGCCAGGACATATACAATGGTTATACTTTTGACCAGACAGCACAGAAGGGCGTTACAGCCACTACATATCAAACTTCCCCCAACATTAGAAGCTCCGTAAACTTATTCAATGGTTTTTCCAATGTGAATGGCTACAAAAGAAGGACCAATGAGTTTGATGCAGCAGAAGAAGCGGTTGAGGCATCAAAAGTTTTAGTAAAGGCAAGCGTACTAAGTGCTTATCTCAATGTTATCCTTGATAAAGAAAATATCAAGATCTCAGATCAGCGTGTCACCTTGCTTCAAGCTCAGTTAGAGAGAGAAGAAAAAAGAGTGTCTGTGGGAGTTAGCAACCCTGAAACAGTATATAGTTTTAGGTCTCAGCTTGCCAATGAGAGACTAGCTAGGGTCCAGGCGCAAAATACCTTTGAGAGAGACAAGCTCTTGCTCATTCAAATGCTACAATTAGATGCAACAAAAGAGTACGAAATAGCTGAAACTGAAATTGACGAGAGCTTAGTTTTGGAAGATGCTGATGCATACGAGGACGTGTTGGCTGCTAGTTTAGCTTATTCACCTTCGCTACGAAGATCTATGTTTACTCAAGAGGCTGCAAAATACCAATTTAGACAAGCAAGAGGAGCAAGATACCCCAGGATATCTGCGGTTGGGGCTTATGGGTCAAGTTATTCCTCGAATGGAGCTTTTAATCCGGAATTGGGCCAACCAGATGCCAATGCATCATTCCGCCAACAAATGATATGGAACGAGTACAAGTACCTGGGGCTCAATTTGAGTTTACCAATTTTTACAAGGTGGCAGACCAATACAAGTATTCAAACTGCTAGAGTAAATATGTATAATTCCGAACTTGATGTAAAACAGGCCGAACAAACAATTACCAATACAATTCAGCAAGTATTTATGGACTTGAGAGCTGCCTATAGCACTTACACAGCAGCTCAGGAAAATATAGATGCGCTAACGCAGTCTTACAATTTCTCTGAAACCAGATATAATGCAGGTAGCACCGACTTCTACTCATACATTGAAAGTCTGAACAACAAAAACAGAGCTGAAATACAACTAGTCAACGCCAAATACAGTATCATCTTCAGGAAGAAGATTCTCGACATTTATCGGGGGATTGCGAAAGAATAACAAATCAATGAAGGAGGTCAAAGCCTCCTTCTTTTTTTATTCCTACCACTTTATCGTTTACTATCAGGCAGTTTTCGTAGCTACCTGGAAGTTGGGTTTCTGTTGTTACATCGGCATACAGATCCTTAAAAACAATGTAATCGTTGACTGTCAAATACATTTGATTTTTATTGAAACTGAAATAAGATGCAGCTGGTGTATCGATGGTGCCCTGATAGCTGCCCAGATTGTCGAAGTAGGCGACACCCCCTCCTTGCAGTAAAGCAAAAAGTACATTTTGATACTCCCGAATAAAGAGGATTTTACCATTAAGAGGCATTGAAGCATTGAACGGTATCCTCGATTGAATTTTTTGCTCAATTGGATCAAATTTGAGCAAGCCATTGTAAGAGTCATCGACCAGCCAGAAAGAGTTGTCCTGCGAGGGACATGCCAGTCGAATAAAGCTCTGCGATTTGCCTGTGAGATCATATTCACTAGTAGGGGCCATGAACCTATCCAGAACGACAATTGACTGGAATTCCTCGTAGAAAAGAAATGTCTTTAGTGGATTCCAGGCGTCTAGCAAACTCACTTGGCCTAGTCGTGTGGGTGAAAAGTTTACGATCTCGTTACCCACTGTATCATATTTTGCCACTGTTCCATTTTGATAGGCCAGGTAGAAATTGTTTCTCCGGTCTACCGACTGACTTGTAACCCGGGGGCCAGTTACATTTTTTTCTACGACCATTTGTGCCCAAAGAACAACTGGCGCCAAGGTGAGAAATACACACAATCCGATGGATTTATTCAAATGTCTTGAGTTCAACTTTGTCGCCATCAAATACCGCATAGGTGTAGTGATTTATCCACTCCCCTAAATTAATGTACCTGCTATTGCTTCCTACTTCCAAATCGAGGGGTAAGTGTCGATGCCCAAAAATGTAATAGTCATGGTGTTCTTTGGCTTCTACTTCCTTGCAGTAGGTCCAAAGCCACTCGTCTTCTCCCAGAAAGGCATCGTCGTACTTTAGGTTGCTGATACGGCTGTTGCCCGACCATTTATGAGCAATTGCAAGGCCAATATTGGGGTGTAGCCATTTAAAAAGCCATTGGCAAAACCTGTTTCTGAAGATCTTCTTTAGAAACTTGTATTGGTAATCACCGGGACCCAGTCCGTCGCCATGCCCAACGAAAAGCTTCTTTCCCTGAATGGTGTAGCGTTTATTGTCATGAGATACTGGTATCCCTAATTCCTGTGTGAAATAGTCAGCCATCCACATATCGTGATTACCTGAGAAGAAAATAACTGGAATTCCATTATCGACAAGTGACGCTACCTTACCCTGAAACCGTATAAAGCCCATCGGAATTACGTGATTGTATTCAAACCAGAAGTCGAAAATATCACCTACCAGAAAGATGGCTGCGGCAGTGTCTTCAATGCTATCCAGCCACCTGACTATTTTGTCCTCCCGTTGCCTGCTCTTCAA
The DNA here is from genome assembly GCA_964351395.1 of uncultured Roseivirgaceae bacterium. Taxonomy (GTDB): domain Bacteria; phylum Bacteroidota; class Bacteroidia; order Cytophagales; family Cyclobacteriaceae; genus Imperialibacter. The sequence continues at coordinate 72,650 of CAYGOF010000021.1, forward strand.
TTGATCAGGTGCTCCAAGATGAAAGTCACTTGCGAAATAGATTAATTTCCCTTCGGGGAGCTTACCGTCATCCAACTGCATAGGCCACAAAATAAAAAAGATCAGGCGTTAACCTGATCTTTGATCTAAATATTATTTCAATTGAAAGCTACTTTTTAGCAGTGTCTTCCACCACATCTGATTTGTCTTCCTTGGTCACTTCATCGGCTACCGACTTTTTTAGAGCTTCTACGCTTGGCTCTGCGTCCGTTTCTGCTGCTGTTGTTTCGTCAGTCGCTTCTTCTTTAGGAACTCCATTGGTAAATGCCTGGTAAGTGGTCTGCTTTTCGAAAGGACGTTTTCCTATCAGTCTTTCAAGGTCGTTTTGGAAGATGATCTCTTTTTCAAGCAGTTCCTTGGCAATAACCTCAAGTTCCTTCTTGTGCTTGGTAAGCATCTTTTTGGTACGCTCGTAAGCTGTAAGAATGATCTTTCTCACTTCTGAGTCAATCGTCTCAGCTGTTGCCTCAGAATAAGGCTTATTGAACGCATATTCAGATTGTTTTGAATCGTAAAATGACACATTACCAATCTTATCGTTCATGCCATAAACGGTTACAATGCTGTAGGCCATTTTGGTCACTCTTTCAAGGTCACTAAGTGCACCAGTTGAAATTTTACCAAAAATAATTTCTTCAGCAGCTCGTCCACCAAGGGCCATGCTCATTTCGTCCAGCAACTGTTCGGTCTGGTACAAAAACTGTTCTTTCGGGAGGTATTGTGCATAACCCAGGGCTGCGATACCACGGGGAACGATCGATACTTTCACCAATGGATCAGCGTGCTCCAGGAACCAACCTGCCACTGCATGACCTGCTTCGTGATACGCCACAATTTTCTTTTCTTCAGGAGAAATGATTTTGGTCTTTTTCTCCAAACCACCAATTACTCTATCAATGGCATCCTGGAAGTCCTGCATATCCACTGCCTCTTTGTCTCTTCGGGCCGCAATCAAAGCAGCTTCATTGCACACGTTGGCAATTTCAGCTCCTGCGAAACCGGGTGTTTGGGCGGCAAGTTTCTTCACATCCACGTCTTTTGAAAGCTTGATAGGCTTCAAGTGTACTTTAAAAATGGCTTCTCTACCAATTACATCAGGTTTATCAATGCTAATTTGACGGTCAAACCTACCCGGACGAAGCAAAGCGCTGTCAAGTACATCGGGACGGTTGGTTGCGGCTAGGATAATCACACCGGAGTCGGTAGCAAAGCCATCCATCTCTACCAGTAGTGAGTTGAGTGTGTTTTCACGTTCGTCGTTTGAGCCTGGTGTTTGTCCGCGACCCCTCGAACGACCAATAGCGTCGATTTCATCGATGAAAACAATACAGGGTGCTTTTTCTTTTGCTTGCTTAAACAGGTCACGTACCCTGGCTGCACCTACCCCGACGAACATTTCCACAAAGTCAGAACCAGACAGAGAAAAGAACGGAACGGCAGCTTCGCCTGCAACGGCCTTGGCCAAAAGTGTTTTACCAGTACCAGGAGGGCCAACCAGCAAAGCACCTTTTGGTATTTTACCACCTAGCTTTGTGAATTTTGCTGGGTTTTTAAGGAAATCAACGATTTCTTTCACCTCTTCTTTTGCCTCATCAAGTCCGGCTACGTCGACAAACGTGATTTTTACTTTATTCTCCGCATCAAAAAGTGCTGCTCTTGATTTTCCAATATTGAAAATCTGACCTCCGGGTCCACCCCCGCCAGTCATTCGGCGCATCAGGAACCAAAAGCCAAATAGAATTAGGAATAAAAAGCCCCAGTTAAAGAAAATATTGGTGATGTCTGATCCTTCTTCAATTTTGTATTCAATTCTTTGGGTTTCAGGTAAGCCCTTTTCTATCTCTCTGAATTTTTCATCAAAATTGTCAGCAGAGATAATTTTAAATTTGTAGTGCGGCCCCTGACTCAATGAAAACGGATTCCTTTGCTCAAGTTCTACTTTGTACTTACTATTTTTTAATGCCTCTTCTTTGAGGGTTACTTCCACAAGGTTTTGCGTTCTCATAAGAACAACACCTTTCACATCGTTGCTTAGCAGCATTTGCTCAAATCTCTTTTGAGAAATTGTTACTGAAGTAGAACTATTGTTGAAATAGGTGATTCCCAGCACGACTGCCAAAAGGGTTAAAATAACCCAAATTTGATAGTTGGGTCGCTGTGGAGGCTTTGGAATTAGATTTTTCCTGGGTCTATCTTGATTTGCCATTCTTTAGTCTTTCTAGGTCTTAATCGTTGTACTGATGGATAAAACGCTTTTCTACCACTAATGTTCCCTAATTTGAAGGGCTTTCTACCGGAGTGATGATTGCATCTCCCCAAAGCTCCTCCAGTGAGTAAAATTGACGTTTATCTTTTTTGAAAATGTGCGCTACCACATCAATGTAATCCAATAGGATCCACTCTTTGTTTTGTTTGCCTTCCTTTTTCCACGGAGATTGCTTAGAGGCCTTAAACACAAATTCTTCTACGGAATCGCAAATAGCGTCTATTTGAGTGTCTGAATTGCCGGAACAAATGACAAAGTAATCTGCAACAGCATTTTTTACTTTTCTTAGGTCCAAAACTACGATGTCGTGGCCTTTCTTTTCAGCCATTCCCTGCACCACTAAATCGTTTAATTCAACTGCCTTCGGTTCAACGGGAACTTTGCCCTTTTTTACTGTCATTCAAAACTTTTTACTTTGTCCACAAAACTACGAAAAAACATTGCACAAAATTTTCTCCAAAAACCTGATTGTTGGCAAAAAGGTTGTTTACCTGCCAAAATGTCACTCAACCAACTCACTTGCGCTGCAATTAGCGACTAATGAGCATGCCAGTGAGGGTACTGTGGTCATATCCGAGGAACAATTGGCAGGACGTGGGCAACGAGGAAATACTTGGGAGTCGGAGCCAGGAAAAAATGTGTTAATGTCAGTGATCCTTCAGCCACGTTTCCTTATCCCAACCCGGCAGTTTTTTCTTACCGTAGTGGTCTCGCTGGCGGTTAGAAAAACGCTGAGTCAATATGGGCTGCAAAATATAAAGGTAAAATGGCCCAATGATATTTACGTTGGACATAGAAAGATAGCTGGGATTTTGATCGAAAATATCATCAAAGGAAATTCTATTGAAACATCTGTGCTGGGAATTGGGTTAAACGTGAATCAAAGTAGCTTTATAAGTCCGAGGGCTACTTCTATGTTGATTGAGCTTGGTATAGAAATTAACCTCGAGGAGTTTATTTCTGAATTGTCAGGCATGATTGAGGGATATTACCTTCAGCTGAGAGGAGGGGCTTTCGAGGCACTTTTAAAAAAATACCTGAGTCACTTGTTGGGTTTTGGTGTTTTTGGTCAGTACCGGGACAACTCAGGAGTGTTCCAGGGTGAGATCCTGGGGGTGTCAGAGGCAGGAAAGCTGAAGGTAAGAAAAGATACAGTGATAAGGGAGTATGATTTGAAGGAAATTGAATTCCTTCTCTCGTAATACAGCGATAAGGTTGACTAAGCCTTGGCTTACAAAAAGTTATACGCTACTTTTGCAGTGATTTACAAATCAATATTATAATAAAATGATTGAAACAAGTCTTAATTACAAAGTAAAAGACATTTCTCTAGCCGATTGGGGCAGGAAAGAAATCCGTCTTGCTGAAGCCGAAATGCCTGGTTTGATGGCGCTTCGCGAGGAGTATGGTGTTTCCAAGCCTCTCAAAGGAGCACGTATAGCCGGATGTTTGCATATGACTATTCAAACAGCGGTACTGATAGAAACCTTGATCGAACTGGGTGCTGATGTTACATGGTCATCTTGCAACATTTTTTCTACTCAGGATCATGCTGCAGCAGCAATTGCTGCTGCTGGAATTCCCGTTTACGCTTGGAAAGGCATGAATGCTGAGGAATTTGACTGGTGTATCGAGCAGACACTTTTCTTCGGCGAAGATCGCAAACCACTCAATATGATTCTTGACGATGGTGGTGATCTTACCAATATGGTATTAGACAAATACCCTGAGTTTGTCCCTGGGATCAAAGGCCTTTCAGAAGAGACTACAACTGGTGTGCACCGTTTGTACGAGCGGATGAAGAATGGTACGCTGCCTATGCCGGCTATTAACGTAAACGATTCTGTGACCAAGTCGAAGTTTGACAATAAGTATGGTTGCCGTGAGTCACTTGTTGATGCTATTCGTAGAGCAACTGATGTGATGATGGCTGGAAAAGTGGCTGTCGTTGCTGGTTTCGGTGACGTTGGAAAGGGATCAGCCGAGTCGCTTAAAAGCTGTGGTGTAAGAGTGATCGTAACTGAAATTGACCCTATCTGTGCACTACAGGCAGCGATGGAAGGTTATGAAGTGAAAAAAATAGCGACAGCTGTTAAAGAGGCTGACATCATCGTTACGGCTACAGGTAACAAAGACATTATCAAAGAAGAGCACTTCAGAAGCATGAAGGATAAGGCCATTGTGTGTAACATCGGTCACTTCGACAACGAAATTGACATGGCTTGGTTGAATAGCAACTACGGTCAAACGAAAGTGGAAATTAAGCCACAGGTAGACCTTTACAATATCGAAGGTTCTGAAGTTATAGTGTTGGCAGAAGGACGTTTGGTAAACCTTGGTTGTGCAACAGGTCATCCTTCGTTTGTGATGTCGAATAGCTTTACTAACCAAACGCTTGCACAAATCGAGCTTTGGACCAATACCGACAAATATGAAAACGCCGTGTATACCTTGCCTAAGCACCTCGATGAGAAGGTGGCACGACTACACCTGGCTAAGATCGGTTGTGAACTTGATTCGTTGACGCCTGATCAGGCGGAGTATATTGGTGTTTCAACCGAAGGACCATACAAGCCTGATTATTACCGTTACTAAAATTACTGACAGAATTGCATGACAGAAAAAAAGGGGCTAAAATGCCCCTTTTTTTATTTTCTCTCGAAAAAAGGGCGACAAAGGTTCATTTGGCCGCAAAATAAGATCCAAAACAAAGTGAATACGGTTTTCGTTTCTTCTTTAAGGAGACTAATTCTAAATAGCTTGCCAGTTGGGCAAGGAATTTGCTGAATTTACATTTATGTCAACGACCGTAACAGAAACCATGGAAGGGCCAAAGCGGCACAGCTATAGTGACTCTAAAAAGATGAAAATCTTTAACGGGGAATTTTTGCCGCACATTGACTCTATGTACAACTTTGCTTATCGTCTTACTTTCAACGACGACGAAGCCAAAGACCTCGTGCAGGAAACTTATTTTAAAGCTTTTCGATTTATTGATTCATTCCAGGAGGGAACCAACGCTAAAGCATGGTTGTTCCGAATATTGAAGAACAGCTTTATTAACGACTTTAGGAAGAAAAGTAAAGAACCTTCTAAAGTAGATTATCAAGAGGTTGAAACTTATTACAACTCAGATGATGTTGATGAGCATATAACAGTAGACCTTAGGGTTGAAGCGCTTCAAAATATGATAGGGGATGAAGTGTCTAATGCACTTAATGCATTGGATGTAGACTTCAGAACAGTGATTATTTTATGTGACCTGGAAGGATTTACCTATGAAGAGATGGCCAAAATTTTGGACATCCCGATCGGGACTGTAAGGTCCAGACTACATAGAGCCAGAAATCTTCTAAAAGAGAAACTAAAATCATACGCCCAGACTATGGGCTTTAAGTAATTTTTGTAATTTTCAAGATTGAAATTGATTGAGAATGGAACAAAGTTCTGCAAATGAAGGTGGCTGCAAAGAATCAGTAAAGTGCATAGAAATTTTGCACTTGATGCTAGATAATGAAGCATCTTCACAAGAAGAAGACTATTTACGGGATCATTTGGATAGTTGTCTTCCCTGTTTAAAGAACTACGAAGTGGAGTCGCAGATTCGTAATATTTTGCGTACGAAACTTGAAAAACGTGAAGTTCCGTTAGATTTGCTCAACGCCATCAAATCAAAAATTACTGTTTCCCCTGCCCCCAAAGGTTAATGCGCAAAGCGATCATCTTCACTGCCCCGTCTGGGTCAGGTAAAACAACATTGGTAAAACATCTTCTTGATCATATTCCGTCGCTGGTATTTTCAATTTCTGCAACCACTAGAAAACCAAGGAACGGCGAAGCTGATGGAAAAGACTATTACTTCCTTTCTGTCGATGATTTTCAATCAAAAATAAGTGATGGTTCGTTCGTTGAATGGGAAGAGGTCTATACTGGTGCCTTTTATGGAACGCTGAAGGAAGAAGTAGAGCGAATATGGTCGACGGGAAAGGATGTGATTTTTGACGTAGAAGTACACGGTGCGCTCAATATCAAGAAATACTTTGGAAATGATGCACTCGCAGTATTTGTGAAGGTGCCTGATTTAGGTACGTTGCAAAATCGGCTGGAAAAGAGAGATACCGAAACACCTGAGAGTCTTTTGAAGCGAGTACAAAAGGCAGAGTATGAGATGACTTTTGAAAAACACCTTGATACCACAGTTTTGAATGACGATTTGGAAAAGGCGAAAGAGTTGTCGCTTCAAATTGTGAAAGATTTTTTAGCTTAGCGAATTAAGCTTTTCCTTGATGCTACAAATAGTCTGCGAACATTAAACCCCAAAAGGTTGAATATAGGTCTGTTTTTCGGCTCATTTAATCCAATTCATATTGGTCATCTAATTATTGCCAATACGATGTTGGAAAACGCTGATATCGACGAAGTATGGTTTGTGGTAAGTCCACAGAATCCCTTGAAAAGTAGAGGTAATCTGGAACATGAATTCGATCGATACGATTTGGTGCAGTCTGCCATTCACGACAACTACCATTTCAAAGTTACTGATGTCGAATTTCATATGCCCAAACCAAGTTATACTGTTGACACATTGGCCTACCTAACAGACAAGCATCCGCAAAACAAGTTCAAACTAATTATTGGGGAGGATAACCTGGTAAGTTTTCCTAAATGGAAAAACTTCGCGGTCATTTTGGAGAATTATGGGCTATTAGTGTATCCAAGGCCTTCGGCTACACCATCTGAACTTCGGAAGCACCCTAATGTAGAAGTTGTAGATGCACCTCTCCTGGATATTTCCGCTACTTTTATTCGAAAGCAAATCAAAACAAATAGATCAGTAAAGTATCTAATTCCTGATAGCGTGTACGAGTCGATTAATCGCAAGAAGCTGTATAAATAGAAAAGGGCCTGAAGCTAAACTCCAAACCCTTTTTAATACGCTCCTAAACGACTCTTATACGGTCATAATCTCAGTTTCTTTTGCGTCGACAAGTTTGTCGATTTTCACAGCGTGAGCATCAGTAAGTTTTTGAACTTCATCCTCAGCTCTCTTTACATCATCTTCAGAGGCGCCTTCTTTTGTCAGCTTTCTGATGGATTCGTTGGCATCCTTTCTGATGTTTCTGGTGCTAACCTTTGCTGTTTCAGCCTCTGCTTTAACCTGCTTCACAAGGTTTTTTCGTCTCTCTTCGGTTAACGGCGGAACGTTGATCATCACCATTTCCCCGTTGTTTTGGGGGTTCAGCCCAAGGTCGCTGTTGATGATAGCTTTTTCTATCTCGCCAATCATGTTTTTTTCCCATGGCTTGATTGCCAATGTCCGCGCATCTGGAGTGTTGATCGAAGCAACTTGTTGCAATGGCGTCATTGCTCCATAATAATTTACCATGATGCCGTCGAGCATATTAGGCATAGCCTTTCCGGCTCTTATTTTTGCTAATTCGGCGGAAAAATGAACGATGGCCTTATCCATCAATTCTTTAGCCTCGTCTAGAAATAGTTGTATCTCTTCATTCATTTTTACTAGAGTTAGTTTATAAGCGTACCCACTTCCTCACCTTTTACAACATTGATCAGGTTGCCGGGTTTGTTCATGTCAAAAACGATAATTGGTAAGTTGTTTTCCTGGCAAAGCGTAAATGCTGTCATGTCCATTACGTTCAGCCCCTTTTCATATACTTCTTGAAACGAAATTTTTGAATACCGGGTAGCTGTAGGGTCTTTCTCTGGATCTGCAGAATAAACGCCATCGACACGTGTTCCTTTCAAAACAACGTCAGCCTCAATTTCGATTGCCCGCAGGCTGGCCGTTGAATCTGTAGTGAAATAGGGATTACCTATTCCAGCACCAAAAATAACTATTCTTCCTTTTTCCAGGTGCCTGATAGCTCTCCTTCTGATAAAAGGCTCGCAAACTTGCTCCATCTTTATACCTGACATAAGTCGGGTAAACATACCATGAGCTTCAAGTGCGCTTTGCAACGCCATGGCATTTATTACCGTAGCAAGCATACCCATGTAATCACCTTGCACTCGATCAATTCCAATCGTCGAAGATTGAACTCCACGGAAAATATTACCACCACCGATCACAATGGCCACTTCAATTCCCTCATCTTTCACTTTCCTGATTTCCTGGGCATATTGCTCGAGTTTTAATGGATCGATACCGTATTTCTGGGTGCCCATTAGCGCTTCTCCGCTAAGTTTGAGTAATATTCGCTTGTATTTCATAGAGCAGGGTAGTCGTGCTTTTTTGTGGGTCAAAAGAATGGTTAAATCAGGCAAATATAAATGAAAGCCATCGACTATGCCTTAGGAAAATGTAATAAGTACCTGATTTTTTTCCACACTTTGTCCTTTTTCAACAGAGATAGCTTTGATTATTCCATCGCCGGGGGACTTGAGCACATTTTCCATTTTCATCGCCTCAAGGATAAGAAGTGGATCACCTAAGTGGACTTCCTGTCCTTCAATGATCTTTATTTCATGTATAAGACCTGGCATGGGAGCTTTTAGATCATTTGCTTTTTTTGCAACGGTGGCCGAAATACCCAGCTTCTCCAGGAGGATATCCATTTTGTCTTTAACGATGACATCTGTTTTTTTTCCATTCACCAGTAGGGAAACTGACTTATTAGATTTATCAGCAGAGATAATTTCAACATCGAAGGTTTGATGATCCTTAATGACGTGAAAATGATTGGCCCTGATTTCGACAAACTCATAAGGAAAGGCTTTTCCATTGATTGATACCTCCCCGTTAGTTTGATAATCGATCTCAATTTCTTTTTGACCTTTTATAAGTACTTTCGCCATGAATTCTTTTTTGGCAAAATACAACAATATATTTTGTGACCATATGGTGAGTAAGATAATTGGAAATCGGCAGCTTCCCTTCAGCTATTCTTTAGTTGCTTTGCTAATAGTTGCGCTTGAAATTGTTGGCTGTAGGCCTTCTTATACTCCCTCCTCAATAGCTGAGACAGCACCCATCATAGAAGTTGACTTGCCTCCTTACCAGCCTTCAATACCGAGGTTTTTTGACATTCTTCATACTGAGCTGAATTTGGAATTTGACTGGACCAACAAGTGGGTGGTAGGCGAAGCTGTGATCACTCTAAAACCATTCTTTTACCCTCAGGACCAATTGGTACTTGATGGAAAGAGTTTTGAGGTTATCGGTTGTGATCTGGTCAAGAATGCTGACTTGGCGCCTTTAAGTTACGACTACGACGGAGAAAACATCTTCATTGACCTGGAGGATGAATACCAAAGAACCGATACGTTGAAAGTAAGGATAAAATATATTGCGAAACCGTATGAGCGAGTCGCGAAAACAGGACAAGCGGTTACGTCTGACAGAGGACTTTTCTTCATTAACCCGACTGAAAGTGATACCCTGAAGCCAAAGCAGATTTGGACGCAGGGTGAAACTCAATTCAACTCTTGCTGGTTTCCAACCATTGACGCACCAAACGAACGATTTACGCAAGATATTTTTCTGACTGTCGATTCTACTCTTACCACACTGTCCAATGGCGTGTTGCAATCATCAGTGTTGGTAGGGGATGGGCTCAAAAAAGATCATTGGAAACTAGATCAACCACATGCACCCTATCTGGCAATGATTGCCGTCGGTCAGTTTGCGATGGTAGACGACTGGGCTGATTCTCTTCAACTAGGTTACTTTGTAGAGCCTGCTTATAAGGGTTATGCTAAAGATATTTTTGGGAATACGCCGGAAATGATCGCTTTCTTTTCGGATATATTGAAATATCCGTACCCCTGGGCGAAGTATGACCAGGTAGTGGTCAGGGATTTCGTCTCTGGCGCGATGGAGAATACTACCACCTCCGTTTTTATGGAAGATTTAATGGTTTCTCGAAGAGAATTACTAGATGATCATTGGGACGGTATCATTGCCCATGAATTGTTTCATCAATGGTTTGGTGACCTGGTAACTTGTGAGTCATGGGCCAATGTGGCACTCAACGAGGGGTTTGCCAACTATAGCGAATATTTATGGAATGAATACAAGTACGGAAAAGAGGAAGCTGACTACAATTTGTGGATGGAAAAGGATGATTACCTGGCCGAGGTGGCTGGCGGAAAGCTGGAGCCAATCATCAACTATTTCTACGAGAATCCTGATGACTTATTCGACAGCCATCGTTACTCTAAAGCTGGACTGGTATTGCACATGCTTCGTAATTACGTGGGAGATAAAGCCTTTTTCGCAGCACTCAATTATTATCTGGTAGCTAACGCCTATTCTTCAGTCGAAATAAACGACTTGAGGAAGGCTTTTGAAGCAACGACAGGGGAGGACTTACAATGGTTTTTTGAGCAATGGTTTGAACTGCCAGGCCACCCGGTACTGGAAGTGTTAACGTCGTATGAAAATGACAGCCTGACTATCACTATCAATCAAGTGCAAGTATCGGATTCGATAGGACTTTTTGTATTTCCATTGGACATCCAGATTTGGCAAGAAAATGAAGTTACCATGCATGAAGTGTTAGTGGATGCGCCGCAAATGTCACTAACAATAGCATTGGATAAATCACCTACACTTGTGGAAGTAGATCCTACTCGTGTTTTATTGGCAGAGATCTACCAGCCAAAAACCAGTGACGAACTGTTGCTCGCTTTTTCTAATGGAAGTTCTTTTGAACTTAGGCGGGAAGCCCTTGAAACACTGTTTTCGGAGGGAGATTCGATTACGATTGGCAAGGCCGCTTTGTATGGCTTGGCCGACACTTCGCCACGCCTTCGGGAGCTGACATTGGACAACCTGGGCGGACGAGGACATTTGCAAGTTAAGCGTGTAGCTGAAGCAGTAAGGGACTTAACGACAGATAGTAGTGCTCATGTGAGAGCGGCAGCTTTTAGTGCCTACGGTCAGGCTCAAACGGCTGATGGACTTGAGGTGATGAAAAAGGCTCTTGGAGATTCGTCCTACAGCGTCGTTGGAGCGGGGCTTGAGGTATTACTTCCCGTCTACACTGAGCAACCACTTTGGTTAGATGATTTTCTAGCTATCCGGCATTTAAATGTGGCTGCACCAATAGCAGGTTACTTCAACATGCAATTGGATAAAGATCACCTCTCATGGTATGTGGAAAACCTTCTTAGCTTTCACGGAATGGATCGTTGGCTGTTCTTGCAATATTTCGTTGAGTATATCGTGTTGACGGAACTTTACAACGAGCCAATGAGCCTGGATGCTTTAGCGTATATCGCTACCGATGATAGCGAATATTTCAATAGGGTAGCAGCTTTTCAATCGTTAACGCTGGTTGTGCCTGAAACTGAAGAAAATAGAGCCCAACTTCTGAAAATAGCTGATAGTGAACAGGATAGCCGGGCAAGAGGGGTTATGTTTAGCCTTCTTTCCGCTGAAGGCAAATGAGAAAGGAAAAATAGGTTAGGAATATTTTCTATTTTTCAATCAATTATTTGAATAAAACCAAAAAGCGTATAATTTTGCACTTCCTTTTAGAAACAGGCCTTGAAGAGGCCTTTTTTTAACGGTTGTTCTTAGTCATTTTGTTTGAATTGGGGGAATACCAAAGCGGCCAACTGGGGCAGACTGTAAATCTGCTGACTTATGTCTTCAGAGGTTCGAATCCTCTTTCCCCCACAACGAAAGTTCTTTGTTTAGGACGTGTAATTGTATAACTTGCACGCCCTTTGAGTAAAGGACGTCAAACGTAGTACATTTTGCGGGCGTAGCTCAGTTGGTAGAGCGACAGCCTTCCAAGCTGTAGGTCGCCGGTTCGAACCTGGTCGCCCGCTCTAGACAAAGAACATAAGGGGTGGAGTTTTTCATCATTTATGTTCTTGTTTTCTTTATGAACCGTAGTGCTAGAATGCCTGTGACGGTTGGTTTTTCGCCTCAGGTAGCAGCTCGACGGGGCAAGGCTTTGTAGTGAACAAAGTCGTTTTGCCGTTGTAGCTCAGAGGTAGAGCACTTCCTTGGTAAGGAAGAGGTCACGGGTTCAATTCCCGTCAACGGCTCACTGTGTTTTGAACATCTATTAACTGATATATTAATAACTAAATCGAGGATTATCAAATATGGCAAAAGCAAACTTTGATCGTTCTAAACCCCACGTTAATATTGGTACCATCGGTCACGTTGACCACGGTAAAACCACGTTGACTGCTGCTATTTCTGCAGTTCTTGCGGGTAAAGGACTGGCCGAAATTAAAGACTTCTCAGCGATCGACAACGCTCCTGAAGAAAAAGAAAGAGGTATTACTATCAATACTTCACACATCGAGTACCAAACTGAAAAGAGACACTACGCTCACGTGGATTGTCCTGGTCACGCTGACTATGTGAAAAACATGGTGACTGGTGCGGCTCAAATGGACGGAGCGATCATCGTAGTTGCTGCGACAGACGGACCAATGCCTCAAACAAGAGAGCACATCCTTCTTTCTCGCCAGGTAGGTGTTCCAGCGCTTGTGGTTTTTATGAACAAAGTCGATTTGGTTGATGATCCAGAACTTCTCGAACTTGTTGAAATGGAAATCAGAGAACTTCTTACTTACTATGACTTCCCAGGTGACACTATTCCTGTTATTCAGGGGTCAGCACTTGGTGCGCTTAACGGCGAAGCTAAGTGGGTCGCTAAAGTTGAAGAGCTAATGACTGCTGTGGATGAGCATATTCCACTTCCTGAAAGAGCTATCGACAAAGACTTCCTTATGCCTGTTGAAGACGTTTTCTCGATCACTGGTCGTGGTACCGTTGCAACTGGTAGAATTGAAAGAGGCGTAACTAATACAGGTGATGCAGTTGACATCATCGGTATGGGTGCTGAAGGACTTAAGTCTACCATCACTGGTGTGGAAATGTTCCGTAAAATCCTAGATAGAGGTGAAGCTGGCGACAACGTTGGTCTACTCCTTAGAGGTATTGAGAAGAGCCAGATTCGTCGTGGTATGATCATCTGTAAGCCAGGTTCAGTGAAACCTCACGCTCACTTCAAAGCCGAAGTTTACGTTCTTTCGAAAGAAGAAGGTGGTCGTCACACTCCTTTCTTCAACAGATACAGACCTCAGTTCTATTTGAGAACTACTGACGTAACTGGTGAGATTACTCTTCCTGCTAACGTAGAAATGGTAATGCCTGGTGATAACATCACTATTGAAGTGAAGTTGCTTAACCCTGTTGCCCTTGAAAAAGGCCTTAGATTTGCCATCAGAGAAGGTGGTAGAACTGTAGGATCAGGTCAGGTTACTGAAATTCTAGACT
>CAYGOF010000022.1:0-83138 GCA_964351395.1 uncultured Roseivirgaceae bacterium
AGGTATGGATTTGTCCGTCTTGAAGTGCATCTCAGCAGATATACTTGGTGCTAACGCCTCGGTAAGATGAGTGTGGGAGTTTTATGCAGCTCCGTTTCCACTACATCTTAGCCACGCCGATGATAAAATTATAATTTGTGGCGGACAATCCAAGCCAACTGACCTTTGATAACCGCTGAAGCCCACATTCATTTTACCGTTGTGTTAGCAGCTTTTAAGCCGTCATGGGTACTCAAACCCAAACCAAAACCGGACAAGTCGTCCGTCCAAAAAGTCATAGTGTCCGAAATAGAGATCGTCCTCACACTCGTATCTCCAGATTGTCAAGCCGTTGTTAGATGATCTGTTCGTAGGAGTGCCGAGCTTGTTTTCAACTTGATCCTCCGTCAGTCCGAGTCTCACGTCCTTTCCAGTCACAAACTCCCTTTTCTTAACTTTCAGATTTAATTGCAAGTTTTCAGAATTGTATTCGACTCTGAAAGAGGAAAATTCGTTGATTGTCCCCCCAGGGTTAAAAATCATCGTTAGAAGTTGTTTGCCATCACTGTTAATAACTTCAGTCTCGTCGTCATCTTCGTTTAAATAGTTGATGCCTTTTCCAAGCACTTTTTCAACAGATGCTGGATTACGAAGTTTGATGTTGCTTACCGAATTTTCTCCGCATTTAAAGTCGTCCGACTGGGCAAGCGAGTCAGAAAGAGCAATTATCAGAACCATTAAGGATAGGAGAGTCTTCATAGTGCACTTTGCTGCTAACACTTGTGTATACCAAGAGTTTGGTTTACACACCTTATATTTTCTCTGAATATCGGGTATTTATATCAAAAAAATTGTAAAAATGGCAGTCTTTAAGTTCAAATGCCGAGTATAATGTAAAAGCTTCGCCAGTTGTAGATTAATGAAAGCAACTGTTTTGTATACAATGCCTGAGGGATTGAAGCGGAAATCCCGCAGGCCGACGAAGCCGTTGACTTCATTAAAACCCAAGCCTTCGATTATATCATCAGTGACATGGGCCGCTTCGAAAATGAAGCTCTAAACCCTAAGGCGGGTCTTGACCTAATGGGCTACCTTAAAAAGGCAAGAGTAAAAACGCCACTGGAATTTTACTCAAGCAGCGGGATAGCAAGCCGGGAAATTACTAGGGCAGCTGAAAAGCAGAAAGTCCTGCTGACTAATGATTCGAAGGAGGTGTTTGATTTTTGGGGTTTTGAGAACGTCTCGGCTATGAGTAGTTGCGTGGTTTAGCACTTAACTTTGCAAGTACACACCAAACTGAAAATCCGCGAGGATTTTCAGAAGTAGGCGAGAACAAACAATTACTTATTGGCATTGTTGGCAAATCGTTTTTATATTTTCCGTTTTCTCTACTTTAATTTTCCCTTTAGTTGGTATCATATTACGCCAAACCCAATTATAATGCTGAATCACTTGTTCAGCTTTTAAATTCGGTCTTTCCCCAGTTGTATGTCCGTCCTCAACCACTGTGATATTAAAATCCTTTGTCAGAGCAGATTGAACGGTCGATTCAACGCAAAAATCAGTCGCACAACCTGTTATAAACAATTCATTCACATTCAGTTCATTTAGTTTTGAGTGAAGTTCAGATTTATAAAAAACGTCATTTGCATATTTGTCAATTCTAACATCGGTAGATTTTACGATTAAATCGTCTAAATTTTCCCAATCCGTAGCATTTTTTTCAAATTCTCCAGTTCCAGTTCCATCGTGCTGGATATAAATAACGGAATGATTTAATTCTCGAAATAATTCGGCAAGTTCATTTATTCGGCTAACAACTCCGATTGCATCAAATCGCGGTGTTTTTGGCGTGAAAGAGCCTTTTTGCATATCAATTACTAATAAAGCTTTTCTGTTTTTCATTAATATTTATGGTGTTCTTTCAAATGTTTGCCAACGATCAGATATGGCACGTGCCTCTGAGCTATTTTAATAGCTACTAAAATATTGGTTTGGCATTTCAGTTTCAAGTAACTCTGTAGAGGCATGTGCTATATCAAATGTTATGAAGCTTTAGTGTGTCCTGCGATGGGTTGGGACACTTTCAAATTTAGTTCTTTGAAATGACCCATCATAACTTTAGATGAGATGAGAGTCATTTTCGATGATTTGGATACGAGCCGAGCCCTTTAAACGGTTAACTCGGAGGCCTCACAAAGAAGCAGGAGGAAATGGTTGGACTCTCGGATACGCTTTACTGGAAGTGTTTCCAATCCACTGCACGGTGCTTTCCTTTCAAGGGGTGGTGCTGAACGGATGCAGAAAAGGGGGGAGATATACCCTTCAGGAGTGAGCATAGAAGCTGAACGAAAGTGAACCTACCGATGAGGTGTCGTAAATAACTCTGTTGATACTGAAAACCAATTGGTCGGAAGCGCAATTAGGATAAGAACTGAGATTACCAGTTTATTGACAGTTCCGGTATCCGGCATAAAGGAGGCAGGAGCTATGTTTTGGCTCATCTAAGGAACAGGAGAACCTACCTGTTGGTGCAAAGAGAGAATGCCGAACAGCCGAAGAGGATGAGGCAGAGAGTATCAATACAACAGAGTAGGGGCGGATCAGCCCGTAGTAGTGCCAGTGTCAAATAAAAGCATGGGAAACCATACTATAGTGAAGGGGCTGACGAATCCAGGAAGCTTTTCCAACTTTGGAGGTTATCACTTTCAAAGGACGAGCATTTATTGCTTTTCCGAAACCTTAACTGGTTTCACGGGTTCGAAGAGCCGTGTGACGGGAGACTGTCAAGCACGGTTCTGTGAGAGGTTTGGGGGCGAGATTCCCCCTTACCTACTCGACCTTAATCGAGGGATGACCCGTTGTACTTCCTTTTAACGGAATAAATTCAATGTCCGAATAGTAAGTATTGGTTGTTTCTACAGGTTCACCTTTGATGAATAAGGGAATGATAATATTTGCAACCTCTGCATCCCATTGAGCCTGTTCATGTCCCGCATTTTCTACCTGAACATGTATCGCATTTTCAAAACCAAGCATGGTTTCTTCTACTTGCTCTACTGGAGTTCTGCAGTCAAGCGTGCCGGTTATGAACAAAGTAGGTATCTCGGTCTTTAGGGGAATGGAAGGATCAAATGAAAGATCTGCAACTGGCCATTGATCTTTTACGGCTGAAAATGGAAAGTTGACTGCATTTCCAAATATACTTTCTTGAGTCTCCTTTTCAATCACAGACCATCGTTCTTGACTTGCACCGGATGCTAGCTGCTGGTTGATCCCCTGTCCTGGTAGCCCAATTGCCAGTACAATCCTTTTTTGCACAAACCAGGTAAGTAGGGAATAATCACCAGTATTAATGGAATGAAGTAGTCTAGGGATCACGGGAATGTCATGATAATCATCAATATCTAATCGCAAAATGAGTGCAAGTCCAAAATCACCTATTTTAAGCTCCATGTCTTTTCTTGTCAATGGGTTTTTAATGATTACAGAGACAGGATTCTCTTTTAGCTTTTGCATCGTTTCATTTACCAACTTTTCAAACCCAATTGCAGTCATATTGAGTGTTCCTTCCCGTTCTACCAAATTGCCAATTTTCTTCACATGTGCGTCCAAGTGTCTTGGAAAATTGAACGCTTGATTCGGCGCATCAGCTCCAACCAGAATAGCTCTATCTACTTGACCAGGAAACATTTCCATAACCGTCATTCCAATGTGTGAACCAAAGCTAAAACCGAATATGGTGAATGAATCAAACCCAAGTGCAGTCATCAAATCATTTACGTCTTTGGCGTGTTCTTCGATGTTATATCCAGAGACATCAACCTTATCTTTTTTGAATTTCTCTAAAGCAGCCTTCGCTACATTTTGGTAATGCTGATTTGCAATTTCTTCAGATATGAAAAAATCAGTAGGAAAGTCTTCTTGCCAGATGTAAGTAAGTGCCTCATCGCTGGAGCCCCTTCGATCTAAAAAGATAAGATCGGCTACTTCTAAAATATCGATTCTATCATGGAGGTCTTTTGCACTGCCAGCTTCCCAGGTACTCACTCCTCCACCGCCTTCCAAATACACGACAGGAGAAGCAGGGTTTTCCGACAGGCTCTTTAGATGGACATATTTAAATTGAATCTTTCTGCCTGCTGGATCATTACGGTTTTCGGGAACTTCTAAATAACCGACTTGTCCCTCGATCTTAAGACCTTCGGAGGTCTTAAACTTCTTTGATTTTACATTGATTAGAGTACTTTGACCGAAGCTAAAGTTGGTCAAGGTTAGTGTGCTAAGTAGTGCGATATATATCTTTTTCATTTTTGTTTTTTTTCCAAAAGTCCCTGCAGACTGGGAAAAAATCAAACTAGAGAAGTCTCAAATAGCCATTTGAAACTCTTCTAGGCTTGAGACTTGATAAACTGCGATGGAGTTATACCTGTTTCCTTTTTAAAAGCACGGTAAAAAGATGCCTTGGATCTAAAACCTACTTCTTGCCCTATACCTAGGATCGAATACTTTTGGCTTTCCGGTTCACAGGCACGTTCCTTGAAAGCCTCTACCCGATAATAGTTGATCAGGTCATTAAAATTGGTGTGCAGTGATTCATTGATTACGTTGGAAAGGCTATTAATAGGCCAGTTCAGATGGTTGGATAATTTAGCGATGGTTAAGCCTGAATCACAATACATTTTCTCTTCTTTAAGCACATGCAGTAAGTGATCTTTTCGACCTTCCAGTTCTTCTTCAGAAAAACTGAACTTAGAGATCCGCTCTGTATAGCTTTCTATCAATTTGCCGTATTTCAATATATACAGATATCCCAGTAAGTAAATACATAAACCAAGTAAGATTCCAAGTGGAATATAGAAAAGAGCTGAGTTCTTATCCACATCCTCGATAAAGAGCAGCCCAATCGGAACGGCAAGGACTAAGAACCCAATCAGGAAACTCCATAAACCAATCAGATAGTTAAGCCATTTTTTGATTTTCTGAAATTCCCGAAGCATTCGTTTCGCCTCGACCGACTCTCGATAAATGAAATAGGTATAGATGCTTAGTTGAATAGCCCCTAGAAGGGCAATGTCCAGAGCGACACTCTGTATCAGAGGAATGTTTTCATAAGCCCAATCCATGTGGGTTCTTATGTATAGGAAAATGGCAGTAAAGAAGAGGCCATCCAACAACAAAGAGGGCAAAAAATGTAATAGGTCCTTTTTGAGAAAAATTCTCTTTGGATCCTTGATATACAAAATATGAAGATAAGCCAAGGGGCCAAAAGAAAGGCTAAATTCCATGGGAACGGGAAATTTAGCATTGAATCCGCTTATGGACTGTTCCAGAATAAGGTGCAAAAGTGAGAGCGAGAACAGAAAGACAAGTAAGCCAAAAAAGAGGCTAGTTTTTCTAATTGGCCTCCGAAAGATGATTATGAATGCCAATACTGCCCCCTGAAAAACAGCTAGCAAGAAATAGAAGTTAGAGGAGTTTAAAGAAGTGTCGATCATTCATTCGAAGATAATGATAATCCTATGCTGGAAAATGCTTCATAACGTTCAACTAAAATGAGTATGCGTCCCAGTTCCCAAAAGCACCGAAGTTTCTAGTTATCATTGTCATATCAAAAGGCTCAGTTCGCATATTCATTTTAGTGTTTGTTGTGTGTAGTGCGACCATACTCTGCGCTGGATAAGTTTGAGGATAGGTTATTCATATCGTAGTGAATCCACAGGATTCGCACAAGCAGCTTTAATAGTTTGAAACCACACTGTAAGCCATGCAATGGCAAAAGCAGATATACCGGTAATTAAGAAAATAGATGGATTGATTTCCACACGATATGCAAATCCATTCAACCATTGGGATGACGCCCACCAACTTACTGTAGCAGCAGGTGCAAATGCAATCAACACCAAGATGATATATTCTTTTGTCAAGGTGACGGAAAGCGAGCGTACCGATGCACCCATTACTTTGCGTATGCAGATCTCTTTACTGCGCTGTTCAGTTGTAAATGCAGCAAGAGCGAACAGGCCAAGACAAGCAATAAAAATGGCTAAGCCAGAAAACAGGCTAAGTATTTGTCCCATCTTTTCCTCGGAACGAAAGAGTTTGTCAAAATTTTCATCCATAAAAGAATACTGGAATGGTTCTGAGTTGGAATATTGTTCCCAGAGCTTTGAGGTATTTTCTATTACTTGCTTTGCATCGCCTTCATAACGGACCATCAGGTTACCTCCAGCATAAGAAAATGGCAAAATGGCCATAGGTTCTATGTCATTTCGATAGTTGTCAAAAGTAAAGTCTTTCACAATACCAATAACCTGAACTGGTACATAAGAACCATTAGGGCTGTGAAGAATCTGTTTCCCTTCTGCTTTATCAAACCCAAATTTTCTTGCTGCTGCTTCGTTAATTACTACTGCATTTGAGTCGGAAGGAAAATCTTTTGAGAAATAACGACCATCCTGCATCTCAAACTTCAACACCTTTTGAAGGTCTAAGTCGGCTCTAAAAATCCCAACAAAATGATCTACCTCTGACCCTACGGCACGCATGAGTCCGTGTCTGTAATCCCCGGGGAATTTGTTAACGGTAAAGCTGGCCTCTGAAATTCCTGCTTGCCGAATCAATTCGTTACGAAAGGCGTCCCCCTTTTTACCAAGTCGCTGGCCAGTCTCAATTACCAACACATTCTTCTTGTCAATACCAATTTGCATTTGTTGCATAAAATTGATTTGAGTATAAATTATTGATGTGACAATGATTAGGAAAGTAGAAACAGCAAATTGAAACACCACCAACGTACTACGGATGCCTTTGCTCTTGAGTCCTGCTGTAACTTTTCCTTTCAAGACTTCAATTGGGCGAAACGAAGTAAGATAAAACGCAGGATAGCTTCCGGCTAACACACCAACAATTAGCAACATCAAGCCAATACCAAAAATAAATTCAATTGCTATTAAATTCATTAAGGACAGCTCTTTTCCTGATAGTTCATTGAAAACAGGCAGTGCTAGGCAAGAGAGTATCACTGCAAGGATAACAGCTACCAAACTATATAACACAGACTCAATGAGAAATTGCCAGATTACCTGAATTCGGTGTGATCCTAGTGTTTTGCGCAACCCTACTTCTTTTGCACGATCAGCAGATTGCGCTGTAGACATGTTCATAAAATTGATACAAGCAATCAAGACTATAAAAATGCCAATGCCTACAAATATGAAAACATATGTAATATTCCCGCTCAGCTCGATATCGTCCTGTGAGGTTGATTTTAAATGAATGTCAGTGATTTTTGTTGGATAATAACTGTAAATTCCTCCTGATTTACGCACCTGATCCAGGTTGTTACCCAAAAATTGCTGCAAATCAGGGGCTACATATTTCATCACTATGCTTTCAAATTTCTTTTCCACTTCAGAAATATCTGTGTTTTTTCGCAACAAAAAATAGGTGTACACACCCGTGTTAAGCCAGGCATTTAGTTCGAAGTAATTATCTGGTCCGGCAGCAGAAAGTAACACGTTAAAATTGAGATGCGAATTGCTGGGGCAATCAGCTGTTACACCTGTGACTTTATAATATGCTTGATCAGCACCTTTTCCTATCTGGATTAATTTGTCAAGTGGGTCTTCTTCCCCGAAATATTTGCGCACTGTTGTCGCACTAAGTACTGCTGAATTAGGTTCTTTTAATGCTGTTTTGGCATTGCCTGAAATAAGCTTGAAAGAGAAGAATTCAAAAAAATGGCTTTCAGTACGGAATACTTTTTCTTCAATAAATGCATTTTCCCCATATCGGAGGTCAGGCTTCCTCCAGCGAGTCAATCTGATAGCAGATTCCACTTCCGATATCTCGTCCATCATCGCATCCGCCAATGGTGGACAAACAGAAATACTTCGAACATCTTGTTCACCAAACTTTTTGTGAAGTCCAACTTGGTAAATCCTATCGGCATTGTCGTGGAAACGATCGTAACTAAATTCGTCAATTACATATAAGGAAATGAGCAAACAAGCTGTGATGCCTACTGTCATACCCAAAATATTTATACTGGCAAAAAACTTACGCTTTCTAATGTTGCGAATGGCCATGGTAAAATAGTTTCTAAGCATAGTTTATTTTTTGATTGTCAGTCAAAGTGCGAAATTCACTAAAGCGACAATGTTTTTATTTTTGGATTAATAAATCGATTGTAAAAAGGTGTAAACGAAAAGTAAATTCTGTATTTACTTTGAAAGTGCTGAGTTCTTTGTCGGATCAAATTTTAGTCGCTGTGTTAAATTACACACAACGTTCCGCAGCTAAGAAACGTGGGGTATTTCGAAGCAATAAACTGTGAACCTAAGATAAAGATAAATTCGAGAAATAAACTTTGCATCTACGAATATCCGCCCCATGTTTTCTTAGGTGCTGTTGGTGGCTGTATTACTTCATTTAAGCGAGTTTAGAAATATCATAACATCCTCTATAAATTTTTCAGGTTTTTCATAATGAATATTATGCCCTGTATTTTCATAAATTTTATGAGTTATTAAATCTGGATGCAGATTTTTCAATCGTTTATTTTCTTGTTCAAAAGGAAACAAATCAACTTCACTTACTGGGTCTAAAATTAAAATCGGAACCTTTAAATTTCTGAATATAATTAAAGGCTCCATGATTGCCATAGATCTTGCAAATAATGGAGCTTGGGTTGGTTTTTTTATGTTTTTTAAAAACTGATCGGGGTTCGCCATGTGAAATAATTCTTCAATTCCTGGAGCTATGGTATAAAAACCATCTTTATCCTGAGTAATCCAAGCTAGTAATTCAAACTGTATCCCAGAATCATCACTATCATAGTATTCTTTATAAACTTCACATTCAGAATTAAATTTTTTGTATTCCACTCGTTCGCTAAAAAGATTCTGTATTAAGGCGGTTAGTTTTTCCTCCTCTAAAGCATGATAAAAAGAATTTGCTGTTACTGAGCCACCATCCTCTAAGATTAAACCTCTAACTCTTTCTGGATAGGAACCATAAAATGCAGATGCAATGTAGCCACCTCTTGACCACCCACCAATTACAGCTTTATCTATGTTTTTATGATTTAATAAATCTAGGATATCATCAGCCACGTGGTATAGAGATACTTCATGATTCGGAATAGGTGTCAACCCATGACCATAATAATCAATAGCTATTAAATAGTATCCTTGTTGGGTAATCTTGTGAGCTAAGTCTTTAATTTCATAAGAATTTGTAAAGCTTCCATGAATCCAGATTAAAGGTGGGTTATCCGGATCTCCCCATGTCAAGTAATGCATATTGATATTTCTTGTAGTTAAAAAATTACCATGAGCTTTCTCAAACTTTTCAAATTCATTTCGGGCTTGATTATACTTTTTTGATATTTCATCAGTATCAGAATATTGAGCAATACAATTGAAATTGAAAAGCAAAATTTGTCCTACGCTTAATAGCCATACTAATCGAATTCTTATTCCCATTTACTTTTCATTTTTATACCCTTTTCGTTCTTTGGATAGGACTTCCTCAATATAGCCACCAACGCCTGCCTAAAATGAGTGGGGGAGTTTTATGCAGCTCCGCTTCCACTACATCTTAGCCACGCCGATGATAAAATTATAATTTGTGGCGGACAATCCAAGCCAACTGACCTAGGATGACTTGTGAAGCCCACATTCATTTTTACCGTTGTGTTACCCACATTTTCATCGCTGTCGGGTCAGCTCGAAAGTCATTTGACCCATATTGTAGCCTTCGAATGATTCCATGTCCTTTGTTACTTCGAGCGCATCAGCATTCAAGAAGGAAACAGCGGCTATTTCTTGCTGATTTTGTCCAATTTCCAGAACAAGGAGTCTTCCGTTTTTTGAGAGGCGCCACCTCAACTGCTCTGTCTTAGTTAGATCACTTTTGTTTGCCTGATCAGTTCTCTTGGCTGTCATACTAATGTCTACTGTTCCATTCTTTTTGAATTTATAGGTAAGGAATGAATTAGTTGCTTTTCGCTCAAGGTGGTCTTCATCAAAATTGAATGAAAGGTTTCCGGATTTCCATTTTCCAACAATCAACCTGGACAATGAGTCATACTGGCTCTTTGATAGGATCGGCTCGGAAACTAAATGATACTCAACCAACTGCGGCGGCTGAGTTTCAAAGGGAAACCCGTCAAGGGAATACCTGATCGCTGTGATGTCAATTTCGCCACTATTAACGATATCTGTCAAATGCAGATAAAAAGGATGGTAATTACCATTTATGAAGATGAACCTGTGGTTTTCGAAAGAGTCTATGATCCATCTAGCTTTTGACAAATAGCTGGATGAATCGTCTTTATGGATTGATACTGTTAAAGAGTCTTTTTCGAATACGAACTCAGATGATCTGTAATAACTGTTTGGGTCAATAAAACGCCAGCTATTGTTCATAAGGATTGTCTGAAGGTCTAGGTGGTTTATCTTTTTGTGAGGCATTTCGATTGGCCGAAAACCAAATACCCTTGATACAGTATCATGGTCGTATATTACTAGTGATATGTGATTGGTGCTATCAAGTCTTGCAACCATTTTATCGTCAAAATCGATCAATATTTCATTATTCGAAATCTTTGACCAAGAGAGATTCTGCTCTGGCTCTCCAAGAACTTTGTAGTTGATACTGTGGTTTTCGTTGATCCTAAATACGACTTTAAGTGGATAATAGCTTGTGTCAATTTCGCCGTTTGCCGACTCAAATTCAAGACCATGGAACTGATCGTCCACGATGGAATCTGGATAGTCCTCTTTAATGCTTAGGATCAGAATGTTCTCGATCCGATAGTCGGCCGTACCAAGCCATACCTTGAAAAATTCGCTTGATTGTCCACTACATATTGTAGACAGCAAAAGAAAGTATATGGCAGTTGCGAATCGCATTTATTGTGGGTAACGCCTCGGTAAAATGAGTGTGGGAGTTTTACGCAGCTCCGCTTCCACTACATCTTAGCCACGCTACCGATAGCTATCGGTAGATAAAATTATAATTTGTGGCGGACAATCCAAGCCAACTGACCTTTGATAACCGGCGAGGCCCACATTCATTTTTACCGGTGTGTTAGATGTTTTTTCATACTCTGTCCAAGAAGTAGAAAGCCAGTGCATAGAGTAAAACAATCGTAAATCCAATTCCATAAAGCTTGAAAACTAAGAATAGCCGTTTTAGTTGAGTCCTTGACTTCAATCGCCATGCTATGAAAGAAAGAAATGCCACAATGGACATATTAGAGATAATCACTATAGATGTCTTTCCAACTGAAATGTCTGGGAAGTTGGTAAGTAGTAGGATCAAAGAAAAGGCTAAAATGAGCAAGAGCAATTTGGGATAATTCTTGACTGACCATTTAACGAAACCAAGGTCTGGTTTGTCTGTATCGTAATAGACAATTATTCCAAACCTTGGGAGTTCGAAAAAGAGACCAAAGCAAATGCCGAAAAATATTGCAAGCCACCTCTCGTTGGTGGGAAGAAGAGCAAAAATCAATAAGTATATTAGAATTACATTGACTATTCCTCCTAAGGCGGCTCGTTTATAGAAATTAAGATCCTCAAATAACAATGAAGTCAAAAAATGGCTGACATAGGCAAATAGGATCAATCCCAAGAAAAGAACAATACAGCCATTAAAGAGATTGAAAAAAAATTCAAGGTCGGCTCTTTGTAATGCAAGAGCGATAAAGAACAAAATAGAATACATAATGCAATGAACGGTGAAGCTCTTCACCACTATGATTTCTTCATTATGTGAAATGTTCGATCTCATTGTATCTAACGAAGCTCCAGAGTTAAAATTAATCGGTGTAGCATATAATCCCTGGGAATCTAATTGGTTAACTGGTGAGGTCAGAGTTCAATTTTTTTGGATTGCTCGTTGTGAATTTCTCGCTGGCCGGTTCCGAGACCTCGGTCGTCAATTCAAACCTGTAATGGTATGACTCAACGACGTCCTTGGCAATAGGCTTGTATTCCTCTACGATTCCTCTTACCACTTTTTTGCCAGCAGTCTCGAAAATTAGACTGATTGATGCAGATGAATCCGTTACTTCATAATATTCCATCGGTTCACCTTCAGGAAGTTTAAAGTCATCATCATATTCACCAATGAACACCCGCATCTTCGGTCGATAGAACTCATTGCGTTTGACAATCAAATTAGTAGGTTCTTGAATGACTGGGCGCTCATTTTCCAAGTAGATTTCAATGTTACTTCTTCTACATTCGTATGTTTCACACCTTTCAGAAGCTTTCTTGCACTGAGTTAGTGTTACCAAAGACAATACAAAAAGCCCTAATAATTGCTTCATCCGATGTTTCGATCCAATAACATCTAACGCCTGCCTAAAATGAGTGGGGGAGTTTTATGCAGCTCCGTATCCATCACCACTTAGCCACGCCGATGAATAAAATTAACTTTTGTGGCGGAGAATCCAAGCCAGCGAATGCTTGAAAACCAATAAGGCCCACATTCATTTTTAGGCCTGTGTTGAGAGCCTTTCAGTCCCGTCGCAAAAGTCTGCCTGATTCTGAGTCAGCGTAGAATGTTGTGCAGGAGGCCGTATAGAGAGTTAAGTACTTTGAAGATACCGAGTTCCAATAAGACTCTTCATTTGGATAGCAAAAGGGAATCTTGAATGTCCCCGTTCGGGTCACGTAACTTGGGGGCGGCGGAATCGTCACCGGGATTTGGTCTTTGTCTTTTGAAACGGCAGAAGTCGTGTCGCAGACGAAACGTTTAACAAAGTCGCCCAGCACGATGTATTTTTCGCCAGCCATGAAGCTAGTCATGCAGTTTCCATTGTCAAACTGCACTATTGCTATGGTGTCATTGGAAAGAGTCCCTTTAATTACCGACGTTACCCTGAACAGAACATCGAATCCCCCATTCTGTCGATTGTTGGTCTCCAAGATTTCCGAGTCAGGACTTAAGTTGGTGAGATATTCGCCCTCTACTACGAAGTCCGCCAGTCCGATCCACTTCGCTACATTTGTCGAGTCGAGCCCCTCGCAAGTACAAGACAAGCTAATATGACTGGTGAGCAAAGTAAAGAGTAGAATTGTGAAGTATCGCATATGGCTCTCAACACTTGTGTATACCAAGAGTTTGGTTTACACACCTTATATTTTCTCTGAATATCGGGTATTTATATCAAAAAAATTGTAAAAATGGCAGTCTTTAAGTTCAAATGCCGAGTATAATGTAAAAGCTTCGCCAGTTGTAGATTAATGAAAGCAACTGTTTTGTATACAATGCCTGAGGGATTGAAGCGGAAATCCCGCAGGCCGACGAAGCCGTGACTTCATTAAGCCCAAGCCTTCGATTATATAATCAGTGACATAAGGCGATTCGAAAATGAAGATCAAAACTCTAAGGCAGGTCTTGACCTAATGGCCTACCTTAAAAAGGACAGGGTTAAAACGCCACTGGCGTTTTACACCAGTAGTGGGATGGCAAGCCGGGAAATTACAAGAGCAGCCGAAAAGCAAAAAGTGCTGCTAACGAATGACTCGAAGGAGGTGTTTGATTTTTTGGGGTTTTGAAATCGACTTTATACTAGTCTGAGAGGTTTTCTACTAACCGGACTGATGTCAGAATTAAAAAAAAGAGGCTAGTCTGTATAGCCTCTCGCTTCTTTTGGTTTTTTTCCACCTATCAATATTGCTAACTGTAGAATATAAACAATTACCGCTAATTATGTTTTACTCAAACCAGGTCAAACAAGAGAAAAGGCGGCAGCAAAGGGACCCACTGCTACATTATTCAACTTTTCTCAATATATTCACCTGACAGCTAGTAGCTGCAAGGTTATTATGCCCCAATCGACCATCACCCATAAAAAAACGGATTTGACACAATTCGTTTACTATATTCAAAGCCGATATGGGTGACCAAAAAGCAAGAAAAATCACAGATAAACAGGCCAGAGCAGGCTTTACCAAGCACCTATTGGGCGATATGCAGGCCCTGGAGCTGATGCTGGCGCAAGGTCTTTTTGAGCAAGGTGTAACAAGGATTGGTGCCGAGCAGGAGTTTTGCCTCATCAACCAAAACTGGAGGCCTTCCACCCGAGCACTCGAAATACTCAAGGCACTCGATGATCATCACTTTACCACTGAACTGGCCAGGTTCAACCTGGAAGTAAACCTTGACCCTGTTGAATTAGGCAAAGGTTGCTTTTCTGACATGGAAGCCAGCCTAAATGGATTCATTTCTCAAGCCAGAACTGCCGCCGACACGCAAAATGCGAAAGTCATTTTGGCAGGAATACTCCCCACAATCAGTCGACGGGAATTGCGGCTCTCCTACCTCACACCGCTCGACAGGTACAAGGCCTTGAATGAGGTCATGAAAGCACTTCGCGGTTCACATTTTGAAATGCATATTCAGGGGGTTGATGAACTTACTGTCCGCCACGATTCCGTGCTTTTTGAAGGTTGCAATACCAGTTTTCAGCTCCACTTGCAAATTGACCCCGACGATTTTGTAGCAAGCTACAATTGGGCACAAGTCATAGCAGGTCCTGTACTGGCTGTTTGCGCCAACTCACCGTTACTACTTGGCCGAGAGCTTTGGAAAGAAACCCGGATTGCCCTTTTCCAGCAAAGCATTGACACCCGTAGCTCTTCGTATGCGCTCAAAGATCAGGAACCGAGAGTTAGCTTTGGTAGCGGCTGGTTGCAGGGGTCAGTGGTCGAATTATTCAAAGACGACCTCGCCAGGTTCCAGGTGATCCTGGGTACAGAAATTGAGACTGACTCTTTGTCGTTGCTGCAGCAAGGGCAAATTCCTAAACTCCGGGCACTCAACCTACACAACGGTACTATCTACCGGTGGAACAGACCTTGTTACGGCATCACCAAGGGGAAGCCTCACCTGAGAATAGAAAACAGGTACTTACCAGCCGGTCCTTCAATAGCTGACGAAATGGCCAATTTTGCTTTTTGGGTGGGGCTGATGAAAGGTCGGCCAAGGGACTTTGACGACATGAATGCAGGCATGGATTTTCGGGAAGCAAAGTCCAATTTTATTAAAGCAGCACGAACAGGCAAAGAGTCGGTCATGACCTGGAGAGGCGCGCATATAGCTGCTAACGTGCTGGTCAGCCAGGAGCTGCTACCGATCGCTCAATCAGGGCTTGAAAAATCTGGCATCGACCAACAAGATATCAATCGCTACCTGAGCATTATCGACAAGCGCACCAAAGGACAAACCGGCGCACAGTGGCAAATCGCGAATTTTAGAAGTCACAAGAAAGAAAAGAAACGGGATGAAATACTGCTGGCGCTCACTAGTGCTATGTATCAACATCAGCTCACGGGGCATCCAGTTAGTGAGTGGCCGATGCTAGAACCAGAACAAAGTCCTACGACGCTACACAAAGCTTCAGAGCTGGTCGCACACATCATGTCTACGCAACTATTTACAGTGACGGAAGATGATCTTGCGTCGATGGCGACCAACATTATGCAATGGAAGAATATCCACCATTTGCCAGTTGAGGACAACAAAGGGAAACTTTGCGGCTTGCTTACATGGACTCATTTGAACAAGTTCCAGCATGTGATTGCCGATGATGGCGATAGCATCGTCGCCGACATCATGATAAAATCCGTGATCACAATCCAGCCCGAAGTAAAAATAACAAAGGCGATAAAACTGATGAAAGAGAAAGAAATTGGGTGCCTTCCCGTGATTGAAAATGAGATACTAGTGGGCATCATTACCGTGAACGACCTGATTAAACTGGGCTATGTCGAGAGTAACTAGCAAGGCACTCAATCAAACCATCGAAACTGAGAGAATTATTGGGGAAGTGCATGGAACGGCAAAAGGGCCAACCGTTGTCTTCTTTGGAGGTATTCACGGCAATGAGCCGGCTGGCGTCTTTGCACTTCGTCGGGTGATAGAAGAGATCCAAAAAAATAAGTTGCCAATTTATGGGCATGTTTATGCCATCGCAGGTCACCTATGGGCGCTTGAACAAGGTATACGATACGAAAAGCAAGACCTGAACCGATTGTGGACTGCTGATCTTATATCAAAACTCTGGGCAAAAGCTGAGCCAGAGGAAAATGAGGACCTGAAGCAGCAAAGGGAGATCTTTAGAACCTTTGCTGATATACTCAAAAAGGAAGCTGGCCCTTTTTATTTTATAGACCTGCACACGACGTCGAGTGAGAGCGTTCCCTTTATGACGGTTAACGACAGCCTGCTTAATCGGAAATTTGCCATGCAGTATCCGGTGCCTATGATCTTGGGCGTGGAAGAATATATCGAAGGACCTCTCCTAAGCTACCTCAACGAGCGAGGCTATGTGTCTTTCGGGTTTGAAGGGGGACAACACGACAGTATCGCGGCTATTGACAACCATATCGCTTTTATTTACCTCACCCTGGCTTACACCGGTATCGCGAAAGAATTAGCGATCGAAGATCAATACAAAAAACTGGCGTCTACCGGCTTTGACACCGCCAGCATTTTCGAAATCTACTATCGCTATCAGGTAGAGGATAATGAGGATTTTTCTATGGTGCCTGGTTTTGTGAATTTCCAGCGATACAAAAAGGGAGTAACACTTGCCCTGAGCAATGGAAAGCCAATTGTGGCAGATAGAAACGCCCGGATCTTAATGCCCCGTTACCAGGGAAAAGGAAATGATGGCTACTTTCTCATCCGTCGCACACCGAAGTTTTTTCTTTGGTTGTCAGCAATACTACGGGGATTCAAGCTCGACCACCTCCTGCCGCTACTTCCAGGAGTCAAATGGGCCAAAGAAGGGAAAGACACCTTGATAGTCGATAAAAAAGTAGCTCGTTTTTTAGCCAAATCATTTTTCCACTTGATGGGCTATCGCACAATGAAATTGGATGGCGACCAGCTTATTGTTAAAAATCGTGAAGCGGCAGTCCGAAAGGAAGATTACCAAAAAGCCCCCTGGAACTAGGAGAGAATACATACCATGCAATTACGTGGTTCTGCCGGCGCTCTGTAACAACAGTCACATACTTCCTCCCGGTCATTGGCGAGATTCAGGTAAAATATACCTGATATGGCAAAGATCGTAGTGCTGGGGGCTGGAATTTCCGGCCACACTGCCGCATCGCACTTGCGGCGTAAGTTATCGAAGAAACACGAAGTATTGGTCGTCTCACCCAATAGCAACTACCAGTGGATTCCGTCCAATATTTGGGTGGGAATTGGTCGAATGACCCGAAAAGACACGGTATTTCCTCTTCAGCCGCTTTACAGGCGAAAAGGTATTGGTTTCAAACAGGCCAAAGTAGTCACCTTTCACCCAGA
The DNA here is from genome assembly GCA_964351395.1 of uncultured Roseivirgaceae bacterium. Classification (GTDB taxonomy): domain Bacteria; phylum Bacteroidota; class Bacteroidia; order Cytophagales; family Cyclobacteriaceae; genus Imperialibacter. The sequence continues at coordinate 17,317 of CAYGOF010000022.1, forward strand.
GGGCGACGCTGAAGAAAGTTTACCGTATGTAAAGGTGGAGTTTACTTCACCTGAAAAAAAAGGTCAGCAGGAAAAAGTCACCTACGATTATCTGATCAATGCCACCGGCCCCAAACTAGCCTTCGACATGACAGAGGGCCTGGTACCAGGCACCAACAAAGCATATTCGGTTTGCACCTATGACCATGCTGAACATGCCTGGGGTGGGCTAAAAGCCTTGATAGATAAATTGAAAACGTCGAATGAACGTGCCAAAGTGCTTATTGGAACCGGGCACCCCAAGGCAACCTGCCAGGGCGCTGCCTTTGAATACATACTCAATGTGGAGAAGGAACTCGTCAGTTTTGGCGTAAGAGACAGAGTGGACATGACCTGGATTTCCAACGAATTTGCCCTGGGCGACTTCGGTATTGACGGAATGGTGTTGAGCTACGGCAAGGAAGTGATGAAGTCGAGTGACATGGTGGAGATGGTCTTCAAAGACCGCGGTATTCGCTGGATTGGTGGTGCAGGCGTAACCAAAATAGAAGATGGAAAAGCGCACTACGAAAACCTCGATGGTGAATACAAAACTGAGGAATTTGACTTTGCGATGCTGATTCCAGCCTTTTCGGGGCATGGATTCAAAGCGTATGACAAATTGGGAGGCGACATCACCGATAAGCTCTTTAAAGGGTTCATGATCGTGGATGCAGACTACACACCAAGACCTTACGAAGAATGGACTGTGCAAGACTGGCCTGAAACTTATCAGAACCCTTCCTACCCCAACGTTTTTGCGCCAGGCATTGCTTTCGCTCCGCCTCACACTATTTCTAAGCCTCGTAAGAGCAAAAACGGAACAGATATTTTTCCGTCACCTCCCAGAACCGGTATGCCTTCGGGCATCACCGCCAAACTGGTGGCCGACAACATCATTGAAATGGTCAATCAGGGAACAATCAGCTTGCATCACAAAGGCTCAATGGGCAATATGGGCGCTGCTTGTATTGCTTCGGCCGGCTATGGGCATACCCAAGGCACTGGCATCAGCATAACTACTTTCCCCATCGTGCCCGATTACAAAAAATACCCGGAAACAGGTGGAAGGGACATTCACAAAACCTTTGGAGACATTGGACTGGCCGGTCACTGGGTCAAGCTAACCTTGCACTATGCCTTTCTTTACAAAGCTAAAATGAGACCATTTTGGTGGTTAATACCTGAATAAAAAAATCATGACACACAAGATATCAAAATCCGAAAAAGCCAGGATGCAAAACCCGGTCATTCAGTTTTTCAAATACATCTGGCTGAATGTGAAAATTATCAGGATCGTAGCGCTTGGCCATGGAGGGACCAGGAAGAGCTAATGTCGCCAACTAAAAAGAAGTAGAATCAATAATTATCAAATCTCGTGTGTCTTTTAACTAAGAGATAGCATCGACTGCCACCCGATAGGTAGGATCTTCCATCACATTCACATCAATCAGCTGATCTGCATTTTGAAGCAGTTGTTTGCAGTCGGGGCTCAGGTGCTTTAAGTGCAATTTCTTTCCGACCTTTTGATAGCGCTCAGTGATCTTGTTGAGTGCTTCAATGGCCGACATATCTACTACCCTACTTTCTGCAAAGTCGATAATCACCTCATCAGGGTCATTGGCCACATCAAACTTCTCATTGAAAGCTGAAATGGAGCCAAAAAACAATGGCCCGTATATTTCGTAGTGCTTGACTCCGTTAGCGTCGATACTTTTTCTTGCCCTGATTCGCTTGGCATTATCCCAGGCAAAGACAAGGGCAGCGATTATCACACCTACCAATACAGCGAGCGCAAGGTTGTGAAGAAAAACGGTGACCAGCGTTACCATCACCATCACAAAAATATCCGACTTAGGCATTTTGTTGAATGTACGCAAGCTGGCCCATTCAAATGTGCCAATCGACACCATGATCATCAGACCGGTAAGTGCTGCCATGGGCAATCTTTCCACCAGGCCTGCCCCAAACATGATGAATACCAGCAGCATTACAGAAGCCACAATACCTGACAGCCTGGCCCTGGCACCTGAAGATACGTTGATCAGACTCTGGCCAATCATCGCACAACCACCCATTCCGGAAAATAAGCCGGAAAGGATATTGGCAGTACCCTGGGCAACGGCCTCTTTATTGCCTCTACCTCTGGTTTCCGTGATTTCATCTACAATGTTGAGCGTAAGTAAACTTTCTATCAACCCAACGCCAGCCACAATGGCTGCATAAGGGAAGATAACTGTCAAGGTTTCCCAGGTAAAGGGTACGCTCGGCAAATGAAAAGGAGGAAATCCACCTTGAATGGAGGCAATATCGCCTACCGTTTTTGTATCAATGCCGAAGAAATAGACAATGCCAAATACCACCAAAATGGCAGTAAGCGCTGCGGGAATAGCCTTCGTTAACTTAGGAAGGCCCCAAATGATCAGCATGGTTAAAAGGACGAAACCGAGAAGGACATATAAAGACGAGCCTGTTAGCCAGTTGCCCGACGGGTCTTTAAACTGATCAAGTTGAGACATGAAGATGATGATGGCAAGCCCATTCACAAAACCAAAAATGACGGGATGAGGCACCAAACGCATGAACTTACCCAATCGCAAAAAGCCAGCTGCAAGCTGAATAATGCCAGCAAGAATTACGGTGGCAAATACGTATTCAACACCGTGAGACACTACCAGTGAAACAATAACTACCGCCACAGCACCTGTGGCTCCAGAGATCATGCCTGGTCTGCCACCCAAAATGGAGGTAATTAAGCCCATCACGAACGCTGCATACAGGCCGGTCAGCGGGGACAGCCCTGCAATCAGCGCAAAGGCGACCGCCTCCGGTACCAGCGCCATGGCAACAGTGAGTCCCGATAAAATCTCGGTTTTGTAATTGACTTTTTGCGACAGGTCGAACAGGTTGAAATACTTCTTCATTAAAATTGAGTAAATGGCAGACCACCCCAGAATAAGAACCTGGACGGACTAATCGTATATAAATTATTACTTGATTAAGATGCGTGGGCCTTTTTTAAGCAGGTGTAGCCTCTATTGAATTCGGAGGGCAAAGGTAAGGATAATCCTGGGCATTAAAGGCATGCTGTTAGAAAATAGCTCTACACAGCTTGCTTTGGGAGTCATTCTTATGATCAGTGGCAAAAGTAAAACGACAGCAATACGTATATTGGAACTTCAGCGGAAACAAGATCTCACATGAAATATACCAACCTAAAACTGCTCATTTTTGTCTGCGCTATGATGGCTTTGCAAAGCTGTCAACCGCAAAAACCGCAAACCTGGGTTTTCATTTTGGCAGGTCAATCTAATATGGCGGGTCGCGGCATCGTAGAACCACAGGATACCATTACGCATCCAAGGATCTTAACGATCGACTCTCTTGGTCGTATAATTAGAGCCAAAGAGCCGCTACATTTTTACGAACCCAACCTGGTGGGCCTGGACTGCGGCCTTTCTCTGGGCAAAAGGCTTGTATCATATCTTTCAGCAAACGACACCATCCTGATCATTCCCACCGCAGTAGGTGGAAGTTCAATGTCGCAGTGGTTGGGTGATTCACTCTACAGAAATGTGAAGCTGCTTTCTAATTTCAAAGAGAAAGTGGCTATCGGCCAAAAGTACGGCGAGATCAAGGCCATATTTTGGCACCAGGGAGAGAGCGATGCCAATGAAAGGTCGATTGGAGCCTATCCAGCTAAAATCCCACAGCTTTTGGGTACCTTTCGATCGATTGTCCAGAACTATTCATTACCCATTTCGATGGGTGAATTGGGAAGCTATTCAAACAACAACGACTACTGGCAAATGGTGAATGCTGCCATCCACAACTATGCGGCTACCGATGTCAACGTATCAGTCATTGGCACCCAGGATTTAACACATAAAGGAGACGCGGTCCATTTCGATTCTGCCGGGCAAAGGGAAATCGGAAAAAGATTTGCTGATGCTTACTGGGAAATGGTTAAGTAGAAATAAATATGCATTTTTTTGTCTCTTTACCCCACACCCTAAAGGAAGGAGACCAAAAAATTCTCCAACAATGGTAACAGTAAACCTGATTCTATTCAATTAAAAAATGAGCAACACACATGAACTATAGAACCTTAGGCAAAACTAATTTCAATATCTCTGAAATCTCACTTGGCACCTGGCAAGTAGGTGGCAAATGGGGGTCATCCTTCAATGACCAGGAAGCCGACAAAATCATCAACACGGCGATTGATAGTGGTGTTAATTTTATTGACACTGCCGACGTGTATGAAACCGGAATGAGTGAAACAGCCGTGGGCCGAGTGGTGCGATCTCGATCAGAGCGCATCTATGTGGCTACCAAATGTGGGCGGCAAATCAGCCCACACACCAGCGAAGGCTACCAACCCAAGGTACTTCGGCAGTTTGTAGAAGACAGCCTGAAACGGACTGGTTTTGAAACGCTCGATCTTATTCAGTTGCATTGCCCACCTACCGAAGTGTATTACCGCCCGGAAATCTTCGAAGCGTTCGATCGCCTGAAAGAAGAAGGAAAAATTCAGCACCTCGGTGTGAGTGTGGAAAAAGTGGAAGAAGCACTAAAAGCTATTGAGTTTTCGAATGTTGCCAGTGTACAGATCATCTTCAACCTTTTCCGGCAAAGGCCCGCAGAATTATTCTTCAAAGAAGCCCGAAAAAGAAATGTCGGTGTCATTGTTCGAGTGCCTTTAGCCAGCGGCCTACTCACTGGTCTTTACGATGCCAAAACCTCCTTCGATACCGGCGACCATAGGAACTTTAATCGCAACGGCGAGAAGTTCGACAAGGGAGAAACTTTCTCGGGGATCAACTATGATTTGGGACTCAAGGCTGTAGATGAACTAAAAAGACTATTTCCAGAGGCGAAAAACCTTGCCCCAATTGCCTTACAATGGATTCTAGGGTTCCAGGAAGTGAGTTGTATCATCCCTGGAGCCTCCAGGGTGGATCAGGTTGTGTCCAACCTTTCGGTCTATAATGTACCTTCACTTAGCAGCGGGCAAATAAGTGCCATGAATGAGATCTACAAAAAACATATTCAACCGGAAGTACACCATTTGTGGTAAAACCATTAGAAACTCTTAAAACCAAAAGTAAATCATGAGATCGATCTACATCTGTGTCATTATTCTTTCATTCATCGCTGCTAGCTGCCAACAGGAAGAAAAGGCTCAGCCTCAAGAGCGCAATCCCGGCATCGACAGTCTGTTCGAGGCGTATAACGACTTCAAGCTCCGTATCAATCCAATAGAGGCCACCAAGGCAGGAGAGTCTGAATACAACGACAAAGTAGCTAACTACATCGCCGATGACTACCAGGCCGATCTGAAAGCCAACTATTCAGCTTTCTTATCTGCACTCAAAACCTATGATTCTACCATGGTAAGTAGTTCGCAGTGGATGAGCATGCAGGTAATGGCCTGGGATTGTGAGATCAAACTGGAAGGCCTGAACAACGCAATCGTGACGATGGCCTCCCCTATCTACAATCTTCCCAGCTTCGAGCTAATGCCACTTTTACAGATACAATCGCTTCATTTATACTTTTCGCAGCTTGCCGCTGGGCAGAGTGTGCAGCCTTTCAATACCGTGGAAGACTACGACAACTGGCTCAGCCGGATCGGCGATTACCTACCCTTTTTGGATACCTGTATCGTGAAAATGAGAAAGGGGATGGCAACAGGTGTTGTCCCACCTAAATCGTTGATCGTTAAAATGATTCCTCAATTAGATGGCTTTATCAATGACCCTATTTCGGAGCACCTCTACTATGCACCTATTCGTCAGATGCCTGATAGTTTTTCTGCAGAAGAAAAGGAAAGACTAACCAAAGCATATGCGGCCGTTATTCAGGACGAGCTAAAACCTAAGTACAAAGAGCTCCAGGAGTTTCTGCAAAACACCTATTTACCGGCAGGCACGGAAACTTCTGGTCTTGGCGCATTGCCAAATGGCCCGGAAACATACAGCTACCTATTGCGCATGCACACCACCACCAATATGACGGCCGATGAGATTCATGAGCTAGGTAAAAGTGAGGTTAAAAGAATATTGAGTGAAATGGAGAAAGCCAAAGCAGCCACTGGGTTCGAAGGCGACATGAGATCCTTTTTTGAGCATGTGCGGAATAGTAAAAGTCAAATGCCTTTTTCTGAACCAGCACAAGTCATAGCCAGCTTCAACGAAATCCGGCAGAGGGTGGAGGCAGGTTTGGGCAATGTTTTTGATTTGAAACCCAAGGCTACATTCAATGTACGTAGAACAGAAGCATTCAGAGAGGCGTCTGCCAGTGCCGAATACGTACCAGGAAGCAAGGATGCCACTCGGGCAGGCACATTCTATGTACCTATCCCCGACGTGAACAGTTACAACAAGTTTGCCGACGAATCACTTTTCTTGCATGAAGCAGTACCAGGCCACCATTACCAACTTTCACTACAACAGGAAAATACCGATCTGCCGGAATTCCTACATCCTGAGAGCCTTGGTGTGTTTGTGGAAGGCTGGGCATTATATGCAGAATCCCTTGGTGTTGAACTTGGGCTGTATAAGGACCCTTATCAATATTTTGGCATGTTGAGCATGGAAATGCACCGGGCCATCCGATTGGTGGTGGACACTGGCCTTCATGCCAAAGGCTGGACCAGAGAAGAAGCTATTCAGTACTCTCTTGATAACGAAGCAGACTCAGAAGCCTCTATCATTGCCTCTATTGAACGCTATATGGCGACTCCTGGTCAGGCTGTCTCGTACAAAATAGGGCAGCTGAAAATCCAGGAGCTTCGCAAAAAAGCTGAGGCAGCGCTTGGTGACAAGTTCACTATTAAAGAGTTTCATAACCAGGTATTGAATTCGGGAAGCTTGCCGCTGGTACTTCTCGAGCGAAAAATTGATGGTTGGATCAAATCCGAGTCTCATATGAACTAAAGGATGTACAGTAAAGTCGTTTCATTACGGCACATTAGTGTTTCATTTTGGCACACCTTCTTTGCGCAAACAAAATATATAAACTACTAGTTTACTGAAAGTTAGATCAATGGCACTTGGTTTGGCAAAGGCTAGCATATCCAATTTACCATCTATGCTCAGAAATTATATTATCACAGCCTTCAGAAGCTTCAGGAATAACAAAACGTATACGCTTATTAACATCCTGGGCTTAAGCTTGGGCATTGCTTGTTGTTTCATCTACTTCGGGATTGTTCGTCATGAAGTTTCTTTTGATCAATTCCACGATAATGGAAATAAGATTTTTCGGGTCGTAGAACACCAAAAAGGCGACAATGGCATGGAGTATCGTGCCTGGCTTCCCAATCCAATGGGGTATACGATTGAAGAAGAAGTGGTTGGCACCCATGTCATTCCGCTACAAGGCCCTCTTAGTGGTACTGTAAAAATCCAGCATGGCGAAGATGTGAAACTCTTTAAAGAAGAAGGGAATATCCTCTTTGCCAACGGCAATCTGCTGCAGTATTTTAGCTTTCCTACGGTAAATAGAGTCGATCCGGTCATTCTTGATCAGCCTGAAAAGGTGATGCTGACGGAGACGATAGCAATGAAATATTTTGGTGATGAAAACCCAATCGGACAATATATTACCTACGCAGACATCAATTTGGAGGTAGTGGGGATATTAAGGGATATTCCTTACAACTCCAGTCTCAGATTTGACATAGTAGCCTCCTACCCCACCATTCGAAAGATCTACCCAGATTGGATTTCCAACTGGGGCGCCTATTGGGAGGGAACGGCTTATGTAGTTGTTGATGATCCTTCGAGTGCTGAAAATATTGCTACTCAGATCAACTCTGTTGTTAAACAGCACTTTAAGGAAGATGATAAAGAAAGCACCGAATACTTTCTACAGCCTTTAGCGGATGTACATTCAAATGCGCGCTATGCCAATGGCCCCAACTATATTTTGCCAAAGGAGGCGCTACTGGCATCGGGACTCACCGTGCTTATGATACTGATTGTATCGGTTTTCAATTTCATCAATCTTTCAACCAGTCAGGCCATCAAACGATCCAAAGAAATAGGTATTCGGAAGACGTTAGGAGGACGGAAGATTAACCTAATCGCGCAGTTCCTACTGGAAACGTTATTGATCGTTTCCCTTTCAAGCATACTCGCACTTACTCTAAGTCAGTTTTTCATCAATTGGCTCAATAAAACAGTGAGCGATTTACCCATCAGACTAGCGTTTGATGGAAGCATCGCTTTCATAACCATAGCCATGATACTTGTCGTGACACTTTTATCGGGCATTTACCCTGCTACAGTACTGGCCAGGTTCAATCCCATCCAGGCCATTAAAAATCAAGTTTCTCTCAACCAGGTAGGCAGCTTTTCCTTAAGGAAAGTCCTTATTGTCGCGCAATTCACGGTAGCCAATTTACTGATTGCGATCACCATCATCGCTTCTGCCCAGATGTATTTCATCGAGAGGAAAGACCTGGGGTTTGACTCGAAAAATATTGTCATGATGAGCTTTTCTGACAAGGCCACCGCCGGTTTTGACGTCATAAAGCATGATTTTGAATCTTTCAATTTTGTAAAAAATGCTACATGGTGCATGGGCCCACCACAAACGGGCTGGAGCTGGTACTCATCCTACAGTTTATTTGGCAAACCAACAAATGATGCGCTTCACGCCAATCTTCGTTTTGTAGACGCCAGTTACCTGTCAACTTTTAGCATCCCACTTTTAGCGGGACGTAATATTGAAAACATCCAATATCCGGATTCAGCGCAACAAGTACTCGTGAACGAAGAGTTTGTTAGCAGGTTAGGTCTTTCACCAGCAGAAGCTGTTGGAAGAAAAATTAGTTACAATGGGAGCTTTGAAGGAACGATCGAAGGAGTGGTAAAGAACTTTCATGTATCAAAACTTCAGCAGGCTATTCCTCCGGCTATGTTGGCCTATCAACCAAGACAAATGAATGTGATAGCACTAAAAGTAGCCAGCAATGATTTGGCTTCTTTTCGGCAGCAGCTCGAGGCGAAGTATCGAACATACGATCAGGAAGGCTTTTTTGATCCAAGGCTTTTAGAAGATGAAATCTCGAACACCTATTTTATTGAAAATTTAATGTTCAGCTCATTTCGTTTGTTTTCGTTTTTGGCAATTGCAATTAGCCTGATGGGACTTTACGGCTTGGTCAATTTTATGCTCGCCAAAAACCGCAAAACAATCAGTATCAAAAAGATATTTGGTGCAAGTACTGAAATGCTTTTGGCAGGCATGTCAAAGGAGTACTTGATTCTACTAAGTATCGCTTTTGCCATTTCTACTCCTTTCTGCCTGGTATTAATGAATAATTGGCTCAACGATTTTTATTACCACATAGAGATAAGTTGGATACACTTTATGTTTAGCTTCCTTTCTATTTTATTCGTTGCTGTTCTAACGGTTGCTTATAAGTCGTTCCAGGTGGCTACAGAAAACCCAATAGAATCCTTGAGAAGCGAGTAATAACTACATATCTACCCACGATGATTTTGTTGCGAGGCCCAAATGAGGGCTCTATTGTAAAAATAAGATGAAAAATCCCCTAAGTACTGAAATAGCTGAGTTGAATAAAGATCGAAAAAGCGGACACTAATAAAGTATACCCATACTTAATTCAGCACGGGCACTGGGAAGCTATCCGGCTGTTCGGTAAAAGTGATGGTAAAAGTAGTTCCAAGCCCTTCTTCGCTTTCTACCGCTATTTGGCCACCCACAAGTTCCACTTGTGTTTTTACTATATACAAGCCAAGGCCTCGACCTTCACTGCCTGTATGAAAACGCTTATAAAGCATAAATACACGGTCCCCAATGGCATTGTAGTCGAAGCCAATTCCGTTGTCTGCCAGCGTCAGTACTATGTTTCCATTTTCTTTCCGGGAGTGAATGGTAATTCTTGGCTCTCTCTTTTTCGACCTGAATTTCACTGAATTGCTTATCAGGTTAAAAAGAATGCTCTGCAGAAAGGATTTTGTCGTAAAGAGAGACGAGGCATCCGATAAATGGGCCTCAATTTCCACCTCACCGGTTTTGCATTCCGGAATGCTTGCAACAATCAAATCCAGCTCTTTTTGGAGGTCGACCATTTCATTGGATCTGTGCACTTCATTCTTCATGTCTATGATCTTTGTGAGATCACGGATCACCTGATCAAAACCAATCGCAGAGGCATTGGTCATCTTTATTAGTTGCTGATGCGATTCGGGAAATTGATCTAAATCCTGCTTCAGCAAATCCGTTAGCCCAAGCAGGGTAGAGAGCGGCCCTCTTAGGTTATGGGAAATAGTATACGAAAACTGACGGAGCTCTTCATTGTACTTGCTCAAGTCATCATTTGCCTGTAGCAGCTGCCTGTTTTTCTCCAATATCTCTGTTTCAAGGTCAGAGTTTGCACCCATCAATCTTATTTTATGGTCTTCGATCGTTTGTAAGGCCGACATCAGCTGCGCCTGGTTGGCTTCTAATTGCTGGGTTTTTGTTTGAATTTCGATGTTTTGGGCTTCTACCATCGAATTTCGTTGCTGAAGCATTTTGTTTGATCCTACCAGCTCATCGATAAGCATTGTATTCTCCTCCTCTGTCCGTTCCTGAAGATGTTTGATGAAAAGAAATCCCACTAAAACAAAGGCATAGATGAGTACGGGGAAAAAATTAGAGTTATAGTAATAACTATGCGCAAAAAAGCCCAGCTGATGATAACCGACTCCAAAAAAATTGTGGATTGGATCGTAAAGCGCCAACGACAAAAACGAAAAAGAAACTCCAATAAGAAGGCTAATCTTCTCTTTTAGAGAGAAAAGTGTTAGTGGAACAATCATGAGCCCGAGCAGAATAGTCCGAAAGTCAAAAAACGTATTTGGGTCCACTTGCTCAGGATAAAGTATAACAATAAGAACCGAAAGGGTCATTGTACCAACAACCGTTTTTCCGCAAAGAAACAAGCGGGCAGCGGTATGAAAGCCCCAGCGATTCAAAGCAATGGGCAGTAGGTTAAGTATTCCAGTTAACACGATACCGACCGGGATTTCGGGTTGATCAAAAAAGATGAACTCGGTGGAGGCAATAATGATAGTAAGTACAAATATTGCCATAGCATAATAGTTGGAAACGAGTATGCTCCTGTTTCTTGATAAACTGAAAACTGGACTGGTTCCAATACTTGCTATCCTTTTTGCTAAATGACTCATAATTTCGTCTTAACTTCCTATTTCAATGCTTTCATACATACCCTTGGAAAACATTAAGCTCTTTTTAAGGGAATATATCACTTTGTTGAAATCTATCGCATTCAATTATTTATTCCGGTTTAAACAACTCATCCAGCTCCACTGCGTCACGTAATTATTGGATCTTTTACATCATTATTGAGTTAAAGCAATCATTTGAATCAGTCTCAAAGGGCAAGATTATTGTATGTTATATAGTCCGGCTAGCTTCATAACATTCTGCAAGTTACCACCTTAGAAAAAATGAATATCTTGAGTTTTAAAGAAAAACTTACTTGTCATTGACGCTTGGTTCAAACGCATCGCTGAAGCTGATACCTGGTCGAAAAGATGGCCAAATTAAATATGGAAATAACTGTTTTCATGATCATCCGCTACTGCCGACATAGCAGTACCATCTCAACCAATCGGGTTAAAAAAAGTCATAGATAGCTCAACCTTGATCCTTTACTTTTTGGATTGAAATTAAATTGCCACGAGCCCTAAGCTGCTCAGGTTTATCCAATCATGAAATTGGGCTTCTTTATCTCAGCAAAAAAAGGCAACTTATGCTGTTCAAACTAAACGCACGCTTATCATGAAAAGAAGAGTCTTTCTTAAAAATACAGCACTCACAGCCTCGTCCATCGCTTTCCTTTCATCTTCCGCATGGTCGCGGGTTAAAATCGACCGGCTGAGAACTGCCCACATTGGGGTAGGTGGAATGGGAGGGGAAGACCTCAAATCAATTTCTTCTCACAAACTGGTAGATGTTACTGCCTTGTGTGATGTAGATGCGAATAATTTAGCTGCCGCCAACAAGCTTCATAAAGGAGCAAAGACTTTCACTGATTACAGAAGGCTATTTGACGAAATCGGTAAGAGCATCGATGCGGTCATCGTGTCGACACCAGACCATACCCATGCCCCTGCCTCCATGTTGGCCATGCAAATGGGCAAGCCTGTTTATTGTCAAAAGCCTTTGACTCACCATGTGTCGGAAGCTCGTGCCATGCGAAAGATGGCTGAAGACAATAATTTGATCACTCAAATGGGGATACAAATCCACTCATGGAAACAATACCGCGGCACGGCACAATTGATCCAGTCGGGCATTATCGGGAAAGTGCACACTGTGAGGGCCTGGTCGAACAAAAACTGGGGCTACGACGGTCCGGCCCCTAAGGGAAGCGATCCTGTTCCTTCTACCCTCAACTGGGACCTTTGGCTTGGCACATCGCCTAAAAGGGAATACAAAACAGACATTTATCACCCCGGCAACTGGAGAAAACTGCTCGACTATGGTTGCGGAACTCTGGGTGACATGGGTGTGCATATTTTCGATACACCTTACACAGCCCTTGCGCTAGATGTACCCAAAACCATCACCAACGAGTGCCGGAAGCCTACTGGATTTGGCCACCCTGAAAAAAACGTGGTGACTTATGAATTCCCTGGTACCGCTTATACTGCTGACACCCTTAAGTGGGTGTGGTACGATGGCGTGACTGCCCCTGATTCACACGAAGAACTGACCATGCCCAATGGCGACAAGTTGCCTAGCCAGGGCGCCATGTTCATTGGAGAAAAAGGCCGCCTATTGCTGCCACATATCGATTACCCAAAACTGATCGTTGAAGGCAAGTACGAAAAATTCGAATTCCCGGAGCTTCCAGAGGCTGATCATTACCACCAGTTTGTGGACACTTGCCTTGGCACTGACAAAACTAGCGCTCCCTTTTCTTACGCAGCCCGATTAACGGAAGCAATTTTACTTGGCGTGGTGGCCAATCGCTTCCCGAATGAAACACTGCATTGGAACAATGGCACTCAAAAATTCGACGAAGCCAAAGCCAATAAACTTTTGGAAGTACCTTACAGAAAATTTTAATGCAGAAAGGGTGGCTGAGTGAGCTCATCATCAAGGCGCCCTTTCCTTTAGCAAACCATTGGCCACTATCATCAACATGAATATCGAAAGGCTCTTTCTTGCACTATTGGTTGGTCTTTTACTTACCAATGCTGGGTTTTCACAGTCAAAATCAAAAAGTAAATCTCCAGCTTCTGATTTAGATGCCCTGATTGTGCAGGGAATGAAGGATTGGGAAATCCCTGGAATGGCCGTGGTAGTAGTGAAAAACGGTGAAGTTGTTTTCAAGAGACCGTACGGAGTAAAAAGTATTAGCAAAAAGGACCCTGTGGACGAAAATACTTTGTTCAATATGGGCTCAACAACGAAAGCACTTATTGCCATGTCGGTGGGCATACTTGTCGATCGGGGCCAACTCGAATGGGAAGATAAGGTCATTGACCACATGCCTTCTTTTCGACTTTCAGATCCGTACATAACAGCTGAAGCAAGAGTGAAAGACCTGTTGACCCATAATCTGGGAATTGGGGATGCCGACCTGATTTGGATAGTGGACAGTCTGTCGACGGAAGAAACACTAAAGAAATTCCAGTTGGCAGAAAAGGCCTATCCACTCAGGGGCGGGTTTATTTACCAGAACCTAATGTATGCTGAAGCGGGAGAACTGATCCAAGCAGTCAGTGGACAACATTGGACCGGTTTTGTGGAGGAAAACCTTTTCAAACCACTTGGTTTCACAAGAACAGTGGCAAAATCAGTCGATATTTTGAAAGCAGGCAATTATACAACCCCTCATTACGACGACCCTGACGAGGGAGTAGTAGAAGTTGGCTATACCTTCTCTGATCAGATCGGGGCCGCCGGCATGATATGGGCCAGCATCAATGACATGGGCAACTACTTACAGTTCCTGACTAACGATGGCGTTTACAAAGGCGACACCATCCTGCAACCTGCTACATTCAAATACCTTTTTAAAGCTCATAGTTTCGTTGGTGAAGACTTCTTTTATCCCACGCAGGCGCTTACTCACCCTGATTGGATGACCTATGGACTGGGATGGTTTCAACAAAACTACAAGGGCAAAAAACTCGACTTTCACACAGGCAGTATTGCAGGACTTATAGCCATTGCTGCCGTGATGCACGATGAGAATACGGCAGTTTATGTGCTCTGCAACCTAGATCATGCCGAATTGCGGCACGCTGTTATGTTCAAGGCATTAGACCTTTATGCGTTTAACGATAATAGCCGCGATTGGCACAAGGAGATCTTTGATCTTTATTCGGGTTTTAAGCAGCAATCGTTAATTGCTGCGAAAAAGGTTGAAGAAGCACGAGTGCTTAACACGAAGCCTACTTTAGCATTGGAAGCTTACGCCGGCACTTACCAGCACAAAATGTATGGAACAGTAAAAGTAACCGCTACTAGCGCCGGCCTGTCTTTCAATTTCAACGACTACTTGTATCAGGAAGCGGCACACTGGCACTACGATACTTTCAGAGCTCCTAAGCATCCAAAATGGCGTTTTGAACTGATGTATGACTTCAATATCGGACCAGATGCTCAGGTGCAAGACATGAATGTGTTTGGGCAGCGATTTGTGAGGGTAAAAGAATAAACTCAGCTCAATTCCTTCATCTCCACCACCTTCACGTCCTTTTTATCAGGTTGCTTTAGAGGCATATTTTTGCTCTGATCGTAAGCATAGCCGTTTTGAGTCAGCGGCCAAAGCATTGGCGACAAAAACAGTAAACTGGCTTTGTAACCCTGCATGATGGCACCTTCGTTGCCGGTGGCTTTGGAAAGCTTTGCTTCATTTTCCATCTCATAGGGCCCATTGAAGCCCCGCTGATTGAGCGTATCGATAAACTTCCTCCAATCCATGCTGTCTGAGCCACCAAAGCCGGGCATCATCGCTTCATAGTTATGCCGGTCCCAGCTATGAGCCGCAATTGGAACTTCTGCCTTTTCGGCAAGGCCTTTGTTAACTGTCTGCATTGGATACATGCCCCCCCAATGTGTGCGGGTGGCATTATCGAGGTTACGAGTAGCCTTCACATGAATCCGATGCAGCCTTTCAATATCCATTGCTTTAATTACTTCGGCTGGATCAATGTTTTGCCAAACATCATGAGAGGGGTCGTAGATTTCACCATGTGCCTTACTGGGAATGAGTTCATACATCAACTTGCGGGCTGCCAATACACCCGGTAGGTTATTGAAAGTCCCGGTAAAGCCTTCCGACCGCCAGCCTTCCATCGGGCAGTTTTCGTATAAAATGGTCACCCCAAGGTCTTCGGCATATTTCACAATGGGTGTGAAAATGCGAGCATATTCATCCAGGTTTTTCTGAAAGCCACCCTCGGTATTTCCCATTTCGTGGTTATAACCAACAAAGGTGCCCACCTTCACGTCGTTCTCATCGCCACCGAGTAAATGGGCGATTCGAATCAACTTCAAAAGATGGTTCTGGTTGTTCACTCTTTCAGCCTCATCGCCTCCAATCAGGTTTTCAAAAGCGCCGATTGAAAGTTTCAACTTATCGGCATTGAACAGGTCGATGATGCGAGCCGCTTCCTCTGGTCCGAAGCTCTCATAATCAAGATGAGTGGCCACGTGATCCTGCCGGGTACCATCACGTCGAAACACGCAAAGGTCTAGACCTTGAACGTCTGCTTCTTTTGCCTTATCAATGATTTGCTCCAGCGTCAGGTAGTCGAAAGCGGAAGTCATAAACCAAAGTTGATTGTTCATAGTGGGAGGAGTTGTTCGATGTAGGCTAAAAGTAACCAACACCTAAACAATTCAAAAGACTTCACTCATTCAACGGCAGATCATTCATGCCGAAGCACATCAGCAGGGTTGGTAGTAGCACTGCTGATCGACTGGTACAAAATGGTGGTGAGTGTAATCCCCAGGGTCAGCACTGCCACTACCATCAACATCATTGGCTGGACCGTGATGCGATAGGCATACTCCTCTAACCATTGGCTCATCAGCCAATAGCCAATCGGCAAACCGATGATATTAGCTACAATGACCCAGCCAAGAAACCTTTTGGAGAAAGCAAAGATAATTTGCTGCATAGTAGCTCCAAGCACCTTACGGAGTCCTATTTCTCTTCTCATCTGTGCAGCCACAAACGACGCCAGACCAAATAATCCAATGCTGGAAATCAAAATGGCTATAACAGAGAATGAGGTAAATAGCTGACTCATCTGGGTTTCTTTTTCATACACTTCATTGAACTCCTGATCAAGGAAAGAATAATCGAAAGGCTGATTTGGGATTGCTTGCTCCCAAATTGATTGTACGCTGGCCAGCGATTCCTGCAAATCAGCTCCCGAAATTCTCACCAGCACATTATTGCCTCTCCGAGGGCTTAATGATATCACTTGCGGTCCGATTTCAGCGTTCATTTTCTCAAAGTGATAGTTCTTCACCACACCTACGATCTTTCCTTCATTTTTCCATAGTCTGAACCTTTCGCCAACAAGCTCTTCCGGCGAACGCCCAATAAGTTTGGCCATCGATTCATTAATGAGAACATTGGTGGTATCCGTAGAAAAATCTCTGGAATGGGTCCTGCCTGCCACGAGTTCAATGCCGAGTGTTTCCACGAAGTTGTAACCAGTGTTAATGAAGTATACATTCACATCAGCTTCCGGGTCTTTTCCTTCCCAATCCATATTACCAGTTGAATAGCCACCATCAACTGGTACCTGATCAGCCACAGTGAGGCTCAGTATTTCCGGATACCTTGCTGCATTTGCCTCAAGAGCCTGGTAAGTGGACCGTGGGTCGCCCTTCACGTCCAGGTAAATCACATTTTCCAGCTTGTAGCCCAGGTCTTTGTTTTTCATAAAAAAAAGCTGCCTATTCACTACGATTGTAGAGAGTATAAGGACAGTAGAGAGCGTAAACTGAAGAATAACCAGCACCTTTCGAAATAGACTACCCTGAAGCTTGACAGTTCCCTTCAAGACGTCCACAGGTTTAAAAGAAGAGAGATACAAAGCCGGATAAATACCAGCGAAAATGCCCGTGAGTAAAACAATAGCAGCCAAACCGATTGCAAACATCGCATCTACATCAGTCCAGAGCAGCTGTTTGCCCGATGCTATATTGAACCACGGCAGAAGTACAGCAGCCAAGCCCAAAGCCACAATTGAAGAGGCCAAAGCTAATACGAGCGACTCCACCAAATACTGCCCAATCAGCTGATTTCTCAAAGCGCCTATCGACTTTCTCACCCCTATTTCCTTGGCTCTTTTCATCGCCCGGGCTGTTGAAAGGTTAGTGAAATTGATACAAGCGATCAACAAGATGAAGATGGCCGCGATCACAAATATTCTTAAATAGGTTGTAGGGTCATTTTTTCCATTGAGTGCAGTAAGGTGTAAGTCCGAAAAAGGCAGCAAAAACAATTCGACGTTAGACCCCTCATTATGAGTTTTTACCTCATCTTTAAGTGCCGCCGCTAGCAATTCCGCATCGACACCTTCGGCCAGCTTGACAAAAGTCTTTAAAGCGTTAGAGCCCCAATCTTTTTCTACCCAGCTGCCCCATTTTTCAACGAGAAATTGATAGGGTAGAATCGCATGAAATTTCAAACTGGATTGTCGGGGTGGGTTTTCCACTACGCCGCTAACCGCTACGTTCCATTTGTCGTCGAGACGGATTGTTTGCCCGACAATGTGCTGCTGCTCCCAGTCACTCCCAAAATACTTGACCGCCAGAGCTCTGGTAATGACTACCGAGCTGGGGTCAGCGAGAAGTGTCTCCTTATTTCCCCTTAAAACAGAAAATGAAAAAACATCGAAGAAACGCTGATCGGTCAAATATATATTATCCTCATTCAGAAGCAGGTCGCCAACTCTAATATTGAAGGTCGTTGAGGAAAAACGCACTGCGTGTGCAATTTCCGAATACTTTTCCTGAATGGTTGGTGCCAAAGGACCCGGCGTGTAGTAAGAAAAGACACTCTGGTTACTGTTGGTAAACTCCTGATGCTCATACACGTAATAGATACGTTCCACTTCCTCATGAAATTTATCAAAAGAAAGCTCGTCTTTCACCCACAAAAAAATAAATAAGACAGTGGTCAGTCCAACCGAAAGACCAAGAACATTGACAACCGAAAAAAGTCTTTCTCTGCGAAGGACTCGCAAAGCGATGGTGAAGTAGTTTTTGAACATGGCGAAATTGAGTTTTAGTGGTTACTCAATTTCCAGTCAGTAGTTACCGCTTAGGCAATGTTTTTTTTCTGATAAACGATTTCCTCTTCTTCTTTGGTCATCTTCAATTGCTTGCTAATCCGCCTCATTTCTGGACGAACCTGAGCGAAAATGATGAGCATACCCAGATACAATAACACGAAAAAAGTCATCCTGGTAAGGTAAAGACCAGTGACGGCCATAATCGTCGCAGCTTCCATGCAGCTGTACTGGATCACCGTGGCATGAAGAAATAGGTCAAGTCTTTCGCGCAGAGAGGTGAGAGATTTAAGAGGTTGAATCTCCTGCTTATATAGTCGCATCCCTAATATCACATTACCGAAAGCAAAAACAGCAAGTATCGCTGTGATCGTGGGATTCAATTCGGCGCCAAAAGGAGGTGTCAGGGCACCTTCCTGCATTTGCAGGTATACAATAATAAAAGGGACCATGGGAAGTGCCGCCAGCAAATAGAAGACTAGTGAAAGCCTGAAATAATATTGGTCGGCGGTTTTGTAATCAAAAGGCTTGATCCGAGGCAGATTCATAGTTACGATTTGGCTGCAAAGGTAAAACAAAACCTGATTGTTAGTACCAGTATGCGGAGACACTCGCAAGAACATCAGTTTATTGTGCACAATAAGGTGAAAAAGACAGGACAATTAAACCTACTTTCCAGATCACAGTTTTAGCCTCATAGAGTCTTTTTGAAAAATGAGGCTATATTGAACACCCAACCTAAAAACTATGAAGCGCTCCTTTCCACATCCTATCATGATCATGCTGCTGTTCATTGCGCTAGCTACGTCGCTCACCTGGCTTATTCCAGCCGGGCAATATGATCGGGTCTCGGATGACGCGACGGGCCGTGAGGTGGTGGTCCAGGGGAGTTACCACACGATTGACAATCAGCCGGTGTCTTTTTTTGACATGTTGGTGGCTGTTCCTCAGGGCATCGTCAGTAGTGCGGATGTCATTGCCTTCATTCTAATATTAGGCGGTTGCTTTTACGTGATTGAGAAAACCGGGGCTTTTAATGAAGCGCTGGGTTGGCTGGTTACCAAATTTAAGAATGCCGAATTGGCTCTGATGGTTTTTGTGGGTATCGTCTTCGCCATTGGTGGTGCGCTCAATGGCCTCGCTGAAGAGGTAATTGCTATGATGCCAATTATTCTTTTGCTCACGGCTAAAACCGGGTATACCAGGGAGGCTGCGGTAGCGATAAGTTTTGGAAGTGCCAATATTGGTGGCTCATTTGGTCCATCGAACCCTTTTGTAGTTTTGATCGCTCAAAAGGTAGCCGGAGTGGAGCCATTCTCGGACAGCCTCTTTCGAATCGTTTTCACAGTCACTGCGCTGGCTATTTGGATTTTCTTTGTGCTAAAATACGGCAAGTCAAAGGAAGGGAGTAATATGGATTCAGCCGACTCCTCTCCTGAATTGTCGGTAAGGTCTGTAGTTATACTAACCCTGTTATTAGTCACTTTTGGCTTCATGATCTACGGCGCCGTCAAGCTTGAATGGGACTTCATGCAGATGTCTGCTCCATTTTTTGCCCTGGGCATCGTTTCCGGCGTTATCGGAAAAATGGGCTTTAATGGGACTGGAGAGGCCTATACTGCTGGCTTCAAAGACATGGTATTTGCATGCGTGGTCGTAGGATTTGCCAGGGCTATTTTTCTGATCATGCAGGATGGGATGATTGTGGATACCCTCGTGCATGCCCTATTCTCTCCTCTCAATGGACTACCTCAAATGGTCACTGCAGTGGGAATGATGGCCTCACACATCATTATTCATATCCCGGTCCCAAGTACTTCCGGGCAAGCAATGCTTACCATGCCATTGCTGGCACCCATAGCCGACCTTACGGGTATGTCGAGGCAAATTGTGGTGTTGGCCTACCAATATGGTGCCGGGCTTACCGACCTTATCACTCCTACCAATGGCACAATGATGGCAGTTATTGCTGCAGCAGGCGTCGCCTATGACGACTGGTTCAGGTTTATCTGGAAAGCCGTATTGTTAGTTTTTGGTATGGCTGCGATAGCGCTCATTATGGCCGTTTTCATTAATATTTAACCCACTTCAGCACCTCTTTCCGGCCCCTCGTCGTGAAAAATATTTGCACAAAACGCAACCATTGTAAATCTTTGTCGTACATTGATATCATATTAATATCATATTAACTCATTCTGATATGGAAACTGAAAAAATTAATTCACCTACATCCGGCTATCCTATGTTTGCGCTATTTCTACTTTTTCTCGTCGGAGGTATTTTGGGCCTTGCGGTAGCCCGAATGCCCTTGTCAGCCATTTTTATTGTGTTGACTGTATTTATGATTCCGGGGTTTTTCTTTGTAAACCCCAACGAGTCCCGGGTACTCACCCTTTTTGGTGAATACAAGGGTACCGTCAAAAGCAATGGCTTCTTCTGGGTCAACCCACTTTTTCAAAAACAGAAGATTTCCCTTCGTGCCCGTAATTTCGACAGTGAAAGACTGAAAGTAAACGACAAGCTGGGCAATCCTGTCATGATCAGCGTGATCCTCGTGTGGAAGGTGAAGGAGACCTTCAAAGCCGCTTTCGAGGTGGATGATTATGTAAGCTTTGTAAGAGTGCAGACAGATGCGGCAGTCCGCAAGCTGGCAGGTCGCTACCCCTACGACAACTTCGACGACCATGAGGAAGAAGTCTCGCTAAGGTCGGGATTGGAAGAGGTGAATCACAACCTGGAAAAAGAATTGGAAGAGCGGCTTGACATCGCAGGCATTGAAGTGCTCGAAGCCCGAATTGGTTACCTGGCCTATGCAGAAGAAATTGCTCAGGCTATGTTAAAGCGCCAACAAGCGACTGCCATTGTTTCTGCCAGATTCAAAATAGTGGAAGGTGCTGTGGGGATGGTGGAAACTGCGCTTGCTGAACTTTCGAAGAAGCAAATCATCGACCTTGATGAAGAGAAAAAAGCGGCCATGGTCAGCAACCTGATGGTGGTACTTTGCTCCGATAGGGACACCACTCCGGTCATCAATACAGGAACCCTAAATCACTAAGCCATGAACAAATACAAATTCTTAAAAAAAGGAGTTTTTGAAAGCCTGGATAAGTTTGAAAAGAAACTTAATGAAAAGGTGACTGAAGGTTGGAGAGTGGTGAATTTTACAAACGACCATGATGGTATCGTTGTATTGCTTGAAAGAATACGGTAATGGTTGACTTTAAGGAAACACAAAGAATAGACAGGGGCCTATTGATCTTTTTGGCTCTTATGTCTACCGGCGGAATTGTCGGCCCCCTCATTCTGACCTATCAGGAATCAATGAAAGTTGCTGGAAATGAAGGGGATGACATTTTGGTGAAGTACCTGCTCATCGCAAGTGGTGTAACTATTTTCACTGTATTGATCTTTACCTTAATAGCCAGCCAGCGCCTTGAAATCGACATCAACAGATTCAGGCTTAGGTTTCGCATGCCGCCTTTCGTCAAATGGAAGGAAATCACACCTGATGAGATTGAATGTTTTAGCGTGGATAAAGCTAGGTGGTTTCAAAAGATGAGAAAAAGTCGCATGCATTATAATCCCTTCACCAAAAAGTGGTCATATATGCTGACCAGAAAATATCTTGTAGAATTGAAGCTGAAAAGTGGAAAGGCCATTTTGTTGTCCACTTGCCGACCGAATGAACTACAAGTTGCATTGGATGCCTTGACGAAGAAAGAGAAGTAATTGAGTATGTCGAAGAAAAAAGCATTTGTGATCAGGGTCGACGAAGAGATGCTAAAGTCTATTGAAAAATGGGCTGCGGATGAATTTCGCAGCACCAATGGGCAAATAGAATGGATCATTAACAAAGCCTTGAAAGATTCGGGCAGGGGAAAGAAAGATTAAACTTTCTTAACATTACTCTTTTGCCTTGTTTTCCTGTTAAATCCTACCCTATTTCACTGCTAGACAACGCATTGTTCCATATGAAAGCTGTTCTTTTCATTACTCAGTTCCTTCTTCTTTCAACAATATCTTTATCCCAGGTAATACCCCTTCCCAATGCCCATGCCCACAACGATTACGAGCACGAGCGTCCATTGCTGGATGCCCTTTCGCACGGTTTCACCAGTGTAGAGGCTGATATTTTTCTTATCAAAGACGAGCTATACGTATCGCATAACAAGCCACTGTTTCTAAAAAATTCAAGTACCCTAAAGGAGCTATATTTACAACCACTGGATAGTATCTTCAAGGTAAATGGGGGTAAAATATTGCCTGGTTATAATGGATCGTTTTACCTGATGATAGATTTCAAAAATGACGGTGAACAAACCTATGCCAAGCTAGTTGAACAGCTTCAACCCTATAAACACCTGCTCAAAAGCAAAACTCAAGATGGCCCCGTGACTATATTTATCTCAGGTGACAGGCCTCTGTCCTCTATTTTAAATGACCCTAACAATTTGGTCAGCCTCGACGGCAGGCCCAACGATGTAGGACAGGGGATCCCAGTGAGTAAAATGCTGGTAGTCAGCACATCTTTCAAATCGCTTGGGTTTTGGAATGGAAATGGTGAAATTCCCTTCGACATCCAGCTGAAGATCCGACAGCTGAGCGATGCAGCACATGAAGAAGGTAAAAAGCTTCGTCTTTGGGCAACGCCTGATAACCCGGAGGCATGGCAAATACTGCTTAACAATGGCGTAGATCTCCTAAATACCGACAACCTACCAGAATTAAAGGCCTTTCTCCTTTCTAAAAAATGAGTTCAAAATCTCCAAGAGTAGCTTTTTTCAGACTAACTGCCTCAGTGCTGGTTGTATTTTCACTCTTCACGAAGAGTCAGGGCCAATCGACAAGTATCGGTCATGGCTATGACTTTGAAGGCAACGGAAAAGACAATACAGCAGCCACGCTACCCTCACTGTACACAAAGAAAGAACAAAGTGAAACACTGCAGTTAACAATTCAATCGGCAGACTCGTCACTTTTAGCCTCCCTCAAAAATCAATATCGGTACCTGTTCTTAAAAGATCCAGCGCAGCCATATAGCCTCGGAAGTCTCAAGCCCATGAACGAAAAACTGCGGAATACGGTGCTAGCCCTCATTCAGCAGATAGAGGGAAAAGGTGACAATACCGGCTCCACACTGAGTCTATACCAGATCAAAGGAGAGGACGGCCGGGGCAATGTCCATTTTACTGCCTACTTCACACCAGTATTAGATGCCAGCCCTGTAGCTACTGAAATATACAAGTACCCTATCTACAAGAAGCCTTCAGATTCCAATCAAAAGCTACCTGTCAGATCCGAAATTGATGGTCATGGGGCGTTGAAAAACAAAGGCCTGGAAGTAGCATGGACCTCGAGTCTTCTCGAAAATTACTTTTTACAGGTGCAAGGATCGGGGTATGCTTCGTTTCCGGATGGCACTGTACAATTCCTTGCCTTCAATGGCCAAAATGGCTGGCCTTATACCAGCGTGGGTAAGTACATGATTGCACAGGGGCATATTTCTGAGAGCGACATTTCCCTTGAGAGTATCAGAAGCTGGTTTACCCAAAATCCTGACAGTCTTGAAGCCATCCTTTACAAAAACCAGTCATATACTTTTCTCGCCCCGGTAAAAGAAGACCCTAAAGGGGCCTATGGCTTTTCGCTAACTCCCGAACATTCAATCGCCGTCGACACACAATACATTCCTTTGGGGGCTGTATTGCTGGCTCGCCTCCCAGTACTCGATGAAAATGGAAAATTACTCAGGCATGACTACACAATTTTAACTGCTCAAGACAAAGGTGGGGCCATCAAAGGCCCTGGTCATGTGGATGTGTATATGGGTGTGGGTGATGAGGCGCTGAAAAAGGCAAGTAGCATGCACCATTATGGTCACTTGTGGCTGATACTCGCTGAGTAGAGACTACAAAAGTTTCATTTGAGGCGCCACCGTCGGTTCTTATACTGTCTCACGAACGAGTATTTACTTTTCCTTCCAAACTTTTGTAGTCTTTTTAGAAGTCAACCAAAATCCCTCATCAACCTGATCAACTGCGCCCTGCTTTTGACGTCTGTCTTTTGATAGATCCTGGAGGTGTGGTCTTTAATGGTCTGTAGGGTCACAAACAGGGCGTCAGCAATTTCCTGATTAGTTTTTCCGCTGTAGATCTCTCTGATAATTTCCGATTCTCTGGCAGTGAGGACGAATTTTTCGATGAAAGCTTCCCTGGAAGGGGGTGCTGATTGAGAGATCGGCTCGTATTTCACTGTGTACACAAAGTAAACAGACAACCCTGTATTGATAAGAAAGAAAATGAAATGACTGATGGACTGAAATAATAGCTCCTCAGTCACGGTCAGGTATTTAAAACTATAAAAAGCCATTTGCCCGATGACGATCAATGTAAGCACCCAGCGATGCTGAGAAGTCAAAAGGTCAGTTTTTTGGGTGACAAGCAGAAAACCACAAAAACCCGCAGCAACCAAGCCAAACAAGGCATAAATGTTTGGTAGCGACTCGAGGTTGGACCAATCGAGTCGATAATATTGCACGAAACCAAAGGTTCCAACTACAATGGTCAAGGCAGGAATAACTAGTCGGTGAACTACTTTTTTAAAGATGCTCTTACACCAATACATTTGCTGGATAGTGGAGAACACAATAAAAGGGATACCTAAAACGGCCAACACCTTCGAAAACGGCTTTAGTTCATCACCATAAGGAATGACCAGAAGAAAAGACTCACTCCACAAACCATAGAAGCCAAAGGTGTACAGTAAAATCAAAAAGTATTGCAGGTGCTGAAAAGCTGGAAGTCCCTTGAGAGCGGTAAACCTGAAAATCACCAGGATACCTCCAGCCGTTAGTGCCAGGCAAAAAATAAAGCTTATCCAGAAAACCAGTCCTTCGAAATTCATTCAATCGTGTTTCGGTTACCTTGGCTAAAGTAGGCACCCCTACCAAAGTAGCCTCAATACTAAAGTAGTGAAAGTAAAAACACTACTTTGGTAGTTAAAAGATCGGACCCCCGCCTACTACATTTGATTCGTTCAACAAAAACGAATCGCAATGTCAAACTCAAATGATTTCTCAACAACAAACCCAGGCATAGGA
The DNA here is from genome assembly GCA_964351395.1 of uncultured Roseivirgaceae bacterium. Classification (GTDB taxonomy): domain Bacteria; phylum Bacteroidota; class Bacteroidia; order Cytophagales; family Cyclobacteriaceae; genus Imperialibacter. Next base: position 42,751 of record CAYGOF010000022.1, read on the forward strand.
AAGGCTTTGTCCGCTGGCTGGGAGACGATGAAAGCCAACTTCCTGTTCTTCTTTCTTATCATCATACTTCTTAGCTTGTTAGACTCAATAATGGAATTGGGTGGTCGTGGACTGACCGGTGAAGGTATTTTTGTTAAATCACTCTTTAGTCTCGACTTCCAGGGCGGCATTACACCGGGGATCATATTTGCCGAGTTTTTGGCGGTCGCTCACTTCTTTCTGATCATGCCAGTTTTCGACTATGGCGCAGACCTGATTTTCGTACAAGGGGTAAGACGAAAAAAACTCGAGTTCAAAGATTTTATCAATGGCGTAAATAACTACCTCAACATCGTGCTCAATCACTTGCTCATTGTCGGCTTGGTAGGCATGGCAATGGTTGCTTTGATTATACCAGGAATCATTGTGGGCTGTAGACTGGCTTTCTCCTCCTACCTTGTGATGGACAAAGGCCTTGACCCCATCAGCGCTGTAGAAACCAGCTGGAAACTGACCAAGGGACATGGCTGGAAAATATTTGGTCTGGGTTTTCTTTCCATCTTTATCTTCTTTTTCGGGCTGCTCTTCTTCATTGTGGGCGTGCTACCTGCTGTGATTTGGATCAAAGCATCGTTCGCTACACTATATCAGTCGATACTCGATGAAAAGGGAGAAGATTTCTTTCCGGATAATGCCGAACTAGATTAGGGTTTGGGTCAGGCGGTTCACAGATTTGGCTGCCTGACTAGCCTTTTTTGAAGGATAAGGTGATGTCTTAATGGCAAATCATGACTGGAAAAGGAAGCTACAAGCTTCAATACAAAAAGCCACAAGTTACTCTTCGGTAAACTTGCGGCATGGGGGTCTTCTTGCAGTTCCTTTGATTGGCTCAGATAGTTATTCTTTAAGCCACTTGAATACGAGTTAAAAGCCAAGCCGAAGGGGTAATAGTCATCTGCCAGCGACAATTTAAAGCTCAATTCTCCAGCACCTTAAACTCCACCCTCCTGTTCGTTTGCCTATTTTCTGCTGACGTATTAGGTACTTCCGGCTGGCTCTCCCCATAGCCCAGTGCAGTAATACGGCCAGCGTCAATACCATTATCAACCACGTACTGCCGGACGGCCTCTGCCCTGCCCTGCGATAAGTTTTTGTTGTAGTCGTCGCTTCCAACGTCATCCGTATGGCCGCCGATTTCGATAGTGATACTGGGGTTCTCGTTCATAAAGTCCACTACCTTATCGAGTTCTTCGAATGACTCGGGGCGCAAGATGCTTTTATTGGTATCGAAGAAAACATTCTCTAACCTCACTTTGGTACCTACCTCAATGGGCTCCAGGTAAAACGGCTTGTCATAGTACTTTTCCAGCCCGTCGTAGGCCACCGCGATTTCATCATTTGCTGAAAGAAAGCCCTCGGCTTTCACTTCCAGCTTGTATTTCCCCTCGTGTGGAAGCTCTGTTTCATAGAAACCATCTCCCTCACCGCTTTCCACAAAACCATCGTCTGATTGATCAGATGAATAGCCAATGACAGCTCCAGCGATAGGGCTTCTGTCTTTGCTTGACATTACCACACCAGTCAGCATGATCACAGGTTCAGGTTCAGGCTCTGGTTCAGGCTCTGGTTTGGCAGGTACTAGTCCATAAATATCGAGGCTTCCGCCATCCTGTGATGTGTATGACCTGGTAGTGAAGGCATTTTGCCCATCGCCACTAATCGCAAAGTAAGCGTCGAAGCCCTTCGTGTTTACTGGTGCACCAAGATTCACTGGCTTGGACCATTTCATCCAGGTGTCGTCGAGGCGTTTTGCCATATAAATGTCGGTGCTACCCAAGCCGCCGGGTCGGTTGCTAGCGAAATAAAGGGTCTTCCCATCAGCTGCCAGAAAAGGACCAAATTCATCGTACACTGTATTGATTCCTTCCGGCATTTTTACCGGCGCTGTCCATTTACCATTCTTATCGAAACTGATATATAAATCACTGTATTTTCCTTTCACTCTTTCAGTAAAATACATGATGAGTACCTTGGCATCATTGGTCATAAAGCTGCCAGAAAACAACCCTTTGTTCATTTTGTCATAGTCGGGAATGTTCTGCTGAACGGGGTCCGACCAGCCATTGCCTGTTCTTCTAACGATGGAGAATCCAGGTTCATTTTTTCTTGCGCCACCATTGAGCATGAGGGTGTTACCATCGGTAGTAATGCCAAGCACCTTATTAAACTTGTGAATATTGAACGGAGCACCTGCATGCACAGATTGAGTCCAGTTGCCTTCCTCGTCCCTCACCGAATACCAAATATCCTGAGAGCCGTCTTCGCCATATGTATTTTCAGGGTGATTAGAAACCACCCAATACAGGGTTTTTCCATCTGGCGAAATAATGGGACCGGACTCGTGCTGTCCGGTATTGAGTTCCTTGCCTAGCTTCTCAAGATCAAATTTTGGGATTTCCCCCTCGTTTTGAGCGAGGCTCCAATGACTGAAGGAGATAAATAAAAACAATAAAATTATGCGCAACCAAGCTGCTGGTTTATTCATGTGGCTCTCTTTTAAGCTGCAAATTAATGATAGTGTGAGATTTAGCCAATCTCAGAGGTAATTTTGAAGGAGTTGGAGTCGTTTGCGATACCGGTCAAATCATGTGAAAATATTCCGAAATGCTTTCAGATAAAAAAACTTACATCCAGTAGCCAAGCACAAGCCCCATCAAGGGGTAGGCGACCAGACAGTAACCAACCGACACAAGGTAAAAGCGGGTCGGGCGAGTTTCATATACAAAATTGATGGCCTGGGCGACGGCAACAAAGGCAGCAGCAAGAACACCCAATAGCATACCTTCAAATGCGCTCACGCCATTCTCTGCGTGAATGAGAATTGATAAAAGGAAAGCAGAACAAATACTCAAAAATAAGCTTGTGATAAAACCATATTTCCTGTCCCGAGCATTGATTCCCTCTTCACCAAGTCCAATGTCTTTTGCCCAGATATTTCCAAAGAACCCTCTGCTGAACCACAATACTTCTATGCCCTGCCCAACTATAACCGCCAAAAAAATGGCCGTGTAGTTTAATTCCGAGATAACGTTCATTTAGAGGTGTTTTTTATCAAAGGCAAATTTACACAAATAAACAGAACCACCTTATCTGGCGCATCCTCATACAACTACTGTTATATGCCCCAGTTAACCAATTTATATCCTCTCGGCTTGGTTTTCCTCAACCGCTCCTTAATCTTAGGGAGATACATAGTGTTATAACGCAGCCTGCTGATATAATTCGGATTTTCCTGATCACCATTCCAGCAGTGCTCTGCCCTGTCGCCATAGTCTACCTCTCCACCATAATAAGGATTAGTAGTACTTTCAAGGAACTCCTCCGTCAGATACACTGCATTGTTCAAATAGTAGTTGTCCATGTCCCCGCAATAGATATGCACTTTGCCTTCCAACTTCTTGCCTATTTTATCCCAATCTCGCTGCATGATATGGCTGAGGTCATAATTTTCCTTCCAGTAGCTAGCCACTTCCTTGTCAATCACACCTGTCATTTTATCCCAAATAGGTCTAGGATAACCATTCGCTCCAGTAGGAGAAAACACAGCTTGCCAAATATCCCACTGATCTCCCGAACGACTTTCTTTACCTCCTAATACAAGCTCCTTGTGGTTCGATTCCATGATGGTACTTTGAACATGACCCAAATAGTCTCTATGAGCTGGTCTTAGTGTTTTATTATAGTCCCCATCCAGGTAATAGGCATTTTCGTCTTCGTATAAATTAACCACAGTGTAGGCCCTGAAGTCGATCGGATCAGGACATGCTGCAAAGCAACCATTGTACTCATCTGGATAAAAAACCTGAGCAGCAAGTGCCTCCCAGCCGCCCGTCGAGCCACCATATAAAAAGCGGCCCCATCCCTCACCAATTCCTCTGAACTGCTCTTCTATATAGGGAATAAGCTCATAAGTTATGGCATCTCCATAAGGCCCCAAATTGGCCGAATTTACTGCATAAGAGTCGTCGTAATAAGGGTTCTGATGTTGAATTTCGATGGCAATGTACCTTGGAAACCTTGGACCAGTCCATTGCTTGTAAAGACCATAAGCCTCCTCTTGCACAATTTTATTGTAGCCTTCAATTTGAAACCTTGCGCTATAATCCGGTTTTAGGTTGGGGTCTGGAGGCGTTTCACTGAATCCACCAAAGGTATACGGAAAATGGCCATGAAATATCATCAAAGGATATTTAGCTTCCGTCTGCTTGTCCCAGTCGTGTGGTAGTAAAATATTCGCCCCGAGGTACATGGGTCTGCCCCAAAACTCCGAAAGGAGCTTGCTCTCAATCTTCACATGCTTGATAAATTTCGTGTCAACTGGATCTGGGATAGGAGGTATTTCGTTGGTTAGCACAATTTTGAAGTTGCCCCCAGCTGCAGGATTGATGGTGACTTTCTGAGGTGTGCTAAATAAGTTTTTCGGTGATGAATGCCATTGCTGACCTTCTCCCTGATCCATATGCAGTTTGACGGTGTGCCCATTGGCCAAATTGAATGTGGTGTATTTATTGAGAAAGCCCTGGATATAATAGTCGCCAGCAGGAATGTCCTTGATAGATTTCAAGGGATACCCAAAAATGGTAGAATCGATCACGATTTCTTGTCCAGATTGCATTTGCTCCACGGTGACTCCAAAAATCATCTGAGAAGCTGGTCCGTCAGAAATCTGAAACCTTGGCTCAGGGTCGTTGGTCTTGGCAATCATCAGCAATAACCTGCCATCATAGGGTCCGTCTACAAACTTCTTGTCAATAGAAATCCCAAAATTAAGGACAGGTTTAGGAGGCTTTGTCGCTGGTTCTTCTGTCTTAGAACAACTCAAGAAGAAAAAGGATGAAAGACATAAAAGAATAAAACTCGATCGATTCAGGAGGCGCTTCAATTGCATACGGTTAAGGTTTCTTAGAAGGAATGTAGCCCTAAAAATGGAAAGGTGCAAAGGGCTTTTGATAAGCGACAAACAAGCAGTAAAAAAATCCGGGATTGCGAATCACTTTATCCTTACGTGATCGGTATTATTTTTATTTATTCGGTATTAATAAGACGCAAGCACAAATAATTGATGAAAACAAACACTCAATGAAGATAAACCCATTGAAATGAGTGAATTTTAAAGGCATTTAAATGCGCAATGGCCAAATACGTAGTTGAAAGGCTTTTATCCTATTTCAATCACTACGTTATCTGTCGTTGGATGACCCACACAGCAGAGCACAAAACCTTCGCTTTTTTCGGATGCAGAAAGCCCGTCATCCTCGTCCATCGCTACTTCCCCAGAAACTAATTTACCGCGACAGGCAGTACATAAGCCGCTTTGGCAAGAATAAGGCATATCAATATCCAGACTCAAGCCAGTTTCCAGAATAGACTTACCCGAAGGCACATTGAACGAATGCTCCTCACCATTAAGAATGATCTTTACTGGTGTGCCTTGTCCTGCGGTATCAACAATTTCACCTGGTGAGGTGACTCCGGCAGTAAAACTTTCTCTCTTCACGGTTTCTGCTTCCACGCCCAGTTTATCCAGCCCTTCCACTACAATGTCCATCATTGGCGCTGGGCCACAGGTGAAGAATTCAGCCTCTTTGAAAGATGGCCCTGGAAGCGCTTTTAAAATTTCTGCCAATTTATCGGTTGTCAACAACCCTTCATGGCTTGCAAAACCTGCTGTCGGCTTCTCTAACACATGAACTACCTTCAGTCTATCTCCATATTCACTCATCATTTCCTCAAGCTCAGCCTTAAAAATGATGGACTCCAAATCCCGGTTACAATAAATTAATGAAATTGTGGATTGAGTTTCTTTGAACAATACCGATTTTGCTATGGACATAAGAGGCGTAATGCCGCTGCCACCACCAAATAAGACAAGGTGCCTTGACTGCTGCTCGCCGATAGGCGTAGTGAATTGCCCCATTGGCTCCATTACCTCTATCTCATCCCCTGCTTTGGTTACCTTGTTAACAAAAGTTGACATCCTTCCACCTTCTACTTGCTTGATCGTCACGGCCGGAAGCTCCTCCATAAATGGACTGCTACACAAAGAATAAGCCCTTCTGATTTTCTTTCCGTCGATGGTGAGAATCAAAGTAATGAATTGACCTGCCTGATAGCTTAATCCTCCAGCTGGTTGCTCGAAAACCAGGCTAACAGCCTCTTTTGTCTCTTGTCGCACCTCATGCACCTTAAGCTTCAGGTATCGGCTATCTTTTTTCTCTTCTTTCTTAGATGATTTCTTAAAAAAACTGAACGCCATGTCTATATAAGCTGATAAAACTAAAACAATAATGCAGAGGTATTGCACAGGTTGTGGCTGCAAAACTAATCCTAAAACCCTTCCCTAGCAATCAAAATAACGCTACTTTACTACCTGCTGATTTTTTCTTTACTACGACTTTAAACCATTACCACCATGAAACAAATTCCAATTGCGCTCATTGTTTTGCTTCTGGCACAAAGCTGTAGCTCTCCTGACAACACACCTACAGCCAATAAGTTCTCACAAGAGGTAGACAATATTTTTCTTGAGCTGACAACGGAAGGCTCACCTGGGTGCGCAGTGGCTGTTTTTAGAGGAAACGAGATCATTTTCCAAAAAGGATATGGCCTGGCAAACATTGAACAAAATACGCCTATCACCACGAGTACCGTTTTTGATATTGCCTCAGTTTCCAAGCAGTTCACAGCCTACGCGGCAGCCCAATTGATTGAGCAGGGAAAAATATCAACTGAAGATGACATCAAAGAATACTTTCCTGAGCTGGTTGATTTCCCCCACACCATTACCGTTGGTCACCTTATCCATCACACAAGTGGGCTTCGCGATTGGCCCCAGGCATTGGCCGTTGCTGGCTGGAGCATGGAAGATGAGCTTACCTTTGAACAGATTCTTAGAATGGCCTGGGCTCAAAAAGACCTTAATTATGAGCCAGGAGAGGAATATTCTTATACCAATACTGGCTATGTTTTACTCGCTGAATTAGTGAGCAGGGTAGCCGGAGAACCTTTTCATGAACATATCAATAAAGTGGTCTACCAGCCGCTTGGTATGGCCAATAGTACCTTCAATGACAATATTCACAATATCATCAACGAACGGGCGCCAAGCTATTATAAGAATGACTCCGGCGGCTTCATTAACTATGCCAATACCACTACAGCCATGGGATCATCCAGCATGTTTTCCACTGCCGAAGACCTGGCAAAATGGCTCATGTTTTTGTCGAAAAATAAAGAAAATGACCCGGTTGTTGCCAGGGTCCATCAAGCAGGCGTGCTTAATAATGGCGATACCATCGAATATGCCTATGGTATCTGGTATGAGGAATCTGGTGGCTTAGCTGCTATCAGCCATACCGGTTCATGGGCAGGGTATCGGGCAATTACGATGCGTTTTCCCACTGAAGATTTCGGCCTTGTCATTCTCAGCAACCTGGGCGACTTCGACCGATATGCGTACGCAACGAAACTAGCCAAGGTCTTTCTTGGCGATGCTTACTCCCTCCCAGAAAGTCCAGATGATACTAAAACGGCTCCTGCTAAATGGCTCGATATTGCTGGTGTTTATACGACTACACCTACCCGCATCTATCAATTCAAAGAAGAAAACGGTAAGTTAATGCTAACAATCGATGGAGCTTTCACTTCTCAGGTGGGCATCGACTCAACAGGAGCGTTTTTTGCTACTGCCGGGCCCAACAACATCAACCGCGAGGGAAACGACCTCTCCATTAACAGACAAATCCTCAAGAAAATATCCAACACAACGCTTGCAGCTAACAACTACGAAGGGACTTATTATAGCGATGAGCTTGAAATGATATACAAAGTAATCGAAAAAGATGGACAGCTTTACGCCAACAGCCTAAGACACGGACCTATTGCCCTAGACCCTGTCGCCGGCCACCTATTTGCAGGAAGTGAATGGTATCTTGGGCAGGTACTTTTCACAGGCCAGGGAGATAACATTTCCGGCTTCCAAGTATTTGGCGGTAGAATCAGGCGGTTGAATTTCAGGAAAATCACATCATGGTAAACAGCGAAAAAATATTCAGTGCTCTCCTCAGGGTCAAAGCACTTTCTCAGATTGGCATCAATTTCAAAAACTCCGAGTACGACCTGGAACGCTATCAGGAAATCAGTTCGATCACAGATACATTGCTATCAGATGTCTCGGACCTTCCGATTGAAAAAATAAAAAACCTTCATGCTAGCGAAGACTCCTACATAACGCCAAAGGTGGATGTCAGAACATTGGTTTTGAAAAATGGTGAGTTACTAATGATCAAGGAAAAAGCGGATGGCCTTTGGGCACTACCCGGCGGCTGGGCAGATGTGGGCTATACCCCTTCCGCCGTGGCCGTAAAGGAGGTTAGGGAAGAAACAGGACTGGAGGTCCGAATCGAGAAGCTTTTGGCAGTTTTTGACAATTCCCTCCACAACCATCCACCCTCGCCATTTTACGTCTATAAACTATTCTTTTCAGGTGTAATTGTTGGCGGTTCATTTGATTTGAAGGGCCACGAATCGTTAGACGTTGGCTTCTTTTCGCCCAACAATCTGCCTCCGCTATCGGAGGAACGTAATACCTTACTGGAAATTAAAGCACTCATGCAATTGCTGCTGGAGAAAAACGTTGGTGAATCCTTGTTTGATTGATCTTGGGAAACAACAACAGCGATAAAGCTTCTTCTTATTGATGAATTATTGTTTTACATTAAAGAATAAAAACTGTCACTGAATCCAGCTTTCAACGACTAATGGATGTTCTTCACCAAGCTTTTTTAGACCAATTCTGCGCATTCTCGATAATAAGTGAAAATGGAGAAATAATCGACATCAATAACATCTACTGCGAGCTTTCAGGCTATGGTAAGACTGAATTAGTCGGTCAAAAACACCAACAATTCATACATGAAGCATATCAACAACAGTTTGTTAAAGCTTTATCTGAAGTGGTTAGCAACGGAAATAACTGGAAGGGAAAGCTCTGCTATCAGTCAAAAAAAGGCTTGCCTTATTGGCTTGACACATTCATCTTCCCAGACAGCAAAAGTAATGAGCAAGGAAAAAGGTATCTGTTGTATCAAATACCGAATGAAAAGCCTGCCAAGCAAAAAGACCAAGGTGTCGATCAATCAACGTTGTATCGTCAACTGATCGAAAACAGCAAGGACCTTATCTTTACGCTCAACAGTGAAGGGCATTTTACATTTGTAAGCGGGTCTGTGACGCAGCTACTTGGCTATGAAGCGGCTGACTTAATTGGCATAGCCATCTCCTCAATCATTCACCCCGATGACTATCCAGGTTTTCACGAAACGGTAATTACAGCTAAAGACCCTGAGAAAGAAGCTAGCATCGAAGTACGTTTCAAACATAAAAATAATCGCTATTTATGGCATGAGACAAGTACCAGGGCAGCTGGCCCTGATTACGAAAACCTGCCGCCTATCTATGGCTTAAGCAGAGATATATCAGATCGAAAAGAGATCGGCCAAAGTTTGACTGATAGTGTTTCACTTTTTCACTCACTTGCCAACAATATTCCTCTTAGCGTATGGAGAAAAGACCGGGAAGGCCGAATCACCTATGTAAATGCTGCCCTCATTAAAAATGTTAAATTGGAAGAAAAAGATTTGATTGGTAAAACCAACTACGACCTCTATCCCAAAGAACTGGCAGACAAATTTCAAGATGATGATAGGCTGGTAATGAACAATGGGGTTCCATTTCATTCTGTTGAGTCGAATATAGATTTAATAACCGGCGCACCTCTTTACCTTGAAACCATCAAAATTCCCGTTAGAGGTAGAAATGGGGAAATTGAAGGGCTTCAAGGTATTTTTTGGGACATTACTGAAGTTATCGAATCAAGAAAAAAACTCGAAATGCAAAATGAGCAGCTGACGGAAATTGCCTGGCTTCATTCCCATAAAGTAAGAGGCCCGGTGGCCACCATCATGGGGCTTATGAACATTTACGACTGGGTAAATCCCCAAAACGAAGCAAATGTTGAAATCGTGAAGAAAGTGGACCAGGTCAGCAGAGAGCTGGACAGTATCATTCACGATGTTGTCAAAAAAACCGGAGATCTATACAAAGAATCAGAAGAATGAGCCTAATGAAGTGCTTTGCTGCTTATTACTCAGTGCCATGCACCGAGGATATAGCCGGAAAGCGAAAGTGACACCATCCAATAGCCTCCGTTGATAAGGATGTATTTGAATGATCGTTGCTCATACATCGCATTCACTCCGATACCCATCGTAACGAAGCCAAATCCAGTAAGAAACCCATAGATAGCGCCCTCGGTAGCCCCTATTTCGTTGCCAAACATCATGGCCATGTTAAACATGAGAATAAAACTCATCACAAATGAGGCCCCAAAAACTTTCCCCATATTGGCGCTCTTAACTTGCTCTTCCGTGATATCAGCCTCCTTCATCCATGCGGCACCAAAAGTTTTGGGGTTATACCATAGGAAGCCAACAACGAAGGTTACAACTGTGGCTGCCACAATTGCTAACCAGTTTAATGTAGAAATGTCCATAAAATTAGGTTATGTTAGTGCAGAGGTAATATACTGAAAATGTACATGTTTTACACTCACTAAAACAGCATGTGATAAATCTCTAAGCATTAGTGTTTCAGTCTATTATCGTGAAATTTTGTTGTAATAATTTTTGTGAATGAAAAGTGATCCGAGTCCGAAGAGGTTGCCCTGTATTGGCTTTTGGGAATGGAATATAAAAGAACGAACAGAGCTGATTAGCAAGAGTCTGCTGGACTTTTTCGACCTTTCTTTAGCCACTCCGACCGAAGAAGGGATGTTTTGGTCAAGAGTCATGGATGATGCAAAGTATCTTTCTTTTAATCGCCTGAGGCATGCTGCAAGCCAGAAAAGAACGGAGTCGAGCAGCGCAGTCTTTGACGTGCACCTAAGCGGTCGTGAATTTTCAACCGAGCATAAAATGGAAGTCATTGAGTGGGGAGACAACGGTGATGCCCTACGAATGGTAGGGCTTGTGAGCATCGTTGAAAAAGGCAGTAAAATTGAAGACCATCACTATATCATTGCCTTACAAAACCAAAGGTTGGTCGACTTTGCAGATATTGTATCCCATAACCTCCGCTCCCATTCAAGCAACTTAGAAATGATGATTCAGCTCTATGACGAGTCTGAAAGTGAGAAGGAAAAACAAGAGGTGCTGGGCCATATTAAAACCATTGCAGAAAGGTTGAGCGAGACTATCGTTAATCTGAACGAGGCAATCAAGGTTCAATCCTCTCCTACCCCTCAAAAAGAGATTGTAAATCTTCACGACACTATCGAAAGAGCAACCCAAAGTTTAGCAGACATGCTCAGCTCCAAAAAAGCCCTGGTCACCAATAAAGTCTCTCCGGAAATAAGCCTTTATTACAATCTCAATTACCTGGAAAGCATCCTTCTTAACCTAGTTTCGAATGCCATTAAATTCAGTCACCCAGGGCGAGTGCCAGAAATAACTATTACCGTTTCAAACTGGAAGGAGTTTTTTGTCATGGAAGTTGCCGACAATGGGCTCGGCATCGATCTGTCAAGGCATCAGCACAAACTCTTTGGCATGCATAAAACATTCCACGATGTAGAGGAAGCGAGGGGAGTTGGACTGTTTATTACCAAAAACCAGGTAGAGGCAATGGGAGGTAAAATTGAAGTAGAAAGTGAAGAAGGGAATGGGTCAGTCTTCAAAGTCTATTTTCCAAGGTCAAATGGATGAGGTAAGGCACTGTATATGATGCTAATCCTTTATTAATAATACACCCTCAACGCCTGCCAAAGAATTAATGGTATCCACAAGCTGACCAATTTTATCAGTCGCAATGGTGTAGTACTTCACGTTCAGAGCAAATGAGTCATCGCCAGCCCCAGGCGAAAAACGAACACTTTTAGACACCACAGTCCACACATTATTCAAAATCGCCTCTTTGATAAGCTTTTCCACACCATAGACTTCCGGTTGAATACTGATGCTTAGATTCACCGGCACCAGTAGGGCTTTCGTTGGCCCACCAACATCGTCGTTTCGTGTCAAAGCACCGGTGTTCTTCAGTTTTGCTGAAAGATTCTTTACTATGGTACGCCACCTAAAAGTTTTCACAGAACCTCCCTCTCTTTAAAATACCTGACAATGAATGGCAGCAAATAAGGATCGATCATATAAATGCCCGACGCCTTTTCTACAATAATCCCCGACCTGATCATGGCCAACAACAAGCTTTTTACAAAGGGAAATTCCCATCCTGTAATCCTCTGCATTTTTCCGACATCCAATCGTTTATGTAACACAAACTGAGTAAGGACCATTAGCCAATTCGTGTCCAGGTCCTTAAGGAATGCCAAGGAAGGTTTGACAGGTGCGGCAACTTCGATCTGTTCTGTCTCTACTTTTCTAATATTTGCTAACCAACCGTTGAGAGCAGTGCCGGGATTACCATTGCTGTAGCTGAAGTATTTACTGAATAATTTTGCTATTTCAATATCGCTAAGCGATCCTGTTTTTTTGGCGAAGGACAATGCCAGACCGCTGGACTTATGGCGCTTCATCACAACTTCCTTTATCATTTCGGCGTCAAATGCCTCCATATTGATGATTTCGATAAACCGCTGCGAAAAACCAGAGAGCGGATCAATTACTTTGAAGGCGTGTGGATTCACATTGACGATAAAGAGGCATCTACCACTAAACTCGTCAATTAGTTGACTCAACAGCTGCACAATCTGCAAGCCATCATGCTGCCGTTCCCAGAATAACTCCAGGTCATTGATTGAAACAATGCTACCATAAGGCAGCTGGGTTAGTATTTCACGAGTAGAGCCCTGCATCAGCGTAGCCCTTTGCAATGACCTTTCAAATTCCGTTGGGTCAATGGTGCCCTGTAAGGGAGGAAACACAGCAAAGAAATTCTTCTCGTAGCCCATCTGACTTACAGAATGCTTGACAAAAGCAGTTTTGCCCTCATTTCTCTCTCCAATCAGGAGAATACCTCCCAGGAAACCAGACTTGTAACGAGTGACGGCCTTGCGGAAATGCTCCTGCTCCTTTTCCCTTGGCACCCAGAAATCTTTACCAATACTGGACCTGCCATTGAATAGACTGACATAGTAACCAGGAAGACTATTCAATACAGTTTGCTCTGGACAAAGCTTCTCTTTCAAATCCAGCATTCTACCCGCAAGTGAGTTAACCTGATGGGCTTTAGAGAGCCTTCTGGCAAAAATCAAGCCTTCGCTTCGGCTATACAGCAGTTGGCTAACAGTTTTAGAAAGTAAGGTTGAAGCGCTATGGAAATATTTGGCAACCAAACTGACAAGCCGCCGACTCTGTATGCTTTTGAACCCATAGCCAAACGCTGAGGCCGACTCTTCTATTCTATAGGAATTCAGAGGCTCAAATGCCTGCAAAAAGCTTTGGTTTGAAATAGTGATAAACTGCGAGATGATCTCCTCAATCTTCTGTTTTTCTTTCTTTGCTTTATCCGAAAACTCTCCTAAAACGTCGTCAAGGCTATACTGTTCTGTGGCACTCTCTGAATTATCCATCTTAAACCGAAGCAAGTTACCTGCCTCTTTGATCGAATACACACAACGCTTTACGCCATCTATCGCCTTTTCATGCTCGTCTTCAAGTACCGAAATCAGCTTCGTTTTTAAATAGTACTCCGCCATTTTAAGCACAGGTATCTCTACCGACTCGCTTTCAAGTCTGGCGGCACTCGTCCTTACTTTCAATACTTCAAGTGTATCCGGCATTTCAGCAGCAGTATCCAGAAATCTCTCCGTGGCGTAATCAAGGGTTTCTTTTAACTCTAGCTCCCAATCAGTCTCTAATTCAAACACGACTTCTCTGGACGAAACCACTGGCATTTTCAGGTATTTATCAATCTTGCGAACAACCTGGGCTCCAAGAATTTGCTCAAACCCATCATTCAACGTTTTGTGAATGATGCCAATTCTGTTTTTTACCCGATTTATTTCCTGCTCCATCATCACCTTATTGAGTAAGGTCTTGAGGTCAGAGTCATACGACTCAAGCAAAGCTTCTATGCCTTCTTTTTTGTTCTTAATATATTTGTCAGACGACGAAAGCTTCCAGCTTTGCTTCATCGGGAAAAGCTCTTCCAGGGCATGGCTCATGAGCTGCATATTTTGAGCATGCTCAAGCAATAAGCGGGCTTCAAAAAGAACCATCTGGTCTTTTTGCGCTTCCAATAGTTCCTTTAGTTTTTGTATCTCTTTTTTGAGGATATCCCCTCTTAGCTCTTCTTCTTCATCAAAAACGGTGGTAGCGATATTAATAACGCTCCTGCAACTGTTGTAAAAGCCAAAAACACTATCTGAATACTTCGCCAGGTAGGCAGACAAAAATGACAGACGACCACCCCACTGAAAATACCTGGCCAGCTCACGAAAAACAACTTTGTGGGTAACGGGGTAGCCAAAAATGAAATGAATAGTTCTCTTTAGTCCTTTGTAGAAGCTGGCGCTAACAGAAGTTGCTTTTGCTGCCAGAAAAGCCTCCTTGGAGTAGTTGACCGACAGATACTTTGGGTAGCGCTTATAGTCATCTTCCAGTCGCTCAGCATATTCAGAAATAGCCTGCTTAAGGGCAGCCACCTGAGCCGGCATGTAAATCTGGGAGACCTTGTCCTTGAAGAAATGGCTCAGTTGGTACGATGTGTCGTTTCGTAGCTTATCCAATGCCTTTCCTTTTTTATAAGTTTCAGGAACTTTACTCAGTTTAAGCAGCTCTTTTTCTGTTGCCTGCAATAGACCTAATAGCTCCTCGAGTATCAGCTGATGGTTTTCAAATGATTTTCGAAAACCCTTCTTGAACAGTATTTCCTGGAGTTTCCTTCCGTTTTGGTCAATCTTCAACACATTGACAGTCACCTCAGGAAACTTTGATGGCTGAAGCACAGGAATCGACCTTAAAATATTGGAAGACGATTGAACCGTTCCCTCCTTTATCCGCTCCGCTATTTCGAAGCTTTGGAAATAATCCGAAGAGCTAACAATCAAGGTTGTTCCCAGCACATCCAACAGATCATTCACCCCATTGTAGTATTGATCAATTTGATCCAGCGCGGTGGTGTCCAGGCCTATCACAACCAGATCAGTCTCACCCGACTCTCGTTCTATGATCTCTGTTCTGTTACCATGTCCTTTGAGTACTTTCACCTCAATCTCAATCCTGGCACTCTCTAAAATAGCTTTCGCTTCTTTGTAGATATTTTCCTGGTTCTCTCCAAATTCATCAATAATCAGCAACCTGACTTTAGCCAGCTTCCAAAGGCTGGAGGCTATTAAGTTCCTGATTAAAGCAAGTGAAAAACTAAGGTTGGGCCCTTTACCTCCCCACCAAATATCAATCGTACTTTGATTCCCGAACTTTCTTTCGGTGTCATAGTCGATAAAGATATTATTGTAGCCCCCCCGATGAAATCCGCGCAGAGACCTGGAAAATTGCTCTTTGTTCTTGGGCGCTCTGCTCCACCCCATCAATATGGTATTGGGCTCTACGCCAGAAAACCCATATACCCTGGCAATTTCATCCATCCCGGAATAAATATCACGGCAGGGAAAACGGTAGGAAAAATAGTCTTGTTCCTCATGGGTGGTGGCCAGCACCGACTCTGGTTTTGTTATATTTCGTTCTTCTGTTTCGAGTAACTCGAAGGCTGAAAGGATGCCCAAGTTGCCGGCTATGGCCCTACCCATGTCCGCAATATGTTGCCGGTGATGTGGGCTACCACTGAACATGATGATATTGGGACGCCAGTTTCTGGTATGTATTTTCTCACTTTTAAGTCTGGTGAGCCCCGTTTTCACCAGAGAGGCCCAAACCCCGCTCCAGGCGTCGCCTGAGTCTAGTGTAAGCTGTCTTCTTTTAAGGAAGAGAAACAGTAAGCCCAAAATCACCACAGCACCCATCATGGCTACAAAATCCAATTGAATCATGACAAGTACACAGGCCAGCGCACCGGCAAGGCTTATCCAACCCGACACCTTAAATTCAGGTCGAAAATCAGTACTAGTCCAGGATTCGAATGCAGCGCTGATGTTCAGAAAGCCATAGGTGGTAATGAAAAAGATAGATACAACCCTGGCGATCACGTCCAATTCTCCAATAAGAATGCCCGCTTCTGCAATAAGAAAGGTGAGCAGCAGGGCATTCCGGGGCTCATTCGCCTTTCCATATCCTTTGCCAAAAAAACGTGGGGTAATTTTATCCGTAGATGTGGCCTGTAAAATGCGGGGGGCCCCAAGGATACTACCAAGTGCGGACGACAAGGTAGCCCCCCAAATACCAGCAATCACTAACTCCGGAACCCAGGCGATATTGAGGAGCACATTGCTATCAGTAGCCAACGCTGTAGCATCAACGGTAAAATAGAGGAAGGCAGCAAAACCAATGTAAACAATGAAGCCGACGGCAATCGCCAAAATGGAGCCTACAGGGATAGATTTTTTGGGGTCTTTCAAATCACCAGACATCGACACACCGGCCTCAAAGCCAGTAACAGCCGGAAAGAAAATACCAAACAGCACCATGACAGACATGGTAGAAGGTGAGATTCCCTTGGCGATATCAGAAGGTGCCATGTCATGGTTTCCAAAAAAGATCGAAACAAGAGAAAGCACGATGGCTGCCATGATAAAATACTGTGTCTTCAAGGCTAGCGAGGTGCTAATCAGCGTAAGCGTAGTTACAGCCAATAGCACCAAAGTCCCCGTTATCCTGATATTATTGATGCTATTGTCGAACTGCCAGTAATTGAGGAAGCTTTCCGAAAAACCAATCAGGTAAAGGCTGACACTGAACGACAAGCCTACGAAAAGACCGAGACCAAGCGTTCCACCGATCGGGAGACCGAGGCTACGACTGATCATATAGTAGGTGCCTCCAGCTTCTACTTTCTTATCTGTAGCAATGGATGAAACACTGAGGCCAGTGGTAACAGAAATGATATGAGCGACAACAATGATGGCAATGGTGGTCAGCAACCCCACCTCTCCTACTATCATGGGGAGCCTCAGGTACATGATCACACCGAGAATCGTCAGAATCGAGGGCGTAAAAACCCCACCAAAAGTCCCGAACTTATTACTTTTCGACATCGATAAACTTATTAATCCTGTTACTTGGCAATTGAAACCAGTACTTTTACTAAGTTAATGGCCTTTACGCCAATAACGTAAATTGCCGGGGAATATAATACTCCAATAATAACGACTAAGTATGGATATGCTAAATGCTTATAGCGAAACAATTGCTATTTCGATCATAATCATTGCCTCCTACTTCTTTAATCAGTTTTCGAAGAAAACGAATATCCCGAGTGTTTTGCTTTTGATTGGTTTGGGTGTGGGTGTACAGAAGCTCCTTGTGTACTACCAAATCAATCTCGACGGTATTGTGATGGAAGCCCTGGAGCTTTTTGGTGTGGTAGGCCTGATAATGATTGTACTGGAGGCCGCTCTTGACTTGAAACTTACGAAGGAAAAACGGCCCCTGTTGATCAAATCATTTGTGGTGGCTCTTTTTTCTCTGCTAATTACATCATTTGGCATCGCTTATCTTCTCGACTATTATTTCTTCGATGATTTATTCACCTCCCTCATCTATGCCATTCCTCTTTCCATTCTAAGCAGTGCCATCATCATCCCAAGTGTAGGGAACCTGTCAAACAGCAAAAAGGAGTTCATGATTTATGAGAGCACTTTCTCTGATATCCTCGGTATCATGTTTTTCTATTTCATGATCGGAAGCGCAGAAACTGAAACAACAGGAGGCGTGGTTTGGGAGGTGTCCAGCAGCATTATGCTCACCATTGCACTATCAATTCTTATTAGCTACACGCTTGTATTCCTATTGCAAAAGCTCACGGGAAAAGAAAAGTTGTTCTTTCTCATCGCTGTTTTGGTCCTTCTATATTCTACCGGAAAATTATTCCATTTATCGTCCCTCCTCATCATCATGGTATTTGGGCTGGTATTGAGCAATCATACCTTGTTCTTTAGAGGTAGACTAAAAAAGTTAGTGGATGAATCAGCCTTGCATGTCATTCTGGATGATTTCCATGTTGTCACCATGGAATCGGCTTTTGTAGTACGCACTTTCTTTTTCGTTATTTTCGGCATGACCCTGGATTTCTCTGGCCTGGCCGACGTTTCATCACTGCTTATTTCCCTTTCCATCCTTGTCATCACCTATTTTGTCAGGCTTATTTTACTCAAGTCGGTAGTGATCAAAAACATAAGCCCACAAATATGGATAGCACCCCGGGGACTTATCACGGTACTTCTCTTTTTCTCCATTCCCACCGAGTACAAACAAGCAGCTTTCAGTGATGCCATTTTACTTATTGTGATCATTGGCACAAGTGTAATTATGACGCTGGGTCTTGTTTTTAA
Source organism: uncultured Roseivirgaceae bacterium (assembly GCA_964351395.1). Classification (GTDB taxonomy): domain Bacteria; phylum Bacteroidota; class Bacteroidia; order Cytophagales; family Cyclobacteriaceae; genus Imperialibacter. The sequence goes on from CAYGOF010000022.1 coordinate 61,250, forward strand.
AAAGGAAGACATAGAGGAGAAAAACGAACTGGAATTCACTGACTGGGAGGCGCTTGATGAGGAAATTGAGCAGCTCAAAAGTTAAAAAACCGTGCTTTAAATATTTCATACCGAATCGCACGGAACTACCTGAATTTGAATACATTTGCCGCCCTAAAACGTCTCCAATGAGATTGATAATTTCTTTCCTTTTGCTGCTTGCTTTAAGCCCCACAAAAGTGAATGGGCAAGTGACTGACTCCACGACTACATCGTCAGATTCTCTTGTAAAAGCCCAACGCTTACAACAAGTCAATGACTCCATCGCTAACCAGCTGGAAGAATACACTAACCTGGTAAAAAGAGGCGAACAAAAGCGAATTGACGACTCGCTGAAAAAAGCAGAATTGCTACAGCAAATCACCTTGCTAAAAGAAAATGATCAGTTAAAGCAAGCCGACCTCCTCCGTCAGATAAAGACCATAGAACAACAGGATTCAGTCAGAAAAGCCGAACAGGTTCAAAGAATCAATCAGCTAAAGCAAACGGCAACAGGCTACCCTGTATCACCTTTCAGAGATACGTTATTTTATGTTTACACAAAACTTGGCCCTGTTATGCCCAAAGAAAGGGCAAGCAACGTTTCGAGGAAGATCGAATTGCTTTATGATGACTCCAAATTTGATCCAGATTCTTTGCATATAAGCCTCAATGAGACCACGGCAGATATCTTCTTTCGCGAAACAATTGTTATCAGCATCACCGACACCGATGCGCTTTGGATCGGTAAGGACAAAGAACAGCTGGCTGCCGCATATGCCAAGCTGATATCAACGGCAATTCGTACCGAAAGAGATAACAATAGCTTTAAAACCATCCTTTTACGTGCCCTGCTTACCCTACTCATTATCGCTGGGACATATGGCATCATTTACCTGCTGAACAGGCTGTTTCGTCAACTCAACCTTTGGCTCATTAAAAAGAAAGATGTGTTGTTTCATGGCCTTCGTTTCAAAGACTACGAGTTTTTGCCTCCACGCCGAGAGCTTGATTTGTCGCTGCAAATAGGCAACCTGATCAAATGGGCGGTGTTTGCCTTTATCATGTATATATCGCTGCCTCTGCTTTTTAGTGTATTTCCCTTTACAAGAGGCTGGGCAACTACCTTGTTTAGTTGGGTATGGGAACCTGCAAGAGACATCATTCTGTCTATACTCAGGTACCTGCCAAATGTTTTCTCCATTGGAGTCATTTACCTGGTCACCCGGTATGCGATCAAGTTCATCAAGTTTATTTCACATGAGATTGCGGCAGAGCGGCTGAAATTTAGTGGGTTTTATCCTGACTGGGCGATGCCTACTTTCAATATTATCAAGGTGCTGTTATATGCCTTTATGTTTGTGGTGATTTTCCCCTACCTACCAGGCTCTGACTCAAAGATATTTCAAGGTGTATCGGTTTTCCTCGGCATCCTTTTCTCGCTGGGATCCTCTACCGCTATTGCCAATGCCGTAGCTGGGCTGGTCATCACCTATATGCGTCCATTTAAAATTGGCGACAGGGTGAAAATTGATGATATCGTCGGCGATGTGATTGAAAAGTCGCTGTTAGTCACTCGCTTACGCACGCCTAAAAACGAAGATATCACCGTTCCCAATGCATCTATTCTAGGTGGGAAAACCGTTAACTATTCCACTTCCAGCAAAGACCTTGGCTTGATTCTGCATACCACGATAACTATTGGTTATGATGTGCCCTGGCGACAAGTGCATGAGCTTTTACTATCTGCAGCAATAGCTACTGAAGGGGTCAATAATCAACCAGCGCCGTTCATTTTGCAAACCAGCCTCGACGATTATTACGTCTCCTATCAGCTCAATGCTTATACCTCTGAACCTAATAAAATGCCTAGAACATATTCGATCCTGCACCAAAATATCCAGGACAAGTTCAATGAGGCAGGTGTAGAAATCATGTCGCCACATTACCAGGCTTTGCGAGATGGAAATATGACTACTTTACCCGAAGATTTTGTTCCAAAAAACTATGTGAAGCCAAGCTTCGGAGTGCAAAACCAGGATGTCGCACCAAAGAACAAAGGCAAAATTGGGAAGGAGTAAATGGTTGAAAATAATGTTTAACTACCTAATTTTAATGTCACTAAAGTGTTGGGCAGTTTCTTTATTCGTTACTTTATCAACCTAAAAAAAACAATAGTCAGGCACTCGTGCCTTTTCTGTCATGTTCAATATTGCCTATTACCTCTTTCTTAAGCCTCTTTCGATTCTACCACAGTGGCTGCTATACGGCCTTTCAGATGGATTGTCATTTTTCCTGTTCCATACAGGCGCATACCGAAAATCGCTTGTGATGAAGCAAATCAGCGATTCGTTTCCAGAAAAGTCAGAAAAAGAGGTGCTCGAGATTACAAGGAAGTTCTATTCCCACTTTTGCGATCTGATCGTAGAGTCGGTGATGGTTTTCAGCATCTCCAAAGAAGACGCTATACGACGATGTAAAATCACCAGCAGCGAAGTGTTTGACGAGCTTTTCAAACAGAATAAGAATATCATTATTGCGGGTGGGCATTTCAATAATTGGGAAATGCTGGCCGTCGCTATTGACGAACAAGTGCCTCACCAGGCCATGGCGTTGTACACTCCCCTGGCGAATAAGAGTCTCGATAAGCTTATGAAGCAGTCCAGAGAAAAATATGGCCTAAGGATGTATTCAAAGAAAAGGTTTTGGGAGATTTTTGAAGCAAAAACCAATGCTCCGTTCGCCGCCATATTTGGTGCCGACCAGTTTCCCACAAAAAGTAAAAATGTTTACTGGACTCATTTTTTGAATCAGGAGACATGTGTTGCACTAGGCACGGAAAAATTTGCCAAGGAACGTGATTGTGCCGTCATGTTTGGCCGAATCATCAAGATTAGCAGAGGTGTATATGAAATGGACTTCGAGTTGATATCGGCTAACCCTGGCGAAGAGCCCTTCGGAGAAATAACAAGGAGGCATGTCGCTTTGCTGGAAGCTGACATAAGAGCGAATCCACAGTATTGGCTCTGGACTCATAGGAGGTGGAAAAGAAAAAGAAGGGAAGACCAACCACTTTATGCTTCCAACGGATCCATCGTAGCTGACGGCATGAATATGTCAAATCATTAAACCTTAGCCAGATATAATACGCTTTTGGTAAAACAGCATTTATCAGATGCTTCAAACTACTTATTAGGTAAATAATTCATTATCAACAAAGTTATATCGCATTTATCGTCATCATTTTATTTATTTCATTTGCGATTTGTTTACATTTACTTTTAGTAACTGTAGACTGAGTGAAGAGACTGGTTTTAAGAACGACGGCATTTGTCATGTTTCTCCTGATTGGGGGAGAAATACTTGCTGCTGCTTTGGTTTCTCCTTCCGCTAAGTCATTTGTGTCGGATAGCCTCAGTGTCTCTCATCAGCACGAAAAACAAAAATCTCCAAATACATGGTTGCTTTCTATCCTCCAGTTCGCGGAGGAGTCTAACGAAGAGAAAGATGAAAAAGAAGACCATGATCATCTTTTTGCCTCTTTAACCTCCATCTCATTTATCAACTTCGAACAGTGGCCTACCCAGGTATTTGTTCCGCAGGTTGACCCCGAGTTCCAAATCACCCATTTCTTCCAACTTTTCCTTCGGAACAGGCAACTTCTGAACTGAATAAGGACAGGCCCTGGTGTTGGCATCCGACATGTCGGACCGACTTCCATGCATGTTGTAGAAGACAAATAACCTGTGTTTTAGCACATACCATTTTCTCTCCAACGGGCATCCAGGACCTCGAACCACCGCATTCAATAAATGGATCTATGGGTCTATTGGCGGCGGGCTAGCCACTAAGTTATTCCCCCAACAATGTCCTTTCCAGCATCCATCATAACTAAGCAGTTACAGAAGATCATTCAGGATTGAATATGGAAACAACAGAAAGAATTATACCCAAAACCGGCTTTGCAGGCCTAAAAGAAAACTTCAAACACGACCTGCTTTCTGGTTTTACCGTATCGCTTATTGCCCTGCCACTGTGCCTGGGGATAGCGATAGCGTCAGGCGTGCCTCCCATGGCAGGTCTTATCACCGCCATTGTCGGTGGCCTTTTGGCCTCACGAATTGCGGGCTCATACGTCACCATCAGTGGTCCGGCGGCCGGCCTGATCGTTGTGAACCTGGCAGCTGTGGAAACACTGGGGCAGGGCAATCAAATAGCAGGCTACGGATATGCACTGGCAGCATTTGCTGTTGCAGGTGGCCTGGTTTTTCTATTTGGGCTTTTTAAAGTCGGAAAATTAGGCGACTTCTTCCCTACAGCTGCCGTCCACGGCATGCTGGCCGCCATAGGCATTATCATTATGGTGAAGCAAGCCTATGTGGCCTTAGGTATCGCTGCACCAAAAGGTGAGCTGCTAGAAGTATTGGCACATTTACCGGTTGCCTTTGCCGACATGAACCCCGAGATATTTACCATCGGCGTCATCAGCCTGGTCATTTTGATCATCCATCCAATGATCAAAAACAAATTCATCAAAATGATTCCAGCCCCGATGTGGGTATTGATAGCTACCATTCCAATGGCTCATGCATTGGACTTGTTCACCGAACACCATTATCACTTCGCTGGAAAAGACTTTATTGTAGGCCCCAAGTACCTGGTGAACCTGCCTGACAATGTCATGGACGGTATCCACTTCCCTGATTTTGGCAAAATAGGAGAAGGCGCCTTTTGGGCAGTGGTTGTCACTATTGCGCTTGTTTCAGGCCTCGAAAGCTTATTAAGTGCCAAAGCGGTGGATACCATCGACCCTTACCAGCGCAAGTCGGATCTTGACCGTGACCTAATGGCCATGGGTGGGGGTTCTTCTGTAGCAGGCTTAATAGGCGGACTGCCAATGATTTCTGAGATCGTTCGTTCTTCCGCCAACATCAATAACGGCGCACGTACCCAATGGGCCAACTTCTTCCACGCAGGATTTTTACTATTGTTCCTCTTATTTGGGAGTTCTATCATCGAGCAAATTCCACTGGCTGCACTAGCTGCCATGTTGATTTTCACAGGTTTCAGACTCGCTTCACCCAAAGAGTTTAAGCACATGTGGGCAGTGGGCAGGTCACAGTTATTGATCTTCATTATCACGATCATTGCCGTGCTGGCCACCGACTTGCTGGTAGGAATCGCTGTAGGTATTTTGACAAAACTCGTACTTCACCTGATCAACGGTGTGCCATTGAGCGCCATGTTCAAAATCAAATCTGAAACCCAGGTGAAAGCTGATCATGTGGTGATCAAAGTAAAAGAGGTGGCTATATTTTCTAACTACATCAGCCTTAAGAATGTAGTCATGAAAAACGTCGACAAGGGAAGGATTATACTTGATTTTGAAAACGTAAAACTGATTGACCACACATTCATGGACCATATCCATTTGCTTCAAAAAGAGCTCATTGTACGTGGAACAAAAATAGAGCTGGTAGGAACAGAACACCTGCAGCCTGTGTCGAATCACCCTTTGGCTGCCAGAATGATGCCACGCGACAAGTCATTCTTCTTCAAATCATCCAGCCTCAATGAGCGTCAAAAGAACCTGTCGCAATTGGCCGATTCGCTTGAAATGGAGTACACAGCGGAAAGAAGCCTTGCACCTCATCACTACAAGGATTTTCCTACCCTTCAGTCGTTGAAAATCAACTACCAGGAAAATGTGATGTCGAAGCAGTTGCCGTCCGGTCAGGTTCAATTCAAAGAGTTCAGCCTGGTGGAAGGTGGAAGATTTGCTACCATGGAATTCAACCTTGCTGCGGTGGTAATTGACAACCTCCCCTTTAGCATTCCCTCATTCTCTCTTGAAAGAGAACACATGTTCGACAAAATGATGGACGCTGTTGGTTACGACGATATTGATTTTGATTCTCACAAAGAATTCAGCGATAAGTTTCTTCTGCAAGGACCTAACCGGAAAAAGATAGAAGAATTCTTTACTGACAAGCTACTTGATTTCTTCTCGGAGCAACCTGTGTACCATGTGGAATCCAATGGGTCTTCTGTGATGATTTACTCACAAAAGAATATGCCTGATACAACTGAGATCAAAAACATCATAAGCTTTTCCGTTGACTTGCTGGCTACTATTGAATCAGAAGTAGCAGAGCTGAGATAACGTAGGTAAAGGAGTTGACAGACTCCCGAGGGAGCCTTGCTCCATTTGCTAATAGAAAAAAGGAATGGCACATGCTGTTTCTTTTTTTTTTATGGTCAGGTGCCTAATACCGCATAGTAAGCATAAGAATTTGGGGGATCCCGGCATAGGCCATCGACGCCATATGATCCCGACTGAGGTCGACAAAAAAAATGGGGTTGGCTAAGCCAACCCCTATCAACATTGTAGGTACAAACGCTATCAGGAAGAGCGGTAGGCCACTTCATGATAGGTCTTGGAATGTACACCAAGAAACAACCTGGAATATATTCTTATCAGCGACAAGCCATCCAGAATGAAGCTCAGCGAGACAAATAAAACAAGCATGACTTGAGTTTCGTGGATGTGGCTGTAAATAAGGTCTTCACCTAAAAACGTAGTGGTAATGGGGAAGCCTGCCAAACCAAGACAGGCTGCGAGAAACACAAACGCCATCACAGGATACTCGTAGCTGTGACCATAAAAACTGTTCAAGTCAGTTGCGGGCTCCCTCTTAAGCAGCATGCGCAAACACACATAGCCAAGCACGGCCGATATAGCTACGCCACTCAGGTAAAGGGCTGTATGCGAATAATCAAAATGTTCATTGAACGATACAGCCAATGCCACCCAGAAGTGATTGAACACCACCAAAAACCAGCTAAGCATCACGTTCTTTCTTTCAGTAAATGACTTCAACACCAACAGAAGGCCGATAAACGCAAACGTAGCTGGCAAGTAGTGGGCGATTGATGCTGGTATCAGCTCAGGGCTGGTTAACAATAAACTGCCTGCAACAAACAACGGCAGAAAGACAATGGCTGTAGCCTTTGCCGTAATAAAACTCATTCTCTTTCCAATCCTCTTGAATGGATTCCAGAGTATTCTGAACATAAGGCTGTCAAGGTTCCACTCTCGCACGCTCAACACATAGATAGAATACTTCAGCTTCATCATCCATGGCTTCTTTTCTGACGCCACAACAGGTTGAAAATTGAAAAACTGTTCCCTGATCAGGTAGGTAACCACCGAGGGTGACACCAACAATTGATAGGTCCTTAGGAAGGCATTGCCGGCAAAGTGAATCAATGCCAATACTTCCCATCCCATGGCGACCTCAATAAAGATGATACCAATTTGGGCGATTGCTGAATAGGCAACTTGCGATTTAATGGATGACTGCACCTGGCCCGACAGGGTGGCAATGATACTAGTAATCAGTCCAATGCCTCCAATAATGATCCGAATGACCAACAGGTGTTCCCAAAATGAATAAGTCCTTAGCAACAAGAACACACCGATGTGCACAGAAAGTGAGCTATAGAAAATGGCACTCGACGGCGTTGGCCCTTCCATGGCTCGGGGGAGCCACGAAGCAAACGGAAACTGAGCTGACTTAACAACAGCAGAAACCAGGATCATCATCGAGATAAAGACCCCCAGGTACATGTGGTTTTGAACAGTTGTATCGACCGAAACATAGTTGTTTAGTTGCTGGAAAGTGATATTCTCATGCCAAAGATGATGGCTCATCCACATGGCTAAAATCACCCCAATATCCCCTAACCGATAAATAGAAAACACCTTAAGTGCATTTTTTACCGGTAGGTACCTGTTCCTATAGAAGGCTATCAGGAGGAAAGAGGAAATTCCTAAAATCTCCCATCCAATAAACAGCGTTTCAAAGTTGCCTGAGAAAACAGTGATGTTATACCCAAGAAAAAAGAACAGAATCGTATTGAAAAAACGCTTATAGCCACTCTCCCTGTGAAGATAGTATCTGCTATAAGTAGTAATCAAAAAGGTCAATACAGCGCCCACCATCAGGTAGGTGGCCGTGATCTTGTCGAAGTAAAGGTCGACAAAGAACTGATAGCTCTCTGAATTGTAAAGTACAAACTCTTTGATATTCAGGTTTGGCGCACCAAGAAATATCCAGTATCCAACAAACCCAGTTGAAAAGAGCAGTTGTAAGCCAGCGGTCCCGAAGGTTACTTGAGATATCAGGTTTTCGTTCTTACCTGGCACTATCAAACTCAGCAAAAATCCGAGCAGTGGAATGATGATGAATATGGCTAATATAATCGTCATAGTCCTGATTATTTAAGTTGAAACACTGGGAAATTGTCAATATTTGATTCAATGAGCAGGTCAAGATCTGAGACCTCCGGAATGTCAGTCATCGTGGCCTCATAGGGAATAAATTCCCCGTCCTTGAACGAAACAATTTCCTTAGATTCAGGGTGCACCACGGCCAGCGACACCCATTCATTGATGAACCACTCATAGGTCGCTGGATTGGCCTTAATGGTCTTCATGACTACCTCCGGAAAATGTTCAACGATCATAAGTAAGCGAACAGGGTCATGGACTTCGATCATTTGTAGTGGCAAGCCTGGTCGTAAATCGCCTTCAAAACCATTGGCTACTCCAATAAGTCCCATCACGTTGTGAGGAAGCTTTGTGCCTGCTCCCAGCTTCTCGTTATCAACCCGGGAGAAAAAATACTCCAGGTTAATTCCACCACAAACCGGTGCAGCTGCATTGAGTATGTTAAGGAGAAAGCGTCCGTCGGGATCCACTTTATAATCGTACGAATTGAGGAAGGCCCTTCTATCGAGGAACAACTTTCGGTTCAACCACCTCCTGCCAATAAGGCAAAGGGTATTGGTAGCATGGTTAAGTTCAGGCCTGGGCTCAAACAAAGACACCGATCTTCTCCGAATACTTTCGTGGACTTTCTTCGCGTCTTTTCTGGAATCGACCGACATGAACCTGCGAGACCTTTCTTTGGCATTGAGGTCAAGTGCTTTCTCGAATGTGGCAATGTTCTTTACATGCAACGCCTGATTCTCCGGCGACATCTTTTCTTCGTCATAAAAAACGATTTCATCGGCGGTTGTGTCATGCAGGCCACCAAGAAACTCAGTTTCAATAGGCAAGTCTATGCCTCGCAGCTTCAAACGCTCTCTTACACCTCGATGGTTGGCCATGTAGCTAAATGCCCTTGCGTTGACTGACCCAGGCCTGCCGGAGCAAGCACCGCAATCATATCCGGCATAGTGCGTATTGTTGGCACTACTGGCTCCGTGCCCAATCATGTACACAATTGGAGCAAACCCCTTGACTAGTCCCGTGCTTTTAAGCACCGCTTCTACCCGATCGGTCATCTCTTCGATGGTATAGCCAATCTGCAGGTGGTCGTGTTTATGGTTGGGACTTTGATTCTCTACTATCAGGCTGGAAAACTTGTCCATGTGCCTAAATGAAGAAGTAGACGCAGGTCCCAGGCTTGGCTTGAATATGTTCAGTGCCAGCTTAAAAGCCGACCAAAAACCCAATGACTGAGAAATTAACCAGCCTCGAAACAAGCCATGCGACTGCTTATCGAAGTGGAGGTCCCTGGTCTCTCTGCGAAAAGGAGAGAGCTCTTTGATCAAATGCTTTGGTGAAATAGGTGTAGGACAAACCTTAGTGTAAAACTTACCATTGTAGGGCTGGTAATAAGTGTCGATCGCAAAATGACCGGGTGTACCGAAGGTGTCGCAGCGTGGGTCTACTTGTTCAACATACCGCCTGATGGAACATTCTCTGTCATCAATACAAAAGAAGGCTTGAAAAATAGGCGATTCAGTTACATAATTAAGATTGTTCTGGGCATGCACCCCTGCCAGTACCTCATCGTAATAAGACTGCTCGTAAGCTTCTTGCCAAATATTCAACACGTCGTCGAGCTCATTATTGGGTGTTGGTCCAAATAATTCTGTTGCTTGAATTTTTGCCTTTTTTGCCAGTGGCAACCATTTACGGCTAAATGTTTGGTCAAGATTGTCTATCTCCAGGATAAGCTCCAGGGTGATAAATTCCTTCAGCGTGATCTTTCGCTTGTCGAGCAGCGAGTCTGGTAGGTTTTCAATGACCGACACCAGGCCGGACCATCCAGGGTGAGCAAATTGCTGGTCAAACAAATATTGTTCATACAAGGCCTCATCACCTACCAGTCTATCGAGGAGCTGCCCTATGGTGACGCTTTCATCAAACAGCATGTTCCTGGCTCCTTTTGTCTTAAAAAAGCTCACATAGCTATTACTTTCAAGCGTCCGCAAGGCATCCAGGAAACCTATGTGCTGAACCGGGAACCTGGTGATTGCAATGCCCTGATCGAGATAGCTATTAATGATCCGGAAGATATTGGTATGAACGATGGTATCAAGGTCGATATGATAGTCAGATTTCCAATGCTTCCTCACCTGACCAATCCTCGCTTGTATATTGGAATCATACGCTTTGCTCAGCGCTCTTTCTTTCCACAAATCAAGCGAGTGTTCTCCCTTGCGGGCTTGTATGGTCCGATCAAGCACCGCTTCCTTGATCTTTTTACTTTTGTAAAGCTCCCTAAACTCGTCTACAGATAGTGAAACCTTATAGCCGAAAATTTTGGAGGCCCTTCTGATGCCTACTTCAAACTTCTCATGCTGAAAGGCATGCAAGGTATTGTGATGTATAAAGTCCTTTAAAGGCGCTTGTGCGGGCAAATAATGACTGAGCTTATGCAATACATCATCTTCATTAAATGAAGTTGTATTTTCCATTGTTGATGTTTTCTGTTAAATATTCTGCTTAAAAAAAAGACCCTATGCCGCTATAACATCGGTACGTTGGTAGATCTACAGGGTGGGTCGGGCAAAGAACATTTAGCAGCACTCAACTTTAAGGGCACAATGCAACAGATAGAGGGAAACTCGTCCGTACGTAGCTTGTGAAAGGAAATACGCTGAGGAGCGGTAAAATTGACGACTGGGAACAATTGGCTGGGAAGCGCCAGATATGTCGGCATGGTTATCGTCAATATTGAACTGAAAGCTTAATTTTCCTTCTCCTTCTTCGGCCTCTACCCAATCTTCTTCGGCTGCTTGTTCAGCATTGAGGTCGAATAATAAGGAATTGTCAAAGGCAAAAGGTTGCGTGAACAGGACCAACATCCCTAAGATCAACGCCACAAAAGGTAATTTTCCTTTATAGTTCATTTTAACCTATCAAACTTACGCAAATTCCCAACCAAACACGCTATCGAAAATAGATGATTTTCAACATATCTAAAGCTTGAATTTACTGATGGCGACATGTCAAATCATTTACCTATCTATGAAGTATCTATTTACCAAAAACGTTATTTATATGCTTAATAAGCAATGCTATAAAAAATTTAGCGAATACCATTTTAGCTTAAAACCAAACCGCTACAGTTTCAGTCTATCTTTGAATTTTCATCAATGGTCTTCTAAATTGGCCATACATAAGGGAATCTAATTTTTTCTGGTCGGCCTAATAATCCGTTCGCGATATTCTGGAAACTTCCTTCAATCGAATACCCGCCACTCAGACCTCTTTCTATCCCATGATCATTCTGGACTCACTTTAATCTAACAAAGGAGTGAATAATTAGGGCCTTATTTCTACCTTAAGCACCCAATTCATATCTTTTGGGAAGGAAAATCCCCATTGATCAAAACCAATCAGTTAAATGAAAAAGCTCCTCTATCTTTCTCTCCTTTTTATCGCCCTTAGCGGTGTATTAAAGGCTCAAGACCCCAAGGAAACTACCGCCGCAGCTCCAATCCCAGAGGCTGAAATCGCTGTTTCAAAACAAACAGTAAAGATCAATGGCACTACCACTGAGTTGGCCACGAAAGCTGGTACCGTGCAATTAAGAGACGAAAACAATGAGCCCATTGCACTTTTCGGCTTCACAAGCTATGTAAAAGAAGGTGCTCCCTCTACAAGACCTATCATTTTCGCTTACAATGGTGGCCCGGGATCTTCTTCGTTCTGGCTGCACATGGGCATTTTAGGTCCTAAACGAATTGCTGTGAACGACCCCAACTTCAACGCTGCTGCGCCTTATCAACTCGTGAACAACGAATACTCCCTGCTTGATATCGCCGACCTGGTCATGATCGATCCAGTAGGCACAGGCCTTAGTATCCCAATTGGGAAGGCAAAGTTTGAAGACTTCTGGGGTGTAGACCAGGATATCAGCAGTATCAGTCTTTTTATCACCCAATACCTGATAGACAACAGTAGAATGAACTCCCCTAAATTTCTGCTGGGAGAAAGCTATGGTACTTTCAGGAATGCCGGGGTAATGAACAACCTGCTGGGCCAGGGCATTGAAATGAATGGCGTCATCATGGTGTCAGCCGTATTTGATTTACGGACATTGCTTTTCCCGCCGAATGACGACCTACCATATATCGTTCACTTTCCCACCTACGCAGCCACTGCCTGGTACCACAACAAAGTAGCGAACAAGGCAGCAAGCCTCGAAGAGTACATGAACAGTGTGAGAAAATTCACTGAAGATGAATATTCACCAGCACTTTTCAAGGGTGATCAACTGAGTGCAGCTGAGAAAACAGCAATGGCTGGAAAGCTGGCTGCGATGAGCGGGATATCTGCAGACTTTTGGCTAAAAGCGGACCTAAGGGTGCAAGCCGACGAGTTTTTTCAGGAACTACTAAGAGACGAAGGCAGCACCGTAGGCCGGCTGGACTCCAGGTACAAAGGCATCAATCAAGACGGCATTAGTCAGTTTGCCGACTACGACCCACAAAGCGCCGCTATCTCACCAGCCTATATTCAGGGCTTTCTCCACTATTTTCACAACGACCTGAAGGTGAACAAAAAACTTAGCTATACCCTGACTGCTGGCAGAAGAGAGGGCTTTAAATGGGACTGGAAGCACAAAGGCAATTTTGCCTGGGGAGCCACAGCTGCTATCAATACTGGGATAGATATGGCGGAAGCCATGAGCAAGGCGCCTAATATGAAGGTTTTGATCCTTAACGGCTACTATGATATTGCCACCGTTTTTTATGGGGTAGAGCACAGTATCAATCACATGGGCTTGACCAGGGAGGTAAAAGACAATATCATCATGAAGTATTACGAAGCAGGACATATGATGTATACCCATCAGCCCTCGATGGAAAAATTCAGAAAGGATGTATCGGAGTTTGTGTTGACCAATGCTAAGTAAACTGAGTGGTTAAAAAAAACAATAATTTGAGACATGCTGGTATGCCATTCTTGTTTCAAGTAACGCATCGCAATCAGTTGGAAATGGCAGCTTTAATAGTGGGAACGTGATGACAAAATCGCTTCCATCGGCCGACAAAGTCCTCCCTATTATTGTGCTGACGCAATTTGCCTGCACCTCTTTGTGGTTTGCAGGCAATGCAGTGTCGCAAGACCTGGTATGGGTATATCAACTCGGTGAAGGCACACTCGGACACCTGACTTCTTCCGTTCAGTTTGGCTTCATTAGTGGTACCCTGGTATTTGCGTTGCTTGGTATTTCCGATCGTATATCACCATCCAGGGTTTTTATGCTGTGTGCCTTTCTTGGCGCTGGCGCGAATCTTCTGGCATTGCTGCCCTCTCAAACTCTTTTTTCACTTATATTGATCAGGTTCTCTACAGGTTTCTTTTTGGCAGGCATCTACCCTGTGGGAATGAAGATTGCTTCCGACTACCATGAAAAAGGCCTGGGCAAAGCGCTTGGCTACCTGGTAGGCGCTTTGGTTTTAGGCACTGCTTTTCCCCACCTGATTAAAAGTTTCGGACAAAGTCTTTCGTGGCCAGTTGTTTTTATTTTGACCTCAGTCATTTCAGCCTTGGGTGGTTTGGTGATGTTCCTGTTCGTGCCCGATGGTCCCTTTAGAAGGAAAAGTCTTCAATTAAACCTCAGGGCTTCCTTTGATGTTTTTAAAAAGAAGGACTTCCGCCAGGCAGCATTTGGCTACTTTGGTCATATGTGGGAGTTGTATACTTTCTGGGCATTCATACCCATCATGCTTGCGCTATATAGGGATAGCTGGCCTCAGACCGACTTCAATATTTCTCTACTATCATTCTTAATCATTGGTGTTGGATCGGCATCCTGTGTGCTCGGTGGTTACGTTTCTGCCATCAAAGGAAGTAAATGGGTGGCCGGCACCTCCCTGACTGTCTCAGGTGCGTGTTGTTTGCTTTCGCCCTTCGGATACCAACTCCCATTCCCCTTATTCATTCTTTTTTTGCTTATCTGGAGCACTACTGTCATCGCCGATTCACCCCAATTCTCAACGCTAGTGGCGCAGTCGGCCCCAAAGGAAAACACGGGCACGGCACTTACCATCGTTAATTGTATCGGCTTTTCGATCACTATCTTTAGCATAGAAACCATTCAATGGCTTTTCCACCACGTGGAACCCTCCATGGCGCTATTGGCGCTGGCACCAGGGCCTGCACTCGGTATTTGGTCGATCCTACGAAAAGCCTGATCAACCACCCTTTACTGCAAATGGCGTTCAGCGTTTTAAATTCCACTTAAACCGTTTAACTTGACGAGTCTAACCCTGGCCAGGCTGCTGGTCATTGAGCACCTACATGAAAGATCGTTTTTCAGATAAAGCAAGCGGCTATGCCGCCTTCAGACCTAGCTACCCTGACACGCTTTTCAATTACCTTTACACTCATCTTGAGTCGTTCGACACGGCGTGGGATGCTGGTACTGGCAATGGCCAGGTGGCGGCAGTGCTAGCAGGCAAATTCAACAAAGTATATGCCACAGACATTAGCGTCAGGCAGCTGATGAAAGTGCCCAGTCTGCCCAACCTGAGTAGTTTTGTTGCCGACGAAGCGGCACCACAAATTCCAGATGCCTGCGCTAGCCTGGTAACTGTTTCCCAGGCCATTCATTGGTTTGATGTGAACAAGTTTGCCCAAGAGGTGTCGCGGATCAGCCAGGCAGGAGGTATACTGGCCGTTTGGGGATATGGCTTGATTCAGATACCTGCAAAATGGCAACAGCCATTACTTAATTTCTATCAGGAAACAGTGGGTCCTTACTGGGACCCGGAAAGAAAGCATATTGATACCTCATATGCCAACATTGCATTACCCTTTCGGGAAATCCCCGTGACTGAAGATTTTAAAATTACTGGCAAATGGACGCCAGAGCACCTGCAAGGTTACCTTAATACCTGGTCCTCAGTTGGAAATTACACCAAAGAAAAAGGCATCCATCCAGTTCCTGAACTTATCGACGAGCTTGCCGACATCGGACTCCCCAAGCAATTTCCCATCTCATTCAGCATTTTTCTCCGCTTGTATCGGGTTCATTGAGCGTTCAAAGTGTACTGGAAACGCAACTGAAGAATATAGTCAGTGAACTCAAAGCGGTTCACTTTGCTGACCTTTCCCCATTGAAGCATATAAAAAATGTCGAGCCTCGTTTTTTTAGACAAGGTGTTTCCGAGTCCAAGGTATATCCGCTCTGTGCTAAAGAACTGTTCAGCAAGCCCCCATTTATTGATCGCCAGCATGGGCTCGTATTGCAGCATCAACTGCCTGCTCTTTCCCTTTTCATCCAATTTCTTTAGCGCGTAACTAAGCCCCAGCCGGTACCTGAATCTCAAAATATCAAAGTTGTCGATACCTTCCTGATAAAAGGTTCGCTCTTCGATGCGCAAATAGTGTTGTAAATCAATTTTTGCTACCAAGGGATGGGTATATTGCATGCCGGCCCAATAACGAATTTCATTCCTTACTGGCAATTCGTGGTCCCTGACGCTGAACCAACCAACTCCTCCTAATACAATCACCCTTTTAGACAAAACATGTGAAATACCCGGGCGCAAAACCGTCTGTTGCCATTGGGTATCATTTAGTCTGGTGCGGTAATACAGGTCGGCAGACAGCCTGGTGGCAGAAGAAAGTTGGTAGCCTATACTTGGGTCTACCCAAAGCTGAAAATTATCATTCGTACCCAGCTGGGCAAAAGATGAACATACAACTCCGAGGAAAAGGGTGATAAAACAGCTAAACCGCATCAAGCGAATCTTTGATGCAATTTCATGAATCGCCGTGAATATTTTCTGGCACAACAAAAATTTAAAGTAGGTAAGTCAGTTTCACAACAGCCTTTCAACAAAAAGGTGTTAGCTCCGCGAATGCTATTAAGATGTTTGAACATAGACAATTCTACCTTTAAAGACCAGCCATAGGTCATGTCACTTTCTTGGTTGAGTTCGAGGTAGCAGATGTTCGGTATCACTTAATTGTATATACAAATAATATCCCTTTCAATCCCCAATAAGCTGTTCCCTCGCATCATATAGCAGCCTGGCTAGTTTCGCACTTGTTTGCTGGCCCAGCACTTCCGAATAACTGGTTTTTAGTTGTTCCCAGCTGTTGGCTAATTGCCCTTCCATCAGACGGCATTTTTCAGTGGGGAACAATTCCACAAAACGACCGCTGTTCACCCTTCGCAGGAAACCGCTCCTCTCCATTTTATCAACTAACCTGGTCAAAGTGGATGGTTGAAGCATTAACTGCCTCCCTACCTCTCCTACTTGTATACCTGGTTGTCGGGTAATGGCCATCAGCAAAAAAGCATAGGAGGGCGCCAGGTTTAAAGGGGCGAAAGCCTCTTCCGCCAATTTGTTCATTACACGAGCCAGGGCGCCGGAAGAGTAGTAGAGGCAATCACTGAAAGCGGGGGAGTTTGAAGGCATTCTATCCTATATTTGTATATACAAACATAGCAATAAAAAAATAAGCTCCCGGAAATCAAGAGCTTATTTTAGTCAAAATTCTTTTGTGCTATTTCTTTAGCGACCTATCAGAGACGAAGGGAACACAACCAAACTTTCATTCCCATCTTTTCCAACAGCAGCCACACCAAACAAGAAATTGTCTATGACAAAACCCTCGAGCGTATACGTGTCTACCTTGCCAACAAATCTGCTATCCTCCCATTGAGGTGCAGTGGTGTCTCTCCAGTAGATCTTATAGCCAGCCAGGTTGGGGTCATCTACTGTTGACCAGGCAAGAATAGTAGCAGGCTGCACAGCCCCTCCAATCTTTACTTCAGCAGGTGCCTTTGGCGCCCAGGCAAGGCTGGCCAGGTTGATGGCATTGACGGCAGTGAGCTTGGCTGCATAGGCGAAGTTAACACCTTCGATCACATCACCATAGGCTATCCCGTTTTCCACTCTGATATCCTGGTGCTGCCTGGTATAGTTTTCGTGCGCCTCCATGATCCTGATGCCGGCAAAACCTCCATCATTGAATGGGCGATGGTGACCTCCACGACCAAACCTATCCAACCTGTATACCATCATCGGATTCATTTCGGGCATATAGGTAGAAGTAATTTTATGGACATATCGAGCAAGCTGACGGCTGATTCCGTCGACCTCTCCTCCATAGAAACGGCGGCGGCGTCTTTCCTCATCGGTTTCCGTCACAGGAGTTGGCTCAGAAAATATCCTGAAAGTACGGTTGTCGATCACTCCGTCCACTCCTTCAATATTTCCAATCATGTCATTGTTCATGACACCTATGATGTTCCATCCCTGCTCCTTGGCCATCTCTACCATATAAGTACCTCCTACAAGCCCTTGCTCCTCACCCGACAGTCCTACATAAATGATGCTGTTCGGAAACTTGTATTTACTCAATACCCTGGCGGCTTCAATAGCCCCGGCCATCCCCGAAGCGTTGTCGTTGGCCCCGGGCGCATCGACAGTACCATCCAGCACATTGGATGCCCTGGAGTCAATGTCGGCTGACATGATCACATAGTTATTTGGGTTTACACTTCCTTTTTGAACAGCGATGACATTGCTTACGACCAACGGTTCCTTGATGCGGGCAAATTTATCGCCTGGCACCAGGTTGTGCTGAAAGGTCACTTGCAGGCATCCGCCACAGTCTTTTGATATCTTATCAAACTCAGCCTTGACCCACCTTCGGGCAGCACCAATTCCCCTTGTGTCAGAAACGGTATCCGAAAGTGTGCTTCTGGTGCCAAATCCGGCCAGGGTCCTGATGTCTTTTTCTATTCTGTCCGCAGAAACGGCATTGGTGATCTCATACATCCTTAAATCGGTGGCTGGTGGTACCTGTGCTTGCTGAGCCATCGAAGGTAGCGTGGCGATACTCAGCGCCCCTGCCATAATAAATGGGTAAATTCTTGAATTCATAGTCTTACGATTGATCTGGCTGGGAAGTTAAGGAAAACTTGTCTTGCCAGTGCGTAATAATCTATGAACTGAACGATTGTAATGTCCAGCGGAAAGACATGCTGTCCATTCCGTCATTCCAAAAAAGAAAGTCCAGCCATCCTCTGGCGCAGATCAAAAACCAATGGTCCTGAAAATCGAGTAAGCAACAAACGCAGTGATCACTCAGTCAATTCAATCTTATTTCCTATTTTCAAGCCTTATACGAAACACACCTACTTAACTCTTTTTGCATGAAGACCAATCGCTACCTACTGGTAAGTTCTGTTGTAGCCGCCCTGGGCGGCTTTTTGTTCGGCTTTGATACAGTGGTGATATCCGGTGCCGACCAACAGTTACAGGCGCTCTGGCAAACGACCGATATCTTTCATGGCTCCGTAGTGATGTCGATGGCTTTGTGGGGCACCGTTCTGGGCGCCTTGTTTGGGGGATACCCCACCGACCTCTTCGGTAGAAAGAAAACGCTGTTCTGGATCGGCTTTTTATATTTTGCTTCTGCCATGGGCTCGGCCCTGGCTTGGGATCCCTGGTCCTTCGCTATTTTCAGGTTCGTGGGTGGCCTGGGCATTGGTATATCCACAGTAGCAGCGCCTGCCTATATTTCCGAAATAGCCCCTGCCAACCAGCGAGGTAAACTAGTGGCGCTTTACCAATTCAATATTGTCTTTGGTGTGCTACTGGCCTTTATCTCTAATTACCTGTTAAAAGATATCGGTGAAAATGCCTGGCGCTGGATGGTAGGCATGGAAGCCTTGCCCGCCTTTATCTACCTGGCTTCTACTTTCTCCCTACCAGAAAGTCCCCGCTGGCTCTATGTGCACAAAGGAGACAAAGAAGCAGCAGTGGCCATCCTAAAAAAGATAGGAACTGAGGAAAAAGAACTTGAGCAAGCCACCAAAGAAGAGGAAACGAAACACATCGGCGAATCCATCTTCCAGGGCAAATACAGGTTTCCCCTCATCTTGGCCTTCCTGATTGCCTTCTTCAATCAAATGTCGGGCATCAACGCCTTCCTTTACTATGCTCCAAGGATATTTGAAGCCGCTGGCCTCGGCGCCAGTTCGGCGTTGCTCAGCAGTATCGGTATTGGTATTATCAATATGATTTTCACATTGCTCGGCCTCTACCTGATCGATAAAGTGGGGCGGAAAGTCCTCATGTACATCTGCTCCTTTGGCTATATCATTTCATTGAGTCTGGTTGGTATTGCGTTCTATCAGCAGTGGGAAGGAATGGCCGTTCCGATCTTCCTCTTCCTATTCATTGCGGCCCATGCTATAGGGCAGGGAACGGTAATTTGGGTCTTTATTTCAGAAGTGTTTCCAACCCACCTGAGGGCCTATGGTCAGTCTTTCGGCAGCTCGACCCACTGGGTAATGGCTGCCCTGGTGACGGTATTTATGCCGGCCATGTTAAGTGGCTTCAGCAGCCCTGGTATCGTGTTCTTTATTTTTGCCTTTATGATGGTGCTCCAGTTGGTCTTCGTCTTCTTTATGATGCCGGAAACCAAAGGAAGGTCGTTGGAAGAAATTCAGCAGGACTTTGGGATATCATAATCAATTGCCTATTTAAGCGATGGACTTTGTCTTTATCATCGGCATTGCCCAGGCTTTCTTCTTTGCTATTTTGTTAGGAAGAAAAAAGGGGAAATCTATTGCTGACAAAATACTGCTTGCCTGGCTCCTTTTTATAGGCCTTCACCTGTTGGGTTTTTACTGGGACTACTCAGGGATCAGCGACACCTATCCACACCTGAAAGGCTTCAGCTGGTTTATGGCCGTGGCTGAAGGTCCTTTTCTGTGGATTTACGCCACGGCGCTACTCTCTGGTGCACGAAAATTCGATTTCAGGTGGCTAGTCCATTTTGCTCCGTTCGTTCTCCTCAACCTGTCTATTTACGACTTTTATCTCTCGTCAGCCGAGGAAAAGGTCTATTTTGCGAATGAGGTGCTGTGGCAAAACCCTCCCTGGCAAGCAATGGTGGGCAACTTCCTCACATTGTGGTCTGGTCCAGTATATGTAGTGTTGCTATTACTCAGGCTGAAGACATTCAGAAGAGGTCTCAGGAACTTTTTCTCCTCCACGGAGAGAATCAACCTCCTGTGGCTGCAACAGCTGGCTTTGGGCCTTGCCGGCATTTGGACTGTGGTGTTGGGCACCTATTTCTACTGCAGCATCACCAACACCCTCCTTCCTGAAGACAATACCTTCTATATTTTTATAGCGGTGAGCCTCTTTGTTTTATTTCTAGGCTATAATGGATTAAAGTATGAGAACATACTGGTGAAGTTTGTCCCAGCCCCATCAGAGAACACCGAAGAAAGTCAGACCGAACGTTACAAAAAATCAGGGCTTAAAGCAGAAGATCAACAACGGCTGCTGGCTGATATCAAAAGCTTGCTGACCGAAAAAAAGTTATACCTCGAACAAAACCTCACGCTTGACGACGTGGCCAATGCGCTGGAGGCACCGCGGCATTACCTCTCGCAGGCGATTAACAGTGTGCCAGGACAAACTTTCTACTCGCTTGTCAACCAAATGCGGGTCGAACAAGCCAAACAGCAACTCATTTCAGGCAAATATGACCACCTCAGCCTGCTGGGCATTGGGCTGGATTGCGGCTTCAACTCCAAAGCTTCCTTCAATAGGGTATTCAAGGAGTATACTCAATTTACACCAAGCCAGTTCAAGGAGCAATTTCAAAAAACCACTACTGAATAGGTCTTATCCAATTGGCTGAGACGATTGCTTTTTAAGACAAGGATACTTTTGAATCAAAAAAACTCATGAACAAAAGGATCAATAACATTACCTGGGGCGTGCTTGTTTTCTTGGCCATTAGTATTGCCGGCTACGCTTTTTCTTACCTAAGCTTTACTCCTGGCAAAGGGTTTACTGCGCAAAAAGCTGAAGAACTAAGGACCAGCATGTGGTGGCTCGTTCCATTTTATCTGCATATCACCTTTGGAGGTTTCGCTTTGCTTACTGGCGTCTTTCAATTTTCTGAAAACCTAAGAAAGAAGATAGCCCTCCACCGGACGCTTGGAAAAATATATATGGTGAGCATTTTACTGGGTGGCGCAGCTGGGTTCTATTTGTCATTTTTTGCGAACGCCGGCATCATTGCGCAGGTTGGTTTCAACTTACTGGCGATCACCTGGCTAATTACTTCCTGGCTGGCTTACAAAAGTATCCGGGTACTTGATATCGAAGCGCACCGACGCTGGATGATCAGAAGCTATGCGGCTTGCTGCGCGGCGATTTCATTGAGGCTTATTCTGCCCTTCGAGTTGGCCGCCCTTCACATGGACTTTGACACGGCCTATCAAATAGTGGCCTGGGCTTGCTGGGTGCCTAATATGGTGTTTGCGGAGGTTTATATTAGAAGGCAGGCGAGAGTGGCTATGGCTTAGTGCTTGAGTACCACACCGATGCCTTGACCTGAACTGAAATAATCAAACAAGATCATAGTGGAAACTCCCTCAGGGTCCTTGGCGGAGACCCCAAGGGGATTCGTATCTGATGAAGCTTTTCGGGAAACCGATACCTTTTGGGGTCTCTCATAGAGGACCCTGAAAGGATTCATTTGAACAAAATAGTAAAATAGAATCTAGTGTGG
>CAYGOF010000023.1:0-80742 GCA_964351395.1 uncultured Roseivirgaceae bacterium
TGTCTGCTCCATTGGTAGACTGGCCGTCCACCTGTGTGCAAGGTGGGAGAGTAGGTCCTTGCATGCTTGTCTTTGCTAGCCGGTTACACCTAGTGGGCTATACCTTAGTTTATCAAAAAGCCCAGCCGGCTTTAGCTTGGAGCAAATCACCCCAAGAGTGAGAAGGATTTTGATAGTGGTATTGGCGAGGGGCAATGTCGCTAAGAAGTATCATTTTGAAGGGATTGGCTGTAGATAATAAGTTTGTATAACTAGAGCGAGAGTGCTTCTGAGGAGGTTCTATTCAATATATTATCCACATAAAAAAGCCTCAATGACATATCGTCGTTGAGGCTTTCTGTTTAGGGTGTCTAGTAGACTACTCCTTATTCTTGGAAGTCTTCGACTTAGATGATCCAGAGCCAGAAATTGATTCTCTCATTTCTGTATCTGCCTTCACATTTTGCATCTTATAGTAGTCCATGATACCCATGTTTCCTGAACGGAAAGCTTCCGCCATAGCCTTGGGAACTTCAGCTTCCGCTTCAATTACTTTAGCACGTGCCTCCTGAGCTTTTGCTTTCATTTCTTGTTCAAGCGCTACTGCCATGGCTCTTCTTTCTTCTGCTTTGGCTTCTGCTACTTTCAAGTCCGCAGAAGCCTGGTCAGTTTGAAGTTTGGCACCAATGTTGGCTCCAACATCGACGTCAGCAATATCAATAGAAAGTATTTCGAAGGCTGTACCTGCATCGAGTCCACGAGCTAGTACCAGCTTAGAAATTTTATCTGGGTTCTCCAACACGGCTTTGTGAGTAGCTGCTGAACCTATTGACGTTACAATTCCTTCTCCTACCCTGGCAAGGATCGTATCTTCGCCTGCACCACCAACAAGTTGCTGGATATTGGCACGTACCGTAACTCTCGCTTTGGCCACAAGTTGAATACCATCCGCAGCAACTGCAGCCACTGAAGGTGTGTTAATTACTTTCGGGTTTACTGAAATTTGAACTGCTTCAAAAACGTCCCTTCCTGCCAGGTCGATTGCAGTCGCTTGCTTGAAGGACAAATTGATATTGGCTTTGTCGGCAGAAATTAGTGCCCGAATTACCTGTGGAACGTTACCACCTGCCAAATAATGAGTTTCGAGATCCGATGTTTTTAACTGTCGTTTTTCTCCAGTGTGTTCATCAGAAATGGTGATCCCTGCTTTTGTGGCAGTGATCAAAGAATTGACGACAACGCTTGGTGGCACCTTTCTGATACGCATAAATACCAGCTCGAGTAGCCCAACTCTTACGCCCGAAAATATCGCTGTGATCCATAGATTCACAGGTACAAAATATAGGAATATGAAAAACCCTATAATTGCGGCAAAAACTAAAAACAGAAAAGAGAGATTACCCATTATTGATTAATTTAAGATTGATTCAACGAAAATTTTACTATCCACAATTTTAGAAATTTGTATTTTGGTATCAGCTGGTATATAGTCACCACTGCTCCTAACTTCCATTATTTTTTCATCAAAGAGACCATTCCCTATTGGTTTAATGGTTGAAATAGCTTTGCCAATGTCACCTACTTTGGCTGATACTATGATCTCCCCGTTTACTTTTCCTTCCATGGTCGTTTTAAGGGAAAACTTTTCCCACACACCGTTTTTCAAACTAATTACCACTACCGTTATTCCCAGGATAAGAGAAACAACGGAAATAATGGCACCTACGGTATTCCCAAAATATTCGAAGCCAAGGTATAAAGCAGCAATACCAAATATGCATCCCAAGATCCCAACAATGGTGGTTCCAGGGATAAACACTACCTCAATAACGATCAGAGCCAGTCCGAATATAATAAGTCCTATAACGATGAACCACTCTGCCATAATTGTTTAATTTCCTGAAATTTAGAAATTAACTTTGAGCTTACCTTGAGAAATATTGGCTTAGTAAGCTTTAGCAAAAATGACCCTCTGCTTTGAAGGCTTGCCCGTCACCATACATTTACCTGTTTCTTCCTCTCCATCGAGTGGAATGCAGCGTATAGTTGCCTTGGTTTCCTCCTTCACTTTATCTTCAGTTTCTGCTGTACCATCCCAGTGCGCCAATATAAACCCACCTTTTTCTTCAAGTACTTTTTTGAATTCCTCGTACGATTCTACTTTCGTAATCATACCGGACCTAAAGTCATGTGCTTTGCTATAGATATTAGTTTGAATATCGGTTAGCAGTTGATCAATGGTTGAAGTGAATTGGTCATCGAGTGGCAGGATTGACTTTTCAAGCGTGTCACGGCGGGCTACTTCTACCGTACCATTTTCCAGGTCTTTTGGTCCAATAGCAATTCGCACTGGTACTCCTTTTAATTCATATTCAGCAAACTTCCAGCCTGGCTTGTAAGTGTCCCGATCATCATATTTAACAGATATACCAGCTTTACGAAGCTTCGTTATCATGTCTTTTGTTACCTCGTCGATCTTCTCTTTTTCTTCGTCGGAGCGGTAAATAGGGACAATCACTACTTTGTTGGGAGCCAAATTAGGAGGGAGTACTAGTCCATTGTCGTCTGAATGGGCCATAATGAGCGCACCCATTAGTCGGGTGCTCACTCCCCAGCTTGTGCCCCATACGAAATCTAGGCTACCTTCTTTGGATTGAAATTTCACATCGAAGGCTTTTGCGAAGTTCTGCCCAAGAAAATGAGAAGTTCCTGCCTGGAGAGCCTTTCCATCTTGCA
Source organism: uncultured Roseivirgaceae bacterium (assembly GCA_964351395.1). Taxonomy (GTDB): domain Bacteria; phylum Bacteroidota; class Bacteroidia; order Cytophagales; family Cyclobacteriaceae; genus Imperialibacter. The sequence goes on from CAYGOF010000023.1 coordinate 2,716, forward strand.
TGAGCGCTTCAATGCAATAAGTGTCTTCTGCGCCTGCAAATCTTTCATTTTCAGTTTTTACGCCTTTGATAACAGGGAGTGCCATAAAAGTTTCAGCGAACTCGGCGTAAACATCCAGCATTTTGACCGTTTCATCTACAGCTTCCTGCTTTGTGGCGTGTGCAGTATGCCCTTCCTGCCATAAAAATTCGGCTGTGCGTAGGAATAACCGGGTCCGCATTTCCCATCGAACGACATTGGCCCACTGGTTGATGAGCAGTGGGAGGTCGCGGTATGACTGGATCCAGTTTTTGTATGTACTCCAAATGACCGTTTCCGATGTGGGCCGCACAATTAATTCTTCTTCAAGTTTCGCCTCTGGGTCCACGACAATGCCGCCACCGTTTTCATCATTTTTTAACCGGTAATGTGTGACCACGGCACACTCTTTGGCAAATCCCTCTACGTGGGCCGCCTCTTTACTTAAATATGATTTTGGTATGAAAAGAGGGAAATAGGCGTTAGAATGACCTGTTTCCTTGAACATCCTGTCCAGCTCCTGCTGCATTTTTTCCCAAATAGCATAGCCATACGGTTTAATTACCATACATCCCCTCACTGGTGAATTTTCAGCTAAATCAGCCTTCTTAACCAGTTCATTATACCATAGTGAATAGTCTTCGCTTCTTTTAGGTAATCCTTTACTCATCGAAAATTAATTTTTGGTACAGATATTGCTTAAATTGTAAATACCATTGACGGCAAATATACGTGAATGAAAGGAAACAGGAACGGAAACTCTTTACGTTGTTTTGTTGTCAGTATTATAGGGCATTAAAGTATAAAGCTATGAAAAGGTACATGAACTTCGCAGCATTTAAGTCGGCTATCTCACTTTGGGCATTGATTCTATTGGTGCCATTTGCGGCTATTTCTCAGTCATCGAAAGAAGTAGATGATCTCTATTTCTCAAAAAATGACAGGGTAAAGATCAAATACGCAACCAACGACGAAGGTGAGAAAGTTACAGAGGCGGAAGCTACGTATCAGTCATATGCCAATAACACTTATAGCCCCAGCTATTCTGCAAAAACGGTTAACCCGGAATATATAGCTAAATACAAAAGCGCTTCCAGAGAAAATGTTCAGGATGAGTTAGATGAACAAAGCGCTCTCGACAATCAGGAAAATCAGAACTATAGTAGTGAAGATTACTATGTTAACGGTTATGGATCAAACGGGTATACTACATCAGGGGCAAGTACAGTAAACATTTACACTGGTAACGGCTACGGCAATAACTGGAACAACTGGATGCCCTATAACAACTTTTATTTTAACTCCTGGGCAAGCCCTTATTGGAACACAGGTATTGGTTTCTCTATAGGAAATGGCTGGGGCTGGGGCGGTGGCTTTGGTTTTAGTTATGGCTACCCTTTTGGTTTTTATGATCCGTGGGGATACAACTGGAACCGATTTTATGGTGGTTGGGGCTGGAATAGACCTTATTACGGCAACTACGGTTTTTGGAATAATAGCGGTTACTATAATGGCTTTTATGATGGGTTCTATGCCAGTAGTGGACTTAATAGAAGAAACGTTGTAAGAGGCGGTAGAGTCAACAGAAGTGCAGCAGGAGGCGTTGGATATGCCAGTGGTAGCGGTGTGTCCAGGTATAGAAATGCCAATGTACAGAATGTTACTGGGTCAACAGACAGAAGCGGCGTGGTTTCATCTGGCAGAGGTAGGACAGTTTCAAATTCAACCAGCTCAAGAGATTTTTCTGGCACTCAAAACGAATATTTCCAGAGATCAAGATCAGCTTATTCATCGGGTGTTGGTACCAGCGACAGGAATACATCGGCTGTAACAAATAGAAATTCAGGTAGGGAGGCCTATGGCTCAACTGTAAGATCAAGAAATTCGTATTCAACGCCTGATAGGTCTTCTGTCAATACTGGTACAAGTAACAGTAGAAACTCTTCAGCCACGAGGGTGACCAATGGTCAAAATAGCTCCAGAAGCATGAATGCCCCTTCAAATAACAGGTCTTTCAATAGCTCCGGTAGCGAGTTTAGGGGAGTATCTCCAGGGGCAGGCAGTTCAAGATCTTCGGGGCAGATGAACAGGCAGGTAGCGCCTAGTAATAATTCGTATAGAACGAGGTCCAATAACAGTTCTTATTCAAGCCCAACCTACTCGTCTCCATCTTTTAACAGGGGAAGCAACAACAGCTACTCGACGCCTTCGTACAACAGAAGTAGTGGTGGAAGTAGAAGCTCTGGGTTCTCGACACCTTCGCCTAGCAGAAGTGGTGGGTCAAGCGGGTTTTCTGCACCAAGCCGTAGCTCAAGTGGGTTTTCTGCACCAAGCAGAAGCTCAGGCGGAAGTTCTTCGCCAAGTCGTAGCTCAGGTGGGGGTAGCTCCTCTGGCGGATCAAGAAGAAGTAATTAATTGCAGTAACTCAAAAAAAGACAGCAATGGAAACGTTAAAAAAGCTTATGGCGATAAGCACAATAGCGGTGTGTACTTTCGGGAGCGTGTTTGCGCAAGTTGAGAGTGGTGCCTTCGGTTATTACACAGATGCTCTTCGATTCAGTAGCTTGTCTTCAACTTCTGGCTCAGCAAGGATGCAAGGACTTGGAGGAGCTAATACATCGCTGGGCGGCGATATCACAACGGCGGCCAGTAATCCAGCAGGACTTGGCTATTTCAACCGATCTGTGTTTGCAGTCACGCCATCTATGAGCTTTAATACCGCCGACGCTAAGTTTTCAGATGAAGAGAATAGCGGCTTCATCAACAAATTTAACTTGAGTACGCTGGGGGTGGCATTCAATTTTTCGAAGGGCGATATTGTTCAGGAAAAGTTCAAGGGAGGTACTTTTGCCATCAACTATCAGCGAGTGAACGATTTTAACAATGAATTTACTTATGAAGGATATAATGACAATAGCTCGATTATTGACTATTTTCTTCAGCAGTCAAATGGAATATCCACAAACAACATTGACAACAGAGGCTTGCTGAGTCTTGCCTATTATAATTATTTGATCAATCCTGTAGGGGGAGAAAATGGCACTTACGACTCGTTTGTGCTAGGATATCCTCGCCAAAGTGAGACAGTAAAAACCACGGGTGGACAAAACCAATGGAGTTTTTCATACGGTGGCAACTACGACGATAAGTTCTACTTTGGCGCCGGACTGGGTCTTGTCGGCTTAAATTATAAGATGACCAAGCAATATGTTGAGAACAGTTTTTATGATTTTGCCAACGATATAGACGACCCAACGATCAACAGCCTTTCCACCGATGAGACTTTGGAGATAACAGGAACTGGTGTCAATGCAACATTTGGGTTTATTTACCGTCCGTTGGACCTTGTGCGGGTTGGGATGTCATATACTACCCCCACATTGTATGATCTTAATGAGCAGAGCTCTAGTGCCCTAACCACGTCTTATAATAACTTCTACTACCAGCCTGAGGACACAACGTTAGCAACATTGACATCCGAGGGTGATATTTTGGAATCAAGCTATCAAATGACCACGCCTGGAAGGCTTTCGGCGGGTGTCTCTGTATTTGCTGGGAAGCATGGCTTTGTTTCAGCGGACATTGAAATGGTCAATTATTCCGGTGCACGCCTGCGGTCGGGTGATTTTTCAGCAAATGCGGATAACAAAACGATTCAAAACCTCTATAAGACGACTCTTAATTACCGTGTGGGTGCGGAAGGAAGGATAGATATATTTAGAGTGCGGGCAGGATATGTTCTTTATGGAAACCCTTACGTGAACTCCGACTATTCAGCAGGGAATAAGCAGTCGGTAACTGCTGGAGCAGGAGTACGGCTAAGCAATTTTTACTTGGACCTGGGCATTATCAATACCTTCTCGAAGCAGACTTATTCACCCTATGTATTGGCCAATGGTGCTACGCCAGAAGTAAGTGTTAAGAATAGAACTGCTACTGGTCTCATCACCTTTGGCTTTACTTTCTGAGTTGCTCCCGAATTTCTCTGGAGATTTCAGCAGCTTGTCTTTGGTCGGTGTTGACAATTATTGAAGCTTGTAGATAGTAGGGGAGCCTCCATGAAAACCTTTCTGTGAGCTGTTCTTCAATAGCTGATTCAGATAGTCCTTTAAATAATGGCCTTATACTTTGCTCAGGCGATACCCTTGACGCCAACACTTCCCATGATGTTTGAAGATAGCAAGTAGTACCTGCAAGGTTCATTTTTTCTGTATTATCAAAAAAACAGGGAGTGCCTCCTCCGGTGGAGACTATAGCTGCCTTATGAGACTCAATGAGGGAAGACAGGCAAGCCCGTTCAACCGATCGAAAATAGTCTTCGCCATTTTCCTCAAAAATGCTTTTTATAGACCTACCTTCTGACTCCACGATTATGTCATCCAGGTCAATGAAAGGGAGGCCCATTGAGGCACTTAGTAGTTTTCCTACCGTTGTCTTACCGGAACCGGGAAGGCCCACCAGGAAAACGATTGAATCAATTTCCGGCATTCTTATTTAATCAGAGCCATCACTTCTGAAGCTGTCGGCACATCGTTAAAATGCCATTTCCCCTTAACAATTCCGTCCTTGACCAGTAGTAAACCAGGGTTTGACCTTACTATTGTTTTTAGCACAGTGGCATCGGAATAATAAAACGGAATCGACAATTGAACTTCGTGGCGGAACGCCTCGAAACTTGCAGGATCCGATGCGGTTAGCGCCCAGGAGTCGACCTGCCCATTGAGTTGGCTGATCAGTGTATTTATCTCGCTGAAATGATCCTTGTTGACTTTCGCCACACTGTAGGTAATCACGAACAGCTTGTTACCAGTGAATGTCTCCTGCGTATAATCCCCCTCGTCGTTCCAAACGGCATAGTCGGTGATCTTTGGTTGAACCTCCGGGTTCAGGATCACCATTTCTTTGAATTGATAGGCTTTGTCAGTCGGATATTGTTCCATACGGTACTCCTTGCCATCTTTTTCCATTACATACTCATACTTAAGCTCACCTGAGGGCTCCATGAGTTGAGGAAGATTGTTGCCGATTTTATACGTTCTAAAGTCAATGAAGGGAAGATGACGGATGGCATAGATGCCAATGAATAGTGAGAAAGCAGTTGCGGTGGCGATAACAATATCTTTGGTAACACCAACTGCTGTACCTTCCTCCTCCATTGCTTCCCTTTTAACGAACAAAAATGCAATGAACACAGTAAGAATGATGTCCTTGATAAACGATTCCCATGGGGTGAGCTTGATGGCATCGCCAAAACAGCCACAATCCGTTACCTTATCGAAATACGCAGAATAGAAGGTCAAAAATGTAAAGAAAACGATAATGATAAGAAGTAGCCAATAGGTGATTTTGACCCTGTAATTAAGTAGCACAGCGATGCCTAACACGACCTCGAGGACGCAAAGAAACACAGCCAGTGGCAGCGCCATGGGTACAAATAGCTCAAAGAATGAGGCGATATCAATGGCAAATACTTCAAAATACTCTTCCAGTTTTATAGCAGTGCCTACTGGGTCGTTGATTTTGATGGCCCCGGAAAAGATGAAAAGTCCACCAACCAGGAATCTTGCAGCTTGTAATGCCCACTTCATTTGTTGAGATAGTTTAGTTTGATCAAACAAAACACTGAATAATTAATCATGTCCTGATAGTTTGCTTTTACCCCTTCAGAAACAAGTGTTTGGCCTTTATTGTCCTCAATTTGTTTTACCCTTAAAAGTTTCATCAGGATGATGTCGGTCATGGAACTCACCCTCATTTCGCGCCATGCTTCTCCATAATCATGGTTTTTATCGAGGAGCAGATTCATTGTTTCTTGCGATATGTTGTCATAAAGTGGTTCCAGGGTCTCGTAAGGGATCTCCATGGCTTGGTTGTCAAGCAGTTCCATCTGGATCATTGCGATAATGCAATAGTTGATGATGCCAATAAATTCGCCATTGATGCCGTCGTCAACTTTTTGAATGCCTTTCTCCTGAATTGACCGTATTCTTTGTGCTTTAATGAATATTTGGTCTGTCAGTGAAGGTAATCGCAAAATCCGCCACGCCGTGCCGTAATCCCTCGTCTTCTTTTCAAATAATTCTTTACAAGCCTTTATTACTTGAGTATATTCGCCTACAGTTTTTTCTTCCAACGGAGTAAATCTTAATTGTCCCTACAGGGCGCTAAAAATAACTAAATTGCTTTCAATTCATAAATCCTTTGGTGCTAAAAGGAGTATTGAAGTTTGCGGACAAATCATATCACTTGAATCTCCTCAAGTAATGGGGATTCTTAATTTCACTCCCGATTCCTTTTATGATGGGGGGAAATTGAAGTCGGACAAAGATATCGTTGACCTTGCGGAAAAGCATTTAAGCGACGGGGCATTCGCCCTGGACATAGGTGGGTATTCATCGAGGCCAGACGCCGAACACATTGATGAAGAGGAAGAAAAAAGGAGAGTAGGCTACGTTATCTCCACTATTGCAAAGGAGTTTCCCAAGGCAGTTTTGTCTGTTGATACATTTAGGGCATCTGTTGCTTTGGAGGCGCTCGAATCTGGAGCACACATAATTAATGATATATCTGGGGGTGAGCTGGACCCTGAAATGTTTACCTTAATAGGAGCCAGAAATGTTCCTTACATTTTGATGCATATGCGAGGAACGCCTCAAACAATGAAAGGTATGGCCAATTATGATGATGTTTTAACAGAGGTTTGCAACTACTTCAGTGCCAAGCTAAGTTATTTGAGAGCAAGGGGAGTCAAGGATGTTATTATTGATCCAGGTTTCGGATTTGCGAAGGGGCCGGCCATTGGCTTCGAATTGCTCGGTAAATTGTCCTATCTTCAAGCATTGGGAGTACCGATGCTTGTAGGGTTGTCAAGGAAGTCGATGATTTACAAAACGCTTGAAATATCGCCATCTGAAGCACTGAATGGCACAACAGCCTTGCACATGATTGCGTTACAGAATGGAGCAAATATTTTGAGGGTGCACGACACTAAAGAAGCAGTGGAAGCAATTGATTTATACAGGAGGATAGATAAGTGATACTAGCATTCAAAATCGGTTTTTTAGAAATTGGTTGGGTCGACATCATTGATATTGGCTTTGTCAGTGTGTTGCTATATCATGTATATAAGCTCATGCGGGGCAGTGTTGCCATCCGGGTTTTTCTTGGCTTCTTGTTTCTGTATCTGATTTACCTGGTGGTCAGAGCTGCTGAAATGGAGTTGCTTTCCATTATTTTGGGACAATTCATGGGAGTTGGTGTGCTTGCGGTCATTATTTTGTTTCAGCAAGAAATCAGAAAGTTTTTACTCATTATTGGGCGAACGACCGCTATCGACAGAGAGAGTTTTTTTAAATCTTTTGGGATGCTTTGGCGCAGTTCTTCTGCTAACAATAAATTTGATGTTACGCCGCTGGTGGAAGGGATGAAGAGTCTTGGCGGTGCGAATACCGGTGCCTTGCTGGTTGTTTCGAAGAATACCGAGTTAAAATTTTACGCTGAATCTGGCGATAGAATCGACGCTATTTTGTCTAAGCGTCTATTGCTTTCAATATTTAACAAGTATAGCCCACTTCATGATGGAGCGGTAATCGTGTATGAAGGAAAGATTGTCGCCGCCAGGTGTATTCTTCCTGTTACAGAAAGGGATAATTTGCCGGCGCAGTTTGGTTTGCGGCACAGGGCAGCCATAGGCATGTCGGAGCAGACTGATACGCTAGTGCTGGTAGTGTCTGAGGAGACAGGCCAGTTGTCTGCAGTGCGCAATGGAAGGGTGTTTTATAACCTGTCGCCGCAGGATATTCGAAAGAAAATCAACGACTACCTTTCAGAAAATGAAAATGAAGAACAGCTAGCTGAGTACAATGGTGTTTCTACGCCAGAAGGCACAAAAATGGAAAAGACGCCGGTTCAATGACCGCCAGTGTTGACTGGTTTGTCTAGTTTCACTCCAAAAGAATACTCAAGCAACTTCCGAATAGTTAACCCCTGAAAGAGGATCGATAGCACCACAACTGTGTAGGTCATGGTTACAATGATGTCTTTCCCTTCAAATTCAGGAAGGGACAGCGACAGAGCAATGGGGATACCACCTCGCAAGCCACCCCAGGTCATGATGGTCACGGAGTGTTTTTCAAAATGATGGTGGTCAAAGACCGACATCACTTTAATAGGAATGCCGACGCTAATAAACCTTGCGACAAGGACCAATGAGAAAGCAAAAAAACCAACAGCAAAGTAGTCCAGCCGGATGGTGATTACCAACATCTCCAATCCTATTAGCACAAAAAGCATGGCATTGAGGGACTCCTCCATCAGGTTCCAGAATTTAAACACGTAATCGCTAGTGATGCTGGCGATGTACGTGCCGCGGCCTTCGTTGCCAATGATAAGACCAGCCATAACAGCTGCTTGCTTGGCCGAAATGTGCAAAATGGTAGCAACCTGAGCGCCAGTAAGTACAATAGCCAGGGTAACTAACACTTCCAACTCCGACTGATCGTTGTCGATGTACTTGAGCAGTTTGTATCCAACAAACCCCATGATCAAACCAAGGATGATTCCACCTCCCACATCCATAGAAAATACAAACCCAACATCCCAGAAGCTGATGCGGTGGTCCTCTCCTGCATGCGCAAGGTCAAGAAGCGTTAATGCTAAAACTACCGCCACACCATCGTTAAAAAGGGATTCGCCAGAAACCTGGGTGGCTAGTCTTTTTGAAAGGTTATACTTCTGAATAGTCGACGTTAAAGCGATAGGGTCGGTGGGCGAGATAAGTGCGCCGAATACCATACAGTAGATCAGGTCGAGATGTATCCCAGAGAATTTGAGGATATAGAAAATTCCAAAACCAACAATAACAGTAGAAATGAAAATACTGGCAGTGGCCAAAATGAGGATCGGCCATTTCTCCTGGGCAAGCTTTTTAAAGTCGATTTGCAGTGCGCCGGCAAACAACATAAAGATGAGCACTACCTGATAGAGTACATCGGAGTAGTCATAGTTTTCCATCACTCTTTCCGTGCCAACAATGAAATCGGGAAATATCCAGCCAGCAATTAAAATGCAGAAGGAAAGCCCAAGCGCCATCAGCATAAGCCCTATCGACGAGGGCAATTTGATGAAATAGGTATTTACGTAAATGAAGAAGCCTGCCAGACAAACGAAGATGGCAATTATATCAAGTATATGCATAGAGGGCGTTCAATGCCATGTAACTATTTTAGTGGTATAACTATGCAGGTGATAAAATAAAATCAGGTCAAATTTAGTGTTTTATGACCAAATCAAGGGATTTTTTTTACTGATAGTGAAAATTTCGACAAAATTGAATGGGTTTATTGATGGTTTGCTGAATTTGTAACACCGAATCACGATCGTTTCAACGATGTACACGGGAACACTTTGCTAAAGATGAAAGAGAAAGAAGAAGTATATAAGCTACACCGATCGCTTGAAAGAAAGCGAGCGGAGTTATGGAAGTTGGTAGACGCCAGTAGCAAAGCAATTTTGGAGAAAAGTCCAGCACCCTCAAAGTGGAATACATTACAGATTCTTCATCATGTGCAAAAATCAGAAGAAGCTACACTTCAATACATTGTTAAAAAACTTAGTTATTCACCAGAAGGGCTTCCGGCTGCTACCTATCTGTCTCATCTTAAGGTTTTGTTGCTGCGGTTTGTTCTTTGGTCTCCAATAAAGTTTAAAGCGCCCAAGGGACTGGATCAAGTGCCTGCCAACCCTGACATTGAAGGTCTGAAGCAATCCTGGCAGCTAAATTTCGATGAATTTAGTGCGCTAATTGAACGACTCAGTGAAAAGGAACTGCGATACCAATTGTTCAAGCATCCGATTATCGGCAGGGTCGATATGAAAGACACCTTGAAGTTCATGATCAGCCACTTTGACCATCATGAAAGGCAAATTAAGCGGCTGATTGGTTGATTGATCAACTGCATTTTATCGGTCTTTGCTTTGCAATAGTCTTGCGAAGAACATAGTTGTTTTTAGCAACTCCTGGCTTGGCTCGAAAGATACTTTCAGGCGTACAAGCTCAAACATATTTTTTACTGAGCAGGTCAATCATTTTGTTGCGTTGAAATTCAATGTTTTAGCAAGTCGATCCATGAATGTTGGCAAGTTGCGCATCAGCTGCTTTTGACTACCGTTCACCACATTCCTTAAAGATTTGATTAACATACTTTTCAGGCTCTTATTTTTAGCTTTAATTTTGAATGGAACATGATTAGTCTTCAAAACCTTAGGTACGCATATGGGCCTACTAAAAAAATCCAGTTTCCCGATTGGGAGGTGGAGCAAGGCAATCATAGCCTGATCCTAGGTGGCTCGGGCTGTGGAAAAACCACCTTGCTACATATTCTGGCCGGACTCAGGATTTCTACTGAGGGTGTAGTCAAAGTGGGTGGTGAGCTGTTGGCCCAAAAAACAGGGCATCAACTTGATGTGTTTCGAGGGAAAAATATTGGACTCATTTTCCAAAAGCCACATTTGTTGGCGGTACTAACTGTTGAGGATAACCTGCTGCTTGCACAATATATGGCCGAACTTCCACAGGATAAAAAGCGAATTGCCGAAGTTTTGGATGCGCTTCAGTTGGGCGATCGTAGGCATGCCAAAGTATTTGAGCTAAGCCAGGGTGAGGCACAGCGTATTGCTATTGCCAGAGCAGTGCTTAATAAACCAAAGGTGATGCTGGCAGATGAGCCAACAGCCAGCCTGGATGACAGCAATAGCCAGAAAGTGTTGGATATACTGGAAGAGCAAGCCCGCCAGCACAGCGCTACACTTGTTATTGCCACCCATGATCAACGGGTGAAAGATCGATTCCCTCAGCAGCTAAAGCTTTGAATGTACCTATGAATCTTATTGTACTAAGCTGGAAGTATATAAAAGGAAAACCATTGAGCACTGCGCTCAATGTACTGCTGCTCTCTTTTGGCATAGGAATAATAGTCGTGCTGCTACTGGTGAGCCAGCAGGTGCAGGAAAAGCTAACAGAAAATGCTAGTGGTATTGACCTGGTGGTTGGGGCAAAGGGAAGCCCTTTGCAGATCATTTTGGGTAGTATTTATCATATCGATTACCCTACCGGCAATATATCTTTGAAAGACGCTGAACGACTTTCGAAAAACAGGCTGGTAAAAAATGTTGTCCCCCTGGCGCTGGGAGATAGTTATAAATCTGTTAGAATAGTGGGCACAACGACCGGCTACAAAGATTTGTTTGGGCTGGTTGTGAAAGAAGGAGCCTTTTGGGACCAGGATTATGAGGTTGCACTCGGTGCCACTGCTGCGAAAAAACTAGGGATAGCAGTTGGGGATTCCTTCTTCGGAGAGCATGGCATGGCCGATGGAGGAGAAGCGCATGACTCACATGCCTACAAGGTAGTGGGGGTGCTGGCGCCGACAGGTAAGGTAGTTGATAACCTGATTTTCACTAGTATTCCCAGTGTTTGGCTGATGCATGGTCATGAGGAAGAAGAGCATGTTCTTGCTGACTCCGCCAGGCTTGAGGTATTGGGTTTTTCCGTTACACCGGAGCAGTTGGAAGAGCAACAAGTGACATCATTATTGGTGCAATACAGAACCCCGCTGGCGGCCGTACAGCTACCGCGAATAGTTAACGGGCAGAGTAATTTACAAGCTGCATCCCCTGCTTTTGAAACGGCTCGGCTATTTTCATTGATTGGAATTGGCGTAGATGTGGTGCAAGGGTTTGCTTACCTAATCATAGTGATGGCAGGGCTTAGTATTTTTATTGCTTTATACAATTCATTAAAAGAGCGGCAATATGACCTGGCGATTATGCGTTCGCTTGGGGCATCGAGAACTCGCCTGTTTATTCACATTGTGATGGAGGGAGTAATAATTACTTTGCTAGGAGCTGCTTTTGGTTTTGCTCTTGGGCATGGAGTGGTGGAGCTGCTCGCTTCGTTTGTTTTGAGTGGTTCGTCGACAGGAATAACCGGTCTTACATTTTTGCCTTCCGAACTTTACATAATATATATAAGTTTACTTTTGGGTGTGATAGCGTCCCTAATACCAGCTATTAATGCCTATAAAACAGACATTTCTGAAGTACTTGCAAAAGGAGCATAAATTATGAAGAGGATTTTAATCGCTACGGTTTTTCTTGTATTTGGTGCGACACTTGTCACACATGCGCAGGACAATAGTAAATCACTTGCAGCGGCCAACTGGTCGACATTGTCTAAGGTGACGTATAAGGTGGGAAAAGACGAGTATGGTGAGTTGAGTATTCCCGTGTTCGGTGCTGATATTAAGAAGCTTGCCGGGAAAGAGATTGAACTTTCAGGCTATATCGTCCCATTTGATGGGATGTTTAAGCCGGATCATATCATTTTATCTTCCCTACCTATAGCCTCTTGCTTTTTCTGTGGTGGCGCAGGGCCTGAGTCTGTAGTAGAGGTGTATTTGAAGGAGTCGATGAAATACACAGCCAATGGAATAGTAGTGAAAGGCAAGCTAGAGTTGAATGAGACTGACTACAACCAGCTGATGTATATTTTGAAAGACGCGGTGATGGTGGGGCCGGCTAACTGATCGTTGGCTTGCACAAGCAATATTGTAGATACCTAAGCAGAATGAAAATGAAAAAGCTAGTCGTACTTTTTATAGTTGGTTTAGTTGTAGGCGGATGTTCTAATGAGCAGGCTATTAAAAAAGACGCTTTGTTTAAAGAAGTGATGGCAGCACATGATGAAGTGATGCCTAAGATGGGGGACATGAACAGATTGGCTAAATCACTTACGGCCAAAGCTGATTCTCTCAGCCAGATGACTGATCAGGATTACTCTGCTCAGGTGGCGAATTTGAGACAAGCGGCGAAAAATGTGGAAGAGGCTAACGAAGGCATGATGCAATGGATGAGGCAGTTTGAAATGCCAGACAATGAATCACCGATAGCAGAAGTCATAACCTACTTAAGTGAGCAGAAAGAAAAAATTGACAAAGTGAAAGAGGATATCTTGCAGGCTTTGAAGGAAGGTTCGGCCTTACTGTAGCTTCTTTGTCGTTATCGATATTTATTGTGCGAAAAAGTAAAGGCTGCCTCCAGGCAGCCTTCTTTATTATTTAGCTTCACATTCTTTTAAAAATGCCGCTACTTCGTTGACGTCGATCAGGCCTTTTTTGTTCCCCCAGGAATTGGAAATATAAGTGAGTATTTCAGCAATTTCCAGGTCTTTCAGGTTGAGCATTGGCATCACTCCTTCATATTCCACGCCATTTACAGTGATTTTTCCGTTCTGGCCATTTTTAATAATACAGGCGGCTCTTTTAGGATCATCTAACAGATAGTCTGATCCAGCAAGTGGTGGTATTAAAGCTGCTAGTCCCTGGCCCTCCATTTGGTGGCAGGCAGAACAATTCGTTTTGTAAAGTTGGGCCCCTTCACTGATATATTGCTGAAGTCGGATGCTTGTTCTCTCGTCCAACCCTTCATAAATATCATCGGATTTACCCTCTTCTTTTTTGCTTTCGGAACAACTTGTCATCGACACAGTAGTTGCTACAAATGCTATGGCAACATAGGCTAGTATACTCTTTTTACTCATCTTCGTCAGTTTTGTATTCTTTAAGTAATAATTTCATGTCATCCATCAGCTGATCCACTTGTTCCTCAACCGTTCCATCGTAAACACCCCGGATGCGGCGGCCTTTGTCAACTAAAAGGAAGGCTCCACTATGAATATATCCACCAGGAGCCCCAGGATCTTCCCCAGCCACTACCATGTAGCTGGTTTCGCCAAGGTCGTAGATATCATCTTTTTCGCCCGTCACAAAATGCCAGCGATCACTTTTCACCCCAAGACGCTGAGCGAAATCATGCAGCACTGCGACTGTGTCGTGGGCAGGGTCGATGGAATAGCTAAGTAAGCCTACCTCCGGGTTGTTTTCAAATGCTTCGTAAATACGAATCATTTGTGTTTTCATGATAGGGCAAATGGTGGGGCAGCTGGTAAAGAAGAAGTCTGCCACATAAATCTTGTCTTTGTAGGTGTCGTTGGTCACCCATGCGCTGTCCTGATCCACAAAGCGAAAGTCAGCTACCGTATGAAAAATGGTGTCAGCAGTCATTACGCCATCTTTTTCAACCGGATTGATTTCTCTTCGACCAAGAATTGGTAATTTTTTCTCACTTGTCAGGTTAGCACATGCGCTTAGGCCAGACACGACAAGTAGTATGTAGATGTTTTTTTTCATTAGCTGATTGTCAAATGTTTTTCTCCCGCCACTTTTTATAACTCTTAATGGCAAACATGAGTGCCCCGGTAAAGGCAATTAGTCCTAAAATTCCCCATAAAAGACTGATGATATTTTTTAACACCACTAAAAAGACAACTGCCACCAGTAGAACAGTGGCTACTTCGTTGAACAGCCTTAGGTAATACCCCGAATCCTTGTAGATATCTTTCTGGAGATTTTTGAACTTGATATGACAAACCCATTGATAGGCATAAAGAAAGAATACAAAAGCGAGCTTAGCTATCATCCATGGTTGTTTGGCAAGTGCCCAACCCATTTCATTGAGTACCAAAGGTCCAAAAATTAGTGTGAGAATAGCGGAAGGCCAGGTGATACCAAACCACAGGAGTTTGGAAATACGCTTATATTCCTTGGTGAGTATTCCCCGCTCAGGTTCAGGCTTTTCCTGTGTTTCTGTTTGGTAGATGAAAAGCCGTACCATGTAGAACAGGCCAGCAAACCAGGTGACAATAAAAATGATATGGAGGGCTTTCAGGTATAGATAAGACATGTGTGTCTTTTTGTGGCAAAAATAGTTGCTAAGAGCGGAATGTCATTGTTTCGGCACGATAAAAGATAAGTATTTCAGTATTCGCTAAAGTAGTGTAATTACATCGCCGACCTTGACCATGCCTTGTTTTTCGATAACAGCATTCATACCGAAAAGCACCTTGTTTGCTTCTTTTCGAAACAGAGAGAGTGTTTTTATGGGTTCTTTCCCCATGGTTCCCGTTTCCTGATCGATCGTGGGCACCTGGCACCTGGCGCAAGCCTTGAGACAATTAAATATAGCATCGCCCGCGATGAGCTTTCCCCATTTGTCTTCGGCAAACGGGCCCGAACCAGCCACCACTATATTCGGACGAAACCTGTTCATGGGGACGGGTGATGCTAGTTTGCTATTAAGGTCTTTGAGCGAAGCTTCAGAAATGAATAAGTAAGGATATCCATCCGCAAAGCTCAGCATAGAGTTAGCCCCGTATTTTTTCTCAACTTCTCTTTTTTTGTTTTCGTGCTGAAAGCAGAACCATACTTTTCTACCTAGTGCGTCCGAAAACCATTCGTTGAAGTTGCTGCCTACAACTCGGGCTTCTACCTGATCGTCCCAAACCGTCACCATCTCTTTTGGTCCAGAGTAATGGTCGCTATTGAGCGGCACCATAATTGAACTGTCTTTGTAGCTGATGGCCAGTGATTCGCCCACAATGGCCGTATGCATGAGTGCCAGCTGAGGCAATTCCCGCTGTGAGATAAATTTCCCAAGGCTGTCAGTTAACATCCATCGGCGGTCGTATTTAAAGCCTTTTTCAAGCGCCTCGATTTCTTTTACGCTGATTCCTCGAAGCCCTTTTACGGGATAAATAACTAACTCACTAACTTGTAACGCCATGGAAAATGAACTTTTTAGATGGCAAATATGGTTCCTTTTGATGAAATTGCTTTTGTTTCAAACTTGATTTCCTACCAATAATGAGCGAACGCACCAGTTTATGGTATTTTGAGGAGGTGGACCTATATAATGTCCTTTGTCCGCACAAGATTCCGGGGATGAAGGAAAAACATACCTTTAACCATTTTCAGAAAGATCAGTTCATCTATTTTCCTAACGAAGCCTCAAATCATATTTACCTGATAGCAGAAGGAAGGGTAAAAATAGGTTCGTATACCGAGGATGGGAAAGAGGTGTTAAAAGCAATTCTTGGTCCGGGCGAAATTTTTGGAGAGCTGTCGATTGCAGGAGAGGAACGCAGGTCCGATTTCGCTCAGGCGATTGATGCAAATACTACTGTGTGTCCAATGACCATTGATGATATGCAGGAGCTTATGAAAGCGAACCAGGCGCTGAGCTTGCGGATATTCAAACTGATGGGCCTCAGGTTGAAAAGGGTGGAGCGAAAGCTGGAATCACTGGTTTTCAAAGATGCCCGTAGCCGTGTGATTGATTTTATCAGAGAAATGGCGGAAGACAGAGGGCAGAAAGTGGGTTATGAAATGCTTATTAAAACTAAGTTTACCCATAAGGACATTGCGAGCCTTACCGGCACCAGCCGACAAACGGTCACAACCATTCTCAACGACCTTAAGTCTCAGAATGTGATCAATTTTGATCGCAGGAGAATTTTGGTGAGGGATATGGAAAAGCTGAAATAAAATTTGGGTAGCCAAACCTAATTTCACGAAATAATATTTATCTGTCTAGTATCAATTTGGCAGTTGAATCATCCACGCCATTTACGACAATTTTACTTCCTTCTCGAGTGGTAATGATGATGAAAGGAGCACTGCCGGACTCAAGAAAAAGCAAGCAATCGCCAATGTCTTTCACCTTAAAATGGCCTTTGTAGACGTCGCCCAGATGGAAGCCATTCGTCTTTAGGCCGATAGTACCAATCTCATTCACCAGTTGTGCCTCGACAATCTCAGCTTTTGTGCCAAAAGGACCGGAAATGCTTATGATATTTTTTTCCACGACGATTTCGGACGATTGGCTGAAATAGTACAAAGATCCCCCTGTTACGACAAAGATGATGACTAAGAGGGTGACGACAAACAGCGTTTTAACAGGTGATTTTTTGTTGTGGTCATATTTTTGTGCCTGGATGAGCATAAAAGGAAGTGGTACCATGACACTTACAAGAATCAAAACGCCCGACATGCTTTGCCATCCCATCCAGTCAAGTAACAAGCCCCCAATGATGACAAGCAAGCCCATCCCTATCATGTAGTTTCTCATCATGGAAGATAGGCCATCGATGTCCACGTTTTGTCGTTTCTCCTCCGACATGGTGTTGTAACCAGCAATAGCCATTGGGTTGGCTTTTACGAGAAAACCGATCCCAATCAGAAAGCCACCGATAGCAAGGTTCAGAAGATGTTCCATATATTGAAGATAGAGAACCCTATAGATATTTGCCAGTTTCCAATTTGGAAGATAAAAGGCCGATCAGGCAGTGCATCTGCTTTATGCAGAAGTAAGCGGTTTACCTTTCCCAGTATTTACTCCTTTTATATTCTTTTAGTCTGAGCTTGCGCCCGTCCCATGCGGTCATTTCAACAAGAATGTTGGGATAGGCCTGGGTAAAGATGTACTGGTTACTTTTTTCTCCATCGAGCTTTACCGTTACCCGCCAAGTGTCCTGTTGAGGAAGTCCTCCTGGTAATGAGTCGATTGCCTCAAGGGGAGCCACGCTGATTTCGGCATCATAAATTGCAGGTAGGTCGGATCGGCTATTTATTTGGGTGCCGTAAACGGGTAAGCGAAACCACAATTTGTCTTTGAAAGCGAGTGTGCGAAGTGTATAGGGTAGCTGATCTTCCCAAAGTGGGGTGGCATCCAGCATTTTGGTATCGTCGCCCTGGCCATCCCAATAGCTATGGTAGGTGTATTCCAGCTCATTGCCCCTTTCTTTTAGCAGCTTAAATGTATTTCCGCACCACTCCTGACTGGAGTTACTTAGCTTGTGGATCTGTATGGGGTTGTTTCTATGGAAAAAAATGCTGGTAAGGAAGTGATAGGGGTAGTTGTCGGTAGGGATATCGGCAAATTGGTTCACTTTCATTACCTGATAAAGATCGTCTCGCTGGTAGTCGTCCGTTTTTACTCCAAACTCTTTATTGAAATCCTCTTTGACAAGGATATAGGTGTAGTCGAAATACCTGGGTTTATTGTATATCACCCTGGCTGCGTCATAAATGGCCACCTCAGCTTGCCCATCCTCCCAGAGCTTGTTTTCTGCCCAGTCCAGTTGAAAATAGGGAGTGAGGCCTTCTTCCGAACCCCCATTAAATACTTGATCACATGACGCAATGGCGATGAAAGAGAGTAATGAAAAAACGATAGTTGGGTTTGATCTCATTGGTTTACAAGTTTTATAAGTGGGCCAAGGTCATCGATGGTGTCAACGTCGGAGAGTGGCGGTAGCACATGGAAATCATTCCCAACAGACCTGATATATTCAGCCGTTTTTTGGAAGACGGTACTGGTGCTCCAGGCTATGTCCCGAAAAATACCTGGGTCAAAGGACTTCATTCCCAACAGGTAGTATCCGCCGTCCCGGGCTGGGCCAATAATGTATTCTCGAAACTCGAGGCATTCGAATGCTTTTTCTAAAAAAAGTGGTTCAAGTTCCAGGCAATCGCTTCCTATGATGGCCACTTTTTTGTAGCCTAAAGCAAAAACCTGACTAAATGCGTGACTCATTCGCTGACCCAGGTCGTCTCCCTGTTGCACAAAGAGTTTGTAGCCAGATCGAATAAATTGGTCGGTGTTCGGAATAAAGCTACCGTAGAAGACAAATATATCCTGTGGCAAAGTGGAGGTGATCTTGTGCGTATGATTTAGCAGCTCCTGATAAATTTCCAGGGCCTTTTCATCTCCAATATCTTTGGCCAGCCTGGTTTTCACTTTTCCCACCTCGGCGTTCTTCACAAAAATGATAAGTGCTTCCTCATTCATACACTTTAATTCCTTTTTTTAGCCAGACGGACCATAATTTGTTGTAACAATGCACGCTATCGGTCGGCTGGTTTTTTGAGTTCACGACTGTATGGCCTTCATTTTTCCATTCAAAAATACCCCCGTAAAGGTTTTGAACATTTGAATAACCTAGGCTTTTTAATTTTTCGCCAATTTTTTCGCTTCTGTAGCCAACAGAGCAGTAAACAATGATAGGGCGATCTTTGGCTACATCTTTTACCATCTCTGGGGCAAAGGTTTCGTAGTCGATCCATCGGGCTTCGGGTAAATGACTGACCTGAAACTCTGATTCCGCCCGGGTATCGAGGAGAAGGGGAGCTTGTCTTTTTTTGACTGCCTCCAGTGAATCGGAAGAGATAGTGGGCACCGTGTTGCTATAGAGCGTAGAAAGCAATACATCATAAGCACCTTGGGCAGCGGAATGCCCCGGCAGAAAGGCTATGATCGTCACAATGAGTACCGCAATTAATTTTTTCATCTCTTAAGTAGCCTTACAAGGCCTTTCTTTGTTTGATCTGATAACACCACTTCCCAAAAAAAGACTCCCATGACGATGAGGTATTCGAAAATTATCCCCCACCATGCAGTTTCGTATCCGGTGATTGTGTAGCCTAAATAAGTCCATAGAATGGTATAAGACCAAACAATGGGGAATTTATACCCTGAAAACACCGATAAGGCTACAAGTGGCACCACATACCAGGGGTGTACGGTGGTAGCACACAGGTAATAAACGAAAAAGGCAAGGGTCAATGTCTGAAATGTATTCCTGTTTTTCGGCCATTTCCCCCAACTCACTGCAATAATCAAAACGCCCCCGAATACGGCTAGTTGTGGTCCAAGTGTGGCTATGATATTGTATCCTTTCCACCAAAATCCAAATTCCCGGAACAGGAAATAGAAGGAAGCGTTGAATTCAAATTTTCGGAAGTATAAATCAAGACTCTCTCCTTGCCCCATGAGCCAGGTTGTGTCAACCAGAGGTAGAAAGAAAATAACAAGCCCTAGGCCGGTGAACAGGATCACTTTCCACCAATTTTCCCGGCCGCCGGCAAACATCAAAACCGGTCCTGCAATTACCGGAGTCAGCTTGGTGGCGATGGCTGCTGCCAATGATAATGGCCCGGTAATGGTTTTTTTGTTGATGATTAAAAACGCCGAAAGTAAAAGGAAAAAGGCCATGAGTCCCTCAAAATGCAGGTTACCTGACACTTCAATGATTACTAGTGGGTTCAGCGCATACAGCGCTAGCAGTGATGGTGGTTTTTCTTCCTTCTTCAACCAATGGCTGAGCGTAAAAAGGAAAATGACCTCTGCAGCGATCAGCATTAGCCGCATAGGAAGAATAGCGCTGATCAGTGTGCCGTCGTGGGGCACAGTGCTTATCCAGAAAACAAGTTGATGAAGCGGAGGGTAGACGGTGAAGTATTCTTTTGAGTTGAGGCCGTCATAGAGCTCCTGACTAAGTATGGCTACCTGCTGCCCACTTTCCATGTAAAATGAAGGAGGGTGGCTAAATGGGTGAATACCCTGGTGCCAGAGCAACCCGTCCCAGATGAACCTGTAGAAGTCGTCGGATAGTGCTGGGATAGAAAAAAGAAAGACCAGGCGAAAGAGAACTCCCAGGCCGAGCATCCAATTAGTCTCTGCATGCCGAAGTGCCAGGAAAGCCAGGAAGAGTGTAGCGAATGATAGCTGTAGCCACCAGGTATCTGTTCGCTGGAACTGATACGCTAGCAAGCAATAGGTCAGGCAGGAAAGGGCTCCTGCGATGATCCACCTAAGCTTTGGAGGCAGAAAAGCCATAAGGTCTTAGCGATAAAAGGAAAATGCCTCCGAATCCGATTGTTAGCATCAGGTGGAAAAAGACCAGGCCGAAGTCATGTAGATGGAAGGCTGACCATAACCCAAAAGCGAAGTACAAGGATAGTAGTCCCTCCGCAATGATGGCTGGCGTCAATTTCCATTTCACATACTTGTTCGATCTCCAGGAGATGCGGTCTTTTAGAACATTGAATTTAGGAGTGCGTAAAAAGGGCGTTTTAATGCCAAACCAGCCTTCTGTCACAGCGATAGCATTGTGCAACGACATACCCATTGAGAAAGTAATGAACATGGGGAAATGAACCAGAAAATACCGCAATGGATGGAGGGGCGTAGAACGCTGACTGGACACCCAGTAGAAGTAGCTAACAAACAGGAACCCAAGGACAAAAACGCTGGCAGCATTGAAAAGTGTACTATACTGCTTCAAATGACTCATTGCATAAAGAAGCGGTAAGCTCAATACCGAAGCGGTTAAAAGGAAAAAGAAAAGTGAGCTATTGAGCAAATGCTGAATGGCATGAAGCTTGTTTTTCAATGGCAATGGGGAAGCCAATACGGCGCCCAGGTTTTTTTTGGCTGTTTCAGCTGCTCCTTTGTTCCACCTATATTGCTGGGACTTTACAGCAGGCATTAAAATGGGTAGTTCCGCTGGCGATTCTATATTTTCCAGGAAAGTGAACTTCCAGCCTTTTAGCTGGGCTCGATAGCTGAGGTCGAGATCTTCGGTAAGTGTATCTGCCGTCCATCCTCCGCTTTCCGCAATACATTCCTTGCGCCAGATGCCGCCGGTGCCATTAAAGTTGATGAAGCTACCTGCCGCACTGCGCCCCGATTGCTCTACTGAGAAATGGGCATCCAGCCCGAAAGCTTGCAGTTTGGTGAGCCAGGAATAGTTCCGGTTGAGGTGGCCCCAGCGGGTTTGCACCATTCCAATACCGGGCGTGGTAAAGTGTGGCAACGTATTTTTCAGGAAGGCAGGGTCAGGTAGAAAATCAGCGTCGAATATGGCAATGAAATCGCCAGACGCTTGCTCAAGCCCGTTTTGCAAGGCACCGGCTTTGTACCCGGTTCTTATATTGCGGCGGAGCACTTTTATATCTATCCCCAACTTTTGCCTGGCTGCTACGGTTTTGTCGATCACATCTCTAGTCTCATCGTCACTGTCGTCGAGCACCTGAATTTCCAGCTTGTCTTTTGGATAATCGAGAAGGCACACCTGATTGATCAGGCGCTCTGCCACGTACACTTCGTTATAGATGGGTAGCTGGACAGTGACAGAAGGGTAGTGTGATAGGTCAGCGGGCGGGGCTTTGGTGATCTTTCTGGCCTTTTTATAACTGAGAGCCAGATGAAGCTGTCCCAGGCTGAATAAAAAAATCAGCAACAAAGAAAGCCCGTATCCGACAATTACCAACCAATCGATCATAGGTACCTGAAGATGGTCCAAAGTATTTTATAACCTGCGCCAAACGTTCCTTTCACCGTGCCCGACACCTTAGAAACACCAATGCGCTGGCGATAGTTTACTGGCACTTCGGTAGTTTTCATGCCCAATTTAGCCGCTTTCAGCTGCATTTCTACTGTCCATCCGTAGGTTTTATCCTGCATGTCGATCTTAAGCAGGCTTTCATACCTAATGGCTCTAAATGGTCCGAGGTCTGTAAATTGAACGCCATAAAACCATCGTAGAAGTGTAGTGGCTAGCCAATTCCCAAACACCTGTTGTGGCGTCATGGAGCCTTGCTCTTTGTTGCCAAGCGCCCTGGAGCCAATCACCAAATCAGCACTCCCGTCAATGATTGGCTGCACAATGTCTTTCATTTCGTCAGGATAGTCGGAGTGGTCGCCATCAAGAAAAACAATAATATCAGGCAAGTTGTCCTTTTGATTGGCGACGTATTGCATCCCACATAAACAAGCGTTACCATAACCTCGCTTTTCTTCTCGCAATGCCGTAGCTCCCCGTGATTCCGCCTGGCGAAAAGTGTCGTCTGTAGAGCCATTGTCGACCACGATCATTTCGGCTACCAGGTCTTTGGGGATTTCGTCGATCACCATGCCCACAGCGTTCTGCTCATTGAAGGCAGGAATGATGACTTTGATTATTGGTTTTGGCACTTACGGTTGATTTGTCCGCAAAAATAGGGAATGCATTGGAATTGGACGTCGGGGGTAGGACAAAAGACAAGCATTAGTCAACGCCGCCTTCTTTCATTAGGTTTTTGACTTCTGTCTTAAGCAAAGGAATGTGTTTAGTAAGAATTGCCCAGATGTTTTCATCAGAAATATTATCATACGAGTGAATGATTTGATTTCTCAATCCGACGATTCTAATAGCATTTGTAATGGGAAAGTCTGGGTTTTTGTCAAGAATTCTTCGTACAGCTTCTCCAATAATCTCTAAATTTCTTTCAACGCCTCTTTTCAAAAGTACGTTTTTTTGGTAACTGCTAAAGTCATAAGATTGCCCGTAAAAATAGCTCTCGATCTCTGTTATAGAGCTATGGATATCATACAGCCATTTCAGTACCTTTTCGTCCATATACGAGCGTCTTGGTTCTGTTAATAGATTTAATAAGAATCGGATTCCGAAGAGTCTGAACTTCTACCAGGTCTACTTTTCTATGGAGTATTGATTCTAAAGATTCCTTCAAATCCATATAATTATCGAAGTATTCCAATCTATCCACCTCTCCAAATTTAACAAGGAAATCCACGTCACTTTCAGCATCAAAAGAGTCTGACAATATTGACCCAAAAGCAAACAGCTCATCGACTTTATGTTTTTTGCAGAGGGCGGATAATTCGCTAATATGGTCCTTGAGAATTTTCATCTGTCTTTAGGTAAATATAGCAAATATATTCCTCAGTTGATTTATTTCAGCCACAACCTAGAATATGAATAAAGTGATCTCAGGCATTGTAATAATTCTGTTGAATGTTGCGTGCCAACCCAAACCTTCCGAAACCGTTCTTGGCCCTGGTTGGGCAAGCACCTCGGTAAATGCTGTGAGCTTCCGAACTAACTCCATTGTAAGTGACGACCAATGGCAGTTTGCCGCCTATTATGACTCGACAGGACACGTAGTGTTAGCCAAGAGGCCCAAAAGCAAAGGAGCCTGGGAAACTTTCACAACTGAATTTACTGGCAATGTGAGGGATGCCCATAACACCATCAGCATTATGCTGGACGGGCACGGTTACCTGCATATGGCATGGGATCACCACGGTCATCCGCTACACTATGCCAGGAGCAGGGAACCTTACGGCGTTCTGCTGGATACTTTAGTTATGACTGGGAAAACAGAGCTGAAAGTTACTTACCCTGAATTTTATCGAATGCCATCAGGCGATCTGTTGTTCTTATTCAGGGACGGGATGTCCGGCCGGGGTAACCTGGTGATCAATAAGTATGATGTGACTGGTAAAAAATGGACAAGGTTGCAAGAGGTGCTAATTGATGGGGAAGAGCAGCGAAATGCCTATTGGCAGGCTTATGTAGATGCAAAAGGCACTGTTCACCTGAGCTGGGTGTGGCGCGAAACTTACGATGTGGCCACCAACCATGATATGGCTTACGCAAAATCTGTTGACGGCGGTGTTAGCTGGCAGCGGTCGGATGGCTCACTTTATCAGCTGCCGATCAACATCAACACCGCTGAATATGCTCTTCGGATTCCTCAAAGCAGCGAGCTGATTAATCAAACTTCTATGACCGCAGATGAACAAGGGCGGCCATTCATTGCCACTTACTTTAGGACAGACAGCCTGAGTTTTCCGCAATACCAGGTCATCTATCACGATGGAAAAAAGTGGCAGACCGCTCAGGTCTCGCATCGTGAAACTGGTTTTTCGTTAAGCGGTGGAGGTACCAAACGCATTCCGATTTCCAGACCAAAAATACTCGTCGACAATGATCGGGCGCTGATCTTGTTCCGGGATGAAGCAAGGGGTAGCAAAGCCTCTGTGTTTGAAGCGAAAGGCGGTGACTTCACGCAATGGACTATTCGTGATCTGACCGCAGATGGCCTGGGTGCCTGGGAGCCGACTTATGATTCTGAGCGCTGGAAGAGAGAACACACCTTGAATTTGTTTATTCAAAACGTGGGTCAAGGAGATGGGGAGCAAATCGAACAAATGCCTTCTGAGGAAGTAAGGGTGCTGGAGTGGAAATAACTAGCTATTGTATTTTTTATTCATATAATCGACCGACTCCTTAATGAGTGTTTTAAGAACATCCATGTCCACATCTGCCAGTGTTTTAATATAAAGGCACGATTTGCCGGTTTTGTATTTCCCAAGCCGTTTCATTAGCTCATCGTAGCGCCCGAATCCCGGCATGATATAGAGTGTTAGCGCTGTTTTTCTCGGAGAAAAACCAACGATAAGAAAATCGCCCTCTCTTCCGCTTTCATACTTGTAGTGGTAGTTTCCAAACCCGATAACACTGGTTCCCCACATCACTGCAGGCTCTCCGGTGATTTCCTTCATTAGTCGGAGCACGGTATAGGCATCTTCCCTTTTTTGCAGGTCAGCCACTTTGTCGATAAACTGCTCTACGCTTTCTTTCGTTGCTTGCGTCTTATTTTCTGCCATAGGAGTGGGGACTTAGAAATTCTATTTCTCTGTTTCTGTCTCTTTTTGTTTTCGGTCATACCATAATTGCACCAGGCCAGAAGGGAATGTGATGCATCTCTTAAAAGTTAACGACTCCTCTGGACGCCCATCTCGAAAAAGGCGCACGCCATTGCCTAGTAAGTGGGGTATCACGGAAATAATTAAAGTATCAATCAGTGAATTTTTTAGAAGCTCGACAACCAGCTCGCTTCCGCCGTCGCAATAAATATTTTTGCCTTCTTCCTTCTTGAGTTTTTTTATCAAAGCAGGCACATTGCTGAAATATTCAACGTTCTCATCTTTTCCTGTCCTTGACTTTGAAAGCACCCATACTTTTTTGTCTTTGTGGGGAAAGTCGACACCAAAGGAAAGCACCTGATCATAAGTCTTTCTGCCCCATATCACCGTGTCAACAGTGCTCGTAAATTCAGTGTACCCAAAGTCTTCGTTCGGCGTTTGGACTAAGGAAAGAAAGTCAAGGTTGTCATTGTCGCCAGCGATATAACCATCGAGGCTCATCGCGATATAGAGGTTTACTTTACGCATTTGGATTCATATTACAATTAAAATAAAATTGAGTCATTACATCTTTTTACAATGTGTGCCTCAGACACATTAGTGTTTTTACTATTATTGCCCTCAGGTTTGGTAAAGCCCTATGGGCAAGCAATATTTCTTTATTGCATAGTTGTTTAGGTTTGTAGCCCGGTTCTATCTAAAGAGGAGCCGGGTTCTTTTTTTTATTACCAGTGTTCAGTTATCCAGATCTCAATGCTCAATGGACCCTTCGCATTTCGATGAGCTACAGCTTCTCGGTTAAAACGAAGAAAAAGCAGGTTTTTGAGATCATGGTTTATTTTGCCATCCCTTAAAATATTTGTCTAATACAAAAGGTGGCTGGTGAATATCGGGCTTCCTTTCAAATGTAGTTGGGTCATACTCCATCGAAACAATGGTTTTGGCAGTTAATGCGACGGTATCGTCCGTTGCTTTTTGCCAAACGGATAGGAGGCTTGTCATAGCCTTCACCTTTTCATCGTACCCGGCAGAGTCAGCCAAGTTGACCAATTCATTGGGGTCATTTTCCAAATCAAAAAGCTGGGTATAGTCGATCATCGGGTAACGTATTAACTTCCAACGATCATCTCGCACTGCTCGGTGGGTAGCACGATACGTTGTAAAAAGCGATGTTCTTACACCAGCATCCTCTCCTTTTATCACCTTAGTAAGGTCTTTTCCATCTACGCCCTTCGGAAGCTCAAGGCTGGTTAAGTTGCTTAATGTGGGGAAAATATCGTAAAGGTACACCAATGCATCCCGGGTTTCATCCGCTGGAATACCTGGTCCTGCGAATACCAGGGGTGCTTTCATACTGTGCTCATAAAGGCTTTGTTTACCCACCAGCCCATGACTGCCGAGGGCCAGACCGTGGTCAGCAGCATAAACGATGATGGTGTTTTCTGCCATTCCATTGCTTTTCAAGGAGGCTAAAATATCGCCGATCCGTTTATCAGCATGGGTGATCATGGCATAGTATTCACGCAGTTGATCCTGTATCATTCCGGGGTCTCTTGGCCAGGGTGCCAGGTGCTCGTCCCTGACCTGCATTTCGTTGATTTCGCCAAAATTGAAAGGATGCCATGGCTTAAAATTGGCTGGCAAAGGAATAGTGTCGCCATTATATTGCTCTAGATATTCTGGCAAAGGGCTTCTTGGGTCGTGAGGGGCTGTGAAAGCTATATAGGCAAAGAAAGGCTGCCGGGAGTCTTTCTGACTGGTGATGAAGTCAATGAAGGCATCAGCAAATAGATCAGTTGAGAAACTTTTTTCTTCTGGCTCAGTAAAGGTTGAATCGGTTAATTTATCTCGAACTTCAGTATTGAAGTGATCGTCCATTCCACCCAAAAAAACATTTTTCCCCTGCTGGAAGCTTTTTAGAAAGCTTTTTCCGCCATTATGCCATTTGCCCGTTCCAAAAGTTGTGTACCCATTGGCAGCAAATACCTCGGGCATGGTAGTGACCGTGTCGAGTTTGTCAAACACGTGGTACAAGCTTCGACCGCTCATGAGCATGGCGCGGCTGGGAGCGCAAACAGCCCCATGGATCGAGCCCATACAGTAGTTATTGGTGAAGCGAACGCCACTTTTGGCCAGCGCATCAAGGTTGGGAGTCTGTATCAACTGATTGCCCGCCGCTCCCAATGCATCGGCCCTTTGGTCATCGGTGAAAATGAAAACAATGTTGGGTTTGGCTGGAACTTCTGCCTTCTGCGAACAGCCGTTGATGAACAGGTAAGCGATTACGAATGGCAGGGTCCTTACCAGATACATTTTTTGCTGAAAATTCCTCATAGCTAAAAATAGGAAACCATTCACATATGTGAAGGCCTGCTTGCTAATAATTCGAGTGACTAATTGTATTTAATTGATTAAAATAAAGGATAATTAACACTTATGAGATCTATCCTCGGCAAAATCGTATTGTTTGTCGTCATAGCTGCCACCTTCTTTTGGCTGGGCCAGTATGTGACGCTTAAAAATTCAGCTATCATCAGTAATGACAACGTGCGATCGACTGGGGAACTGCTTGGTCTATCGTTTACCATGGCTGAAGCTGATTCGATGTTGGATGGAATAGCTTCGCAACGGGAAAACTATTTAGAGATGCGCAAGACGCCGCTCAACAATGCGGTAGCTCCCGCCATGCAATTTAATCCATTGCCCGTCGGTTTTGTGCATAAAAGTGCATTCAGCGAATTAGGTTTTAGCGACTACACTGGCACCACTCGACCTTCCGATGATGAAGAGTTGGCGTTTATGAGTATTGGTCAGCTGGCCGAATTGATCAAGACGAGGCAGATTACATCTGTGGAGCTTACACGCTTTTATATTGCCAGAATAAAAAAGTATGACTCCCAGCTGCACGCAGTAATTACATTGACAGATGAATATGCGCTTGAAAGAGCGGAGGAGGCAGATCAACAAATAGCTGTTGGAAACTACAAGGGGCTTCTGCATGGGGTCCCATTTGGCGCAAAAGACCTGTTAGCCAAAAAAGGATTTAAAACCACCTGGGGAGCCACGCCCTATCAGGATCAACGGATTGAGGTAGATGCCACAGTTGTTGAACGACTTGAGGAGGCAGGCGCTATTTTACTTGCTAAAACTACCCTGGGGGCACTAGCAATGGGCGATGTTTGGTATGGGGAGAAAACCCGTAACCCCTGGAATACTGAAAAAGGAAGTAGTGGTTCGTCTGCAGGTTCTGCTTCCACAGTAGCTGCAGGTTTGCTGCCATTTGCCATAGGATCGGAAACATTGGGCTCCATCGTTTCACCATCGACCGTTTGTGGGGTAACCGGGCTGCGGCCCACCTATGGCCGTGTCAGTAGATATGGCGCCATGGCGCTTAGTTGGAGCATGGATAAGCTGGGGCCATTGTGTCGTAATGTAGAAGACTGTGCCATTGTATTATCTGCCATCGCCGGACCCGATGGCAAAGACAACATGGTCATTGATTATCCATTTTATTATCAGCCCACCGTTGATTTAAAAGGCCTTAAAATTGGTTATGTGAAAGCCGATTTTGATAAAAAATATGCCTTTCACCAACAAGATAGCGTTGCGATGGCTGACTTGACGGCACTAGGCGCAGAATTAATCCCTATAGCACTTCCCAATCAGCCGGTGGGTGACATGACCATCATTCTTTCCGCAGAGGCCGCTGCTGCTTTTGAAGAACTAACACTAAGTGGAAGAGACGATCAGCTTGTCAATCAAATGAAATGGTCCTGGCCTAACAGCTTCCGGGAATCGAGACTGATTCCGGCGGTGGAATATATTCAGGCAAATAGGTTGAGAACCCAGCTTATTCAGGACATGACCAAAGTCTTTGAAAAAGTGGACGTGTACCTGGCACCTTCCAGAGGTGGTACTAATCTGCGAGTCACTAACCTCAGCGGGCATCCGAGTGTGGTGCTGCCCAATGGCTTCTCAGAGGACGGAACTCCTACTAGTTTGACGTTCACCGGACGCCTTTTCGATGAGGGTACCGTATTGGCAGTAGCGAAAGCCTATCAAGATGCTACCGCATGGCACAAGAAACATCCGAGCCTTAATTGATTAAAGAACAAAATAATATTTCGTGTATTATATATATGTCGATATTTAGTGCTTGTTTCGAGCGTATTCAGACAGATCACACTTGTTTGCTTTTTTTAGTTAGGCCATTCTCTATGTGACAAAAGTCACCTTTTCAGTTTTTTTGAGTCATACCCTACTTCTTTAGCGCACCCTACCTTAGTATCATCAAAACGGTTCACGAAAACCAATTGTAGATATGAAAAAGCTAATTGCAATGACCGCGCTTATTTTCCTGACTGTAGCAGCTACAGCCGGGCAGCCTTTTACCGCGGCTAAAGGATCAAAAATTACAGTTTCAGGCACATCTACTCTTCACGATTGGCACATGGTTTCAGACGCTGTGAAGGTGCAAGCCAGCATTACCAATGATGCCGGTGCTACCACTATCGATGCGCTCAAATTAACTTTGCCAGTAGCAACCCTTAAGAGTGAGAAAAGTGGAATGGATGACAATGCATACAAGGCATTGAAGTCAAAAGAGTTCCCTCAGATCACTTTTAACCTGAAAACAAGTCAAGCCAAAGGCTCTTCCGCAGTGCAGGCTGTAGGCCAACTTACCATTGCCGGGGTGACCCGAGATGTTACCCTCGATGGTAAGATGGAGACACTTGCAGACGGAAACATCAAAATCACAGGATCTTGCCCACTCGATATGGTCGAGTACAAAGTAGAGCCCCCATCATTCATGTTTGGGACAGTTTCTACCGGAAAAGACCTGACGATCAACTATGAAATAATCTTATCAAAATAAACTAATCTCAAAAAACAATTCTTGTCATGAGAACATTAAATAAACTCCTCGGTATTTTGACAGTCATCGTCTTTACTATGACCAGTCAAGTGATGGCTCAACAATCTGATCTTCAATTTTTCAGAACAAATGACGCCAAAGGCCTAAACGTTTTTGAAACAACTAAGGCAGACACGGTCCCTTTCGAAGGACTTAGAGTAAGAGTAGGTGGCGATTTCGCCATTCAGTATCAAGGTATTAATCAAACCAATACCTTAGACAGTCTATTGGACTTGGGTTCCAACGTTAACCTTCCAACTGCTAACTTGAACCTTGACGTACAGCTATCTGATGGAATGCGTATGCACTTAAGAACCTATCTTTCTGCCAGACACCACAATGAGGCTTGGGTAAAAGGTGGTTATATCCAAATTGACAAGCTTGACTTCATTAAGCCTGGTTTTGCTGAAAATTTGATGAAGGTTGTTACTTTCAGAGTAGGTTTGGATGAAATCAACTTCGGTGATGCTCACTTCCGCCGGACAGACAACGGTAGATCCATCTACAATCCTTTTGTTGGTAACTACATCATGGACTCCTTCACCACTGAAGCTTTTATTGAAGCAAATGTGCTAACTAACGGATTCATTGGAGTATTAGGTATCTCTAACGGTAAACTGAACCAAAGCGTGGTCGTAACTCCAACAACGGACAACAAAATCTCTTTCTACGGTAAGTTGGGCTATGATAACCAGTTCAACGATGACCTTAGATTCAGGATCACAGGTAGCTGGTACATGAACAGCGGATTGTCTACAGGAACCTACTTGTACGGTGGCGACAGAGCTGGTGACAGGTACTACAATACTTTGATTTCTTTAGCAGAAGCAGCCGCTGGCAGAAATGCCACAAGCGCATTTGCCAATGCCCGTTTCAATCCAAGATTCAAGCAAATGACTGCACTTCAAATCAACCCTTTCTTGAAGTTCAAAGGATTGGAAGTGTTTGGAATCTACGAAATAGTGTCTAACAGTGAAGATGAAGGCAACGGTTCTTTTACTCAAACAGCGATTGAAGCCATCTACAGAATCGGAAGTGCTGAGAAAGTATTCATCGGAGGCCGCTACAATACAGTGAGTGGTAAGGCGAATGAGTCAGTGAGCGTAGATCAAAAAATCAGCCGCGTCAACATTGGTGGTGGTTGGTTCATGACTGACAACGTAATCGCTAAAATAGAATACGTCAATCAGCAATACACTGAAGGCTGGAGCGGAAAATACGACGGCGCAGAATTTAAAGGTATAATGATTGAAGCCGGAATTAGTTTCTAAGTAGTTTTGATAAGTAAGTATGGGAATGCCTGCTAAGCAGGCATTCCTTTATCATTTATAAATGAAAGTAATTATAGCACTTATCGGTATGTTCTTCGCCATGTCTCCTTCAGATGAAGAGAAGGGACAGATTGCCTGGGTGATAGAGCCAAGCAGCAGCCTGATTATCAATGGTGCTTCCAATGTCAACCAATTTACTTGCGGGCTTACTTCATACGGCTTTACTGATACCCTGCAGTTGGCACAGCGTTCCTCTACCCATATTGAATTCTCGCCTAATAAGTTGTCCCTTCCAGTAGTTGACTTTGATTGTGCTCATAAGCTGATTACCGATGACTTTCAGGAAACATTGCAAGCCGATGAATATCCTCAGATTGGTATTACTTTTTTGTCTTTGAATCTAGTTCCGTCAAGTCGTACTGAAGTGAGCACCTACGAAGGACGCTTATTGATCGAGCTTTCTGGAAAAACAAGGGAGTTTACCGTCCTTTTTGATTTCTGGGAGCAAAGCTATGCTCAATATAATTTGATAGGGCGCAAAACAATGCACTTTAGTGATTTTGAAATAGCCCCCCCCACAAAAATGATGGGTTTGGTGAAAGTGAACAATGAACTTTCCATCGACTTCAACCTGGTTTTAAGACCGCTTTAAAACGGTATAACTACGCAGAATCCAAGTGTGCAACAGCCATTGGATCCATCACAATCATAGAAAGTTGTATTGCAGGTCTTCATACGCTATCGCCGAAAATTCTTTCGGCAACAATCAGAATACATCAAAAAAAAGTACCCAGCCAACCAAGCATTATACTAAAAAGAAAAAGTAGTAGTAGTGTAACCATAGCTCCTATTACGTGGTTTTTTAGAAAAAGATTTGGAAAAATTTAACTGTACGAACATGTAGTGAAGGGCGTAACGCCTATCATTTGACGCAATTTCATTGAGAAGGGTTGCCTCCTCACTTATTTAATTTCCAGAAACCGTTAATGGAATAACCCGGGGCCTTTATGGTTCGATTCAATTTTCCCTCTATTTTCGAAGGTCAAAAATACAACTATGGCTAGAGATAACTGGGGAAGTAAGTTTGGTTTTGTGATGGCTGCCGCTGGTTCCGCAGTGGGATTGGGCAATATCTGGCGATTCCCGTACCTCACGGGAGAGAACGGTGGAGGAGCCTTCGTTTTTGTTTATTTCATATGTATCCTCCTCGTGGGAGCACCATTGTTGTTCAACGAAATTGGCCTGGGGAGATTTTCCAGAAAAAACCCTGTTGGCGCTTTTCAAGACACTGGCGGAAGTAAACTGTGGGTATTTGGCGGCGGAGTGTTAGCCCTCTGCGTGAGTTTCTTCGTGCTTTCTTATTATGGCGTCATTGCTGGCTGGACCATCGGCTATATGTATACCGCTTTGTTT
The DNA here is from genome assembly GCA_964351395.1 of uncultured Roseivirgaceae bacterium. Lineage (GTDB taxonomy): Bacteria > Bacteroidota > Bacteroidia > Cytophagales > Cyclobacteriaceae > Imperialibacter. Next base: position 35,560 of record CAYGOF010000023.1, read on the forward strand.
GATATACCCTTAGACTTTGATGCATTTCGCGCTAACCCATTAGCTATTCTTCCTCTTTTTGGTTTGTTCATGGCGGCCTCAACGTTAATTGTTCTTGGAGGTATTAGTGGAGGCATTGAAAAGGCCGCGAAAATTATGATGCCTGTTCTGTTTGTATTACTGATTGTGGTCATCATCAGAAGTGTGACGCTTCCTGGTGCCATGGCAGGCATTGAGTATTATCTGATCCCCGATTTTAGTAAAATTGGCGGCGGTACTATTCTTAGCGCGCTGGGGCAGGCTTTCTTTTCCATGAGTATCGGGTGGGGCATGATGATTACCTACGGTTCTTACTTGCCAAAAGACAGCAACATTGTGAGTGCTGGTTTGTGGGTAGGCATCATGGATACCGGCGTAGCCCTATTAGGGGGATTGATGATCTTCCCCGCTGTATTTGCCTTCGGTATGCAGCCCGATCAGGGGCCTACATTGGTGTTCAAGATTTTACCAGTGATTTTCGAATCGTTGCCGGCTGGCGGAAATATAATTGGAGCGTTTTTCTTCTTGCTGCTTTGTTTAGCGGCACTTACCTCTTCCATCGCTATGATAGAGGTGCCAGCCTCCTTTTTCATTGACAATAAAAATTGGAGCCGTAAAAAGGCGGCATGGGTTGTTGGAATTGCAGCCACGGTTGTGGGTCTTCCATCGGCGCTTTCAAGTGGGGGAGCAGATATTTTCAGTAATGTCTCCATCACTGTTTTTGGTAACACCTATGCCGGCGTGATGGACATCATGGATTTCTTTTTCGGAACGTTTTTCATCGTTATAGTGGCACTAATGACTTGCCTTTACACAGGCTGGATCATGGATGTCACCAAGATTTCAGATGAAATCGCCGAAGGCGCACCATTCTTTAAAAAAGAGCTGGTTGGGGGCCTTACCCCAGCTGGCATTTGGAAGTTCTTCATCCGCTTTGTCTGTCCGGCGGTCATCGGCCTGGTGCTGATCAATATGATGGGAATATTCTAGCAGGATTTAGAAGACTGAGGCGTGGTTTCGCTACGCCTCAATTTTCACACTGTCGTTCCCGATCAAAATAGGCTGACCAAACCTGCCTTCTTCGTCTCTATTTTCCAGGTTAAGCACACCCCGGGGACATACAGACGAGCAAACACCACAACCTACACAGGAGGATCTGACAATGTTCTGTCCACGTTGTGCATACCAACGTACATCAATACCCATCTCACAATACGTGCTGCAATTGCCACAGCTTATGCACTGTCCACCATTCGTAGTGATGCGGAACCTGCTTTTAAAGCGCTGTACCAAACCAAGATACGCTGCTAGTGGACAGCCAAAGCGACACCAAACCCGGTTGCCCATCAATGGATAGAAGCCGGTACCTACTACGCCAGCAAAACCTGCACCTATATACACTCCATAAATCTCCCTCAGCGTGTAGCTATCGATCACGCCGAGCCATGAGTTGCCCGTCCAGTAAGTATAGAGTACACCGCCAGTCATAACTACCGAAAAGGCCAGCACGCCATGAATCATCCAGCGTTCTATTTTCCAAGCCTTCACTGATTTATCCGAAAGCTGACGAAAAGGGTCGCCCAGTGTCTCTGCTAAGCCCCCACAGCCGCATACCCAGGAGCAGTACCATCTCTTTCCGAAAAAATATACAAACACAGGCACAGCAATGATGATAAGCGCAATTCCCCAGCCTAGCATAAAAATGCCGAGACTTCCTGAAGAAATCAGTTGATTGAGTTCGTTGTCAAAAAAGAAATCGTAATCGAGCGGCCATATGTTTTTAAAGTCAAAGTAGGGTTGATTGAGCCTAAGGAGTATTTCTGGAATAAGGAAGGCGAAGGATAATTGAAAGAACATCACGGAAATGGTCCTCATGATCTGGTACTTGCTGTGGCGATATTTCATGAACATCCGAACGCCCATTACCAGGATACAAAGCGTATAAATAAATCCGTAAAGGAAAAACCTGCTGGCATCACTGTTTTTCAATAGCTGACTCACGGGGTCGACCATAATAATCCACTCTGTCATATACTCCGGGAAGAAATAAAGGATGATATAAAACACAATCAGGAAGCTTCCCAGCATGATGCCCAGCCAGCCTTTGTTCTTCAGTGCACTATGGAAAATACCATTGTTTTTGATGCCTGCCGGACCATCTAATTTGCTCTTAGGAAGCAAGTACATCATAGCGCCTACAATTGGCAATAGGTAGCAAAGAAGAAGGAAGAGACCCTGGTTGCTCTTGATTGGCCCGTAAGAAGCTAGCTTGGTGGCTTCGTAACGGATGTCACGGGCTTTATATTTATCGATGCCCATGTCGCTGATAATGCCATACTGGTTGATAGAATTTCCTACCGACATGAGGTCTTTTTTCAACGCTCCACGGCTATCATACTTTTTGCCATCGAGCCAGGTGCCATATTCCTCTATTTTCTTCCTTTTAACGATGGCACTAGCGTTTATCCGGGGGTATATATAGTCCAGCTTATCGAAAGTAAAAGTGTAGGGCGGACGCCCAAGTTCTCCTATCAGCAAATTGATTTCAGATTCTTTGATAGCATAAAGCATCATCTGTTGCCTGTTGTAGGTATTGATGCCTTTTTGTATTGCCCCCACAAAGCCGAAATTACTTCCATAAACCGTGTCGACAATCTCTGGGGTGAAGATGAGGATGCCTTCGGTTTTGCCATCATGATTAACGACTTTCTTAAAATCCTCCAGCGAGATTTTATAATCCGCCATCGAAAAGCTGGCAAGGAATATCCCAAAACCGATGATGAATAGCCCTAGTCCGGTAATTTGTATTGCTTTCATTTTCTCACTTTTTTAGAAAACACCAAATAGCTTCTTCTTTCTTTTTTTACTGATATCGAAATAGGGGAACTGAGCCGAAAATGCTGCCCTAATCTCCTGTTCGTGGGTGTTGAAGAATTCCGGGTCGAAATTGGCTGACTCCAGTCCATTCATCACCTCATCCACTTTTTTGCCTTTTCCGATCCATCGATCCCACACTTCATGTCGTTGACGAATTCCCATGGTATTCATTCCCAGCACCTGACCAGTGGCCTGATCAAAATTGATTCTCAGGCCTTTTTTTCCACCTGTATGCCCCCACCAAAATGATTCAACGCCCTCTGGTGTTTTGGCTGGAACATTCCCGTAGGTTTGATATTCAATGTCTAGAAACTTAGCAGAATTGAACCAAACGCCGGGTAAATAGGTAGTTGGCTTGCCAGTAAGGGTTAAAGCAAGTGTTTCGCCCATCATTCGGCCGGTGTACCACACCTGTTCTGTCGCCTTCCTGTGAGGCAGTGGCTTCCTCAACTCCGCACAATCGCCAATTGCGTAAATATTTGGCAGATTGGTTTGCAGCCACTCATCTACCAGAATACCACGGCCGGTTTCTATGCCAGCTGATTTGGCCAGGTCAATATTAGCATGCACGCCGGCAGTGAGACCAATTATTTGACAAGGTATTTCTTCGCCAGTGCTTGTAACCACGGCGCAAGCCTTTCCATCCGACCCGGCTTTGATCTCTTTTAGTTCAGTATTGAGTTTGAGGGCTATATGATGCTCCGAAATATGTTTGTTGATCATCTCGGATTCTTCTGCTGGCAGAACCAGGTCCCAAAAGCTTTGTTCACGAACAAGAAATGTAACGGCGATTTTTCTGGAGGCAAGCATTTCTGCCAGTTCAATTCCTATCAGTCCACCCCCAACGATCACTGCCCTTTGGGCTCCGGCACTGTTTTTCTCTAGCGTTTCCAGGTCTTGATAGGAATACAGCCCTTGTACTCCTGGCAGGTCCTGCCCGGGCCAGCCAAACTTATTGGGTTGCGAGCCTGTGGCCAGCACCAGCTTGTCATAACTTAATTTTTTTCCCGACTTGAGTTGGATCCCCTTGGAGGCTGGATCCACTTTGTCGACATGGTCGAACACAAGGTCAATTTTATTTTTGGCCCAAAACCAATCTTCGTAAGGTTTGGTGTGCTCATATTTCATGTGGCCCATATAGATGTACATAAGGGCTGTGCGGCTGAAGAAATGCTCAGTTTCACCAGAAATGACTGTTATTTGATCATTTCCCTGCTTTCTCACATGTCGGGCGCAGGTAATCCCTGCTATGCCGTTGCCAATGATAACGATGTGTGCCATAGTATATCTAAACTTACATCGGAGCAGCGCAACGTATTGTCGGTGCTACGACCGAATGAAGGGCTTAAGATACAAAAGCAGTTACTAGTTGTTAACAAAGAATTTTTGAACTTCTTGAATTCATTGTATGTATGGAGGTAGAATTGCAATAAAACCGCCCAAACCCATGATTCCAATGCCTTTGTTTGCGTTGTTCCATTTGCTCTAAGAAAGACAGTGATAGTGAACGATTGGCAAAGTGTCGATCCAAATCTATTTGCACTGATACTTGAAACGGCCAACTTTTTTCAATGCCATATGCCTATTTGTTGCTCCTTTAGATAAAGAATGACCGGAAGTCGATAGCACTAGGATCGCGGTGGAATTGGCTCTTTGCTGTGCTTGTGCCCTGGTAAAAAGTCCAGAAGGCTTTCCAGGGAAAGAAAGCTTCGGTCTGCTGTCACCCACCGTGTGGTTTTTCCGTCAATTTCGATGCTTAGTTGGATTGTTGCATGGGCATCGCCAGGTAAATAGCCATGTCTTTCCAATGCACGCTTTGTCCAATCATGGACCTCTGAGCTTCCATGCAAAGAATAGGTAGTGCCTTCATTTGCCGGCAATATAACCCTGCCATTGAGCAGGTCAAACCCGAAGCCTTCGTGGTAAAGACTGTCCTCAAGCTGGCCGTTCAACGCAAGATCTTCGGGCAAGCCTTGCTGTAAGGGCGAGTTAAAATTGGTGAGCCATAGCCTGTCGGCAAACTCCATGGCCAGGTGCAAATCATGGGTCGAAACAATGACGGCTTTTCCTTTCGATACTGCCAGTTCCCTCAGTAGCATAAATATTTCAACACTATTGTTTAGATCAAGAAATGCGGTCGGTTCGTCGAGGATCATCAGCTCGCCGTCCTGGGCTAAAGCCCGGGCAATCATTACCTTTTGGTATTGTCCGTCGCTCAGTTCGCTCACCTTTTTTCCTAACAGGTAATTCACTTTTGTAAGTGATACCGCCTCATCTACCATTTTCTTATCGTCGCCGGAAAGCAAGCCAAGCCAGCTGGTGTAAGGGTGTCGGCCGAGTGCTACGAGCTCATCAACAGTGAGGTTGCCACCGCCAATTTTTTCCGTTAGCACCAGGCTTATTTTCGTAGCGAGCTCCTGTATGCTGAACTTGTCGATGGGCCTGTCGTTGAGTAATACTTCGCCAGAAAGTGCTGGCTGCAGACCGGAAATGGTCCGAAGCAAGGTAGATTTACCCACTCCGTTTTGTCCCAGCAAGCAAACAACCTCCCCTGGGTGTATTGCCAGATTGATGTCTTTTAAAAGAGGGGTCGGATGGCCTTTTACCATATATCCGACATTCAATTGCCGGAGTTTCATGATCGTTCTGTCCACAACAATCATAATGAATACCTCATGTTTCGTTTACTCACAATGATCCAAATAACGATAGGGCCTCCCACCAATGAGGTGACGGCATTTATTGGCAATAGCTGAGATGTGCCAGGCAGCTGCGCGATAAGGTCGCATAGCAACATGGTGCCGGCTCCCATCAGACAAACCAAAGGAATAAGAAGCAGGTGGTTGGAGGTAGGGAACAGCATTCGTACCAAATGAGGAACCGCAATGCCTATGAAGGCGATAGGTCCACAAAAAGCAGTAACTGTACCGGCAAGCAGGCAAGTACTGACAATAATGATCAGCCTTGCTCGCTTAATATTAAGGCCCATGCTTTTGGCATATTGTTCACCAAGTAACAGCACGTTCAACTGCTTGGCTGAGGCGAATGAAAGCAGTAGGCCAACGATAATAACGGGTGCAAAAATTTGCATCTCCGCCCAGCTCAAGCCCCCAAGACTTCCAAACGACCAAAGCATATAGGCTTGTATATCAGCTGCCTGACTGAAATATTGCATGATGCTGACCAGTGCCCCGGTTGTGCTGCTGAACATAAGTCCAACAATCAACAGGCTCATGGCATCTCTCAGCGATCGGGCTACGGTAATCACGGCGATCATCACCAAAATGGCACCCAGCGCTGCTGCAATAACCTGTGCACTGGCAAAAAGCTGGCTGCCCAATTGGTGAATACCTAACGATGTGCCGCCTAAAATAAGTAGCGCTGCACCTAAACTGGCACCAGAGCTGACACCTAAAACAAATGGTCCGGCAAGCGGATTTCTGAATAGCGTTTGCATTTGCAGTCCGCTGATACCTAAGGCTGCTCCCACTAAAATGGCGGTCATGGCTTTGGGAAGCCGGAAGTTTAAAATGATTTCTTTCCAGGCCTCATTTTCAACAGACAGACCCATCACAATTTTAAGGGCGTCGAAAGTGGGAATGACGACAGACCCCACTGCCAGGCTGAGGAGAAAAAGCAACAGGATAGCAATGATCAGCAGTACAAAGTACTTCCACCATTGTTTCCACGACTGTTGAATGAAATCCCTTAGCATGCTACAGGTTAGGGTAATTTTCGATAAAAATAAAGCTTGCGGTCTGGCAGTAGCTCAGGATGCATGATTTGAATGAGGTCTGCCAGCACGATATCGGGGCGGCTGTAGCCTTCTTCCAGGTAATTGTTGCCTCCTTTTTCTGACAACTGATTGTCATAATTGTAGACTTGCCCGGTTTTCCATGCATCAAACAAGGCATATCTACTTTCTTGTATTTTCATCTCATTGAGCGATGCGAAAGAAGCGACTCCGATCCAATATTCTGCTTTCAATGCTTTTTCGAAAACCGACTCGAAGCTTAACTCCAACCACCCATTTTCATCGTTCTCCTTCCATAGATAATCCCCACCTGCATCTTGAAAAAATGCGGTGCCATAATTTTTCCCGCCCGGCATAAACCATGTGTCCCCATACACCACGCCGGTAAGTACCGTTGGTGTTGCCGTGGCTCCCTGAGCCGTTTCCTTTAGCCTCAGATAATTTTGCTCAATGGCAGAAAAAATGGAATCGGCCAGGTCGAGTTTACCAAAAAAGGCAGCCGTGAATTTAATCCACTCGGCACGGCCCAGCGGCGACGTCTCGAGGTAGTCGGCATTATAAAGCAGGCCAATGCCAGCTTGCATAAGTCTTTCATCAGTTGAACGATCACCACCCATGGAAAACGAAAAAACAGCTTCAGGCCTCAGCGCCAGGCACGACTCAAAATTAATACTATTGCCGTCTCCAATTTCCTTGAGCGTCCCTTTTTCAATCATCTCTAGGATGTCATGATCATAAATATAGTCGGCGTTGGCAAAGCCTTTCAAGCTTTCAGTTTCACCGAGCGACAAAAAATGGGGGAGGTGGGTAGTGCTGGTGGCTGCCACTTTGCGGAGTGGGACTTGTATCACCTGATAAGCGCCCATGTCGGCCTCGAGATTTGAATTCCTGTCAACCAATGCATACTTAATGGGTCGGGTTGCACCTTTCCATGGTTGCTTGACGGTCACTTCCGTCCAGCCAACATGAGCGGTAATATCAAGCCCTGTAGCGTACCTGATCGATGAAACTGAGGCTTCTGGTCCGGTAACTGCGTCGGCCTTTTTGCTTTCGCAAGACCCTATCAGTAAAAGTAAAAATGGCAACCCGATCAATAGTTTGTTGAACATAAGTGCACAAAACTAAAACAATCCGCCCCTTTTGGGAACGGATTGCCTGATCATTTGGAATATTGTGTTTCAGTAGCCGATACTACCTGATTTTATTTGCTCCAGCTAGCATGGTGGCGTATTCTCTTATTTCTTCATAGGTCTGTTTTTCCAGAATGGCTTTAGCATCACCAGATTTTGGAGGATTGTAGCTGCCCTTCGACTCCCACCATTGCATGGCGTGCTTTTTTGCCTGATCAGTATCGACATCAAACTGCTTGATACAAGTGTCGCATACTAGCCAGGTTTGGTCTTTTTCTGCCGTTTTTTCGAAAATGATCCCTCTCATTTTTGTGGCGTTCGCATCCTTTTGCTTAAAGTGGGCAGTTGTGTAGCCAAGTGTTTCGGGCTCTACCATCTTGTGGTCCCAGTACTCCTTAGAGCTTACCACTTCAGAAGTAGTCAGTGCATATCCTTCGTTGTATTCGAGAAGGGTTTTGCAAATTTTACATTGAGAAACGGGCGTTTTTTCCTTTTTACCAAATAGCTTTCCAATAAACGACATGTCAGTATTTTATAATTCTTGTTTTGGACCTCGACCAATCTAATGACGCTTTTATGCACGTTCGGGTTGCGTGCATCGTTTAAATTTATTTTAAATATACCTCCAAAAGCGCTAAAGGTTACTTTCTAGCGAATTAAAAAGTGTTAAACAGATCTTTTTTAACAGATTCTTTCATCAGTCCGCCAATTATTACGTATTTCGCACCGACCGTTGGTTTCTGCCACTACTGCTTCTAAGTGGTAGCAGAATTAAAAGGGAACCCCGTTAAAATCGGGGGCTGTCCCCGCAACTGTAAGCCTTTAAAGGCCTCTGTCATGAAGTCACTGTTCCGACAAATCGGGGTGGGAAGACGATAGAAGGGCCAGGCGAGCCAGGAGACCTGCCACAGTCAAGCAATTCAAAGCTTTCGGGTGAAAAGCGGCGGATGATCTGAAAAGGCCATTTTTGTGGCCCCACATTTCATTCCACCTTATTCCCTCTACTGCTTTGAGTTAAGTTAACATACTGGCTTACCATAGCCGTTAATTTAATTCAAAGGGATGTATGCAGTTGGTATAAGGGTGGTCGGGCTGGTAGCCTGTGTCATCCTTTTTTTATGTAGAGCCAATGGCCAGGCAGTCAGTGCTGACTCTTTGGGTCAGGCTAGCATATTGCCTCCAGTGGAGATAAACAGCTCCTGGCTTCATAGCTATGGCGTTGGCGGCCATGCTGAAGTAATTGACTCACTGGAACTTGTGCAACAGCAAACATCTTCACTGGGCCAACTGCTTCAGCAAGCACAGGCCATTTATCTGAAAGAATACGGGCCAGGCATGCTTAGTTCCATCAGCTTAAGGGGCACTTCGGCCAGCCAAACAGCTTTGCTTTGGAATGGCTTGCCTGTCAATTTCCCTTCGCTTGGGCAAGCTGATTTTTCATTGATTCCAGCCTACTTTGTTGATGACGCCGAGGTGTTTTATGGAGGAGTGAGCCCACTCGCTGGTGCCGGTGCTATTGGTGGCGCTGTCGCCATCAATGATCTCCCTCCAATTGCTCAGCAAACTTTGAACATCACACAAGAGCTGGCAAGCTTCGGCACCTTCTTTTCAGGCATCAAAGCAGGGTTTTCCGGGAAAAGAGCTGGTGTTTCCCTGGCTGCTTTTCATCGGCAATCGGCCAATGATTTTACTTTTAAAAACCTTTCAAAGGCGGGTCAGCCAATAGAGAGGCAGGCACACGGGGCATTTAGTGGCGACGGATGGAAGTCTGGCGCTTTTTGGAAGCCCTGGAAAAAAGGACGTTTTGATTTTCATGGCTGGTTCACACAGTTCGAAAGAGAAATTATTCCTCCCTACACTATTCCAGACGGAATCGACATTCAGGACGACCATTCCCTAAGACTTTCATTGGGTTATCAACACCAATTTCAATCGTTTTTGAAATGGGACTCCCGGGTAGGGCGCATCGAAGACTTCATCCAATTCAATGGACTGGCCTCTTCGACGACGCAGTATATGTGGATGAATAGTATTGAATGGATGCCGGCACCAAGCTTACAAGTGAGGGTAGGGGCGCTGGTAAACAATATCAAAGCCGATGTGCCAGCATACGGGAGTAATTTGTCTGAATGGAGATCGGAAATATACCTCATGGCCAATTGGTTCATTACACCCAATTGGGTGCTCAATGCGAATACCAGACAGGGGACAGTAGCCGGGTCGCTCAACCCTTTGTCGCCTTCATTGGGATCCGAACTCAGCCTGATGAAAAATAGCAAGGCATCGCTTATCTGGAGTGCTCAATTTTCGAGAAGCTTCAGGGTGCCAACACTCAACGACCGCTATTGGAGCCCTGGTGGCAACCTTATGCTACAGCCTGAACAAGGCTGGAATGCTTCTTCGGGGTTAAGCTATAGTGCAGCATTTGGTCACCATGTCATCAGCACGTCTCTCACAGGATTCGGTCATTGGATCAACGATTGGATCCTCTGGCTTCCGCAAACAGAGGGCTACTGGTCACCCGTCAACGTGCGAAATGTACATTCGAGAGGTGTCGAGTTTTCTGCGAAGCATTCGGTTAAGGTCGGTGAATGGACCTTTTCTGATCGGTTTGATTATAAGCTGACGGTTGCTCGGGTGGAGCAAGGCTATTCGGGGGATGATGCCTATATAGGCAACCAGTTGCCATTCGTCCCATCGCACCAGGCTGGGTTGAATCTTAATGCTGCCATGATGAAATGGCATGTGAACTCCTCCGTGGCTGTAACTGGGTCCAGGTTTACGCTTGTAGACAATGACGTGCTGTTGGACCCTTATGCCACCTGGGATGCAGAGGTTGGCCGGCAGTTTAACCTCAAACAGTCGCTGTTTGCTGCTTCATTCAAAGTCAGCAACTTATTGAACACCCGTTATGAAAACCTGCCTTTTCGGCCCATGCCGGGTAGGTCCTATTCCTTTCGATTGAATTATGCATTAAATAAAAACAGAGAATGAAAAAGCTATTATTAGGGAGTTTGGCCATCGTGGTATTTTTAAGCAGTTGCGGAGGCGAAGATGAAGGAGGACCAGTACAAAGCATTGGCTCTGTTTATGTGATCAATGAAGGAAATTTTGGACAAAGTAATGGGGGAATCACTTCCTATGACCCTGCCCTGGACGAAGTATCAAATTTTGTTTTTCAGAAGGCCAACAATGGTCGACCCCTGGGCGATGTGGTTCAATCAATGTTTATTGATGAAAATGAGCGGGGCTATATAGTGGTGAACAACAGTAAGAAGATTGAAGTGGTAGATAATCAATTTGTTGCTACCAATACCATCCAGGACAACCTGGCCAATCCCAGGTTCCTGGTGAGGGGCGAGGATCAGTTGTTTATCAGCAATTGGGGAACATTCGACGAGAATTATGCCCTGGATCAGTCTTATGTATTGATTCTTGACGCCACTACTTTGGAAAAAGAAGGAACGGTGAATACCGAATATGGCACAGAAAACCTGGTCTTTTCAAATGGCTATGTGTATGCGTCGAATAGCTTTGGCAACACGGTTTCGGTGATTGAAACCAGCTCTGGCAAGCTGGAAGCCACGCTGGAGGTTGGCGATGCTCCTGGCGAAATGGTCGTGGACAGTGATGGGGCGGTGTGGCTGATTTGTGGTGGCAGCTACCAGGGAAATAACGGTGCTATTTTCAAACTGAGTCCTTCGGCTGCCAGCAAAGAAATTGACCTCGGCTTCAACCCATCCGGGAAGCTGGCGCTGAATGCTGGAAAGGGTATTTTGTATTACCTCTCAGGAACTACGGTTGGTGCCTATGAAGTTGCCAGCGGTTCTCTTAATACGGCACTTGTTCGGATTGAAGACGCAGTTGGCTTGTATGGTATTGGGTTTAATGCGGCAGAAAAGGTCCTTTACATCGCAGATGCCAAAGGTTTTCAGGGAAAGGGCACGGTATTCAGGTATTCGCCCGAAGGAAATCAACTTTCTGAATTTGAGGCAGGCATAGGGCCAAATGGCTTTATTTTTAAATAAATGATCGGTTTTCCTCAACGATGCAACCCTTTGGTAGCTGGTCTGTCTTTACCGAAAATTACATACTATCATGAAAGCAATTGGAATACTATTTTTTGGACTGCTTCTTTCTGCACAGGTTTGGGCCAGTGAGGAAACCAGAGAGCTATCCTCATTCAGTAGCCTCGACATAGGCGGAGCATTTAAGGTCACACTCAAGAAAACAGGCAAGCACCGGGTGTCTATCGACGCCAGCGATGATGTAATGAACAAGATCAAAACCGAAGTGGTGGGGAGTACGCTGAAAGTTTATATCAAGGACAATAACTTTCGCACAAGCGGGCAAATGAACCTCGTGATCGAGTTTTCGAACCTTGATGGCATGGACTTAAGCGGTGCGTCGACAGTCGTTTGTGATGACGTGATTACCGCGTCAACGTTTGAATTGGATATCAGTGGAGCCGGCAGGACAGAGCTGGTGGTTGAAACCGAAAGACTTAAGGCAGATATGACGGGGGCAGGATTGCTCAAGCTCCGGGGCAAAGCCAAAGAGCAAACGATAGACATCACAGGCGCAGGTAGTTACGATGCGGAAGACTTTGATTGTGATTACACCGACATCGAATCATCCGGAGCAGGTACAGCTCGGGTGGTCGCCAACAAAGAGCTTCGGGCCGAATGCAGTGGTGCTGGTTCAGTAAGATACAAAGGCAATCCAGAAAAGGTATATGCCGATTCAAACGGAGCGGGTTCTGTCAAAAGAATCAACTAACAGAAAAGGGGGCATTATTGCCCCTTCTTTTTTTTATACAATTCAAAAAGCTGACGAGCAGCAACGGCAGGGTTGATCTCCTTTTTTTTCACCTTGTCTTCAAGTGTGGAGGCTTCTTTTTCCACCAGCGTGGTAAATTCTTCTCTCAACAGAGCGTCTATTTTCTGCTGCATCCATTTCAAATTTTGTTGGGATCTTTGATGGTCAAAATAGCCATTGGCCATCATATGCTCTCTGAATTTTACAATAAGCTGCCAGGCTTCATCGATACCAATGTTTTGCAGTGCGGAGCAGGTAGTTACCCGTGTGATCCAGCCTGAGGGAGGGGCTGTAAATAAATGGATCGCCTGAGCGTATTCCTGTTGAGCGAGTGTGGCAGCAGCAATATTGTCCCCGTCGGCTTTGTTGATCACGATGGCGTCGGCCATCTCCATAATTCCCTTCTTGATTCCCTGCAGTTCATCGCCTGCCCCTGGGATCATGAGGAGTAAAAAAAAGTCGACCATACCCCTTACCAGGGTCTCTGACTGACCAACGCCGACCGTTTCTACCAGGATAACATCAAAGCCAGCTGCTTCGCAGAGGAGCATGGCTTCCCTCGTTTTTTCAGCTACACCACCCAGGGTATTGCCAGTAGGCGAAGGCCTGATATAGGCATTGGGGTTGATAGCCAATTGATTCATGCGTGTTTTGTCACCCAAAATACTCCCCTTCGACTGTTGACTGGAAGGGTCTACTGCTAATACTGCCACTTTCTTTCCCAGGCTGGTCAGGTGCTCTCCAAAAGCTTCAATGAACGTGCTTTTGCCAACTCCAGGTATGCCTGAAATCCCGATGCGCAAGGAAGCGCCGGTAGAGGGTATTAGCCTGTCAAGTAACTCTTCGGCTTGCAATTTGTCAGCTACTAGTTTACTTTCGGATAGTGTAATGGCACGACTCAAAGCGACCCTGTTTCCTTCCCTGATTCCGAGGAACAATTCGTCAATTGAAAGCCTTTTTGAAATATTGGTCGCCATAGGGTAAAAAGTCAAACTCATTTAAACTCACCACAATATACATTCGTCGGCCAAATAATTCCCTTCGTCGAAAGAACCGAAAAAAGAATTGTTCTATTTAAAGTTTAATTTGGCTTTTACTTATGTTTGTATCGTTGGTTCGTGAATATTTAGTTACTTACTAGTTGGTAAAGCAACTAACAAACTATGAAAGCAAATAGAAGAGAATTTTGGTTGGACGCGGTTTTTGGAACAGCCTTTATATTCTTCCTGATGTGGATATTCTCGGCAGTAACCGCATTCAAGGTCTTTGACTTATTTGATCCAATTGGAGACGCTCTTGGCGACGTAGAGCTTACTGATGTTGTGTTTTCGCAACTAAGGGAGCCAGGAGTACCAGATGACAGAATCGTGCTGGTGAATCTAGGAAGAGTGAATCGTGCCGATATTGGTTATATGGTTGATATTATCAATCAATATGAACCTAAAGTCATTGGCCTCGATACCTATTTCAAGACAGTAAAAGATTCTGCAATTGATGCTACTTTAGAAGACGCTTTGTCAAGAGTTGAAAATCTTGTGATGGGCAGCAAACTTGAGGGCGAGGATTTAGAGAAAAATCAGTTTGACTCTTTAGGCAAATCTCTTCCCAGGTTCGTTCAATATGCTTCGACAGGGTTTGTGAATTTTGTTACTAATGCAGAGTCGCAGGATGACTTGAAAATGACCCGGGAGTTTACTCCAAAGGAAATAGTGGATGAGGAGGTTGAACTGGCATTTGCAGTGAAACTCGTTCAGTTCATGGACTCGGCAAAGGTGCAAAGGTTTTTGGCTCGCGGTAATGAATTGGAGACAATCAACTACAGAGGCAATGTGATGGACTACGGTGCGTCAAAATATGGCACGATGTTCTTTGCACTGGATGTTAACGATGTTTTCAATCAGAATTTCGACCCTTCTTTGATCAAGGATAAAATTGTGATTTTCTGTTTCCTTGGCGAATACCTTGGTGATAGACAGACAATAGAAGATAAATACTTTTCTCCGATCAACGCACAATTTGCAGGTAGGTCGCTTCCTGATATGTTTGGAGGAGTAGTGCACGCCAATATTGTGGCGATGATTCTCAATGAGGATTATATAGACGCCATGGATGAAACAACTGGCGCAATTATTGGAATACTGTTATGTTTGATTAATGTGGCAGCATTCTCGCACATTTACCGGGAGCATTCAAAGTGGTACGATGGCGCCACCAAATTGATACAGCTCACGGAGGTGTTGGGTATAAGTTTTATGAATGTAGTTGTATTGGATAAATTCAATTATAAACCAGAGTTAACCATAGGCATGGTGGCAATTGCACTTGCTGGTGATTCTCTGGAAGTGTACTACAGTGTGGTGAAGAATACCGTTACCGGGCTGTTTAAAAGTAAGAAAGCAAAAATTAAATTTTAAAAACATTAAAAATTAAACCTATGAAAATGAGAACATTTCTTTTTACGTTCTTAGTGTTGCTGACTTTTTCGATCAGTAATGTATTGGCTCAGGGTTATGAATTCCGTGTATTGGCTAATAAAGGTGCAAACCAGGTAAAAAAAGCCGGTACTAGCGAAGCAGTAACGTTGAAAACGGGCGCAAGCCTTATGAAGGGTGATCAAATCATCGCGGCTCCAGGCGCTTATATTGGATTGGTGCATAGTTCAGGAAAGACTACAGAAATAAGGACTCCTGGCACAGTGAAAGTGGATGAGTTGTCGGCCAAAGTAGCGTCGAGGACTTCTACGGCTACCAGTCGTTATACTAGCTATATCGCAGCTAAGATGAACGAAAGCGAGGGTAGCGGAAACTATCGCTCTAACATGAAAGCTACTGGTGCGGTTGAAAGAGCAACAAACTCCTCTACCATCAATGTGATGCTGCCTAATTCTGTCGATATCTATGGCAACAATGCCATTGTAAGATGGGATGCTGCGGGTGGAGATGATGCTACCTACATTGTAACTGTGAAAAACATCTTCGACGAAGAAGTAGCGAAAGTAGAAACTGGTCAAACAGCCTACGAACTAGATTTCACTAATCCTAAGCTTGCTCAGGAAAGACTTGTGATCCTTAATGTAAAAGTGAAAGGTGATGATAACCTGAAGTCTTCTGACTATGGTATCAAGCGTCTGTCTAACACTGAGTCTGCTAAAGTGAACGATAATATCGCTGGCTTGAAGGCTGAAGTAACTGAAGACAGCCCCTTGAATAAGATCATTTATGCTTCGTTCTACGAAGAAAACAATCTTATCCTTGACGCTTTGACCAAGTACGAAGAAGCCATCCAAATGTCACCAGAAGTTCAGGACTTCCAGGACATGTACCAGAGCTTCCTTGTGAAGAATGGTCTTGCTAACTAAGAGAATTCTTTAATCGAGATAAATAGAAGGGGCGTTAAGCCCCTTTTTTTGTGCCCATTGCCAACGGTCTTTGTGCTTTTGATGCAGCTCAGTGCTCGTAGCTTAATTTGTGGTGGTAAAATGCATGCAAGCTGTTCATTTACTGGCAGTGGCACTATTTGAACAGCCCCATGGATTGGACAAAAAAGAAAGGCCACCTCAGGTAGCCTTTCTTGATGTTTGATTTTGATGGAGTGCTTAGTCCAGCCCTATCATTACGAATGGACCCCAATAGATAGGATCGCGGTACTCATTTCTGATTTCCTTCTTGGCGTCGATGAAGGCCTTTCTCTTGTCGCCGGACGTAATCCACTTTTGGTAGAACTTGATCATAAGCTCCTGCGTGGCTTCATCCGATACTTTGAAGAGGCTCATAATAATCGTTTTGGCTCCAGCCACCAGGAAGGCACGTTGCAAACCGTACACGCCCTCGCCAGCCTCCATTTCGCCCAGCCCTGTTTCACAGGCACTAAGCACTACCAGATCCGTTTGATCAAGGTTCAGGTTCATGGCCTCATAAGCAGTAAGAATGCCACTCTCACTATTATAGTTGAAGGCACTTTCATTCAGGATGTCGCCAGCACCAGCCATCAGCAGGCCTGATCTGAGCAATGGGTTGTCGTAGGCTTTGGCTTGATTCAGGCCTGCGAATATATTGTTCTCCTCTACGGCTGGTTGAAAGAACCCATGCGTGGCAATATGGAATACTTTTGGACTTTTCATCAATTTGACCTGGTCTTCAGCTGCCGCTATTTCCAGGTAATCCTGCGTTTTCCATCCATTGTCACTCAAAAGCTTCTCGAGCTCCACTACCTCTTCTCTGGTACCAGGAAGGCGCTGCACATTGCCCATGCCGATACTTTTGGTCAGTTCTTCGGAGTTGTCGCTCGAATTCCCCTTTACATAATAAATAGGGTCTCCGAACATAAGGGCCAGGTTTTCGGTAGGCGCTTCGGTGATTCCTTTCTTTTTCCTGCTTTTGTTGACGAGGTCTTTTGTGTTGCTTACCAGGATAATGTTGGAGTTATCGAGAACATACCTTCCATCAGCAGTAGGGATAGCCTCCAGGTTGATTTGGTTATAAACGCCATCAGCTGAAAGGTAAATAGTCGAATTTTCGCCAATTGCTTCTACAATAGGTTGCCAGAATTGCTCATAAGAGTATTGATCGTCAATTTTATATTTGATGCTATTTCTGTAAAGCTTCATGTACCTGCCTTCCAGGTCTCTGCCATTTTTTAAGAGTACCAGCTGAGGCTTGCTTCGCTTTTCATTCTTCACATATACTACCGCATACATCACAGAATCGGTGAAGTCGTGATCAAAGTACCTGAATCGCACCACTTCTACAGCCGTTTCATTTTCTTTCAGCGATTCTTTCACATCCTCCCAGGAAATGATTTTGTTTTCAAAGCCCTCTCCAAAGACTTCCGACTTCAAGCTTAATTCCTTTTCAAGCAATTCTACATCTTGCGCCAGGTTCGAAGGATTGATGTTGTTTTGCTCTAGTTGGTCATTTGATAGCGACAATGCATAAGTAAGGAGTTCCTTTTTGCTTTGCCATTCACTGTAAAGGTTGATAAGTGTGCTATCTCCGCTTGATAGAATTCTGGTCCTTATTTTAATGGACGTATTCAAAAGAAGGGCTTTTGTGAGGAGTGCATTGTTGTAGATATCTCCAACGAGGTCTTCTTTCTTTTCCACCCTGGTAAGTACCAGCGTGTTGTAAAATTCATAGTCAGATTTGATCGTGTTCCAGAACTTCGCTTTTTCCCTTTCACTCAGGGCCGGAAAATACGTTTTGATAAACTCCTGATAATCTTCAAGTGTCTCTTCAATTGTACTTTGAGCCTTTCTTATGTCACCATTCATATAGTAAGTCTTGGCCAGCTTCGAAAGCACCTTTACATATTCAGGGTGAGAGGTAGAGAAGAATTTCGCATAGGTCTTTAGTGCATCCTGATAATAATTATCGGCCCGGTTATACTGCAGCTTTTGGTATTGAATGTCTCCTTTGAGGGTATTCACAACCGCCGCATTGATGTTGTTTCGTTTGCCAATTCGGTCTTTCCAAATCTCCCAGGCTTCGTCCAAATAGTTAAGTGATATGTCGTACTTACCAGCATAAATGCTTACTGTGGCCAGGTCCTTTAGGATCTCAGCATAAAGGGGGTTTTTGCTTCCCAGTTTTAAGCCGACAATTTTCTCAGCCTCTGTGAGTAGTTTTTCTTGTTCTTCAAATGAAGCCCCCTCATAAAACCTGATCATGCCAAGTTGAGCAAGAGAACGCCCAACGTCCACGTGGTTTCGACCAAATTGTTTCTCCTGGTTGCCAGCAGCCTGGGTGATATACTGTTGTGCCTTTTCGTAGTCGCCGATGGTTGTGTACAGTCGGGAAAGCGTAATGAGGCTATTGGCCAGTTTGGAAGAACTTGAAGGGAACACAGAAGCAGCGATATCAAGGGACCTTCTGGCCAGGGCTTCTGATTCAGTATATTCACCTGCCGCTAGCTTCAGCTGAGCTTTTAGTAACAAAGGTTTGATCAGATGACGGCTTTTGTCACCAAACTGTTTTTCTGTCTGTTCGAGGAATTTGTCATTCAGTACCCCCGCACTATGGTACCTGCCCAAGTGATAATAGAGTTCAGCGAGGTCTTCATTGTTTTGGCCTGTTGAACCAAGTCTACTCAATCCACTTTTTATCTTTAGTCTTTCAGACTCGAAAAGAAGATCCTCCGCTTCGTCGTATAGGCCCTGAATAACCATCAGTCGGGCCTTCGTCGTTAACAGGTTCACATAGTATAAAGCGGCTTCCATTGACTCTGGTTTGGCGAGTATAGCCTGGGCTTGCTCAATGTTTTTTTGAGCGTTGTCATATTCGCCAATATTCATTTGAAGCGATGCTATTTTGTCAAGCTCCACACCGTAGTTAATGTCCTCGTTGTCGTATTTTATCCTTGACACATTCAGCGCTTTGTCCAGCGTTTTTGAGGCATTGGCAAAGTCATCGTTTTCCTCATAGAACAATGCCAGGTGGTTGAGGATGTTGACATATTCTACATGCCCCTGGGAGAATTCTTTCTCAATAACACCCTCAAAACTCTCGTCATATATTTTTTTAGCTTCAGCGAAGTTATCAGAGAATTCAACCAGGTAATTGGCTTGCTTTATTTTGGACAGGTGGTACTCTGGCGCGGTAGGGCCGATTAGCTCATTTTGTATCTTGATGATATCTAAAAGGTATTTTTCGGCATTTTCAGCATTGTTGTTTAACTGCGCCGCTCGATAAGCAAACTCAAGTATTTTCAGCCTTCGAGGGTGGATTTCTGGGTAGGAGGTGCCGTAAGCAAGCGCAGAAGCCTTTTCTTCCTGTCCAAATACTTTGGTGCTTGGAGCGTTGATGTCCATCGGTAGTGTTTCCAGCCTTACCCGGTGTATGCTTTCCTTTTCAAAGCTTTTGTTGAGTACAGCCCTGAATTGGTTGGTGTTGTTACTAGTTTTTGAATAGTTATCGATTCTCCAATACGACCTGATAAGGCTTTCCATTATGTCAAGACGGATGATATGAGAGGGGCCATGCGTCCTGAGGGTATTGCGGAGCGCATCTTCGTACAGGTCGGGAAGAACACTTGGATCGACGCCGTTTTCTTCCAGTAGCTTAGCATTTAAATACAGCGTCTGGCTGTAGATGACTGGGTTTTTACCCACTTGGTCATCGATCCATTTTTGAGTGAAAATAAAGGCAGAATCCGAACGAATATAGTCACCCATTAGCCTGAGCGCATCTGATTTATGCATCAATAGCTCACCGTACGACTCTTTCATTTGGGCCATGGCTTCTTTCCCTGAGGCGGATTCATAAGCCGACTGCAATGTGGGTAGGTTTTCATGGATATATTTGACCACATCTGTATAAAATCCCTGCCCTTTCATGATTCTTGCCTGGAGGAGGATTTCCAATACCTTTATTTCGGTGGTGGATGCACCGCTTGCCTCAAGTACTTTTTTTGATTCATCAAGCATGGCCTGCGCATTCACGTAGTGCCCATAGTCGGTCCATATGTGGGCCGCTTCATAGAGCAAGAGCCCATGGTCTGAGGATGTAGCACCATTTACTTTTGCACTCATAGAAATAGCGGCATCAATCTTTTCCGCCATTTCTTTGTGGAGGCCAGCTGCCCAGTCGATTTGGGCTTCCAGCATCAAAGCACTTGCCAGGTACTTGTTTTCCGCCCCCAATTTCTTTGTGGCTTTCTTTACAATTTTACCGGCATACTTTTTTGCCTTTACGTAATCCCCGAACTCGTATTTTTCATTCGCTTTCGAGAAGTATTTTGGCCAGTTCTGCGCAGTGATGGAATGACTAATAGCCAGTAAAACCGAGAATAAAATGAATGATAATAGCTGTTTGATTAAATTTTTCATACGTCGAGAAAGTTGATGATATCAAAAATTACATGTTCATTAATTTCCGGAGGATGGATATCGCTGCTTTTGGAATGACCGTCCCCGGACCAAATATTTCCATGACTCCATTGTCGTACAAGTAGTCAAAATCCTTAGAAGGGATTACACCACCTGCTACCACTTTGATGTCATCCCGCCCAATTTTCTTCAGTTCTTCAATCAATTGCGGAATGAGCGTTTTGTGCCCTCCGGCAAGTGTTGAGATGCCAACGATGTGCACATCGTTTTCAGCCGCTTGCATAGCTACTTCGTGCGGTGTTTGAAATAAGGGCCCAATGTCAACATCAAAGCCAAGGTCGGCAAAACTTGTTGCAATCACTTTCGCTCCTCTGTCGTGTCCATCCTGGCCCATTTTTGCCACAAGGATCCTTGGGCGCCGACCATCGAGCGATTCAAACCTATCAGTGAGTGCACGAGCTTCGTCAATGTCTGCACTGGCACCTGACTCGTTGGCATAAACGCCCGAGATCGATTTGATAACTGCTTTGTGCCTGCCAAACACCTCTTCCATTGCTAAAGAAATTTCTCCCAGAGTAGCCCTGACCCGAGCCGCATCAACTGCTTTTGATAGAAGATTGCCGCTGCCGGTTTGAGCACATTGCCTGAGGCTATCCAGCGCTGCAAGGACATCAGCCTCGTTCCTGTCTTTTCTGAGTCGTCGAAGCCGTTCAATCTGATTGGTCCTGACAGCCGCATTGTCTACCTCAAGTACCTCTATATCAGTTTTTTCACTTGTAATATACCTATTAATTCCTACAATTATGTCTTGTCTGGAATCTATCCTTGCTTGTTTCTTTGCCGCGGCTTCCTCAATCCTCATTTTTGGAAGCCCGGTTTCAATGGCCTTTGTCATTCCGCCAAGCTTTTCTACCTCCTCGATCAATTGCCAACTTTTGTCCAGTAGCTGGGCAGTCAGGTACTCTACATAGTGTGAGCCGCCCCAAGGGTCAACTACTTTGGTGATATTGGTTTCCTCCTGAAGATAGAGTTGGGTATTGCGTGCAATGCGTGCTGAGAAGTTAGTAGGAAGGGCAATTGCTTCATCGAGGGCATTGGTGTGCAATGATTGGGTGCCACCAAAAACTGCGGCCATGGCTTCCACAGTGGTTCGAGCCACATTGTTGTAGGGATCTTGCTCAGTAAGGCTCCAGCCAGATGTTTGACAATGTGTTCTCAATGCCAGCGACTTGGGGTTTTTCGGTTCAAACTGACTAACAAGCTTTGCCCATAGCACCCTTGCTGCCCGCATTTTTGCTATTTCCATGAAGTGATTCATGCCAATGCCCCAAAAGAAAGACAACCTTGGCGCAAATTGATCAACTGTAAGGCCTTTTCTGATGCCAGTTCTGATGTATTCAAGACCATCAGCAAGGGTATAGGCAAGCTCCAAATCTGCAGGAGCACCTGCTTCATGCATATGGTAGCCACTTATAGAGATGCTATTGAATCTAGGCATGTGCTGGGCTGTGTACTCGAACACATCTCCGATAATTTGCATAGAGGGGCCAGGAGGGTAGATATAGGTATTCCTCACCATAAATTCTTTCAGGATGTCATTTTGAATCGTGCCATTTAGAAGTTGAGGATCTACTCCTTGCTCTTCAGCCGCAATGATATAAAATGCCATGATCGGGATCACAGCCCCATTCATGGTCATTGATACCGAAATCTGATCCAGAGGGATGTCTTTGAATAGAATTTTCATGTCCTCTACCGAATCAATGGCTACGCCAGCTTTGCCTACATCGCCTTCTACCCTGGGGTGGTCCGAATCGTAGCCACGGTGGGTAGCCAGGTCAAATGCAACGGAGAGCCCTTTCTGTCCCATTTCCAGGTTTTTTCGATAAAAGGCATTTGAATCCTCTGCAGTAGAAAAACCCGCATATTGCCTGATTGTCCATGGGCGGCGGGTATACATGGTGCTGTAGGGTCCTCTCAGGTAAGGAGGTAGCCCTGCAGAAAATTTCAAATGATCTGACGCTTTTATTGATGAGATGTCATTAAACCGTGCCGGAATCTCTATGCCTTCAGCGCTTTTCCAGGTGGCAGTCTTTTCCAGGTTCTTACTGGCATCGTCCTTTGGCTGTTGAAAGGGGATCTTGGTGAAATCAGGTGATATCATATGCCAAAGAGTTTTTGGTAAGAGGATAGAGCATCAATAAAATTAGACTTTACATGAATGAAACTGTCTACGCCTGCTGCCACCAGCTTTTGTTGGCCATCAGCAGGATTTCCCGCCACCACGATATGCGCCGAGGGGAAGAGCTTCACAATTTCCGCGACAATACCAGGGCCATCTGAAGCATAGTCGGCGTCAGAGGCACATAAAATCAGCAATTTCACGGCTTCAGCATTTTTTAGCTTGTTCATTATTGGCCAACGCAAAGGTTCTTTTACATCAATGCCTGCTGAGGGAAAAAGCCCCTTTACAAATCCGAATCTTGCCAATGAGGAACTTGGATCTCCAAACAAGATGGTGTTAGCCATAGGTCTACTGTCATCTGGATGATCAGAAAGAAAATCTTCGACTTTGATTCTCATTAATTCAAACGACGATAAGAGCGTTTCTTCGCTTTTATAGGTTGCAGTGCTTGGGAATGCATCAAAAAGCGACAGGTCACAATAATTATTGACACCCACGAAGGTTAATTTTCGGCGCTCGATTGATTGCTTTTCTTTTTCCTTGAATTCAATGGCCTGGTTTTCCCAGTATTGGCTTGTCGCAGTTGCTGAAAAACCTCCTGCCCGTTCGGCTTCTTGCATTTTTTTCCAGCCAGTAGCTGCCAGCGCTGCGGTCAGCTTTTCGATAAAATAAGAACCGGACGAAGGGTCAGCATGTTTGTCCAGGTGCGACTCATCTTTTAGAAGGTTGGAGATATTACGTGACATCCTGCTGGAAAACCCCTTTGTGGTAATGGCATGCCTGTCATCGAATCCGGAAAGAGAGACATAGTTGGCTCCCCCGTTAATGGCCGCGACTGCTGCGGCAGTTAGTCGAACCATGTTCACATATGGGTCCACCACAGAATGGGTATTGCGATTTGGCTCTGCAAATATCTTGATGTCCGATGGAAGCACTTTTCCTGACCCAAAATGATTGGCTGCTTGAGAAAGTACGATCTTCAGTGCTCTTATTTTGGCTATTTCATGAAAGAAGTCCCGTCCAATACTGACACAAAAAACAGAGCGCTGAATGATAGATGCCATGGAGGCACCTGCAGGCACAAGCCATTTAGCTCTTTCAATAAATTGGGAAAGCAGATAAGCGATCTGACCTGATGGCGACAAAGAAGAGCTGGAAGCAGAAAGCGCTTCAAAGCAATGGGGCCTGAAACCCGTTGCCGCTGCAAAGAAAGCCTCTATGTTGAGCGCTTCTTCCGCATGCGAGGGTGGGGGAAGAACTAAGAAGCCGGGTATTTGATGGACAACTTCGCTATTGATTGAAAATAGACCCTTGAAGAATTCCTCTTCCGTTTTGCTCCATTGCTCGGATTTGAAAACTGTTTGGCAATGCTTGAAGGCAATGTCGCGGAAGACATGCTCAGCTGGCATATTGGCGATATGTTTCAGCTCCCAAAAAATGCCATCGGCCCCTGCGTTTAATGCTTCCAATGCCCGCTCATTAAGGGCCAGGGCATCGTCACTTTTTTGTGATGCAACTACTGGTTCGAGGTAGTGCCACATCCGACCCTCACTCAAATCGGGTAATAATTCTGTGGAGAGGCCTGATGGCCCAGGGGCGATGGCTTGCTCTTGGTCATAATAGGGCCCTAAAATAACATCAGGATCATAGGCCCATTTCAAAGAGTCTAGTCCCTCGGCCTTCATTTCTTTTAAAGCATGCTCAGTCCACTGCTTATAGCTTGATGCTGGAAAATTAGATAGGTCTATTGCGCTCATGTCATCATCTTAATTTGAGTCAAGTCTTAACAAAGGTAAAGTTTTTTGGCTGGGACGAACAGTAAAATTATATAGATAAGACAGTGTTTTGAATTGATAGAAAAGTGATTTATGTTTGTTTAGTAACATTGACTTAATAATTGTATTATTTAAAGAATATTCGCCCATAATCATGGTTTTTATTTGACTATTCGATAAACTAAAAAGTCAAGCCCTAGAGCGTTTTTTTATTCCTTTTTTTTTTGACACCTTTGATGTTACCTCCTGTTCAGAAAGGAGAACCACTGCAACTTTACAACAACTTTTTAAATCACCATGCATCAACAAGTCTGGGAAAACTGTCTGAATTTAGTTAAGCATGAGATACAAGAACAGAGCTTTAAAACGTGGTTTTTGCCGATTATTCCAATAAAACTTACCAATAGTGTTTTAACCATCCAGGTACCAAGTCAGTTCTTTTACGAATGGCTTGAAGATAATTATGTTCATATTTTGAGGAAAGCCATCCATCAGGAATTGGGACCTAACGGTCGATTGGAATATTCCGTGGTAATAGACAGAGGCAATGAGCAGGTAAAACCGCTAACGGTCAATTATTCAGTAAATAAAACTCCGGGCCGATTTGGACAAAATCATGTTGGTAATGGCATGTCAGCAGAGCATAGCCAGTCGGTGATGCCTGAATTCTTAACATTGACAGGCCGCTTGAATCCTGTTTATGTGTTTGATTCCTATATAGAAGGTGATTGTAATAGATTAGCTCGCTCTGCCGGGTATGCGGTAGCGCAGCGCCCTGGTGTAACGTCGTTTAACCCTTTGATGATTTATGGGGGTGTCGGATTGGGAAAGACTCACCTCGTGCAGGCGGTTGGTAACCAAATCATGGAAAGCAATCCGGATGCCAAGGTATTGTATGTAGCATCTGAAAAATTCACCAATCAGTTCATCGAATCACTTCGCAACAATGCTGTTCAGGAGTTCATCAATTTCTACCTGAAAGTAGATGTATTGATCATTGATGACGTTCAGTTTTTGAGAGACAAAGAAAGAACCCAGGAGATCTTCTTCCATATATTTAATCACCTGCACCAAAATGGCAAGCAGATCATTATGACTTCCGATTGCCCTCCAAGGGAATTGAAAGGGCTGCAGGAAAGATTGGTATCTCGGTTCAAGTGGGGTTTGACAGCAGATATTCAAACGCCGGACTTTGAAACCCGTGTGGCCATTATCCAAAAGAAGACACAAGCAGAAGGAATTCATATTCCGGAAGATGTACTTGAATACCTGGCCTACACCATTGATAGCAACATCAGAGAATTGGAAGGTGTGATGATTTCGCTGATTGCCCACTCTTCCCTTGTGAAAAGGGAGATCGATCTTGAATTGGCTAAGCAAATCATTAAAAACATTGTCAACGACTACGATACAGAAGTAGGCATCGACTATATACAGAAAGCTGTTTCCGACTATTTTAATGTGCCAATAGAAGACCTAAAGGCGAAGACCAGGAAAAAAGAAATTGTTATTGCCAGACAAGTGGCGATGTACTTCTCCAAGGATTATACCAATCATTCTTTAAAATCAATTGGATACCATTTTGGAGGGAGGGACCACTCAACGGTGATTCATGCTGTGCAAGCTGTTAATGATATGATTGACACGGATGCCAAGTTTCGTTACTCAGTCGACGAGCTGAAAAAACGATTGAAGATGAGAACTGTATAAAGTTTGTTTGATAAAGTAAAAAAGGACGAGTGCTTAGCACCCGTCCTTTTTTTATGCCTTAATCAAAGCGGTAGGGGATATAGACTCGTCTGCCTTTTGACGTAATTCCGTCGATGACCACCTTGCCTTTAATTTTCTCCAATATGTTGGCGAGTTCTTCTGGGGTTTCGACCGGCCTATTGTTGATATTGGTGATAATAAACCCTTCAGGAATCTCGAGTTGCCTGAAAAACCCATTTCTGATTTTTTTCACTCTTACGCCATTGTCTATTTTCAGGAGATCTCTTTCTACTTTGGTAACCTTCTCAAATTCAACACCCAATTTTTCTGAAAAATAAAGCGTACTCTTTAAGACCTGGGTATTTCCTTCACTATTCAGCAGTGTCACTTCTTTTTCAATCGTTTTATCTCCTCGCTTGATATCAAAGGTAAATTTATCGCCAGGGTAGTGGTAGCCCATCAGCTCCTCCAGCTCTGTTTTGTTATTGATGGGTTTCTGATTCACCCTGATGATGACATCCCCTTTTTCGAGGCCGGCTTTATCGGCCGCTCCGTCTCTCTGTACGTAGCTGGTAATCACGCCGTCAAGGTTGTTAAGACTTAGCTTCCCGGCTATATCACTGTCTATATCGATGAATTCAGCGCCTATAAAGGCTTTTTGCACCTGGCCATACTGGATAATGTCGTTGACTACTTTTTTCACGATATCTACGGGAACCGCAAAACCGTAACCGGCGTAACTACCCGTTTGGGATAGAATGGCTGTGTTGATGCCTATTAATTCTCCTGAGGTGTTCACCAGGGCACCACCACTGTTGCCAGGGTTAATGGCCGCATCGGTTTGTATAAACGACTCGATAGGAAACCGGTCTTTCAGGATATTGATGCTGCGCCCTTTGGCACTCACAATACCCGCCGTTACTGTCGATGCCAGGTTGAATGGGTTGCCAACTGCCAGCACCCAATCGCCCACACGAACATTGACTGAAGTAGCAACAGTGATGGCAGGCAAATCATTGGCTTCTATTTTTATGACGGCCAGGTCAGTAGAGGGGTCGGTGCCCACCAATGTGGCCTGATAGGTTCTTTTGTCGATGATCACTTCCATCTTATCCGCCTCATTGATCACGTGGTTGTTAGTGACAATGTATCCGTCTTTGGAATAAATCACACCGGAGCCGGAGCTCACTGATTGACTGGGGCCGCCAAAAAACCAATCCATCCAGCTTCCCGAGCGATAATCTGTTTCGCTCACTGTTTTAACAAAAACGACACTTTTGGTACTTCTCGACGATGCGTCTACCAGGTTAGGCAGCTCGATCAGATTGGCAGGATCCTCTCTGTCGCTTTCTGTAGCCACCGACTGGTAATTGTCGTTACCCGGATTATTCACATTCGTAGGAAAAAAGTAGTCTGACTCCCGGTAGTCAGCTTGTTGATAGTGTTCGGATAGCTGTGTTTCATATACGTAGGCTCCTCCAATACCTCCCACGAAACTCAAGAGTATAATGCCAATCGTTTTTTTCATAGCCTCTATTATTTTAATTCATACCATGACAACCATCAGTTTTGGTTGTATTACTATAGACACACGATTCGTCAAAAACTGTGCAAAATAAAAACGAAAGTACATCGCTTAGGTTTTCGGAGGGCCATTTAGTTATTTTGCGGCTTTATAAAAATGTATGGGAATCAGATCCGTCCTAAGTAAGCCATTCGCCTCCTTCGTCGTCAGGGAACAAAGGGGATGGGAGCAAAAAGCCCCTGATTATCAGCATAAAATACGTAATGGCCTCGTTGGCAAGGCTTCTCAAACGGTGTTTGGGGTCGACCATGGGTTCGCAGATATTAGGAATTACGATGACTTCAAGAAGCAAGTTCCGGTAAGAGACTACGAAGCATTGAAGCCGTATGTGGAAAAAATGCTAACCGGACAAAATGACGTGCTTTGGCCTGGTAAGCCTGCCTATTTTGCCAAAACATCTGGCACAACCTCCGGCACCAAGTACATTCCCATCACCAGCGAATCAATACCCAACCATATTAACAGTGCCCGAAACGCCATCCTGAATTACGTACATGAAACGGGCAATGCCAGGTTCCTCGATGGGAAGCTTATTTTCCTTTCGGGAAGCCCTGTGCTCGATCAAAAAGCAGGCATCAACACGGGTCGGCTGTCCGGCATCGTGAACCACCACGTGCCTGGCTACCTGAGGACGAACCAATTGCCTTCCTATGAGACCAATTGCATGGAAGACTGGGAGGCCAAAGTGGACAAGATAGTGGAGGAGACGATCGATCAGGACATGAGCCTGATTTCGGGAATTCCACCTTGGGTGCAGATGTATTTTGACAGGATCGTAGAGAAAAAGGGTATGCCGGTAAAAGATGTTTTTGCCAATTTCGCCCTGTTTATTTATGGTGGAGTCAATTTTGAGCCATACCGTCAGAAGCTGTTCGACACCATCGGAAAGAAGGTAGACTCCATAGAAACCTATCCAGCTTCAGAGGGTTTTATTGCCTTTCAGGACAAGCAGGATGACCCGGGTCTTTTGTTATTGGCCAATAGTGGAATATTCTTTGAGTTCATTCCCGCGGATGAGTACTTTGACGAGTCGCCCACCAGACTGAGCCTCGATCAGGTGGAGCTCAATAAGAACTATGCCCTGATCATTAATAGCAATGCGGGCTTGTGGGGCTATTCTATTGGAGACACGGTGAAATTTATTTCGAAAGATCCTTATAAGCTTTTGGTGACGGGTAGGATCAAACATTTTATATCTGCTTTTGGCGAGCATGTAATAGGAGAGGAAGTAGAAAATGCCATGAAAAATACCTTGAAAGCATTTCCGGAGACTGATATTGTGGAGTTTACTGTGGCTCCTCAGGTTACGCCTGCAGAGGGCCTTCCCAGGCATGAGTGGTTTGTCGAATTTAGTACGCCGCCAGCAGACATGCAGGCGTTCAGGGCGACACTTGATAAGGCCCTGCAGCAGCTGAACAGCTACTACTTTGACCTAATTTCAGGCAATATTCTTGAACAACTTCATCTCATACCGGTTAAGAAAAATGCCTTCATAGATTATATGCGTTCTATCGGCAAACTTGGTGGGCAAAATAAATTGCCGAGACTTTCGAACGACCGGAAGATCGCCGAAGAACTATTGAAGTACAAAGAATAAACACAACACCTTGAAAGAAGAAAGACCCAAAAAGAGGATTGCCATTCTTGGTAGCACCGGTTCTATTGGTGTTCAGTCGCTGGATGTCATCAAGCAGCACCCCAACGCCTTTGAAGTAGAGGTACTCACTGCGCAGAACAACGCAGATCTGCTCATCAGCCAGGCGCTCGAATTCATGCCCAATGCAGTGGTGATTGGCAACGAAGCCTTGTACAAGCAGGTAGCAGACGTTTTGCAGCCGAAGGACATCAAAGTTTTCGCCGGTCAGGAAGCCTTGTCGCAGGTGGTGGAAATGGAGTCAATTGACATGGTACTCACTGCGCTGGTAGGCTATTCAGGCCTTAAGCCAACCATGAAAGCCATTGAAGCAGGTAAGCCCATTGCCCTGGCCAACAAAGAAACGCTGGTAGTAGCCGGAGAGCTCATCACCAGGATGGCGAGGGAAAGAGCCGTCAATATTTTCCCGATCGATTCGGAGCATTCGGCCATTTTTCAGTGCATTGTAGGGGAATTCCACAATAAGATCGAGAAGATCATCCTTACAGCCTCTGGTGGCCCTTTTCGCGGAAAAACGAGAGAGGAACTAATGAAGGTGACGAAAGAAATGGCGCTCAAACATCCTAATTGGGACATGGGGGCCAAAATCACCATCGATTCGGCTTCGCTGATGAACAAAGGACTGGAAGTGATCGAAGCCCGCTGGTTGTTTGGCATACCTGCGGAGAAAATTGAAGTGGTCGTTCACCCCCAGTCAATCATCCACTCGATGGTGCAATTTGAAGATGGCTCCATCAAGGCGCAACTAGGATTGCCTGATATGCGTATACCCATCCAGTTTGCGTTGTCTTACCCGGAGAGATTGAAGTCTGATTTCCCGAGGTTCAGCTTCGCCGACTACCCTTCACTGACCTTCGAAAAACCAGATATTGAGACCTTCAGGAACCTTCAGCTGGCTTTTAACGCTTTAGAGGGGGGTGGTAATATGCCATGCGTACTGAATGCAGCCAACGAAGTGGCCGTAGAGTATTTCCTAAAGGACAAAATTGGTTTTATGGAAATGTCCGATTTAGTGGAGAAGTGTTTGGCTAAAATACCCTATATTTCAAGCCCTGATTATCAGGACTACGTTGATACAGATACAGAAACAAGAAACATCGCTTTAGATTTAATCGCTTAATGGAGGCACTTATAATGACCGCCCAGCTCTTGCTGGGACTTTCAATTTTAGTCGGATTACACGAATTCGGCCACCTGCTCACTGCCAAGTATTTCGGCATGAGAGTAGAGAAATATTCTATCGGGTTTCCGCCCAAAATTTTCGGTTTCAATTATGGAGGTACTGAATATTCAATAGGAGCGATCCCGCTGGGAGGCTTTGTGAAGATTTCTGGGATGATCGATGAGTCGATGGACACCAATCACCTGAGTGCCGAGCCGGAACCTTATGAATTCAGGGCCAAGCCAGCCTGGCAGCGCTTGATTGTGATGATGGGTGGTATCATTGTCAACGTGATCACTGGCATTGTCATTTTCGTTAGCTTGATTTTCCTTGAAGGCGATACCTATATCTCCAAAGACGAAGCCAATAAATATGGTATTGTAGCCTACGAATTGGGACAGGAAATCGGCTTTAAAACAGGCGACAAGATAGAAGCCATCAACGGCGAAGACTTTGAAGAGTTCGACAAGGTGATGAGCCCTGATGTGATCATGGAAGTAGGAAGCTACTACACGGTCGACAGAGACGGAAAAACAGTGACCGTCGAAATACCCTCAGGTTTTTTGAACAAATTGTCAGAAAAAGACGCGGCTGCGAGGTTTATCGACTACCGCATTCCTTTTGCTGTTGGTGATGTCGCAAGTGGATCAGGAGGAGATGTGGCTGGCTTGATGAAAGGAGATAGATTCGTCACCATCAACGGGCAGCCTGCTGAATACTTTTCTGCATTCAAAGAAATAGTAACCGAAAATGCTGGCGACACGGTATTGGCAGTGGTCCAAAGAACACAGGGAGCAGATGCAGGTAAGCAGCTAGAGCTTCATATTCCCATCAGCGAAGAAGGCACAGTTGGTTTTGTGCGGGAGTTGTTGGCCGAGGTGTCGCACCGCGACTACACATTAGGCCAGAGCATGGTAGCTGGTACGAATGAAGCCTTCGGCTGGGTATGGCTCAATATCAAAGGTTTTGGAAAAATATTCAGCGGCGAAGTATCTGCCAGCAAGGCGGTAAGCGGTCCGATTGGCATTGCTAAGATTTTCGGTGGCACCTGGGACTGGAGCAATTTCTGGAGAAAAACAGGCTTCCTTTCAATGGTGTTGGCTTTTATGAATTTTCTGCCTATACCAGCGCTCGATGGGGGGCATGTGATGTTTCTTACTTATGAAATAGTTTCCGGACGTAAGCCATCAGACAAATTCCTTGAGAATGCACAGAAGGTAGGCATGGTGCTGCTGCTGTCGATCATGGTATTTGCCATTTTCAATGACATCCTGAAGATCTGATAGGGAAGAAATTATCGATAGACATACGAAGGTGATGAGGTGTTGTTAATTTGACCCCTGATCACCTTCTTTTTTTACGCCAGGCCTGAAGATTTCAAATTCTACCCTGCGATTCAGGGTTTTGTCTTCCTCCGTTACTTCAGTTACAATCGGCTGCGAACTACCATAGCCTTCATAGGCGACCCTTCGCTCGTCCACTCCTCCAAATATCACCATGTAGTCCCGGATGTTTTGTGCCCTTTGCTTCGATAGCTTCAAATTAAAGTCCGGCGATCCGTCGGAGTCGGTATGCCCGGAAATCCGAAGCTGGAAGTCGGGGTTGTCGTAAAGAAAATTGATGATTTTATTGAGGTCGCCGTACATTTCTGTTCGCAGGTCCGACTTTCCGTTTTGGAACTCTATCGATTCAAACTTCACCTTGCTGGCTATAGGGTCAGTGGTTCGGTTGAGTTCCATCGGGCCGTCCAGGTAAAACATTTCCTCGATCCTGAAAAAGTCATCACCCTGTATCACCAGCAGGTAGTTGTTGTTGTTGATCAGGTCGAATTCAAAAGAACCGTCGGGCTTCAGGAATTTTGGTGCTACTTCAATGCCATCGTCAAGGTCGATGATAGACACAATACCGTTGAAAGGCTTGCCGGTTAGGCTATCGGTAAGAGAGCCTCTTACTTTGGTGCGCGACCCTGGCTGAGCTTCCATGGGTAAGGGAAAGCTGTAGAGGTCCTGCATGGTGAGGTCGCGGTTAGCCGATCGTGCGTAGAAAAGATCTTTTGACTCTCCGTCAATCGTGAAGTAGAATTCACTCCCTCTGCCGTTGACAAGCGGCCCGATATTGAACGGTTCGCTCCAGATACTGCCCATCTGATAGGATTTGTAGATATCAAACTCTCCAAAGTTGTACAGCTGACCGTTGGAACTAAAGTACAGTATATTGTACCTGGGGTGGAAGAAAGGGCTTACCTCATTGTTCCTTGTATTCACAATAGGGCCCAGGTTTTGTGCAGCCGCCCATGTCCCATTCTTTTGCTTGTAGGAAAAATAGATGTCCGACAGCCCAAAGCCACCTATCCGGTCCGATGCAAAAAAGAGCGTGTCCTCTGAATGGGATAGCGCAGGGTGACTGTCCCAACTGAGGCTGTTAACAGTGGGGCCAAGGTTGCGGATGGCCCCCCATGTGCTGTCGGGCTGTAGGTTGGCCACAAAAATGTCGCAGCTGCCTAAGCTTTCGGGCGCATCGCAACGAGCGAAATAGAGCGTCCGTCCGTCTCTGCTGAGGCAGGCTGAGCCTTCGTTGTATTGGGTATTGATTTCCTTCAGGGCGGTTGCCTCCTGCCAGTAGTCTCCATCTTTTCTGGAAATGAAAAGGTCCTCATTGTTTTGGGTATTAAGGCTCCTTCTTACCTCATTGCGTTGGGAGGTGAACAGAAGAATGTCCGAATTAATGTTCAGTGTAGGGCCATAATCAGCATTTCGGCTGTTGACGTTTCCACCCATATTGAGCAGTACTCCTCTTGGAGGCCGGAGGGTGTCGATGGCCTTTCGGTGCTCCACGAGTTCATAATAGTAATCGAGGGGCACATACAGCTCTACTTCCTGCTTGTTGAGCGAGTCGTAGTACAACTCGATTTCACGCAAATTAATGTCTTTGTGGTGGTGGCGGAGCACCATTTTATACAGGGGCTTTGCCTCTTCCAGCCCGTCAAATAATTCTGTCAACTTGGCCAATCGCCAGATAAGGTAAGTGTCTTTATAAAAATTCTGAACGCCGAAGTTTCTCACATAAGCTTTCAGGGCCGGGTACATGGCTCGCCACTCTTTATTGGCTTCTAGTTGCTGGATCTTTTCTAGCTTGCTTTTATCTACATAATCAGCCACCTTGTTGATATTGGGAAATTCAAAAACGTTGATGGCCACCGGATCAAGGAGGGTGTCAGTCTGCATGACAACACCTGACGGAACATCAGTAGCTTTTTTTCTTTTCCTTTTTTCTTTCTGGGCGAGGCAGGCGTAGGAAAGGGAAAGACTGATCGTAAAAACAGACAAAAGGGAGAGGAACCGTTTTCCATTGCATTGGAAAGGGGCATTGCAGTATTTTATCCCAGTTGTTCGTTTCTTCAAGCGCATAGGTTGACGGAAAGTAAAGAGCCTCATAATAGCTGCCACTATTTTTTGGCATATCTCTTGCAATTTATACGGGCCAAGCGAATTTTACACCCTTCTGCCCTATTTAATGTCATAATGACATATCGAGAGCGTGATATAACTATGAATAGCAATAAAGACAAAGAATTGACGGTCGCTTTTTTATCAGAAATAAACGATGACGAATCGGGAGATATTATCCAACTGGTATCAGCTGACCTCGAGCATGAGTTGAAGCCAGAAGAGCTCCCTGACGAGCTGGCCATACTACCTATCAAAAATACTGTACTCTATCCTGGCGTTGTTATTCCAATCACGGTTAGCAGGCAGAAGTCGATCCGACTGGTGAAAAAGGCCTACAAGGACAGCAAAGTCATTGGTGTTTTGGCTCAGAAGAATGTGAAAGCCGAAGAGCCAAAGTCGGACGATCTGTACACTATTGGCACCATTGCCCGCATCCTGAAAATGCTGGTGATGCCCGACGGAAATACCACTATCATTATACAGGGCAAGAGCCGGTTCGAGGTCGAGAGTATTATCCAGGAAGATCCATTTATCAGTGCCAGGGTTAAATTGCTCCCAGAGAAGTTTCCTTCAAAATCTGCCAAGGAGACAAAAGCCCTGATTCAATCGCTGAAAGACGCTGCTTATAAGGTGATGAAGCTCAATCCTGAGATTCCCAAAGAAGCGCATTCGGCCCTGGGCAATATCGATAACAGTAGTTTTCTTACCCATTTTCTGTCGTCCAACGTCAATGCCGACGTAGCTGACAAGCAGCGATTGCTTGAAACCCACAATGGCGTGAAGCGGGCGGAGATGCTCCTTGAGTTTATGATGAAAGACATACAGCTGCTGGAGATCAAGAAAGAAATCCAAAGCAAGGTGCATTCCGATATCGACCAGCAGCAGCGTGACTATTATTTGAGGCAGCAGATCAAAGTCCTTCAGAACGAACTGGGTTATGATGGCCCTGAGAAGGACATTCAAGGATTGAGGAAACTTGGTGAGGAGAAAAAATGGAACGAAGAAGTGAAGCAACACTTCTTTAAGGAACTCGATAAGATTGCCCGTATGAACCCGGCAGCGGCGGAGTTTCCTGTCGCCATGAACTACGTCGACTTTATGGTCAACCTTCCCTGGGAGGAGTATACCCAGGATAATTTCGACCTGAAAAGGG
This sequence comes from uncultured Roseivirgaceae bacterium, assembly GCA_964351395.1. Taxonomy (GTDB): domain Bacteria; phylum Bacteroidota; class Bacteroidia; order Cytophagales; family Cyclobacteriaceae; genus Imperialibacter. The sequence goes on from CAYGOF010000023.1 coordinate 70,652, forward strand.
CCCGCAAGATCCTGGACGAGGACCACTACGGTATGAAAAAGGTGAAGGAGCGCATCCTGGAATACCTGGCCGTGCTGAAGCTGAAGGGGGACATGAAAAGCCCTATTTTATGTCTTTACGGCCCACCAGGCGTAGGAAAAACCTCTTTAGGGCGTTCCATTGCCCGCTCACTCGACCGCCATTATGTCAGGATGTCGCTTGGTGGCGTGCACGACGAGGCAGAAATAAGAGGCCACAGAAAAACATATATTGGCGCCATGCCCGGTAAAATAATCGGCAATGTATCCAAGGCCAAAAGCTCCAATCCCGTATTTATTCTCGATGAAATAGATAAGGTCAACTCTACCTTCCGTGGCGATCCATCTTCAGCTTTGCTGGAAGTGCTGGATCCAGAGCAGAACAACAGCTTTACCGACAATTACCTGGAAGTGGGCTACGACTTGTCAAAAGTGCTTTTCATTGCGACAGCCAATAGCCTGGAAACAATCCAACCTGCCTTGAGAGACAGGATGGAAATCATAGAAATCACAGGATATACCCTGGAAGAAAAAGTCGAGATCGCCAAGCAGCACCTGATTCCCAAGCAACGCAAAGAACATGGAGTAAAAGCCTCCCAAATCAAGATCACCGATGCGGCCATAGGAAAAATTATCGAGGACTATACCAGAGAGTCTGGTGTGCGTAACCTGGAGCGGCGGATAGCAACAGTGGTACGGAACGTGGCAAAATCGATTGCCATGGAAGAGAAATACGGTAAAACGATCAAAGAGCAAGAGGTACGCAAGATCCTTGGGGCTGAGGTGTTCGACAAAGAATTTTACCAGAACAACGACCAACCAGGTGTGGTAACAGGCCTTGCCTGGACCCAGGTAGGTGGCGAGATTCTTTTTATTGAGTCGTCGTTGAGCAGGGGCAAGGGCAAGTTGACCTTGTCGGGCCAGCTGGGCGATGTGATGAAAGAATCAGCTGTAGCGGCACTCTCATACCTGAAGTCCAACGCCCATAAGTGGGACATTGACCATCAGGTATTTGACCATTATGATTTGCATGTGCATGTTCCGGCAGGGGCTGTGCCTAAAGATGGTCCTTCGGCAGGCATCACCATGCTGACTTCTTTGGCATCGATTTTCACCCAGCGAAAGGTAAAGAACAAGCTGGCCATGACCGGCGAGATTACCCTCAGGGGTAAAGTGTTGCCTGTGGGTGGTATCAAGGAGAAAATCCTGGCTGCCAAACGGGCCGGTATTCAGGAAATTATCCTGAGTAGCCGCAATGCCAAAGACATTGAAGAGATAGAGGCCGACTACATCAAGAACCTGAAGATCAACTATGTTGATTATGTAGATGATGTGCTGAAGTTGGCACTTTTAAAGACCAAAGTAGATGGCGCGGTGCGCTTGTGGCCCATTGATGGCGTAGCCAAAGAGATGGCAAGCACCTGATATGAGGCGGGGCTTACGATATGGCATTCTTCTTTTTGCAGGTCTTTCATTAGTAAGTTCTCACAAACTCCTGTCTCAAATCGGCGGTAAAGACTCCTTTCAGTTTTTGAATACCCCCATCAACGCCCGGGTGGCTGCTTTGGGTGGCTACAATGTATCTCAGAACCGGGGCGATCTTAATTGGACGTTTTATAACCCAGCCCTGCTCGACTCTGTGCACAGCGGTGATGTAGGTCTTTCTCACGTCAATTTCTATGGTAGCAGGTATAGCCAATTAGGCTATGCCTTTGGCATGAAGGGAGTGGGGAAGATGGCCGCAGGGCTTACCCACCTGAGCCATGGCAACTTTGACAGCTACGACGAAGCAGGCAATTACCTGGGCACCTTCAATGCCAGTGAGTATGCCTTCAGGGTGTCGATCAGCCATCGGGTCGGGCCTTTTGTGATGGGAGTCGCTCCCCAACTGGCCGTATCCAATATTGCGGGCTTCCGTTCCAGTGCTATTATGGCCGACATTGGTGGCGTATTTCAGCACCCCAACAAGCAGCTAAGTGTGGGTTTGGTGATAAAAAATGCAGGATTTCCCTTGAGTAAATATGCGGAGGAAAGGAGTAGGCTTCCCTTTGACGTGCAGTTGGGGATGACGTTCAAGCCTTCCCAAATGCCTGTTATTTTCTCTTTTACGGGCACCAACCTGCCAAAGCAGAACCTGGTCTACTTCGAGCCCGACAGCAGAGTCAGCTTTAACCAGGCCGAGCCAGGCGCCTTCAATAAAATATTTAGCAGAGTCAATATAGGGGCAGAGTTTGTGCTTGGTGAACACCTGCATATGCTCTCCGGTTATAACCACAGAATACGAAGGGAGCTGAGGACGGAGCAGGCAGGAGGACCGGCTGGCTTTTCTCTCGGCGTATGGATAAAAATTAAATCATTGGAAGTGACAGTAGCTCGTTCGCAATACCATGTGGCGGGGGGAAATACCTATTTCACCCTAAGCCATAATGTGAACCAGCTATTTCATAAACGAAAATCAGCATGATAGATAAAGAAAAGTATTTAACCCCCAGGCAAATCGTAGCCGAACTTGATAAATACATCATTGGTCAGGACGACGCCAAGAAGAATGTGGCCATTGCCCTGCGCAACCGCTGGAGGCGCATGCACAGTGCGGAGGATATCAAGGCAGAGATTGTGCCTAATAATATCCTCATGATTGGCGCTACCGGTGTCGGTAAAACAGAGATTGCCCGACGACTCGCCAAATTGGCCGATGCCCCCTTCACCAAAGTAGAGGCGTCTAAGTTCACAGAAGTGGGTTACGTGGGCAGGGATGTAGAAAGCATGGTGCGCGACCTGGTAGAGCAGGCGGTGAATATGGTGAAGCTGGCCAAGAAAGAATTGGTCAAAGAAAAAGCCGAATTAGCCGTAGAGGGGATTATCCTGGATGCCCTGATTCCGCCAATGAAGTCAGCCAATAGCAGGCAGACGGCTGGTGCAGGTGCCGACGAGAATACATTGGAAATCACCCCCGACAACGACGAAGAGCTGAACGAAAGAACCAGGGAGCGTTTTCGTGACAAGATCAGAAGCGGGGAGTTGGACGAGCGAAAGATCGAGATCAACGTGAAGGCTCCGGGCCAGGGCAACGTGGGCATGATCGGCGGCGGTATGATGGACGAAGTAAGCATGATGAACCTGCAGGAAATGCTGGGGAATATGATGCCGAAAAAGAACAAGAAAAGAAAAGTGACGATCGGAGAGGCCAAGAAGCTTTTGTTGGAAGAGGAAGTACACAAACTCATCGACATGGACGAGGTGAAGGACGAGGCGATCGAAAAGGCGCAGAACTCCGGCATCATCTTTATTGATGAGATCGACAAGATTGCCAGTAGCGCCGGCAAAGGGGGTGGTGCAGACGTGAGCAGAGAAGGCGTGCAGCGAGACCTGCTGCCTATCGTGGAAGGAAGCGCTGTGAATACCAAATACGGGGTGATCAACACTGAGCACATCCTATTTGTGGCGGCAGGTGCTTTTCATGTGTCCAAGCCATCTGACTTGATTCCCGAGCTCCAGGGGCGATTCCCGATCCGGGTGGAGTTGGAGAACTTGACCAAAGGCGATTTCTTAAGAATTTTGAAAGAGCCGAAAAATGCCCTGACGAAGCAATATGAAGCCCTGATGAAGGCAGAAGAAGTGGAGCTTACCTTCAGCGATGAGGCACTCGAAGAGCTGGCCGATACAGCATTTACCATCAACTCAGAAGTGGAGAATATAGGAGCCAGAAGGCTTCATACAGTCATGAGTCGCTTGCTCAACGAGTTTTTGTATGATATCCCTGATAAGATTGGGCCCAATTCAAAGCTGCTGATTACCAAAGAAATGGTGAATGAAAAACTGGCCAGCCTGGTGAAAAACAAAGATTTGAGTAGGTATATTTTGTAAAAGGAATAGCAAGTAAAATAGCCTTACTTGTTGATCAGACTTAATAAAGAAGCCCGGCGATTGTCGGGCTTTTACTTTTTGGCTAAGGCGGGAAACATCAAGGTCAAACAATCTCACTTCCCAACTGTCCTGTCAGGCTGAGCTCCCTTCCAGGTAGGTGTCGAACGCAATGTCAGGCTGAGCCCCCTTCCAGGTCGGCGTCGAAGCCTCCCCTCTCAATACCCTTCCGGCAAGCCCTTCGGAAAGTGAAAGAAAAGCTGCTTCCCAGCCCCATAGCCTATATCCCGCCAATAGCCAACATCAAATGAAATCCCGACTACTCCCGTCGTAGGAATGTTGTCAATACTTCCACTAGTCAACAAATTGGCCAACTCCGTGAGTCCTGGGTTATGTCCGAACAGCATCACCGAGGCATGCAGATCGTCGAGCTCGGTGATGACCTTGAGCAGCCTGTCTGGCCAAGCATGATAGATCGCTTTATCGGTCACAATTTCTCGTTTGTCGATGCCAAGGGTGGCTATTACTCTTTTTGCTGTTTTGAAGGCTCGCTCCGCCGGACTGCTCAGCACCAGGTCGGGGTGGACCTGCTGGTCCTGAAGGAACTTCCCCATTCTTGGGGCGTCAAGCTTTCCCCGCTCACTGAGTGGGCGCAAAAAGTCGTCCAGGTCTGGAAAATCCCAACTCGATTTTGCATGCCGTACCAGGTAGATCGTTTTCATGCCAGCAGTTTTTATTAGCGTGAGGTTAATAAAACAAAATCGTCATTCCGGAAAATATTTACCCAAATTAAAAAGGGTAAATATTTATTCCGGGCGGGCAGCCCGGAATCTCCGCTCTAGATGATGGTTTGTTATATCCCATATCCAACTCACCTCAATTAGGGAATATAAAAATCAAAAAACAGATCATTCATACATTTGAAATGCCCCTTCGGACATTTGTCAAAGCCAATTTTGGAACAAGGCCGGCAATTGATCTTCGTATTTTCAAAAACCACGAACTTTGTTTTGTAAGGATACATACCGAAGGAGGGGATCGTATTGCCCCAAATGCTGTAGACCGTTTTGCCGAAGGCCGCCGCCACATGCATCAATCCGGTGTCGTGGCTGAAAACAGCAGCAGACTGCTTGACCAATGAAGCCGACTGATTGAAATTGAACTTGCCGCAACCATTGAAGATCTCCGTTTTCTTGCCCAGCTCTTTCAGGTCTTCTTCGTATGGACCGGATGATTCCGTTCTTTCGAAGAATTTCGCGACTTCTTCGCCGGCTTCAGCATCTTCTTTGCCACCCAGTAAAATGACTGGTTTATTGATTTTATCGCAGAGCTCAATCATCCGCTTTACCGGCAACTTCTTCGTGCCATGCTGCCCGCCAATTGCATAGGCGATAAAGCCTTGCTGATGGGAGGGAGGCAGCCAGTTGATGTCTACTTCGTCTTTTTCCGGAATAAAATAATCGAGGCCCAGCTGGTCTGGTTTTGCGCCCAGGTTTTGAATCGTATCGAGGTACCTGTCTACAATGTGCCGGTTAGGCAGCTTGTTGATTTTGAAATTGACCAGCAGGTATTTTTGCCAGTTCAGCTTGTCCACCGAAAACGACTTAGCCCTTAAGGCCAGCTTGATTCTTAAAGTGCGAAGATTGTGGTGCAGGTCGATGACATAATCAAATTTTTCCTGCTTCAAAGCGGCAATTAACGCCTTATCACCTTCTGCCAGCACATGTATTTTGTCGATATAGGGATTTTCGTCCAGCAGAAACCGAAACTTGTCCATGGTGGCATAGTGCACTTCCACATCATCAAGCTGCGTTTTCAATACCCTCGCCACTGGGCTGGTGAGAACAATGTCTCCAATCGATGAGAACCTAAGAATTAGGACTTTCATCTGGCGGGGGTTAAACAAATGTGATCTTGCATGATCGGGTGGTCAAAAATGGTGAACAAACTGGCTATCATTGTTTAATCAATTCGGCGGCCCTTTGTTTTCTTTTTTCGAAATGAGCTGCTACCTCGGCTGCCGACAGGGCATTGAATGTCATTTCCTTGGTCAGGCCTCCTTTTCTTCCCACCAGCAGGCCATAACGCATGTCGTGGTAGCCTTCCGTTTTATGGGCATCCGGATTGATACTGAGTATTACACCCTTATCAAGCGCATAATGCACCCAGCGCCAGTCCAGGTCAAGCCGCCAGGGATGAGCGTTGATTTCGATGATCACCCCTTCTTCTGCACAGGCATCTATCACCGTTTTGTGGTCGATCGGGTAGCCCTTTCGCTCCAGCAGCAGCCTGCCCGTTGGGTGGCCCAGCATAGTCGTAAACGGGTTCTTGATGGCTTTCAATAGCCTGGTTGTGGCCTTCTGTACGTCCATGTTCAGCACCGAATGCACCGAAGATACAATAAAGTCGAAGGAAGCTAGCACCTCCGTTTCGTAATCAAGGGATCCGTCAGGTAAGATATCCGACTCAATGCCCTTAAAGATGCGAAAAGGAGCCAATTCTTTGTTGAGGGCATCAATTTCCAGCTGCTGATCTTTTACCCGGTTGGCTTCAAGGCCATTGGCATAAAACGCCGATCGGCTATGGTCGCTAATACCCAGGTATTGATAGCCAAGCTCTTTGCAATAAACGGCCATTTCTTTCAGCGTATTTTTTCCATCGCTGTAGGTAGAATGGTTGTGCAAAATCCCTTTCAGGTCATCCATTTCCACCAGCTTGGGTAGTTTATTTTCCCTGGCCAGCGCTATTTCAAAAGACCCTTCTCTCAGCTCCGGTGCTATATAGGCCAGGCCGGCATGCTGGTAGGCTTCTTCCTCTGAGGCAAAAGCCCGTTCGGTCAATTTATTCCTCAAAGCCACACCTTCAGCCAAACTTTGGTTGAGGTGCAGAGGCGAGGCCGTATACAACAATAGTTTCTCAGTGAAATTTGCTTCGTCGCAAAGCCGGATATGAAAAGTGATATAAGGATCCACCATATGGCCTCTGATCGCAAAGGGGCCCGACTGCTCAGGACTTATTTCTGCAATGCCACTGCCAGCAATGGCCTGCATCACCGCGTCCCCATCCAGAGAGCCTACCAGGAGCTCCAGCGTATCGATCACCTCAAGCAAACGGCGCAAAGGTCCGACAAAGCTCACTTTTATTTTGTCACCAAGGGATGCTTTGATAAGATCGACCAATTGATTCGCTGCGATTTCTGCTTCCGAAAAATGTAGCTTCCCCACATTGGCTTTTCGGTATTTGAGCCCCTCGAGGATGGTCTGTTGTGTTTTCTCACCGAAGCCTTTTACCTGGGCTACTTTGCCCTCTTCACAGGCTTTTTGCAGCCCATCAAGACTTTCTATCTCCAGTTCTTTCCAAATCAAACGGATTTTCTTTGGGCCAATGCCTTTGATCGAGAGCATCTCTACCACACCCGCCGGAGTGGCGCTTCGTAGTTCTTCCAGGGCATCGAAAGTGCCTTTCTCCAGCAGCTGCTGAATATTGGCGGCCATCGACTTGCCAATGCCTTCCAGTCCTCCGATTTCCTCAGCCGTTAAGGTGGCAATAGGCCGGTCTACTTTTTCAAGATTGAACACAGCCCCGGTGTAACCACGTATTTTAAATTGATTTTCGTCGTGAAGCTCCATCAGCGAGCTCATTAACCGGAACTGTGAGATGATTTCTTTGTTGTCCAAAGGAGTAGCGTTTTTGGTTAACTGGAATTGTAAAAGTAATTTTCCTGGGCCAAAATTCCTTAGATTACTTGAAAACAAAAGTGACACAAGGATGGAACAAAATACCACCTAAATGAGTAGTGGTACCTGAGGCAACGCCGTGCAGTGATTTGGCAGTTGATACCAGGAAAATTTGACAAGTAACTTAACAAACAAAACTAACATACAGGACAATGAACTATTGGTTGATAAAATCTGAGCCGGAAACCTTCTCGTGGGAAAAATTTGTAAAAATGGGAGGCGACATGTGGGACGGCGTAAGAAATTATGCGGCACGGAACTATATGAAAGAAATGAAGGTAGGAGACCTGGCGCTTTTTTATCATAGCGTGAAAGAGAAGTCCTGTGTGGGGATTGCCAAAGTGACCAAAGAATTTTATCCCGACCCAACAGCTAAGCCTGATCAAAAAGACACTTGGGTGGTGGTAGATTTTGTGCCGGTAGTGAAACTGAAAAGGCCTGTGAGCCTTGGAGAGATCAAAAAAGATGAGCGGCTGTCGCGGATGGAGCTGTTACGAATTTCACGATTGTCGGTGCAGCCAGTGAGAAAAGAAGAGTTTGATATCATTATTGAGAAGTCAGAGTCATGAAATTTGGCTGACTCGTCGATTGGGGAGATGCTTACCTGGGATGTTTTGAAAGAGAGAATGTTGTCATGATGCGTGTCAAAAGAATAGGTTTAACATGGGTATTTTGCTTGCTGGCGTTCGCCTGTGTGGTAGCGCAGGACCGAAAGAAGAACGAGAAGAAAGCCAGTGAGCTGATCGAGCAGCCTAATAGGATAGAATTTGAGATCAAAAATGCTAACTATGATGAATATGTGGTGCACAGCTGCGAAGAAGAAGGGCTGGCCTTGTACCATCAAACAGAGTATAAAAACAAAGATGGCTACCTCTGGGAATTCATTAAGCTGGATACCGTTTTGGCCATGGACTGGAGGAAGGAGCTTTACCTGCCTTTTGGTACACGCCTGATTGGCTACGATTATTCTCCCGGCTTCATGTATTACCTCATCCGCGAGCAGCAGTACAGGCAAGAGGAGCTACTGATCATGAGAATGGACCTGGAGAAAGGGGATACCACCAAGTTCCGCATGAATACCGTTTTCCCCGTTACCCTCACACAGTTTGAGGTAGTGGGCAGCACCATTTTGGTGGGTGGTTATACTAATTATCGTCCCGTGATCATTCGCTTTAATCTGTTTGACCAAAGACCTCAGGTGGTGCCGGGCTTCTATGCAGACTATGCCGAAATTCTGCGATTGGAAACCGACGACCGATTGCGGACCTTCACCGTGACCATGAGCGAGAAAACCACCGATAAGCGGAGTACCATTTCCGTTCGTTCTTTTTCGGAAGGGGGCGATATGATCAGGAATATTACGCTGCAACCCGATCCTTCGAAAGGATTGATCAACGGAGCACCTTCTCACCTGGAAATGGATCGGCAGTTTGTGGCAGGCACCTACGGGCACAAGCGCTCGACCTATTCCCGTGGCTTGTACATCGCTACCATTGGCAACGACGGCAGCCAGAAAATTGACTACTACAACTACGCCGATTTGGAAAACTTCTTCTCCTATATGACCGCGAAAAGGGAGCAACGGATCAAAGACAAGATATCCCGAAGAAAGGTGAAGGGAAAGCGGGTGAAATTTAATTATCGACTGCTTGTGCATGATGTGATTGAAGATGGCGATAATTACACGCTGTATGGAGAGGCCTATTATCCGCGCTACTCCAGCTACAGTGGCTACGACCGTTTTGGTGCATATACCTACGGCAGAAACAACACCTACTTCAATCCCAACTTCCTGGGCTATAAGTATACCCATGCCGTGGTCATGACCTTCGACCGAACGGGCAAGCTGCTATGGGACAATTCTTTCGAGATCAATGACGTAACCAGCTACGACTTACAGCAGTTTGTGCACGTGAGCACCTCCGGCGACGAAGTGGCCTTGCTCTACAATTATGAAAATGTGATCCGCTCCAAGATCATTAAGTCAGATGAGATCATCGAGGGCAAAACCTTCAACGACATCAGGCTCACCTTCGACGAAGATGAAGTAAAAATCAACGATAAAGAAGTAGGTGGACTGGCGGTATGGTACGACAAAACCTTCTACACCTATGGCATCCAGGAGATCAAAAACCTCAAAGAAGGCGGTGTAAGGCTGAACCGCAATGTGTTTTTTATTAACAAGGTGGTGTATAGGTAGGAAATAGTCGGACAGTCGGATAGTCGGACCGTCAGACAATCGGACCGTCGGATAGTCAGACTCCTTGCTGCCCACCACCCTCCACGCTACCGTCATCACGCCGTGCCCGACCATTGGCAGATGCCGTCAGACACCGGATTGGTATCGTGCACCGTCCTCCACTCTACCGTCATCACGAGTCGCTATCGAGTCTTTATCACAAGGATAAACACCATGCGGCGTGGTGATCCGTCGGGAGAAGGCAGCGTATTATCCTTTTGGGGTCTCTCGCAG
>CAYGOF010000024.1:0-70096 GCA_964351395.1 uncultured Roseivirgaceae bacterium
TTGAGAGTCCTCAGGATGGTAATACAGATAATATCTATCTCATTGATTTGATTGCCACTGATGGTGCAGGTAACGCTACTACCCTTGAAGTAGCCATCACCGTTACAGACCTAGATGAAGATGTCACAGGATTCCCAAATGTTCGAGATGAGATTTCAATCTATCCGAACCCAGTGAGGAATCAATTTAATTTAGAAGGGTTACAACTTGACAGCAACAGCAGAATACGGTTATTGACGGTGGATGGAAGACTTGCTAAAGAATTTGTTTTTAGAAAAGATCATATCTATGATGTAAGCGAATTAAATGCTGGGATGTATATCATTGCACTTCAGAACGAGAGCACCTATCACACACTCGGAAAAATCATCAAGCAAAATTAAGACAGGATAAATTAACGATGTGCTAGAGAAAAAAAGCGAGCTTTTGGTGGCAGACATTGGTGTTTGAATCCCTTGCCAAGTTCATTCATAACAACAGTTTCGATATCTCGACAATAAAGTACTCTGGCTCTACCTAAAGTAGGTTAGTCAGTTTAAATTTGGCGGTCCTTGCTGGCTGGCTATGTCCATTCTTTAGCCGTGGAATATGTGTTGGGCGTGATCCGACCTCAAACACCAGTTTCTTCTGGGAAAGACCTCTCTCCTTTTTGAATCGCTTTAAGACCGGCCAAAATGATTAGATGATTTCTACGTAGTTGAAAGATTTGCTCATTTGAGCAAATCAAACTGACATAAACAGACTGTTAGAAAAAAAGATGCCCGACAATACCAAGAAACAACAAAAGCCGCTTTATAGAGGCTTTGTTAATGAAGTAGTTAGAGAGCTATTCTACATATTGATTATTAGCCATTTATACATTTTAAGAATCCTTATGGCCAAACAAAAGGGTGGACTTTGGGAAGCCCTCATCAATTACACATTCGCCCCAAAACAAAATTACTATAAACATGAAATGAATATTTTTTTTTCGAAAAACTCATAGTATTTTAAAAACTATTTTCAATTCTTCATTCGACCAATTGTGAAAGAAAACAAGTATCTAATATTCGAAATTAATAATGAAGATGGATTAAAAGAAGACCACTTTTTTAATTCAGAGTTATATTTCAACGAAAAGTTTAAAGTTAGTGGCCTAACGCTTTTGCATCTTCATTTTGAAGAAAAGGAATACTATTTATTCTTCGGTCGAAGAGGATATCAAAATGAGCTAAGTTTTTCATTTCAGTTTAATAAAGGAACCGAATTTACTGATTTTTTGATAAGCAATGGAGCAGTATATTATAGGTATGATGTGGTTGAAGTTTTAAAGTCAAATGACTATTTCAGGTTTAAACTGAAAAACAATCAAATTATTCAGTTACAAACCTATGCGAATGGGGCTACTGATGGACTAACTCTATATGATGTCACTGAAAAACCCAAAATCCTTTTAAACTTACCCTATGCCAAATTAAGGCTAGACAAAATGGATAACAATCTAGCATTAAAATGGTCGGGTACAACTTACAATGGTGACCTCCCAGACGCTTTTAAAGGTTTTCTAGCAGAACGAGAAAACTTTAAAAAAGAGATGAAAGTATTTTCAAAGAAGCTTCGATATTTCCTACTATCACTAATTCTTATTATATCAATAATTGTCTACTATTTATTTTGATTATCTCAAGGAATAAAGAACACTATGAAATCACTAACCATTTACCCTAGCACTTCTAAACTTGCTAAGAAATTTCTACTGCCAATAGTAGCAGTAATTGGCGCTTACATATTTATTATTGTCCCAGACGACGTCATAGGAGTTGGAACAAGTTTCTTCACGTTCATCACATTTACTCTTTTATTGATGTGTATTGGATTAGGTATTACATATCTCTACCAATTAAACATTTCAAAGAAGAGTTCGATTTTATATATCAACGAAGAATATGCTCATTTTCGAAGAAATAATCTTAAAGTTAATTTTTCCCCAGAAATCGTTTTTACGGCTTTAGAATCCGACTTAGAAAGTCCACCATCAGATATAGATGATATGGATTTTCTTATTGACAAAAAGGAAAACTATTTATTTATCTGGAAGAAGAAGAGAAAGGTGGCCAAAATTAGAGCCACTCTTATGAATTTAGATTCTATGATGCTTGCAACTCTATTAAATGACATTAATAATGTGGAAAAGATAAACAGAGCAAAAATTATTGAATCCTTTCATACATTAATAACTAAAAAAGCAAATCAGTCTTTAAAAGGACAAATTCTTTTTAGAGAAGAATGATAAATAACAATTTACTTACAAATGCTGAAATCGATTAGGTCATAACATTTATTGTGAAACTAAGCAACATTTTTAGCATTTTACATAACCGTAAATGTGAAGTAGACCCACTTCCAAGATGGGAAATGTGGGTAAGATACGACCCAACCTGAAACGCCAGCTTCTCACGGGAAAGCCCCCTCTTCTCTCGGAGTCGTCTTAAGACCGTCGAAAATGAACAGATGATTTCTTTTCTGTTGATTTTCAACACACTTGAAAAAATAACAAAAAAATCTAAAACTTAGATACATACAATAAAAAACCCTCTCATTTTACAATAAGAGGGTCTTAACTTATAATAATACTATTTTAAGTAGTCCGTAGGGGAATCGAACCCCTGTTACCAGGATGAAAACCTGGCGTCCTAACCCCTAGACGAACGGACCATTTTGGGGACAATCAGATAAGAATTATGCTCGAATCGCTACCCCTTTCCTGAATTGTGGTGCAAAGATATGTGCGCTCATTTTAATTGCAAAGCATTGCGAAAAAATTTTCCTAAAATCATTAAAAAACAACTGAACCTTAACTGTTAACTTCTTTGTTTTTAGTGGGTATGGGTGTTAGATTTGCACTCTCTGTAATAACTAAAAACTTTTTTTAAGATGACAAAAGTAAAAGTAGGTATCAATGGTTTCGGTCGTATAGGTCGCCTCGTGTTCAGAGCGGCTATCAATAATCCTTCTATCGAAATCGTAGGAATCAATGACTTGATCGAACCTGATTACATGGCATATATGCTGAAATATGATTCTACCCATGGTCTTTTCAAGGGTGAGGTATCAGTGAAAGACGGCAACCTGGTTGTGAACGGTCAAACGATCCGCGTAACTGCAGAAAGAGATCCTGCTAACTTGAAGTGGAATGAAGTAAGTGCTGAGTACGTAGTTGAATCTACAGGTCTTTTCCTTACTAAAGAAACAGCTCAGAAGCATATTGATGCCGGTGCCAAGAAGGTAGTGATGTCAGCTCCTTCGAAAGATGACACTCCAATGTTCGTTATGGGCGTAAATCACTCTGAATATACTAGCGATGTAAATATTGTATCAAACGCTTCCTGTACAACCAACTGTCTGGCTCCACTAGCTAAAGTGCTTCACGACAAGTTTGGTATTGTAGAAGGTTTGATGACAACCGTACATGCAACTACTGCTACTCAGAAAACAGTTGATGGTCCTTCGATGAAGGATTGGAGAGGCGGACGTGGCGCTGGACAAAACATTATCCCTTCTTCTACAGGTGCTGCCAAAGCGGTTGGAAAGGTGATCCCTTCACTTAACGGGAAACTAACTGGCATGTCATTCCGTGTTCCTACGCCTGACGTATCTGTTGTTGACCTTACATGTCGCCTTGAGAAAGGTGCATCTTATGAGGACATTAAAAAAGCAATGAAAGAAGCTGCCGATGGTCCAATGAAAGGCATTTTGGGCTATACTGAAGATGCAGTGGTAAGCACTGACTTCGTTGGGGACGCTCGTTCTTCCATCTTCGATGCAGACGCTGGCATTAGCCTGAACGCTAACTTCGTGAAGGTAGTGTCATGGTACGACAACGAGTGGGGCTATAGCAACCGTGTAGTTGACTTGGTGCTTCATATGGCGTCTAAGTAAAAAAAACAACTGGTAGGTGGTAAAAAAGCTACCGACTAATGATAAAGAAGAGCTGTCTGAAAAGGCGGCTTTTCTTGTTTAAGGCTTGTGTCAATCCAATGCTATATCACCCATTTCCTTAAAGTCGCCTAATTGAGAATGAAACTCCAAAAACCTATGTCTTCCGCCAAACCAGTCGAAAACTTCTTCCCGCGGAAGAGTAGTCTCCATTTCAGAAATAAAAGCAGGATAAGAAGAGAATTCATATTCGTTAAGCTGTGTGACATAACCGTGAGAAACAGGATTAAAATGGATATAGTGTATTAATCTGGTTATGTAAATGTCACTATTGACATGAATCCTTTTAAATCTCTTTTGAAAGACGCTTCCCCGAATCTTCTCTTGTTTATTAATCGCTTGGGAGTATGAAATGAATAGTCGTTGAAAAGCCTTTACCACTTTATCGTTTGCGTTCTCATTCCTATCAGAGACTCGTGCCATGATATGAAAATGGTTTGGTAATAGACAAAATGCCCAAATTTCGAGAACACTACCCAAGTGTTCTTTGACAAACCGCAAAAAGTAAGTGTAATTTTCCTGTCTGTAAAAAATAAGTTTATCACTGCTATTAGATCGATTATATATATGATAGAAATTATCATACTCGAACTTAGCGTAATATTTAGGGCTGACGGGCATTTACATATTGCTATAGTGGCAATATAAATATAGGGAAGAATAAGCAGAAGTCGGGACATCGACCAGGGATACTATCCCTTGGATGGTGGCCTTGCTAAATACCAAGAACGAAGAAGTTATGAATTCAGTCCAGGCAAGTTAACCAGGGATAGTATCCCTGGTCCTGGTCCTAGCGCTGTACCACCACCCCGGCTGCTGCCATCTCTTCCAGTGCCTTCTCGAAATCACCTGGCTGTAAATTTACCGCTCTGGTGCCCGCGACAGGAAGAACCACTTCGAAGCCGAATTCTTTTGCATCAAGTGCTGTGAACTTCACACAATAATCTGCTGCAAGGCCAACTACCGTTACTTTGCGCACACCTTCGCTTTTTAAGTACTCACCCAGCCCAGTGGACTTCCGCTTTCCATTATCAAACAAGCCACTATAGCTGTCAATAGTAGGGTCAGTTCCTTTTTGGAATACTTTCTTGAATTTCGACGTATCCAAAGCCGAGGCAAACTCCGCTCCCTTGCTTCCTTGCACGCAATGGACTGGCCACATAATCTGGGAAAGACCGTGCAAATCAATGAACTCACCCGGCTGCTTGCCCTTATGATTAGCCGCAAAGCTGCCATGACTCGCAGGATGCCAGTCTTGCGTAGCTACTACGAGATCAGACTCATTGATCAATTGATTAACGAATGGAATAATTTCATCTCCATGACTCACAGCAAGAGCCCCTCCAGGTAAAAAATCATTCTGAATATCAACAACAATCAAAGCTCCTTTACTCATGCCTTTTCAGGTTTCTTAGTTTGAGAATAAGTTCTGTTTTAGCGGTATGCAGACTCTCTTCCAACCCCACAGGATACACATGGGGATTCACAAAACGCTTAACACTTCGGTCAAACATGGCGAGCTGCGACAAATGTCTTTCTTTGATTTGCCTGATGTTAGGGAGCTGATAAACACATTGCCCATTCTTAAAAACAGGCACCAACAAATCCTCAGCAACAAGCTTTTCCGCATTCAATGACTTTTGCTTGGTGGCATCCATTGGGTCAATGATAAGGTTCTTCTTTTTCAGATCGGCTTTTACATCAAAGATCATGTCTCCCACAAACTGCTTACCGTCATTGAACCTTCGCACTTGTTGGATGCCTGGGTTATTCATCTTTACTGTCTGCTCAGATAGCTTTATCTTATACTCCCACTGACCATCATTTTCAATCGCAGACAACTTATATACAGCGCCCAAAGCTGGTTGATCATAAGCAGTAACCAGCTTGGTGCCTATGCCCCAGATATCAATTTTGGCCTCTTGTAGCTTCAAACTCTGGATCAGATTTTCGTCCAAATCGTTGCTAGCAACTACCTTTACACTTTGTAAGCCCGACTCATCAAGCATTTCTCTGGCCATTTGTGAAAAATAGGCCAGGTCACCGCTATCGATCCTGATACCCATCAGCTGCTGCCCCTTCTCCTTCATCGATTTTCCTACAAGGATCGCCTGACGGATCCCTTCCTCTGTATCGTAAGTATCAACGAGTAGCACACAGTTGTTAGGCATGGCTTTGGCATAGGTGTCAAATGCCTCCTTCTCCGAATCAAACGACATCACCCAGCTATGCGCATGCGTGCCGCTAACAGGAATACCAAACAGCTTTCCTGCCATCACATTAGAAGTAGAAGTACAACCTCCAATAAACGCCGAGCGACTAGCGGCCAATGCGCCATCAATCCCTTGAGCCCTCCGTAAGCCAAACTCAAGCACTGGATCTCCCCCTGCCGCCAAATAAATACGAGAAGCCTTTGTGGCCACTAATGTCTGGAAATTGATCAAATTAAGCAGCGGCGTTTCTATCAGCTGACATTGGAGAATTGAGCCTGTTACTTTCACCATCGGCTCATGAGGAAACACGATGGTGCCTTCGGGCACTGCCTCTATATCACAACTAAATTTCAAATTATCGAGATAATCGAGGAAGTCAGCTTCAAATAATGCCTCCCCATCGTTGCCCTTTAGATCTGCCAGATAGGCCAGGTCTTCTTTTGAAAAATGAAAGCTATTGAGGTAATCGACGACGTATTCCAGGCCGCAAGCAACTGTATAGCCGCCTCCAAAGGGATTGTTCCGAAAGAATAAATTGAAAACGGCTTTCTGGTCTGCCTTGCCTGACTTCCAATAGCCATACGCCATTGTAAGCTGGTAAAGGTCAGTAAGAAGTGCCATGGAGGCACTATAAAGATCTTTGGTGATTTTCATTTAGTCAATTAAGCATGGGCAAAATCCTTCATGCGAGACAGTTAAAGTAAAGAAAGAAGGCCTACCCTTCCAATAGCTCCATTTGATTTTCATTCACCTCCAAATTATGAAAAACCTTTTGGACATCGTCGTCATCCTCAAGCGCATCGATGAGTTTCATTACTTTCACAAACTCATCGTCCCCTAAACTTAGTCTGTTGGAAGGAGTTCGTTGAAGTTCCGCATTTTCGACCTCAACACCCAATTCATCGAGTCCTTTCTGCATTTTACCGAAATCCTCAAATGCACAGGTAATGTTGATGTATTCCTCGTCTACTTCCAGGTCCTCGGCCCCTGCATCAATGACTTGAAGTGTGAAATCATCCTCATCGAAGCCCTCAGGCTTTAGCACTTGAAAACTTCCTTTTCTTTCAAACAGGAACTCCAATGAGCCATTGGTTCCCAAACTTCCGCCATGCTTGGTAAAGGCATGCCTCACATTCTGGACCGTTCGATTTTGGTTGTCGGTAGTACACTCCACGTAAATGGCGATGCCATGCGGCCCATATCCTTCGTAGGTAAGTTCAAAATAGCTGTCTGCATCAGCGTCGGAGGCTTTTTTGATCGCCCGGTCGATATTGTCCTTAGGCATATTGGCCCCTTTGGCATTTTGAATAGCAATCTTCAGTCTTGTATTAGCTTCCGGGCTCGGCCCACCTTCTTTGATGGCGACTGTTATCTCTCGGTTAAGTTTGGTGAAAATCTTCCCCCTCTTGGCATCAAGTGCCCCTTTCTTTCTTTTAATAGTTGACCATTTACTATGTCCAGACATTTGATTAAGTAATTTATAATAAAACAATGTAGTTCAGTTGCGTAAAATTAAACATTACACTGTTTCAATCATCGGTTAGCCATCATTGATTTCCTTCGTCGAAGCACCTCCCCTTTCTTCTTCCACCACATATTGCTCACTACACCAAGCACCACGCACGCCATGCCCACATAGGTAAGCAAGTTGAAGTTTTCCCCGAATAGAAATCCGAAGCCGAGCCCGTAGACAATTCCAAGGTAGCTAAGGCTGGATATAATTGACAATTCTTCCTGCTGATAAGCCTTGGTCATAAAGTATTGCGCAAATTGTGTGAGAACCCCTACCATGATGAGCCAAAACCACTCCCATCCGATAGGTTGCTCCCAGATGAAAATAGAATACACACCTGCGATTGGAATTGTGACCAATGGGAAATATAAAATGATCACGAGCGGATGCTCACTCGTCTTGAGTTTTCTGATCACATTGTAGGCCACTCCAGAACTCAATGAGGATATCAGTCCAATCAAAAGATGAATAGGTGCCACCCTGATATCAAAACCTGTAACAATGACCACTCCAAGCATGGAAAGGGCGAAAAATACCCATTGCATAGGAAACACTTTTTCCTTTACAAAGTAGATCCCTAAAATGGTGGTGAAAACAGGCGCCAGGTACAATAGGGTGTAGGTAGTAGCGAGCGGGATTTGCTGAATAAGGATGAAATACAAAATCAAAGAAAGAGAACCACAAACACCCCGAAGAATGAGCATTGGCTTGTTGGAGCCCCATGGTGAAATGACGGCGGCTTTGATTCCAATAAAAGAAATGATAAAAGAAATGACTGATCTAAAGAGGATGATCTCGACTGAAGGAATTTGCGGCAACATTTTCACGCAAACTTTCATCAGGGCAAATAGAAATGTAGCAAGTAGCATATACCTTACTCCGGCCGGCACTCGCTTCCATCCGTTCATTTTTGCCCTTCGGTGTTAACCATGCCATCCTGAATTTCCAGGGTTCGGTCCGCCATGGCAGCAAATTCTTCATTGTGTGTGACGATAACAAAGGTGTGCCCTAATTCTTCTCTTATTTTAAAAAACAAGTTGTGTAGCTCGGTAGCATTCTTTGAATCAAGGTTTCCGCTTGGCTCATCACCAAAAACGATCGACGGGCTATTGATCAAAGCCCTCGCAATGGCAGTGCGTTGTTGCTCACCACCCGAAAGTTCTGATGGCTTATGGCCGAGCCTGGCACCGAGACCTAACAATTCCAGTAGCTCTTTGCCCCTTTTAACTACTTCGTCATCATTTCTACCGCCTATGTAACCGGGAATGCAAACATTTTCAAGGGCTGAAAACTCGGGTAGCAGATTATGAAACTGGAAAACAAAACCTATCTCCTTGTTTCGGAAAGACGCTAATTGTGTGGAAGATAATCTAAATACATCCTTTCCGGAAAGCTGAATATTTCCCTCATCAGGTGTATCCAAACTACCCAGGATATGCAACAGGGTACTCTTGCCGGCACCACTTGCTCCTACTATGGAAACTACCTCTCCTTTGGCTATTTCAAGGTCTATCCCTTTTAACACCTCCAGGTTGCCGTATTTTTTCTTAATTCCTGTTGCTTTAAGCATCTGAAAAATTGTTACCCTGCAAATATATAAAGATTGGCTTTGCTTCAAGGCTTTATAATAATTGATCTAATCGCTGCTAAACTTTAGCTTGTAATTGCACCCCCTATGGCTTAGATTCGCACAAAAAAAATAGAGGATGAACATTCACGAATATCAAGCCAAAGGAATTCTCAAAAGCTATGGCGTAACTATTCAGGAGGGCATCGTTGCTGACACCCCTGAAAGAGCACTGGAAGCAGCCAGAACCCTTAATGCTGAAACAGGCACCAGCTGGTATGTTATAAAAGCACAAATCCATGCGGGTGGTCGTGGTAAAGGAAAAGTAAAGGAAACGGATTCAAATGGCGTTGTACTTGCTAAAAGCCTGAACGATGTAGCTCCTAAGGCAGAAAAGATATTAGGCGGCACATTGGTAACACACCAAACGGGCCCCGATGGTAAAAAAGTTAATAAGATACTAGTTGCACAGGATGTGTACTATCCTGGCGAATCAGAGCCGAAAGAATACTACATGAGCATTTTGCTCGACAGAGCAAAAGCTAGTAACGTGATCATGGCGTCTACTGAAGGCGGGATGGACATAGAAGAAGTAGCCGCTCATTCTCCAGAAAAGATCATCAAAGAATGGATCGACCCTTCTGTTGGACTGCAACCATTCCAGGCTCGTAAGGTGGCCTTTAAACTAGGATTGGAAGGCAATGCGCTCAAAGAAATGGTGAAGTTCATCCACTCTTTATACAACGCCTACGTGGGAAGTGATTCTTCAATGTTTGAAATCAACCCGGTGCTAAAAACATCCGACAATAAAATTTTGGCAGTTGATGCCAAAGTAAATATTGATGACAACGCATTGTTCCGTCACAAAGACATTGCTGAACTTCGTGACCTCTCAGAGGAAGATCCTTTGGAGGTAGAAGCTGGCGTAGCAGGCCTTAACTATGTGAAACTTGACGGCAACGTAGGCTGCATGGTAAATGGAGCTGGTTTGGCCATGGCGACCATGGATATCATCAAGCTTTCTGGCGGTGAACCTGCCAACTTCCTTGACGTTGGTGGTGGAGCCAATGCTAAGACTGTTGAAGCGGGTTTTAGAATCATCCTCAAAGACCCTAACGTGAAAGCGATCCTTATCAACATCTTTGGAGGCATTGTTCGTTGCGACAGAGTAGCAACCGGGGTAGTAGAGGCCTACAAAAACATTGGTGAGATCAAAGTGCCTATCATTGTTCGTTTACAAGGCACCAACGCTGAAGAAGGAGCAAAAATAATAGCTGAATCTGGTCTAAAGGTATTCCCGGCTATCTTATTGAAAGATGCTGCTACTAAAGTAAAAGAAGTATTGGCCTAATTTGCCATTAGAATTTATAGGAAGAAGGGGCTATCAAGCCCCTTTTTTTGTGGCTTACTTTAAAAGCTTTAGTCGCTATATTTGAAGAAGAATTGCAGCTCAAAACTTACATAACCGCGACTTTCGATCAATGAACCTTAGTAATTTTGCAGAAGAAGCAAAAGGAAAAAAGCCTCAGTTGAAAAAATTCATTGCTGGGCTAAAAAGAAAAAAACTTGCTCGCCTCGATGACATATTTCATTCATTGCATGAGGAAGTATTTTCTGAAGTAGATTGTCTTGCCTGCGCCAATTGCTGTAAAACAACCAGCCCTGTTTTTATAGGGGCCGATATAGAACGATTGGCCAAGTACTTGCGGATTCGGCCATCCACTTTCATTGACACTTACCTTAAAGTGGATGAAGACAACGACTATGTGTTACAAAGTGCTCCCTGCCCGTTTCTAGGTCCCGACAACTACTGTTCTGTTTACGAAGCACGTCCAAGGGCCTGCCGCGAGTACCCGCATACTGATAGAAAGAAAATGCAACAGATCCTGGACCTTACTTACAGAAACACACAAGTTTGCCCTGCTGTTTTGCAAATCGTTGAGAGATTAGAGAATGTAGTTTAACTTCCTTTCGTCTAATTTCCTGATTTATTTTGTGCTAGCTTTCCTTCAATGAGGGTAAACCTGATCTGATTAGTTTTTAAAGGAAGCAGCCTAAAATGTGCCATGGTTGCTCATAAATGTGAAAGATTTTCTATTTTCGGCCTTAGGCATATGAAAAAAGCTATCCTCCTTGTTGTTCTACTAGCACCTTTTTTAAGTGCAACTGCTCAGGGCTTTATGTCGTGGCAATATAATGACCGCTATTTCAGCCTAACCGCAGGTACAGGCCATACGCTTTACCTCGGTGAGCTCAACAATAAAAAGGGATTTCAAAATGGTTTGTCAAACGCCAATATCGGTGTGGAATGTCGCCTTTTGTCGCAATGGGCAGCAAGGGCTGAGTTCGTCTATTACACGATTTCTGGCAGCGACACATACGCTGAAGATAGCTCCTACAACCGTCAGCGCAATCTTTCTTTTCGGTCTAAAAATTTTGAAGCGCAGCTAGGTGCGCTGTATTATTTCAAACCTTACAATAAAATGTTTCACCAGCGGAGAACATTCGAGCCTTATGCCCATGTAGCCTTTGGGGTGACAACTAATAACCCAGAGGCCGAATTAGACGGCAAATGGGAGAAACTTCGGCCTCTTGCTACCGAAGGAGTTCCCTACAACGGAACTGCCATTGTGGTGCCATTCGGATTGGGGGTTAAGGCAAGAATCAATGAATTCATCAACCTGGTAGCCGAAGCTGGTTACAGGCTCACTTTCACAGACAGGCTTGACGATGTAGCAGAAAACTATGCTGGCAATTTAAGCTCAGCCAAAGCACAGTCATTGGCCAACAGAAAAGACGAAGTGGGCGTAATCAACCAAGCTGCATATGAGTCGATGGTGCCAGGCAGCCCAAGAGGAAAGGCTGGCAATGATTCCTACTTGCTCATTCAATGGAAACTCGAAGTATATATACCCGGCAACTTATTTCAATCCGGTAAAAAATCCTGGTTCTCCAAACCTTCTGCCTTCAATTAGGTGCGAGCTTTTGCCAACGTTTTTATAAAAAGGTAAAAATCCGGTAACCGGGATGATCTTAAGCATCCGCCAATCACATTTTCCTCTTCAATTACATAAGAGCCTGTCATAAAGTGGCTATATTTCCACTCTGAAATCAGGTTTGCTAATGAAAATATTCAAATTCGTCTTTTTTACTATTCTAACAATTGTCTTCGTAGTCCTGCTTAATTCAAAGCACGGATCAGTACCACCTTTGGGCAAGTTCCTTGACCCCATGAATGGCTTTTGGTCCAACAGTGGGTATGAATTGATCTATGCTCCAGAAGTTCTGGATTTAAAAGGATTGGAAGAGCCTGTGAAAGTGTACTGGGACAAGGACCTTATCCCTCATATTTTTGCTCAAAACGATCATGACCTCTATTATACTGAAGGGTATACCGTTGCTTTTCACAGACTTTGGCAAATGGAATTTCAGTTATATAAAACAGCTGGCAGGCTATCCGAAATATTGGGACCGATCACCACTGAACTTGATCGGCTGCAGAGAAGAAAAGGATTAGCATACAGTGCCCATTGGACGCTGGAAGAAATAAAAAAGGACAAGACGACCTTTGACATGCTCCAAGCCTATTGCGACGGAGTAAATGCGTATATAGGGTCGCTGGACTACAAAGATTACCCATTAGAATACAAATTACTCGACTATGAGCCAGAGCCTTTCTCCCCTTATAAAATTTGCTTGCTGCTGAAAGAAATGTCAGACCAGCTTTCATCTGGTGAGGCAGATTTGGAAAACACCAACCTGGTTAGGCTCTTAGGAAAAGAAACCTTCAACTTTCTGTTCCCTGATCGTGACCCGAACTTAGACCCGATTATTCCTGTAGGCACCAAATTCGATTTTGAACCCCTTCAAGCACCACACCCTGGTGACAGCTTCCCCACCGAAGGAATCATGAAGACAATCGCCAAGCCCGACCCGAAAAATGGCAGCAATAATTTTGTCGTAGCTGGCAGCAGAACCCAAAGTGGAAATGTACTTCTTGCCAATGAACCTGATTTAGGACTTAACCTTCCCTCTATTTGGTATGCAGCGCATTTGAACAGTCCTTCAGTTAATGTGATGGGCGCTGTTTTTCCAGGCATGCCGGGGATCACCATTGGATTCACCGATTCTATCGCTTTCGGGTTTACAAACGCAAAAAGAGACGTAGCCGACTGGTTTTATATAAAGTTCAGAAATGACAAAAGAGAGGAGTACCTCTACGATGGAAAATGGCTAAAAACGCAGAAGGTCATTGAACCTATCATCATCAGAGACCAGGAAACAAAGTACGACACAGTTATTTACACACACTTCGGCCCCGTTACTTATGACAAGCATTTCATGGGCGACGGTCAGCAAGTGAACTTTGCCTTTCGATGGACGGCACATGATGCGTCCAACGATGTGAAATTATGGCATCATCTGAATCGAGGAAAAAACTACGGCGACTACCTCGAAGGGCTTAAATATTATTCCGGCCCTCCTCAAAACATAGCCTATGGCGATGTGCATGGCAATATTGCTATGTGGGTACAAGGAAAATTCCCGGTCAAATTCCCTGAACAAGGAAAGTTTCTAATGGATGGAAGCCTCAGTAAATACGACTGGGGACCTATGATACCCCAAAATCAAAATTTACATGAGCTCAATCCGGTTCGTGGGTTTGTAAGTTCGGCTAACCAGCATCCTGCCGACGAAACCTACCCCTACTATGTGTATGATTATAACTACGAACATTATCGAAACAGACGGATCAATGATCGTTTGAGGTTGATGCAGGCAGTGAAGCCTGAAGACATGATGAAGCTGCAAAATGACAACTACAATTACCTGGCAGCAGAAAATTTACCCTTGATGCTCGATAGTCTCGATACCACTATTTTCAATGCCTCAAGAATGGAGGTCTACCAACTTCTTCGCAAATGGGACTTTTTCAATGACCCTGATCGGGTAGCACCGGTCTACTTCGAAGAATGGTGGGATCAGTTCTACGACCTACTTTGGGACGAATTCGATACGATGAGTGTATCAACCTACAGGCCTCACAACTACCACACAAGTGTGTTGATGAAAAACAATCCCGAACTTGCTTTTGCCGATGTATTGGGCACATCAAAAAAAGAACAGTTTAACGACCTTTACGCCATGACCTTCATTTCAGCGATCGATAGCATCAACAGCTGGAAGAGCCATCATGAAGCTGACTTAAACTGGGGGAATTTTAAAAATACAACGATCCAACATTTGATGCGACTTGAGCCATTTAGTGTATCAGGTGTGCAAATTGGCGGTAACTCCGGCATAGTAAATGCCGCTAGTAAACGTCACGGACCTTCATGGAGAATGGTGGTCGAACTTGACAAAGCAGGCGTGAAAGCATGGGGGGTTTATCCAGGCAGCCAAACTGGCAACCCTGGCAACCCCGGCTATGCCAATATGATCTCATCCTGGGCGACCGGAAAATACCTCAGCCTTCAATTTACCAGTCAGCAAGCTGAGCTTTCTGCTAACGCAATCCTTGTTCAAACGCTTAACCCTTCTAAGAAATGAAACTGATCATCAAAGTGATGCTAATTGCATTGTTAACCTACTTATCGGGGATATACTTCGCGTGGTGGGGTGCAGTAATAGTAGCAGCATTTATTTCTTTGCTAATACCTACCAGCAGCTTTAGCGCTTTTGTAAGCGGATTTATTGGCGCTGGGATTGTTTGGATTGTGATGGCCTGGAAAATTGATATAGAATCTCAGGGAGTGCTCACTAACAAGGTGGCGCAACTATTTACAGTCGATGACCCCATTTACCTCGTTATTGCCGCTGGCTTAATTGGGGCTTTAGCGGGTGGCCTTGGTTCCCTATCAGGCAACAGCTTCAGACAAATATTTATCAAGAAAAAGAAAGCTAGTTTTTACAGCTAAAAACAAAAAACCAGAAGTTGACCTTCTGGTTTTTTGTTTTGAGTGAATACTCTTTTCACTTTTTATTCTGCACGTCGCTCACGATCATACCATCCTCCAATGTTACAATTCTGGTACCGTACTCTGCATAAGCCTCATTGTGTGTTACCTGAATAATCGTCATTCCCTCTTCGTTCAATTTCTTGAACAGCTCCATAATATCCCTGCCCTGCTCAGAGTGTAGGTTCCCAGTTGGTTCATCGGCAAGCAATAGCTTGGGCTCGCCAACAATCGCCCTTGCAATACCGACCAACTGCTGTTGTCCACCTGAAAGCTGCTCCGGGAAAAGGTCCTTTTTTGCCACCATCTGAAACCTGTCCATCATTTCGGCCACCATACTGGCCCTTTCTTTTCCTTTCACTCCCCTATAAAGTAAAGGGGTTTCGATGTTCTCATAAACAGTAAGCTCATCAATCAGGTGATAGGCCTGAAAGACAAACCCAATATGGTTCTTGTGTAGTTCGGAGGTTTTTCTCTCACTGAATTTGTGAACAGGTTCATCAAGGAAGTAGTACTCCCCTGCATTAGGTTTGTCAAGCATACCAATGATGTTCAATACGGTAGATTTACCTGAACCTGATGGCCCCATGATGCTCACAAACTCTCCTTGCTTCACTTCCAGGTCAATCCCTTTGAGAATGAAAACCCGTTGAAATTTAGAGTCGACATACTTGTCGATGTTTTGCAGTTTGATCATTATTAGTCCTTTTATTTTGAATGGTTGATTATACGGAAATTCATAGGCAAACGACGAATAATTTTGATAAAAGCTGCATCACGTGCCAAATGGCACCACGGGTAAAACGATATGAGATGGCCTTTCTTTATCCATAAATACAGTATTCAAGGCTTTTCTCTTAGCAGTAGCCATACCTTCCGGCTCTCCTGTATTGAAGTTAAGGTCAAAGTGTGGGAAATTGCTACTGGCAATATCTACCCTTATTCTATGACCTTTTTTGAAAAGGTTGCTGGTAGGAAAGGGCTCAACAGCAATTGGATATACTTCACCGGGAGTCATCAGGCTAGGCTGCTCCCAGGAGTCGCGGTACCGGCAACGTAGTATGCCATCTGTAATGTTCATGGCAAAGCCATCCGGAAAGTCATCAGACCCTGGGTATACATCTATGAGTTTCATCGTAAAGTCGGTATCCAGACAATTGGAGGAAACCCACAGCTTTACCAATACCTGCCCAGTTACCTCGATATCCTCTTCCAGGGGAGGCGTTTGAAATGACAAAACATCCGGCCGATCAGATAGCTTTCGACCCATTTCTTCCGACCCAAAAAACCGCTCGCTTTCAACTTGATCAAACGCACCTCCTACCATCACCGGAGCTCCAGAGGTGATATTACCGCCAATGCTCGGCACCGGGTGATCGGGGTCATATTCAAACGACAAACTTTCTTTGCTATTTGAAGGCAATTCCTTTTGCAGCACATTGCTATTTGAGAAGTAAAGCTTCAGTTCAATTGCCTCTGGAATCGGCCATTGCTTGGCAAAACGCCATTTTCCACCGTGTTCTAATCGGCCGTCTGCGTTTTTCTTTCCACTGCCCCCTCCCATTACAAACACGGCTACCTCAGCTTCATCTTTAGTTCCATTATTTTTGCCTTTCATCCATTGGTCAAACCAGCGAAGTCTGGCTGTGAGGTAGTCTGGAGCGAGGTTAGTGTCCAATGTAGCCTGAGGACCAAAGTCCACATCGCCAGCATAGGTAAATGACCGCCGACCATGCATCCAGGGACCCACAATTAGTTTTAACGGTCCCTTGCCTAGTTTCTTCATGCCAAGGTAATTATCAATCGCCGTCCGGGGATAAGGATCGTACCAGCCACTCATGTGTACCTGGGCGGCATTTGGGAATTTATCATAAAAGCCCTGGGCATAAATGCCGGGCTGCTTCCAATACTCATCGAAGTTACCGTGTTGCCACTGCTCAAACACATAAGCCTCGTACTCGGGCACGGTCGCAAGGGGGGAGTTGCCTGGTTGCCAGGGCATTTTTGAAAACCAACCCTTCACATCCATATTCTTAAAAGTCTCCTGAATCAAGGGATCATTCAGGGCTTCAGGATCTTTGGGCCCGTTTCGAATGGCCCAGGTGACTTGCTTTAACTCGAAAGCGCCACCCTGCCTGATACCGCCCTGGTAGCTATTGGAGAAGCCACCCGAGTCGAGCCACATGGCCACCACGCCTGGCGCCCCGGCACTTGCCAAAGATGCCTGGTTGTGCGCTGCATAGGACAAGCCCATGGTCCCAATTTTCCCATTGCACCATGGCTGGTTTAAAATCCATTCGCAGGTATCAAAACCATCGTTGGGGTCCGACAGGTACTTTACATATGCTCCTTCTGAGTTGTAGCGCCCCCGGCAATCCTGGTACACGACAATGTAACCCTGCGCGACAAAAAAGGCTGCTACCTCTTCCCTGTTTCGGTGCACAGCAGTATCGGCTGCTGTTACTTCCGACAATACCGGCAGGTGTTTACCATAGGGGGTTCTTTCCAATATGACAGGAAAGGAACCATCCACTCGTCGTCCATTTAATGCCGGAAAGTACACATCTGTTGCTAGCTTGATACCATCCCGGGCCACTACCATCAAATCTTTTTCGGTCAGGTAGTCAAAAAGCTTGCTTTCTTCTTTACAACCGACCATTATACCGCTGCTATATGCGAGTAACCCAAGCAAGCCCGATTGCCGGGCAAATTCTCTTCTACTCAATGGTCTCTGTGTAAATAACCCACTCATAGGCGTTACGTTTTTTTTTTCAGGAAACAGTTTATGCTACTGTATGATACGGCAATAGGTATAAAAATAAGCAGGTTATCTATTCGATTTTCACCATTAACGTAATAATACCTACGTATTGACCGTCGATCGGCAACATATAAAGCTTTTGCTTGGTCGCTTTTATGACGTTTAGATGTAATAATTGGAACCTGGTAAACCAACAATGTTGTTAACTTCGTAGTTATCCCTAAAAAGAAAGTTATGAATAAAATATCAATGCAATTAATGGCCTTGGCAATGCTGGCATTTATGTCAAGCTGCCAGGCGCAAGGGCAAAAGAATGACGCAGCAGCTAGTGAAGGAACTGGCGAGTTTAAACTCACAGAAGCCGAGTGGAAAGAAAAGCTAAGCCCTAATCAGTTTTATGTACTGAGAGAAAAAGGAACAGAGAGGGCTTTCACCGGAGAGTATTGGGATAATCACGAATCCGGACAATATAATTGTGCCGGGTGTGGACAAGCTTTGTTTAGCTCAGAAACAAAATTCGAATCTGGAACCGGCTGGCCAAGTTTTTATCAGCCGCTTGAGAAGAAAAAGATCTTAGTGGGTACCGACAAGTCATTTGGAATGGTGAGAGACGAAGTATTGTGTTCTCGCTGTGGTGGACACCTTGGACATGTGTTCCCTGATGGACCCAAACCCACTGGACTTAGGTACTGCCTTAATTCGGCAGCCCTTGATTTTGTTGCCGATAAATAGGCAAGCAACCCATATTTTTGACATGCAAAGTCTGAACCCTGTTGATCGCGGGTTTAAGGCTTTGCATAAAAATTCCTTATTGTAAATTTGCTGATTAAATGGCTGTGGATTCCCATGTGCCATAATACACCTTTTGATCGCCACTTTTGACTTAGGCTTCCCTCAATTGCCTAAGCTTATTAGAGCTGGTTTTAGGAATTAAGCGCTCCTCTTTTGGTTTTATTCAATTTTTTTCCATTTCGACCATTGGTATTCCCCTGCTTGACTGTAATTTCCTTTCAAAAAAAAGGAAATATGAAATGTCCATAAAAGGAGCTGTACCAATCGAACCTAATGAATATAAGAGTCGACTAGAGGTTTGGAGCAGCTTTTGATCATTGTGAACATTCCATGTGCCCGATAAAAACGATCATACTCACATGAAAAGCCTGCTTGTAACTACCCTCCTGATGATTTCTTTAAACTCCTTTGCCCAGGAAAAAATATACCTCTGGCCTGAAGGCGCACCAATGGCCAAAAGCAAAGAAGACAAAGACCAGCCATACATGATGGCTTATACGCCCGCTCAAAAAAACAGTCAGAAATCTGCCGTCATCATTTGTCCGGGTGGTGGATATGGGCATTTGGCCGACGACCACGAAGGCAAACAAGTGGCCAAGTGGTACAATGACCGGGGTGTGACAGCATATGTACTGTACTACCGGCTTGGCTTTCATAAAAGTGGTTATACCCACCCAGTGCCGTTAATGGATGCTGATAGGGCTTTAAAGACGGTTAGAAGCAATGCCTCCAAGTGGGGCCTCGATCCTAACAAAATAGGTATCATGGGTTTTTCAGCCGGTGGACATCTGGCTTCGAGCCTTGGCACCCATTTCACCGATGAGGATAAAAACAGCAAAGATCCTGTTGAAAAAGTAGGTTCACGTCCAAGTTTTATGGTATTGGGCTATCCAGTAATCAATATGGATGATAGTTTCACCCACCGTGGGTCGATGTTCAATCTATTGGGAGACACACCTAACAAGGAAGAGCAACGCTTGATGTCGAACGAAAAGCAGGTAACCAACCTTACCCCTCCTACTTTTCTAGTGCATACTACTGAAGACTCAGCCGTACCCGTAGAAAATAGCCTCTACTTCTACCTGGCGCTCAAGCAAGCAGGCGTACCTGCTGAAATGCATATTTATGAAAAAGGGGCACACGGACTTGGCATGGTCAATACAAAAAACGAGGTTTTCAATTCCTGGGCTGACCGCCTGGCTGATTGGTTGAAGGTCCATCAGGTTATTGACTAAACAGTTTCTACATTCGTGGCCCCACCAACTATGGCTGATGGGGTGACAAACTTCTCCCACAGTGACAAACCCCACATGACCAGCAAATACAACGTTCCTGCACTAGTACTGGAACACTACAACCTTAGCTGTACCGACTTCAAAAGCCTTGAAGGCTACGACAGTACCAATTATAAAATCACGGCTAAGGAGTCAACTTTCCTATTAAAAGTATACAGCGATGATGCTGGTCTAAGGGAGCTTCTAGATACCGAAAACGAAGTACTTAGCTTGTTGAACAAGACACTTCCCGGCTCATTTTCGAACACAATCTCCAATATCAACGGCGAATTAATAACGGCCATCACAACTTCCGACGGCGCTACCCTCCTTCTCAGGTTACTTAGCTACCTGGAAGGAAGTTTTCTTGCGGAATCCAAACCGAATACCGCCCTATATTTTTCACTCGGTAGGCTATTGGGCCAAATGAACAAAGCACTGGAAGGACAATATTACTCAGCTGTCGCGGCTAAAAACTTCGACTGGGACCTCAAGCTTTACCAGCGTAATCTTCAGTATTTGCCTTACATTTCAGATGCTAAAAAGCGCAAATGGGCTGAGTACTTTTTTATGCAGCAAAAGGAAGTTTTCGATCCATTGCTTCCTCGTTTAAGAAAATCTGTTCTTCATGGTGATGCCAACGACTGGAACCTCCTCGTAGATGGAGAAAAAGTTACCGGTCTGATCGACTTTGGAGATATGTGTTACAGCCCTCTGATCAATGAGCTGGCAATCGCCCTTACGTATGTTATGTTCGATAAGGAAGACCCTGTTAAATGGGGCATCCCTGTCCTTAGTGGCTACCACGAAGTAATGCCCTTGTTGCCGGAAGAGGTTGACCTATTGTTTTACCTGGTAGGTACCCGCCTGGCAGTGAGCATCAGCAAATCGGCCTATACCAAAACACTCAAACCCGACAGCGACTATATCACCGTCAGCGAACAACCCGCCTGGGAGCTTTTGGAAAAATGGGTTCGGATCAATCCGAAGCATGTGAGTCACACATTTCGAACAGCGCTCGGCATGCCTCCTGCCATTGCCGATATTACAGACGAGTTACTGCACCAACGACTTAAAGTTGCCAGCAAAGCTTTGTCGATCAGCTTTAGTAAGCCCATTCACATGGTGGGTGCTGCCTTTCAATACATGCATGACGATCTGGGCAACTCCTACCTCGATGCTTACAATAACATTCCTCATGTGGGCCACTGTCATCCAAAAGTGGTGCAAGCTGGCCAAAGGCAAATGGCCAGACTTAATACCAATACCCGCTACCTGAGCGAAGTCTACAACAACTATGCAGAGAATTTGCTTTCCAAATTTCCAGCAAAGTTATCGAAGGTATTCTTTGTCAACTCCGGAAGTGCTGCCAGTGACCTGGCCCTTAGATTGGCACAGGCACACTCCAGGAAAATGGGAACAGTAGTAATGGAACATGGCTACCACGGCAATACTAAAAACGTGATTGACATCAGCCACTATAAGTATAATCGCAAAGGAGGACACGGAAAGGCCACTCATATCCTTGAAGCACCAATACCCGACACATACAAAGGTGCCTATACCCAAAACGACGGCACAGCTGGTCGGCAATATGCGTCAGATCTCATTGCAAGAATTAAGCAAGACGACCTGGAAGTAGGCACATTTATTTCTGAGCCCATCGTAGGCTGTGGAGGGCAGGTGCCTTTAGCTAAAGGCTATCTGCAAGAAATATATCAGTTCATAAGGGCCAATGGAGGCGTATGCATCAACGATGAAGTGCAAACCGGGTTTGGCAGGCTGGGCAATTACTTCTGGGGCTTCGAAATGCAGGAGGTGATTCCGGATATTGTGATACTAGGGAAACCTATCGCCAATGGTCACCCAATGGGTGCTGTAGTGACCACGGACGAAGTAGCTGCTTCTTTCGAAACAGGGATGGAGTTTTTTAGCTCATTTGGTGGCAATCCCGTTTCATGTGCTATCGCCCAGTCGGTACTCACTGTGCTGGAGGAAGAAAAGCTTCCTCAACATGCACAAGAAGTCGGTACTTATTTGCTGCGGGGTTTAGAAAACTTAACTGAGACATGTCATTGGGCGGGCAATGCACGGGGACAAGGCCTTTTTCTTGGACTCGAGCTAGTTAAGGACAAGAATAGAAAAGAACCATTTACGGAATTAGCGGCATTTGTTAAGAACAAACTAAAAAATCAAAATATCCTAATTGGGACTGACGGACCATTTGACAACACACTCAAGATCAAGCCACCACTCTGTTTTACGATTGCAAATGCAGATGAGCTTTTAGCTGCTGTCGAAGAGGCATTGGAGAGTTGGGATGTCAACTAATGATACAAAGTTTACATCAACTTATCTAAAAACTCATTTGCTATCAAAAGCCGGACGATAAGGAAGCAAAACAGTAAAGAGAGCTTAGCAGCTCATCATAGTTTGGCATTATTTCTGGTATTCCTAACTTAGCACCAAACCCGTCTTACTATGAAAAAGTATTATCCACTCGTATTTTTCTTTGGCATCATTGCCCTGCTTTCAGGTTGTGCCAGCGGAAAAAAGGCCCTCCAAAAAGGGGATTATGAAAAGGCGGTTACACAGGCAATCAATCGCCTGCGGTCCAATGATGGCCAAAAGAAAGCCAGAGCAACGTTAGCAAATGCATACAGGTATGCACTAGAGGCGCATTTAGGAAATATTAAAACGGCAAGAGCGTCTAACGACATCATGAAGTGGGAGGTGATTGCAAGAAACTATCAGTACATCAATTTTCTCGCTGACGAAATTCAAAGGTGCCCTGGCTGCCGCCAGGTTGTGCCTAAGCCTGCACGGTATGATTCCGAACTGGTGGATGCAAAGAATAAGGCTGCCGAAGTGCACTATAACCTTGGTGTGCAAGCGATGAAACTAAAAGACCAACGAGTAAAGGCCATTGAAGCACATCAGCATTTCCAATCTGCTCAGGCATTGGCGCCAAGGTTCAAAGATGTGGAACAGTTATTAGGAGAGGCTTTATACTTTGCAACCTTGCGTGTGGTAGTAGAACCCATCCCGTCTCCTTCAAGGATGTTCAATATCAAGCATGAGTTTTTCGTGAATAAGATCAACGAATACCTGCACAACAATATGATCAATCAATATGTGCGATTTTACACGCCTGATGAGGCCAATGCAGAGAAACTAGACTATGTGGACCATATTATAAGGATGGAATTTGATCAATTTACTTTAGGTAATCTATCCAGCAACAAAACCACCAGGGACGTAAGCCGCGACAGTGTAGTGATTGCCACTAAAGACAATGTTAAGATTTATGGCACAGTGAAGGCAAAACTTACTACTAACGAAAAAGCCATTACTGGAAGGGGCTTATTAGATTTCAAAGTGTTTGATAATAACCTGAAAAAGGTGGTCACCCAGGAAAAGTTTCCAAGTGAATATACCTGGGCTATTCGCTGGGCTTCCTTCAATGGCGACGAACGGGCACTAAATGATGATGAGCTCAAGATGGTGAATACCGTGGAAGCTACGGCGCCAAGTCCCCAGTATATGTTCGAAGAATTTACGGCGCCACTGTATAATCAAGCCATCAGCAAAATCAGGAACTATTACCGCAACTATTGACGTGCTTGGCTAGTAATTTACGGCTTTTCAAATGCCAAGGCCTGCAGTTTAGCACTTGTTGTATAGGAGCTTGCAATCAAAGCTTATTACTCCCATACTAACAGAATGCCTTTTCTATTTTGACTTATCGTGACCTCTGCTTTTAAAATAGGCGTAGAAGCTCAAGATGATGGCTGAAGCAGATATAATTGTCATGATACTGCCAGGAACAAAATTGACATGCCCTGCAAGGTCAAGAAAAATAAAATAACCCAGGTCGGCGAGACCACCAGTAATGGCGGCCAGGAAAATAGCCCAATCGTTTCCCTTCCAAATAAAGTAGGCGCTGATAAATGTGACCATACCAATCCAAAATAGATTGAAGCCATGTTGGCCGATCACTGCACCGGCAGCCTTTGGATACTCCATTTGCAAAGTATTTGGGTCTACTGCATCTGCAATTCCAATAATGGACGAAGAGATATCTCCTGCCAGAACAAAATTCATTGTCAGCGCGCCAGCCAGAACATGCACCAAGCCCCACACCATCCAAAGTACGGCGGACACCTTTAAAAGGATAGTTGTGTTTTTCATAATGAGATTTTAACTGATGGATTTAAAAAGGAATTAGCACAAGCCTTCCGTAGGCTACGAAAGCAGCAATAAGAAGAATCACAATATTGGGAATGATAGCAGCAGCTCCGTCACCTCTTTTCAAATGGAGCGAAAGTGCCCCCAGCATGGTCAAAATGACTCCAATGGCTGCGATAGGAGTTAGTATTGGTAGAATATTAAGTAGTTGAGGCAAAATAAGTCCAAAGGCTGCCATTAATTCTACTATACCAATTAATTTCATGTTTGTGGCAGAGATATCTTCAGCCCAATCCATGCGCCCGTTTCCTTTTTTGATTAGCTCTTCATTGCTATTGCTTAATTTCAAAAATCCCGGTAAAAGCATCATAAATGCCAATACCCCCTGTGCGGCCCATAATATTAAGTTCATAATTTAAGTGTTTGGTTTCCACAAAGATCGATTATCAAATAGTGGAACACATTAACCTAGATTAAGAAATGAACATGGAGGTCATTTTCCTTTGACCTGCACTCCCTTGATTTTGCTAAGTGCTTCAGGCGTAATACCGAGATAGGAGGCTATCATTTTCTGTGGGACTCTTTGAATGATTTGGGGGTATGTTTTCAGGAAATCTTCGTAGCGTTCAATCGCAGAGGCACTCATCAACATGATCACTCGTTTTTGCAACACGGAGAGCCGTTTGATTAATTTCTCACTGTCATGAACTCGACCAAGATCCTTCTCCAGAACAGTTACTATTGAATCCTCAAGGGCATCAATGTAAAGATCACAAGGTTGTTCTCTGGGTATGTTGTCAGCGATGAGCCATCCTTCCGGAGCAAACATAAAAATGTGTTCCTTGCCTTTTTCATCAATGGAGTAACTACGTAGCAACCCCGATTCAACCGAATATACCTTGCTATTCAGGTCTCCTTTTTTCTGTAAAAATTCACCTTTCCTAATATTTAATACTTTCAAGAGACTCAAGTTGATAAAGTGGCTTGTAACTTCTGCAAGTAAAACGTGATATCGAACAGACCGCTTGGCCTCGCAAATGATCTGCTGGAAAAAAAATCTACTCGATGGTGTCCTTAATTTACCTATCAATCCTCTCAATCCTCAAAAAATTCTCCTCATCTATCAAAAATTGTTTGACCGACGTCCATGCTATGTTTGAATATCTGTAGTTGTCGTATTGCTGAAAGATCACCCTGCCTTCCATCATATCACGCATGTACTGCATTCCTTGCCAGGCAGGGTACAGTTCACTAGTTGACGGGGAAAAAAATCTTGTGGCATTGATCATAAAATTTAGCAAACCAATTCCTCCTGGCCGAAAAACATTAAATTTTTTACCAGAAAGCTCAGTTAGCAATTCTGTTAAATCGTTGCAGGTAAGCCTATCACCTGCTATTCTCAAATACCTTAGAGCATTATCATCAATTGCTACTTCAGCTGTAAACTCGGCCACATTATCAGTGGTCGTAAATTCAATCATTTGTTCAGGACTGCCCCAGCATAAAATGCGTTTTTGCTTAAAAAGGATTAACGGCATGTCTGTCGTTAATAAGTCCATAAACGGGCCGTTGAAGATAGTCGATGCTTTGATAGGTGACTGATCAAGGTACTGATGAAATTCCCGCCGAAGATCCAGGTTCCTGTTTTGGCCTTCGATTAAATTGGTAAAATCAATTGAGTAATCACTAGGTATAAATCGTGGCACTTTTGCTGCAACCGCAGCATCCAAAAAAACCTTTTGAGCATCAACGACAGTATCTCTCAATCCGGCCAAAGCCGACACTACGCAATCTGCACCTATACAATGATTAGCAATGGCTGTTTGATCAGTGGTGTCGACCCGAAAAACTTTGACGCCTTTTTGCTCTAAGCCATCAATCTTGGTTACATCTGTGCTCAGTCGGACAATTGCTCTTACCTCAGCTCCTTTTGCTAGTAATGCATGTGCAATTTTTCCACCAAGGTTTCCCGTGGCTCCTGCTACAACAACTATTTTCTTCATGATCTGGTGCCGCATGATTTCACGACACTACAAAGACCAACAACAACCTCCTTTGTTTTGGCAATTGAGAAAAAGAAAGGTTCGACAAGGCAACACACACCTTACCTCTGTCAGTAAAGCCTGACGAATAATTCCGATTTGATTTTCCACACCCCGTCCTCCTTCACCCAATAGGCGGAATAATTCCCCCCATAATTCTTCCAACCAACCGTCTGAGGTCTTTCTGCCAACCAGACGCCCTTTTCCCAGGCAACTGTGTTTGCTGTATTGATCAACACTTCGTCAGCGTTTCTGACAAAATACAGGTCTGGATTTAGTTCAAATATGTTCGTTAAAGCCTCTTTGAAAGCATTTCTGCCAGAAAAAATAGCACCATTTGATGCTGCAATATTACTGTCTTCGGTTAGATAGGAGACAGCCACATCAATTTGATGGTTTTTGATCGCAAGGTTGGAAGCTGCACGTACTTTGAGAATCTCCTCCTTGTTTACCTCTTTGACATCCTGTGCTATAGCAGCAACGGATGTAACAAACACTAGGAAGGTGGCAACCTGGTATTTCATGCTTTTATATTTTGATATTTCGCAGCGTAAATGTCGGCTTGAGCAATTAATAAATAGTGACAACGGAATTTAGTCTCTGGCTGTAAATTCCACCTTCATATACTCTGACTCATCGGGCGGACCAGCAAGAATTTGAAGATTGGGCTTTTCGGAAAAAGTCATGATCACTGATGCAAAAGTAAACCCCTGGCCATTCCTTCGATTGGTTCTACACACCGGATTATCTTCATTGTCTTTGGACCTTAATGCTTCTTTGATCAATCCATCATTTACAAACATAGAAGAAGTCATTCTTTTTTCTACAGCTTGCAAACGCAAATAGCTATTCGAATTAGTGGGCAATGATGCTACAGCCAAAGTGGGACTGAATGCTTCGAAACCTGGTTTAATATCATCGTTCGCAATAGGATGGTTGGTATGGTACAGCGAACCGTTTTCATTCATTGGGTTAAATCGCACAACCTTGTTAGCAGAAGCTTCAAAATCGAATACCTCCCCTCTAATACCTAACATGTAGTTTTGGCCAGACGCATGATTCACCGTTTGTAAAAAGGACAGTAATTCATCTTTATCAGTTGAGTTAATGATTCGTCTAATGACGAAAGCGACGGGTAACCCAGTTGAAGAAGCTTCTAACTGCATGATGGTGTTCACACATACGCCTACTCCCTCTTCATTCAAACCATTCAATACTATTAAGCCTGGATAGGTGAGCAATAATTGCTCAGGACGGCTATCAGTCCTATTTAGGCGCATAAGCACCTGAAAACCATCAGTAAAGTTTTCCAGGTCCATGTTTTGTGAGATATAACCGGGCTGGCCGTTTCTTGCAGGCGCAGCAGCGGCACTACAATGATGCTTCTCCTGGGCATCAATATACACCCAAAATTCGTCTAGCAAATTGAGTAGCAGCACATCATTGAATTTCTGGTCCGAACCCTCTGCAATCCCTCTTATTTCTTCGTACAAATCTGGCGTCCATTTCTTAATAGCTCCATCAAATTGGGCATAGGCAAAAAATTCCTTCAACACCAGATCAGCGTCTTTTCCCAATTGAGCAGAGGTGTTCTTTTTCCATTCAGCTAGAATTCCCGCTATATCAGCTTTCAATTCCTTTCCATGCTGCAATCCTAATGCATAGCCACTTTCGGAAAAAGTAACTTTTTTTAGTGACCTGATTGTCGGCTGTTCGGCACAACTTATGAATAAGAATAAGCTAAAAAAGACGAATAGATATTTCATGATAATAGGTTTTATTAATGCCGAAGTAACTAGCTGTTGCTAAGCGGTTCTGACCTTCTAAATTATATGAATTTTGTATTACTATCATATACTGAAAATATTCATTCACTTCTTGCCCAACACCCGATTCAAATAGTAGGCATTTACAGCATCTGAATTACTCTCAATAATATCAGGACGGCCATCTCCGTTAAGATCAGCAGTTATTATATCATAGGTGTCGTAATTATCGCTACCCAGCATCATAGGCTTCCAACTCTGGCCCCGATCATTGTTGACAAACACAAAATTAGGAGCCCCTGAATTGGCGATGATAATGTCTGTGTCGCCATCAAGGTCCACGTCTGAAATGGCGATTGAATAGGACTCGCTATCGCTTTCATCAAAAACCACGACCCTGCTATAGTTCAAGGCTTTATTGCCAAAGTAGATCCTGTTGGGTTCCCCAATATTAGCGGTCACTATGTCCATAAAGCCGTCGCCATCAATATCTGTAACTGCAACTGCCCGTGTCTCATCCTTGCCAGTGCCAAACGGAATTTTCCTATCAAATCCCAGTTTTCCGTCGTTGAGGTACACGTAGTTTTGCTGCCCATCCCTGTTGGCCAAAATCAAATCGTTGTCTCCGTCTCCATCCACATCCGAAAGTTCTACGTCGATGGTGGAGTCGTCCTTAGTTCCAAAGGAACGTACCTCGGTAAAGTTACCTTTGCCATCATTGAGACATATTTCATTTTCAGCGCCTCTATTCGTTATCAAAATGTCAATATCACCATCTCCATCAATATCGGCGGTAGTCAAATTTCGGGTAGGTGCGTAGACTTTGCCAAAAGTGGCACCTCTTTTAAAAGTGCCATCGCCATTGTTGACATACAGCGCATTGGGTGCCATGTCGTTGCCCACCGCAATGTCCAGATCCCCGTCGCCATCAAAATCCGCCAGCTCTGTGGCATAACTTGTTTCGCTGATATCATCGAGCACACGGGAAACGGTAAATATCCCCTTACCATTATTGTAAAAAATCCTGTTTTGCTCCGGCCAGTGCCTGCCATTGGCTACCACTGCATCAATATCACCGTCACCGTCAATGTCGCCGACACCAATAGACGCTGATTTTTCCTGTAAACCACCTAGTATTAGCCTACTACTGCTTTGGAATTCGAAATCTTGCGCAATCAAATGGGCAGTCGAGGCAATTAAAAGCAAAAGGACAAAGTATTTCATTGGCTGCATCGTGAAGGTTTGGTTTTATTTATTTCCCTTTATCCTGTAAAAGTACTTTTCGGGACCGGCAAAGGTGTGATCACTATAACTATAAGCTCCCCAATACTTTTGAGCAAAGTCATCGAAAGTTTCTTCGTCAGAAATCTCCCATTCCAATTCCACAGCCTTCGCTTCTGCAAAATCTTCCATACCCCGGCATTCATCTACCAGACCGATGAAGCCGGTAGCGGATGTTTGATAAATTTTTGTCCATCCCTGGTCAGCCACCTTTTGATAGCCCAGTACCTCCTCATAAAATTGCTGCATCTTAAGCATATCCTTATGGTAGGTCCAGGTAATAGATCCATAAAAATTGAGAGAGCTGATTGACGTGCCTACTCGAGGTGCGTCCGCCAGCGTCGCCATAAAAAGTTCATTTTCCGGATGCTGCTTGAACTGCTCAAACTCCAGCAAATACCCACCCGGATCCACAGCCACAAAGCCATCATGAGGCCCACCCGCTTTAGGTTTGTAGGTATATTTAATTGTCACGCTCTTTTCTTGGAGGTATTGATACCACTCCGGCAGCTGATCAGTTAAAAAAGCGACTGCTGTTGATTTTGTTTGCCCTTTAGGATGTGCTTCGGACAATGGATGCAATTCAACGAAGGCATCATTGCTTATCTGAAACTTGACTGAGTCTATTGTGGCAAGGCCAAGTGTGTTCATATAAAAGTCAATGGCCTTGCCTAAATCCTCGTAGTACAAGTGGGTGACCTGCTGGCTTACACCAAACGAAGCCAGGTTCCTGTAGTCGGAGTTTTTACTCAATAGTTCGTTGATTCCTTGTGGACTATACCCTAACAACCGACCAAAACGCCTTGAAAGGGCTTCCAGGTCTTTGCTTTCCATTCCGCCTGATGCCTCCAGATCAGCTTTCCATTGTTGGTATTGTTCCAGCCGCTGGCCTTTATAAATCAACACGACAGTTTTCCCTTTGGTGTCTTCTGCTGGAAAAAGCATAGTTGCAGGGAAGTCATTTTCCTGAAAGAGCTGCACACCGTAGCCTTCAGCCACTTTAAGGAACTCCGGCCACAGTTGTTCCACTTCGCTCTTTTCCATGGGAAAGTGAAGCGCCATCGGCTTGGCATCGTTGGCTACCATTTCGCAGAATACACCGAAGGCAGATAAAGGACTTTCTTGCTGGGTAGAACAAGAAGAAGCTATGATCAGGAGTAAGCAGCTCCTAAGAATGGTTTTTCGCATTTGGGTAAGATAGGCTAGTTTAAAGAGGAGTCAAACAGAAATTTATATAATGCGTACAGCGGATTGAAGAATCGTGCAGCAAAAAACCAATATGGGAAAGTAGACAGGTTTATGGAAAATCAACCAACACCGTGAATCGCCTTACTCAAAAAAGTCGATCAAATTCCAAATATTCTGTTTCAATAAAGAAAATATCCCATTCACCGTATTCGTAGTTGCCTAAATTTTTGGCCCGGGTGAAAAAGAAGTATTTCCCGTCTCTGGAAAATCTGGGGCCACTTTCTTCGTCTTTGGAATTAATTTTTGGTCCGATTGGCTTAGCTTTGCTCCACCCGCTTTCTGTTCGTTTACTGACAAAAATATCTTCTCCACCTGATCCCCCAGGAGCTCCAAAAGAGTTAAAAACAAGGTAACGCCCATCCGGAGAAACCACTGCTGAATAGACCCAATATTTTTCGTCATGAAATATACCGGTTAGTTCTTTGGGGGCAGAGAACTGGCTATCTACATATGTTGTTTCAAATAGCTTGATACCAGAACTTTCGCGAACCATTGTGGTGAAATAAAAGGTGGAATTGTCCACTGCAAAAAGAAAATTATTATTAGAGGAAGGCCATTCTTCCCCTTCAACCTGAACGTCATTGATAGGAAAAGGCAACGGTTCCGGCTCGCTCCATCCATCTGAAGTCCGTTTCATCATCCAGATATTCATGTCAAAATTACCTCTATTGGGCTTGCCGGGAATCGGACGTTCAGAACCAAAAAAGAACAACTCTCCGTCGGGTGTGATGGAAGGAGTTTCATCGCGGTCGGTGGAAAAAGCGGATACGACTGGCTCCGACCAATGTCCATTTTGGAACTCAGTTTCATAAATTTTCTGTTTTTGTTCTGGTGCTCTTCGCGAAAAATATGCTCTGAGACCATCAGGCGTAAACATGATTTGAAACTCACTATTGGCAGCTGTTGAAATGATTCCTTCCGCAAAGGGGATGGCCTCTTTTACAGGTACAGAAGCGTAATTTACAGAATTGGCAACTTGAGTAGTATTGCAACTTATAAGGAAACATATAACTGCAAAGAATGGTAATGGCTTGATATTCATCTAAAGTCGCATTAGAAGTTCATAATCGAGGTGTGCCTATGTTAATCTTGCTTCACACCGTATAAACCACGGGGTTCATTGATTTGTTCTTGTTTGAGTTTGACAAATTTGACTACCAGCTCTGCGAAAATGGAAAAGAACTTCCCTAGTTTCCCACTTTTTGACGAGAGACATCTACCCCTGCAAAAAATCCTCCCTCAGCGGCGTAAAGCTATCTACCAATTTCACCATCTCTGTGAGGGTTTGTACAGAGTGATTGAGATTGGAAGCTATTTTGAACACATCTCCCTCCTGCAAAAGGTATTCCCGATCTTCGATAAACAACTTAAGTGAGCCTGCCGCCACGTAAGTGATTTGTTCGTGCGGATGATTGTGCGGCGGATCGGGTTGGGTCATCGGTCCGCCGGAGAACTCTATGACAGTGACCATCAAATGGTCCAGGTGCACGATCTTTCGCTTCAAGGGTAGCTGGCCGCTGATGGACTCGAAACCGTCGTTTTTTTTAACTACTTCCATGGATACATCTTGGTTTTAGGGGAGCTAGATATATTAATATTA
This sequence comes from uncultured Roseivirgaceae bacterium, assembly GCA_964351395.1. Classification (GTDB taxonomy): domain Bacteria; phylum Bacteroidota; class Bacteroidia; order Cytophagales; family Cyclobacteriaceae; genus Imperialibacter. Next base: position 32,178 of record CAYGOF010000024.1, read on the forward strand.
TCATTCCGGTGTGTGAGACACACACCGGAACTAAAGAACAAAGAACCTTTAAGGTTGCTGGTCACCAATGGTTATTTCCACTGAAAGGCAAAGTATTCGCAGCTGCCATCGGTCATGTTTTTCAAGGCATGGGACACATTCGATGCCAGGTATACAAGCGATCCTTCGGAAGCGTTGATTAGCTCTCCATCGATATGCATTTGCACATCGCCACGGATCACCAAAATAATTTCCTCTACCTCATGGGTATGCGGCGCATGGCTCATTTCTCCTTTATTGAGGCTGGTCACATGCATTTCAAAATCTTCTGTAGCACTTGTAAATCTATCGAAATAGTTACGCCTGTTACCTTTTCCAGTATCCGTTGTGGTGGCTTCATCATAGGCTATCATCAACGACCCTCCTCCTTCCTTTCCACGGGCTATATTGGCTTTTTCTTTGCCGCTATAGCGCATAATGTAGTAAGTAGCAGGTGTGTCACCGGCATTGGCCATGCCATGTTCTTCACCTGACATGATCAATGCAATACTTCCAGGCCCCATGGTTTTGCTCTTACCTTCGATTGTCACCTTCACTTGTCCTTCCTTTATTATTACTAGTTCCTCGTCGTCGTGATGGTGAGGGGCATGAAAGGCAAGTCCACCATTTACTGATGTACTGTGCACTTCCAGGTAGGCCAGGTGATCGGTGGCGCCTTCCAAGATCTGGCGTCGCTCGCCATTGGCAGACTTTTTCAATGGTAGTTCTTCCCATCGAAACACACTAGAGGCCAGTTTTTCCTGGGCAAATGCGTGATGGTAACACATAAAGCAAAGCAGAGATGTTGTTACCAGATAAATGGCAGAAGGGTATCGTTTCATACTTTTGAAGATAACGTAACATTTCCTTTTTTCCAGTCATTTCAATACTTCTCTGGGTTATTGACCATGAAGGGTACTATGCATTAAAAGACCTTCAGTCCCACCCAACAAATTTAGCTGGCCTCATTATCAGCAACAAAACACTGTTTTATAACGTTTTTCAAGGATAATCCCTACATTCATTATTCAATCAGACGTTTCGCTTGCGCAACTACTACGAAATATTAGGAGTGCCTGAAGAGGCAGGGCATTATGAAATCAAGGCGGCTTTCAAAAAGTTGGCCATGAGGTATCACCCTGACAAGCATGCTGGTGACCCTGAAATGGAAGAACGTTTCAAGGAAATCAACATGGCTTACCAAGTGCTGTCGGACCCAATTCAAAAAGCCAATTACGATTATCGTTTCAAATACAGCGTTCCTACCTACGACTACACTCCACCAACCGCGACCTACGAAAACCAGCGACCACCCTATGCACGAAAGGGTAAGAGCGCAACCTATTCCTACGAGGACCTCAAGCGCAATAATAAGGGTACGCTGTGGGCATTTGGTCTTTCGCTTGGCTTGGCTACGGTCATCATGGCTGCCATGCAGGCCTATGGCTTTTACCAGCAGTTAAAGTTGGAAGCCCTTCTCGACGAGAGAAACGGCATTTTTGAAATGGCCGTGAATGAAGCTGAGCTGGGCCACATGGAAGAATCATTAAAAATCCTCTCCCCTTTTGACTACTTCTATAAGGAAGAGGAACATATAAGGGAGTTTAAAGAGCAACTTATCTCGGAAGTCATTGAAGCTGGAGACCATCGGTACGATGCCGGTAAGTACGAGGAGGCACTCGCGAATTACATGGTTGCTGCACCCTATTTATTGTATCGATCATTTGATTTCAATATGCGGGTAGCGCAATGTTATAAAGAAACCAAACAATACGAAAACGCCATAGAGGTGTTTTCGGAGCTATTAAAATCGGGCTTGCGAAAACGCCATATTCTCAAAAACATGGCAGAGATTTACCGTGATGACCTGCACGACTACAAACGGTCGCTCGAATATTTCCATGAGGCGGCTGATCTGGTAATAGACAACTATATCTCTACTTTTGGCGAAGCCTACATCATCCTTATTCACAGCGGCAATGTGGATGCTGAAGACCTCGATATATTTATGGGAGAAGCTAGGGGCTATTTGCTGATCGGAGATGTGCGACAAGCCATGCACGAAACCAAATGGCTAGGAAACGTATGGCCCAAACGACCTGAAATCTACCTGCTCCGGGCCGATTGTTACAGAGAGATTGGAGATGAAGCAGTGGCGTGCCAGTATATCAACCTGGCGGCTCGCATTGAACCCTTGCCTGCGAATGTAACTCCCTGCGATTGAATTTTGCTGCAAAAATCTGGTTGCGAACATGGGTTTTTGAACTACATTTAATACCACAACTTCGCATATCATGAAATTACTCTTTTCTATTGCCTTTTCATTGCTGGTTCATTCGCTACTTTTTGGCATGGATCGCTATCCACTGAACCCAGCCATCGATGTGCAGCACTATGCCTTTAGGCTGGATTTGTCGGAAGAAAACAACACCATCGTTGGAAAAACGGCCATTGAAATTTTATTAAAAGACAGTTTAACGTCTTTTGAGCTTGACCTACAAAGTGTAACAGCACTTGGTGGGATGACAATCAGCACACTATCCGTCAATGGGCAAGATGCCTCCTTCCTCCATCAAAACAACCGCATTCATATCGACTTTGCAGGCAAAGCAGGCAACACAATAAAAATTGTTATTGGCTATGCCGGCATACCACAAGACGGTCTGGTCATTGGAAAAAACCTTTTTGGCGACAAAACCTTTTTCGGCGACAACTGGCCTGACAGGGCCCACCATTGGCTGCCCACGGTAGACCACCCCGCTGATAAAGCGACTTGCGAATTCATCATTGAAGCACCGATATATTACCAGGTAATTGCCAATGGAAAATTGAAAGAGGAAACTATTCTCGACAACGAAACGAAGCTTACCCATTGGATTGAGTCGGTGCCCATTTCTACTAAGGTCATGGTTTTTGGCGCGGCCCCTTTTGCCATTGACTATGTTGGCTCGGTAGGGGACATACCTGTGTCTTCCTGGGTGTATCGGCAAAACAAAAATGCAGGCTTTTACGACTATGCTCCGGCGATGGAAATTTTAGCCACCATGCAAGGTATCATTGGATCCTACCCTTTTGAAAAGCTTGCCAATGTACAATCCAAAACGAGCTTCGGTGGCATGGAGAATGCTGGTAATATCTTCTACTACGAAAATTCCGTTACTGGCAATCGAACAATAGAAAGCTTGCTGGCGCACGAAATTGCCCATCAGTGGTTTGGCAACTCAGCTACAGAGAAAGACTGGTACCATGTGTGGTTGAGTGAGGGTTTTGCCACCTATTTCACTGAGCTTTATATGGAGCGTACCTATGGTGTCGACAGTCTGAAGACGGGCATGACAAGAATGCTGCCTAAAATAGAAGACTACCACAACAAACATCCGAATTCACCCATTGTAGACACCAACATTGAAGAGCTGCGCAAGGTGCTAAGTGCCAATACCTATCAAAAAGCTGCCTGGGTGCTGCACATGCTTCGCAAGCAAGTGGGTGACGAGTTCTTCTTTCAAGGCATCCGCAAATACTACGACAAGTTCAAACTCTCAAACGCCATGACCTCCGACTTTCAGGCTGTCATGGAGGAAACGAGTGGGCAGTCACTGGGTTGGTTTTTCGATCAGTGGTTGATGAAACCTGCCTTCCCAAAGCTGGTAGTCACCTGGACCTACAACAAGAAACTCGGTAAAGTACAAGTCGACGTAAAAAGCCCTGGGCTGAGCGAAGAAGACAAACTTCCTCTTGAAATCGGGATAAAAGACAGTAAGGAAAACATCACTATTTATACAATTGAAGTTTCAGGTGCAAGCAGTCAGGCTGAATGGAATGTTGCGGAAATGCCTGCAGCTGTTATTGCTGACCCTAATGTGTGGCTATTGGCAAAGATAAGTGTAAATAAAAAGTAATATTGATAGGCTTCGCTTCCCAAAAAATGATGGTATAGGTACTGAAAACTGATTTATCATATTAGCATCAACTTACTTATTACAATGGCCGGCTACTCAAGTACACCACTGGCAAAAAAACTTGGGATCAAGGAGGGCACCACGATGCTTCTACTCAACCGTCCATCCCATTATTTTGAGTTATTCGACGCATTTCCCGACAATGTCTCCCTCCATGAAACGCAGGGCAAACAACGCTATGACATCATTCATTTTTTTACCAGCAGTAAAGAAGAACTAAAAAATACCCTACCCATACTCAAAGACCGAATTGAACAAAATGGCATGATTTGGGTGTCGTGGCCCAAAGGAAAATCAAAAATCCCCAAAGACCTCACCGAAGATGACATCAGGAACCTGATGCTGGCCATCGACATGGTAGATATAAAAGTATGTGCTATTGACGACGATTGGTCAGCATTGAAAGGTGTTATCAGAGTAGAAAAGCGGATCTTTTAACATTTTTTCACCTAATTAAATATTGAGCGACAAAAAGTATTTACTTTATTTGTGCCCTTCTTTTGCATGCACATTTTAAACAACACGGCTTGAATGGCCATCCCTTCAAAGGAGGGTATGCTTCAAGCCTCAATCACAAAAACTCAAAATGAAAAAGCTGACAATGACCCTGGGACTGTGGCTAAGCTGTGTAGCCGCTTTCGCTCAATCCGATGCCTACAAGGCCTACCTGGATCTTAACATAGTTCAGGACGACAAGGTAAAAGTGACGATTGAGGTACCCACTGTGTCCACCGCTGAGGTAGAATACCAAATGCCTAAAATTGTCCCTGGCACGTATAGCATCTACGACTTTGGCCGTTTTCTTTCCGATTTCAAAGCCCTGGACGCCGATGGCAACGAACTGAGAGTTGAATCGATCACCGAAAACAGGTGGTTGATCAAAAATGCTACTGCGCTAAAAAAAGTTGAATACTGGGTAGAAGACACCTACGACACCGAAAAAGGAAATACCGTATTTGAGCCCGCAGGTACCAATATTGAAGAGGGGAAAAACTTCGTGATCAATACCCATGGATTCTTTGGCTACCTTAAAGATCTTAAAAGCGTTCCATATGAAGTGAATATCTCCTACCCGGACGGCTTTTACGGAGCCACGTCGCTTGAACCCACCAAATCTGAAAATAATACTGACACCTTTGTGGCTGAGAGCTATTTCAGTTTAGTCGATTCGCCTATCATGTATTCGGTGCCTGATACCACTACCATCAATGTAGGAGGCGCGGAAATCCTTTTTTCTGTCTATTCTCCCAATGGGCTTTTGACTGCAGAATTTGTTAAAGACAATGTCAGTCAGATTCTCAACGCACAAAAAAACTACCTGGGCGGCACATTGCCGATCAAAAAATACGCCTATATCATCTATCTGTTTTCGGGTAATTCAGCATCGGGTGCATTGGGTGCCCTGGAGCATTCTTACTCGTCTATGTACAGCCTACCAGAGGTGAACCCTAAATACCTGACACAGGTAGTCAAAGACGTTTCTGCCCATGAGTTTTTCCATATCATCACGCCTTTGAGTATTCATTCCGAAGAAATTGGAAATTTTGATTATATCGATCCAAAGATGTCGAAGCACCTCTGGATGTATGAAGGTGTAACAGAATACTTTGCTGGCCATGTTCAGCTGGCTGAAGGACTATTTGGAATGGATGAATATTTATCAAAAGTTGAGGAAAAAATCGCCAACGCCAAGGCATTTAACGACAGCCTTCCATTTACTGTGATGAGTAAGCTTTGTCTTGATGAATACAAGGACCAGTACGGCAATGTGTACGAAAAAGGAGCATTGATTGGACTTTGCCTCGACATCAGGCTGCGCGAATTGTCTGGCGGAAAATACAGTGTCAATCAGTTAATGAAGGATTTATCAATAGAATACGGCATTCACAAGTCGTTCAAAGATGATGAGCTTTTTGATAAAATCACAGACCTGACTTTTCCTGAAATTCGAGAATTTTTCAGCACCTATGTAGAAGGAAGCACGCCCCTGCCTCTTACGGAATACCTGAACAAAATAGGTGTTTCCTATTCTCCCGGGCGTGCAGTCATGGAGCCTTCCATGGGCAATATCTCTTTTGGTTATGACCAGGAGAGCGGCCATCTGGTAGTAGCGAGAGTTGATAACTTGAATGCCTTTGGGGAAGACATGGGCTATTTGGAAGGTGATCATATCCTGGAGTTTGACGGCCAAACGCTCGACATTAAAAACCTTCAGGAAGTTGTTACGAATTACAAGGAAACACGCAAAGAAGGTGACAAAATTACAGCCATTGTCCAAAGAGAAGTAAAACCAGGAAAAATCAAAGACGTAAAACTAAAAGCGAAGGTCATTTTGGTACAACGACAAGAGGCGCCAGAAGTGAAAATGATCGAAAACCCTACTCAGGCGCAGCTGGACCTTATGTACAGCTGGATGAGCAAATAATTTTTAGCTTTCATTGCAATAAAAAGCCACTTCGATCAAACGTAGTGGCTCTTTTTTTGTCTTTTCAAGTATCTTATTGCTATTTTAGAACAAACCTTTTTTGACCTAGCTGCCAAATGCCGAAGCTTCTGTGGCTCCTTGCGATGATTGTATTGTGCTCGTCTTCTACCTGCATGTCGGCAGACAAAGTGGATAGCCTAAAAATAGTGCTTGAAAACACATCAGAAGGCGCCGCCAAAATTGATGTACTCATTCAGCTTTCAAGTGAGTATAGAAACCAAAATCCAGACTCGATGAAATGGTACGCTGACCAGGCCTTGTCGATGACAGACGGTGGAACCTCCTCGGCTGATATTGTAAAGATCCTGAACCTGATCGGGATCTTTCATTTTCGGAAAGCCAGCTACGATTCAGCGATCTATTATTTCGAAAGAGGATTGCCCAATGCACAGCTCGCGGGAGACAGTGTCCAGTACGCAGCATTCTTCAACAACATAGGTTTGTGTTATACCTATCTATCGGAATTTGATAAGGCGGTAGACTACCACCTTCAGGCGCTGGCCATCAGAGAAGCCATAGGAGATTCTAAAATCAGCTCCACCTACAACAACCTGGGCATAGTTTATGATCGGATGAATGATCTCGAGAAAGCGGAAGAATACCAACTAAAAGCATTAGCATTAAAGAGAAAAGAGGGGCAAACACTGGCACTATCCAATTCGCTTCTCAACCTGGGAATAATCAAGCGGAAGCAAGAGAAATTCAAGGATGCCATTACCTACTACGAGCAGGCGCTAACCATTGCGGAGGAATTTGGAGACAAGAAAAAAATGGCGAATGCCTACAACAATATTGGCTCGGCCTATGTGTCACTTCAAAACTTCCGGACGGCAGCTACTTATTTCGACAAATCTGTGGTACTGAAACGAGAGATAGAAGACCTGCAGGGTTTGGCCCGTACATTGGGAGAGCTGGCGGAAATCAAAGCACATTATGGTGATTTTGCCAGCGCAAGATCTTTGATGCTCGAAGCTGAAGGTATTGCTGCCAAAATAGGTGCTGCTGAGATTGAGCAACTGGTTTATACCAATCGAGCTGACATTGAAGAAATGGCCGGTAACTATAAGTCAGCCTTGGCGTATGAAAAAAAGGCCAGCGCTGTATGGAATGAGATAATCAGTAAGGAAAAGAATGAAAGGATAGCAGAGCTGGAAGTGATTTTTGAAAATACCAGAAAAGAAGCTGAAATAAAGAGCCTGGCCTTGCAAAGTAAAATAAATGAGGCAGAAACAGCTCAGGCGAGGGCTTGGCTAATTGCCACCGCCATCAGCATGAGCATGGTCATTATCACATTAGGCATCCTGTTCGTCATGTATCGCAAAAAACAAAAAACGGAATTGGCCTTGCAGGAACAACAGATGGATGCCTTGAAAAAGAGGTATATGGATTTACTTGAGGGACCTGCTGCGAACGATCTTTCAGTGAACATAAACAGTTTGAACCAAAAACTGGTCGAGCAACTATCTGAACGAGAATTTGAAGCCTTTCAGCTTAGTTTGGCAGGAAAAACCAATCAGGAAATAGCCGATCAACTTTATATATCTACCCATACCGTTAAGTACCATTTAAGAAATGTTTACAATAAACTAGGCGTTCGTAACCGAAAAGAAGCTGTTGAATATGTGGTATACAGTTCCTGACAAAAGAGTCTTTTTGTTTATTTCGCTTCTGCAAATCAGCTTTTTAGGCTGGTCACAGGGTATTACTGTAAGCAACCTGAAGGAAATGCTGAAAGCTGAAGAATACGAACAGGTAATTGCTATCACAGAACAACTCAAAAGCACCACCATTGACCCTCTTCAAAAAGCACGACTTTGTCAGTTGCAGGCCGACGCCCTGTACTACGTCAACAAGCTACCTGAGTCGCTGACCGAGTACCTAGCCGCCATTGACGCAGCATCGAAATCAGAGGAAAAAGATTTGCTCCTCCTTCTTGAATGCAATTCTCATGCAGGTTTTTGCTATAGGGAACTTGGGGTCTATCAAAAAGCCCTCGATTACTATTTCAAAGCGTTAGAATATGCGATGTTGTACGGCGATTCAACAGAATTGGCTACGGCTTACTACAATACAGGCTCAGGATATCAGGCGATGGGTGACTTTGCTAACGCCATCGACTATACGAACAAAGCTTATGAAATCGATCGAGTAAAAAAAGACACCTCGGCTATTGCGTTTGACCTGAAACAAATGGGTTTCTTAAGTGAGGAAAATGGAAACTACAGCCAGGCAATACAGCACTATAAAGAGTCCATCGAGCTACATGAAAAAGGTGGTGGAAACGCTAATTCAGTCGCAGAAAGAATGAACAGCATTGGTATGGCCTACCAAAAAATGGGCATCATTGACAGTGCACAATACTATGTGGAAAAATCGCTGCAAGCCCACAGAAAACTGCAGGACAGCATCAACATAGCTGAACGCTGGGTCAACCTGGCATCGATTTACAATCAACAGCAAAAGTTCGCCGAATCACGAAAGTTAGTAGAACAAGCAATGGCGTATTACGAAGGATTGGATGAAAGTGAGTACCTATCTTCAGCCCGATTGACACTTGCCGAAAACCATCTTCTTACGGGGCAGTTTGACACCGCCGAAAAACTTGTGTACGCCAATATCAACTATAGCAAACGGAATGGGCTTCTTTCCCAGTTGAAAGACAGCTATCAGCTATACTCTAACATCAAAGAGCACAAAGGGCAGTATATTGATGCCCTAGATGCCTACAAGCGGTACAATGTACTGGAGGATTCACTGCTCAGTCAATTTAGCAGGAGTGCCATTTCGGAACTAAATATCAAATACGATGTCGACAGCAAAGAGCAGGAAAACAAAATTCTTCAGTTAGAAAATGAGGTGCAACAAAGTCAGATAGAACAACAGGAAATCAGAGAAAGGTGGCTTTACTTTTCCCTGGCAATCATTGTCGTTTCTCTTCTTTCGATCACCCTGGCACTTAGTTCCCGATACAAAGCCAAACGCCTGCAGCTCGAAGCTGAAGTAAATGAAATGCGAACCAAAATTAAGGTCGTACTTAATGAAGATTCGCAAGCGCTAAATATGGATTTGGAGGATTTCAACAAACGCCTCGCGCAACCACTTTCTGAACGAGAGTTTGAAATCCTGACCCATGCACTTAGCAATCTCAATAATTCCGAAATTGCCGACAAAGTATTCGTTTCAGTAAACACTGTGAAGTATCATTTGAAGAATGTGTATACTAAATTAGGGGTACATAACCGAAAAGAAGCTGTTGAATATGTGGTATCCCGTTCGTAGCAGAAAAGCTTTCTTAGTAGTTGGGTTGTTATTGGTCAGCTGTTTCGGTTGGACACAAGACATTACTGTGGACAACCTAAAGGCTATGCTAGAAGCAGAAGAATACGAACAAGTAATTGCTGTAGCAGAACAACTGAAGCACAACACCCCTAATCCTCTGCAAAAAGCGCGACTTTTACAACTTCAAGCCGACGCCCTGTATTACGTCAACAAATTACCTGAGTCTCTGGCTGCATACCTTGCTGCTATTGATGCAGCAGCCCAATCTGAACTGAAAGACTTTTACTTCATGACAGAGTGCCACAGCAATGCAGGGTTTTGCTACAGCGAGTTAGGCGTACACAAAAAAGCCCTCGTCCACTATTTAAAGTCATTAGACTACTCCATTCTTTCCAAAGATACAGTTCAACTGGCCACCGCTTATTATAATGTTGGCGCTGGTTATCAAAAATTGGGGGACTATGCCAAAGCAATCGACTATGCGGGTAAAGCTTATGCCATTGACCTTGTTCGGAAAGATACTGCTGCCCTTGCATTTGACCTCAATCAAATGGGCTCACTAAGTGAGCAAAACGGCAATTATTTAAAAGCTATTCAACTCTTCAAGGAGTCAATTAAACTGCATGAAAAAGGTGGGGGAAACACAAATTCTATTGCTGGAAGAATGAACAGTATCGGTATGGCCTTTCGAGAAATGGGTGTGCTCGACAGTGCCATTTATTACGTCAATCAATCACTATTGGCCCACCAACAAACCAATGACAGCATCAATATTGCTGAACGCTGGGTCAACCTCGCTTCTATTTTCAACCAGCAGAGAAAATATGCAGCGTCGAAAAGTCTGGTGGAAAAAGCGATGGTGTACTACGAAGGGCTCGACGAGAGTGAGCAACTATCTGCCGCTCGACTAATACTTGCGGAAAATTACCTGCTAACAGGGCAGTTTGACGCCGCCGAACAGCTGGTGTATGCCAATATCAACTACAGCAACAGGCATGGGCTGCTTTCTCAGCTGAAAAACAGCTATCAACTTTATTCCCGCATCAAAGAGCACAAAGGGCAGTATATTGATGCCCTGGATGCCTACAAGCGGTACAATTTACTGGAGGATTCACTGCTCAGCCAATTTAGCAGAAACGCCATTTCGGAGCTAAATATCAAATACGACGTTGACAGCAAAGAGCAGGAAAACAAAATTCTTCAGTTAGAAAATGAGGTGCAACAAAGCCAAATAAAACAACAGGAGATCAGAGAAAGGTGGCTTTATTTTTCCCTGGCTGTCATTGTAGTTTCACTTCTTTCGATCACCCTGGCACTCACCTCCCGCTACAAAGCCAAGCGACTGCAGCTTGAGGCAGAGGTAAATGAAATGCGAACCAAAATTAAGGTGGTGCTCAATGACGATGCCCAAGCGCTCAACATGGAGTTGGATGCCATCAATCAGCGCCTTGCTCAACCGCTATCTGAAAGGGAATTCGAAATACTTACACATGCACTGAGCAACCTCAACAATTCGGAAATTGCGGAGAAAGTATACGTTTCGGTGAACACTGTGAAGTACCATTTGAAGAACATTTACGAGAAGTTGGGTGTCACCAATCGGAAAGAGGCGCTACAGTTTGCACTGAAGCAAACGAAAGAGTAGCTTTTATTGATCTCATAATCAAGCACTTAAAAAAACTACCCACCCGGGTAGGTGCAGAACTACCCCGGTAGGATAGGTGTTTTTTTTAGTATTGATGGCAACTTCACTGGCATAATCGCAAAAACCTTTATGCCATGAAAAACATTTTACGAACATCATTTATTGTGGTGGGTCTTGTGCTCACCTTCGCACTCAATCGGCTCTCAGCGCAGTCGATTACCTACGGGCGTTCATTTGACATGACGGACGGGGTAACTTATAGCTCCAACTACAACATGTCCTCCCAAGAATCCTTTCCCCAAGGAGCAGTATTCAATGGCGACGGCACGAAGTTATTTGTAATAGGTAATTCATATGACGAAATCTATTCCTACACGCTAACTACTCCTTATGAACTAAGTGGTGGTGTTTCGTTTGACGGAAGCCCATTAAGTGTAGCAACAGAAGAAACATCGCCTTCTGGCATGGCGTTTAGTGACAATGGACTTAAGCTATTCGTAGTAGGCAATGATGGCGACGAGGTCAATCAATATAGCCTGAGCATTGCTTATGATATCACTTCAACTGTAACACATCAGGGTTTCTATGATATATCAAGCCAAACGATAACACCAACTGATATAGCATTTAGTAGTGATGGATCGAAGATGTTTATTACAGCGGGTATTATTTACCAATATTCTCTCTCAGCACCTTTCGATATCACTGGAGGAGCCTTCACAAATACTTATGACGGATCTTTTTCAACGTTGGAATCGTCAGTACAAGGAGTTGGATTTAGTGCCGATGGAAAAAAAATGTTTGTCGTAGGCTGGACCAACGACAAGGTGTATCAATACAGCCTGTCTTCCGCATACACTGTTACAAGTGGCGCCACATATGACGGTATTGAATATAGTGTAGCAGGTAAGGAGACTTTTCCGAATGGTATTGTTTTCAACCCGGCTGGCACCAGGTTTTTCATTGTGGGCCCTATCACTCCGGGAATTGTTCAATACGACATATTTGAAGGTGGATTTAAGGAAAACGACTCCAACGACGGAAGTGTTGTAGGGAGCCTCCATTTCACGCTTTCAGACGAGATCTTCAATCATGCGGGTGCTACCTTGACCCCGTCTGTTGATTACACCATTAACAACCTACCTGCTGGCCTTACTCCTACTCTCTCTGTCTCAGACGACGGACTTTCAGGAAACTTACTTCTGAGTGGTAAAGCCACAACTCATCAGGCCACCAACAACATTGCCAGCCTTCAGTTCACGTTCACCAACGCTGCTTTTGAAGGTGGGTCAGCTGCTGGTGTAGCCAACGCCGTCGGAGCCAGTAGCGGATTTGGCATTGAGTTCGACAAAAACTATCCTCAACTTTTTTACGGCGATGTTTTTGACCTTTCAGGCGGAGCCACGTTCGGTGGTTCGTCGATTGCCCTGACCACCCAGGAAGCGAGTCCCGTTGGGTTGGCATTCAGTAGTAATGGGCAAAAAATGTTTATAGTGGGTTCTTCGTCCGACAAAGTCCATCAATATTCTTTGGCAGTGCCGTTTAAAGTGAGCTCAGGTGTCACATATGATGGGACGCCATTTAGTGTCAGCACCGAGGACAGCAGTCCTTCTAGCATTGCTTTCAGTAAGGATGGTTCAAAAATGTTTATTTCTGGAGCCACCAATAAAAGAATCTACCAATATAGCCTAAACTCACCATTTGATGTAACTGGCGGGGGAGACTTCGACGGATCTTATCATGTGTTGAGTTATGAAAACTCCCCTACAGGAATAACATTTAACAGCAATGGTAGGAAGATGTACATCGTAGGCTCAAGTGGTGATGAAGTAAACCAATTTACTCTGAGTTCGGCCTATGACATCACTAAAGGAGTAAGTCATGATGGGCTTTTTAGCATCAGCAGCGAAGAGGGGGGTGCAACTGGTGTTTCATTTAGTTACGATGGAAAGAAGATGTTTATAGTTGGGGTGTTCGGTCTCGACGTCAATCAATATAGCCTCACGACTCCGTTCGATGTAACCGGTGAGGTATTGTTTGATGGCAACCCATTTAGTGTGGGCACTCAGGAAACTCAACCGAGTGATCTGGCCTTTAGTGCAGATGGTTCTACATTATTTGTTGTGGGTACCAATGGCGATGATGTCAATTCTTATCAACTGCCAGTTGGCGATTTCACTGAAACATCTGCCAACGATGGAACGGTGGAAGGCTCTATCAAAATCAGTATCTCCGATGATAAATTCACCAATGCTGGAGGAAATCTAACTTCAGGCACTCACTACAGCATTTCCAACCTACCTTCGGGATTGAGCTCTGAGATGGCGGTGGCGGCTGATGGAATGACGGCAACGCTAACTTTAAGCGGCACGGTAGCTAACCATCAAAATATCAATGACCTAAGTAGCCTTACATTCACTTTTGAAAATGGTGCATTTGTCAGCGGTAATCGTTCCCTGGTAGCTGGAGCATTCGCTGCGAACAGCAATCTGGGAATCGACTTTGAAGCCAACGTCGAAGTCACATTTGGTAATGCTTTTAGCCTAATTAATGGAGCTGCCTTCAACAACAATGTCCGTTTATCTGCTGCGAGCGCCGACGAATTTCCAAAAGGTGTTACATTCAACACAGATGGCACCAGGATGTATGTGGTAGGACAGATTGACAAAAAAATCTATCAATATTCTGTCAGCACACCTTTCAGGCCAGACCTGGGATATGGTACAGGGTTTACTCCTCTTTCAGTTTCATCCGAAGACGCCGCTCCAGCAGATGTCGCATTCAGTTCGGATGGCTTAAAGATGTTTGTCCTTGGCGTCACCAATAAACGCATCTATGAATATGGCTTGACGACCGCATTCAATGTCAGTTCTGGCGTATCATACAGCGGTTCCTTCTTCAGTGTAAGCGGCCTTGATACCGCCCCGACTTCTATGACTTTCAGTCCTGATGGCTCAAAAGTTTTTCTATCCGGATCAACCAACGACAAGGTCTATCAAATCAATTTAGCAACTCCTTATGCGATAGCAACAGCTTCATCTTCAGGTAATTTCGTTAGTGTTTCTGCACAAGAGACAAATCCGCAGGGGGTTAGGCTTAATCCGGATGGAACCCGCATGTTTGTATTTGGCACAGCAAGTGACGCAATTCATCAATATAGTCTTCAAAATCCGTTCGATCTTTCATCCGGCGTTACAGCGTCAAATCTTTCTTTCAATATATCTGCACAAGACGGAAATGCCCGCGGCTTCACACTAGCTGGAGATGGGAAAAGTTTCATCATATCAGCTTTTCAGAACCTATATGTGTATTCATTAGCCAAAGACGGCTTTAAAGAGTTGGTAGAGAACGATGGCAATATCACTGGAAGATTGGTGAGCAATGTCCACTTCGACACTTTTACCAACGCAGGAGGAACATTGTCCACAGGAACCCACTATTCGTTATCGGAAGCACCAACGGGTCTCACCCCTGTAATGACAGTAGCCGGAGATGGTAATTCTGTTACCCTGACGTTTACCGGAACGGCTACAAACCACCAGGATGTGAACGATATCGATGAAATTGAGATCACATTTACGAACGCCGCTTTTACAAATAGCGATGCGGCGGATGTGCTGAATGCTGTAAACGGAGCAACAGGTTTTGGTGTCGATTTCAACGACAATATTCCAGCACTAGCCTATGGTAGCAGACTTGATTTGGCGACAGACAGCCCAAAGCTATCGTCCACTTATGATGTAACTGGTGAAACGAGTTCATCCCTGGGAATGTCATTTAGTAATAATGGAATGAGTTTATTCATTGCAGATTATACCAACCAGGCAATTTATCAGTATAACCTTACTACTCCATTTGATATTTCTTCTGGTGTGTCTTATTCCGGCCATTCATTTGATGTGTCCAACCAGGAGCCTCAGCCCACAGATGTTGATTTCAATGCCGATGGAACAAAAATGTATGTATCAGGTGGCTCGGATGACCTTGTCCAGTACAGCTTATCTGTACCATTTGATCTATCGGGCACTGTCACACTGGATGGTATTTTTGATCTGGGGAATGACGCCTCTCCAAGTGGAGTCACCTTCAGTCGGGATGGCAGCAAACTCTATATGATAGGTTCACAGTCAGACAAAATATTTCAGTATTCCCTGTCGATGCCCTTCGATGTCACAACTGGAGTAACTTACGACGAAACACCATTCGCAGTCACAAATTATAATTATACTGATATCGACATATCAGAAGATGGTCGTATGATTTTTCTAACCAATTCTTCGTACCCTGGGAGTACTCAAACTCGCCAATTTGATTTGACAGTCCCTTTTGACATTGGTGGAGGCGTTACAGCAGGAGGCAGTTTCAACTTCTTTAAGTACAATACACATGCACAGGACATCCATTTGAGTCCTGATGGTAAAAAAATGTTTATGTTGGGCGGAACTGGCATTGTATATGAATTCGATTTGCCGATCGATGGTTTCAGGGAAGTAACTATTAATGATGGTGCTGTTGAGGGAGATTTGCTCATCAGCATCACAGACGAACAATTTTCAAATGCTGGTGGACAATTGACGCACGGAGCTGATTTCACAATTCAGGACCTGCCTTCCGGACTTACACCAGTATTGAATGTGGCTGCCAGCGGCAAAACTGCCACCTTGACACTTACTGGCGTTGCCACCGCCCATCAGAATGTGAACGACTTAGCAAATATTCAATTTACCTTCAACAACTCTGCTTTCGCGGGTGGAAGTGCGGCAGCTGTAGCCAACGCTTCTAACACTGCCAGCAATCGATCAATTGACTTCAGGGACAATCAACCATCGCTTTCGTATGGTAATATACTGGACATGACCTATGCAACATCCGGAGGAGCACCACTGGACGTTTCCAGTCAGGATGCCTATCCAACTGGTCTGGCCTTCAGTTCCGATGGCATGAAACTATTCGTATTGGGAGGCAACAACTCATCCTTATATCAGTACAATTTAACCACAGCCTACGACATTTCGACGGGTGTGACACATGATCAGACTTTCGACCTTTCAACTCAGGTATCAGATGCTCAGGACCTGGCTTTTTCTACCGACGGCATGAGAATGTTTGTTCTCGACAACAGCAACTACGAGGTTTTCCAGTACAACCTAAGTACTGCCTTTGATATTACTTCAGGGGTTACTTATAGCGGTTATTCTTTCAATTTTGAAAGCTATGACACCTCTGTCTATGGGTTCGCTTTCAGCGCCGACGGAACGAAAATGATTATCGCCGGCACAAACGAAAATGATATTTTCCAATTCACATTGAGTGGGGCTTTCGATCTTTCGACTGCACCTTCATTTGATGGAAATTCACTGAATACAACAGATGTGGCAAGCCCTACTGGATTGGCTTATTCCCAGGATGGCCGTTACCTGATAATGACAGAAGATAATAATGACTATGAAGTAGTCAGGTATATTCTTAATGTACCATTTGACATCACCGGTGGCGCAACTTTTGATGGCAACTTTTTCAGCCTGGATGCTTTCAGTATCTATGGAACGGGCATCACTATCAAGCCAGACGGTTCAAGTGTATTTGTGACAGACGAAGATAATTCAAGCATACAGCAATTCAATATCGACCTGGGCGGCTTTGCAGAAACAGGTGCCAATGATGGTGCTCTGACCGGCGAAATGAATGTATTCCTGGTAGACGACAAGTTTTCATCTGCTGGAAGCTCACTTTCCTATGGTACTGACTATACCATTACAAATCTACCTGGTGGACTAGTTGCCGACCTTGCTGTGGCAGCTGATGGGTATTCAGCCGTGCTTTCTTTCACTGGCAAAGCGTCAGTTCATCAAAACGCTACGGACATTGACGGCCTGGTATTCACTTTCAACAATAGTGCTTTTGTGAACTCAAATGCTGCTGATGTTAACAACGCTGTCAGCTATGATAGCCATGTTGGCATCGATTTCCTCATCAACACTGAAAATGATATCCTGAGTTTTGTGTTGACCCAACAGACAGGGCCTGCCACTATTGACGATGTGAACCACACGGTGATAATGGAAGTAGTAGCTGGCACCAGCCTTACCTCTCTTGCGCCTACAATTACCTTGTCCGACGGAGCCACCAGCAACCCTGTCAGCGGCATGTCACAAAACTATAGCTCTATGGTGACCTATACGGTAACTGCTGAAGACGGCACTTATCAGAGCTGGGAAGTAACTATTACCGAGCAGCAAGTAGCACCGACCGACATCATGCTTTCGGCCTTGACGATTGACGAAACCAACAATGTCGGAGATGTTATCGGTACATTTACATCAGTGGATGGTAACACTTCACAAACGCATCTCTACACTTTCATAGCTGGGGACGGCGATGCCGATAACGGTTCCTTTACGATGCTCGCTGATGCATTAAAAGCCGGTGAAATGTTCGACTTTGAAACCAAAAGCGAATACCTCATCAGGGTGCAAACCAACGACCAAAACGGAGGGCTTTTCGAAAAAGCATTTGTGATCACTATCAACGACGTAAACGAAGCCCCTACCGGTATTCAGCTGTCCGCTAATTCCATCAACGAAAGTACAGCCTCTGGTACTGTGATTGGATCATTTGCAACCACCGATGAAGACGCTGGGCAGGCACACACCTATAGCCTGGTATCGGGTACAGATGACACTGGAAATGCTTCGTTCTCAATAACAGGAAGTCAGTTGAAAACCGCAGCAGTCCTTGACTTCGAAACTCAAAATTCTTACACCATAAGGGTGCAGACGAGTGATGGCAATGGTGGCAGCTATGAAGAAGTATTTACGATCAATATCAATGACTTGCCAGCACAAGTGACTTCCCTTGATCTCGACAATCAATCTGTAATGGAGAACTTGGAAGCAGGAACTGTTGTAGGCAATCTATCCACTACGGGTGAGGACCTTTCCGGATCATATACCTACACCCTGGTAGCAGGTGGAGGTAGTGAGGATAATGCTTCTTTCAGTATTGCAGGCAGCCAATTCGTAACAGCCGAATCATTCGATTTTGAAACTGACAACTCTTACAGTGTTCGGATTAAAACAGATGACGGAAACGGGCATACCTTTGAAGCATCATTTACCATTACCATTGAGGATGAGGCAGAATCAACTGATGCCAATATCCTTGCCTTCTCGTTGACTGAGCAAAGCGGTGAGGCTGTGATTGATATTACCAACCACACGGTGGCAATTGAAGTGGTTTATGGTACGGACGTCACCTCGCTTATTCCGACGATCAGTATATCTGCATCAGCATCCATCTCCCCTCAAACAACCACGGCCCAAGATTTCACCGGTCCAGTGGTGTATACTGTTACGGCAGAAGAGGGAAACACGCAGCAATGGACAGTAACTGTAACGGTTTCACCAAATTCAGCCAATGAAATTCTCACGTTTGTTTTAGCAGAGCAAACTGCAGACGCGGCGATCAATACAAATGATCACACAGTAGCCATTGGCGTGCCCTATGGCACCGACGTGACAGCGCTGACACCGACGGTTACAGTTTCTGACCAGGCAAGCATAATTCCAGCAAGCGGAACGGCACAAGATTTTACCAGTGCCGTGGTGTTTGAGGTAACAGCTGGCAACGGCAGCGCCCAGGATTGGACAGTAACGGTTAATATAGCGCCTAACACAGCGAAGAACATACTTAGCTTCTCACTCGCAGAACAAACTGATGCAGCAATAATCGATGCAACCAACCACACCGTGAACATCGAGGTAGCAACAGGCACTAGTGTGGCAGCGTTAGTGCCCACTATTACGGTATCAGATCAGGCAAGTATCAGCCCAGGAAGCGGAGTAGCTCAGGATTTCAGCACTGCTGTAGCTTATACAGTAACAGCAGGTGATGGCTCCACGCAGGCATGGACTGTCAGTGTTAGCGTTAAACCAGCACCATTAAGCAGCGCCAAAGACATCCTGACGTTCAGTCTGCCCGAGCAAACAGCGGCAGCCAGCATCGACGCTACAGCACATACGGTGGCCATAGAAGTGGCTGCGGGAACAGTAGTCACGAGCCTTACGCCTACCATTACTATTTCAGCTGCAGCCTCCATCAGTCCGGGTAGCGGAGTAGCGCAGGATTTCACTAATGCGGTAGTATATACGGTAACTGCTGAAGATGCCAGTACCCAGGCCTGGACGGTAACAGTAACCGTTACGCCAGCTCCGGAACCATTGAGCAGCGCTAATGACATATTAACGTTCGAGCTCGCCGAAGCAACAGGTGCTGCGACCATTGATGCCACGGCTCACACCATCGCCATAGAAGTAGCGGCGGGCACCGACGTGAGCAGTCTCTCTCCTACGATCACTGTTTCTGCCGCAGCGTCAATCAGTCCATCAAGTGAAGCAGTGCAAGATTTCACTAATGCGGTGGTATATACAGTGACGGCAGAAGATGGCAGCACCCAAGCCTGGACTGTAACAATTACCATAGAGGGAGAAACCACTACGGGGGTTGCCGATCTGCTCGCTAGCATCAGCGTTTACCCTAATCCTACAATTGACTATGTGCAGATCAACGGGTTAACAAGAGGAACAAGCATACAGCTCATCGGAATCGACGGACTGCTGTTGGCTCAGCCGGCGGAAGCAACTGATGAAACCGCGGTAGTCAATATGAAGCAATTGCAAAGCGGCATGTATATCCTGAGGGTATCCGCAGATGGCGTATCAAAGTCATTCAGAGTTATTAAAAACTAATTCCACAACAACCCGGGAAGTGGTAGATAACAAAAACCACTTCCCAACAATAAACCGGCCATCTTAGGTCGATGGCTCACTGGTTTACGCGATTAAGTTTCCTAAAAGGGAAATGTAAAACCCCGACACACTGTGCCGGGGTTTTTATTTTTCCAATAAGCTATTCGATTTAGAACTAGACTCCTTTTACTTGATAACCTTGTTTGCGGAGAAAGTCGGCTACTTTAGGCCTAAGGTCGCCCTGGATAAGGATTTCTCCATCTTTCACACTGCCACCAGTACCACAGTGGCTTTTGAGTTTCTTTCCAAGGGTCTCCAGATCAGCTGATGTTCCGATAAAGTTTTTTACCAGCGTCACCTGCTTACCTCCACGCCCTTTGTTCTCATAGAAGATTTTCAGCACTTGCTGCTTTACGGGCAGTGTGTCTGCTTCTTCTACCTGATCGGTGCTATAATCAAAGTCATCGGCTGTTGAATACACCACTCCTACCCTATCCTTATGACTGCTTTTCTTTGCCATTAATCAGGCTAATGTTTTTTTTTGGATTAATTCTTATTTACGAAGTCGGTAAGTCCAAACTGGTCTTTCCGCGTGATTCACCACGTCCTCTGCGATACTTCCAAGGAAGAATCGACCGATACCAGTACGGCCACTTGTGCCCATGGCTATCATGTCTGCTTTCACATCCTCAGCGTAGTTCATAATACCATCATCTGGATTCAAATCGTTATAAATACTTCTTGAAGTATTTTCGAGTTTGTATTTTTCAATGAACGCATCCATGGCAATGATGTCATTGTGAGATGGATTGAAGTCATGCGGTGTATTAACCTTCACAACATGAAGCTTAGCACCGAAGAATTTCTGTAGCATTTTTAGTTGCTCGATCAACGCAGGTTGGTCCTCAGAAAAATCAGAGGCAAATACAATATCATTGATTTCATTGGCTACTGGAGCTTTCAGTGTAATCACAGGACAAGCAGCAAACCGAACCATCTTTTCTGCATTAGAACCAACGGTTAGTTCATCAATCCCGGACGAACCCGAAGTTCCCATGACCATCAAATCAACATTGCTATTGTTAACTTCATGCGTAAGTAGCTGGAAAGGATTCCCAGAATGAATATGGGTTTCGACGGTGACACCAGAAACGCTGGCTGCTAACTCGGCCAATCTCCTCTCAGAACTTTCTATCAATTTAATTGTGAATATCTTGTCCATTGGATCATCTGATAATACCTCTCCAGTCACGTGAAGAGCGGAAGTACTGGGTACTTCAAGCACATGCACCAGTTTGATTTTGGCTGAAGCCTTCTTGGCGATTACAGCAGCAAAATCCAACGCATATTTTGCTTGCTTGGAAAAATCGGTAGGAACAAGGATATTCTTCATGTCTTAAAATTATATTGTTAGAATGAACCTAAAAATAGTAAATACCTCTGCATTTACTAAGTCTTTTTAAACAAACAGAAATATCTGGAACCAACTATTAAAGAAGAATGCCTATACCAAAGGTGATTACGAAAACCATTGTGCTTAATGCCATCATCTTTAATAACGGATCCAGCTGCATTGGGTCTTTTATAGTTTGAACACCCATTCCAACCTTCCAAAAGAGCGGCAAGCTTACCAAAAACAGCCATCCAGCATATCCGTCTACATTTTGAGCCACATACACAGCGCTGCAGATGAGACCGCAAAAAAGAAGTAGCCAGTGATAAACAACAGCTTTCTGTCGACCTATTCGAACTGGAATGGAATACTTACCTGCTGCCTTATCACTTTCAATATCTCTTATATTATTAACATTCAGCACCCCAACAGAAAATGCCCCGACACTTAGTGCAGGTAAGATCACCGACCAGCTAATCGTTTGGGTATGTAGGAAATAAGAACCTCCCACTCCTACCAAACCAAAAAATACGAGCACTGACACGTCGCCTAAACCAGCATAGCCATAGGGGCGTTTGCCATTGGTGTAGCCCACAGCAGCCAGAATGCTAAACACACCTAAGGCAAGGAATATCAAAAACAGCTGAGTCTTCGAGCCCAATGCTACCCACAAAAGCCCCAAACCACTTAGGAAAGAAAGTATTGCTGAAATAATCATCGCCCTTTTCATTGCCTGTGGAGTGATTTGACCAGACTGAACAGCCCTACTAGGGCCTTTCCTGTTGCTACTATCAGCACCATGCACCGAATCGCCGTAGTCATTAGCCAAATTTGACAGGATTTGTAATAGCAATGTTGTGAGCGATGCCATCAATAATACAGACCAACGAAATTTCCCATTGGAGGCAGCCAAAAAAGAGCCCATCGCAATCACGGAAAGTGCCAACGGAAGGGTACGAAGTCTGAAAGCTGAAATCCAGGGTTTAAATTGCATGGTTCAAAGTTAAAAAGGATTTAGTGAATAATGGTAAAAACTTCCGTGCACCTATGGCTGTTTCGGATAGGAATTGGGCGTTGTTGAAGCGTCTATAAAAGTGGCTTGCAAGCAACTGACAACCTATCCAGCCTAGCCCTCCAGGGAAGTTAAATACAATGAAATGTCAAATTTATTAGGTTGCTAGCCAAAAAATAAGGGGCTTTCGCCCCTTGTACTATTTTTACTATACCTTTTTAGGGTCCGGATGTACCCAAGGGCTTCGGTAAGCTCTTTGCAACTTTTGAGTGGCTTCTGCATCTCCTGGCACTGTCATTGTTTTAGGATCATAAGACAGTGGTCTGCCCAGCTCCATGGATATATTGGCCAAAATGCAACTTGCTGTTGAGATATGACCCTCCTCAATATCGGCCACAGGCCTGCTCTTTTTGTCTATTGCATCTAAAAAGTCGAGCATGTGAAGTCTTGTGGCAGGTGCAGCATTCAGCTCAATTCGCTCTTCAGTCAGGTCCTCAGGATATTGCTCTCTCTCATATACCACATCTTTATGAATTTTTTCACCCTTGCCAACAGGCACAAAATCATACTGCATGGTACTGGCCGACAATGTGCCTTTGTCGCCATAGAGCTTAAATGACCATGGGTATTCAGGATCAGCCGGGGTACCCCAGGTGCGGTGAGTCCATACACAATTCAGTTCCGGGTATTCGAAGTTCGCTACTTGAGTGTCGGCAATATTCGACTTTGCCTCCTTTTGAACATAAATGCCTCCATTGGCTGTCACCTTAGTTGGCCAACCTAGCTTTAGCATCCACCGAACGGTGTCGAGCATGTGCACGCACATGTCGCCAGTTACGCCATTGCCATATTCCATAAACGCCCTCCACCAGCGAATGTGTGGAAGCCCGTCGTAAGGCCGAAGTGGCGCAGGACCGGTCCACATTTCATAATCGAGGAAGTCAGGTACCGGCTCCAATGGCGGATTGGCATTGTTCCTCATCGCAAAATAGCAACACATTTCCACATGGCGTATGGTGCCAAGTAATCCTGCATCTACAATATTTTTCTTGGCATCAATCAGGTGCGGTGTACTTTTACGTTGTGTACCTACCTGTACTACTTTGTTGTATTTTCTGGCAGCAGCCACCATGGCCTCTCCTTCCATCACGTCTACGCTTATTGGCTTTTGCACATAAACGTGCGCACCTGCCTTCACAGCATCAATCATTTGCAATGCATGCCAGTGGTCGGGAGTGCCGATCAACACAATATCCAGCTCGTTTTCGGCTAGTAGCTTTCGGTAATCGCCATAGGTTTTTGGCTTTTTACCTGACTTCTGGCGCTTACTTACCAGGTCTGCCGCTGCACTTAGCATGTTTTTGTCAACATCACATAGCGCCACTACCTCAACCGGCGCTACCTGTATGAGACGAAAAAGGTCACTTTTTCCGTACCAACCTGTGCCAATCAGGGCCACCCTGAAAGGCCTTTGAGGGTTGATCAAATCGATGCCACGGAAGCCAAAAGTAGAAAGCGCGAGGGACGCCGAGGCCCCCTTCAGGAAATGCCGGCGATTGATATTAAAGTGATTCATCTAAGTAGGTGTTTATATAAAACGCAAAAAAGGAAATACTGCATAACAGAATCAGCGACACCGTTATCCACTATCTATATACTTAGAAAATCGGTAATAAAAAAGCGGATAAAGGCCTGCCGGGGGCTATATGGGCCAGAGGGAAAAGAAAAGTACCGTAAGAATTGACAATGCAGTGGCTGGTTATCGCTCTGTTCGGGTAAGTGTAGCTGCTCTATTCCGCTATAACCATTTTTAGTTAAGCGCTTAATGAGGTGCTTGTTAAAGGCTTAATCGGCTGCCAGTTAAGGGCATAACCGATAGGCAGTTAAACGCTTAAATGAAAACGAATCACCGCATTACAGGATACGGATAGGAACATGATTGAAAACTGGTTAGCTGAAATCCAAATTGCCAGTAATTTTCTATAAACTCGACAATCTCCAGGTTCAAAAAAAGCCTGATCTCAGGCGTTTGGGTGGCGGAAGTTAATTACAGTTGCAAGCCGGTACCAACACAGGACTACAATAATCCCGTCACCTTTTCGTCCATCGGATTCACAGCCGAGGGGAAAAATTGAATTACTTTGCCGTTTTCATCGACCAGGTACTTACAGAAATTCCAGGTGGGTACTTTACCTGTCTCCTGCTCCAACCAGGCGTAAAGAGGCGATCTCTTGTTACCCACTACATCTATCTTCTCAAATAGTTGGAAGCTAACGCCATAATTCTTTTTACAGAACTGGGCGATTTGGAAATTGGAGCCAGGCTCCTGACCTCCAAAGTTGTTGGCAGGGAAGCCGAGAACGGTCACTTTGCCACCAAACTGCTCATGGAGCGCCTGCAAGTCTTCATATTGGGGGGTATAGCCACATTCTGACGCTGTATTGACGATCAATATCTTTTGGCCTTTGTATTTAGAAAAGTCGATCATCTGACCATCGATCGAAGCCATTTTAAAATCGTAGAAGGAGTTTTGTGCCATAGCTGTGGTAGAAAAAAGAATGAGAAGGTAAAGTAGTTTTTTCATAGCAGAACAATTTTTGATCTAAACATAAGGCCAGTCAACATCAACCCGGGATGCCTGCTTTCGCAGGCATGACGTTCACCTAAATATTCAATTACATTCTATCAGGAACCTCTATTCCTAATAACCCCATTCCAGTCTTAATTGTTCTGGCCACCACTGTCGACAACATCACCCGTAGTTTTACCTTGTCTTTATTTTCTTCATTGAAGATCGAATGCTCGGTATAGAACCTGTTGTACTCCTTAGCCAAATCAAATACATAATTGGCGACTACTGCCGGATTTAGCTCATCAGCCGCCACTCGCACTTTGTCAGGAAAGTCAGCAATTACCCGAATTACTTCAGCTTCCAGTGCTTCCAGCTCAATGGCCGATGGATCGAAGCCAGTCAAATCAATTCCCAGTTGCCCGGCCTTTCTTAAGATAGCCGTTATACGAGCGTGGGCATACTGCACAAACGGCCCGGTATGACCGTGAAATTCAACAGATTCCTGCGGATTGAAGAGCATTCTTTTCTTAGGATCTACCTTCAATAGGTAATATTTTAAGGCACCAAGCGCCAGGGTATTGTAGAGCTCTTTCGCTTCTGTTTCATTGAACCCTTCTATTTTCCCAAGCTCGGTTGTGTGCTTTTCGGCTGTTTCCAGCATTTCCTGGATCAGCTCGTCGGCGTCAACTACAGTACCTTCCCGACTTTTCATTTTACCAGAAGGCAAATCCACCATCCCGTAAGACAAGTGATAAAGCCCATCAGCATAGCTGCGGCCCAGTTTTCTCAAAATACTGAACAGCACTTTAAAATGGTAGTCTTGTTCATTGCCTACCACGTAGATCGACTTATTGAAAGGGTAGTCTGCAAACTTCATATTTGCAGTACCCAGGTCCTGGGTCATATATACTGAAGTGCCGTCGGAACGTAAAACAAGCTTATGGTCCAGGCCTTCGGCCGAAAGGTCAGCCCACACAGAGCCATCTTCCTTTTTATAAAACACTTCTTTGGCCAGGCCTTCCTCGACAATGTCTTTACCCAGCAGGTAGGTATTCGACTCCTGATACATCTTATCGAAACTTACACCCATGGCCTTATAGGTGGAGTCAAATCCCTCGTATACCCAGCCGTTCATGGTTTTCCAGAGTGTTACTGTCTCGGTGTCACTTTCCTCCCATTTTTTTAGCACCGTTTGCGCTTCAAGGATAAGTGGCGCTTTCTTTTTCGCCTCCTCTTCCTCCATCCCCTGTGCCTTCAGCGCCTCTATCTCCTTCTTATATTCTTTATCAAAGATGACATAATACTTGCCAATCAGGTGATCCCCTTTCAAACCTGCTGAAGCAGGCGTTTCTCCGTTTCCCCATTTGCTGTATGCCAACATAGATTTACAGATATGGATACCTCTGTCGTTGACCAAATTGACCTTAAACACCTCATAACCATGGGCTTGAAGTATGCGTGAAGTGGAATCGCCAAGGAAATTGTTACGCAGATGACCCAGATGTAGCGGTTTGTTGGTGTTGGGTGAAGAAAATTCAACCATTACCTTTCCTCCGTGCGCCGGCGTAATTCCAAACGAGGGATTGGCATACACTTCCGAAAGTGTTTTACCCCACAGTTTGTCACTCATGGTAATATTCAGGAAACCTTTCACCACATTGTAAGCAGATACAACGCCCACATGAGCTACCAGATAATCGCCAAGCAGTTTTCCGGTTTCCTCAGGGTTCTTCCCTGTAACTTTCAGGTAGGGAAAAGTGACAAAGGTATGTGACCCTTCAAATTCTTTTCGGGTAGGTTGAAAAGCAATATTATCAGCTAACAACTCATGGCTAAATACTTCCTTGAAGGCTTGGGAAATCCCTTCCTTTAATTGCTCCTCTAGGTTCATCTACGATCGTTCAGATATGGGACAGTGTTGTCCATTTCAAAAATGAATTGCAAAGGTACAGGTAGTGGGAGAATGATACAATCGACAGCAAGGATATTGTGTGAATGAACCGTTGGAAAACGACCATCAAAGACCCTTATTTTTTGTTTGAATTTATGCTTATCGTAAAATGGGTGAGTAAGCAGGAATAGTGTTATCTTAGGAGTTCCTTTATCGACTGGAATAAATGAATACACAGTGGATTAAGGGAAGATTGGTTGAACATTAGTTAAGCACCTGGACATCATTTTCTTTCATGCGTAATACTCTCTGGCTAATATTTTTCTTTGTAACGACTGCGCTAAGCGTCGCCGGACAAACCTGCCTTCAACTATACGACAGTGCCGAGCGATTCAAGCACCACTATCCCGAAAAAGCTAAGTTTTATGCCAATTCTCTCTTAGTCGATCTCGACTCTGGGGTTTGCGTGGAAGAAATAGGCCTCGCTGCCATGTACAACAATATTGGCATCCTTTTCTGGGAATTAAATGATCGGAAAAGAAGTGTAGCAAGTTTGCTATCAGGCCTGGGTCACGAGCTAGCTGTAAAAGATTCAATACATAGCGATTTACTGGGGCTATACTACAACCTTTCTACTATTAATCAGGAAACGGGCGATTATACCACTGCTGGCAAGTACCTCAAACTGGCAGAAAGAGTGGTGAATAAATTTTATCTCGATAACCATGTGGCGCAAACGAGGTTCCTACTTAACGAAGGTGTTTTTTACCGGGAAGTTGGTGATTTTGACCGAAGCCTGCGGGCATTGGAGGAAGCAGTAAGCTTTATTGCGGATAAAAATGATTCCATAAAAATTACCCTGCAAATTGAACTAGGCACAACCTACAGGCATTTTGGAGACCTGGAAAATGGAGAGGAGCAGCTTATTAGTGCTGTGGAATTAGCTAAGGACAAACATGAGTGGCTGTATTTTAAGGCCATTGACCGACTCTCATCATTAAAAATTGAGCAAGGCGATTACTCCGACTCAGAAAACTACCTGCTGCATAACCTGGAGCGAAAAAAAGAGTTATACGCCGACCAGCCCGACGAAATGCTCGAGACATTAAGCGAGCTTGGCTATCTATACTACAGACTCAATGACCTTGAGGCAGCTGAAAGCTATATTGATCAGGCACTGGAATCAGGCAAAGATTTGCGAAATATACGACCCTATATGCTCAATAACCTGGGAGCAGTTTATATGAAGAAGGGTGAAATAGACAAAGCAGAGCAGTGTTTTGTTGAAAGTTCTGAGGGCTTTAAAGACCTTTATGGCTCGATGAACCCCGACTATGCAAGTAGTTTAAATAACCTTGCCGGCATACTGAAAGAAAAAGGAGAATTGAATGAGTCGCTCAATTTGTATACCAGAGTGGTTGACATGGATAAAGTACTCTCTGGAGCCAATCACCCTAATTATGCCACCTCCCTTAATAATGTGGCACTGCTTTATATGCAATTGGGCAACTACTCGTTGGCAGGAAGGCTGCTACTTCAGTCGAAACAGATCCGGGAGCGTTCATTAGGTAAGTATCATCCGTTGTACATCAAGAGTTTGAACGACCTTGGTGTCTATCATTTATTGATGAAGGACAATCTGGCGGCCATGCAGGTTTTCAACGAAGCGCTTGATGCTGAGATTAAGCACATGCAAGATGTGTTTCCCGTACTTACAGACAGGCAGCGAAAGCTTTATTTTGATGAAACAAGGTCCAATATTGAACGCTTTTGCTCGCTGGCTTTTTCTGAAAAATTTATCGATTCTGAATTTCCACGACATGCCCTGAATCATTTCCTAAACACCAAGGGTATCCTGTTCTATGCTTCGGAAAAAATGAAGAAGCTTATTCAAAACAGCGGTGATCAGAAAATAATTAATACCTATAACGACTGGAAGGAAAAGAAATACAGGCTGGCACAGGCGTATCTTTTGACAGAGGAGGAAAGACGAAAGCAAAATATTTCTATCACACTTCTTGAAGGTGAATGTACCCAGTTGGAAAAACAACTTTCCTTGTCTTTTAAAGTATTCTCAGATCAGGAAAGTGCCTCTTACCACAGTTGGTTGGAATTAAGTAGCGTGATGAAACCGGGCAGCGCCATGGTGGATATCATTCAATACAGGAACTACTCCGTGGAAGTCAGCAACAACATATTGAACCAGGGTTTTGAAGAGCGTGAAAGGTATGCTGCCTTCGTCATTAAGCCAGATAGTGTGCTCGAAATCGTTACATGGCCATTGGAAACCGATTTTGCCCGGGGATTTGCTATGTATAGAAACTCTCTTCAATACGGCATTCAAGACGCCAACAGCTTCAAGGTGTTTTGGGAACCCATGAACAACCATTTGAAAGATATAAAAACGATTTACTTTTCTCCCGACGGTATCTTTCATAAACTCAATCCGGTGGTCTTTTATGACGAAAAGCGGAGCCTTTATATCTCAGACGAATATGATGTCATTCATATCACCAGTGGAAAAGATCTTTTATACTCTGAGGATATTAAATTTGTACGAGATGCCAGAATCTTCGGAAACCCCAATTTCACTAAACTAGCCGAACAACACAACCTCAACCAATTGCCGGGAGCAGAACGAGAAGCAGCAGATATTTCGAAGATCCTGGATGTAAGGAAATGGAAAGCACAAACCTACTATTTCAACGATGCTACTGAAGCACAAATGAAACTGACCACGAACCCGGGAATCATGCATATTGCCACCCATGGCTATTTCAACGATGATCCAGATCATGCCGACCCACTTCATAGCAGCGGAATTTACCTATCAAGGGACCCGGAAAGTGGCAACGATGGACTTCTATCAGCCTACGAAGCCATGAATCTTGTCCTTGACCAAACCAGTCTGGTTGTGTTGGCCGCATGCGAAACGGGGCTTGGAACTGTACAAAATGGAGAAGGAGTATTCGGACTCCAAAGGGCCTTCCTGGTGGCTGGCGCCAAAAACGTTCTTTTAAGCCTTGTCAAAATCAACGACAACGCCGCCAGACGCTTTATGAATATCTACTATCAAGAGTTACTCACTATTGAAGATCCTCAAAAAGCGTTTTTTAGCGCCAGAAACATATTCAGAACCGAGTACAGTAATCCCTACGACTGGGGAGCCTACATCTTAGTCTCGAAAAATTTCTAATGGAGGCGCATACAGTTCCACTTTCTTCAGAAACTCAGGCAGGTTTTCTTCTGTAATGAAGTAATTGACACTTGGCGGGTTCGGTGTGGGCTCATACACCCGTATTATGCTGCCTTTTTCCAATGGTTTGTTCAGGTAACCATTCCATGCTATCAAGTATGGCAGGTCATATCCTAATTGTGTAGCAATTTCCTGCAAGGTGTTACTCTTTCTCAGAATGTATGTGCTGGCTACATTGAGCCCCAATGGCTTACTTGTTTGGATCTGAACTTCCACCCTTCTCCGAAGAATTCTTTTAAACCAATGATCTCTGTCTCCATCATCCGCTAGTTCCCCGCGAGGATATACAAATACCTTGTCTTCCGGCACACCAAGCGCAGAAAGATAGGCTCTTACTGCCTGTCCCCTCTTTTTACAAAGGTCCATATTATAGGCTTCGCCACCCAGGTTATCAGCAAAAGCAAAAAGGCTAATTTTTTCTATCGTGGCTATTTCTACCTGGCTTATAAGTGTATTGAGTGATGCTTTTGCCTCTGGCTTTAGTATCGCCAAACCAAAGTCAAATACAATCTTCTCAAAAGCTTGTTCAAGAGCAGGCTCGCGAGACTGTTGCCCGGCAAATGGATTTGGCAAACCACCGTAGGCCATCCCGTATTGCCCGGGGTTTTGGCCAAGTAGCACCCTATTGTCAGCTGTTTGCTCAGCTTCAATAGTCTGCATGGCCACCGAAGCTACAAGTGAAAGCGAATCCGCTATCCGCCGGGGAGAGGGGCCAGTCACTTTTTCGGCAATCAGTGGCGGTTTTGGTTTTTCAAAATTTACGGCATCATAGAGTTCATAGCCTTGGTAATCTTCTACGCGAAGTGTCACAAAATCTATTGAACGGGTATCTCTAAGGCTCGACATGATCCGTGCGTCGATCAGCGACTCACCGGAAATTAACAGCGACAAAAAGAGCTTTTCGTCACTAACATTGAACGAAAAAAGGTCAAGAATACGACCATCAAGTCTATTGGATGTTAAAAAACCGACTGAGTCAGAAATATTGAAATAAGTGTCGTCCCAGGTAGAGTTAAATGGGGCGCCCAGGTTATAAACGTGGGGTTCGAAAAAAGAAACTCCCTTGGCAGCATACAAGTCAAAGCCTCCGTAACCTACATGCCCATCGCTTGCGAAAACAAGGCAGTTAAATACTTCTGAATAGTAGGGAGTGATCTCGTTTTCAGAGGAATTGATGGTGCTCCCCAGGTTAATGGCGGGCGACCATGATTCTGCATATGAACCAGCTATACTCATCCATATGTCTGCGCCACCAGCTCCACCTGGCCTGTCAGAACTAAAGAAGAGCGTATCTCCCGTAGTTGTAATATAGGGGTGCTTGGTTTCTGACCCTGGCTCATTGACATACTCATTCAGCACTTTGGGGGCAGTCCATTCGTTACCTTCCAGGTAGCTTACATACACCGAACAATCGGAAGCCGCCTCTCCGAGGCAAGAAGAAAAGTAGAATTTCCTTCCATCTGCGGTAAACGAGCCGGAGCCTTCAGCCCATTCCGTATTGATGTCATCAAATCCCTGGTTGGTTCCGGCATAAGACCACCGATTATTTCTGCGGTGCTCATAAACAGCAATGTCTGGAAGCAAACCATCGTACTGACTACCTTCAAACTGTGTGCCTGGCAGGTTTCTGGTTGTAGCAAATACCAGTTCCAACGTTTTAGGATTAACAACTGCCCCAAAATCGTGAAAACGGGAATTAATACCTTCCATTTCCTGTATCGAAAACCCACGGTCGACCTTTTGTTGACGAATGGCCAGCAAGCATCCTTCCTTATGGTTTCTGGAGAGGTCAATTAATTCCGGGCTGGCATCGGGCATAGAAATCAAGGCCTCATAAAGAGAGTCTGCTTTTACATATTCACTGTCATGCATCAGGAGGGTGGCGTAATAATAAAGCGACCGAGCCCTGTACTGATGACCAGGCATATTACCAAGTTCAAGAAAACCAAGTTCTGCCTTGTCGTACTGTAAAGTCTGCTGGTAGCAAAGCGCTAACTTGTAGCGTGCGTCAATGTTCTTCTTGTCTATACCCACTATTTTTTCATAGTACTCAATAGCTTCAAGAAATTGATGGGCTTCGAAATGCGCTTCAGCATATTCAATCATTTTGGGCACCGACTGGGAAAAGACGGTGTTTGACAAGATGGTTAATATGAAAAGGGCTGCTATTCTCATTGCTTAAAAAATCGGGCTCGTCATATTACGCAGTGGCTTGCTTAAATTCAAGTTATACATGAGCGAGATTTCATAGGTCGGTAAGTCGTTGCTCAACTCCGTGCCTAAGTCGAAAGTTTGTGCATTGAGGTCAACACTGAATCCCACTCTGATGTTCTCTAACTGGAAACCAGTGAGCACGATGACTGAATCACCCACCCTGTACCACGCACCAAACTGCATCATAAAAGCAGTTCGCGCCCTTACCGAACTAAGAAACGTAGAGAAGTAAGTGCCGGCATTGAGCTGGGCATTGCCATGTGAATATAAGGCATACAAAGAAGGGTAAATATACCATCTGGGAGCCATGGGCAATTTCACAGAGCCAAAAGCCTTATAGAGGAAATTAAGGCGACTAGGGTCCAGCGACTGATAGTCGATAATAGGTCGGTTTAGGTTGTCGATACTTGCGCCAAACGTTACACTTCTATCTCGTATAAAGAGGTTTTGGTTATCGAAAGCGGTGTAAAGGACACCAAAATTAAACACAGGATAGAAGATGGACGAGGACGGTATACCCTCCCCTACCCGGGTATCGTCATAGCCGAAATAGCGGTTGAACTGGGAACCCCATTGCAGTTGATTGCCGTTGATCTGCTGCTGCACCATGCCACCTTGCAAACCAAAAATAAAGTAACGATTCGAAAACTGATCCAGCTTAATATTGTAGGCACCGTTGAGAAGTACTTTTCTGGCTGTATAAATGCCCTCATACCCCCGGCGTTCCTGAAAGAAACTAATGCCGGCACCGCCCACCTGCACCGATTTACTGGTGTGCTTTTGAAACGGATAGGTAAACGTAGTCTGGACCATCTCAAAAAAGTTCTCAGAACTAGAGTTACCGCTACGCTTATAATTTGAGTTAAAGGAAAGATTAGGCACAGCCCCGGTAAATGCAGGGCTCATGAAGGATGAGCTGGCAAAATATTGAGAAAACTGCCCCTCTTGTGAGAAAGCGTTAAGACAAATAAGAAGTAAGCACGCAGTAAAAGTTTTTTTCATATTATCTCACTAAAAGAACTGCGCCTGATTTATTGTGACTTTCAATTTCTCCTTCAAGCCGGATGGTATAGTAATATACTCCATTAGGAGCTTCAGCTCCTAATGGCAGGGTTCCGTCCCAACCAAGTTGCGTCAGGTCAATATTGTTGTCCGATTGATCAAACAGGTATACCTCTTTGTTAAATGAATCAAACACACGCATGTAGAGCCGGGTTACTTTGTCGCCAGAATAGAAAGGGCGAAAGATGGTGTTTTCTTCCTGAGCGCCATAGGGTGCAAACGAATTAGGCACAAAAAAGTGAGGACGGATAATTATGGGAATCAAAGCAATGCTGAGCCTTGTTACCTCAGCGCCCAAATCGATGGCTTCCGTAGATTCAAATCTACCAAATGACTGAGATTGTGGGTCGGAACCACCCACAAAAACGCCAGGTATACTACGGTACAAAGTATCTGTTGGGCCGTACATGACAAGCGCCGCTTCGTATTTCTCTGAGCGAATAGGGGCACCGTTCTGAAAGTTCTCAAGATCAATACCCGAAAAGTCAACACTCACAAGTGCATTGGTGGGCACCCCAGGGGAGGTAACTTGCCATTCTACCTGGTTGGCGATACCTACAATGTCTTCATCCGGAGTAAGCGTGGCCGGATCGGGTTCCACAATAAGGACCTCAAAAGTAATATTGGGATCAAAACCACTAAAGCTGATATAATTGGTAAAACCATTGATGCCAGTAGGAAAGATCATTTCCCCATTAGAGAAGCTGCCAAAAGCTCTCCCTTCTATATATCCGCCACCTCCAGCCGTACTACTACCTTTAAGCACCAATTCCTGGGTTGGGTCGGTTTTAATGACCCCTTTTGCCATATTAAGAGTTCCATTGATAGTCATTTTTCTGGGGCTAAGCGTCAGCTGCCCATCTTTATCCACAATAAAGTCAAAAAAGAAAAGCCCTTCACCTGACAGCTGCTGATCGCTTGTGCCATTGAACTTAACGCTGCCAATGTCTGTATTCGACACGAAGTTAATATCGCTAAAACTGGTAAGCTGCCCCTGGTTGTTCAGTTTCCCATTTATAGTGGTATTGCCGCCGAAAAAGAAACTGGCATCGCCACCTACAAACAAAGAGGCATTGCTTCCGAGATTGAAGGATTGGCTCCTCAAGGAAAGAGCTGCGACCACAAGCAAGATGGAGAATATGTATTTCATCATTAGTTAGCTGATCTCCCTATTTCCAACCAAAACCCATTCGCCTGGTCATAAATCAAATGCAGTGTCTGGTTGACAGCCATAGCATAGGTATTATTGTTATTTAATTTAATATTACCTATTGTTGAAAAATTGATCACACCGCCAATAGCATTAAATAAAATTACTTCCTGTCCATCTTCACCAGGGTTAATTGCTGTGACAGAGCCTCCACCAGCGGTGAGTCGAACAATTCGGGAGCTTGGTGTGGGAAGGGTTCCAGAACTAGGATCATTGAACGGTACGGAAACAAAACGACCAGCCAGGCTAATTGAACCGTCCGTAGCAATCGCATGAAACCCTATATTAGGATTTGAATTATTGATAACAATCCCATCTTGGCCAGATGAATTCATATCGATTGTTATACCGTTTCCGCCCAAAGCGTTGTGATTAATGAACATTCCGTCTCCATCAACCAATTTCGCTACTTGCAATGACGGACCCGATCCTGAACTTTCTACAGTAACTGCTGCCGACGGGTTGCCTATATTATTGTTTAAAAACCTGGCACCAACACTTGAAGCACTAGCATTGGAAACCTGAAGCGCATTGTTAGGGTTGGTACTGCTAGTTGATGTAATTAACATGCCAAACCCTGAATCAGCTTGTTGACTTACTACAACCCCATTTTGCCCTACTTCGCCCGATAGGGTCGAGACCTGCAGCCTTCCACTTGGCGCAGCTGTACCAATTCCAACGTCAAAGGTTGTATTGTTCGCAACACCATCTCCAATGATAGCTGTTTGGGCTGTGGTGGCAATGGTACCTGCACCGAAGGCCATGCTGCGATTGCCATTTGCTTGTGCTCCATCGCCCAAAGCAATACTAAAATTACCCGAAACCAATGATGAACCGCCAATCGCCACCGAGTTACCTGTCCCAATTGCTCCATCAGACAGAGAACCAATCATCACATTGCCACCTCCCGCTGCTACGGTTTGGCCAGCCCGAAAACCAATCATAGTATTACCGGCTCCAACCGTGGCAAATCCTGCACGTGAACCAAACAAAGTATTATTGCCTGTCGTACCCACTGCTAAACCTGCCTGATAACCTACAATCGTATTGTCGATGCCCGTTGTTAGGGCATTGGCAGCGTTTACTCCATATATCGTATTTTCTGTGCCAGAAACTACAGCTGCAGCTCCTGTGCCTCCGCGAATTGTCGTCACAGCCACTTCGCTTACCAGCGAACCGCCAGCACCCAATGGGTTCCATGCTCCATTATATCCTTCGAAGCCAGGCAGATCAGAATTGTATCTGATCATGCCAGGAATTGGCACCCCAGGTTGTTGTCCCGTATCTCCACTTGGCAGCCTTAGTGCACCCGTACTCTGCATCAAGATATTGTCGTCTTCTAAGCGCATCGATTCAACCGATGCAACGCCACCTAAAGGGGTGATTTCAAAAGAAAGGGAAGACCCTCTGGCACCTGCTGACCATGCCTCCGTAGCGACACTGCGAATCAATCCTGATCGAATATAATTCGTACCATCATATCCCATAAACGCCACATCTCCTATCCGGTCATTGGCAATAAGAGCTGATGGGCTATTTTGTGAAGTATTCGCTCTTAACAAATTTAATTGGGAAGGATTACCGTACGACCTGGCGGAGAAACTTCCCTGACCAGCACCCGTCAAATCTCCTGCGACGACCCCTAATTGGAAATCTTGGGTCGGTACCAATGGAGCAATTGGCGTAGTTGAACCAAAGACCAAATTGTCACCATTATCGGAAAATGGGGAAGTAAAACCACCTGCCGCCGCCCAGCTGAGAGTGCCTGAACCGTCGTTTGTCAGCGCACCGGATCCTTGGATAGGAGGCAGTGTGATTCCGTAGGAGGTTACAACTGAAGCCGCTTGTATAGACACAACATTTGTTCCAACATTATCTTCCAACTCGATCCTTCCTGAAGCTCCCGTAGAAACTTGCCCAAACCGAGTAATCCCTCTCATATCAATGCCACCGTTGGTAGCGCCTGTGCCAGGCTCAAGTCGTACGTTACCCCCATTCGTCACGCCATCGCCTCCCCTTAAAGTCAGGGCACCTCCGGTTGAAGCTGGAAAAGTGGAACTACCCGCAATTATATCTAAATGATTGCCTTGACCGGAGTTATTGTTCAATATTGAAATGACTCTGTCTAACTGATCGGCAAAATCGAGATTACCTTGAAGTTCCATTGCAGTGCCACCCCCGGCATTGGCAAACGTTGCAGCGGGCCCAGCACCTGTGTTCTCAATTAAAAACAAAGTTCCGATATCAGCAACCGAATTTGCATAAGGGAGTGTGAGACCACCGGCCGGCGCCCAGCTTAGCGTACCCGAGCCATCGTTTGTCAGCGCACCGGTTCCGTTGGCGGGGGGCAGTATTAATTGATGATCCGTTGAAGAAGGATTTGCAGTAATAGACACTGAACCTGAACCAGTAGCATCAACCAATTCAATGTTTCCAGAAATACCTTGATCAGGATCTGCGACCCGAACATTTCCATATAGTAGTATTTCTCCATCAGGCCCTGAACCGCTTCCTAAGCCCGGATCTAATACAACGAAGCCGCCCTGCCCTCCAGTACCAATGCCGTTACCAGCAGCAAGAACCACATCTCCTCCGAGATCTGGTCCTGCGCCTCCGGCATCGCCAG
Organism: uncultured Roseivirgaceae bacterium; assembly: GCA_964351395.1. Taxonomy (GTDB): domain Bacteria; phylum Bacteroidota; class Bacteroidia; order Cytophagales; family Cyclobacteriaceae; genus Imperialibacter. The sequence continues at coordinate 69,547 of CAYGOF010000024.1, forward strand.
CTTCAAGTGTCAATGTACCACCAGGTCCCGCTATGCTATTCTGAATACCTACATTTCTTCCAGCTGCTTCACTAAATGACAAATCTCCATTCATCAAAACTGCTGTAGCCCCGGCACTAGTAAAACTAGCCGCCGGACCAGCACCTGTATTATCAATATCAAATAATGAACCAGCATCAGTGAATGCATCTGCATAAGGAAGAGAAATACCGCCGGAAGGTGCAAGGGCATCCCAACGGGCATTGACATTATCCCAGGTCAGGACATCTCCATCTGCCGGCGCTGTAAAGCTGTTATGGGTATCGAAAATAAATGCATCATCGTTGACTCCACCTGGGTCATATGTCGCAGTCAACATATCATCAGTATCGTCTAAGTCCAATGAAGTAGCGCCGTTCACTATGCCTTCGGCAGTTGCAATATCAGCAGCTAAAGAACCTCCAACCAGGTCTACAGTGAAGCCTGTATTGAAGTCGCCACTTACATCAGCTAATGCTGGTGCCGTAGTGACAGTCACGTCATCAGTATCGTCAACGTCCAGACTGGTTGC
>CAYGOF010000025.1:0-54868 GCA_964351395.1 uncultured Roseivirgaceae bacterium
CACAACTACACCAGCAATGATACCCAGCATCGAGCTAACAAAAATTCTTACGAAGAACCATAGGATACCTGTTTTATCAACAAGTGTGTTTGAATAGATGGCTGCTCCTACAATGATTAGCAGTGTGGCATACCATAAAAAGTTGATCTCGTTTTTGTTGATGTAATCATATTTAGTCTTCTTATCACTGATAGAAGTCAGCCTGAGAAAATGGTAAATAAGGACAACTAAACCGATAGCAACTAAAGCATAAGCCCCATATTTCCCATAGGTGTTCCAAGCTTCAAGCAGACTAGGTGAAATTTCTTGCATAGCGATTCGACGTTAATAGGTTCAAAAGTAAGTTTTGTTCGATGTAAGGTTTCTTGGCAATATAGTGAATCTTATCTATAAGAATTGCACAATTACAGTATTGCAATGTACAAATATATCTAATTCAGCATTTATTCAATCTTATCGTTAGCTAAAATTAAAAAAAAAATGAATCCAGCCAAAAGTTATTAAGACAGCAGTTGACCTTGACAGGGACCTTATTTGCTTAATAAATAGCCGATTAAAAGCTATGTTTTTTGAAGTAGGCCGAAAGACTGGACACTAGGTAAGTGAGCGCACGCTTTTTTTGGTAATAGTTGGCATGGTTTCAGAAATACCTAATAATGGGTATAGAATTTGCAAAGAAAAATCAATAGCTTTGTCACACATTCAACATTAGTCCCACTCAGCTACAGTTTTTGGTTTTATAGAATTTCTGGAAATTGTCATATCTACTACTTCGTTGGCATTGTTTTTGAACTTACGGACGTTTATATCGTTACTCCTTGTTGACCCAAATTTTTTTTACCAAACCTAATAATCAACAATCTTTTCGATTGTGCAGTCGAAAAATTGTATTTACAGACTATAAACTTTAATTTTTATTATATTTTTCATAATCTTGCAATCCAATTCAAATTATTTAACCATGAAAAAATTACTCAAAAATTTATTATTCTTTAGTGCATTTGCATCTGTTGCTGTGCTATCTAGTTGCGGTGGCGACGACGAGCCATTACCAGCTGGCCCATCTGTAGAAGTAGAGGTTGAAGGCGTTAACATCACGGGAACTGCTATTTCAGCGGTAGAAGGTGAAACAGCTGAATTTACCATCACTGTAAACGCTCCAGGCAACTTCAATACTTTGAATATTTCTGGATCTACTACTCAGTCTATTCCTAGAACTGATGCTAGTGTTACATTGTCATCAGAAGGAACAGTAGCTACCATTTCGCTATCTTACACTTTCGAAGCCGGTGATGTTGGACAAGATCTTACCTGGACTTTCGAAGGTGTTGATGACAACAACCTTACTGGTCAGGCTACTATCACTGCTACAGTGGCAGCTGCTCCAATTGAAGTAGTAACTTTCACTGAGACACTTATTGGTGGTCAGTCAAACGCAACACTTGGTAGCTTCTATGATGCTATTGCAAATGAAGTTTACAAGTATGCTGAGACAAGAGACGCTCAGTCAGCTAACGTTGACCTTCTTTTCTTCTACGGATCAACTAGTGGATATGCTATCGCATCACCTGATGACGCGACTGCTGCTACTGCTTTCTCTGCAGTAAGCCTTCCGCTAACTACTTTTGCAACTTTGAATTCTACAAAATTCAAGGTTACCTCAGTTACAGCTGAAGAGTTCGACGCTATCGGAAACGTAGATGAGCTTGATGCTATGTTTGGTGGCGATGTTGCTGCTGAAGATTCTAACGTTACTGGTCTTTCAGCTGACGATGTATTTGGATTCACACTTTCTGACGCAAGAGGTTCATTGAATGGCCTTGTGAAAGTTGTTGAAACTTCTGGTACATCTGGAACAGACAGAGCAATCACGATCACTGTTAAAATTCAGCCTTCTGAGGGTTAATTTTAGTAGACGCTCTTAAATATCAAAGGCCATCCATAGCGGATGGCCTTTCTTTTTTTTAGAAGAATGAGGTGAGTGCTGCGCAGGATTCCTCAGGCTTTTCGAACATGGCCATATGGGCAGTATCTTTCAGCAATACAAAATTTGACTCACCAACAACGTCTTTCAATGATAGGCTTTGCAGCAATGGCACGGCGCCGTCTTTGTCACCGGCAATGATAAGTTTCTTGCCCTCAAAGTTTTTCAATACTTGCATCCTATCTGGACGGTCACGCATGGCGGCGGTATAAGCCACTAAAGTATTCAGTGGTGTAGTAGACGCCAGGTCCACCACCTTTTGCACCTGGTCCGGATTGCTTCTTCTGTAGGTGGAATGAAAAAGCCCGGGAACGAATTCGCTAGTAAAGGTTTTTACACCTGCATTTTTTACAAAATCGATGACCTTATTTCTCGTTACTTTTTTTTCAGGGGAATCAGCGAATGCGGTGGAATGAAAGAGGCAAATGCCGGCTAATTGGTGCGCATACTTTTCCGCAAGCGCTAAAGCCACGTAACCTCCCAAAGAATGACCTATTACAACGGGGTTAACTGCGTTTTTCTCAATTACTTCCTTGAAAACAGCGTCAGCTACCCATTCAATTGACAAGTCATCAGGCAAACGGTCGATACTGTTGCCAAAACCTGGTAAGTCAACCAGGAATACTTGATGGTGTTTTAGCGCTGGGACGATGTTTTCCCAAATGGTGTGGTCTTCGCAAAAACCATGAATTAAAAGGATGGGAGATTTTTCTGTCTCAGGAATTTGTGCCGATATTTCTTTTACGAAAAGGCTCATTCCCAGATAAAGATTATTTAAGTATGGTAGCGCCCTCAAGAAGTTTGAAAGAGGCTTCATAAATACCTTGAGCGTCAAAACCACATTCATGATGTAGTTCATGCTGCTCGCCGTGTTCAATAACTGCATCAGGTATTCCCAACCGGACCACCTTTGAAGTATAGCCGTGGTCAGCCATAAACTCAATGACGGCACTACCAAATCCGCCCTGTAGGCAGCCGTCTTCTACGGTGATTACATGCTTATGTGATTTGAAAACCTCATGTAGTAGTGCTTCATCCAAAGGTTTTACAAACCTCATATCGTAATGGGCGGCGTTGATATGCTCTTCTTCTAACATCACGCATGCTTCAGAAGCATAGTTACCTATGTGCCCAATGGTGAGCAGTGCCAGGTCCTCTCCGTCTCTAAGCTTTCTTCCCTGGCCTATTTGGATTTCTTTGAATGGGGTTTTCCATTCAGACATCACACCATTGCCTCTTGGGTACCTGATGGTAAAAGCTCCTTTTTTCTGTAACTGAGCTGTGTACATCAGGTTCCGCAGTTCTTCCTCATTCATGGGAGACGAAACGACCATATTGGGAACACAGCGCATAAAAGCGATGTCGTAAGCTCCATGGTGTGTTGGTCCGTCAGCACCTGCAAACCCAGCTCTGTCCAGACAAAAAACTACAGGGAGATTTTGGAGGCAAACGTCATGGATCACTTGATCGTAAGCCCTTTGCATAAAGGTGCTATAGATATTGCAGAATGGTGTTAAACCTTGAGTGGCCAAGCCGGCAGAGAAGGTTACGGCATGCTGTTCGGCAATGCCAACGTCAAATGCCCGGTCCGGCATGGCCTTCATCATGATGTTCATCGAAGAACCAGAAGGCATAGCCGGGGTAATGCCTACGATCTTATCATTCTTTTCGGCCAGTTCGACCAAGGTGTTTCCAAAAACATCCTGGTATTTGGGGGGCTGAGGAATATCGTATATTTTCTTATGTATTTCTCCGGTAAGCTTGTCAAATTTTCCGGGTGCATGCCATAAGGTCTGGTCTTTTTCTGCCAGTGCATAGCCTTTCCCTTTGACCGTAACGCAATGCAAAATTTTGGGTCCGGGAATATCTTTTAAATCATTAAAGATTTGAACCAGGTGGGTAACATCATGTCCATCGACCGGCCCAAAATACCTTAGGTTGAGAGATTCGAAGAGGTTGCTGCTTTTGATGAGGAAACCCTTTACGCTGTTTTCTACCTTAGAGGCAATTTCCTGAGCGTTGGGTCCAAATTTGCTGATTTTGCCCAGGATATTCCATACTTCGTCTTTCACCTTATTATAGGTGTGAGAGGTAGTAATATCTGTTAAATAATCTTTTAGGGCGCCCACGTTAGGGTCTATCGCCATGCAGTTATCATTCAACACAATGAGCAAATTGGAATCAGCCACGCCAGCGTGGTTCATGGCCTCGAAAGCCATTCCACCGGTCAAGGCCCCGTCGCCGATGATCGCTACATGTTGTTTCTGCTTTTCATTTTTATAGTTGGAGGCAACAGCCATACCAAGCGCAGCCGAGATGGACGTGGAAGAGTGCCCTACTCCGAATGCATCATATTCACTTTCCTTTCTTTTTGGGAAGCCTGAAATGCCTCCATAGAATCGGTTAGTGTGAAAATTGTCTTTCCTGCCTGTAAGAATTTTGTGTCCGTATGCCTGGTGCCCTACGTCCCACACCAATTGATCACTTGGGGTGTTGAAGGCAAAGTGCAAAGCAACAGTTAACTCTACCACACCAAGGCTCGCTCCAAAATGGCCGCCATATACCGATACGTTATCGATGATAAACTGACGTACCTCGTCGCTAAGCTGCACAAGTTGAGAGGGATCGAGCTTCCTAAGATCAGAGGGGCTGTTAATTTTCGAAAGAAGCTCGCCTGGTTGTATTAGCATACTAGTTTCAGGTTGTGATATAAGGTAATCAACTAACCAGTTTCTTAAATGTTTATTGTAACTTTTGACTCGTTGCGTTTCAGTATAAACCACAAAGTTACATTTTTTTACCCAAAGCCTTATTATAATTTTGTGAGTTAATAAATTTGACCGCACCTTCGTCAATATGGATATCCTACAAAACGACTCTTCAAAATATGAAATCAAATTAGCTTTGTTTGAGGGGCCGTTTGATCTATTGCTTTTCTTTATCGAGAGAGACGAACTCGATATTCACGACATCCCTATTTCAAAAATTACAGCTGATTTTCTAGACTATCTGCAACACCTGGAGTCGATGAATATTGAAGTGGCCAGCGAATTTATCCTAGTGGCAGCCACTTTGATGCGGATCAAGGCAAAAATGTTGCTGCCCAGGCCGGTACTAGATGAACTTGGCAATGAAATTGATCCAAGAGAAGAACTGGTGAAGCACCTTCTGGAGTACAAAAAGTACAAGTCGGTGGTAGAAGAGTTGTCGAACATGGAAGCTGATCGGCTAGGCAAAGAGGTGCGTGGCAATTTGGTAAAAGAGTTGCGGTCGCTGTCGGAGCTGAACAATGTAGAGGCCGAACTGCAGGATCTTGATCTTTATAAGCTACTAAAAGTTTACATGAGGGTAGTTGAGCGATTCGAGTATGAGCAAAAGAAGCCAACCCACCAAGTGATTCAATACCCATTTACGATCTCCAGCCAAAGAGAATTTATTTTAGGCAAGCTAGCCGATGCTACTCGGATTTCTTTTGCCAATGTGATGGAAGAACAGCCCTCGAAAATCGCTGTGATATTTAATTTTTTAGCCATTTTGGAGCTTTTGCAAATGAGGATGATCACTATCTTTCTGGGCGAAGGTTTCAATAATTTCTGGATTGAAAGACTCGAAGGAGAAGAGGCAACAGTGATTCCTGAAGAGCAGGCATAAAAAAAGCCATGAGCAAATCATGGCTTTTATTTTTGGGCCTTAGGCTATTTACACTCTCTCAAACTGTGAGAAGAAGAAACCTGCTTCGATCGCTGCATTTTCGTCGGAATCAGATCCGTGTACAGCATTTGCCTCAATCGACTTAGCAAAAATCTTTCTGATGGTACCATCAGCTGCTTTCGAAGGATCCGTAGCGCCAATAAGCTTTCGGAATTCTTCAACAGCATTGTTTTTTTCCAGCATCAAAGCAATAATAGGTGCTGAAGACATATAGGCACACAAATCTCCGTAGAAAGGACGCTCTTTGTGAACTTTGTAAAATTTACCGGCGATATCTTTTGTCAGCCTGGTTAGTTTCATTGCTTTAATTGTGAACCCAGCTTCTTCAATCATTTTTAAGATTGCGCCGGAGTTTCCTGCGCTGTAAGCGTCAGGCTTAATCATTGAAAAGGTAATTGATCCTGCCATTTTTTAATAATTAGAAAGGGTTTTCAAAACGCCCGCAAAGTTAGTACTTTAATTTGGTTTGGGCGAACAAGTCCGAGAAATTGACGATAGAAAGCCAGAAGAGGTCAAGCATTAGGTTTTTGTAATTAAAATATTCTTCTCACTTTTGCACTTCACATTTTACCTATTCTCCTCGGAAGGTATCTTTTACATGCAGCAAATTGACCAGGTCAGGGATTTACTCCGTCAACCCAAGCGAATAGTTATCACCACCCATATTAAGCCAGATGCCGATGCGTTAGGTTCTTCTTTGGGCTTGGCTAACTATTTACTTGACAAAGGGCATCACGTTGACGTCATCACACCGACAGACTATCCGGATTTTCTTGCCTGGATGAAAGGCAATGACTCGGTAATTAATTTTGAGGATGGAAATGAGTCGCTTAGCGCTAAATTGATTGATAGCGCTGATATCATTTTTTGCCTTGATTTCTCTACCCTTAGTAGGATCGAAAAAGTAGGAGAGCTGGTGGCCAGTGCCAGTGCTATCAAGGTGCTGGTTGACCATCATTTGAACCCTGGTGACTTTGCCGACTACAGCTTCTGGAACATTGAGGCTGCAGCTACTGCAGAGTTGATCTTTCAGCTTATTGACAATGTCGGCGATAAGAGCCTGATTGATAAGGATATAGCAGAGTGCCTTTATGCCGGAATAATGACTGATACCGGTTCGTTTAGGCATCCATCTACTTCTTCAAGGGTACACCGGATAGTAGCTGAATTGATCGATTGCGGCGCTGATGTGACAAAAGTGAGCAAACTCATTTACGACAATAACTCAGTAGACAGACTGAAATTTTTAGGTTTTGCGTTTAGTGAACGCCTTGAGATTTTACCTGAACTGGGTGTCGCCTATTTCGTGATCAGCAAAGAAGACCTCAAGAATTTTAAGTCGAAAAATGGTGATACTGAAGGCCTTGTTAACTATGCGCTTTCTATCAAAGGGGTTGTAATGGCCGCTACCATCATAGAACGAGACGGAAAAGTGAAGATGTCGTTTCGATCGATTGGCGATTTTTCTGTGAATCAATTTGCCAGGGAGAATTTCTCAGGTGGGGGGCATAAAAATGCTGCAGGAGGAGCTTCGGACGAGAGTTTGGAGGCGACAGTGAAAAAGTTTTTAAATGTATTGCCGTTATATAAAGAAGAACTCAACAAAAACATTTCATTCTTACATGTTTAACAAAATTAAAAATCTATCGGGGCTGTTAGGATTAGCGGCACTGGTTATTGCTTGTGGTGGCGCTGATAAATTTACAACGAAATCAGGGGCGGAAGTGTCATACATACGCCAAGGCGAAGGAGCTAGCCCAACCGACGGTCAGATCATCACCATGCACATTTCTTATGTGGATGAAAATGGCAACTCGCTTTTCAACAGTGTTGAAGCTGGAGGAGGAAGAGCTTTGCCTATGCAGTTTAATGACTCGGCATGGCAAAATCAGGGGATACTTTACGAGGTGTTTCGTGAATTGAAAAAAGGTGATAGTGTTCAATTTAGCATGACTGCTGAAGCTTTGTTCGAAGATACTTTTGAGACACAGTTGCCAGATAGCATCAAAAGAGGAAGTATGATTCTTTTCAATTGTGGCATGGTAGACATGATGAGCGAGGAAGACTTCCAGCAAGAGCAGATAGCTATGCAACAAAAGGAAATGGAAAAAATGCAGGTAGAAGCTGAAGGACAAATGACGGTCGATGCGGGCATTATCGATAAATACCTTGCCGACAATGGTATTGAGGCACAAACGACTGAATCAGGTTTGCGCTATATCATTACAAAAGAAGGAAGTGGTGAAAAGCCTGCGGCTGGCAGTATGGTCAGTGTTCACTATTTAGGCACGACACTCGAAGGAGAGAAGTTTGATGCCTCTTATGATAGGGGTGAGCCATTGCAATTTGTTATTGGAAGAGGACAAGTGATCCCGGGCTGGGACGAGGGAATTGCCCTGCTTAATACTGGTGCAAAAGCCACGCTTTTCATTCCATCTCCATTAGCCTATGGAGCTCGTGGTGCGGGTGGTGTAATTCAACCTAATGCGATATTGAAATTTGAAGTAGAGTTAGTTGACATACAACAAATGTAAATTTATGATGAAGCGAATTTCTCTTCTTTTATTGGTGGTGGCAGGCATAGTGACGTTGGGTTGTAATAAGGATGATGATCCGCTTACCCTCAGTGAGCAGTACGATGCCATCGACAAATATATTGATAAGAACAATATTGACGGAGTGGTGACTACGGCAAGTGGGCTGCGCTATGCTATTACAAAAGAAGGTAGTGGAGCATTCCCAAGAGTAAATGAAGTAGTAACCCTTAATTACGAAGGAAAGCTCCTCAGTGGAAAGAAGTTTGATTCATCTTATGACAGGGGGCAGACCTTTGAGTTTACCCTGGGAGTGGGCAAAGTGATCAAAGGATGGGATGAAGGTATTGCTTTACTGCCAGTAGGTAGTGAGGCCATTCTGCTTATTCCGTCTAACCTTGGATATGGAACCCGTGGGGCTGGTGAAGATATAGGACCCAACCAGGTGTTGATTTTTAAGGTTGAGTTGTTGGCTACCCGAAGATAAATGGAGTTCAAAATGATTGTTAGAGTTAAAACGTTAGTAGTTATTTTGTTTGTTGGTGTGCTTGGCGCTTCTGTGATAAGCTGCGACCTTAGTGTGATAGCCCCCGAGGAGCCATTTGATGTGGAGGCACAATACAAAATTGACAGTCAGGTAATAGAGGACTACCTAGCGAAGTATGGAATTGAAGATGTGCAAAGGACCGAAAGCGGGTTGAGATACAAGATAATTGAAGAAGGGAGCGGCCCGGCACCTGAGAAGAATGATCTTGTTTCGGTACACTTCACAATCAGTCGAACAGACAGTGCGGTGATAGAAACGACGATCAGAGACGTAGCGATTCGATATAATATCCTAGATTCTGCAGTAGCCTACGTGCCTTATAAGTTCAATTTTGGTGCAGGCTTTGTATTTTCTGGCTTTCAGCTCCAGGGAATAAAAGAAGGCAGCCAATTGATGAAGCTAAATGATCGTTTTGTATTTTACCTTCCTTCAAAGCTAGGCTTCGGTCAGGTGCCATACGGTCAAATTCCAGGAAACTCAGTTTCGGTTTGGGAAATGAAGATGATCCAAATCCGTTGAATAGATTGATATGAAGGAAATTTGTGTGGCATCTAACAATGTTCACAAGCTAAAGGAAATAAAGGAAATATTAGGGGAGAGCTATCGGTTGCTCTCCCTTTCTGATATAGGCTGTTTGGAAGAAATACCAGAATCACAGCCAACCATTGAAGGAAATTCTCTTCAAAAAGCGCAATATATTTGGGACAGGTTTAAGATCAGCTGTTTGGCCGACGACACGGGGTTACTCGTAGATTACCTGAATGGTGAGCCCGGCGTATTTTCGGCAAGGTATGCCGGGGTGCAGCGAAGTGACGAGGATAATATAAATCTGCTGCTTGAAAAGCTAAAAGATCAGTCGCTACGAACAGCCCATTTCAAAACCGTGATGACCTTCATTGACGAAGGGAACATTTACCAGTTTGAAGGAAAGGTGTTTGGTACGATAGCAAATGCAAAAACTGGTCAGGCTGGCTTTGGCTACGATCCTGTGTTTTTACCTGTGGGGAATTCTGTTACTTTTGCTGAAATGGGTAGCGATCAAAAAAATGCCATCAGCCATAGAGGTAGGGCATTGACAAAGTTTGCTGCTTTTTTGAAACATCAGCAAAAGTCTACGTCTCTGAAATGAATCAACCACTTGTTGTAGGAATGACTGGCGGCAGTGCCTCAGGGAAAACGCTATTTCTTTCTCGCCTCATGCAAACTTTTGGTGAAGAAGAAATCTGTTTGGTCTCTCAGGATAACTACTATAAATCCAGAGATACTCAGCCGGTAGATGAAAATGGGGTAAAGAATTTTGATACGCCTCAATCCATTGATTTTGATGAGTTCCGACGTGACCTAGAGCAACTGAAGGCTGGCGAAGTAGTTCGCAGGGCCGAATATACGTTCAACAATCCTAGCGCCACCCCACGGGAGCTTGTTTTTAAACCGTCTCCAATTATCATAGCAGAAGGCATATTCGTGTTTTATGACAAGGAACTGTCTAGCCTATTCAATCTCAAATTATTTATTGAGGCCAAGAATTATCTAATGCTGAAAAGGAGAATTACGAGGGATGCATTGGAGCGTGGATATGATTTGGACGACGTACTCTATCGATACGAAAAGCATGTAGCCCCTACTTTTGAGAAATATATTGAACCGCTCAAGCACGAGGCCGACATAATTATCCCGAATAATCATCATTTCGATAATGCACTAAAGGTCGTAGTGGCTTATCTGCAAAATGAACTGGCTAAAAGAAAAGCATAATTCTACATCATTGCTGGGATATTTGTCTGAAAGCCTTACTTTTGCCGTTCTCAATGAGTACTCAGGCGCACATATCAACCAAGAAAAAAAGATGGACCCTTGCACTAGGGTTGCTGGCGGCTGCGATTGTGGCATGCACGTCTATTTTTCAGTTCAGCCTTGTACAAGTTAGCTCTCAAGGTGATTCTCCTGAGGTAATTCAGGCAATGATTGATATTGACTCCGTTCACGGAATACCTCAAAAGGCGGATAGTGACAACGGATCTCAGGCTATTTGTAAAATTCAGGCCGTTTCGCAGGGTGTGCAGCTCCACGTTAGCTATACGCCAATCGTATGGGAATCACTGGAAGTCAATGTCCCCGAGTTTAAACTAGAGATACCGACTAAGCTCTATAAGGCAAGTTGGGAGTATTTTCGGGTACTATTTACAGATATAATTGCTCCTAACGCCCCCTAGAGCATCTCCGCTATTGGATGCTGTTCGCTAGCGTCTGATTTTGATAAACCCATTTTAGATTTAATATCCTGGATGACCTTTTGCCAATCTTAATAGAGTCTTTCACCGACTTTGTTGAGCATCCCTGAAGGCCAGCCATTTAATTGAATAAATAAAAACTAACACTCATGAAAAATAAAGGCGGAATAATTCTACTCACCGTAGTTGTTTCCTTATTGTGTATTTATTACCTCTCATTCACATTTGTGTCTCAGGGAGTTCAGCGTCGTGCGACCGATTATGCTACTGATGCTGCAGGAACTATTGATTTCGGTAAGAAGCAACAGTACCTGGATTCGGTTTGGAATGAGCCAGTCTACAACTTCCTTGGCGTCGAATTTACTTATAAAGAGATCAAGGAGACCGAGCTCAATCTTGGCCTCGACCTTCAGGGCGGAATGCATGTTACGCTAGAAGTGTCGCCGATCGAAATTGTTAAAGGGCTGAGTGGCGAAAGCAAAGACCCAGCATTCATAAAGTCACTTAGTGAGGCTCGTCAAATCACTTTAACATCGCAGGCTAGTTTTGTTCCGGAATTTTATGCAGCCTATCAGCAAAATGCTCCTGGTCAAAAACTAAGCTATATTTTTGCTAATGCAGCGAATAGAGGGCGTATCAGCCTGCAAAGCACTGATGAGGAAGTTTTGGAGATCATCAACACTGAGGTGGAAAATGCGATTGACCGCTCTTTTCAAATCCTTCGTACCCGTATCGACCGATTCGGTACTTCGCAACCGAATATTCAAAGACTTCCTGGCACAGGTCGTATTCAGATAGAGCTTCCAGGTGTAGACAACCCTGAGAGGGTTCGTAAGCTTTTGCAGGGTGTGGCCCAGCTAGAATTCTGGGAAGTAAATGAAGTTAACGATATTTTCAGCACTTTGTCCGCTATCAACCAGTTGGTGGTTGATGATGAGAAATCCAAAAGCGCAGAGGTTACAGTGTATGCGGATGATTCTTCAGCGGATGCAACAACTGCTACGTCAGATGACCTTTCTGGATTGCTATCAGACTCAACTATAGCTGATGGTACTGATTTGGCGTCACAACTTGAGTCGGACACTTCAGACATTTCAGGACTTGGCAACAATCAATCTGCGCTTTTCAGCTTAATGAAAGGTGGATACGGTTTGATGTATGATGTAAAGGACACATCTAAAATCAACAGAATTCTTGAGCGTAGAGACGTGCAGTCCATGATTCCGTCCACAATGAAGTTTGTTTGGGCAGTAAAGGCAGCCAAGCTTGATGAGCTTTCCAGCGAGGAATTGTTGGAGCTTTATGCAGTAAAAACTACCAGAGGAGGTAGAGCGCCACTTACAGGCGAGGTAATTACTGATGCTCGTCAAGACCTTGATCAGAGTGCTCGCCCAGCTGTCACGATGCAAATGAATGCTACTGGAGCCAAAGCCTGGAGAAAACTGACGAGTGAAAATATCAATCGTCGGATTGCTATCGTGCTTGACAACTACGTTTACTCTGCGCCAATGGTACAGGGCGAGATTCCTAATGGTAGCTCATCTATCACTGGTACTTTCACCCTTGAAGAGGCTAAGGATTTGGCCAACGTTTTGAAAGCAGGTACACTGCCTGCCCCAACTACCATTGTAGAAGACGTGGTAATCGGACCTACGCTTGGTAAAGAAGCGCAGCAGCAGGGCATCATTTCAATTGTGGCAGGTTTGGCTATCGTAGTAGTTTTCATGGTAGCATATTATGCCAAGGGTGGCCTTATCGCCAACCTTGCTTTGGCCTTCAACGTATTCTTTATCCTTGGCATTTTAGCGCAGCTTAGTGCATCGCTTACATTGCCAGGAATTGCAGGTATCGTGCTTACAATTGGTATGGCGATCGATGCTAACGTACTTATTTTCGAAAGAATTCGGGAAGAGCTCAGAAACGGAGCTTCTATCAAACAGGCTATTTCAGGAGGTTATGAGAAAGCGTACAGCTCGATTATTGACTCCAACGCTACTACTTTCCTTACAGGCTTAATACTTTACACATTGGGGCAAGGGCCAGTAAAAGGTTTTGCGATAACGCTGATGATCGGTATAGTTTGTTCGTTTTTCTCAGCTGTATTTATCACCAGGGTGATTGTAGAGTGGTGGTCTAAGAAAGGGGATGAGAGTAAGATAAGCTTCGAATCATTCTTGTCGAAGAATTTCATGCAAAACACCAAAATTGATTTTATAGGAAAGAGAAGGCTTGCCTATATTTTCTCAGGCTCATTTATCGGCCTTGGTATCATTGCATTTGCTATCACAGGAGGCCTAAGCATGGGTGTTGACTTCACAGGAGGCCGTTCTTATATCGTATCATTTGCTTCTCCTCAAGCTCCTTCCGAGATAAAGGTAAAATTATCAGATTCTTTTGACGGACAGAGTACTGAAGCAAAATGGTATGGTGGCGACAATGTATTGAAGATTACAACCAGCTACCTAATCAATGACGAATCTGATGAGGCTGATTTGAAAGTAAGAGAAGCTTTGATTGGGGGAATAGGTAATATAACCGGTCTTCAATATGCTGAGGATGACAGCAAAGTCGACGATACACACTTTACTATTTCGAGTTCTTCGAAAGTAGGGGCTACCATTGCTGATGACATCAAAGCATCTTCCAGCGAGTCGGTTGTCTTTGCCCTGATAACGATCTTCCTTTACATCTTGATTAGGTTCCGTAAATGGCAGTTTGGTTTAGGCGCTCTGGTAGCGTTATTTCACGATGTGCTTTTCGTGCTGGCGGCTTTAGCAATAGCCAACTTGCTTGGAATTTCTTTTGAAGTAGATCAGGTTTTCATAGCAGCCATGCTTACACTGATTGGTTACTCAATCAATGATACGGTGGTAGTCTTTGACAGGGTAAGGGAAAATATGAACCTAAGACCATCCAGTGACAATGCTTCTGTATTTAACATGGCCTTGAATGAGACCATAAGCAGAACAACTATAACATCGGCCACTACTTTATTCGTAGTGTTAATCTTGTTCCTTTTTGGAGGCGCAGTCCTTAAAGGCTTCTCTTTTACACTTCTTGTAGGTATTTTGATTGGTACCTATTCTTCATTGTTCATTGCTACACCAATAGTTTTGGACTTCGCTAAGAAGAAAAAATAGCCGGCTGCAAGATCATTTGATTAGGTAAAAAGAGGCTGTCTCATAAAAGATATTTGAGACAGCCTTTTTCTTTAGATTTTCACCTCATCAAGGTTAATAAACTCCACCTCCTTGTTGTCACCTAACGAGACGCCAATTACAGCATCTTTTTGCACCTTGCCCGCGAGGATTTGCTTCGAAAGCTCATTGAGAATCATTCGCTGCATGACTCGTTTTAATGGTCTGGCCCCAAACTGCGGATCAAATCCCATTTCACCAAGGTAGTCGAGCACCTCGGAAGAAGCTTCCAGTTTGATGTTGTTCTCTTCCAGTCGCTTCTGAATCAACTTGAACTGGATTTCTACAATCTTTCTAATGTCTTTGCTACTCAAAGGCTGGAACAAAATGGTTTCGTCTATTCTGTTCAGGAATTCTGGCCTTACCGATTTTTTCAGTAGGTCAAACACGTTCTTTTTAACTTCAGCAAGGACTTCCTCTCTGTTCCACTCCTCCATTTTTTCAAAACCATCCTGAATGATTCCGGATCCTATGTTGGTGGTCATGATAACAATGGTGTTTTTGAAGTTAGCCACCCGACCTTTGTTATCAGTCAATCGTCCATCATCTAACACTTGAAGGAGAATATTGAAAACATCGGGATGTGCCTTTTCTATTTCATCCAAAAGGATGACTGAATAAGGCTTCCTCCTGACGGCTTCAGTGAGTTGACCGCCTTCATCGTAGCCCACATACCCTGGAGGTGCACCAATCAACCTGCTCACAGCATGCCTTTCCTGGTACTCGCTCATGTCAATTCTTACCATGGCGTTGTCGTCGTTAAATAAGTACTCTGCCAGCGCTTTGGCTAGTTCTGTTTTTCCCACGCCAGTAGTGCCAAGAAAGATAAAAGAGCCTATAGGTCGCTTTGGGTCTTGAAGACCAGCCCTGCTTCTCCTTACGGCATCCGCTACCGCTTCTATGGCTTCAGATTGGCCCGCGACTCGCTTGCCCAGTTCTTCTTCAAGGTGCAATAGCTTTTCACGATCGCTCTGTAGCATTTTGCTCACTGGTATGCCAGTCCATTTTGCCACTACTTCGGCAATATCTTCTGCATCCACCTCTTCCTTCAAAAGGGAGTTGCCACCCTGCAGCTCTCGTAGTTGCTCCTGGAATTTCTTGAGCTTTTCTTCACTTTCCACGATTTTACCGTAACGAATTTCGGCCACTCTTCCATAGTCGCCACTTCGTTCGGCTTGTTCTGCTTCTAGCTTGTACTTTTCTGTAGCTTCTTTCTCGTGCTGTATCCCCTGGATGACAGACTTTTCGTGCTGCCACTTTGCTTTAAGGGCATCTCTTTGTTCGCTCAGATCGGCGATAGTTCTTGAAAGTTCTTTTTCTTTGTCCCTATCCTTTTCTCTTCTGATCGCCTCACGCTCAATTTCGAGTTGCATTATTTTTCTGTTCAACTCGTCAAGCTCCTCTGGGAGCGAGTCAATTTCGATACGTAGCTTTGAGGCTGCCTCATCCATTAAGTCTATTGCCTTGTCGGGCAAAAACCGATCGGAAATATAGCGGGTAGAAAGCTCTACAGCCGCAATCACAGCGTCGTCTTTTATTCGTACACCATGGTGTACTTCGTATTTGTCCTTGATACCTCTTAAAATGGAGATAGCGTCAGCTACTGATGGTTCATCTACAATGACTGCCTGAAATCTTCTTTCAAGTGCTTTGTCTTTCTCCATGTATTTTTGATACTCCTTCAGGGTAGTGGCTCCAATAGCATGCAGCTCTCCTCTTGCCAAAGCAGGTTTTAAAAGGTTGGCGGCATCCATGGCTCCTTCGCCTCCGCCCCCTGCGCCAACGAGCGTATGAATTTCGTCAATGAACAAAATGATCTGACCGTCACTGTCGGTCACCTCTTTGATCACTGCTTTCAGGCGTTCTTCAAATTCCCCTTTGTATTTTGCACCAGCCACCAGCAAGCCCATATCCAGCGATATAAGAATCTTTTCTTTCAGGTTTTCTGGCACATCGCCATCTACTATTCTTTGGGCCATACCTTCAACAATAGCGGTTTTACCCACTCCTGGTTCGCCCAATAGTATCGGATTATTCTTGGTTCGCCTCGAAAGGATTTGTAGCACCCTTCTTATCTCCTCATCGCGGCCAATAACAGGGTCAATTTTACCTTGCTTGGCCATCTCGTTAAGGTTCTTAGAGTACTTTTCCAACGATTTGTACTTTGATTCTGCGTTTTGGTCTGTTACCACGTTGCCCCCCCTTAGTTCCTTAATGGCAAGCTTCAAATCTTTTTCTGCAAATCCGGCCGACTTCATAGTCGTAGCGATTTTATCTCTGCCAGTTACAAGCCCAAGAACTATGTGCTCAATGGCTACGAACTCGTCGCCAAAGTCCTTCAAATAGCCAGTTGCCTTCTGTAGTATTGCTGCAGACTCATTGGAAAGATAGGGTTGAGATCCTGAAACCTTTGGGTAGGAACCAATCAGTTCTTCTATTTGCTCATCAAGTACTTGCTTATTGATGCCTGATTTTTTCAGGAGAAAAGGCATCACGTTTTCATCAGTAGACATGATCGCCTTTAGTATATGAACCGGCTCAATTGCTTGTTGTCCATAACTTTGTGCTACCTCGGCTGCCTTTTGAATGGCCTCCTGTGATTTGATGGTATAGTTGTTAAAGTTCATCTCCTTTTTATTTATTACATGCTCCTTTGGTCAAATATTAATCCATTGCTTTTTATCGCTTAATTTAGGACAAAATGACACAATCCACGGACTTAAAGGTGTTTTTCAAGACAATTTGACACGGTAAAGCTTCATCAAAATGTAATACGAATTCAATGCTTTATTTCTTAATTTCAGGTTCGAATACCGATAGTAAATGGAAGAAGCAGATAATTTAGAAACAAGGAAAGTCACGACATTCGATAAAGTCCTGCTTTGGCTGTCATTGTATGTGGTGGTGGAGTTATATGTAAGCTCAGTGACTGAATACTCACCACTTGTTGATGAGATAGTCAATTATGTGGATTTTGGTATCTGCCTTGTTTTCTTGTATGATTTCTTCAGTGGTCTTGCAAAGGCTGAGAACAAGAGAAAATTTTTCTTCAATAATTGGATCGATCTGGTTGCGTCTATCCCAACTGTGGGGGCACTCAGAGCAGCCCGTATTTTTAAGATATTTAAACTACTAAGGGTATTACGCTCAGCCAAATATGTTTTTCAGTTTTTTAGTAAAACCAATTCATTCAGCACCTTCCGGAACCTGGTGGTACTCAATGTGGTGGTTGTATTACTTTTTACTGTCAGTTTCTATCATGCTGAAAAAGAAGCTAATCCTCATATTTCAACATTCACGGATTCCCTTTGGTGGACTACCATTACCACTATGACTGTTGGGTTTTTGCAGGACATACCACCAGTTACCCCTGAAGGAAAAGTGCTTTCTGTCGTGCTTATTTTCGTTGGGATGATAATTGGGGCCACAATGATTGCAACCATTACGGATTACTTCATTGAGGATGAAGACATCCAAGTCAACGTTACCCGTGTGCACGACAAACTTGTGGAGGTTGAGAAGAAGCTTGATACGCTTACAGAGAAGTTAGAAGAGCTTTCTAAATCACAAAAAAATGGCAATCAATAGAAGAAAGTTCTTGGTTAAAGGAGGAATTGGCCTTGCGACTGGCACGGCCGGGTTACTTACTTCTTGTAGTGAAGAAAAAAAGAGCGTTGATACTCCTTACATTAATTTCAACAGATCTTTTGAGTGGAAAATGGTTACTACCTGGCCTCCTAACTTTCCAGTAGTAGGCGAGGGGTGTTTGATGATGTCGAAATGGGTGGAGACCATGAGCGGCGGTAGATTAAAGATAAAGGTATATGGAGGAGGAGAGTTGGTTCCTGCACTCGAAGTATTTGATGCGGTAAGCAGTGGTGCTGTCGAAATTGGCCATGGAGCCTCCTATTACTGGGCTGGAAAGGTGCCTGCAGCACAGTTTTTTGCTGCCGTTCCATTTGGAATGAATGCGCAATTAATGAACTCCTGGATCATCAGTAGTGGGGCCATCAAACTTTGGGAAGAGTTGTATGAGCCGTTCAGGCTTATTCCCATGATAGCGGGTAACACCGGCGTGCAAATGGCGGGGTGGTTCAACAGAGAGCTCAACACCATAGATGATTTCAAAGGCTTGAAGATGAGAATCCCAGGGCTTGGTGGTAAGGTACTCTCAGAAGCTGGGGGTACAGCGGTCACTGTGGCCGGTGGAGAAATCTATACGAACCTCGAGCGAGGCGTTATTGACGCTTCTGAATGGATTGGGCCTTACCACGATTATATCATGGGCTTTCATCGAGTGGCTAAGTACTATTATTATCCGGGATGGCACGAGCCAGGCTCTGTTCTTGAGCAAATGGTCAATAAAGATAAATTTGAGGCGCTTCCCACCGATCTTCAGGAGATTGTGCGCGCAGGAGCCTCCAAGCTCAATGAATGGATGCTGGCTGAGTTTGACGCCAAGAACAGCCTTTACCTGAAAAAGCTTTTGGAGGAAGAAGGCACTGACCTTAGGCGTCTTCCAGATGCGGTGCTAAGTGAATTCAAAAAAATCAGCGATACCATGCTGGGCGACATGGCCCAAAGTGATGCCACAATTAAGAAGGTGTACGACAGTTTTGTGGCTTTTAGAGATCAGGTAAAGCCCTGGTCCGACATTAGCGAGAAAGCTTTCTACAACGACGTTTTAGGTAAATAAGCCCTATTTCTTGAGCAGGTCGGGCAGAAAAGTGACAATTTCAGGGAAAATAATCACCAGAATCAGGAAGGTAAGCTGAATGAGTACAAACGGCACGATGCCCCTATAGAGTTGGCCCGTGGTGATGTGGTTTGGCGCTACACCTTTGAGGTAGAACAGTGAAAACCCAAAGGGTGGCGTTAAAAATGAGGTTTGCAGGTTAAGTGCCAGCAGAATGCCCACCCACACCAGGTCTACACCCAGTGTAGAAAATACCGGTGCGACAACCGGTACAATGATAAAAATGATTTCGATAAAATCGATAAAAAAGCCAGCTACAAAGACTGCCAGCATCACAACGAATAAAAATGCGTTGACGGACAGGTCAGAGTTTTCAATTAACTCAATGAGAAAACGGTCGCCGCCCAAAGCCCTGAATACCAGCGAAAAGGCAGTGGCACCAATCAGAATGGTGAACACCATCGTTGTCAAATGGGTAGTTTCTCGCATCACCCCTTTCAGTACATCCAGATTGAACTTGCCGGATAAAATCGTCAAGATTGTAGCGCCAAAGGCTCCAACAGCGGCAGCTTCTGTTGGTGAAGCAATACCGGCGAATATTGAGCCTAGTACTGTTACTATCAGCAGTAGCGGCAGCACAAAAGCTTTGATCACCTGACCCGTTATTCCCAACTTCCTAAAGGCGGCAATTTCTTCTGCCGGCATGCCGGGTGCTTTTCCAGGATTGAAAGAGGCATAAACCCCAATATATACCAGGTAGCAAACGACCAGCGCCACCCCCGGAACCACGGCGGCGGTAAAAAGGTCGCCGACAGACACATTGAGCACACTGCCCAGCAGCACGAGAACTACCGATGGCGGTATGATTTGGCCGAGGGTACCAGCTGACGCTATGGTGCCTGTAGCCAGTTCGGGACTGAATCCACGCTTGAGCATGGTGGGCAAGCTGATGAGCCCCATGGTGATCACTGTCGCCCCTACAATGCCAGTGGATGCCGCTAGCATGGCTCCGACCAACACAACGGCGATGGCCAGCCCTCCTTTGAATTTACCGAAGATGAGCGCCATGGTTTCAAGAAGGCTTTCTGCCAATCCCGATTTTTCCAGCATGATGCCCATAAAAACGAATAGAGGCACGGCAATGAGCACGAAGTTGTTCATGGTGCCATAAATCCTCAGCGCTACCAGGTAGAAGAAATCGGCGTCAAAGAATATGAGCCCAAACAGTACTGATATTCCACCTAGCGTGAAAGCTACCGGAAAACCGGCCAGAATGAAGACAAAGATCAGCCCGAAAAGAATTAAAGCCCAAATCTCATTCATCGGCAGCTGTATTATTTGGGTTGATTAAAATAGCCAATGATTTGATGGCCAGTGAAATTCCCTGAAGACCTAAAAGAAAAAATCCAAGGGGAATAAACGCTTTGATCACATAACGACCCGGAAGCCCACCAGGATCGCCGGACCCTTCATTGATGATCCAGGCATTGTATACAAAAAGGAGAGATGTTTTAATAATGACGAAGCATACAGGCAAAAGGAAAATGAGTACGCCTGTTAAATTGATAAAAGCTTGTTTTTTAGGTGACATTTCTCCGTAGAAGACGTCAACTCGTACATGTTTGTCATGCTTGAGTGTGTAGCCAGCACCAATTAAAAACACTGCAGCGAACAGATGCCATTCCAATTCAAATATGGAGGCAAAGCTAATGTTGAATATATAACGCATTGCCACATCCACACAAAATAGCGCCACCATTAGGCCGCTGAGCCAGGCAATACCGCGGCCTGCCCATTCATTGAGGGCATCAATTTTATCTGAAAGTGTGGTTAGCAGCTGCATAAGGTGAATTACAGCTTCAAGATATGCTTTTCCTATTTAAGAGCAAGCTCAACTTGGCATGAGCGTGAAGAGAATGACTTACAAGGTAGATAGTGAATGATTTGCGGCTTGAGGGAGGCTGTCATTCGACCTTAGTAATCTTTAAAAGGGCAGCTGAGAGGAAGCAATCCTGCCATCCTTTCATCCCACTCATTCCAGTAAAGACAAAAAGAAAACCCCAGCAACTGCCAGGGTTTTCAAATTGAAAGTTAAGAAGCTTTGTTAGTCAACGTCTTGGGTACGATTACCTGTACCATATATGATTTGGAACTTGTAGGTTCCTCCACTTACGACGTTTACGCTGGAAGGTCCGCTGTAAGCAATGATACCAAAGGCTAAACCTGGAATCTGGTTAGCGTTAACAAGGTAGCCAGAGCCACGAGTCACTACCGAAGAACCTCCAGACCAAACTGATTCCATGTTAGTTCCCTTGCTGAAGTTATTGGCCAAGCTGATTGCAGCTCCACTGCCCGGGCCTGTTGGAGGACATGGCTCAATGGTTACGCCAAACTCGCTGCCGAACCCACTACCAACATTGGATGCCGACAATCCAGTTATTTCGCCGTCAGCAGTAATTGTCAGGCTAGCGACAGGCAAAGTGACAGGGTCTGGGGTGATGATGGCTGTGGGAGCCGCAAACGTAAAGTTCAAGGTCCGGTAAGTCAAGAGTGTTCCATTTTCAAGCACCGGAACCCCCCCGGCTAATGTAAACTCCGATATCAGTGGCTCGTCGGCATCGACAGAGGTACCATCATAAATATCGACGTTACCTGTTGTTGTAACTGCACCACCAAAAGTTGTTACCTGGGTATATGACATTGCCGGAAGAACAGCATAGCCAGTTCCACCGCTAGGAGTAATTGCATACTCATAAGCCATTCCGATAAGTGAAAGTGTAGGAAGTGTGGGAGTGCCACCCAATCCATTTCCACCAGTGAAGGTGATCGTTGGAAGCGCACTGTTGTTGTATAGGGTGCCACCAGTGGCTACTGTAACAGCTGAAACTCTCGCACTTACAGAAGAAACTGAAAAATCAGCTGTTGCACCTGAGCCACCTGTTACGGCAGTCACAACATATTGTGTGACACTGTTTCCAAAATAAGCATCAGCACCAAATCCAAGGCCTGTTGTAGGCAAAGTAATGCCAGTGATAGCACCTGCTCCATCAACAGACGCAACAGTTACAGTAAATTGAAGGTTAGCAATATCATTGGGGTCAGCAGCGCCGAAAGGGTTTCCATCATTGTCGATGTCAGTAGCAGTGTTGTTACCGTTAACATCACGTGGAAAAACTGTAACAGTTAAAACGTCATTTACAACATAGCCAGTTCCTGCTGTGGCTATCGCCAGACCTGTAACTCTACCAGCAATAGCAGTGGTGAACGTGGCATTTGTTCCTCCGGTTGCAATTCCATTTGCTGCTGTACCAGTTGGCGAAGTCGAAAGACCTGATCCTCTGCTGGTAAGTCTGTAGACATCATTCCCTATTGTAAATTGTTCAGTCTCCAGAGAGGTTGATGTTCCTGTGCTAAGCGCTCTCGTAAACAAGGTGAACGTAAGGCCAAAACCTGTTCCTTGAGCAGGTGCGGCAGTAAACACAGCTTTAGCTCCAGGTACAGAGCTAACTGCGTCATAAGTGCCTGCAGTGCCACTAGGTCCAAACATAGTTGGTACGGTAGCCAATTCCGGAGCAATGTCTACACCATCTCTTTCATCGATCACAATTGTTTGATCAGCCATTACCATCGGTATTTGCAGGGTATAGCTTATACCGCCTTCAGTAGCTGGGAGCATCATGCTCCATGCCCCGGTGGTATTGTCAACTACAGCTGAGCCAATTCCTTCGCCAATAAAACGGAAGTCGCTAATAACTGATCCTGAATTTGATGTGGCGGCTCCAATGAAGGGATCTGCAACTGCACCATCGAGGTAAGCAGTAACGGTTACGTTTTGAGGAATTTCTGGTGTTAAGTTGGTGACGTCCGTTTCGATAGTTGCGGTCCCGGAAACTGTCCCCATTGTTGAACCAGCTGATGAAATCATCGTGATTCTATCTGCTTCGTTTCTTCCTAAGGGATAGATCCTATCGCCAACGACCTGAAATTCGCCGCCATTGTTCATATCTCCAAAATCGACTGTGAAAGCCACTCCGATATAACCCGTCGCGGTCATCCTTATTGGGCTTACACCAACAGGTAGGTCATTGATCACCAATTCACCACCACTTGTTGAAAGGTCGCGTCTCGCAACAGGGTTGTTGCCGCCAACGGAAACTGCCACGCTATCAATAGGAACACCTCCCTGATTTTCAACAGTGAGTGTATAAGAAACGATAAGACCAGCTTGACGCAGCGCTTCGATATTTTCTGTTTCCTGAGCATCCTGCAACTCTGCAAGGTATGCTTCTAATTGCTGATTGAACACCATGCTCGCAGAGTCGTTGCCTCTGATGAGTTGATATTCAAGAATTAGTTTTTCCAGATCGAAAGACTGCTTGGCGGCAGCTAGTTCAGCTTGTTTGTCGAGGAAGTCTTCCTCAGTAAATTCGTCTTCGCACGACGTGAAAACGAAAACGCCCAACGCCATTATTGCGAATAGAAAATTGTGTCTAATTGTTTTCATGATTTTATGAAGGTTTGTTTTTTAAGTCTTAAAAAAAGTATCCAAAGTTGATACTGAGCGTAGATGGAATCAATCTTCCACCAGTGCCAGGGTACCCTGAATAGATGTTAATGTTGTCTAATCCGTGACGATAGCGAATCTCCTGGTAAAATGACTTCCCGTTGCCGAGGTCATATTCCAGAGCGAATCCAGCATGGCCAGCAAACTGATGGCTCTGCATACTGCTGGTGATGTTTTCGCGCGAATTGGAATGGATACCAATAGTGCCGTCCGAAAAATTGTAATAATTATCCCTTGACTCGAAAGAAGCTACAGAATAGCCATAACTTGCCCCGATTAGGATTTTTGGAGAAACAGAACTTCCCGATGTTGGAATGCTGATCACTGCCATTACTGGAAGTTCCGCATTTTTAATCGATACAGATCTGTTCATAAAAGTGATGGAAGACACATTCCCCTCGATTTCAGAATAATCAACGGTCCTGTTTTCCAACCCACCACCAACACCCATGTACAACAATTCACCACGGATGGCAATCATTTCGCCCACCTGATAGTTGGCAACAGCGCCACCATTTACATCAAGTGTCATGCCTGTCTGGCTGAATTGGTTTAGGTTCGCACCTACCTTCGCCCCAATACGAAAGGGACTAAAGGCACTAAGTCCATCATCCTGTGCGGACGCATCATGGACCCACAACCCACATAATAGAAATATTAAATGGGTGCTTCGTAGACGCCTTAAGCGTGAAACAAAACTTCTCATATATTAAATAGTTAAAAATGGTTTAACAGCTTATTTAGCTAGCAGCCAAAAATTAAAGTTATCCATCATAAGTGTAGATGGAAATACCCATTTCTAGGTATTTTATTATTCTCTAATGCTAAAGTTCAAAAAACACGGGGAGTTGAAATACCGAAATTTTTATTTGTTAGTCAAGTTTTAGCAGAAGTACTTTATGGATTAGTATTCGCTATTTTGTGTATGCCTCCAATCTCTCTATGAGTTGATCCTTTTTTCTTGTGGCTACTGGAAGTGTACTTCCGTCCTTAAGAACGATCGTTCCACCGTTGGCTTTGTCGAAACGTAAAAAGAACCCAAGATTGATCAGATGTGATTGGTGTGCGCGAAAAAACTGATCTGTGGACAGTAAGTTGTCGAAGTCCTTCAAGGTCTTAGAAATCAGTAAATGCTTGCCATTTTTCAAGTAAAATCTTGTGTAATTTCCCTCTGCTTCGCAGCGGATGATCTCGTCTGTTTCAATTAAATGAATACTTTCGTGGTCTTTCAATAGCACACGCTTTGGACCGCTTTCTCTTTTAATATTGTCTAAAAGGGCTTTTAGGGAGATGTTACTTTCATCTGTTTTAAATGAGTCTTTGACTTTCTGAATTGCCTGATCCAATTCAAATGAATCAACGGGCTTGAGTAGATAATCCACAGCACTGTATTTAAAGGCCCGGATAGCATAAGCATTGTGCGCGGTTACAAAAATGATCTTAAAGTCGATCACGGGGAATTTAGCGAGTAAATCAAAACCGGTCCCATTGATGATTTCCACATCCAGGAAAACAAGGTCCGGTTGATGGGTGTTGATGACTTCAAAACCACTTTCTACGGAACCCGCCTCAGCTACAATTTCAATATCCTTGTGGTAAACCCTAATCAGGGACTTTAGCACGGCCCTTAAAGGAGCCTCATCATCAACAATAATTGCCTTCAAAAGCTGGTTTCCGTTAGTTGAGCTAAATCTATTTGTAGGGTAATAATAATGAAACTTTTGTCCCAGTACCAAACTCATCTGCACTGGTCAGGTTTTCTATGTGGATAATAATTTTACGCTTTAATATTTTGTTGATGACAGCAATACGTTCCTGGATGATCGTTGTCGCAAGTGATTTGTGTTTTGGATTCAATTTAACAGTGTTTGCTATGCCTTTGCCATTGTCTGTTACTGTAAGTAAGATACGGTCATTTTCCAGACTAAAAGAGATTTTTATTAGCCCTTCTTTATCAATTGAAGAAAGTCCATGTTCCAGGGCGTTTTCAATGAAAGGTTGGGCGAGCATGGGCGGAATTTTTAATACTTCCTGGTCGATCAGTGGGTCAACTTTGATTTCGTATTTGAATTTGTTGTCGAAACGGAGTGATTGCAATTGAAGGTAATTTTCAAGCGTACTAATTTCGTTGTCAAGGCTTATGTAGTCCTCCCTTGAATTCTCCAGAATCTGACGCATGAGTCTGGCGAAACGACTCATATAGCTACCTGCTTCAAGGGGTTTGTTTTGAAGCATGTAGTTTTGAATGGCACCCAGTGCATTGAAGATAAAATGTGGATTCATTTGGCTTCGAAGAGCTTTTTGCTCCATTTGGCTGAGTGCTCTTTGTTGTTTGACCTTGCTTTGGACGTAGTATATCCAGCCGAATCCGATCACGAGCAGCAGAGCTACAATGGTACCCAAGGTCAATGCTTTTTGCTGAGCAAGTTCCAGCCGATGAATCTCTGATTCCTGGTTGAGCTGAGCGATCTCGGCTTCCTTTTTTCCTGCTTCATATTTTGTTTGCAGTTCAGCCAGGTCCTTGTCTTTTTCGAGTGCCGAAAGACTGTCGGCGGTATGTTTGTATTTTTCTAGATGTTCAAGTGCAAGCGTCGACAGCTTTTTCTTTTTGTAGGCCAGGTAGAGCAGTCGATCACATTCATAATGAAGGCTAAACGCTGTTTCTTCTAGCAGCAATTTTGCAATTTGAATAGCCTTGTCTGGCTGACCCATTGCTTCATATGCAAAGCCTTCATTTAAAAGGGCGAGCCAATAGTCAGCGAGCATGTTGGCTGAACGAAAGTAATTGCCGGCATTCATCGCGGCTTCAAGACCTTGTTGGGGCTGGTCATTTCGGATCAGGATGCTTGCCAAAAGCGCATTGATGCGGGCTATTCCAAATTCAAACTGTAGACTTTTAGCAATTTGAAGCGCTTCGTTTGCCAAAATAGTAGCTGTATCTAACTGGAGAAATGGTGGTTTGGAGTAGGAGTACAAGGAAGCTAAATTCACCAAAAGCCGCATTTTGGCACCTTCATCATTCAGCTCCTGAGCCATTTTCAATGCCGTATTGTAGGCATTTATTGCATCCGATTTTCGCCCCGCATTGTTAAGCATGATACCCAGGTTGCCATATGACCTCATTTTTAGTGCTGGATCGCCGATGATTTCGTCGTATTCGATGGATTTGTAATACATGCTCAACGCATTGTCGAGCTCAGCTCTGTAAAAGTAATAGGTGCCGTAGTGATTGTAGAAGGCAGCTAACGTCCTTGGGTCGTCGATTTTTTCGATTAGCTCACTGGCTTCTTCGATATAAGCCCGTGCACTGTCAAGCTTCCTCGTTTCAAGTAAGGTATAAATTAAGCTGGAAAATGACCTGACCAGTTGATCGACATTGTCACTTTGTCGAGCGTTTTCCAACGACTTTTGAGCGTATTCTTTGGCCTGATCTACATTTACTGACTGGAATTCCTTTGAAACTTGTTCGAAAACTGCAGCAAGGTCTGCTTTAGAGGTTTGCTTCGTTGAAATGGCCAGCAGACTGTCAATTTTAGGAGTTTGAGCAATGCTGGCGCCAAAGTGCAGATATCCTCCCATGAAAAGCAGGCAGATACGGAAATTAAACCTCATGTGAGCTCAATGAATGTTGCGTAGTTCAAATGTCTTCAAATATAGCTATGCCTTGTAAGGCAGCTGTTTTTTTGCGCAGTTTTTTTGATTTGAAATCAGCAATTTTTTGCCATTCCAAATTTGATTCCGGGTGATAGGTCATCTCAGTTTTTAAGTCGTTACTTTTGCATATTAATATCCGAGAAGTGCAGGACATAAGAAAAATTTCAGCAGAAGACCTTGTCGTCGTTTTTAAATCATGGGGCGAGCCAGCTTTTAGAGCGAAGCAGGTGAGCGAGTGGCTTTGGAAAAAGTCGGCTACTTCCTTTGACGAAATGACAAATCTTTCCTTGAAAACAAGGGAAATGCTAAAGGAAAACTTTAGCCTTTTACCAGTGACTACTGCCACCAAGCAAATTTCTTCCGATGGCACGATCAAATCTGGCTTCAGGTTACATGATGGTCATATGATAGAGGGAGTGCTGATCCCAGCTGATGATCGCATGACAGCTTGCGTCTCCTCTCAAGTAGGTTGCTCCCTTACTTGCAAGTTCTGCGCTACAGGCTATATGGAGCGGAAAAGAAACCTCGATCCAGCAGAAATCTATGATCAGGTGGTCATGATTGATAGACAGGCGCGGGAAGAGAATAATGTTCCACTGACCAATATTGTGTACATGGGCATGGGCGAGCCCTTGCTAAACTATGCCAACGTTCTTAAATCGATAGAATATATCACCTCGCCTGATGGTCTGGGTATGTCTCCAAAGCGAATAACGGTATCAACAGCCGGGATCGCGAAAATGATCAAAAAGTTAGGCGATGATGAAGTAAAGTTTAACCTGGCTTTATCACTTCATGCTGCCAACGATCAGAAGCGAGACCAGATTATGCCGATAAATGAGTCGAATACCCTGGAGGCATTGAGAGAAGCGCTTCAGTATTTCTATCAGAAAACAAAAAACAAGATCACCTTCGAATATATCTTATTCTACAGCTTTAATGATACACTGAAAGATGCTGAGGAGCTTTATCAGTTCACGAAATCGGTTCCAAGTAAAGTAAATATCATTGAGTATAATCCTATTGCTGAAGCCAATTATAAGAATGCTGACCCAGAGGCGCTGGATAAGTTTTCGGCCTACCTGGAAGACAGAGGTGTGGTGGTAAACGTGCGCAGAAGCAGGGGGAAAGACATTGATGCGGCTTGCGGGCAACTTGCGATTAAGGACAAGGCCTCCGAATCCTGAAGTCAAACTAATTTCGAACCATTGCTACTCCCTTAAGTAGCTAATAAAACCTTATTTTCTGCTAGCATTGAAGAGTTTTTGCTTTTCTTCTTTGCTTAGGCTTTCGTAGCCCGAGTGCGATATTTTATCCAGGATAGCATCAATCTCGTCCTGATCTGCTTGTGAATTGGAAGCCGAAGAAGATGCCTTTTTTGTTCCGGCAAATTTCTGACTTTTATGAGTAACCCTTATTTTGGGAGAAGGCTTAAACAATCCTTTGAACCATTCCATCACACTAATGACTGGTGTGCCAATGTCGTTGCCCTTTTGCAGCTGCCTGATGAATATGAAGCCCATCAAAGCACCACCAAGGTGGGCGAGTTCTCCGCCGGCGTTGGCACCGATTGTTTGAGAAAATGAAAGCAGGATATAAAAGATCGCTATATATTTAATTTTGACCGGCCCCAGGAACATCAGGAAGAAGGTGTAGTTGGGCATGAAAGTGGCTGCACCAACCACTACCGCATATACGCCCGCCGAGGCACCTAGCATGAGTGAACCGTCAACCCGGTCGTGAAAGTAAGGGACAAGATTGTAAATGAGGATGTAAAATAATCCACCTACAATACCTCCAACAACATACAGTGCGATGGCTCGTTGATCCCCAAGGTACTCCACAATGATCTTTCCGAACCAAAACAGAAAGAGCATATTGAAAATGATGTGGAAAAAGCCTTCGTGGGTAAAAAAGTAAGTTAACAGGGTCCAGGGTTTAAATATGAAGCTATCAATTGATGCTGGCAACATAAACTGACGAAGGATCATTTGATAGATATCGGAGTTTCCCGAAAGTACAAGCACAACTTTGAAAACAATCAAGGCAATGAAAATGATCACGTTGATCATGATCAATTGAATCAGTCCGTTGTTGGGCCTGCTCCAGGCATTTTTAAAGTCGTCGAAAAGTCCGCCGTTCCCGTACATAGTGTTTTTAATAGAATTTGCTGGAGTTTTTTTGCCAGTATTTAATCACAATAAATGCTATGAGCATACCGCCCAGGTGAGCAAGGTGAGCCACATTGTCCCCCTGAGAACGGTTTAATTCAGAATACAATTCATAAGCGCCGTAGAAAAATACCAAATATTTCGCTTTAATCGGAATTGGCGGAAATAGAAGGAAGAGTTGCGTGTTAGGGAAAAGCATTCCAAATGCCATCAAGATGCCAAAAACTGCACCTGAAGCGCCAACCATCGGCACATTCTCAATCCTTGTCATCAGGTCCTCGACAAATACTTTGCTCTGACTGATGTACTCCGGGTTATTTGGCGTTTCTACATACGCATCAATGAAGCTTAGCAAGCTCTCGTAATATCGGCTGGCGTGCTGTACTACGAACAAATTAAATGACTCCGGATCCGGATTAGCCAGGTAGGCCATCGCATCATTTGAGATGGCTGAGGTTTCGATATAGTCGATAGCGGCATACAAAACACCGGCACCAATACCTGTCACCATGTAAAAGAAAAGAAACTTCTTCGGCCCCCAAAAGCGCTCCAACATGTTTCCAAATATGATCAGGGCAAACATATTGCCGAAAAGGTGCATGAAGCTACCATGCACAAACATGTAGGTTATGAACTGGTATGGGGCAAATGAATCGGCCAATATATAGCGAAGGCCAAACGTGGCCGCAAAGTCCATTTTTAATATACTCTCCAAAAAAAATACCACCAGATTAACAATCAGGAGGTTTTTCACCATTGGTGTCAGGTTGAACATAGGCGTTTATTCATTAAAGAAGGAGGCAAGTCTGTCGAGACCTAAAATATGCATTGTGGGCTGTCCGCCCGGGGTGTAATTAGGTTGCTTGCAAGCGAAAAGCTGATCTATCAGCGAAAGCATTTCTTCTCCGTCAAGCAATTTTCCGTTTTTCAGTCCCGTTCGTTTAGCCATTGACCTTGCCAGGTTCTCTTTACGATTTATACTTAATTCAGATTTATAAAGTTTAAACTGTTCTATCAGCCCCTCCAAAACCTCTGTTTCATTGGTACCGGATAGTTCTGCAGGCATCCCGTTAATCACCAGGGTATTTTGGCCGAATATACTGAAAACAAATCCCAGTGCTTTCATTTCTTCCTCCATTTCCAATACTAATTGATAGTCGGACGGATTAAGGTTTATTTGCTGAGGGAAAAGAAACTGCTGTGAAGATGCGTGCCCCTTTTCCAGGTGTTGCGTGAACCGTTCGTACAGCACTCGTTCGTGGGCGTGCTCCTGATTGATAATCAAAAGCCCTGATTTCACTTGCTTGCAGATATATTTTTTATGAAGCTGGTAGGGTGCAATTGCTTCGCTGTCAGAAAGCGAGTCTGATTGTGGCGTGGCTAGTTCCTCGGCTGTTGCCTCACTTGTAAAAGTCTTAATGACCGGCTCAGCTTCAGGCCCAGCTTCTTTTTTTATTTCCTCAAACCTATACTGTGCTTCCAGGTTGGCATCTTCATAAAGTCGCTCCCAATTCTTTGCATTGGATCGGCTGACAGGCGAAGCAAATGATGGTGAGCTACTCGGAACGGGGCTTTTAGTCTGACGGATGTCATCAAAGTTGAGTTTTGATCGGGTAATCGCATCAAAGTTCACATCGTAGTTGAAGTCCAGGGATGGAGCAATATTATGTGCACCCAACGCCTGACGAATCGATGATTTTACGACGCCGTAAATAAGTCGCTCGTCTTCGAATTTAACCTCAGTTTTTGTTGGGTGTACGTTGATATCGATTTTGCCAGGGTCCATCTCAATATAGAGCACATAGAAAGGGTAGGTGTCTGTTATAAGAAGCCCTTCGAAAGCACTTGTGATGGCGTGGTTCAGGTAGTTATTCTTGATATAGCGATTGTTGATAAAGAAAAACTGCTCGCCACGGGTCTTTTTGCTAAACTCTGGCTTACCAATATAGCCATGAATTCGTATCTGGTCTGTACTTTCGTCGACCGGGACCAGTTGTTCCCTATAATTTTTATTGAAAAGCCCTACGATTCGACTTGACAATTTTCCTCCTTCAAGCTGATAAACCGGCAAATCATTTTGATGCAAGGAGAAGGCAATTTCTGGATGCGCTAATGCTACCCTTTGAAATTCGTCGATGATGTGCCGCATTTCCACGGGATTGCTTTTCAGAAAATTTCTTCTTGCGGGAACATTGAAGAAGAGGTTCTTTACGGAAACCGTAGTGCCATCTGTGGTCACACATGGTTCCTGTTTTTTTACTTCAGACCCTTCAATACAAATAAAAGTACCTAGCTCAGCTAATTTTCTTTTTGTTTTTAGCTCCACCTGAGCAACGGCAGCTATCGATGCGAGGGCTTCACCACGAAAGCCTTTGGTAATGATGCGGAAAAGGTCATCTGAAGTTCGAAGCTTGGAAGTGGCATGCCTCTCGAAGCTCATTCGGGCGTCAGTTTCAGACATTCCGGCGCCATTGTCAATTACCCTGATAAGTTGTTTGCCTGCTTCCTTTACAATGAGTTGAATAGATGTGGCACCAGCATCAACGCTGTTTTCCAGTAATTCCTTAATGGCCGAAGCTGGGCGTTGTACGACTTCTCCTGCCGCTATTTGATTGGCTAGCGACTCAGGAAGGAGACGTATGATATCACTCATCTAAACTATTTTTTGAAAAAGACACCTCTGAATCTGAAGTAAAGGTAAACTGGAATGCCAAGCATTAGAAAATAGAAAACCTGGTTTCCGTAAAAAAGGTAGCCTACAAATCCACCAAGCAAAATAACTGCAATTATCAACTGAATGAGCGAAGCAGAATAATTGGTGCCAGTAGCTGCCTTGCCAGTTTTTCTTTTGAACGCTCCGGAAATATTGGAAGAGTACTCTGAATCAGCATCTTCTTGTATTTCCTGTTTAACTCTTCTGGTTCGCTCCTCAATATCCTCCTTTACTGGATCATAGTGTCTTGGGGCGTAATCAAAACTCTTATATCTTGGCAAACGAATTAGTGAAGGCACTCTCATAATGTAAGCAGGTTTTCCGTTCTTAAAATTATGGAACCGCATTTGCTACAGGAAGTGCAAATGCGCATAAAAACTTACGTTGTAAAACAAAGTTAGGTTATATTTTACGATTAACACAGAGCTAGCGTTCAATGTTCCAAAAACTTTACCCCATTTTTCTGACATCGTTTTGCCTGCTTCTTTTGTTGCAGGGAGGGGAAGCAAATGCTCAGGGCAATGAACTACAACCGGCTAAAGTGATCACTCAACGGTGGATGGTAGGGGTAGAAAGTGTTGAAAATACCGACTCACTTTCTTCACTTTTATCACGCACGGCTATTGGTGGGATCCTTATTAATGGAACTAACAGTCTCGAAGCAATTGGGCATCTTGTTGAGCAATTACAAGCATCCAAAGAAACCAAATTACTGATTGGGTTGAACCTAACCGACGTAAATCAGGCCGCGCAGCAACGTTTGGGACTTTTCGCCCCATTTTCGGTATTGGCGTCGACTGGCGATACCGTCCTTGTGAACGAGGCAGCCAAAGCAGATGCTCTTCATATGAGGTCCGCTGGAATTGATTTTGTCTTTACGGACCCTTTAAAATTTTCATTTGGTACTGGATTTGGGGCAAGTCCGCAATTTGTGAAGGAAGTAGGCGCCAGGTATTTCACTCAACTTTCCAAAGCTGGAATAGACGTGATAGCCACCGTGAGCGACCACCTGAATGATGACAATGGCATACCAATGAACGAAATGCTGGAGCATTTCAAAAGCCTATCGGTTAAAGGCATAGACTTGACAGCGGTCAAAGATAATTCATCGCTGCTGGAAAACGAATATGATGCATCTAGGTACCTGAAAAAAGAGCTCGGCTTTCAACCGCTTTTTTTCTCACGACTACCAGATGGTAAACTGAAAACGAAAGACCTGAAAAGCCCTATTTCAGACTTTTTGTTGTTGAGCCTGAAGGATGCTTATTCGGAGTTTTTTGAATTTGAAACCGCTAAAATTAAATATTCAAGGCAGAAAGCCGTGGTCGAGAAAATATCGCAATGGAAATTGCAAAGGCTTTTAGTCCAAAACCAACCCATCGATCGAAACCTTCGGTTACAGCATGAATCGTTGGCTTTTGAGCTGGGGTTGAAGTCTTCTGTTTTGCTTGCCAATGCAGACGGGCTAATTCCGTTTATTGATTTGGGCAATCGGTCCTTTGCTGCTGCTTATTTTGGAGGGCCAGCAATTGACTTTTTTGACTACTTGCACAAATACACCACAGTGAGGGAGTTCGATATCGCTGATGTTGACGGTCTTACTGCACATGCTCGCCAACTTGCTCATTTTGATAATTTTATAGTTGCACTTGACCTTAGCTGGTTCGATGCACTACCAATAGAAGACCAGGCCAGCTTACTTACCCAGCTAATAGCTTTGCAAAACGAGAAAACAGAGATCGCTCTTGTACTGCTGGGAGTTAGCACGCAACTTCAGCGTTTTTCAGCTATTCGTCATATTAGCTATCACCCTGTGAACATGGCCTTGTCCCAGCACCTGGTTCCGCAGCTGCTTTTTGGTGCGTACGGCTATAGTGGTCGGTGGACTGGCCCCGTCGATTTGTACACGTCAGCAACAACAAAGCCGATTGATCGGCTAAAGTACGCTGAGCCCTGGATGCGTAACATCAAAGGACTCGAAGAAATTGACAGCATTGCCATTCGATCCATCACTCAAATGGCCACCCCAGGGTGTCAAATCCTTGTTGCCCAAAAAGGCATGGTATTGTACGAAAAGTCATTTGGCTATCTCAGCTATGACAGCTTGATGCCTGTGACCAATTCTACGCTCTATGATCTTGCTTCGTTGACAAAGGTGTCGGCGACGTTGCAGGCACTGATGTTGCTGGTAGACCAGGGTAAGATAAATATCGACAAACAGCTTGGGGAATATTTGCCGGCAACCCATGGCACGAACAAAGAGCACCTGACTGTGAAAAACGTGCTACTACATCAAGCTGGCTTAAAGCCATATATACCGTTTTGGCAGCAAACGTATCAGAATAGGCGGAAAAAGATTTTAGATCCTATGTTTTTCAATGCGTCGTTTGGCGAAGAGTTTTCGATGGAAATTTTACCTGGCATGTATTCTACACCAGCAATGAAGGACTCGGTTTGGCGCTGGACATTGGATACCGATCTTATGACACTAGCGCCAGGAGATTCAGGGTACACATACAAGTACAGCGACCTGGGTTTTATGATTTTACAGCAATTGGTTGAAGAAGTAGCACATACCTCACTCGACGAATTTGTGGGGCGCGAGGTTTACAAACCGCTGGGTATGGAAAGACTATGTTTTCAGCCCCTTTGTAGCTACCCTTACAATTCAATAGCCCCAACTGAATTGGATTATGCTTTCAGAAAGGACATGGTATGGGGTACTGTACACGATGAAAATGCCGCAATCATGGGTGGAGTTGCTGGTCATGCCGGGCTATTTGGCAACGCCAACTCTCTCGCAGTTTTGTTGCAAATGAACTTGCAAAGAGGTCAATATGGTGGAAAACAAATATTTGATAGTAAGGTCGTTGACCTATTTACGAAGCGCCTTTCTCCCGAATCGCCCAGAGCCCTTGGGTGGGACATGAAGGACCTAACGTTTACGAGAAACAATACTTCTTTTTGGAGTTCTGAAACTACTTATGGCCATACCGGGTTTACAGGTACAGCAGTTTGGATTGACCCTGAAATGGAATTGATTTACATTTTCCTTTCCAATAGGGTGCACCCTGATGCCGATAATTACAAATTAGTCGAGTCGAATATACGAACAAGAATTCAGGATGTAATCTACCAGTCTCTTGGATGGCAGTTT
Source organism: uncultured Roseivirgaceae bacterium (assembly GCA_964351395.1). Classification (GTDB taxonomy): domain Bacteria; phylum Bacteroidota; class Bacteroidia; order Cytophagales; family Cyclobacteriaceae; genus Imperialibacter. The sequence continues at coordinate 35,160 of CAYGOF010000025.1, forward strand.
AGTTCTGGTGAATAGTAAACTAAATCTATGAATATTGGAATAGTGTGTTATCCCACTTTTGGTGGTAGCGGAGTGGTAGCCACCGAGCTTGGAAAGGCCCTTGCAAAAGAAGGACATCGAATTCATTTCATTACCTATTCACAGCCAACAAGGCTTGATTTCTTCAATGAAAACCTTTTTTATCACGAGGTTGATGTGCAGTCATATCCGCTGTTTCAATACCCACCCTACGAACTGGCATTGGCCAGTAAGATGGTGGAAGTAGCGCAGTTTGAAAAGCTTGACCTGCTGCACGTTCATTATGCGATACCACATGCCTCTGCGGCATACATGGCCAAACAAATTCTGCGCACCAAGGGCATTGAGATCCCTGTTATAACGACTTTGCACGGAACAGATATAACCCTTGTTGGTAAAGACCCCTCTTATGAACCTGTAGTCACTTTTTCAATCAATGAATCTGATGGAGTCACGGCAGTTTCGAGCTCGCTAAAGGATGAGACGTATGAATATTTTGCGATCACAAAAAACATAGAAGTGATTCCAAATTTTATAGACCTTGAACGGTTTAAGAAGCTTAAGAAGGATCACTTTAAAAAGGCGATTTGCCCGAATGGCGAGAAGTTGGTTGTTCATACTTCCAATTTCCGAAAAGTGAAGAGGGTGGAGGATGTCATCAAAATATTTATTGGGATCAGAAAAGTAATGCCAGCTAAGTTATTGATGGTGGGAGATGGACCTGAAAGAAGCAAAGCTGAGGCCTTGTGTCGGGAAACGTGCTCATTCGAAGATACCCGATTTCTGGGAAAACTTGACCATGTTGAGGAGGTTTTGTCAGTAGCTGACCTATTCCTGATGCCTTCAGAGAAAGAAAGCTTTGGATTGGCTGCTCTTGAAGCGATGGCCTGTGAAGTACCCGTCGTTTCCTCCAATTCTGGTGGGCTACCAGAGTTGAATATTGATGGTGTCTCCGGGTTTACCTGTGACATTGGAGATATTCAAACGATGACCGAAAAGTCAATCTTCATTTTGAAAGACGAAAACTTACCTGCCTTCAAGGAGGGTGCACTTAAGCGGGCGAAAGAATTTGATATCACCAACGTCTTGCCCATGTATGAAGCCTACTACAATAAAATAGTAGACTCATTTAAAGTGAGTGCTTTGTAAAGGGCATGGGTGCACGATCATTCAACCCATAAAAACAAAAGTGGGTATTTGCTTTCTTAAAGCAAATACGCCTAAGAGCGAAAGGCCATTCTTTGAGTGGCCTTTCATTTTGGTTCACATGGCAAGCCCACAGCTTAGTGAGTGCTATAGTGATGTTGCTTGTTAGTTTCTGAACCTTTTCGGTTCGATTGCTCGAGGAATCTGTAAAACAGGTCCTTCACAAGTGTAAAAAAGAATCTTCTTCTGCCTTTCATAGTTATAATGCTCAAATGGATGACAGAAATTAAAGTATTACTTTAAGTAAAAAAACATTTGGAGTAAGAAAATAATAAAAAAATAGTAATAAGACAATAATAAATAAGATTAGTGTAATTTATAATCGACTAGTTTTCTAAAATGGCAAGATATTTTGTCTTAGAGACTGAATCAATAACTTTAATTGTTAGTTAGTAGTTATAACAAAAATAAGATATGATAGGCTACCGTTTCACAGACTTTGTACCAAGCAAGGATAAAGAGAAATCAGAATTTGAGAATCTTCTGAATATCTTTAACCAGTTACTTGTCATTACTTCTGGCGACGTTTCAGAGGCTTTAAGCTGGCTTACCAATCTTGATAAGCAATATTCAATCTCAAATCCTGATTACGGTATTGGTGATTTTATTGAAGACTTGAAGAATAAGGGATTTATTACCGACAAAACACCTGATGGAGAATTCAAAATCACTGCCAAATCGGAGAGGGCTATCCGTAAAAGTTCTCTGGAAGAAATTTTTGGTAAGCTTAAAAAGTCGGGGAAAGGAAATCACACAACTCCTATGCCTGGTCAGGGAGATGAGGCCGGTACGGACCGTCGCGAGTTTCAATTCGGAGATACCCTTGAGCAGATTTCACTCACTGACTCGATAAAGAACGCCCAAATCAACCATGGTTTTTCGGATTTTCGCCTAACAGAGGATGACCTGGAAATCGTTGAAACAGAGTATAAGACCCAGACCAGTACAGTATTGATGATCGACATCAGTCATTCAATGATATTGTATGGTGAGGATCGGATAACTCCTGCAAAGAAAGTGGCTATGGCCTTGTCAGAATTGATTATGCACAAATACAAGAAAGACACACTCGACATTCTTGTTTTTGGCAACGACGCCTGGCAAATAGAGATAAAGGATTTGCCTTACTTAAGTGTTGGACCTTACCATACAAACACTGTTGCGGGCCTCGAGTTGGCGATGGATTTGCTCCGAAGGAGAAAGAATAAGAACAAACAAATATTCATGATCACGGATGGCAAGCCAACGTGTATCAAACAGGGAATTAAGTACTACAAAAATAGCTTCGGACTTGATCCTAAGATACTCAATAAAACACTTGACCTTGCTGGCGCATGCCGCAAACTAAACATTCCCATCACCACCTTTATGATTGCATCCGATCCATATCTAAAGCAGTTTGTGAAGGAATTCACCATGGTGAACAACGGTAGTGCTTATTACAGTAGCCTGAAAGGTCTCGGGGAGCTAATATTTGAAGACTACCGCCGAAACAAAAAGAAAAGGTTTTAACCAAATCAGAAATCGATAATCACTTATGAAATATAGGGATCTCTCCTCTGCACAACTTCTGAAAATACATACAATCGGCGAGCTTAAGGCAAGTGGCTATGAGCCAGAGTCGATAAAAGATGAGCTCAGACGGAATTTAATTAGCAGGTTAAAATCGAAACAGAGTGTTTTTGAGGGCATTTGGGGATATGAAGAAACTGTTATTCCTGATGTTGAGCGGGCAATTCTTTCCAGACACAATATCAATTTTTTGGGCCTAAGGGGCCAGGCGAAAACCAGGATGGCTAGGCAGATGATCGATTTGCTTGATGAGTATATTCCAGTGATTGAGGGAGCGGACCTGAACGATGATCCTTTAAAGCCTATTTCGAGGTTTGCACGGGATTTGGTAGCAGAACATGGGGATAAAACGGCCATTAGCTGGTTGCACAGAAGCGAACGTTATACCGAGAAACTCGCCACACCAGATGTTACTATTGCAGACCTTATTGGAGACGTAGACCCGATTAAAGCGGCTTCTCTTAGGCTGCCGTATTCCGATGAGCGGGTCATTCACCACGGCCTGGTGCCACGATCTCACAGGGGCATTTTCGTCATCAACGAGCTTCCTGATTTACAAGCAAGGATTCAGGTGGCTCTTTTCAATATTCTTCAGGAAGGTGATATCCAGATAAGAGGGTTCAAACTGAGACTTCCACTCGATATTCAGTTTGTGTTTACCGCCAATCCGGAAGATTATACGAACAGAGGAAGTATTGTTACGCCGCTGAAAGACCGAATAGACAGCCAAATAATTACGCACTATCCAAAGTCCATAGAAATTGGTCGAAAGATCACAGATCAGGAAGCGAGGGTGTTAAAGGATCAACTTGAAATAGCCAATGCTGGCGAGCTTGCAAAAAACCTGATCGAGCAAATTGCCTTCGAAGCCCGGTCGAGCGAATATGTAGATGCCAAAAGTGGAGTTTCCGCGCGACTTACCATTTCTGCCTTGGAGAACTTGTTCAGCGCAGCTGAGCGGCGTGCATTGATCAATGGCGAAAAATCAACTAATGTGCGGGTTGGCGACTTTATTGGCGTGCTTCCTTCTATCACCGGTAAAGTGGAATTGGTGTACGAGGGAGAGCAGGAAGGACCTGGTATTGTTGCGCAGAACCTGGTGGGAAAAGCCATTAGGTCTCAATTTTTGTTGCATTTCCCTAATCCCGAAGACACTCGAAAGAAACGGGATGCACCCAACCCTTACAAGGCGGTTACGGATTGGTTTGGCGAGGGTAATATGGTAGACGTGCTAAATGAAGCCACAGAACAGGAGCATCGTAAGCTGCTCGACGGTGTGCCTGGCCTTAAGGAACTGGTGAATCAATACCACAAATCTGCCGACGAAGCACATCGATATTTTTTGATGGAATTTGCCCTACATGGCTTAGCTGAATTTAGTCAATTGTCGAAACACCATTTGGCAACAGGCACAACCTTCAAAGACTTATTGAGCAGTATGTTCAGTATGCCAAGGCCGGACGAGGATGAGGAGGATACCGATTTTAATCCATAATATTAGGGCTGGTATTAAGTTAACCTATTATGCCAGTTACGCTGCAGGAGATTAGAAAATTGGTTCGGAAGGGAGAAGGCCAGCAGGTGGAGTTCAAAAGAAAGGTGGCTCATCCTGAGAAAATTGTACGTGAAATTGTCGCTTTTGCCAATACGGATGGGGGATATCTGCTAGTGGGCGTTAGTGACGATGGCGGAATACCGGGCTTGAAGTATGCTGAGGAGGATGATTACCTTTTGAAAAAAGCCATCTCAGAGCTTTGTCGCCCGACCTTGTACTATAAGTCTGAAATTGTGCCAATCAACGACGACTACAGTGTACTTTATTACTTCATTAAGCCAAGTCGAAGGCGTCCGCACTATGCACTTTCAAGTGTTAATGAAACCCACGGAAAAGCGTATATTCGGTTAGGCGACAAAAGTATTCAGGCAAGCGACGAGATGCGGCAAATTCTTAAGCGAGGTAGCCGGGCGAAAAATATCAAATTCACTTATGGGGAGAATGAAGAGAAGCTAATGGATCACTTTAAATTCAATAAGGCGATAACGTTACCAGAATATGTTGCTATTGCCAAAATACCCAGTATTGTTGCTTCAAGAACACTTGTGCGCTTGTGTTTGGCCAATGTGCTGACCATACAGCCTATGGAAAAGGGAGATTTATTTTTTGTGAAAGAAGTTTTTTAGCGCTTCACCTATTACCTCAAGGGTTGTGTTGTAGTTCGCTTTATTACTGATAGATAAGGGGTTCTATGAGCAATACTTAGTTGCGTAATCACTTAAGTATGATAGAATACCCTGTAAATTTTTTGTAAAGTTAGCTTAGAGATTTAGCCTTTTATCATTAACCTTAGGTAAGTTGTATTGTTGGTTTTTTTGATAAAGCACACATGGCTAAAGCATCGAAAGACGGGAAAATTTTTGTACTCGATACCTCCGTAATCCTTTATTCACACGACTCTATCATGAACTTTGCAGAACACGATGTGGCCATCCCCATCACTGTGCTGGAAGAACTTGATAATTTCAAAAAGGGTAATGATACCAAGAATTTCGAGGCCAGAGAGTTCATAAGGCTTATTGATACATTGTCGGCAGATTTTATGCTTCAAGACTGGATTCCTCTCAATGGCAAGACTAAGGGGAAATTCAAGGTGGTGATGCAGAGTCATCCTGATGTTGATGCTGAAAAAGTTTTTGATGAGCCCAAGGCTGATCATAAGATTCTAAACGCAGCGCTGACACTTAAAAGTGAGGAAAAGGAAAAAAAGGTCATCCTTGTCAGTAAAGACATCAACTTAAGGCTTAAGGCAAAGTCACTTGGCCTATTGGCTGAAGACTACGAAACTGGTAAAATAAAAAACGTCAGTTCTCTTTACACGGGTAAATCGATTGTGGAAAATATTGACCCTGATCAAATTAGTAAGCTTTACGAAGACAGCGTAATCGACAGAAAGGAAATCCTCAAAGGGTCAAAACCTACAGCCAACAATTATTTTATTTTAAAGAGCGATAAGAATTCTATCCTTTCTACTTACAACCCAAATACCAAGAATGTAGAAAAGGTTGATAAAGTGCCTGTGTACGGGATTAAACCTCGTAACGCGGAGCAAACATTTGCCATCCATGCTATCATGAACCCTGATGTTCGTCTGGTTACGATTACTGGCGTGGCAGGAACAGGGAAGACTTTGCTGGCGCTGGCAGGCGCTTTGGAGCAGAAAAGAAATTATAAGCAGATTTACCTGGCCAGGCCGATCGTGCCGCTCAGTAATAAAGATATTGGGTATTTACCTGGAGATATTAAATCAAAGTTGAACCCCTATATGGAGCCTTTGTGGGACAACCTCAAATTTATCCAGAACCAATTTAGCGAATCTGAAAAAGAGTATTCCCGGATTAACGACATGGTCAACCAGGAGAAATTAGTCATCACTCCTCTTGCATATATCAGGGGCCGAAGCCTGTCGAACATATTTTTTATTGTTGACGAAGCCCAAAACCTGACACCCCACGAGGTAAAAACTATTATTACAAGAGCTGGTGAAAACACTAAAATTATTTTCACTGGGGATATTTATCAAATTGACACACCATATCTCGATTCACAGAGTAATGGCTTATCCTACCTGATTGACAGGATTAAGGATCACCCGCTCTATGCGCATGTGACACTGGAAAAAGGAGAGAGATCTGAATTGGCTAATATTGCGAACCAGCTGCTTTGATCATAACAAGTTTGTCTTTACTCTTTATTACTTTCGAGGGTAAAATATAAACTATGGTGTTACCGGACCTTCCGGATAAAGTACTGAAAGGCTCCTTTCATGGGAGATTCTTTGACCGGGGACTGCAGGATATTGATTATCGAAGTCTCAGGGTGGTAAAGATTTACACGAGAAAATCCCTCTTCGTGAAGTCATACGGCTTTAAATTAGGTAGCATAAGACACCACTGCCGTTATACTTTTAATGAGCTAGGCCAGGCGACAAATTTCACATTGTTTGACAAAGGCCAGTCAATCTTTGAACGCCCAATCGATTTTTATAGAAGGAAATTTACGTCGAACGACGTACTTATTAGTCTGGCAAACATTATTTCTGGCCTGTATAAGGTTCCTGTTAACGATTTTTACTTTGATAGTCTGATCGAAGACTATGTTGATGGCGTTCCAGCTCATTTATTTGAGTTTTTGGAAAAGGAATGGAATATTCATTTGGGAGCCAATTGGGAGTATGATGACTTTGAAGAGCTTGTGGAAACACTGATGATTTACCTTAAATCAAATAATGTAAATGATCCGGGCGTGGCACGTAAGGGGAGCAAGTGAAAGTGCTTCAGTAAGGGACTATATTCGCAGATGTGTTCAGTAAGGGTAATTATATTTTGATGTTTAGACTTCTACTACTAACCGCAGCCATTTTTTTCGCTTCTTCTTTTGATTTGTTGGCGCAAAAAATTTCCGACCTAAAAATTGATCAAAAATTTGAAGGGGAATCTTTGACCGATGTACTGGATCAAATTGAATCCAAGTCTTCTGTCCGGTTCTTTTATGACTCGGATTGGTTGCAGGGGGTGAAGGTAACAGGAGAATATACCGAAGCTACGCTAAGAAACGCACTGGACGACTGGACTGCTAACACCAGACTTAGTTACCATGTTTACGACGATTACAACGTTGTTCTCTATCTCCGGAGCGATCTGCTTTCCACGTTGAATTTGGCAGGCCTTAAAGACACCGACGTGCTGATCGTTGGCGATTCAACAAACGCAGTATCTGGAGTACCAGTAACCATTCGGGGTGTCATAAGAAATGGTCAAACGAGCGAGCCGCTGCTTGGAGCGAGCATTTATATTGATGAGCTGGCTTCGGGAACGGTGACCAACGTGGCAGGTAGGTTTAGTTTGCAATTGCTGCCTGGCGACTACCATGTTCGGGTGAGTCACGTGACATTGAAAGAGGAGGCTAAAAGGATGTTTGTTTTTGGTCCGGGTGATTTTACCATGGACCTCTATGAAAAAACAATAGAACTGGAGGGAGTAACTATTGCAGGTCAGGCACCGGATATTAATGTAAAAGGCATCCAAATGGGCACTGTTCAGCTCCAGGTTGAAGACGTTAAAAAATTACCAGCATTTTTAGGTGAAGTAGACATCATGAAATCCCTGACGCTGCTACCTGGCGTGAGCACAGTGGGAGAAGGGACCACAGGCCTAAACGTAAGAGGTGGAACAGCCGACCAAAACCTCATTTTACTTGACCAGGCACCTGTTTACAACACCTCTCACCTCTTTGGGTTTTTCTCGATTTTCAGTCCCGATGCGACAGACGATGTAACGATATATAAAGCCGGGATTCCAGCGAACCTGGGAAGCAGGGCCTCTTCGGTAGTAGAAGTCAAGCAAAAGTCTGGAAGTAAGGAAAAATTTGGTGCGCAGGGAGGCATTGGTTTGATCGCCAGTCGGGTGATGGCAGAGGGGCCCATCCAGGAAGGCAAGAGTAGTTTTCTGATCGCTGCAAGGAGGTCTTATGTTAACTACCTGTTTGATACGTTTATCAAGGTGGAGGAGCTGGTGGGCAATAAAGCAGGTTTCTGGGATCTTTCTGGCAAGCTCGACTTTTCCCTCACCGATCGCTTGTCGTTAAAGGCCTCCGGATATGTGAGCAAAGACAATTTTACCATCGCAAACGAGTCCTCTTTTGATTATCAAAATGCGCTCGGTTCGGCAGAGTTGGGTTACGTTTTTTCTGAAGACTTACTGGGAGGACTATCGGTAGGCTACAGCAATTATCAATACCAGCTAGGCGACCTTCAACTTGCCGATCCATACAAGGTCGCCAGTGGGGTTGGTCAGTTAGACCTGAAAGCCGATATCACCAAGTATACCGATAAGCAAACAATACAAGTTGGTGCAGGTACCATTTTTTACGGATTCAAACCGGGTGAGCGGACAGGTATTGCCGACAATACTCAGATAGTGCCCGTGTCGTTGCCCGAGCAGCAAAGTCAGGAAACCTTTTTGTTTGCCAACGACGAAATCAATATCAACGACAACTGGAGCCTGATGCTTGGGCTTAGGTACTCCATGTATAGAAGCTACGGGCCGTCAGATGTTTACGTGTATTCGGGTGAGAGGCCGGGCAGGACATCTACTTTGACGGATACATTGGTTTTTGGCAGCAATGAGACCATTAAGAAGTACGGTGGCCTGGAGCCACGGCTGTCTTTGAGGTATTCTATCGATGACGAAACTTCGCTGAAAGCCAGTTACAATAGAATTTACCAGTATATCCATTTGGTGTCGAATACGACGGCCATCACACCCTACGACATCTGGATGGGCAGTAACTATTATATCAAGCCACTTATTGGCGACCAATACAGCATAGGCTATTTTAAAAATTACAGCGACAATACCTGGGAAACTTCGGCAGAACTGTACTATAAAAACATCGACAACCTGGTAGATTATAAAGACGGAGCCGACCTGGTGCTGAATTCAACGATCGAAACGGAGCTAATTCAGGGTGCTGGTATGGCTTATGGGCTGGAGTTGATGGTAAAGAAAAGCAAAGGCAAACTCAAGGGATGGGCCAGCTATACCTATTCACGCACGTTGAGAAAAATGCAGGGTGGAGATGTAGAATCGACCATTAACAAGGGAAATTGGTTTCCATCTTACTATGATAAGCCTCATGACTTGACCCTTTCCGGCAGCTATAAGATGACGAGAAGGTGGACAGCCAGTTCGAACTTCACCTACTCCACAGGCCGGCCTTTTTCGGTGCCAGAAAACGGGTTTCTTTTTGATGGAGTGCTGGTCGGCAATTATACAGAAAGGAACAATGGGAGGATTCCTGACTACCACCGTCTTGACCTGGCCTTTACACTCGATACCAGTCTGAAGATTGAGAAGCTTTGGGAGAGCAGCTGGACCTTTGCCGTTTACAATTTGTATGGCAGAAAGAATGCCTATAGTGTGTTTTTTAAGGACACAGCCGACGCACGGCCGACTGCTTATAAGCTAGCAATTTTGGGCGCCGCTTTTCCTTCTATTACTTACAATTTTAAGTTTTGATCATGAGCGTTTTAAGGAAGCTTTCTTGGTTGACCTGGGTACTGCTGATTGGCTGTGTCGACCCTTATGATTATCCTTTCGAGGAAAAGACCAACTATTTGGTTGTAGAAGGTAGAATAACAACGGAGCCTGGTCCACATGCGGTCACTTTGACTACTACTAGAAACATAAAAAATGAAGAAAACGCCTTTAAGCTGCGGGAGCAAAATGCTACAGTCACCATTTCGACATCTTCAGGGAGAGTAGAGAAACTTGCCGAGCGGGATTCGTCTGGTATTTATTATACATCAGCAGATTTTCGTGGCCAGGTGGGTGAAACGTACCGGTTGAATTTTGTGCTGGAGAATGGGTTGAGCTATGAATCGGATGAAGTGGAGCTATTACCAATGCCGCCGATTGATAGCATTAGTATTAGCTATGGCTCAAAGAAATATATTTCTCAGGAAAACTCTGTTATTGAGAGAACGGGCTTTTATACAAAGGCATTTGTTCGAGATCCTCCTGAAGCTGAGAATTCATACCTAATAGATTGGGACTATACCTACAAGATATTTACCCACCCAGAACTAGCGACAGTTTTTGGCCGAACTTGCAGTTGTTTTGTTCCGGCACCAAAGGATTGTTGCTCTGTTTGTTGGGTGGAAGAAGTAACCCCAGACTTTGCAATAGCGAACGACCAGCTTACTAATGGAAGTTCGATTGCACAATATGATCTTTTTTTCTTGCCTGTAGTTGGTATAATGCTCTACGAAAAGATTTACATCGAGGTCTCGATCAAATCACTGACCAAGGATGCCTACTTATTTTGGAAATCTATTTACGACGCTCGCTACAGCCAGGGAGGACTGTTTGATGCTACACCAAACACTATAGCAGCAAATGTGCATAATGTGAACGAAAAGGATGAGTTGGTACTAGGGTATTTTTACGCGGCAGATGTGAAGAAAATTTCGAGATTCATATACCCAACTGATTTTCCAGAGCGTATAGATTCAGATACCGGCTTTACTGATACATGTCTTTTATATCCAAACACAAGCTCCGAAGAACCTGATTATTGGAATGAATAGAATTGGCTACTTGTCTTGTTTGTTTCTGGTGTTTGCCATTTTTGATGGCTGTGTCGACCCTTATGATTATCCTTTCGAGGAAAAGACCAACTATTTGGTTGTGGAAGGTAGAATCACAACAGAGGAGGGTCCTCACTCAATTACGCTGACCACCACACGCAATATAAAGAATGAGGAGAATGCCTTTAATCTCCGTATGCAAAACGCAAGAGTGACTATAGCCTCCTCTTCCGGGCAAGTAGAGCGGCTTGTAGAGCAAGACACTTCAGGCGTTTACTATACCTCGGCTGATTTTAAGGGAAAAGTGGATGAAAAATACCAGCTGAGAATAGTTTTAGAGGATGGCAGCGAGTACCTATCTGATTCTGTCCGGCTGCTGGCTATGCCCGAAATAGACAGCATTGGGTTAGAATACGGATCAAAAAGTTCCCTGTCGGAGCTGAATTCGGCGCTTGATGGTACCGGCTTTTTCGTTGACGCCTTTGTGCCCAAGCCTACAAAACAAACTAGCTATTATAGGGCGAATTGGCGGTATACGTACCTCATCAATACAGTTGGAATTACACCAAGAACTTGCTGGATCAATGTTTCTCCATTGGAATATGGGGTTTTCTCAAGTGAGGAAATCGAAAGTACTAATATCGACCAGTTCCCGCTCTTTTTTCTGCCGATACGGGGTGTCATGTTCGCGGAAAAGATACAAGTAGAGGTGGCTTTTACATCAGAGACCAAGGCTTCTTATGACTTTTGGAATGCGGTTTACAATGCCACCTACCGACAGGGAGGGATTTTTGATCCTGCGCCAGCCTTTATTCCATCAAACATCGTCAATGTAAACGACCCAGGCCAAATTGTGCTGGGGCAATTCTCAGCTTCGGATGTAAAGACTATGGTGAGAAATATTTACGCCCAGGACTTTCCCGAAAGAGTGTCGACTGAAATTAATTGGACGGAAGAGTGTGTCAAGTATCCCAGGGAGGAGCATTCGACCATCACTGATGTTGAGCCCGAGGATTGGAATGAGTAGTACTAAGAGGCATATGGCTGTTTTTTTGATGTTGGTGGCTGCCTCAGCTGCTTGTATAGAGCCTTATGACTATCCTGCGGAAGAACAAGGAAACAGTTTGGTGGTGGAAGCTGCTATCTCCAGCAGCGAAGGACCGCAACAAGTGAGACTCACCACCACCAGAAATATTTATAATAAGGATAACCAGTTTGTGCTGTTTGTGAGTGGAGCGGAGGTACTTGTGATTGACAACACAGAAGAGACGTTTCGTTTTATTGAAAAAGGGTCGGGGTATTATTACTCGGATTCTTCTTTCAGAGCTGAAGAAGGAAAAAGTTATAGGCTCAGAATAACGACCAAAGAAGGAAAGGTGTACGAGTCAAATGAGGAGAGGGCGCAGCAACCTTCGCCGATAATAAAAGTTGATGTTGAGTACAGTGTAAAGTCGGAGAAAAATGAGCTGGGTAATTTTGTTGACGTAGATGGCTTTAACGTAAAGGCCATTGTCAATGACTCACCGGACCAAAGGAACTACTACCTTCTTCGGATGAGGACTATTTACAAAGTTTTGACAGACCCCACCGGATATGAGGTGTTCAACCGGGAGCTTGGAAATTATGTTAATCAGCCGAAAAGCTGTTGCAGTGTTTGCTGGGTAGCAAAGACTTTAGATGAGTTTGTCGTGTATAGTGATCAACTCGTGGATGGGAGAGAAAATGCTGAGATTCCTCTTATTTTCTACCCTATTGACCAAAGATACTTTTATGATAAAGTGTTTTTTGAAGTGACTCAGTTCTCGTTGACACAGGAGGCATATGTTTTTTGGAAGGCACTTTTCGATCTTAAGTTTAGACAAGGGACACTTTTTGATCCGGCACCATCAGGCTTGCCTCGAAATATTTACAATGTTGACGACGAAAGTGAGCAGGTGCTAGGGTACTTCACGGTGTCGGCAGTGTCAACAGCAGGTGAATTTATAACGAAAGAACTTATTCCCCGGCGTGTGGTATACAACTACACTTACAAAGATGATTGCAGAACACTCTCCAATAGCTCGGTGGTACAACCAGGTTTTTGGAGGTAATTGAAATTAGACTTGCTGAAAAAATGAAGAAGCTAACTGTACTTATACCTTTTCTTTTCCTGTCTTTGGCAGGAGCTTTGGCACAGGACAAAATAGTAGACCAGTTCAAGCTATTTGCGGCCAACAAAACGCAAGAAAGGGTGTATTTGCACCTGAACCAGCATTATGCACAGCCAGGAGCGCGGTTATGGTTGAATGCTTACGTGTTTGATGACGGCGTGCAAAAGTTATCGGAGGGGAGTAAAGTGTTATACCTGAATGTAGTTGACCAGCAGGGAGAGGTAGTGTTAGAGGAGAAGATTCCGTTGAATGCTGGAGTTGGGGAAGGATATATCGATGTTCCAGCCGATTTCGAAAAAGGACTATACATCATCAGGGCCTATACTGGCTGGATGAGGAATTTTGGAACAGAACATTTTTTCAGAGATTGGCTTTGGGTAAACCAGCAGCCAGGGGAACTGACCCTTACCTCAGATCAGGTGCCCACACTCGATGAATTAAAGGTGAGTATTACCCCAGAAGCCAATATGGCGCCGGTCGGCGGCCTTACTACAAGATTTACAGTGAACGCATACAATGATTTTGGTAAAGGCGCCGCATTGGACGGGCAAGTGCTCGACGAGGCAGGAACTTCTATTGCTTCATTCACCACCAACGAATTTGGTTATGGGGCATTTATCATGAACCCTGAGGAAGGAAAAAGCTATACGGTGGTATTGAAAGGAGTTGGACCCGAAACGGTAGCTCATCCCTTTCCTGAAGTGAAAGAGGAAGGAGTTGCAATGCTATTAACCGTTCAGCCTTCTGTCGTGAGGGCTTCTTTTCAAAGCAAATGGGTGAACACATCCCCGCAGAAACTTCGACTGCTGCTTCAATCAAAAGGCACCATCTACCTGGATCAGGACCTTGATTTTACAACGCAGTTGTCGCAGGCATTGAGTATCCCGGCAGCAAGTCTCAAGCAGGGAGTTTACCAACTTTCGTTGCTTGACTCAGCAGGAAACGAAATGGGTCAGAGGGTGTTTCAAATTTATCCGGACCAAAAAGAAATCGAGCTTGGAATGACGGAAAGTGTTTTTCGCAGGGGCGATAAGGTAAGGGTAAATATCCCTCAAACAACGGTTGCGGCATACTCGGTGAGTATATCTGACCAGATGCTGGAAGGAAATTACCAGGCGCCCACAATTGACGAAGCGTTTTACATGTCCGATCCGCTTTCACCACGGGCTATCGAAATTCTTCACTTTTATGATAAAGCATTTAAAAGGAAAGAAAACTGGGACTTGTACCTGCTAACCAAAAGACTCGACAGCTACGCATGGGACGAGATAATGAACTACAAGGCTGCTTATCCGAAATGGCCTTACGAGAAATATATCAGTGCCTATGGGCAGGTACGAACAGCTGATAGCCTGCTACTGGGCGAGGAATTGTTTACATTTTACAGTTTTGCCCATCAGGAAATTATCCCTGCACGAACCGACGAAAAAGGATGGTTTCTGCTTCCAGTCTTCGATTTTTCAGGTCCAGCTAAGATTGTTGGTTTGTCTGATAACAAGGCTATTTCATTTTCAGAAATGAAGATCGATGTTGAGAGCGGACTTCCCGCTACCGACATTGAAAAGGAAATGATGAGAACTGTGGCTTTGGCAGGACGTTCATTTAGCGATCAAAGGAAAGATAAACTAGTATTTAAAAGCTCCTACAAAAAGTTGACACCAGCGCTTTACCCTGAAAGACAGGAAATAGAGGTGAGCAGAGACTTTTCGCCCTTTACGCGAAACACCGATGACTATCAGCTCGATTTGCGTCAGTACCTCAGTTTCAGCAGTCTCAGAGAAGTAATCATCGAGATAGGAAGAGGAATCACCATCAAAGAAAGGGATGGCAAAAAGGTGATTATGATGTACAACTCTGCGCGGGAAGTACCTTTTCCTGAGCCGGCGCTTATATTTATCAATGGCATTCCAACAATTGACTATGAGTTGGTGCTTACCCTGGACCCTGAGGTGATTGAAACAATAAAGCTGTATAGGTCGGCCACAGCGCAGGAAAGGTTCGGAGCAATGGCTCGAAATGGTATTATTTCTATTTCCACCAAAGATAAAGCGCTCGAAATCCCCAACCAGGAGAATATTAGCTTTACGTTTGAAGGGTTTCAGCCAAAAGAAGAATTTTCAAATGCCAGTATCGCTCAGCTGCAAACGCACTTGCCCGATTTCAGGCATCAGTTGTACTGGCGTACAGGCACCAATTTGCCTAGCTATATTGAATGCAGTTCGTCTGACATTCTCTCTATGTATAAGGTTAGCCTTGTCACAATATCGGCTGATGGTCAAGTGAAAATAGGTAGCGCCGATTTTAGTACCCTCCCGGTAGAAGTGGCAGATAACTAATTTTCATCGGGTTCCCTTAATTGATTTTGTACTCACCAATATTCTTTGAGCCGGGCATCAAATAGAAGAAGTTTATTTGTCGCTGAATCAGGTCTTCCAACTCAGGAGTCATAAACGCCTTTTTATTTCGATAATAGCTACTCACGTAGGAAAGAGCATCTCTTGCGAGCCCCATGTGGTCAGGGTTGATTGGATCGTAATACTTATGGAGGAAGTAAAGTGCTTTGAGGTAAAAACTCAATGAAATATTTTCAATATTGACTGGACACAATCGACCAGGGGCTCTTGCCAATTTTCTTAGAAGATCCTGCATTTTTTGAATGGGAATGTCTTCATCCAGCCAATAGTTTCGTGTGGGGTCGAAGCTTTCAACCTGGTAGTTAATAAAATGATAGAGATCAAATTCTAATAGCTGGTCCGACTGATTGACCAATTGCAGCATGTTTTCATCCTCGTTAACAAAAAGCACTTTAAGGAAATAGTAGTAGTCAGAATACGATCCTGTGTAGTAGGAGGGGCGATGCAAACTGTCGTTTTCCACAATAGGTCTGTAAGTGGAAGCACTTCGTTCGAGGCTTTCAGCCAATCCGCTCACATTAGTGGACCGAAACCGCCGGCCCGGCCCTTTATAGGAATATTCATAGGACCTGCCAGAGTAGCAGCTGATACCGCTGGCTTTATCTGATGGCAGCTGCTGAATGAACGCATAGTGGTTAAGCTTGAGGGCATAGAAGCCAGGGGAATTTGGGTAGGAAAATCGACATAATACCGAGGGGTCCAAAACACCATTCATGATGTATTTAAAAGTATAGTATTGCATATCCACGGCCATTCCACTCAGCATGGGCTTTGTGTTAGTTGCAATTGTTTTAGAATAAAGAAGAGAAATAATATCTTCATTGGCTGCTTCGAATAGCCGATCCAGGTCAAACGCTGCCAGTTTGTTTTCCCATAAAGCAGCTTCGACTTGAACAGGCCTTTTCCTTTCGAATTGCTCGATGAGCATATACATGAAAAGCACCCGCACAAAAACCGCATTTGGGGCTGCATTTACAGCATTGGTAAGCTCTTCAGTTGTGATTTCATTGCCAACGTAAATCCTGAAAAGGTACTGAAGAATACCACTTACTCGTTGTTGCTCCACGGTGTTTATATGCCCCGATCTTGTGGCCAATACCCGATAGGCTGTTTGATTCAATACCCTGAAAGCTTTGCTAATTCGCTCTCCTTTGTTGAGCCTTTTTGCCAGTACTAATTGCAGTTCAGCCTTTCTGGATTGCTGTAACAGGGGCTCAAGTCTGGCAAGAAGCAAGGAATCGCTTTGCAAGGTATCTTTCAATTGCTGCTTGGTCGTTGCTTCTAACCAGGGGATAGCGTTCTTTTTGGCAAGCGCCACAAGGGCTTCATAACCATCATCAAAGCCAATTGTATCTGCTTCTATCGGATCGCTACTCATTTCGTTGAGCAACTTGTAGAGATACTCAGCCCGCATTTCCTGCAAGTTACGATTGAGCAAACTGTCCCCTTCGAGAGAAGAATATCCGTAAAAATCGGCTTTTAAAATACTGAGGTCGTTGTCGGCAAGGTATTTTCGTAGCGAATCAATTGAGACCGATTCTGGCTCGAATTTATTTTTCGGAAAGTAAATTCTCTGTCTTCTTTTTAGAATGTCCTGGTCGTGGCCGGTATAGGGTTGGTACTTTATTTTGTCTATGCCATAGCCTTTGAGCTTTCGAAGTTCAAAAAACCGGTCGATGGGGACGCATTCTACATTTGACAATGCTGGAAGGTAAGGCAAGGTGATGGTTTGTAGTTGCTCCATTGTAAGCCTGGCTACCTTTCGGAAAGGCCTTTTTACCAATACGGAAGTCTTTGTCGCCTTATTCTGACGATCCCATTGTGCCAAGGTGAGCCACTGGCTATAAATTGATCTATTTGCTCTTTTTCCATCGGTAAATCCAAGCAGGTCCTCCCAGTATTTTTTTTGTATTGCTTCGTAACTTTGCCCATCCATCGATAGCCTGGTTGCCATCGGCAATGTGGCTTGCTGGCTTAAGATGGTTGCTACCATCTGCTTTTGTTTGACCTTTTTTTTGGATCCGTTTTCTTCGAGTACAAACGTAAAGCGCAGGTTTTTGATGTTTGACACTGGGTGCACTTTAAGATCCAGTTTCCCAATGCCCGGCGTGGTCAGTTGGAGCCGGTGTCGGAGAAGTCTTTTCTCCCATTTGCCTTGTTTTTTGCCGATAAGTTCGACTCTCGTGATGAAGGCGCCATCACTTGTTTGCGCCGCAATGGGAACGGAGATGGCAAAACATAATATAAAATGCCAGGCGATCAGGGCTCTCATAACGAAGGAATTTCCAAAATTTTAGCGGCAAAAGAAAGGAAACTAGATAACAACGCTTTGATGTATTGTGAGTCTGTTTGAGTATCGACTTTATAGATGAGGAAGAAATCGTGCTGGTAGCCAGGTTAAAATTTGCGCAAAGGAGGAAATGAATTTTAGCTCAACTGCTTATGGTTGTCTTCCTTAAACGATAAAAAGCCCTCTAATTTCTAAATTAGAAGGCTTCTGTGTGGTCCCGGCAGTACTTTATAATTGACAGTAAATCGGTGCTTTAAATAAATATAGTAAATATTTGCCTACCTGAATAGATCGATATACTTATCAAATATAAACGATCTATTCCTGGTCGATACGCTTACCTGACTGATAATCTTTCCTTTTTCAAATGCCTGGACCAGATCATTCGCCGCCTTCTTGCTGATTTTACAAACAGATTCAACATCCTTCACTTTAACAATCGGGTTTTTGAACAAATGGGCTAACAAGATAAACGCTCTACCTGTTCTTCTTCCAAATGTTTCTTGGATTAGCTTTTCGGTAGCCTCTTTAAGTTGAATGACTTTAGACAATGTATCAACTGCTTGTTTTGATGATTCATGAATTCCGCTCAGAAAGTACTTCAGCCACCTCATCAAGTCATTTTTATGACGAACCCTTGTAAGATTTTCGTAGTATAGGTTTTTGTGTTTATCGAAGAAAGCAGATAGGTATAGAAGTGGCATATCAAGAATCTTCTGATTGACCAGGTAAAGCGTTATCAACAGTCGGCCTATTCTTCCATTACCATCCAGAAAGGGGTGAATAGTTTCAAACTGGTAATGTGCTATTCCGATCCTAATAAGTGATGGTACGTGTATATCGTCGTTATGCAAGAAGTTTTCCAAATCACCCATTAAATCATTTACATACTGGTGCGAAGGAGGAATGAATACTGCATCTGCTAAAGAGTTTCCACCTATCCAGTTCTGACTTGTCCTAAACTCACCGGGTTGTTTGTTTTCACCCCGTACACCTTGTAGAAGAATTTCGTGTGTATTTCTGATTAGTCTTGATGAAATGGGCAAGATTTTTAACTGACTTATAGCTGTATTTAGAGCTTCTGTGTAGTTTTTAACCTCATGCCAATCGTGTATTCTCTCTGGACTAATTTCTTCTTCGGGAAGAAGTGCCTCTTCCATATTAGTCTGAGTCCCCTCGATTCTGCTTGATATAACAGACTCCTTTGTCACATGAAGGTGTATGAATAGATCAATATTTGGCACCAACTTGGCAAAAGAATTCAACTGTCCTAACTGTATTGACGCCTTCTCTAAGAGTTCATTTAGAACTGGGTCACTCCATTTCCACTGAGTATTGCACTTGGTTGGCACAAAGTATTTATATCCAATGCCCTTTTCAGTATGACCAGCTATATACTTTTCTATTATTAACTCTTCTTCCATTTGGTATACCAAGCTAAACTCCAAACCTACGTAAGTTTACTTTAATCAACAAAAGTAAACTAACGTCAACACTTAGTTTACTTTCAGTATTACCAAATCAACAACTAGTTTACATCAGTGATCCCATATCAACTCTAGGTTTACATTTACTTATGCTAAAGCAACTTTATGTTTACTTCAGTCTCAATTTTATATTATGTAAGGAATAGTCAACAACATTATTGCCGAAAACTACGCAAGAGAGCTCTAAACTTTTTAAATGACACATGAACATTTTATCCAATTCCATGTACTTTTTGCTTTTCGTAGGTGCATCCTATAAATGCTGAACTGTGGTAGCAGTGTCTGAATTATTTTACGAAATGTTTTACTAAAAAATCATAAGTTACTGATAATCAGAGGGTAAAAGTGGTCCAGGTGATCTTCTTCATCCAAAGAACTTATTTTGTTCAAATGGACCTCATCAAAAGATTCATAGAAGCCGAATAAAT
>CAYGOF010000026.1:0-54692 GCA_964351395.1 uncultured Roseivirgaceae bacterium
CTCCGCCACCGGATGAACCACCACCCCCACTACCGGAACTACTCCCGGGTGCAGTAGAGGAGCTGTTGATATTGGACGTAAGGCTAGAGCCGATACTGCTACTGAATGTTTTGCTATTGAAATGCCTCATGGACCCATTATGGTACCAAAGTGGATGGTAGTCCATTCCATCAGCAGATGAAGTTTTCAAATATGACTCAAACTGCTTTCCCCAATCGTTTTCAACCTCCAACGCAATCGCGTATGGCAACAGTTTTTCAAAAAACTGAAGCGCCGTAGTCTTCGATTGCAATTTATTGAAGCGGTCTTCTTCTGCGGTTTTCATAAACAAACGAAGGCCCTGCAAATGATCTAAAACTTGACGCCCTTCTACCGTAGGTGCCTTGATAAGATAAATAAACATGCCATTCACAAAAATGAAGCCCAGTACTATCAGCACAGCCCCGAAGTCCGGCAACCAGGTATATATCACGCCGATATATACCAGAAGCACTGGAATAGCGAAAATGGTAAAGGCGATAAAAGTGCCAAAACCATATTTTCTTTCTCTGTATGTCATGAACGAACTGATACTGGCGGTTACCAAACCTATGACTGGCAAATTGAGAAACGGCAGCCAAAACACGAGAAAACCGGCATCATACTTTCCCCAGGGCACCATGGCACACATGGCCAAAATGGTAATAAGGAAAGCTAATAACATATAGATGCTATTCATTTTGAAGTATACACCATCGACTTCCTTCAACAAACCTTGTTCGTGGCCACTTATCGCACTACTAATGGCACTATGGTTTTCCTGTTTTAAAACCAGGTGCTTCCTATTGGACGCAAAAACACCTTGATAAAGCTTCCTTTGAGCAGAAGATATGGATTGAAGATCGCCTTCCTCCTGCTTACGAAGGCTAAACTGCTTGTCTTGGTATTCTATCTTCAATAAGCCCTTCACAGCCATGTCAACAAGATCTGCGGCCAATGCCTTTTTACCGTACCCTTCATGGTAGACATAATAGCAATCAGCTGGAGAAAAATTCTTCGGCGGTTCAAACTGAGGAATAATGGCCCCCTTTGGCGGATCAATACCCACTTTTCTCCAGGCACGAAACCAATAAACCACCAGCAGCACAAGCAAGCCACCGCTTATGAACAAGTACCAATTGCTCATAAATATGTAGAATGCTTTCCATGGGTTGGCCGGTTCCGCCACAATACCTTTTGGCCAGGCCACGGCAACAGTAAGGTTTTCATTGGTGTTAAAAACCCGGGTAGTGGTAAAAGTGATTTTGCCGTCTTGCTCATTGACCTCAAAATCTTTCCCATCTTCGCCTTCTCTACCGGTGTAGGCGCTGTATTGTTCAATAGAGGCTCCGGGGGGTAAATGAATAGTAGCTTTTACCTGCTCAATTGGAAAAGCCCAGCCTGTACCGTTAACATTGTAGTAAAGTTCATCGTAATCATCAAAAAAGCCCAGCTGTCGTTCAGTTCGATATTTAATGGTGTAGGTATATTCACCGGGCTCCAAAAACACATTTTCCTGACCAATGTAGACAACATCAAAGTCTCCATCACTTTCAATATGATAGGACTCACTCACGCCATCTTTTAGCACCTCATTGACGTCAAAACCAACCGAGGTAGAGTAACCATCTTTGTCAACATAGTCAACCGGGTAGTAGCGATAGATTCCTCTTTTTATGTCAAACCCATCGGCGTAAACCTTGATCGTTTCAATAACGTCGACAGAAGCATCTGAATTGATTGTAATATCACTATCAAAAGAAATGACATGTTCGTCGCTGGGAGAAATGAAATTTTCCTGTGCAAAAAGATTCAGGGCAAAAAGTAGCCCGAAAAAAATACCAGTTAACTTCTTCATGCTTTAGAATTTTACCTCCGGTGCTTCCCTTTGGGCCTCATCCATTTCAAAATAGTCGCGCTTTGAAAATGCAAACGTAGAGGCAATCAAATTACTTGGGAACGATTCAATGGTGATATTGAAGTCGCGAACTACTCCATTATAATATCTTCGGGATAACTGTATAGCATTCTCAATCTCAGAAAGCTGCTGTTGAAGGTTTTGAAAATTTGAATTGGCTTTCAAGTCAGGGTAGTTCTCAGACAGCGCTATCAATCGCCCAAGCACAGCGCTAAGTCCAGACTCAGCTTTCTCCTGGTCTTTTACTGTATTGGCTGAAACACCCATATTCCGCCACTTGATGACATTTTCGAGGGTTTCCTTTTCGTGACTGGCATAGCCTTTCACTGTATTGACCAATGCGGGAATCAGGTCATACCGCTTTTTGAGCTGGACGTCGATACCACTCCAGGCCTCCTCGGCCATATTCTTGTTTTTTACAAGGCGATTATAAACACTGACGGTGTAGAGAAAAAGTAAAACAACTACACCCAACACAATAGAAAGGACCATGATACGGGTTGGTTTTTTCTTCAATATACACGAAAGTACTTTGAAAAAAAACCATACTTCTACTTCCCAATCCCCAGAGGATCAGTAATTAATAGCTCTCCTCTTGAGTCGGGAAATCATTCTTTTTCACATCACCAATGTAGTTCTCCACAGCGGATGTCATTACCGCATCTAGGTCGGCATATCGGCGAAGAAATCGTGGTTGGAACTCCTTCGTTATACCTAGCATATCGTGAACAACAAGGACCTGGCCATCAACATCTGGCCCAGCACCAATGCCAATGATTGGAATGCTTACTGCTTCAGCGACCTTCTTGGCCAACTTGGCTGGGATCTTTTCAAGGACAATGGCAAAACATCCCGTTTCTTCGAGCAATTTCGCGTCATCTATTAGTTTTTGAGCTTCAGCTTCCTCCCTCGCCCTCACAGTATAAGTGCCGAATTTGAAAATTGACTGAGGTGTCAATCCCAAATGCCCCATTACCGGGACCCCGGCGCTCAGCACCCTGATGATGCTTTCTTTTATTTCACTGCCACCTTCCATTTTAACACCATGCCCCCCTGACTCTTTCATTATGCGAATAGCCGAGCGCAATGCTTCAGACGAATTGCCCTGGTAAGAACCAAAAGGTATGTCGACAATAACGAGGGCACGCACTACAGCACGCACTACGCTGGTCGCGTGGTAAATCATTTGATCAAGTGTAATTGGCAGCGTCGTATCATTGCCCGCCATCACATTCGACGCAGAGTCGCCAACCAGGATCACGTCGATACCTGCTTCGTCCAGGATCTTAGCCATTGAATAATCATAGGCCGTGAGCATGGCTATTTTCTCCCCACGGTTCTTCATTTCCTGAAGCTGATGGGTAGTTATTTTTTTAAGGTTGGTTGAACGGGCTGATGGCATTTTGCTGATTTTTGGTGAAAACTAAAGAAAAGCCTTATCGATAGGAAATTTCATTTGCACATAACACAAGATGCAGGCCAAATAGTTTAACTGAATAGGCTATAAAAATCTGGAGGCAAAAAAAGAAAACCCTGCCCTCTGACTCGAGTCAAAACAGGCAGGGTTTTACCTAAAAGTTGTTGTGTACTATTTTGAAATAAAGACTTTGATTTGGTAAGGTAAAACCTCGTTGGATTCGGCGTTTACAAACTTACCCATATACATACCGTTGTTGAGGTGTGAAACATCGAACGTCCATTTGTGAGCTCCCCTGGCAGCTTTAAGGACAGGCGACTCGAACACCTGGAGGCCTGCAAGACTGAAGACTACAAACTTGAGGTCTCCGCCATTGCGGTTTGACATCTCAAGTGTCAGCTCATTTTGAACAGGCATCGGATAAGCGACCATTTTGCTGATTGCAAGTGGGTCTTCGACACCAGCCACAACGGCATCAATCTGGACAAAAATCGTCCCATCCTCGGTCACCATGGCCGTTAACGCGATGTCATCGGTCTCGTTCTCCAAATCAATTACTGAAGATCCAAAGTCCATCGGAACTCCCGCCAGTTCGACGCTCAGCCTATACTGACCAACAACCAATCCTCTCATAGTAAAGAGTCCGTTATCGTCAGTTTCTGCATCTGCCACGAATGCACCAGTCACATTGTCAAGCAAGTTCACTGTTACACCCACTAACGGATCGCCTTCATCAAGTATACGACCGATATGAAGTCCACTAACCCGTCCGTTTCCACTCGTATTGACCAGGCGGCCTCTTACCACACCACGGCCTGTCGGAGGAGGAGCTACCTCAACTATTTCTATGTCAAGATCCGCTCTGCTTTCAGCGAGTGAAATGGTTACAGCGTCTCGCACAAGTAGCGTGTTACCAAACCAGGTATTTCTTAGATTTGAAAACCTTGCCCTGTCTGGTTTTGCAAAAATCAGATAGTCTGCCGCATCTAGATTAACAAAGGTGAATGTGTTTCTGTTTTCTGAAAGCACCAAATCATCAGCACCCACAATATCCCAACCACCGGAAGGGTTAGCCTTATACAGGAGAACACTCGCCACGTTCACAACAGTACCACTTGGCGTGACGAGGTTGCCTGAGATAGAAAGACTGGTCGATTGCGCCTGCACGATGAATGCCTCATCGTTGGTATCGCTCACTGCGCCATCAGCGGTTTTTACCCTGATAAACCCTTGCGCCGTTGCCACATTCGGTACAGTCCATCCAAATACCCCATTCAGGGCTTGACTGGTTCCTGTTGCAATAGACTCATAGGTGGTGCCACCGTCAGCTGAGTACTCAACTACAAGCTCCGTCGCTCCAGCTATGGAGGTCGTTGTCCACGTTATCTGCTTCGAGCTGCCTCCTGCAAGCACCTCTCCATTTGCTGGAGCGGTTACTGCTATGGCAGGCGCCGGAATGATTGTAAACGCTGAGGTATTCCTTCCAACTACCTGGCCATCTGCTGTACTCACAGACACAAAGCCAGTGGCAGTGGTTTCGGCGCCAAGAGTCCAATTAACTGTTCCGTTTGCTTCAGCTACCGTTAGCCTGGTAATTTCGGCGAATGTGGCCAGGTCATCTAACGAATAGCTCACAACAAGTTCCGCATCATCAGCAATCCCGGCCGTACTAAAAGTAATCGGAACGGTGCTGCCAGCCAGGTACTGAGCGCCACCAACCGGATTCGTTAGGGTGATTGTTGGTCGGTAAACGGCACTGAACTTAGCCGAAGTGGCACTAACATCGTTGCCCGCATTAACAATTTTAAAGAAAGCATCGGTGGTTACTTTATCGTCGATGGTAACAGACGCTTTACCATTTAACACAGCACTTAGTCCCTGCGCTTTCGAGCTAAAGCTGGCTGCATCATCGGACGAATAGAATAATTCGAGCTCATCGGAATCAAGCAGATACTGAGCGGTCCAGGTCACTTCGTAAGCCTCGCCAATGTAAACCGTTTCTCCTTGTGCAGGCGCCGTTATTGCCAGAACAGGTCGAGGTAAATTCGTGAACACAGCATCAGAAACATCGCTTACAGCCTCACCACTTTGGGTGCTTATTTTGATGAAAGCTTTATCACTAAATTGCTCTGGCATGGCCAGGCTGAATTTACCCGCCAAATCAGCTATCGTTCCCGAACCCAATGCCTGATAGGTAGCTCCTTCGTCGAAGGAATACTCAAACAGCAAGGAGGTAGCAGCATCGAGGCCTTCCGTCGTAAACGTAACGTCAGCAGGCTTCCCGAATCTGACGTTCTCTCCGCCATTAGGGAACACAACTGTAAGAAGTGGCTTGATCCTCACGGTAAAATTAGCATCGCTTTGATCGGTTGCCTTATCACCATCCACCGTCACTTTTATTCTTGCGGTAGTGGTAGGATCGCCACCTGGTGTCCAATCAAACTTACCAGCAAAACCTCCAACCGTGCCAGAGCCAATCTCTGTATAATTGTTGCCGCCATCCGTTGAATAACTAACAACAAGTGGTGTTGCTTCAGTGAGTCCGGTCGATGTCCAGGTAATTGAATACGGATCACCCAGGTTGACCACTTCGGCACCATTGGGGGCAGTGAGTGTCACCGATTGTCTGGTAAACGTCTGCGAACTGGCAGCGCTAGCTTCACCAGAGGAAGTTACCGTTAGCGGGCCGGTAGAAAAGCCAGTTGGTACTGTTACTCCCAACGTGGTAGTTGTGGCCGAAAAAGGTACTGCTGAAACACCGCCACTGAAGTTCACTGTATTGTTCGTGGCAATTGAGTTAAAGCCTTTGCCAGTAATCGTCAGGCTTTCTCCCCCATAGCCCGCAACGATCGATAATCCAGCAGCGTCAATCTGCGGAACGATAACAAACGACGAAGTAGAGAATGGACCGGTTGTAGTGCTATTTACAGTAATAGTAAGGGCTCCTGTCATCGCTCCTTCCGGTACCTGTACTGTCAAACTAGATGCCGTAGCAGCACTTGCTGTGGCAGTCACACCACCGTTGAAATTCACCACATTGAGCGAAGGATTTCCAGCCACAAAACCGGTACCTGTAATTGTCAAGGTAGAGCCTATCGCGCCCTTTGTTGGCGAAAACCCTCCTGAAGAAACAGAAGGAAGCACCACAAAACTGCTAGCAGATGCCGCTGATGTACCTGAAGGGGTAGTCACTGTAAGTGAACCAGTGGCTGCACTTGCCGGTACATTCACCGATAAGGAACTGGCAGATACAGAGAATGGTACCGCCGTAGCGCCAGCAAAAGCTACCTGTGTAGCACCATTGAAATTAGTGCCATTGATCTGAATCGTAGTCCCCGTTACTGCTGAAGCAGTGAAGGTGCTAATCTTCGGAACGATGTTGAAGTTATTGGTGGATTGTATGGTAATGCCCCCCAATCCCAGTGATATTTTTCCGGTCGATGCTCCCGAAGGCACTATGGCAGTGAGCTCGTTATCACTGGTAATTGTGAAGGAGGCATTAATGGTATTGAATTTTACAAAAGTAACTGTTGACAGATTGGCGCCTGCAATTGTCACCACATCTCCTGAACCTCCAGAGGCAGGGCTAAAGCTGGCGATAGAAGGCTGACCTTTGATTTCGATGGTGCTGCTGCTGGTGCCGCTACCAGAAGGTGTCGTTACCACAATGTCGCCAATACCAACATTACCAGCTACCGTGGTTACCTTCACAAAATCAGCGGCAACCTGATCAATCGTTGCAGCCGTATTGTTGATCGTGACACTTGTAGCTCCAGTCATCGTTTTACCGTTGATGGTAAGCTGGCTGCCTACCACTGCCAGGGCAGGGAAGCTTATGACTTTAGGCGTGACGTTAAACGTACCAGCGGTAAATGACTGGCCTGCTTTTTTCAGCACCACATCTCCGGAGGTGGCTGCCGAAGGCACCGTCACCGTGATACTAGTTCCGTCTGGGTCAACTACAAAACTTGTGGCAATCACACTGTTAATACTTACCTCGTTGACCCCATTCATATTCGTACCGGCGATGGTCAACTGAGAGGCTACTGGACCACTCGATGGATTAATGGCAAAGCTTCCAGGGGAAGGTAGTAAATTGAAATTGGCACTACTCACTACCTCTTGTGCAGAGGAAGTGTTCACAACCTTGACTGGCCCGGTAATAGCACCATTTGGCACTGTCACAGTCAAGCTATTGCTGTTAGCACTTGATACTGTCGCTAAAACAAAATCCGAAGCTCCTGTAAAGTACACTTCATTGGTTCCAATGGTCGAACCAAAATGAGACCCATTGATTGTCACAATACTTCCTTCGAGTCCAGTATTGGTAAAGCTGAAGATCTTGGGTACTACATTGAAGGCCACTGAATTTGACACCACACCTCCTCTGGTGACGGTTACGTTACCTGTGGCAGTAGCATTGGCTGGAACTGTCACCTTAATATTGTCGTCGTTGAGGATGTCAAACGCTGCCGCAGCTCCGTTAACTGTCACCGCAGTTGCGTCAGGCAGACTGAAATGGTTGCCGCTGATAGTGATAGTGCCACCCGCAATCCTGGCAGCGGGGTCTACCGAAGTAATACTTGCAGCAGGCGAAATAATAAGTGCCTGGGCACTTTCCGCAATGATTGCACGGCGAGTGATGGCTACTTTCCCAACCCCCTGCGATCCAGCGGGAACAATAACTTGTAGCCTGTTTCCATTTACAAAAGTTGGTGTGACAGCAACACCATTTACGGTCATGTCGCTGATGCTACCTGAACTTTCAAAGTGGTCGCCCTCTACATAGATTGTCTGTCCCTCCACTACCCTTTCTGTGGCAGGGTTAAGGTTACTGAAATCAGCCTTGAGGAAACCTGAAATTTGGTGTTCCACGATGAACTCGTCCATGGCAAAGATAGTCAGGCCACCTCTGATCAACTCAATATTGTTTGATGTACCGTCGGCATAAGCTGCTGCTGCTGCAGGCACCTTGGCTGTGATCGTATTGTCGTCGTCCACAGTGAAGTTACCGAATCCCACCGACGCTCCGTTAACTTTCACGGAGGAAACATCAGGACCGGTAAATCCTGCTCCTGTGATGGTCACAAAAGTCCCAACCGGTGCACTGGCTTCAGTAATTTGAGTGATCGTAGCCTGCTCATCAAGCGTTAGTTGACCTGCAAGCATCACCTCAATATTTCCTTCCGCACTGGTAACCGTTTTAACCAGTTTCACATCGTAGCTGGTCGGTGTAAGTGCCGGGCCGCTTTGTGCAGTCAATATCAGTTGTAATGAGTTGTCGCTTAAAACTGTGCTTTGCACAGTAGTTTCATTGGTACCATCGATGAGTACGACTGAATTAACCCCTGGTGTCCCGAAATTACTTCCAGATAACGTTAATGCTTGACCAATTACATACGTAGATGCTGCGATATTTGTACTCACCGCCGGCTTCATATAGAACTGGGCAATACCTGAGAAGCTTACATCAGAATCGTCGAAAGCGCTCACAGTCAGTCCGCCTCTCACAATTTTTAACGCTACAGTGCCGCCAACTATATTAGAAGGAACGGTAAGACTTATTTCGGTACTACTGTTTACAGTTGAACTTACCAGCGTATTGTTAAGGTACACCTGAGGGGTATTGTCAAAATTCGCCCCAGTAATGGTAAGTATTTCATTCTTACCCTTTCTGTCGCTATCAAGTGAAGCAATCGTATGAGGGGCTAATACGGTAATATTGCCTGCCGAAACATCGGTACCTAATCTGGTCAATATTATTTCGTGAGTGCCCGGCGTCGTGTTAGCTGGCACGGTGAATGTGAGACTATTGGCGTTGATCGACGACACTGAAACACTTGCACCCCCAAGAGTCACTGTAGCAGATGGAGTAGTGAAAAATGTGCCATTTACTGTCACCGGCGCACCAGCTGCCACTGTCGATGCGGACAAGCTGCTAATAGTATGCTGTACAGTGAAGGTACCTAGCGATTGTGAAAGTCCGGCTCTTGTGATCTGCACATTTCCCTGGGTGTTGAAGGTAGAAATATTAGGCACAGTCGCCGTGATTTCAGTATCACTATTGACCGTAAAAGAAGTCACAGAAGTGTTGTTGATCACCACCGAAGAAACTGCAGGATTAGTAAAATTCTGGCCAGTCAGCGTTATTGTTCCCCCGATGGTTTGAATCGTAGGACTAAACGAACTCAGAACAGCTCTTGGCACCACAGTGATGTCAGTAGTGCTTTGCACTGTGCCAAGCGGAGCTTGCTTAATCACCTCTACTTTTCCTGTACCGACAGCATTGGGGATAGTTACGCTTAAGGAGCCGTCATTGGCAATACTGTAAGAGGCATTCACACCGTTTACTTTCACCTGACTTACAGAAGGGAAGTAGAAGTTATTCCCTGCTACGGTTATCTGCTGATCCACTACATAACTTTGTGTGTTGAAGGAGGTAGAAATACCATGTCTTACATAGAAATCAGAGCTGCTTTGAACAGCAAGTCCAGCCCTTATGATGGCAATTTTTCCCTGGCCAGCAAATCCCATATTATTTGGTACCCTCACCACCAATTGAGTAGCCGATGCCGATTGTATAGCAGCTGAAACACCGTTGAGTGTCACAGATGTAACGGCAGGGCTGGTAAAGTTCGTACCAGTAATTGTAACGTCCTCACCCAGGCCTGCTACTTGAGTAAAGTTGGTGATGGTCTGCGGAGCAACTACTGTCAGCTCAGCGTCGCTTTCGTCGCTCAGTCCATTTTTTGTCACGGTAACCTTATAGTTACCAGGAGTCATGGACGGAACCCTGATCGACACACCATAATAGCTATTATTGCTAACAATAGTCGCTACCGTATTTCCCACTTTTACCTCCGAAACGGTATTAAGGAAGGTGCCTCCAATACTCAATGTTGCGCCAGAAGCGAGAGTGGTTGCCGAAAGGCTCGTAATGTCGGGGGCGATCTGAAAATTGACGGTCGAAGTAACGGTTTCGCCAGCTCTGACAATGCTTATCGGACCATTGCTAAAGATCGAAGGAACCGTTGCTGTTATTTGTGTATCCGACACCACATTGAAAGAAGCGCCAGTTCCATTGAACCTTACAGAGCTTACGTCTGGGCTGCTAAAGTGCTCACCAGTAATCGTTATTTCTGTTTTTGTTACCTGGCCACTGCCTGGTGTAAACGATGAGATTACAGCATGAGGCACTACGATAAAATCATTGGCACTCTCAGCCGTCTCTAATATAGACTGGTTAGTCACTCTTAGTTTGCCAGTCACTGCGCCAGCAGGAACCGTCACATTAAGGAAAGTACTGCCCCCGCTTGAAATCGTAGCTGGTTTGTTGTTGTAGAAAGTTACCAGGTTGTTAGAAGCAATTGGGTTAAAACCTGTTCCAGAAATAGAAACACTAGCACCTTCCACAGCTCCAGTAGCCAGCGTAAATGAAGTGATTTTTGGAAGAACAGTGAATTGTTGTGGACCTTCAACCGTGACGCCTCCTTTGGTTATTTCTACTTTGCCTGCCCCATAGATATTAGTTGGTACAGTAAATTGAAGCGTATTGTTGTCTATCACGTTGAATGAAATACTATTCCCATTGACCCTCACCGTAGTAGGATTCGGGTTTTGGAAGTTCTGCCCAACGATGGTGACCACCTGACCAGAAGCAGCCTTTAGCGGTGAAAAGCTTGTAAATACTGGCGCTGCCACCACGTCGAAACTGGCCGACGACACACCTTGCTGTGAAACATCATTGTTTACCACAGTTACAGAACCGTCGATTGCGCCATTTGGCACAATAACAGTAATCGCCGAACTATTCTGAGAGACGATAGCAGCAGGTCTATTCTGATTAAAATAAACTGTATTATCAACATTACTGAAATAAGAGCCAAACACTGTTACCTGTGCACCAGGTGCTCCCTGCACTATACTGAGCGATGTAATTGCTGGAATGACCGTGAGATCCTGTATGCTTTCTACCTCCACACCTGCTTTTGTTACGCTTACTTTACCAGTACCTGCAATGGCAGATGGTGAAATATGAACCGTGATTTGCTGATCGGAATCAATGGTGAAGTAAGGGGTTCCAAAGTTGTAGAATTGATTGCTTACGATTTGTCCGTTGATCTTTACAGAACTGGCTCCAGTGAAATTGTCGCCAGTAATTACAAGCGATTGGCCTTTAGCGATTTTGGTTGCCGAAAGCGAAGTGATTTTGTGTTGCTCAACAGTAAGGTCACCGGCAGCTTCAAAGAAACCGTTATTTGTGCTCACCGTTAACTTGCCGGTGCTGGCACCCTGAGGCACTGTTACATTGATCTGTGTGTTCGACACTACAGAAGCTGTTGCAGCAAGCCCATTGATAAACACCTGTGTATTGTTGTTCAGAAACGATGTATTGACACCTGAAATAGTCACTGTTTCAAAAATTCCAGCTGTTTTTGGTGTGAAGTCGATCGACTGAATTTTAAATGTCTGAGCAGATGTATAAACAGTTCCGTCAACATCCACTTCCACGGCACCCGTGGCTTCTACACCTGCCGGAACCACCACCGAAAGCAAATCGGCGCTTTGGACTACCACAGAGTTTGCAGCTACTGATCCTAAAATACCGTTTGTGAAGGTAACCGACACAGCTGTCGCAGCATCAAAATCGACACCGCTTCCATTGATAAAGATAGTATTACCTACCTGGCCCTGGCTTGGGGTGAGTGTAACACCAGACAATACGAGCTGGTCCGACGAAATGGCCGTTCCTTTACCAGAAACGTTCACTTTGATAAAGCCGGAAACAGCGCCTTGCGGCACCTCCACAACCAACTGCGAGGTCGTAGCAGCACTTGGGTAGGTAATGATGTCTGGAAAACCAGGGAACACGATCTGGTTATGATTGGCTGTAGAGGAAAAGCCGCTTCCATCAATTTGAAGATCGGTGCCGCTGTTAATCAACGATAAGCCTGAAATAGACGGTGCAGGCAGTATGGATACGTCTGAGGAAGCAATTGTAGCAACTCCTGACTGATCCACTACGCGAATAGTAGCAGCAGTTTGTGAGGCAACCTCAGGCACCAACCAATCGAATGCTGTAAATGAACTTGAGAGATCATTTTCAATAAGGAACCAATTGGCTCCCGCATCTAGGGAATACTCTACCTTTAGAAGATCCACCAGTGTACTGCCCCATCTGATTGTGGTTACGCTATTGGCAATAAGCTCGGCAGCATCGTCAGGCGCAAACAGCACAAGAGAAGGCCCTGAAGTGGCGGCTCTTCCTTGTACATTAACAGTTACATCGATGTTGTTCGTATTGCTATCAACAAATCTATTTTGAAGCATTCCCTGAGAAAGTGCACCATTATTTGCCACCGGGGCATACTTGACATAGATAGGAATACTCCTGATGCCAATCTGTGGAGCAACCACGAGACTATTCGTAAACCCAGAACCTTCACTCAGTGAAATCTCAAAAACGTCAGGGTTGGTCGACGCAACGGTTACGCCAACATTGGTCACATTCAAAAGGTAAGACAAAACATTTGTTGTGCCAGCCTGTTTGATTCCGAAGTCAACAAGAGTCACCGGATCAAAAGCTATATCAGTAGCAACTACGGGATACACAACATCAAATGTCTCCGTTTCGATGGTTTGTCCTCCGCCAACGATTCTGAATTTAGCATTTTCACCAATGAAATCCGGCGTGTAACTATAAGTGACATTGAAGTCAGACGAGATGTCTACCGCGCTTTCAATGAGTACTTGCGACTGACCTGGAACAACATAATATATATCAAAAGAGCTGAGCCCATCATTGGTGAAAGTAATATCAACAGGAAGGTCATATACCAATACGTTTTCACCTTGCTGAGGGTAGTCGACCGCCAGGTTGTAGATAGCAGGACTTGCAATAAAAAATGCGTCGGACACACCTAAAACTGTGGATCCGTATTTGGCCCTGAGGAGACAGGACTCAGAAACAAAAGCAGCATTGGTAGGCGTAAAATCGAAGAAATACGTATCTGCGATATTGCTTAAGCTATTCAATGCTCCCGACTTAATCACGTAAGGGAAGCTTACACCACCATTGGTTGACAGTTCGAAAGTAAGCACATCTGAAAGAGCTATCTCTGCTGGTAAAAACTCAACCGAAACAGATCCTCCAAGGTACACAACATCTCCTGAAGGACTTGAGAACTCCACAGCACGAACCGGAATTGGCACGATGCTAAAGAAGCTGTCGCTTTCGTCTGCATCGGTGGTGGTAGTATTAGTGATTTTTACTTTGACTTCTGTACTGATATCATCAGGTACGGTCCAGGTGTAGGAATTAGTTGGTACGGCCGAGTACAATCCAGAAAAAATGGTTTGATCACCAGCTCCAGCATTGTAGCTGATGACGATATTGTCTGAGTTACTCCAGGTGCCGGAAAGTCCCCACGTAACATTTACCTGATCACTGACTTGAAAAGTCTCTCCTCCATTTGGATTTGTTAGGGCTACAGGCTCGCAAGTAGTACAAACAGTAAATGAGCCACTGATGGCTTCTACGTTTCTGGTGTTGTTCCAAATCCTCACTTGGACGTTTGCATCTGTGCCAATTCCAGGATTTGGTATGGTCCATGACCGAGTCATAGTATTACCAACTGGACTGAACAAACTACCGCCTCCTTGAGTAACAACAGTCCAGCTCCCACTATTGACTCTGTAGTAGATATAGAAATAGTCATTTGGCTTGTGGTCACCATTGGTCCACTGAATCAATTGGGTTTGGCTAAATTTCTTTTCTTCAGCACCTGTCGGTGAATCGATTGCTAACGATGGTTCATAATACAGCCTGAATGGACTGCTGATAGCCTCTACGTTGCGGGTGTTGTTCCAAACCCTTACTTCGATGTCGCTATCAAGATTGCTCCCCAAGTCGGGAAGTGTCCAGGTATAGCTCATTTGACTACCTGAAGGACTGAACAAACTACCACCTCCTTGTGTAATGATAGTCCAGCCTCCGCCATCTACTCGGTAATACAAATAGAAATAGTCATTTGGCTTGTGGTCACCATTGGTCCACTGAATCAATTGGGTTTGGCTAAATTTCTTTTCTTCAGCACCTGTCGGTGAATCGATTGCTAACGATGGTTCATAATACAGCCTGAATGGACTGCTGATAGCCTCTACGTTGCGGGTGTTGTTCCAAACCCTTACTTCGATGTCGCTATCAAGATTGCTCCCCAAGTCGGGAAGTGTCCAGGTATAGCTCATTTGACTACCTGAAGGACTGAACAAACTACCACCTCCTTGTGTAATGATAGTCCAGCCTCCGCCATCTACTCGATAATACAAATAGAAATAGTTGCTATTCAAGAACGTCGAGTTATTTATCCATGAGATCGAAATTGTCTCCCCAAACTTCTTCTCCTCTGTTCCGGTAGGACTCAAAATGGTAATATCTCCTTGCGGCGAAATTGTAAATTCTTCAGATAGGTCAAATACACCTGCGTCCTGGTCGGCCTCCACCTTGATCTGCGCCGTGGCCACGGCATCCCCTGCCACAGTCCATTCATAGCTGTTTGCGCCATCAGGAGAATCCACATTTTCGGCGATCAACACATCGCCGGAGCCGGTATTGTAGTAGAGGTTCACTCCACCAGTACTGCCAGATGCGGCATCAATAGCCAAGCTTTCCCAGGTAATGTTTCTGGCCAATCCAATTTCCCAATTAGCTGAAGAGTTGGGGGCAGTAACTGCGATTGTAGGTACCGCATCATTCAATGTGATGGTAACAGAGTTGGCAGTAAACATCGAAGGCGCACTTACGGGAACAACCTGAATTTCGTATGATCCAGCAGTTAGCCCAGTTGTCGACCACGAAACGCCTGCACCACTTCCCAATCCACTAAAAATTTCACTTTGATTAATTGTATTCCATGCGCCCGCATCCAATCGATATTGAACGTTGACAGATTCGTTTTCAAGATTTACTACCGACCAGTTAATTGTTATGTCGCTTCCTATTGTATGACTGGTACCATTGACAGGAGCTGTTACTGTAAGGGAGGATGCAGCCAGCTGTTCAGTTACACTCACAGGAATTTCTACTGTGGTGGCACCACTTGTTTCAAGTGTAATTTTTGAATTGAAGGTCCGACCGTTTGCAGCTAAAACGGTGGGCATTACATAAACCGTGCGGTTAAGTGCATCGCCCTGGTCAATGGTAAGGGCACCTGAGAAACTGCTATTGGTGAGTCCTAAATTAAAATGCGGATTAAATTCCGTTATACCCACGGAGTTAATGGTGATGTCTCCAGCCAAATTTGTTCCATCAACAATAAAAGTTGACGGGGTTGGCTTGCCAACCGGTACGTTGGTGAATATTAGTTCACTGTTACCATTCAGGTCACCGCCACTTACCTGTATATTAGGTGACGTAGCTGTCAGGCTAAAATTAGCGTTGCTATAATCATATGCGCCTAACTGAGTACTATTTTGCACGGCGATCCTTGCCATCGAAGTTGGGCTACCTGCAACAATCCAGGTATAACTTCCATTGAAAGTGCTGGCAGCACCTTCTGCCAAAAGCTCTGAGTAACTTACGCCACCATCAGTGGCCAATCTAATTTGGATGTTGTCAGTGCCAGGTATATTTTGTTGTGTCCAGGTAATGTTTTGCTCGGTACCGATTTCCCAAGATTCACCTCCATTAGGCGCAGTGATAGTGATGGTTGGCGTGGGGGGTGTTCCGATGGTAAACACAGCCGATTCTTTATTTGCCAGGGCACTGTAGTCACTAATAATCCTTACCTTCACTTCAGCCGAATTCTCGTTTGGTACTATCCAGTTATATGTGCCTGTGTAAGGATATAAGGTGCCAGCAGAAATAGCCGTCCAATTTACCCCATTGTCGACAGAATATTCTAGAGTAACATTTCCGTTATAGAAATTGTAAGTCCAGGTAATAGCTTTGGTCGCCCCCGGCGTAAGAACCTCCCCTGGTGCAAGACTTGTAAATGTCAGTGAAGGAGGATAAACATTGAGCGGGTTGTTCGATATGTCGTTAATTGCAGCATTAGAAGCATCGCTTACCCTAATTGCAACCTGGTTTGAATTCACCCCAGTCGGCGTCCAACTGTAACTACTTGGGCTTGCTGGCACACTTGCCTGCACATCTTGCCAGTTGCTACCATTATCTTCGGAATATTCAATCCTTACATCGGTCAAGGAATAAGCCTGCCAGGCAATATACATCTGGTTGGTATTTAAGAATGATCCTGAGTTGGGGCTTGTCAAATAAATGGCAGGTGGACCTGTAACTACTTCAAAGACTTCACTAAACGCAGAATAGATGTAAGAAGGCCCCCCCTGAATTTTCAAAATGCACTGCGAACATGTCTGCGTAGGTATCCAACTATAGCTTCCGGTATTTTCAATTCCATCAGATAAAAAATTGTAGGTCGAACCGTTGTCGGTAGAATAGTAAAGCTCAACTGTGCTAAGTGAAAAGTTGTTTGTATTCCATGTGATATTAAATGGTTGACCAGTCTCCACCGTAGAGGCACTTGTAGGTGCTGTAAATGCGAGAGATGCAGGCGTGGGAGCATCTATTGTATGTGGGCCCGAAACGGCGCTAAAAACCCCATTTGCTACTTTGAAGTAAAGATCAGTGCTTGGCAAATTAGGCACTGTAAAATTGAAGCTTGTGGCTGTTTGGACTTGTGCGCCTCCCTCATACAAATAATTGGTCCCGTTGAACTTGTAATAAAAACCAATATTATCGGTGGGAGAAAAATTTGTGGCATCGTAGTCAACAACAATTGAAGCTCCGCCAGTTAGTGTGGTCGGAATCGATGGATTAAAAGTGAGGCTCCTTGGGCTGGCAGAATGAATATCGAAGAGCACTTCATCGAGCACGGCCTGATAATAAGAGAATCTTAGGATGACATCATCGGCATAAATTCCAGTTGGCACAGTCCAGACATATGAACTATAAGCCCCTTGTCGGCTAGTAATATTATTGAATGTTGCTCCTCCATCGATGGAGTAAGTAAGTTGGTAATATTTCGACGTAGGGATATTGCCAAGCGTGTATTGAATATTGATGGATGATGAAGCGTAATCAAAGACCGATGACGCCACTGGATTGGTAAAGCTCGCTGTAGGTTGCAGAACAGTGAATTCCTCCGACAAATCAAATACAGCTGGGTCCTGATCAGCTTCTATCTTAATCTGAAAAGTAGTAGAAGGAAGGTATCCAACGGTATAATTCTGCGTATTAGTTGCTCCTCCGTTGGTTGACGCTACGTGAGGAAATAATTGGGTAAAGTCAGTGCCATTTGTAGTGTAATAGATATTAACACCACCGGTACCTGCATCTACAGCGTCGATGCCCTCACTTGTCCAGGTAATGGAATACGTATTTCCCACCATCCAACTTGACGCCGATGTCGGCGAAGTAACGACGATGGATTGAGCTGATACAGCGGCATGAAATAAAAACGCACTTAAAAAAATTAAGAATCTCTTTGCTAAGGCTTTCATAAAATTCTACAGTCAGTCTAATTGTATTTTAACCTTATAAAGTTAGACTCTTCGGTTGTCTGCCGTAATACCCCGTTCGGGGTATATTGCTATTTAAAAGCCCCTCTATAGGGCAAAAATTATCCGGCAACTGCGATACGTACTTTTTGGTTTTCATTCGTCCGGAAAAACACCTCACTGGACGAAAATTGAGGAGCTAAAAAAAGAATAGGTATAACAAAATTGAGTTAAAATA
The DNA here is from genome assembly GCA_964351395.1 of uncultured Roseivirgaceae bacterium. Taxonomy (GTDB): domain Bacteria; phylum Bacteroidota; class Bacteroidia; order Cytophagales; family Cyclobacteriaceae; genus Imperialibacter. The sequence continues at coordinate 18,109 of CAYGOF010000026.1, forward strand.
TCCTTTTTCATAGATTAGCGCTATTAGCTAACGACTTGTGACTTTTCCCTTTTGAACTACTTTCAAAACGACTGGACTTCTGAATTAAAAAAGAGAGGTTTGAGCAGCAAAACAGCCCTTACTACCTTCTTGCTTTTGGCTGCCATGCTACTCCGAACCGGCCCAGAGCTAGCAGCTCAGGACATTGGAGAACCCTACTCTTTCCCTCTAAAAAAGCGAGGCATACCATTTATCCAGGCTTATGGCCCGCGAGTCTATGGTGGCCATTCGCAATGCTGGGGAATGGCTCAAGCAACAGATGGAACCATGTATTTTGGCAATGGATACGGCGTGCTCAAATACAATGGTAACGATTGGACGCTCATCCCTCTGCCTAGTCGTTCGTTGGTAAGAAGCATGGATATGGGGCCTGGCGACACACTGTATACTGGCGGAGTAAAAGACCTCGGATACATTGCCAAGGGAAAAAATGGCAATTCTACTTACCACTCTTTAGTAGATTTACTTCCTGACTCCGCAAAGACTTTCTCACAAATAAGATATACCAGCGTATTGGGCAGGGAGGTGCTATATCTGGATTATAAAGCACTCATGATATGGGATATTGACGAAAAAGCCTTCCGTGTGCTATCAGCAAAATCTTCTTTTGCCAGTCTACTTCAGTTGGACGACGAAATATTTGTGAGCGACTTATCCTTTGGCTTACAGCTATACAATAGCGAAACCAAAAAGCTCGAGCCAATGAAAGGTACCGAACATCTCAGCAAGGAACCGTTACGAGGAATTATCCGGCAGGGAACCGGCTACTTGCTTTCTACCGATAAAGATATCTATTACTACAGCCCAGAAAGTCAATCATTGGAAAGGTTTGCACTCACGTACAAGCCAAAAAGCCTGGAATATTCCGGATTAATTAGACTTGCCGATGGTTCGATGGCCTTACGAACATCAGATAACGGACTGTACATTTATGACGGAACCGGAAAACTGGAATTGCATCTCGACGGAGAAAATGGGCTTGCTAACAATCATATACATAGTAGCTTTATCGACAACGAAGGAGCGCTTTGGGTGACCCACAATATGGGAATCAACCGAATAAACCTCCACATGCCGTTTCGCATATTCGACAAAAGAATGGGGCTAACCGACATTGTTAACGATGTGCTAAGAGTAAAGAGCAAGATTTTTGTTTCAACCCACTCTGGCACATTTGTCTTTGATGAAAACACCCCGGAACTAAATTTTCGGCCAGTTTTCAGTCCCAATATTGAGTCATTTGCACTCGAGTATATCGATGAGCAGGTAATGGTCAGTACCTCCACCGGGCTTTATACCATCAACCAAGTGACCTTGGCGCACAAGCTGCTGGAGTCGTCATTCGCTTACAAATTTGAGCAATCGGAAATAGATTCCAGCCTGGTCATCTTCGGTGCAACTGAGGGAATTAAAATCTTGAAGCGAACTTCATCTGGCGCATTTGAAACAATAGACCTAAGTGACAAACTTCCTTTTGCGATACGCTTCATGGAGCAGGATGAAAAAGGGATATTTTGGATTGGCACCAATGATAACAAGCTGGTATTGATCGACTTTTTCAATAGTGGTACCCTCCAAAAACCTGCTTTTAAGGAATTTGATCAAACGCATGGACTTCCCGTCAGCCAGATTAGCCCACGCTTAGTCGGCAAGGTAGTATATCTCAACAGCCAGGATGGGATTTTTCAACTTGTAGGCGACACCGTCATTCGCAGTGAAGCGTTTTCGGAAGTAAATACGATGGTGCCTTATATGGAGTATGATAAGGAAAGTAATGTGTACCTACTGGCCGGCCATCCCCCCTCAATGAAAATTAGAAGATTTGAAAAGGATGGTGATAAGTACGAGGAAGTATCGAAACCAGAACTGGAATTTCTTGAGTCAAATGGACTTTGGATATCCACACAGGATTTTGATGGCTCCTATTGGATAAGCACGACAGACGGAGTTTTACACTACTCACCAAACGACTACGTCCCCTCAGCCGAGGAGCTCACCACCCAAATCTCTTCTGTTAGTTTTGGCGACTCCACAGTTGTGCGCAATGTTTCTTCTTTTTCCGCAGAAGAAGGTTTCGCGGTCCCTTCGTTCGATTACGATCACCAATCCATTCGGTTCCAGTTTTCATTGCCCTCATTCAACAACGAGGACAAAACACTTTATCAATACAAACTAGAAGGATTCGACAATGCCTGGTCTGCATGGACAAAAACGTATTTTAAGGACTACGCAGGTCTTCGAGAGGGCAGCTATACGTTCAGAGTGAGAAGCCGTAATTTACTTGGCCTGTCGGGCAAAGAAGTCTCCTACAGTTTTAATATTAAGCCTCCTTGGTACAGGTCGTGGTGGTTCCTGATCATGAGCGGTCTCGTCTTTATCGGTGGTGGAGCTTACTTTGTCAGGTACATCTCAACAAAAGCACTGAAACGTCGCGTAGAAGAGCTAGAGCTTGAACAAAAAATTCAAAAAGAAAGAGAACGAATTTCCAGCGATTTGCACGATCATGTGGGAGCACAGCTAACAAGTATTATAGCCGGCCTACAGATAACTGAACAAATCGAAGATTTTCAATTCAACCCAAAAGTCCGGGAAATAATTGACTCCCTCAAAGAGGATGCAAGTCAAACAATGACCAATCTGCGCGATTCAATCTGGAGTTTGCACAACAAGGAGGTGTCAGTTGCTGAGTTTTCCGAACACCTGGATGTATACATCAGGAACAAACTACGCTATTTTCCAAGTATAAGTTTTAACCTGAAAGTTGAAGGTGACATGAAAATAATGCTTTCACCCATTTTAGCTTTAAATGTTCTTAGGGCTATTCAAGAAGCCTTTCAAAACATTTTGAAGCATGCCGGCGCAACAGCCATAAATCTTTCGATAACGAACAATGGTCAAGTTTTTGAACTAATTCTTGAAGATAACGGAGTCGGCTTCGACAACCAGGTACGCCCTGGAGAACACTACGGTGTTGATAACATGAGTCGAAGAATGAATGATATAGGTGGACTCATTGAAATCTTATCAAAAACTGGAGAGGGCACGAGCGTAAAGATGTCAGTACCTACGTAGTGAATGGGAATAAAAGCCTATCTTTCAACAGCCATCTACCTTACTGTTAACTTGCATGCGACCGAAAATTTATTTCTTGGCAATTGCTTTGTTTTTCTGTTCTAAGCTAAGCGGACAGTCTGACCAAATTGACTCTCTTGAAAATATTTTGAAGAACGAAATCGCGGACACGAGTCGGATTTCTTTACTCAATGAACTGGCAGAAATATACCGCTACTCCGATCCCGAAAAAATTTATAGCTATAGCCATAGTGCGAGAGCCATGTCAGTAAAACTGGGTTTTAAGTCAGGTTTGACAAGAGCGATGTACAATTTATCCACCTATTTCGAAACATACAGGAACGAAGACTCTCTACAATATTACTTTGCTGAATCCTTACATCTCTCCGACTCATTAAACGACACTAAATACTACACCCTAACCATGAATGCCAAAGGGCTTTACCTGGTGTCGAAAACAAGATTTGAGGAAGCTTTGCAAATTTTTTATGACGTATTAAGAAGTCATGAGGAAATGGGCAATTCCTATGGGCAAATGGCCGCACTCAATAATATAGGTCTAGTATTCATGGAACTCCATCAGTACGAAAAAGCCATTGCAAACTTCAACCAAGCCCTGCCTAAGTCGCCAGAACCTCACCCGGTTGTTTTGAACAATATTGGCTCCTCCTATGGCAGTTTGGCTCGTTACGACTCCGCAGCGTATTTTGTCACAAAAGGCATTGAGCGGGCCAAAGTCACCAATAATTTGCATGCAGAGGCGAACGGACTACATATCTTAGGCACGGTATACGAGTCGTCGAACGACTATGAAAAAGCCCTTAAAATGTTCCTTACAGCGGAAAAAATTCGGGAGAAAGTGCCAAGTGCTGCCATGCAAATTGCTGACCTGACCAATATTGCTACCATTTATGCCAAGCTCAAAAACCCATCCAAAGGAATCGAGTTTGGCAAAAGGGCATTGAAGCTGGCGGAGGATGATAAGATGCAGTACAAGATCGAAAATGTATATGAAGCATTAGCACTCAATTACTCGGTTGCCCAAGACTTTGCGCAAGCTGCCAAATACTACAAAGAATGGGGAATGCAAAAAGACTCCTCCTATGCAAAAGCCCAGTCAGAAACTTTGGCAGAAATGCAAACGAAATACGAAACGGAAAAAAAGGAGCAAGAGATCCAAATCAGGGACCTGCGCTTAACAGAACAAGAGCTGCAAATCAAACAAAAGAACCTTCAACTTTTCGCTTTTATCGGGGGTGTGTTGGTGCTTCTGGTGCTTCTTTACCTGGGCTACAATCGCCTAAAGCTCCAGAAACGGGTACAACAGTTGGAACTGGCTCACAAGATTCAGTTCGAAAGGGAAAGAATCTCCAGTGATTTGCACGACCATGTGGGTGCCCAGCTCACCAGCATACTTTCAGGGCTTCAGATCACAGATCAAATTGACGCATTTCAGAAGAGTGACGAAGCTCAAAGGATTGTAGGTAGCTTAAAAGCCGACGCTCAGGATACCTTAACCAGCCTTCGCGATAGCATTTGGAGTTTAAATCAAAGTGAGATAAAACTCGTCGATTTCATCGATCACATTGAGAAATATGTTTCCAATGTGATCAAGTACAGCACAGATATATCGTTCGATATTATCAATGGAATTGCCTACCCCTATACGCTTGGACCAAGAGAAGCACTCAATATCACCAGAGTAATTCAGGAAAGTGTTCAAAATATTGTAAAGCACGCTGGTGCGAAAAAAATCATCCTTGAACTTTCATTGGGCGAACATCTACAAATCAAAGTAATTGATGACGGCATAGGTTTCGAAACGCAACCTAACCATGGAGGCGAACACTATGGACTTCAGAACATGAAACGAAGGATGGAAGAGATTGGCGGCAAGTTTGCGATACATTCCACAGCTGGTCGAGGAACTGAAGTGGTCCTTTCGATCTGATTTACCCCATACTGGGTATTTGGTAAAAAGGCTAAAAGCGGCATCTTTGAATCAAAGAAGAAATCATGGGTATACGAATTGCATTAGTTGAAGACAACCCTTCGCTTAGAAAACGATTCATCGACAACTTTAAATATTTTCAAAGTGTAGAGCTACTTTTTGTTAGTCCCACTGGCGAAGATTTCCTTGATAAAATCAATGAATGCACAGAAGCAGACTTACCGCAGGTAGTTCTAATGGACATCGAACTTCCCGGCATAGATGGCATTGAAACCACCAGCCGTCTGAGACAGATCAGACCCGAAGTAGAAGTCATGATGCTTACAGTTTTCGAGCAACCTGATAAAATCTTCCAATCTTTAAAAGCAGGCGCAGTTGGATACATGCTCAAGGACGAAAGCCCTTCCAATATTGTAAAAGCTGTTGAGGAACTGTTAGAAGGAGGAGCACCAATGTCAAGATCTATCGCCAGAAAAATGATAGGGTTGATCAGCGTTGACCCAGGAATGGGCGAAAACTCACAACTAAAGGATCGTGCTATTGAGGAATACAACCTTTCGCTGCAAGAGGTGAAAATTATCCAGCGACTGGTAGATGGTAATAACTACCTGGAAATTGCAGAAGCCCTTTTTATTAGCCCTCACACTGTTAAAACACATATCAAAAACATCTACAAAAAACTACATGTGCACAGCAGGGCGTCGGCAGTCAAGTTGGCTATCGACAAAAAAATTGTTGGAGTAGTCGCTTTGATTTTATCGGGTTTTCTAAAAGCTGTGTCTATTTAAGCCTTCCATTTGATATTGCAACCCATCGAGGGAAATTGTATGTCTTCCTTGATCATATCGCCAACAAGGGTTGCCTCCAAAGCATTTCTCAAATCATTTCCTGTCAAAGGCAGTCCATTGCGAGGCGTGCTTTCATCCAGTCGACCACGATAAACACATTTGAGCTCCTTATCAAACAAATAAAAATCAGGCGTACATTCAGCCTGGTAGGCCTTCGCAACCTCTTGCGTCTCGTCATACAAGTAGGGAAAGGGAAAGTTCTTTTCAACAGCTTTGGCCTTCATTTTTTCAGGAGCGTCGTCAGGGTAATTTAGCACGTCATTAGAACTGATCGCTACAAAGCTGATGCCTTTAGCCTGATATTCTCTCGCCAATTTCAGCACTTCATCCTGCACGTGAATCACATAAGGACAATGATTACAAATAAACATGACAACAGTTCCTTTTTCTCCATGGATGTTATCTAAAGAAAGCTGTCTGCCTGAAACAGTATCCAAAAGCTGAAAATCGGGCGCTTTTGTGCCCAAAGGCAGCATCGATGAGTAAGTACTTGCCATTTTTTATTCCTTTATAACTTAATGGGTCAAAGAAGCAAAAAGTTCTGAAAAAGTGAAAATTCAAGAAAATTGCCTTCCATAAAAGGCCGTCTTGGGCAGGTCGAGACTTATAGCTATCTTGATAAGTTTACATGCAACTTTTACAAAATCAATGTCATGATGCGTTCATACAAAGCACTTCCACTCCTCTTAGTTTTCATCTTTTCTCTAAGCATCTCAACAAATGTGTTTGCACAAAGAAGTAGCATTACCCCGGCGCCTGCGAGGGCTGAAGGCGATGGACCTTATACCCAACTTATCATCAGGGGCGCAACCATGATTAATGGAACCGGGGCACCTCCAATTGGCCCTGTTGACATTGTAATCGAGCAAAATCGTATTAAAAATATTCAAGTGGTGGGCTACCCTGGTGTAGCCATCAATCAGGAGAGACGCCCACAACTCAAAGAAGGTGGAAAGGAAATCGATGCCAGTGGTATGTACGTACTGCCCGGCTTTATTGACATGCACAGCCATATTGGTGGCGTAAGTCAAGGAACACCTGCCGAGTATGTCTTCAAGCTGTGGATGGCACATGGCGTCACAACTATTCGCGAGCCTTCAGCAGGCAACGGACTGGAATGGACCCTGGACCATAAAAGAAAGAGCCTCAAAAATGACATTACCGCACCGCGCATATTTGCTTACACAGCCTTTGGCATGGGCAAAGAAGGAGGAATCAATAGCCCGGAAGAAGCAAAACTATGGGTGCAGGAAAATGCAAAGAAAGGTGCCGACGGCATCAAGTTCTTTGGAGCAAGCCCTGACATCATGGAGGCCGCTCTCCGTGAAAACAAAAGACTTGGCCTTAGGGCTGCCTGTCATCATGCTCAGATGGATGTTGCCAGAGCGAATGTGCTGAGCACTGCTACCTGGGGCCTAACGAGTATGGAACATTGGTATGGCCTGCCTGAAGCCATGCTGGAAGGCCGAACCATTCAAGATTTCCGCCTCGACTACAACTATCAAAATGAACAACATCGCTTTGGAGAAGCTGGGAAACTGTGGGAACAAGCCGCAGCGCCATTTTCTGAAAAATGGAACACTGTAATGGACTCACTACTGAAATTGGACTTTACACTTGACCCAACCTTTAATATCTATGAGGCCAACCGTGACCTTATGAGGGCCCGTACCGCTGAGTGGCATCAGGACTATACACTCCCTTCGCTTTGGGAATATTATCAGCCTAGCATGCAGTCGCACGGCTCATATTGGCATTACTGGGGTACTGAGGAGGAAATTCAATGGAAAAAGAATTACAAACTTTGGATGACTTTTGTGAACGAATACAAAAACCGTGGAGGGAGAGTTACAACAGGTTCTGACTCCGGGTTTATTTTTCAGCTCTATGGATTTGCTTATATCAGGGAAATGGAACTTTTGAGAGAGGCCGGTTTCCACCCACTTGAAGTCATTCGCTCAGCGACACTTTATGGTGCACAGGCCCTCGGCATGGAAAAAGAAATCGGTAGCCTGGAAGTAGGGAAACTAGCCGATTTGGTGATTGTTGAAGAAAATCCACTTCAAAACTTACAGGTTCTTTACGGCACTGGAGCCATTAAACTTACAGAAGACAATCAGGTCACGAGAGTTGGTGGTGTAAAATATACGATCAAGGACGGCATTGTTTACGATGCCAAGCAACTTCTTGAGGATGTAAAAGCAATGGTAATTACCTCGAAAGAGGAAACAGGAAAACTGATCAAGCAACCAGGCATCAATTAGTAGTATTTATCTGATAGCTCTCCTAACCATAACTTTGAGAGCTATCATTTTTCAAGATTTTTTAGTATTATGAAGATTAGTTATTGCGCCCGAACATTGCTATTTACCTTAAATGAAATCCTGGAACTGCATTTATACGTCAAGACCAACAATTGAAAACCCCACATTTTCCTCGTTTTTAGCTTTTACGCTTCTTTTGTTACTTTTTCACAGCTGCATTCCTACCGAACCAGGTGGTGAGAATGCCAAAAAAGAACAAGTATCGGACACCACGGCAGGGCCCGAAAATGAACCTTACGAAACTGTCTCGCTGCTAGGGAAAAAGTTAAAAAGGCCAGTTTTCTCTGAGCAAAGACTAGCAGTGCTTGAAGCCGACCTTGCTAAAGCGAAAGAAAATTACGATGCCTATCCTGACAGTCTGGACTTTATTATTTGGTATGGCAGGAGACTTGCTTACATGTCACTATACAACCAATCCATCCAGGTGTATTCGGCTGGCCTGAGAGAATTCCCTGATTCCTACCGTATTTACAGACATAGAGGCCATCGCTACATTTCCATCCGACAGTTTGACGATGCAATAAGGGACCTTGAAAAAGCAGCTTTTTATATGCGGGGAGAAGCGGTAATGATTGAGAAAGATGGCATTCCTAATAAACTGAATATCCCCCTTTCAAGTGTTCAGTTCAATGTGTGGTATCACCTGGGACTTGTCTACTACCTGAAAGGTAATTATGACAAGGCCATTTCAGCCTATAAGAAGTGTATGGAGTTTTCTACCAATGATGATTTGCTGGTGGCCACTTCCGATTGGATGTATCTCAGCTACCGAAAACTAGGCAATCCCCAAGCCGCTCAAAAATTACTGGAAAAAATCAGCCCCAATATGGAGATCATCGAAAATGACTCATATCACCAGAGACTTTTAATGTATAAAGGTATCCTTCAACCTGAAGATGTTTTAAAGAGCGACGAAACCGACGGCGTCCAAATCGCTACTCAGGGTTATGGCGTTGCTAACTGGTACTTACTTAACGGCGATATTGAAAAGGGAAAAAAACTTTTGGAAAAAGTGGTGGCTGGGGAAAGTTGGTCAGCCTTCGGCTATATTGCCTCGGAAGTCGAGCTTACAAATTTGCAGGCTTTACTTTAATTCATTTCGCAGCGCCAGGGCTATATCAGGATAATTTGTAATAACGCCGTCAACGCCCATTCCCAGTACTTTCACCATTTCATCCCTGGTATTGACTGTATAGGGAATCACTTGCAACCCACTATCATGGTGTTTTTGCACCAGACTCGAATGAATCATTTTATGATGGTAATTCATTGATTCAACATAGTTAGTTGATGCACGACCCAAGCGGAATTTATTGTCCCGATAGAATGGAATGAAAAAAAGTGAAGTCTGGCTAACCAGTAATTTTTGAAGGGGAATCTTATAGCCCTTATCGTGCGCTTCCTCCAGGTACTTAGAATCGAAAGATTGAATTGTACACCAACTTTCGGCTCCATATTTATGCACCTCTTCGGCAACCTCGGCTCCTAACCCTTTATACAAGCCATTTTCAGGCCATTTGATTTCAATCAGAACATTCACCTCGGCGTTAATACCAACAATCACCTCAGCAAGCGAAGGTAACTTCTCTCCGCTAAATGCCGGGCCAAACCAGGAACCTGCATCAAGCTCCCTTATCTCATCAAAGGTCATCTCAGCGATAGCTCCAGAACCATTGGTTGTTCTATCCACTGTGGCATCGTGAATTACTATTAAATGGCCATCTTTGCTGCGGTGCACATCCAGCTCAATGACGTCAGCTCCCAGGTCAATTGCCTTTCGAAAGGATGCCATGGTATTTTCAGGGGCATGGCCTGCAGCTCCACGGTGCCCTACGATGATAAAATCCTTTGCTTTTATATCTCTAATTGAATACGATTCCATTGTGTTGGTAATCACTGGCCAAAAAAACCAAAGCAACCCAAAAATAAATAGACTAACCCCACTAAGGATATTCTTTAACATACAGACAGAGTTTGAAAATAATTTAAGCAATTATGGCATCAAAATGCCTCTGCTACATTGAGATAAAAAGCATAAAACCCATCAGACGCCAGTCCAAAATCAAGTCGTAAGTTTAGCTTCTGGTCTTTTATGGGCCTGAATCTACCACCAGCCCCCACTATACCTTTCAAGGGACTTTGAAAAACCGAAGCAACACCGGGCGACACATTTCCAACACCTGCAAACAGTACCCCTCCCAGTCGCCAAAACAAAGTTCTTCTACCTTCAACCTGAAAATACCAGGAGACTTTATCCCGATAGAGATTTTCATTTTTTATCCCTCTTAGTCTGTCATTGCCGCCAAGTTGTGGAAGTCGGTAGAATGGAATGTCATTACCAGCTACTGAGTTCACCACAAGCTGCATGGCCAAAACATGCTTTGGCGAGATAACCTCTCTAAAATACCTTGTGTCAATATTCAGCTGAGCAAATGAATAGTTGCTGCCAACAACAGCACCAAAATAGTGAAGGTTACTGGCTACATACCACCCTTTAGACGGATAGAGGACGTTATCTCTAGAGTCGTAGATAAAAATAGGACCCAATCCATTGGTCCAGCCCCCGTCCGATCCCAATACCTCGCCTGTCTCAAGCACAGCCCCGTCCTCGAAGTCGCTTAGTTTATCATACCTGAAGTCGTAAGACAATCCAAAAAAGTATTTTTCATCTTTGATCTTCGTCCAGCGGCCGTTGAGCTGCCCAAACTGATCCAAAAACATCTCCAGGTCATCCGGATGTGTGTCGTTGCCAACCCCGAAAAAAAAGTCTGGGTAGTTGCGCAACCTGAGGGTATTGCTCAGGTAGCTTGCATTCTTGAAATATTGCTCTGACCGCAACGAGCTGATTATCTGTTGATTGGCCGTATAAATAAAGATAGGGGCCAAAGTACTTGGCCGATTGAATCCGCTTGTATCCACAGGCCTTTTGGGTAATATCCACATACCCATAAATCCGCCGAAGAACCTCGACTCCGGAGAGTAGCCTAATATAGGAGCAGCTATGACCTTTCCCTTCCTCGTTTTGACAGAATCTGCCTCCTCCAGTCCCTGGCTCAAACCGTGCCACGACACCAACAGAAGCTGCAGTATGACAAGGTAAGGAACATTCATCCTATACTTCGCCAACTGAAATATTGAGCTCCTTCAACTGCTCCGCAGAAATAGTCGATGGCGAATCGATCATTACATCACGGCCTGAGTTGTTCTTTGGGAAAGCTATAAAGTCTCTGATTGAATCAACGCCACCAAACAATGAACAAAGTCTGTCGAAGCCAAAGGCGATTCCACCATGTGGAGGAGCACCGTATTCGAAAGCCTCCATCAGAAAGCCAAACTGCTTCTTAGCCTCCTCATCGCTGAAGCCAAGCGTCTTGAACATCAATTGCTGAGTTGCTCTATCATGGATACGGATAGACCCACCTCCTACTTCCACCCCATTGATCACCATGTCATAGGCATTGGCCCGGATGGCTCCCGGATCGGTCTCAAGCAATTTCATATCTTCTTTCTTTGGAGCAGTAAATGGGTGGTGCATCGCATGAAAACGCTTGCTTTCATCGTCCCACTCCAATAGAGGGAAATCAAGCACCCAAAGAGGTTTAAAGTCATCTCTTTTTCTAAGGTCTAACTTATTGCCCATCTCGAGCCTTAGCTCGTTCATTGCTTTGCGGGTCTGGTTTTTATCCCCAGCCAAAATCAAAATCAAGTCTCCAGCCTGGGCGCCACATACTTGTGCCCACTCTTTCAACTGATCTTCTGAGTAAAATTTATCAACAGATGATTTGAAAGTACCGTCAGCATTGCATTTCAGGTATACCATACCCTTGGCGCCAACCTGCGGCCTCCTTACAAAATCCGTCAATCCGTCAAGCTCCTTGCGGGTATACTCAGCACATCCTTTGGCGCAAATACCTACCACGAGTTCCGCAGCGTCAAATACCTGGAAACCCTTGCCCTGGGTAACTGAGTTGAGCTCGACAAACTCCATTCCGAAACGGATATCTGGCTTGTCGCTGCCATATTTCGACATGGCTTCATCGTATGTCATGCGAGGAAAGGCATCGAAGTCCAGGCCTTTCTCTTCTTTGAAAAGTGACTTAACAAGCCCTTCAAAAATATTGAGAATATCTTCCTGTCCCACAAACGACATTTCGCAGTCAATTTGAGTGAACTCCGGCTGTCGGTCCGCTCTCAGGTCTTCGTCACGGAAACATTTGACAATCTGGAAGTAGCGATCAAAGCCCGACACCATCAGCAGTTGCTTAAAAGTCTGAGGGCTTTGAGGCAATGCATAAAACTCGCCTGGGTTCATACGAGACGGTACCACAAAGTCACGTGCCCCTTCTGGTGTCGACTTGATAAGTACCGGAGTCTCTACTTCTATAAACTTATTCCCATCGAGGTAGCGGCGGGTATATTGCATCATACGGTGACGAAGCTCAAGGTTGCTTCTTACAGTATTCCTTCTCAAATCGAGGTAACGATATTTCATTCTCAGCTCATCACCACCATCAGTTTCGTCTTCAATAATAAAAGGTGGTACTTTCGCTGGGTTTAATACCTCCATCGCCGTCACTCTAATTTCTATATTTCCGGTAGGCATCTTTGGGTTTTTCGATACCCGTTCTATTACCTCACCAGTAGCTTTCAGCACAAACTCACGACCAACACCTTGCGCCATTTTCTGGATCTCAGCCGCAGTAGATCCCTCGTCAAACATCAATTGTGTTAGCCCGTAACGGTCTCTCAGGTCAATCCAGGCCATACCGCCCTTATCTCTTAAGCGCTGTACCCAGCCACACAACGTCACTGTTGTACCAACGTGTTCAAGTCTTAATTCGCCGCAAGTGTGAGTTCGAAGCATTGCTTTTCTTTTTGAATTTCGGGAGGCAAAGTTAGCAATACTTTAGTCAAAAGCGTTTACCATGAATGATTTACTGCAAGAGTTTTTGGCCGCTTCAGTGCTATATTTTTTATACTTTTGATTCGTTTCTATATACAGTATGCAACTATCTATGAAATTGACTTTCGTTTTCCTCATGGTGTTGGCTCCGTTTGCACTTATTGCCCAGCTCAACTCCACCAAAGTAACAGACCATATTACAGTCAGCTTTCCGTCTGATTTCCGACCAATGAATGAGCAGGAGATCAACAATAAATACATATACACCAGAAGGCCCATGGCCCTTTATACCGACTATGGCGTTACGGTAGATTTTGGCATCAACAGAGGCAACAACCAGTGGGCGCAAGGCGACCTGAACATTCTAAAAGACTTTTATAAAGCCAACATCATGTCGTTGTATGATGAGGTAAGCTTTAAAAAAGAGGCTATGGAAACAATTAATGGCAGGGAGTTTGCCGTTTTTGAATTTACCGCAACGGTAAAAGCTGAAGAAGATGCCATAAGCAATGAAGGGACACTTCGAACCTATAACTATATACAATACACAATCGTCAATAACCAAACTTTGGTATTTACGCTCTCCTGTGCCGCGGTCCATCAACGAAAGTGGGAAACTTTAGCGTCTCAAATCATGCAAAGTGTGTCTATAAAAAAGAATTTTAAATAATGGAGCTATCAGTTTTTAGTGACGAGCACTTCATGAAGCTGGCACTCAGAGAAGCCGAACGAGCACTTGAAGAAGATGAGATACCCGTAGGTGCATTGATCGTTTGTCAAAACAAAGTAATAGCCAAAGGGTATAACCATACCGAAAAACTCACTGATGTAACTGCTCATGCTGAAATGCTGGCAATCACAGCAGCAGAAAATTACCTTAGCTCAAAGTACCTCACAGACTGCACACTCTATGTTACGCTGGAGCCATGTGTGATGTGTGCCGGCGCTCTCCATTGGACGCAAATTAGCAGGGTGGTCTATGGTGCGTCTGATTTACAACGTGGCTATTCTCTACTTACAGAGAACATATTGCATCCCAAAACCAAGGTTACATCGGGCATCATGGCAGAAGAGTGTAAAACGCTCATCAATACCTTCTTCAAGAAGCTGCGAGGCAAAGAGTGACTCTGTCTATATCTTCATCAACAATATTTATGCTCTCTATGAACTATACCACGCTGTTGGGGTTATATAATTGAGCAGTTCTTAGTAGATTTACTGTTCTGAAATTACATGTTAAACCATAAAACAAACCAATAATTATGGCATTCGAATTACCAGCATTACCATATGCAACTACAGCGCTTGAACCGCATATAGACGCCCGTACCATGGAAATACACCACGGCAAGCACCACAATGCTTACGTGACCAACCTAAACAAAGCCATTGAAGGCACTGAAATGGCTGGCAAGTCTATCGAAGAATTGCTAAAAAATCATTCCAATGTTCCTGCAGTACGCAACAATGGGGGTGGACATTGGAACCACTCTCTTTTCTGGACAGTAATGGGCCCTGGGAAAGGCGGCCAGCCCTCTGGTGCTTTGGCAGACGCCATTAATGCTGCCTTTGGGTCATTCGACGGCTTTAAAGAAAAATTCTCTGCAGCAGCAGCCACAAGATTCGGCTCGGGCTGGGCTTGGCTGTGCGTGAACGGAGGAAAATTGGAAATATGCTCAACTCCTAATCAAGATAATCCTTTAATGCCAGAAACTGGTTGCGGAGGAATGCCGATTCTTGGACTGGACGTTTGGGAGCATGCCTATTACCTCAACTACCAAAACAGAAGACCTGACTACGTAGCGGCCTTCTTCAATGTAGTTGACTGGGATGCTGTGGCGAAGCGTTTTGCAGCAGCCAAGTAATTATCATAAAGGCATATAAGTTACAAGCCCTTTCAGCATTGAAAGGGCTTTTTTGTTGCCTTACCACTCCCTGTAGCCTCTCAGGTACACGCACTTCCTTTTCTAGTTTGAATTTAGGATATTGATCATTGAACATTTTAAACATACCTACACGATGAATTCAAAATCCAGAAGATCATTTATACACAAGACGAGCATGGCGGCGGCCGGAAGCCTTGCCATGAGCCAGGTCCCATTTTCCTCTTTTGCAGGAATTAATAAAACTGTTGCGGCTTCTGACAAACTCCGCTATGGTGTCATTGGCTGTAACGGCATGGGTTGGAGTGATATGCGTTCCCACCTAAATATGGATGAAGTAGACTGTGTCGCCCTTTGCGATGTTGACCAGAGCGTTCTCGACAGAAGATCAGCGGATGTAGAGCAAATGAGAGGAAAAAAGCCAACCCTCTACGGAGATTATCGAAAAATGCTCGAGAACAAAGACATTGACGTGGTCATCATTGGCACGCCAGATCATTGGCATTGTAAAACAATGGTCGATGCAGTGCAAGCAGGCAAGCACGTTTATGTTGAGAAGCCGATCGCCAATACCATGGAAGAATGTAACCTGATGGTAGCTGCTGCTAAGAAGTATGGAAAAATAGTGCAAGTTGGACAGTGGCAACGCAGCGGACCACATTATGAGCAGGCACTAGATGTGGTACGTTCAGGCAAACTTGGTCAAATAAGGTTGGTAAAAGTATGGGCCTACCAGGGCTGGATGAAACCGGTACCAGTCTTGCCCGATACGGCAGTGCCAGCAGGTGTTAACTATGATATGTGGCTTGGCCCAGCGAAAAAAAGACCTTTCAACCAAAACCGTTTTCATTTCAATTTCCGATGGTTCTGGGACTATGCCGGCGGCCTTATGACCGACTGGGGTGTTCATGAAATAGACATCGCCCTCTATGCCATGGGCGTGAAAGCTCCAAAATCAGTCATGGCATCAGGTGGAAAATTTGCCTATCCTGACGATGCATCGGAGACTCCAGACACTCTACAAACTGTTTTCGAATACGAGGGCTTTAATATGCTGTGGGAGCACGCTACCGGCATTAATGGTGGCAACTATGGCAAGACAGAAGGAATTGCCTTCATTGGTAATAATGGCACACTGGTGGTTCACAGAGGTGGATGGGAAATAATACCAGAAACCGAGCAAAAGGATGGTATGACTTTCTACAAGATGGACGATGTGCCAGACCAACGCCCACAAGGTAATGCACTGGACCACCATACGAAAAACTTTGTGGCCGCCATCAAAGCCAACGATTCCTCTATCCTTAAATGTGGAATTGAAACCGGAAGTGTAGCTGCCATTAATGCTCAAATGGGGAACATTGCCTATAAAACTGGCAGAAAGGTGTTCTGGGATGCTGCAGCAGGACAATTTAAAAATGATGCTGAAGCAAATGCTCTAATGAAAGCGAGCTATAACAACGGCTGGACACTGCCAAAAGTGTAAATTAAAAAGGGCTTCCCGTTGGGAAGCCCTTCCTTTTTATGCCTGGCCCATCGCCTTTAAGTAGGCTGCGTGCGACCAAAGCGCAATTCTCATTCGAGGATATTCGATGTATCCAATTCCGTTTTCTTCACATACTTTCTTGATGATCTTGCTGATCTCAGGATAATGAATATGTGAGATCTTAGGAAAAAGATGATGCTCAATTTGATAATTCAAACCGCCTACCCACCAGGTAATCAGCTTGTTTTTAGTGGCAAAATTAGCAGTTGTCTTGATCTGGTGAATCGCCCATTCGTCTTCCAGTTTATTAAGTTCATCAGGCATAGGAAAATGCGTATGTTCTACAGTATGCGCTAATTGAAACACTAGGGTAAGCACTAAGCCTGCAAACAAACCCATTACAAGGAAACCTGTTAGCCAGGGAAGAAATCCTACCATGTAAATCGGAAGTGCCATGTAAACAATAGCGTGAATCACTTTAAATGCCCAAAAACTGATGTGGTCTTTCGGTTTCATTTTCATCAATGGCATAGAACCAACTCTCTGGGTAAAATACTTCTTGTAATCGGTAAAGAACACCCAATAGAGATAAAGAAGTGAATAGGCAAACCAACCATAAATATGCTGGTACTTATGGAACCGAAGGTGAGGTTGCGTGGCGCATAGCCTTAGAAACGGTTTCGCATCAATGTCATCGTCAATCTCATCAATATTGGTGTAAGTATGGTGAATCACATTGTGCTTTGTATTCCACATGAATACATTGGCTCCCAAAAAGTTAAGAGACAATCCTGCAAGCTTATTGACCCACTCTTTTCGGCTAAAGCTACCGTGCGAACCATCATGCATTACATTAAATCCGATGGCAGCTGTTAAACCACCCATGATCACTGACTCGACTAAAGCGAACCAGGTACCGGGGGTAAAAAACACTAGATGAATATAGAAGCCGATCCAGGCAGCAACCAAAACTGTCGCTTTGAAATACAACTTGTAGTTACCTGTCTGAGGCTTGCCGGCCTCCTTAAAATAGTCGTTAATCCTTGATCTCAGCTCTCCATAAAACGAATTTCCCTGAGAAGAAAATTTAGGTGCACTCATTAGGGTTATTGTTATTTAATTGGCACAAAATTATTTCAGTGCCTCGTTAATAAGAATACAAAGATACGATTAAAAAACCGAAAGTATTCTCTTCAATTTTACCGGCGGATAGCGTTGGCTACTTATCCATCAACTTTTTCAAATCCGACAATTCGTCGCGAAGTCTTGCCGCTTCGATAAAGTCCAATTCCTTTGCTGATTTTTCCATCGCCTTCTGCGTTTGTTTCATCAGTTTCTCCAATTCTGGCTTCGGCATATATTGCACCACCGGGTCGGCAGCGATGCTCACCTCCTCATTCTCGACATAGTACTTCCGACCTTCTTTCTTGGAGTCTGCCACCTTGGTCTGCCCCATAATTGAGTCTGTGTTCTTTTTCACAGATTTAGGAGTAATACCGTGCTCCTTGTTGTAGGCTATCTGGATATCTCTCCGTCTGTACGTTTCATCAATCGCCTGCCGCATGGAGTCAGTGACCTTGTCAGCATACATGATAACTTTCCCGTTTTCGTTTCTTGCAGCCCTACCTATCGTCTGTACCAAGGAGCGCTGGTTCCTTAAAAAACCTTCCTTGTCTGCATCCAAAATCGCCACCAGGGAAACTTCCGGCAAATCAAGTCCTTCCCTTAAAAGATTGACACCCACCAGCACATCAAACACACCCAGCCTGAGCTCCCGAAGTATCTCTACTCTATCCAGCGCATTGACCTCCGAGTGAATATATCGAGACCTTACTCCAGCACGCTCAAGGTACTTTTGAAGCTCCTCAGCCATTCGTTTTGTCAGCGTCGTAACAAGTACACGCTCCTCCTTCTTTACTCTTTCGTCAATCTCCTCAAGGAGGTCGTCTATTTGATTGATACTGGGCCTAACGTCTATTTCAGGATCAAGGAGTCCGGTTGGTCTGATAATCTGCTCTACTACTACACCCTCTGACTTTCGAAGCTCATAGTCGGCAGGTGTTGCACTGACAAAAATAGCCTGGCTAATCATTCCCTCAAACTCATTGAACGTTAAGGGCCGGTTGTCCAATGCCGATGGCAAACGAAAGCCATAGTCCACAAGGTTCACCTTTCTCGATCTGTCACCACCCCACATGGCCCGAATTTGAGGCACTGTTACGTGGCTCTCATCAATCACCATAATGAAATCATCCGGAAAATAATCGAGCAAGCAGAAAGGTCGTTGACCAGACTGTCTTCTATCAAAATAGCGGCTATAATTTTCGACCCCTGAACAATAACCCAGCTCTCTGATCATTTCAAGGTCAAACTCGGTTCTTTCCTTCAGCCTTTTAGCCTCCAAAAACCGGCGCTCACTCTCAAAATAATTGACTTGAGCTACCATGTCGTCCTGAATCTCCTTGATGGCTTGTTGCAACACGTCTTTGCCCGTTACAAAAAGGTTAGCCGGAAAAATGGTAATAATCTTTTCGTCGCTTATTTTTTTCCCAGACTGCGGATCAATTCTTTGAATCGCCTCAATTTCATCGCCCCAAAAAATGATCCGGTAGGCAAAGTCAGCGTATGCTACAAAAATATCAACCGTATCACCCTTCACCCGGAAGTTGCCTCTCTTAAATTCAACTTCAGTCCTGCTATACAGAATATCGACGAGATTGAAAAGCAATTGATTACGAGGCAACCGATCACCTTCAGCCAGTTTTATTACATTTTTTCCAAATTCGTCAGGATTACCGATACCGTAAATGCATGAGACAGAAGCTACTACAATCACATCTCTCCTGCCACTTAATAGCGCCGAAGTAGCACTGAGTCTTAACTTCTCTATTTCCTCGTTAATGGAGAGGTCTTTTTCAATGTATAAGCCTGTGGTTGGAATAAACGCTTCCGGCTGATAGTAGTCGTAGTAGGAGATAAAATATTCAACAGCATTTTCTGGAAAAAACTGCTTGAATTCACCATAAAGCTGCGCGGCAAGTGTTTTGTTGTGGCTGAGTACAAGTGCCGGTCGGTTGACTTCCTTTACTACATTAGCAACTGTAAACGTCTTTCCAGAGCCAGTTACGCCAAGCAAAGTTTGAGCTGGCTCGTTATTGTTCAGTCCCTTGACAAGCTCCGCTATGGCTTTAGGTTGGTCACCTGTCGGTTCATATTCAGAAGTTAAGAGGAAGTCCAAAGATCGTAAGTTTAATGGTCAACGAATTAACGAAAGATTTGTCACTTTTGATTCCAAATCTCCCAGGCTCTTTCGGCCTGCAACACAAGCATGTCGTAGCCGTTCTTGACTTTTGCTCCATTAACCGACCCTTTTTTCATAAAAAGCGTCTCCTCAGGATTGTAAACAAGATCATATAAAAAATGAGTGCTACCAATCTCATCAAAAGGCAAATCTGGACATTCATCCACTTTCGGATACATCCCCAGCGGAGTTGTATTAATCAACAATCGATGTTCCCGTATAAATGTGGGATCTTTTTGCAATTCAGCATAAGTAACAATGCCGTCTCCAGGATGTCGTGATACCTGAATAAAATCAATGCAAAGGTCTTCCAAAGCCACCTTTACAGCAGATGCTGCGCCACCAGTTCCTAGCACCAGCGCTTTCAATTCGGTCAACTGGGTCCCAACCCAACTCTCCAATGACCTCAGAAAGCCCATATAATCAGAATTATATCCGACCAAGCTTCCATCAGCCTCTCGTTTTATCACATTGACAGCCCCTACTCTTGCAGCACTCTGATCCAGTCTGCTTAGCATAGGAATTACTGCCCTTTTATGTGGGATAGTCACATTGATTCCGCTAAGATCAGGATGCGTTTCAAATAAGGAGGGAAAGCCTTCAGCATCTTTCATTTCAAAAAGATCGTAGACCGTATTCTCTATCTTTTCGTCAAGAAATTTTTGGGTGAAATATTTCTTCGAAAAGGAATGAGTGAGAGGAAATCCGATAAGACCAAAAAGTCTTGACATCACTTGTTTTTGGTACTGCTATGAGCAATTTTTTCGATAAGCACTACTACACCAAACCCCAGTGCGATAAACAAAAGGGCAAATAATATCTGAGGGTCCTGGCCAGTAAGCTTATGGTAATAATGCGGCCAAACATTGCTTTCAATAAAAGGAACTTGATCTCCGGCGCTATTCAGGCGGTATTGGACCACTTTTTTCCAAGGCCAAATCTTGTACAAAGAACCGACCATAAATCCGGAAAGAAGGCCAATAGCCATGTTGTGATATGACTTAAGCAGCCAGCTAATAGCCCGTGAAAAAGACAACAATCCGACGACACACCCAGCTGCAAACAATGCGATCACCGCATAATTAAGGTCCTTCAATGCCCTGAGTATGTACTCGTATTTCCCCATAATTAGCAGAATGAAACTACCTGATATTCCAGGAAGTATCATAGCAGTAATAGCCACCATGCCGCTGATGAAAATAAACCACCAGGTAGTGGGTGTAGTGGCTGGCGTCGAAGAAACAATTACATACGCTGATGCCAAGCCAACTACAAATGCTATTATTACCCCTGGCGACCACTCTTTGATCTGCCTTGCTATTGTAATGGATGAAATGATAATGAGACCAAAGAAAAACGACCACACGTAAATTGGATATAACTCAAGCAAGCGAGTTATTACCTGAGCAAAAATTATGACGCTGACTCCAACGCCAGACAAAAGAACTATTAGGAAACTTCCGTTTACATGACGCCAGAGCTCCTTGATCTTGAACCTGGAAATAAGCCTAAGTGCCGTAAGGTCAAAAGATTTTATGGCATCCAGCAACTCTTGATAAATACCCGAAATGAAAGCGATGGTTCCTCCCGAAACACCGGGAATCACATCAGCACTCCCCATAGCGAGGCCTTTAAAAAATAACAAAACGTAGTCAAGTAATTTTCTTGGCATTTCAGCGTGTACAGGGTAATGTGAAAGGAGGCCACATCTGACACAGAAATGGCCTCCCTAATGGTAAAACTAACTTAAAACTGAGCCAGGAAGTGGTCGAACGTATCGCCTCTGAGTCCCAATCTAATAGTCTCCAGTGGAATCACTTCTTGAGGAGCTATGTTGCCAAGGTTTACATTAGCCCCCAACAATTTTATAAACCAGACTTGTTGTGCCTTCTGAGGTGCTTCCCAAATTATCCTTTCAAATGGGATTTTGGTAAGGATCTCCTCCACAAGACCCTGACGAACTTCGCCCGAATCCCTGAACAAACCTACATTGCCGCCCTCTCTGGCTTCTCCGATCACTTTCCATGCGCCAGCATCTAACTCAGTTTGCATTTGCTCAATCCACTTGTAAGGAGGAATAATTTTAGCAGCATCCTTGGAACCTACCTCTGATAATACAGTGACCTGACCAGATAGCTTTCTTATGTACTCACACTTAATTCCATGATCAAGGGTTATCGAACCATCTGAAACTTCGGCGAACTTAAGGCCATATTTGTCAAGCACTCTTCTATAGTCTTCAAACTGATCTCGTATCACAAAGGCCTCAAATAATGTCCCTCCAAGATATACCGGAATGCCCGCCGAATGATAAAGATCAATTTTCTCCTTGAGCTTAGGAAAAACATAGGAGGTTGCCCACCCAAGTTTAACGATATCCACATAATCGCCACAGGTTTCAATAAGATCAGCCGCTTCTCTGAGGCTACTTCCCTTATCCATTACCATGGTAAATCCTGTTTGCCTTGGCTTTTTGGTTCGCTCAGGAACCTTACTTAATGCATAGTTTTCTAACATCTCACTTTCCTAAAAATCCCAACAAAAAAAGCCAATACTCCTAAGGCATGGCTTTCAATTACCCGAATTCACGAGGCAATTCCTATTTATCCTTATGGTTAATTCTGTAACGCTCAATGATTTTGTACAATGCCTTTTGCGTTTCAAGCTTTGGAAAAAACTCAAACAATACGACATGGTTTTCAAAATTCAAAGTTAAGGCATTTTCCAAAATTGCAAAGGCTTCCTTAAATCGGCCTGCGGTTATTAAATATACCGTAGCGCGGTAATATAAATCCGACTCCTCAGGACACTCATCCATGCCTGAAGAAACCTTCTCGATAGCAAGATCATACTGCCCTTGCTCAAAATAGATGTGAGACCAGCCCATCCAAGCCAAATGATTTTTTGGGTCAAGTACTGTTGCTTCTTCAAAAGCATCCATACTAGACACAATATTTCCAACCTTGTATTCAGCTTCAGCCACAGCTAGCCAATAATCTGGGTTTTCTGCGTTCAGCTTCAGCGCCTTATTATAAAAATGAATAGACTCAAACCATCTGTCCTGGGCTTTCAAACAAGAAGCTATGCCAAAGTATGCCTCATCATACATATCATCCAATTTGGCTGCCCTCCGGTAGAAAGATAAACCTTCCTCTAACTCGCCTAGCTTTTCGTAGGCAGCACCTATATAACAATAGGTTTCGGCGCTTGGACCTTCCAGCTCTTCCGTCGTTTGAAATGCTTTTAACGCCTTGTCATATTCCTCAATATTGAGGTAGGCATTGCCCATATTGAAGTAAGCCGAACTAAAGCTATCGTCAATAGCAGCGGCGTACTCATAAGCATCTATTGCCTCCCTGTGTCTACCCAGCTTATTGTACACAATACCAAGGTTATACCAGGCATATTCGGAAAATGGATCCCGGTCGATAAACTGCTGGTAGTAATCAAGGCTGCTCTCGAGCTCACCAGCCACATCCAGGCAGTAAGCTAGCTCGTAAAGCGCATTTTCATGATTGATATTGAATTCAATAGCCAACTTGTAGTTGTCGGCAGCCTTTTTATAATCACCCTTGCCCTGAAAAGCCAGACCAATATTATAGTAAACTTCGTCTTTGTCCTCAATCCACTCAAGGGCATTGGTTAACGACTCAATTGCGTCATCATAATTGCCATTGAGAGAGAGAATATTTCCCTTTAGTAAAATAATGTCTGGGTCACCTGGCTGCAAGTTTTCAGCTGTTTCCAATAGCTTGAGCGCTTCCTCATATTCCTCCATTGAAGTGAGAATAGTGGCTTTGCGCAACATCAATTCTACTGAAAAAGGAAACTGATCAAAAGCAATATTGACCGCTTTAAGTGCTTTATTGAACTTCAGCTTATCAAGGTAATAATCAATTATATTTTCGAAATCGTCCTCCTCAAAATAATGACTGACTCTTCCCTTTACAAAGTCCTCGAATTTTTCAACAAGCTCCTTCAGCTCTTTCTTACGAAAATCTTCCGCCATTAAATGTGATGATTAATAGTGTGACAAAGGTAGGAACAAAAAATCTAGGGTATTGAATCCCTGAAAACAATCTTTCTTTCTGAAAAACTTCTTTGCTCATTTACGTCGCAGAGGGTTGATGAAAGATAGAAAATAATTTAAAGTCTTCTAAAGAAACGGAAGAAAAATTACTTTGATTTCAATAAAGTTGATTGATTTTAAATCGATTTGCAATCATTTCCATTAAATACCTTCTTGAAATAAAATAGGTTTATGCGCTGTGTTTCAGATAATTGACTTGCGCCTCTATTTTTGTTCGCCTTCATCATAGTAGCCATACCCGTAGCCATACCCATAGGTATTCATCGATCTGACTTTTACCGAGTTGAGAATCAGCGAGATATTTGCGAATTTGTTCATCCTGATGAGTTTTTTCAACGACTGCAGGAAGACTTTTTTCGAGTAGTCAGCCCGTATTACATATAGGGTCAAATCAGCCTTCTTCATTACAATTACCCCATCGGTAACCAGGCCAACAGGTGGCGTATCAACGATAACCATGTCATAGTTTTCAGCTGCCTTCTTGATAAATTTATCAAATTTATCACTTAGTAGAAGTTCTGAAGGGTTCGGCGGAATAGGTCCAGCAGGCATGTAGCTTAAACCGGCTACATCTGATTTTACCACACAGTCTTCGAATTTATCCCGCCCTATGAGCACAGTCGAAACGCCATTAACGATCTTCTCCTGACCAAAAGCCAGATTGACTTTTGGCTTTCTCATATCCAGGTCAACAACCAAAATACTTTTTCCAGTATTCGCCAGAATACCTGCCAGGTTAACGGCAATAAACGTCTTTCCCTCACCGCCTACAGTCGAAGTAATTGCCACTACTCTCTTTTCGGCCCCATTTCGCATGAAATCCATGTTGGTCCGTATCGTTCGCAATGATTCGCTTAGTATCGACTGTGGTATCTTGTGGACGAGCAGTGTGGTTGCAAGTATTTTTTCTCTTTTGTAAGCAGGTACAGAGCCAAGAACAGGCACATTGACCATCCTCTCCAATTCAGCCTGATTAGATATCTTGTCGTCTAGTAAATACCTGATACCAATAAATAGTAAGCTAATGAGTATACCACTTACGGCCCCTATTCCATAAATCATTAGCTGTTGGGGATACACCGGTGTTGCAGGCATGGAAGCAGGTGATAAAATATCAAAGTCTTCCACTGTACCTGCTTTCGCTATTTCAAGTTCCGCTTTACTTTTAATCAAGCTGAAATAAAACTCTTCCTGCAGTGTATAAAACCGACGAGTCTTATTGAACTCAGTACCCATCGAAGGCAACTCAACAAAATTTGCTTCCAAACTAGCTTTTCTAGCCTGCAATTCCCGAATTGATTTCAACAAGTTTGCTTCATATTCACCGATGAGCTGCTTAACGCTGCTTTTCAAAGTGGCCAACCGTTGTGTCATTCTGGAGACCGCAAAAGTATTTTCATTGTACGAACCAAGCAGAGCTTCCTTCTCGCTATGTAACTTATTATACTCGCTCAGCGAGCTAGAAATATAATTAGGCAATGCATTTGCGCCATAGCTAGACAAAAGAAGGGGCTCATCCCTGTCAATTTGATCCTTGGCGATTTGAATATTAGTCAGCTTGTTTTGCAGGTCGAACCTTTGAGAATCCAATGACTGAAGAAGGACTATGGTGCGGCCAAGATCTGTCTGGATATTTGTTGTCTTATTCTCTATCGTGAAGTTCTCGAAGTAATCTTCATACTCTTCAATTTTTCCCTCGGTGATTTTGAGTTGTTGATTGAGAAAGGCCAGCTTCTGTTCTATCGCTCGATTCTTTTCCTCCCGGGTATAATTGAGGTATAATGTATCAATAGCAGTAACGAAATCCCTTGCTTTCGTTTTGTTAAAATCTCTTAAAGAAATCTGAATGGTTTTAGCGCTAAAATTCAGCGGCTGAACTGTCACGTTCGACTGAAAATAGTTGATCAGAGCAGCCTCACTATTGATGATGAAATAGTACTTTCCGATTCCGTTATCACCACTAAAATTTTCTGTCTTTTCTATTTTTAAATTGTAGTTACTAGTAGATATATCCTCCCCAAACTTATGAATTGAGCTGATAAGGTCGTCGCCCACTTCATACGAAAGTTCAAATTCTGTAGGCGACAAAATTTCCAAATCAATTGGTTTGTCGTAGAAGGCCTGGTTGTGTAATCTATAACTAACCACAAACGGACTATTCTTATACCGCTCCTCGGTAAGAATACTTCCATAATAATGGTACGACACATTGTAACTGATGGCCTGAACAACTCGACTAAAAAATAAATTAGACTTTAACAGCTCTATTTCCCCGGAAAGGGTGTTGATACCGGAGTTTTCGAGAGGGTTCTGAACACCCAAAATAACAGCTTCGTTCTGTACGTTGAGCTTAAGTTGGGAGCCAGACTCAAACACTGGCTTACTGTATCTAATAAAAATATGGGCTCCGGAAAACGCAAGAATGAATATCGCAAGGATATAAAAAACACTATTCCTTGCTGACTGCTTCAGCTTTTCGATGTCAAGATCATTGAGGGAGTCGGACTCGCCTGACCCTCCTTCAGCATTGAAATCACTATTGTCGCGGCTTTCTATCAATTGATGCTTTTGATTACCAGTGTCAAAGTTATGACACTGCTGACTAAACTTAAAATCGGGGAAACATCTCTTAAAGACTCAAGCCAAACTCTTCTCCAGGGATCAATGTAAATGATATCTCCTGGCTCAAGTCGAACGATGGATGACTTCATACCGCTTATTGTAGACAAATCAATCTGGTATACTTCCGGTCCATTCAGATTTCCTCTGATTAAACGAACAGACTGACTTTTTGCTCCCTGGTTAATGCCTCCAGAAAGTGCTATCACCTCAATCAGCGACGTATTCTCGTTGACCAAAGGTATCACCTGCCCTCCATTAGCGCCAAGCACAATAACTCGTCTGTTCTCATACCGCAAAACAACGAAGGGATCTTTATAGTGCTCGCTGTATAAGGTTTGAAGCTTTTGTTCTGCCTCATAAATCGTCAGCCCAAGAATATCTGCATCTCCAACCATTGGGAGCTTTACAAGTCCATCCTGCCTAACCAAATACACAAACTGGCGGTTCTGTTGCATATTTTGATTAAGGTTATTCGCCATTAACTCAAAATTAGGATCAACAATTCTTTCGCCCTTGTTGGTGAATAGATCAAGCCTTAAATAGTCATTTTTCTTGATCTCATAATTTTTTTCGGCCAATGCAACAGCCTGAGTAAGGTCAGACTCAGTATAATTATCATCTAGCTTAAACATGATGTCCTGCTTGTAAAGCTTACAGGAGCTCAAAAATAGCAGCAAAATAACTACAACTGTCCTCTCACAGTGCCTCATAGAAGTTCTCTAAATTATCAATTAATGGCCTATTGAAATCTTTAATGCTGAAAGTAAAAATTATCAACCAAATACTTCTCTTAATTCGGTTGTTTTTGCGGGGGCCGCTGCAGTATGAAAATCAATTTTCTTAAGATATTCGTTAACAACCAGCGTATCGTCAAAATGGTTGATCACATGTTGTCTGGCATTAGCTCCCATTTCACTTCGTTGTTCATCACTAAAATCCAACATGGTTTCCATTGCATCGGCCAAACTCCTTGCGTCTCTGTCTCGGCAGAGTAAGCCAGTCACGCCATCTTTAACTACTGCGTTGCAGCCCGGTACATCAGTAGCGATGAGTGGTCTGGCCATGGCTGCACCTTCCAAAAGTGTC
Organism: uncultured Roseivirgaceae bacterium; assembly: GCA_964351395.1. Classification (GTDB taxonomy): domain Bacteria; phylum Bacteroidota; class Bacteroidia; order Cytophagales; family Cyclobacteriaceae; genus Imperialibacter. The sequence continues at coordinate 45,714 of CAYGOF010000026.1, forward strand.
TTAGGTAACCCTTCCCGATAGGAAGGCAAAACCACCACATGTGCTTTGGCAATCCAATCTTCCACTTTGTCGGCAACTCCAACATATTCAATCACTTCTTCCTTTTGCCATGCATCAACTGTAGCAGCCGAAATCCCCCTTGAATGCTTTTTTTCTATTTGTCCCAATAAAAGGAACTTAACATTCTGCCCTTTCGATTTCAATATCCTGGCTGCCTCAACATATTCATTGACCCCTTTTTCTACCAGCACTCTTGCCACCATCAAAAAAGTAAAACGACCATTGGTGTTGTAAGTCGGGGTGAATCTTCGATAGTCTATACCCGAGCCCGGGATTACACTAAGTGTTGGGCCTTTAGGTCTTACCAATGACACAAAAAGTTTCTTATCATCAGGGTTTTGGAAAAAAATATGGTTAGCATACTTGTAGGTATTTCTATAAAGCAAAACTGCCACGGAAAGTACCCAATTATCTTGAATGAAAACCGTCCCCAAACCACTCACGTTGTTTAATACTGCAGCTGTGCCCGTAAGCCTGGCGGCCAAAGTGCCGTATATGCCTGGTTTAATGGTGTAGTGTAGGTAAGCATCTGCTTTCACCTTCCTGTAAATACGAACAAGTCTAAAAAGCAGCAATAAATCCCGAATTGGATTAACGCCAGTTGTGTTCATTGGCACAGGATAAAACTCGCACCCCATCTCCACCAAATGATTGGAGTACTCATCTTTCGGAGCAATGGCAACAACTTGGTCTCCTCGTTTTAAAAGTGCCTCAATCAGATTTTTTCTGAAATTGTAAATATTCCATGAAGAATTGACAACGATAGCAACTCTCATAAATGGCTTTGGCTATTGAAATAAAATAAAGTAGTAGTCGGATGAAATCACTTGGTCGATTCAGGCAGCTTACCTCCTCAACAATCGAAAGTGTCATGTTTACATTTCCATGCAAATTATTACTATTCCTTTAATAACTTAAACTTTATCCATGAAGTTTTAAATTATCAAATAATTTACTTAGCTGATCATTTACCTAATCTACCAATAAAAAAGGTGCACAATGATTATTAAGGACCAATCACGTGAACTTTTCGATGAACGATTGTTATTTTATGGTCTAATTGATACATATTTTACAAATGAATAAACTTATCTCTACCGCACCCGAGCCACTAACAGCTGTTTTAGTTGCTTTGATTAACAAAGATCAACCGGTATCTAAAGCGGAAGAGTTTCTTGACGAACTAGAATTTCTAGGAGAAACCCTGGGCTTGGTTATCAAGGGTAAATTCTCACAACGCCTACCCAAACCAGAGACAAGAACATTTGTTGGCAAAGGAAAACTGGACGAAATAAAAACCTTTGTGACGGCAGAAGAAATAGACGTCGTCATTTTCGACGATGACCTCACTCCATCACAACTGCGCAACCTTGAAAATGAGCTAAAAGTAAAAATCTACGATCGAAGTCTCCTCATACTAGATATTTTCCTGCAAAGGGCTCAAACTGCGCAGGCAAAAACCCAGGTCGAGCTGGCCAGGTACGAGTATTTACTGCCCAGACTTACAAGAATGTGGACTCACCTGGAAAGGCAACGAGGTGGGACAGGCACCAGAGGTGGAGCCGGTGAAAAAGAAATTGAAACAGACAGACGAGCTATTCGCGATCAAATAACCGTGCTCAAAAAGAGGCTTGAAAAAATTGAGAAGCAGGGCATTACACAGCGAAAAGCCAGGGGTCATATGGTCAGGGTTTCGTTGGTAGGGTATACCAACGTGGGCAAATCTACTATTATGAACCTGCTGACCAAAGCAGACGTTCTTGCTGAAAACAAACTATTTGCCACCGTCGACTCTACAGTGAGAAAGATCGTCCTTAACGATGTTCCTTTTCTGCTCTCTGACACGGTGGGATTCATCCGAAAACTGCCTCATGCTTTAATCGAGTCATTTAAATCAACCCTAGACGAGGTGCGGGAAGCCGATATTCTTTTGCACGTCGTAGATATTTCTCATCCTTCGTTTGAAGAGCATGTAAAGGTGGTTGAAAATACCCTGAAAGAGCTAGGCGCTGAGACAAAGCCTGTGATAACCATTTTTAATAAAATAGACAAGGTGCCAAAGGAGCCAATGGAGGAAGATGGGGAGGAAAACTTTGAAATAGATTTACTGAAGGAGACACATGCTACACCAAGGGAAAGGGCTTTAGCCCTGTTTACAGAAAAGCCGGACAACCAACTACTTTTTATTTCGGCCACCAATAAAGAAAATATAGATACCCTTCGCAGCACGCTGTTCAATGAAGTATTGGAGCATCATATTACCATTTACCCTAATTACTTGAAAAACGTCAATTATTAATTTAATTTTGCACTCCTTTTGTTGAAAGGGTATTCGGTCTCGTAGTTCAATGGATAGAATAGAAGTTTCCTAAACTTTAGATACAGGTTCGATTCCTGTCGAGACCACTTCTTTTAGGCATTGGAAAATCAAATTTATTTTCCTGTCACATCACCACATTACAGGTCCCGTAGTAAAATGGATATTATGCAAGCCTCCGGAGCTTGAGGTGCAGGTTCGATTCCTGCCGGGACCACTTTTACCATCTGATTATCAGTGACTTATGATTTTTTCGTAAAACATTTCGTAAAATAATTTGCGGCCAAACACGTGACCGGTTGATCGACGTCTTTAAGAGAGTGTTGGCTGCCAGCAATTCACATCATAAAATGGAAGTCTTACTGGACAAAGGCTCAGTGGCATTGGTTAATTCAGAGTTAACAATCAGTATTCCAATCGGCTCGTTCGCTTTTGCAGTAGCATTACTTATCTGGTCAGAGGAATAGTCCCAGTCCAGCAGCGGCGGTCCTACATATTGGATGAACTCACTGCTTTCTTCTTCCATGAAAGATTGGATGGACAAAATAACCAGGAATCCCAGTGGCTTCCCACTCATTCCTAACTTTTCTACTTTGTCCCAAACTTAAAACCTACTCCAACTACGAGGTAAGGGACAAACACATTTGTATTTTTGTTTTCGTCTAATGGTAAAACAGTCCCAATTTCTTGGGTATAAAGTCGTCGCTCGTTTTTCGCCTTAAGAGTTTCAGGGGCAATTCGATCCGCTCTTGTCAGATTTAACAATCCCAATACTGAAAATCCATTACCAAGATCATAACCCAAACCGATACCTAATGAAACTGATCGATTAAAGATCGATGATAATGTCTCGCTGCTACCGGTGATTCCTAATTCAACTATTGGTATATTTAAAATTATCTGTAGTCGTGATGTGTCGCCTACCAATTCCTTTGAAGATGTCCCCTCTGATCCTTTTTTTTGTCGTTTGTTGAAGTACCTACGTGGCTGAATAATTAAAACAGCCGATACCAATCCCCCCCCGCCTCCTAATACATTCTCACTGGCCGTACTGTCTCCATTTACGATATATTGATACTCCTTTCTCAACATGGTGGCACCTGCTGCTAATCCAATTTTATAGGGCTTATACTTATATTCATCCACCTTCCCCCGATAAAACGAAGCCAATTTATCTGCTTCTAGCCTAGCGGTCAGCGCGGTGGCAAGTTGGGACTCTAACAGGGCGTTCTTAGACTCTAACTCACCTTTTTCCAAACTTAATTTATTAGCTTTTTCTGATTCCTTGGCGACTCCATCAATTTGTTTATTTACAGCCTCCACTAGAGCTTTTATTGTTTTATCTGTTTGTGCAGCATTTAACTCATAAATTAATGCCTGCTTTGAGGTGACTTCCTCTTTTAATTGTTCGATAGTTGACGATAATGATGCTATTTGCAGATCAAGTTGTTTAAGAAGCTCCTTTTGATAGCGATCATTTTCATTTTTAATCGCCGGTACGTTTACTAGTACAATATTGCCTATAGCTTCGTCAATTTTTGTTTTGTTCTCCTGTGAAACAGGAAGTGTAGCAATAGCTTTGAGGTCGGTTATAAGTTTCTTTAAAATCGTAGAATTATTATTCTCATGCTCAGTATAACTGTTTTCAATTGCCTTCTTTATCTCGGCAGGATCAGATTGTGCTGATAGATTTGACGAAACTACTGCTAGGGTACATAGAAGCGTAAGAAATTTCATGTGGATAAGTATTAGTTTCTTAAAATTAACTACTTACTCATTCCTTGACATACCCATTTTTAAGTATTTTTTACATTTTATATCTTAATAAAGTCCTCAAATAAGCATCAAGCACTTAATTCTTAATATCTAAATTGAAAAAGAATGTAAGGGATTCCATTGCCGATCAAAATTAGCAAATGATGACATATCTGGTGGAAAATGCATTCCAGTGGAGGCAACTTATTTTTTATTGATCCTGATTGAAGAGTAAAATTTGACCTTTGTGCTGACAAGCAAATCTGCTCTTATAGCCGTATGTTATCCACACCCACAATTCCTAAGGTTTGACAGAAATCAACTAAAACCAATAATCTTAGTACATGGAGCAAAAAGCCTGTCCGCATCTTAAGCATGCCATCAGGTCAGTGGCTTGGAGTTCCCTATTCACCTTGGGGAACTGATTTCAAAAAACGTGAACTATATCGCTGGATGCCTTAATATTGGTAGAGAATATATATTGTTATGTAACCAGTGAATCAACCAACCTGTCCAACGGCAATTTTTCTAAACTCCCGCCTCACAATATCACCGATGATATCTGAAGGAGCGACCTGATAGTGTGCCTTGCGCAGCACATTTTCGGAACTCCATTTTTTTTGCGGAACAGTAGGAACCTGATTGCTATTCGTTAAGAAAGTTCCTTTATATTTTTGCTGCTTTAATGTATCCATTTTAGTTATACTTTAAAATACTTATCTCGGAACGTCTGATTGCTTTCAATATCAAAATAGTGTTTACGCTTCATCCAGATGAACCCATCTCCTTTCGTAATAATTGCTACATCAACAGGCCCACCTACACTTTCATCCGCAGAGTCTGAAGAGGTGAACTTGCGTTTTAACGAAGTAATATTTACCAAAGATTCTGCCAATTCTGACATATCCTCCTTACCCATATGCGCTAAAATCTCGAGAAGCGGCCCTGTAATCTTTGTCCATTGGTAATCTTCAAGCTCTTTTATAAGTTCGTCCGATATTGTACTAATTGCCTGAGTAACCTGATGTGATATTTTATCGTTGTTCAAAATAACCGCAATTTCACTAGAAATCCCATCGAAAGCTTTCTTAACCGAAGATTTAACCTCATTCTTATAATTGGGATCTACGCCTGTCAGGACTGTTGTAGTGACATCTCCTTGAGCATAAGGCAGAATATTAGAATTTAACACTCCAGGCTGAATTCGTTGCGGATCCAAAACAGCAATCCTCGGTTCGTCACAAATTACACTTCCTACTAATACAAGATGGCTTGAGGGATAAACCTCTGTCTCACCAAAGCCTATAAAAACCAATCCGCAATGACTCTCAAAAATTAAATCAATATTTACCAGGTCGAATAGGATATGTTTTATACCCTGACGGTGTGAATCATTCATAGTGAAATCCACATATTTCCTGCAAATTTCTCCGGCTATAAAATCCTCAATCTCCTTCAGCTCGCTAGAATAATAATTACAATATTCATCGAATTTAATAGAAACATAGGTCGCCTTTTGAAAGGTTTCCAATTGATCCGAGTACTTCTTAATTTCATCAGTTAATATTCCTTGATATAAAAGCGCTCTTTCCGCATCACTTTTGCCTGAAAATTCTTGGTTCCGAAGATCGAACGCAGCTAAAGTATTGTTGATAATTGCCAAGTGACCTTCTGCACAAAAGGTAAAAAAAGCATTTTTTTTAATCTCTGCACTTACATTCGACAACTGGCTTTTCAAAAAGGCAATAAAGTCAGTTTTATATTGCTCAATTGTGTCAAAGCTTGCCTCATTTAGCTGCTTGCGATACATTTTGATAATAGTTTCCAGTGGGATGCCCATAAAGTCGGCACTATTATAAATAGCGATTCCTACGGGATGGAATTTTGATAAGGTGAAAATCTTGTTACTGCGATTGTATACCTTTTTCATATTATTCCCTGAGACAGTTACAGCACTATCTGCAGCAATGGCAATACCCTGAGAATTTAAAACACCGACAATAGCAGTCATAAAATGAAAATCATTAAACCTAAATATAGCTCTAACAAAGAACATTATCAGCAATAGCATTACAAATGTTCAGACAACAAGGTTAAAAGGAAGTGGTTCAGAAAAGTCAGCTTCTCCTGTTGAAGACCTCTCTCCTCTTTGAGTCGCTTTGAGACTGCCCAAAATGATCGGATAACTTCTTGTTCGTTGAAAGTCAATACATTCAAAGAAAACTAAGAAGTTAAAAGCACAACAAAAAACATTCAAATTGTGCTATTTCAGGGCTTTAAGCCGCAATAATACTGTCCAAAGTAGTCCGAAGGGGTTATTTTTTAGCTGGACTATCAGCTATTTTTGAATTTTTGAGAAACATTAATGAAACAAACTCAATCAACCAACACCGATAAATCTTTGCCTATCTTAGGTCTTATGTTAGGAGGTGCTAACAGCCCGTAACCCCAAACTGCGGATGTAGGAAACTTGCTAGACACCGATAAAAGTAACGAAGGCGCGCCCCATCTAGACAAAACTTTCTGTATCACACCACTCCCCAAGACATCCTCCAAATGCACCAAAAAAATAGAGATAACAGAAACTTGCGGAAGATGCGCCTAAGTATGTGAGTCCCCAAAATGCATGATAGGTTACAAAATCATATATCCTTAGCTCGAAAAAACGCTCAAATTATTAATTTACAGCAACAATTATCTTCATGGCAAAAGGAACAAAAATCCATAAAATCCGATATCGACTATTCATTTAGCATAAGAGCTTGCTGAAATAAGTCTTGATTTCGCACTAGCCGAATAACTCCTTAACAAGAAAACTACCTTCTTCCGTCAATTGACACCTTTCATTATTCAATCCCAATAAACTGCAAGCACCTTTCTCATTGGCAAGCTTGATTTCCTCATCTACCAAAATGACGAACTCCGACCCGCCATGTCGGTCAGCTTCATCCAATATATGTCCCCCTGTAGATCCAGGCGCCAGGTTCTGTTTCCGCTGTCAAAAAAATATTGAATAGAAACCGAGTTGGGTTCATGGGATTGTAAGTTTTCACTTGCTCATTAAAAGGGAAAATAGAAAATGAATCGACCAATATCTAGACTTTTTTCACCAAATAATTGCCCATCGTTTAAAGAATAACGTACTTAAAATCATTTATTTTTGTGAATACGTGATTGTTGTTTTGCAAAAAGGGACGCTGCAATTCTGGACACATTATGGGGAACTCTACTAAAAGACAGTCAAGCGTATATGGAAATGTGTTGTATATCATAGATTGCCTCGGCGACGATGCTTCCAGGACGGCAGAGCAGCTATTTCAAGACCTCAAATTGGTCACAATAAAACTTCCAGAATTTTCAGTCGAGCATATCGTAGCTAGAAGCATCAAAGATTTAGTTGCTGCATTTGACTTAATCAGGCTAAATGCCACCAATCATGAAAAATTTCCCATAATACATTTGGACGCCCATGGCGATGAAGACGGATTTGTGATTGGCACTGAAGACCAAGAACTACCCTGGAGAGAATTAAATACATTATTAGCTCCTATTAATGTAGCCTGTAGAAATAATCTAATATTATCACTCGGCATATGCTATGGACATTGGTCGACAATTGATTTGGTACGAATAATAAATGACAATGGTCGAAGCCCTTTTATGTTGACTGTCAGTCCTATGGCAGAAGTATCTCCCAATGATGTCCTTTTGGGATTCTGCAGTTTTTATTCAACTTTATTCCAACGAAGGAGCATAGATCAAGCCATCGCTGCCATGAATTCAGAAACAGTTCTCAACATCATGCGGACGTCCGACAGTGTAGCAGAAGAAACAGTGGCTGAAATCAAACGAATGGTCATTAGTCCTGGCTACTCTGACCAAACAGCTCGACAATTGGTAGATTTGTTGAACAAAGGCAAATTCCCTACTAAGCATCGAACCTTTAACAGACAACTAAAGGAATTCAAACAATGGAAGTTGCAAGAATTCAAGAGTGAGCTCGAACGAAGGTGGAGCCACTTTCTGATGTTGGATCTTTTCTCGGAAAATGCTGCCCGATTTGCGTCCTTCGATGATATCTTAGAAAAGCATTTTTGACTATCGAAATTTACTGGCGTCTTCATAAAGATTCGATTGGTCTCCTGTAAACAACAAAACTATCTGGCCAATTTTAATTCAAAAATGGTGTCAGCAAATATGCCAGTTTAATCTCAAGAGCATCAGCCAAATTAATTGCAGAGGACAATGATGGCTGTCTTTTACCTTTCTCTAGCAAAGAGATATAAGTACGATGCAATCCAGCCTGATGTGCAAGTTTTTCCTGAGATAACGATTTTTCAAGTCTCAATTCTTTAAGTCTTTTTCCAAAAATCAAGGCTACTTGGTTCTCATTCATTATGAAAACCAAACTAAATCTGACGCCGACTATAGTCTACAGACTATAGTCACGGTGTAAAATAAATTGTTTATAATAGGCTCATCAAAAAGGTGGAGATATGGATCAGTTACAACAAGATTTAAAGCCTTCCTGAGGGAGTTTGAGGATAAAGATGAAAGGAAGCGGACGGTGAATATTAATGAATCGCTGCACTCATTTTTCAAAAGCGTTGCGGCTAACTACGACTTGCCTATTTCGACAGTGATCCACAATGTTTTGATCCAGTGGAAACGAGAGCACCAGAGGGAGATCAAAGAAGACCTTTTGAAAAGAATAAGCAAAAACGAATTTTAACCGATATGTCCGTCAAACCGAAAACCTTCCTTTCAATTCGCCGGTTGTTAACTGAAAGCGATTTATTCGGCTTCTATGAATCTTTTGATGAGGTCCATTTGAACAAAATAAGTTC
>CAYGOF010000027.1:0-35208 GCA_964351395.1 uncultured Roseivirgaceae bacterium
CGGTAGGCGGCTCGTGATGACCGGTAGAGTTGAGGGTGGTGCGTGATGCCGGTAGCGTGGAGGGTGACACCCCAAAAGTGACGACCACAGCACCTATAAAAAAAGGCCAGCGTATGCTGGCCTTCCTGTTATGTTTTTCTGATGGCTTCTTATCTTCTTCTACCTACTTTGTAGTTACCCTTGTAACGGGAAGAAGCACTTCTTCTGCGGCCCCTTGGCTCGAAACGGAGATTGACCTTCGCCGAAATGATAGGCCCTGTGATGGAAATCGTCTCTACCACAAAGCTGTTCGGATCATCGGTTACTGTTGAAAACCCTTGCTTGTAACTGCCAATAGGAAACTTAGCTTCCAGGCCAACATCAATAAAGTTGGTGACATTATACAGAACACCAGCCAGGGGATAGAAAGAATTGGCTCTACCGGTGTCTGTGCCTTCCTCGTTAAGACCGGTATTGGCTGTTCTTTTATACGTTCGCTGTATAAAATTGATGGCAGCTCCTGCACCAACATATGGATACAGCTTGCTTCTGGCTAAAGTTTGGAACTCGTATAACACATCCGCTGATACCGGAGAGATGGCTATTTTAAGGTATTCCTGACGGGTCAAGCCACCCAGTACAATGTCTCCTGACTGATCGCTGGTAGAAAATCTACCAACCGATAGCCTACCAAAATAGTGGTCATAGATTTTGAAACCAACGCCGCCACCATAATAAAGGCCGCCACCTAACTTCATATCAAAGCCGGTGAGGTAGGAATCGTTGTTCCAATAGTCCAGCGAAGGCTTGTAATAGCCGCCCTCCAGGTGGATATAGGTGATGGACGCCTGCCCAAAGGCCGCCTGCCCCCCTATCGCTAGTAAAAAAATAAGTAAAGCCGGTATCTTCAATCCACGCATACTCTTAAAGGTAAGTGGTTAATATTTTTCTGTTAAAAATGATCAATCTCCGCCAGTAGCACCGCCCTGGTTATGGCAAGTGTTCACTTGTTCGTTGAACCTAGCAGTCGCTTCCGCCAGGGCCGCATTCCTTTTTGTCCTGGCATCATTCGTCATCGTTGTGTTCGCCGTTTCAATCGCCTGCAGGTTGGTGGCTAATTGATCGGAAATAGCGGTTAATTCCGCATTGAGCAGCAGCGTGCTATTGTACAAGTTCATGGCGTAAATCAAGATGTTCAATGTCCTCATCAGACTAATTTCCTCCGCTGTAAAAACGGTAATTCTATTGATATCTACCAGGAAAGCATCGTACTGGGTCCTGTACAGCAAATTCCTTGCGGTATACCTGTCGTTGGCAGCCGTGATGGCAGCCGTGCGGCTGGCTAGGGCAGCAGACGTGTTAGTGGCAGTTTGCGTACTCACCACAGCAAGATTGGCATTGTAGTCAGCTTCTATTTGCTCAGAAGATGTTGTAAACACTCTTTGCGCGGCAGCTTCACAATCCACTTCCACGGCAGTAACTGCATTGACGCCGGTTGGTAGCAAAGGAACCACTACTGACGACGAAGATGCAGCCTCTTCCAAAAATCTTCCACCCGTTGGTAAAGTAATGTTTGGCACCAAACTCGCCAATTGCGGGTAATCTTTTAGAATACCTTGTATGGAGGCAATCAATGAAATTAAATTGCTATTGGGGTCGGCCACTCCGTCTTTGACTTGAGTAGGCAAAGTATTCACATTCAACGCATTCACTGCAGTAACCTGGGCTGTGCTTACTGCAGCACTAAAGGTATTTATCTGCCCTAGCACAGTGGCTGCCGCTGTAGGGTTATTATTCACGTTGGCCAGGTCACTACCAAAAGTAGTTTGACCGGCAGTGGAGATACTGCCTGGTGTAATTTCCCCGGGCACTACTTCCTCCGTTGTTACATCTTCTACCGGGATCGGATCATCCGGGAATTGATAGTCAAAATTAGGCACTGGTCCTACAATTTGTTGCTCGCAATCGGAGAACACCAATAGCAGGGCTACCATGACCGATACTTTGAAGAGTACTTTTTTCATTGACTTCTGTTTTTTGACCTTCGCCAGCAATCCCCGAAGCATGTTGCCAGCCCAATGCATTGAAATAAACTGCAATTTACAAGGAAAAGCCTTCGCTATTGCAATCTTACCAGATTAATTATTATAATTTAGGTAATAATAGCAAATGATTCTCAATAAATGAAGGGTGCAGGGCCCTAAATGACCTTTCCATTTGCCTGTATTTCTTTAGGCTTTGGCCATAGGTTTGGTTCCTGACATACTCATACGTAAATAAAAACTGATTGGCAGGGCGGATTTGCACGTAGTTGTTTTTGTAAAATGCCTTTGGAAAAAGGGGCAAAGCCCATTGGATGCCCCCATTGAAACCCCGGCCCGAGGCGGTCATGTACAGTCCCATTTCATTGTTTCCAAATTGCCTGAAAAGCTCAATTCTGGAACCATAATCGTCGAACAAAAAGCGCTCCAGCGTTACCCTGGTCCAAAGGTCGTGTTTTGGGAAAGAATGCATCCACCAGACCCCTCCGCTTACATACTCCAGGGGTTCTCGGTACAATACCTGCTCATCGTAGGCATAGCCTGCCGAAAGATTGGCTGAAGCCCCAAAATAGTTACTCCCCTTGCGTATCGCATAATCGATGCTTGCGCCATACTGCCTGTCGATGAAAGTGCCTGCCGATGCCACCAACATCTGATTGCGGGCAAAGGACTTGGTATAACTCATGCTCATTTCTCCGGGCCGACTGCTCAAACCCAATCGCCGCTCGAAATCATTTTGTAAGGGGAGGATCCATTGCACATCTACACTCAAGCCATAAGGCAATAACCAATTCAGCTTGGGGGCAATTGCAAACTGGGTCCTGACAAGGTCTGGTTCATCGCCAAACTCAGCAAATACCACTGGGGAAACGGAGATGTCCAGTTTATAGGGAAAGCCCTTCAGCCCACCGCTTTTCGATCGTTTTGTTCTTTGTCTAAAATCAGCCTCTTCTGCCTGCCCATTGCTGATGGTGGTCCAGGGACTACCATACCAAAGCATGGTGACAGCCACGGTGTCGGACTTCAGCGCCCAATCAGGCAGCTCGTTCAATAAAACCAGCGGATTCCGGTGCAATCGGTATTCCAGCTGATAGTGTGACCTGCCCTGAGTGTCTTTGAAATATTGAATGTTCTCCGCACCTTTGGCTTGCAGCATGTCCCTGAGGGAGTCGGCAGGCTGCGCCATTGCCTGCGACAGGGCAACCACCATGATAGCCATGAGTGTAACAAAGACCGATTTTGGGAACAGGCGCATGAACATGAAGTTTCTACTTGCAAGTATACTGTTTTTTGGAGGAACCCTTCTCCCCTGCCAGGCACAATTTACCCTCACCGGCCAGTCTGGCAACTTTATGGTACCGGAAGCCCGGGTGATTGGTGACAAACAAATTGCTTTTGGGACCAGTTTTCATCCGGAAAGAGAGGCCTTCATTTTACACAAGAATAGGCAGGGAACTCATGAGATTCACAACTTTGTTACATTGGGTTTCCTGCCTTTTATGGAACTCACCCTTAATCTCACTCGGATAATAGATGGTTCAACTGATTACGGTATCGGAGACCGGTCTGCTAGCCTTCGGTTTCTAATCGTAAAAGAGACTGATAAGTTTCCTGCAATTGGGCTCGGCGCCTACCTTCCTCTTGGAGTAAATAATTACCTTGATTCCTATTTCGTGAATAGCACAAAAACACTCAACCTATTCAACCGAGAATTAACACTAACACTTGGCCTAGGGTCTCCATGGATCGCCAGAACCCGGATATATTCCGACAGTAACGAAAAAGGCCTCAAAATAATTGAGTTTTACAAAAAGACCAATGGTTATCAGGTGGGGCTACTCGCAGCAGCGAGGTGGAAACTGACAAAAAATTTTGAAGCCGGCATAGAGTTCGATGGTAATAATGTCAACGTAGGTCTTCTTACCAACTTCCTTTTTGAAAAATGTTTCATAAAAATATATACATTGGATTTTAAGACCATTGGCTTCGGCCTTAGTTACAAAGGAGCAGTTAAGTAATTGAAAGAAACAATGCGCAGGCCATTTGGGAAGGGTTTTGTAGCCAGCGAAGCCGTTGAAAAAAGCCCGACCGGAACACTTTCCAAACTTACAATAGGCAATTAATAGTAATTTGGGATCAAAATAGTTGCGCCAATTCCACGGAATGTCGACTCATTTTTAGCTACTGGAACAGAAAATTGACTGAGGGTCTTTGGGGAATTCTAACTAATAAAAGCTTTCAGAAACGCTTGATCGACGTTTTCCTATTACTTAAATTTAGAAGCGCTGTCGCTATTACATTCTTTTATCGATCTATCATTTATTGAGGGTGATAGGTGTAGTTTTTCTGGTCATTTTTACAAAAAATCTCTCCATCAAGTTTCTCCTAATATGCTATGCTAGCCTACTGAATTTCAATATCCTTTCGAGGGTGAGTGCCAGAAAGCAAGATCATTCCCTTTTTCAAATCAACAATTTTCAGCGAACAGCCTGGTTTGAAACTGCAATGCTCCCTACCATTTCCAATTACTCCGGCTTTTCACACCATTTGTCAATCAATACCAAGACAAACACAATCATGGCCAGCGAGCAAACCCACTTTAATTTCCCGTAAACCGCTCCATAGTAGCATGCCCGGGGGCGTTGATCCCGCTGGGCCTGAGGATATGGAGAAAGGTCATCCAAAGGATTTTGCAGTCCAGCGCCAAACTTTGGTGCTCCACATACCAGGCGTCGAGCTCGAACCGTTGCTGCCATGAAACAGTGTTTCGCCCATTGACCTGAGCCCAACCTGTGATGCCCGGGCGGATCAGGAGCCTTGTGCGCTGTCGATCGTTGTACAAAGCCACATAATCTAACAATAATGGTCGGGGGCCCACCAGTGACATCTCTCCTTTCAACACCATGAGCAATTGTGGAAGCTCATCCAGAGAGGTTGAACGCAGCCATTTACCCCAGGCAATCAGGCGTTTAGCGTCAGTGAAGACTTCGCTGGAGGCTACCTGGTCTTTCATCGTTCGGAATTTGACGAGGGAAAATGCTGCTCCATGCTGTCCGGCCCGTTGCTGGACGAAAAAAGGTTTGCCACGGAATGCTATGCTTCCAATGAAGGCCAAAAGGAAAAATACGGGAGCGCATATGGCCAGTCCAATCGCTGCCAGTAGGAGATCAAGAGGTCGCTTGAAAAGGTTGGATTTCATGGCTTCGCCTATACCGTCGTGAATAGTCGTCTTAGCTTGGCCCAGGCCTTTCGGATCACTGACCCGATCCATTCCAACGTATCTATAGCAAGCATTGTGGATAAAGGAAGGCATAGACCCCGCTCAACGCCTGGCACTGTCCCTTCCAGCCACGCCAAACTTGTAAGCTGTGCTACTGTTAGCGGTAGCTGATGGCGGTAATCAGGGGGAGACAAGTAGATGCATTTGTAATGCGACATAAGCGGCAAGAAAAAACATCAGCAAGTTACATATACTAAGGGAGGCTTGAAAGGAATAAGGTGAATGGAGGGATTCAGGAGGAATGGGGTATCTCAATTCCTTTTGGGGCCTCTCGAAGCGGACCCCGAACGAGTTGAGCAACGATATGTTCCCTACCAGCAGGATAAAGGGGTCGATGTGCTGGATTGCATTTGGCTAGAAGCTTGGACAAAAAAGTGAAGCATGGAGCGTAGACAGAGGCCTTGGATGGAAAAAGGAATTCACGCAGCGAGACAACGTCGCAAAAGAAAAGCTCAGGCTTTCGATAAGCCCAAAAAATAAGAGCAAGGCAGATCGAAGGCTGAAGCCTTGGGAGGCATGGCTTAGATGGTAACATACCGCTTAATCACATACTGACGGCAGGCGATGTAAGCAAGTACGTAAAGCAGAGAACCAGTGAGGACTGACATTGTATTCCCAAAGTAAAGGAGAGCGATGAATCCCAGTTGAATAACAGCATACAAAAAGCTGACAATTTGGTGCGACCAACCAGCTTCATTGGCCAGGTACTGGTAAAGGTGGGTACGGTGGGCTTCGAAAATATTTTCTTTTCTGCGCAGTCGATAAAGAATAGTAACAACGGAATCAACACCATAAACAAGAAGTAAAAGAATATAAAGAAGGTTTTGCGTTTTAATGATCAATAAAATAAGGGGGAAAATAATCAAAAAAGCAAGGGACACACTCCCCACGTCCCCGGCAAAACACTTCGCGCTTCCCTTCGGCCTGAAATTGAAAAACAGAAAGACTACATTGGCTAAAGCGAGAAAATACAGATAGTCGGGTGAGATAAACTGTACCGATTGATTAAAAAGCCAAAGGCCCAAAAGAACGACGAGGCTGTACAGCGACGTAATCCCGTTGATGCCGTCCATGAAATTGTAAGCGTTGATGGTGCCGGTGGCCACAACAAGCGCCAAAAGCATCAACCAACCATTGACTTCCAGCACATTGGCCTCATACAACATCAAAAAAATGGCCAGGAATTGAGCTGAAAGTCTGACTTTCAAAGGCAAATGGGTAATGTCGTCGAGAAAGCTGACAACAGCAATCAGCAGCAAGCCTGAGAAAAAGTAGAAGTGCGGGAAACCAGCACTCACAAAGAAAAGTATCCCCGCCAGAGGGAAAAGTACACCACCCCCTCTGATGGTGATATTGTTATGCGAGCTTCTCGCATTAGGCTTGTCCACAATATTGAACCTTTTTGCTATCGCAAAATAGCCTACAGCGCTGATCACGAGAACTGCGAATACCGAAAAATAGACTATAGCTCCCATCCTTGCACTACTGGTGTTGGATTCCATCCTAGCTCTGTCCGGGCTTTCGAGTCGTCAAAGGTAAGGTCAGAGGTGAGTTTTTGTAAACGATAGGTATTGACAGGAAACTTGTCTCCAAGAAAGTCTCCCGCCCTGGCGGCTGCTACCACCACTGGCCCGGGAACCGATATCGGCTTTTTTTTGCCTAAGGACTCGCAAATATGATCCTCTATTTCTCTAAACGAGGGGTGCGTGCCATCGGTGAGGTTATAAATTCCCCGATGGTCAACCAGACTGGGGATGAGCTCCGCAATGTCAGTAGCGAGCACCATGCTACGCCTGTGCTCAGCTTTCCCAATGCGCAAATAATAGCCAGAACGAATAGCTTTAATCATTTTGCCAAGGTTGCCAGGCGGGTTCGACCCAACTACAAGAGGAAGTCTCAAAATCACAACGTTTATTTTTTTTTGTTCAGCCCAATCTAAAATGAGCTCTTCTGCTCTAATTTTACTAAGCGCATAAGCGGAAGTTCCGTTTAGCTCTTTTTTCTCGTCAATGCCAATTCCGTGCTCAACCCCATAGACAGCGACAGAGCTTACAAATACAATTAGCTTGAGGTTAGCCTGCCCTGCCAAACCAGTTAACAGGTTTCTTGTGCCCTCCTCATTTACATTAAAAAACACTTTTTCATCTTCCTCCGAGCGAGGCACTGTATGCGCCTTTCCAGCATTATGTACCACAATGTCAAAGTTCTGGTCCAGAGCAGGGATTTCAGTAGCAAGATCGACACAAAAATGATCTTTAGCTTTTTTTTGTCTACCGAGCGTAGATACCGGCCCATACTTTTCAAGTTCGGCCAATAGATACTGACCTAAAAAACCCGAAGCCCCTGTAAGTAGTGTATTCACCAAAATTATGACTTGGAGAAAGGGTGCTTACTTTGAGGGAATTTTGCCAGGGGATGATAGTCGCCAGTGAGACCGACAGGATTACTTTCCCTGATCTCATGCACAATCTCGATCGACGATTTGGTTTCAGAAATTCCAAAGCCATTGCCACTTAAAATCTCTTCATAGCTTCTGGTGTGCAAATCAGTAAACCCTTCACTGAATTCCAATTCCTCGCCTCCCACAGTAATCGAGCGGTATGTCCGCTTTCCTGCCTCTTTCACCTCTTTCGGCAGTGTTTCTTCGTTGATGCTCAGGAACCAACGGACCCTTGCCTTTTCAAATTCCAGGAATCCCGCAGCCCTGTCGTGAGCATGGATGTGGATTGTATTGCCTTTGACTTTTCCGAAAATCCAACCCAGCATATCGTAGAAGTGAACGCCAATATTAGTAGCAATCCCACCAGATTTACTGACATCCCCCTTCCATGAACTATAGTACCAGTTGCCTCTCGACGTGATATAAGCCAGGTCAACATCGAACACCTCGCCTTGCTTGCTCTCTTCAATCTTTTTCTTAAGGGCGATGATCACAGGGTGCAAACGAAGTTGTAAAACACTAAATATCCGCTTTTTTGACTGCTTCTCAATTTCCAGCAGGCCATCCAGGTTCCAGGGATTCAAGACAATCGGCTTTTCACATATCACATCGGCATCCTGCCTCAACCCAAACCGGATATGTGCATCGTGAAGGTAGTTTGGAGAACACACACTCACATAATCGACTGGGTTTCCCGACCTTCCAAGCTTATCGATATGCCGGTCAAAACGTTCAAACTCAGTAAAAAAAGCTGCTCGCGGAAAAAAACTATCAATAACACCAACGCTATCAAAGCGATCCACAGCCGCCAGTAAGTCGTTGCCTGTTTCTTTGATTGCCTTCATATGCCTGGGGGCTATGAATCCCGCCGCGCCTACCATTACAAATTTCTTCATGTATGATTATAATTTTTACTGTCTTACAACAAGAATAATTAAGGATGAGACTCTAAAAAATCACAGATAAATTTTGCCGTCTTCCCTTCTCCATAATACGGTTCTGTTTGGGGAAAATTTTTGGAGAGATTGCTATTTACAGCGTTGACGATCGCTTCGGTGTTAGCTCCAGTCAATGTATTAAAACCACCTTCTACCAATTCCACCCATTCTGTTTCGTCACGTATGGTAACGCAAAACTTGCCGAAGAAAAAAGCCTCTTTCTGCAAACCTCCACTATCGGTTAGCACCATTTCACAGTGAGTAAGAAGCTGAACCATCTGAAGGTAGCCAACTGGCTTGATGATTTCAATATTGCCAGTGGATATTCCATGCATTTCCAATAATTTCTGGGTTCTGGGATGCAGTGGTAAAATGACTCTGCGAATATCCGCTATTCGCCGCAATGCTTCGAATATCTGCGAAAGTCGTTGTAGGTCGTCGGTATTTTCTGCTCTGTGAATGGTACACAAGCAAAATGGTCCATTTTCTATTAATTCATTCGATTCTGTGGATATTGCTCTTGCCTTTTCTTTGTAGAACATGGCTACATCCAGCATAATATCTCCCGAGTTTACAAACGTGCAAGCGAGGTGCTGAAATGCCTCATTCCGTAAATGCTTCATGGCAGTATCAGTTGGACAAAAGAGAATATCACTGATCCTGTCAGTTAGAATTCTGTTGATCTCCTCCGGCATTTTCATGTTAAAGCTTCTGAGACCCGCCTCCACATGCGCTACTTTAATATGGAGTTTTTTAGCGGCAAGTGCGCCGGCAAGCGTCGAGTTGGTATCGCCAAAAACGACCACGTAGTCTGGTTTCTCGACCTTTAGAACATCCTCTATTTTTTCAAGCATTTGCCCAGTCATTGCACCATGAGAAACACCATTTATACCCAGGAAAAATGAAGGCTTGGGGATTTCCATTTCCTCAAAAAAAACATCCGACATATTGGCGTCGTAGTGCTGACCAGTATGTACGATTACTTCATTCATGTTTTTTCTTGCGGCAATTTCCCTTGACAGTGCTGCTGCCTTAATAAACTGAGGACGTGCTCCAAGAATCGTTACGACTTTCATCTTCTTCTAAAAAAACTTAAAACTGTTTCTGCTATGTGTTCCAATTGCTCCTTCCCAAGTTCGCTATGCATGGGCAGCGAAATTACCTGATGGCAATACAGCTCACTCAATGGAAATGCCCCCTCTCCATAAGCTGCGTTTTTATAAGCTTGTTGGAAATGGAGTGGTTTCGGGTAATAAACCATACTCGGAATGCCATGTTCTTTAAGGTATGTTTTTAGCTCATCGCGCCGACCATCCAACACCCTCAGTGTATACTGGTGAAATACATGTGTAGAATGCGGCGCACGAACCGGAATACCGATCGCTTCTATCGTGTTAAAAGACTTGTCGTAGTATTCGGCAGCTGCCTGCCTCGACTGAAGATATTTATCTAAGAACTTTAGTTTTACCCGAAGAACTGCGGCTTGTAATGTATCCAACCGTGAATTGATTCCTACAATGTCGTGATGGTACTGCACTGACTGGCCATGGCTGGCTATCATCCTGGCTTTTTTTGCGAGAGCTTCGTCGTTTGTGAAGAGGGCCCCACCATCTCCAAAACAGCCCAGGTTTTTAGAAGGAAAAAAAGAAGTAATTCCGAAATCACCTATTGTTCCAGCTTGTTTAACTACTCCATTGCTAAGAGTAAATTCAGCGCCAATGGATTGAGCGGCATCCTCTACCACAAAAAGACTGTGTTTCGTTGCCAGCAAGTTGATATCGTCCATCGGTGCACATTGACCAAACAGATGAACCGGTACTATCGCTTTTGTCCGGCTTGTGATGGCCAATTCTGCCTTCTTAGGGTCAATATTAAATGTGCCAGGCAAAACATCCACCAAAACTGGCTTAAGGCCCAAAAGTGCGAGCACTTCCGCAGTTGCCACATAGGTAAACGCCGGCACAATCACTTCGTCGCCAGCTTCAAGTCCCAAGGCCATGAAAGCGATCTGCAGTGCATCGGTGCCGTTTCCGCAAGTGACTACATAATTGGCACCTGTCCACTGTGCCAACTCACTCTCGAAGGCTTTTACATCAGGCCCTTTAATGAACGCCGTACTGTCGATTACATGCTGCATCGCTGCATCTACTTCAACTTTTATCGCCTCGTACTGAGACGTCAAATCCACCATTCTAATCTCTTTCATCCAGCTTTGTTACCTTTCCGTTTTCCAACCGATACCGTTCTCTTCCTTCAGGACAAACGGCAATTCCGTTCGAATCAAATTCAAGTTTATGTCCATACTCGCTCATCCAGCCTGTTTGACGGGCAGGGTTGCCTACCACCAGCGCATAATCAGGAACAGTCTTTGTCACTACAGCTCCAGCTCCAATGAAAGCATAGCGCCCAATATCGTGTCCGCAAACGATCGTTGCATTGGCGCCAATGGAAGCGCCTTTGTGGACCCTGGTTTCTGCGTACTGTCCTCTCCTGTTCACTGCGCTACGTGGGTTGGTCACATTGGTAAACACGCATGACGGCCCCAGGAATACATCATCTTCACAAGTCACCCCTGTATAGATCGATACATTGTTCTGTATCTTCACATTGTTTCCAAGCGCCACATGAGGTGATACTACCACGTTCTGACCTATATTGCATGCCTCGCCGATCTTTGCGTGAGACATAATATGTGAAAAGTGCCAAATCTTCGTTCCATTGCCTATCTCGCAGCCGTCGTCGATCACTGCCGTTTCGTGGGCAAAGTACCCGGATGTGTCCATTGTGGTTGATTTTTAGTTATTGCCGTGATTCAAATAGCGTTCTGTAGCTGTCGGCCAGGTGTCTGATGCCATGGAAGTTCAACACATACTCCTTTCCTTTTTTACCCATTTCCAAGCGCTCTTTTTCGGTCATTTCGAATAATTTAACCGCGCCATCGGCAATGGCATGTGCCGACTCAGGCTCCACTATCAAACCACAGCCCGAGAGCTCGACCGGATCTTTTATCAGGTTGTTGGCATCAAGAATAGGTTTTTCGGCCAGCATATAGTCAAAATATTTATTGGCTGAAACACCGTGTTCAAATAACGGGGAATTGTTTCGGCCCACAAAACAAGCCTGGAAATAGTTGAGAATGGACTGCACCTGGTTTTTTCGAATCTTTCGCACAATAGTCAGGTTGGGCAGGTCTTTGGCTGCTTCCTGCAGTTCCTCCTTCAGGTACCCATCGCCTACCAACACAAAATGGATTTTTGGGTGATCCTTTAAGAGGCTGGCTGCCTCCACGAGCGATTCCAGGGCGTTGGCCTTGCCAAAAGTTCCGGTATAGCCGATCAAAAACTTATCCTTTGGAAGCGCTTTGACTATGTCTTCCTCCAGCGCCTCATCGATCAGCTGGTCGGCACTGAGCCCGTTGGGGATGTAAACAAACTTACCCGGATCTTTCGATATAGCGTTGATGTGTTTGGCGGCATTGGGCAGCAACGACACAATCTTGTCGGCTTTGCGGTAGCCGAGCTTTTCGAACCACCCTAGAAAGAGCACGAAAGGGTGGTACTTTGATACCTCCATAAGGTGCACCAAAGTAAGCGGCCATATATCTCGGATCTCGAAAAATAAATGCCTGGCTTTCCACCTTTTCTTCAGCCAATAACCAGAAAGCACGGGAAAGATAGGCATGGAAGACACAATGATGTGGTCCGGCTTGCCCAATTTTTCTATGGGAAGAAATAAAATGCGCCATGCGAACACAAGCATGCTCCAAAACCGCATCACACTCTGGCCCTTGTAAACGGGGGTTTTTACCCAACAGAAGCTGCGCCCCTCCACCTCTTTGAAGTTGTAGGTATCTGGCGCTTCAGGCAGCTGATTGAACATGTGGTTAAAGGACCCTGAGATGATATTGACCCGGTAGCCCGCTTCCAGCCAGTACTGTGCAAAATAGTGATGGCGTTCACCCCATCCCGAAGACGGCGTGCCGGCGAACTGGTTAATCACCCAAATATTCTTTCCTGTAGATTCAACCACCAATGTCTTGTGTTTTCATTTTTTCACCTTTGAGATGACTGCCTTGAATTTTCCGTTCGAGGACCGGGGAATACTTTCTACCTGTTGGATATCAACATTCATGGTAGCCCCAACCCTGTCGAGCAGCCGCTGCCGGATATCTACTGCTTCACTTTCCGTAAACCCATCAAAAGGCACCACCAAAATGTTAATATGCTGAAGATCCTCCTGAATGATTTGTGCTTCCCTGATATGGTAGTCGGCCTTGAATACAGGGTCGAGCCTCCCCACCATTCGACCATCCGATGTATAGATGAGGTCATCGTTTCGGCCAGTCACTTCCTGCAATTCAAGAAAAGGCCTTTTTCCGTTATCGCCTGGTGTTTCTCCTTTCAACGCACCAGAGTCACCTACCCTATATCTCACCAAAGGCATGGCTTTGTTCACAAGGCCCGTGGCCACGAAGTTTCCGACCTGGCCTCTTAGCAAAACCTGGTCATTTGCATCCACCACCTCAAGCACGCCTGCCTCAGGCCAAAGGTACATAGAACCAGTGAGGTCCTCATTGCCACCAAAGGCAAATTCGCATCCGCTATAGGTCTGCACCACGGGACACCCGAATGCCGTCGAAATTACTTCCCGCTGATGGTCCAGAAGAGGCTCGGCATTCGTGATCACCACCTTCAGCTTTGGAAGTTCCAGGTTCTGCGCAATACTTTCCCTGGCGATATTATAAATGGATGACACATAACCAAGCAGGTACTTGACCTTGTGACTCAGCAGCGCCCTGGCATAGTGGGCGGTATTTTGGGGAGTAATGTGGTACGACGACAGATACAACTGCCTCATGGCAGCATTCCATACCCAAAATGGTGGTTTATTCTGACTGATGGGGCAGATCAGCTGCCCACCGATATTGGCCCACCTGTCTTTGTCTGATACTCCGTTCCATTTCTTTATCCTGTGTTCGTACATGGCATACCAAAGGCTCAACGCTTCCCGGTCGAACCAAAAGCTCATGGGCGTGCCCGATGTGCCACTCGTGTGTATGTTGTAAAGTTTCTTCGACCTGTAGTTGTCTGCAATAAAAGCTTGGGGACTGTTTCGGATTTCGGATTTTTCTAGAATAGGCCAATCGGATAGCTTCAAGTGCGACGCCTTCGGGTTTTTGGAATATATACCGTCCCACAGCTTCCTGTAATAGGGCACATTTTTAACTGCATGATGCAAAAAGTCAGCCAGTCGGCTAGCTTGCCATTCTTCCCACTGCGAGAACTCCCATGTATCTCGTTGGACTTGTTGATGCAATAATTCCTTTCTTTTATGACTACGCTTAAAATTAAGCGATACCCCGTTTACTGTGACGAGCAAACATTTCAGAGGATAGGGAAGCTTGTAGAAGAAATCGAGTATACTTTTGTTCAAATTTCTATGTCTGATTGTAGAGAACGACAGCTTTGGTAATTCAATTACAGTAATTAATCCAAGTGGGGGCAATGTTATCCCAGGAAAAAGCTTCTGCCCTTTTCCTGGCGTTTTGAATGCGAATCTTTGTCTCTTTTGGGTTTTCAATAAGACTTAATATTTCCTTGAGAAAAAGCTCTTCTTCTGGTTTTTCAACCAAAGCTATTTCTTCTCCATGCTTCCACAGGCTAGGGATTTCACCAACTGATGTTGAGACAATCGCTATACCACAAAGGGCAGCTTCGACAAGTGAAATACCAAAGCTTTCGTAACGGGTGGTATTTATCAAAACATCGTGCGACTTATAATATGACGACAACTCTTCATTTTTAACCGGGCCCAAAATATAGATCGCGTCGGTAATTCCCAATGATAAGGCTATATCAAGCGTTGAATCAAGAGTACCTTTATCCGGACCTATCATCGTAAGAGTAGCCCCAGCGTATTTTTGTCGAAGCTTGGATAGCACTTTTACCGCCAACTCTGGCCTATAAATGTCATTAAATGCCCTGACCCAAAGAAGCTTTGGAGCCATGCGATTAATCTGCCATGTTGTTCTAAATTCAAATCTTTCCAAATCAATAGGGTTTGGAACATATTTGATTTCCATGCCATAGTTTGCCTCAAAAAATGACTTCAAATAATGAGAAGGAGTCTGAATCAGGTGGGCCCTCCTCAAAGTACCTAAGACCAAAGTTGGTTTACCCTGGGAGAATTCAGGCAACATACCCCCATGGAGACTCATAATGATGTGCTTCTTTCGTATTCTTAAAAGTATGGAAGACCATTGGGCAATTCGAAACGCACCACCAGAGTAAACATCAATATTAGCAACGTCATAGCGTCTAAACAAAATTGCGAAGGTTATATCCAATAGCCTTATGAGCTTATTTTTATGCCTTGAAACAAGCTGACACCTGCATCCATCGGCTTGCAACAAATTGTAGATGGTTTCACTCGCACTGAGTGAGCCAGTTGTTTGGGACAGGTGAGTTCCGATAAATAATAGTGATTTCAATGCTCCAGTTTTTTAATAACTCTACCTGGACACCCAGCAAATAATACCGAATCGGGGACAATTTTTGTGACAGCAGTATTAGCCCCCACAACACTACCAGCACCGATTGAAGTTCCGGCCGTCACTGCACAATTCCCCCCAATCCAGGAGCCTTTCCCAATAAAAATGGGCTTGCAATCCGGTTCTCCATATCGAAAGGATGTGTTGATAGGCGTATGATTGGCAGAGGCAAAAATGCAGTTGGGCCCAATGATCACCTCATTGTCAATGACGATTTGATCAGCAGCACTAAACCAATTCCCAAAGGCAATATAAACATGATCGCCGATAAAAATTTGACGAGGGTTATAAAATGTAATGTTTCTTCCCAGTCGTAGGTCTTTGCCACACTTTCCCAAAAAAAAGGAAACCAGCCAGCCACGAAACCGCAAAACCAAAACATTGTCCGGCATCCAGTTGGTAAAAAGAAGCGTAAAATGCATTGGCCAGTCAAATCTGACTAATCGATAGATTGACTTCATTTGATGATATTTTTGATGCTATTGATCAAATTTTGGGTAACGAGCTCAATAGTTGTTGCTTCAGCTTGCTTGTAGCCTTCTTCAATAAGCCCCTTCCGTAGTCGAGCGTTGGAAATAATTTTTTTAATTCCTTCAGAAAGATCATTAACGTCTTTGGGTTTTATCAACAGTGCATCCACTTCATCTTTCAGGTACTCTGGAATAGCGCCCACCGCTGACGCCACTACGGGCAAGCCATTTGCCATTGCTTCCCATATCGTTCTTGGAAAACCCTCATGGTAAGATGGTATCACATATATGTCGGCCATTTGGTACATCTTGTTAAGTTCAGGTCCAACAGTTTTCTTACCATGAAAGTATACCAAGTCTTCAACACCTTGTTCTTCGGCCAATTGTTTGATCCCTTTCTCGACAGGCCTGGCTTCGTCATCTTCCCAACCGACTATGTGTAATTCGATATTTTGAGAGGCTCGAAGAATCGCCAATGCACCAATCAACTCTTTGAACCCTTTGGCCCAGTCGATCCTACCTGTGTAAAGCAATTTTATGCTATCACCATTACAAGTGTCAGTACGGAGGAAAATGTCGGCTTTGCTAAGAGTTGTCGTTCGTACAACGTCTATTGTCGAGGCAACTGATTCGTATTTTTTTGCCAAACCGGGCGAATTGACTATGATTTTTCTGCCCCGCAAGTTTTTTACGAACCTCCTATTGCTCCACTTCAGGAAAAATTTGGTTACCAGCTCCCGGGCAGACTTCACCTGCATCATTGCTGCACCTTCTCCATAGTCCCCGATAACAAAGGGTACCACTGCAATTTCTGGCTCCAGGGAGAATAACCTGCTGGCAAGAGGCGTGGGAGACCTTACCAGCAACACATCCAAGCGACTCAAATGGCTACTTATGATTTTGAGTTCCGGGTTGAATGGCAGCTCCCTTCGCCAGGCGGGAGGTTTCGGCCCCAGGTTGATCCACGTGAATGACTCCCTGACAAGAGGGTAGTCGGCGTTAGTGGTCTCTTTGTCTTCATAGAAGAAGCCATATACTTCACAATGGGCTGCCAATTCATCCAGAAAAATGCCGAAGTAGCCAGGT
The DNA here is from genome assembly GCA_964351395.1 of uncultured Roseivirgaceae bacterium. Taxonomy (GTDB): domain Bacteria; phylum Bacteroidota; class Bacteroidia; order Cytophagales; family Cyclobacteriaceae; genus Imperialibacter. The sequence continues at coordinate 16,786 of CAYGOF010000027.1, forward strand.
GCATACACTATTCCGTTTTTTGTACTTAATGGAATATGATAATAGATACCCAGTTTTAACATTTGGTGACTAGTAAGCAATACACTTTATCACGATTATAGTAGTAAGCCAGGCTCCATGCGACTGCCTATTTTGCCATGGTTGTCTTGCTAGACAAATAGTCCCACAGTTTGGTTGGCCAATTTTTATCCATACATGGCTTCTCAATGGCAATGAAAAATGCTGTTGAAACTACAATCACAAGGGGAAGCAAAACTAAGCACTGCAACAGTAGGTTCGGAAAATAAGGCAAAGAGTCCAAATAATAATAGCTCGTGAACTTGGCCAACAACTTCAATGCAGCATAGTGGATCAAATAAATGCTGTAACACATACCTCCTATGACATACACCGGTTGCAGTCGGACGAACATATTGAACAGCTTTCCTTTGAAAACGACTACAAGAAAAGCGAAGATCGATATGTTGAGGACAAGTATATTTGTGGGATTGGACTGTGGCTTGTAAAACCAAAACATACAAAAGATGCTCACGAGGCCAACAATATCAAAAAGGTAACTCTTGTGAATAATGAGTCTTTCCTTGAATTGATTGTACGTCAAGGCAAACAAGACCCCAACTAAAAAGTTGACCAAAAAGCCCGCAACCGAATACATCAGTGGAAAGATTTGGTACTGAAATACAAGGTGTTTCGCAACCCCCGCCACTATGACCAATACGATATATAAAACTAACCTCGGGGCTCCCGCCTTCCACTTAAGTCCAAGAAAAAGTAAAGGAACAAGTAAATAAAATTGTGTTTCTACCTCAAGGCTCCACGACACAGGATTGATTGGGTTGGGAGCGCCAAAAAAAAGGCCGTGCACATAAAAAACTCCCGTTAACAGGAATGTGGACATATTGACACCTTCGAAGACAAGGTGATACAAATAAAAACCAACAAGGCTCACAATATATGGAGGTTCCAATCGGGTTAAGCGCCGGTAAAAATACGCTTTGATATTGAGGGATTTTCCCTTAGCATAGCCTTCAATTAGTGGTATTGCAAGAACAAAACCACTGATCGAAAAAAACAATTTGACGCCAACATCTAGCCTTACCAACCACCAGCCCCAGTGCAAAATGGACTCACTACTAAATTGACCATCGTAGATACCCGGACCGATTGAACTCGACAAAGTCGTATTTGCGTGGTAGATGAGCACTGAGAAAATGGCAAAAAAACGCAAACCATCAATTTCAGGAATAAACTTCTTTCCATCGGTTTGTCGCTGAAGTCTGCTTAGCACATTGTTGTGTTTCAAACCTGATATTGTTTTCCAGTCACTTGCCGCTCCGAAAGCTGGTACATCAGCATCGCAGCCAACCCTACCACAAACCAACCATAAACGTTCACTAGGGCAGCAATAGAATTATAGTGGATCAACATGGTAACATAGGCTAAAAAGACGGGAAATGTAGAAATATCTAACTTCCTGTGGTTGGTTAGCAAAAACCATAAAATCCTAAGGTGCAAAAATAAAAATGGAATGAGCATGGCGAAACCACCCTCCGAGAAAACAATCACATAAGAATTATGAGCGCTTAGACTATTAATGTCTTTGTTGATGACATATCGAGCTCCCTCAAAGTCTCCGTCAATCTCCCCCTCAACTCTGGAAAAATTCAGTAAGCCAATTCCCGACACGGGGTTTTCCTCAAAAAAATTAAGTCCCTTTTCAAACATGGCGCGTCGTGTAAGAAAAGACCGATCTTCTCCCCGAACCTCTTTACTTTCATAAATTAGCTGGTGAATTCTAGGGCTGCCAGAATACAGCATCGATTCAACTAGTGGGATTTGAAAAAAGACAAACAACAAAATGCCAATTGCTACAAGTTGGAAATAAGACTTGCTGTTGATATTATTGAAAGAAATGACCAGGAATCCCGAAATAAAAACAAGTGCAAAACCGGCCCGCCGCCCCAGATACAACATCATGCCCAAAATTACGATCCACAATAAAGTCGAAAGAAGCTTTCCTTTAGTCCTTTTGACCCACGCAATCGCAATTGGCGAAAAGCAGATCATCAGGAAAGCAAAATTGTTGGGAGAAGTTTTCTGAACTATGGGTACTCCCGGAAGAAAGTTTTCCCTGATAAAATAAAAGGGGAGATAAACTATCAGTCCATAGGTAATGTATTGACTTATCAGATCAATATTTATTAGTCGTCTGAAATGAATTAAAAAAATAACAAGTACTGCCCAATAGATGTAGTTGGGAAGGTACCTCAGTGAGAAAAGAAAATTCGGGTTGTCAGCACCATTGGGCATATTAAATACCGACAGAATAGCCCCCAGCCCGAACAAGGCAGCAAATAGTTGAATCGACCTTTTGCCGGGGGGAGTGTAATTGGCAATTCGAAGTCTTGTACTCCGCATATACAAAGCCACAAAAACGTACATACTGAGATTAAAGACAAGTATAATCCCGGGAAAAGCTTGCAGGAAACTATACACTGCTAGTAGTTTGTGCCACTTACTAGGTATGGGAGGAATTAGTGTTTTCACCCTATCAGTTTGCAATAAGAATCGATGCTATTTTGTAATTTGAACTTTTCAGCAGCCAGCTCACGGGCGGCATGCCCCAAAGCCAATCGGTCCTGTGGAGAATTGTAGAGGCACTCGAGGTGCCTGAGCAACGCTTTCTCATCGTTTGCTGTCACTTGCAAGAAATGCTTCCCTGCCTGTCCATAGTCATCGGAAAAGCCGTCGAAAGTATTGACGATAATGGGTAACCCAGCGCTCATAGCCTCCAGGAGCACATTGGGCATACCCTCCTTGACCGACAAGAAAACGAAGACGTCGACGGCTTTGAAGTACTCATCGATATTCCCGGCGCCGGGAAGATCCGTTATGGCGTACTTTTTCTCGTCAATTTGCTTTTTCTTGTCTTCCCACCAGGCCTGGAAAGCCGCAGTGTTTGCGCCGGATTTCTCATCGCCGACCAGCATAAGACGAACATCATTTTTACCAGAAGAAAACTTTTCCCAGGTTTCTATCAGCGGCTTTAATCCTTTTCGCTCCGTTTTCAGCCCCACAAAAAGAAAGACCAATTCGGATGGGTCGATACGAAGTTTAGACCTCAGAAGCAGCCTTTCCTCCTGATTTACAGGCTCAAATTTATTAATATTCACCCCGTTGTAAATCTGATGGAGTTTCGACGGAGGCATGTTGTAAGCAAATTGAAAAAACGACAACAAATGTTGGGTGCTGGCCACAATACCAGATATCTTTTGATAAAAAACCTTATTCATCAGGTGAGCAAAATGATTCAAAAATCTGTTCAACCAACTGGTGCCTACCACCATGTCGGCAGTGTCGGCCATTGTGTTGACATAATAAAGCTTTGCTCCCAGCAGGGCCACATAGGGAAGCAGAGGCATTTGGAACGCCGATACGCTGAACGAGAAAACAACAGAGGCATTGCTTCCTTTTCGAAGTGCGTACAAAATTGCTTTCGAGTTAAATCTGGAAATCCGAAAGGGGCCCGAAGTTACCTTTACCCGATGAACACGGTAGTCCTCCCGCTCTTCATAGTCTGGAAGCTCATCAGATAGCTTATACGTAACAAAGTTTAGCCGGTAACCCTTAGCTAAGAATTCCTTGGCATAGCGCTGGAACCTGATGGATGGACCCGCTGTAACTCCATCGAGGTTGAACGAAACCAACCAGAAATCCGTCACTTACCTGCCAGCTTTTCGCCTAAAATCATCCCTCTTGCCAATGCCTCATCAGAATTGATGTATGCCCATTCGCCAAAGCGCCCTACGCTATAGATATTCATCTCCCGAAGATGGTCCATGGCCTTTGAAACGATAGCTGGTCGTTGATGAGTAGGAACGGGGTAGGCGTATTTCACATCCACCACCTTCGTCTCCAGCACCTCATCAACCGACTTGATAATATTTGTCTTGACCAAGCCGTCCAAAAACCACTGAACTAAATCGTGCCGTTTCATATGTTTAAACTCACTGTACGATACTTCACCCATGATGCCGTGATGTTTTCTTTGTCGCAACCAGTCTGAGGAATTATGGTTGATGGCTGTTTTGTGCGCAGGAATGTCGTCGTCGGCAGAGTAAATCCTTTGAACATCAGTGTCAACCGGATGATTGATGGCCACCATGATACACTTGAGGGACATGTATTCCAGCGTGTCTACTTCTGCCTTAATCGCATCGCTTTTGAACGTTAAAATTTGAAACAGCTCATTGAGCGGTAAGGTAGAGATAAGATTGTTATAGTGATAGCTGTTCCCATCCTGTGTATACACTATCTTCTTTTGCGAATCGATCGAAGCTACAGTTACCCCATACCTTGTGTCTTTTACTTTGCTGCCTAGCGCCTTGAAAATCTCTCCAAAACCACCTTGCGCAGGGTAAGCCACCACCGTATCGCCCTGCAGGGGTTTTCTCTCCCCACTTTTAACGTCAAACTTTTCTTTGATTCCTTCGGGGGCAGCTACCCTCTCCCCTACCCAATTGGCGTCCAGCTTGGACAAGTCCCTGGCCCATAATTTTTGGTTGTAGGGCAGCATGAAGTGGTTAGAAATGCCGCTACCAAAACGATTCACAATAAACTCTCTAAAATTGCTGTTGTTCGCCCCAGTATCTACTTCTTTCAGTCCATTTGCACACTCTTCAACCACCGTCTGGTCGTCTAATTGCCTAAAGTTTTTCTGGAAAGGGTAGGATATGAGCTTATCATTCGAAAAACAAAATGCCTTCCTGACTTGCTCATACATGTCTATATTGTTGTAGACCAAGTCTCTTACAAACGGATGGGGGGTGTGAAATGAGTGACCACCAATGTCAAAAACAGCCTCTCCTATTTCAATACTGCCAGACTGCCCTCCTGTATAGTGGTTTCGTTCAAGAATGGTTGCTGAACCATTCAGTCGCAGCGCTGCTGCTATGCCGGCAGGACCGGCGCCTATTATTAGATTTTCCGTTTTAAACACAGCTTTCTATTTACTCAACGATTTTTTAATATTTATGATAACTCGCCGAAAAGTATTGGGCAATAGACTCCAAATACTTCTCACACATTCTCTTATTATGTAATACCTAGGAAATCCGAATGACTGAATAGCCATTATTCGATATTTTAGGCTGATATATTCCCTTTGAAAACCCTTGTAAGAACCATAAAAAAACCTCTTTTCATGATGACCGACTCGAACTAAGTAATCAGCCAGGTTGTGCATCTTCCAATTTCTTCCTATACGCAAAAAAATATCTCTGTCAAATAAGAAAGGTATATCCTCATTATAGCCCCCTACCTCCAGCATTGCTTCCTTTCGGAATACCACAGTTACATGCTGTATTGGCTGTCCTCTCGTAAATGCACTTCTTATTTCTGCGTCCTCCAGTGGCCTGGTATGTTTAATCTCAGTATTGTCTGCATAGTTGTAAAAGGTAGAATGGCTCCCCAAAATTCCTACTTCCGCATGTTCATCAAGGTATTTGACCTGAGTTGCCAATCGATCCAAAAGAGAAATATCATCTGCATCATTTATTGCAACATAGTCGCCTTCACAGTGCAACAATCCGATATTAAGAGCTCGCCCTCTTCCGACTCTCTTTGTAAGTATTACCTCAATTCTCTCATCACTCAAAGATTGCAGAAAATCAACAGTACCGTCGGTGCTTCCATCATCGACTATAACAATTTTTAGCTCAACTAAAGTTTGATTAATCAAGTTTGCAACAGCATCCTCTATATACGGAAGGCCATTGTAAACTGTCATCAAAACTGAACATTTTACCTCGTGTAGTCTCACGTTTTTCTATTTCTTAATCGCCTTAAATATAACAGTAGGCGCAAATAACAACTTTTCATAGTCGTCAAAAGACAAGTCTAGTCCCCGTGCGGATGTGTAGCCCTTTGCTGTTGGTTTTTTACCTTTTTTTAATTTCCATGCCACCCTCCGAAAATAGAACACTGAGAGTCCTATCCAGCCAAATATCAACTCACTTATTTTCAAATTTCCTACCACAACAATATGACCTATCAAGCGTGAAAAAACGTTTTGTCCGCCATAAACTTTCACTACGGATAGCCCACTTTGAGAAAGCAGTTCAATCACTCCCATATGTGTCATATGAAAGAAAGAACTGTGATATTGTTTCAGAAATGCCACCGAACCAATAAGACAACCACCTGGCTTTACAACCCTAAAAATTTCCTTTGCCGCTACAAAGGGATTCTTTAAATGCTCAAACACTTCGAATGATGTAATAATATCTATCGAATTATCTTTGAATGGCAAAGAATGGGCATCACCAATAACATCAACTCCTAAATATTTCGCATTTATATCAAAGTTAATTGCAAGGAATTTCCTGTCTTCGTAGAATTTACTCTCACTCGGGCTACCAGAACCTATGTTTAATAATACCTTGGTTTCTGAATTGTCTAAGTCCTGAAATAATTCATTAATTTTTAAGTTGTACCAATGTTTAGCGGCCCAACTAAAACCTTGTTTCTGCCCTTTTTCAAAATTGAGGATGGCTTGATCCTTATCAGAACCAGGCGGCAGAAATACTGGAATATTGTTTACTATATCATAAGAATTACTTTTACCGATATATGCATTGTCTGTTCTCCGAAGGTCTTCCTTTGAAATTGGGTCACAAACGATGTTATTTATTTGCTCAGCTTTATTCATGGTAATATTTTAAAAAAATGTAGCACTCTTTTTAATAAGTAAAAAAGACCCGATCGCAAATTCGGATCCGCAATGTAGCCAACTACGTACTCGCCGTTGAATTGAATTGAATCATCTGGTAGCAATAACTTTTCTTTCCAGTTTGAGACATTTTCTCTTGCAAAATTCTTGTAACCCTCACTTAGTGCTTGCTTTCTAACTTCAAGTCTTCTTTCAATCTGGGACGGGCTTCTGTACTGATAGTGCTTAACTCTTATTTGAATTGGACTAATCAATCCTTTTTGCTTCGGGTAGGAATAATTTATCGGCCATTTTAGCCGCATTCTATGTCGGACAAACCTAATTTCGCTTGTTTGCTTTTTTTTATATGTCCTTATGTCTGGCAAAATATTTTCGATCGGCCGTTCAAAATTAATCGATTCAATATCATGTTCGGTCAACCCAAACTCGAAGTGTATGCTGCTGACGCAATGGTCGTACCGAGAAATATTTGGAAGAATTTCTCTTGGATTATCAATATAAAATTCATCAGGATCACACCTTACACACCACCAATCGCCTTCCATGGCAAGATGCTTATAGTAATTGTATACTTCAGATCTAAGACCATCTCTAAATGGCTTAGCTTCCGATTTAAATGGCACCACTTTGGGGTTAGTCTCAGAAAGGCGATTCACCAAATCCCATGTTGAATCTGAACTGCCGTTATCATATACAAATATTTTATCTGCCCATTTGGACTGTTCGTTTAAACTGTACTCAATGATATCTGATTCATCTTTTACCAAACAGATTCCAAATATTTTCATGCTGTGTGAATGTTCATCTTAAAAACTATTCTATCGGCACTTTCAACCTATTCTGGATATGCCTAACTATTTTTTCCAAAGCGCTTGTTTCTAACATACTCCTTTTAAAAGCCTTGTTTTCTAAAAGACTTTCATTGGCTACCAATTTTAAAGCCCGATGAGCATCTTCTTCACTATGAACCTTTGTCACATTTCCTTGTTCCAAAAAGCCAAATTGGGTCAATTCGAAGAGCGGGTCAATTGAAATCACTGGCATCTTCATCGACGATGCGTCCAGGGCCACTGTTGATGCACCGGTAATCAACACGTCACTTACCCATAAAAAGTCTAGGGCATTGATGTCGGTGGCTTTTTCCACCAAAAACACATTTTCACACGGTTCAAATTCAGCATAAAAGCCCTCATCGTCTTTTGGATGGAGTTTGATCACAAAAGCACTTTCCGGCGTTCGGTTGATCATCCTTTTTAATATACTGAGAGTAGCCTGGTGGCCATCTACCGAAGTGTTATGCCCTGGGCCACTAAAAGCGACAAAAAAAACAATCTCCCAATCTTTTTTACTGATAAGACCACTCACTTCTTCTTCCCTAAACCCACCCGCAATTTTCCTCTGTAGTAGCAAATTTCCTGTGATGATGGTGTTCCCCTGGAAACCCCGATCCGTGTATGCTTTCGCTGAAAGGTCATCCCAAAAGAAAACTTCCTGTGCTTCACTCGTTCCGGCCAGCAAATAGTTTGGTGCGCCGTTTTGAATTCTGCCGTTCAGCAATCCTATGCGATTTGTTTCATGTAGAATAATCTGTCCAATAAGTGATAAATCATATCCCACTAAATGATATTGCCCTTTATTTGAAACGGCATTTATTGCCGCCATCGCTCGCTGCGAAAGCTCCAAAAAAATCAACGCTCGCAAAAAGGAGCTCTTTACCTTCCAGGGTTGTGACTCAACACTAAGTAGTACCAGTATCTTAGTGATAAGTATCAATTTGCCCATGGCCTCAAATGGTCCTAAAAACCTACTTTTCGATGCTATCATTTTAGCCCGCACTCCACTCTCTAGTAAATAGGGTACCAGGTTTTGCCTAAAAACTAAAACCTCAAAGGGAATCTTCCTTTTCTCAAATTCTTTTATCACAGGCACCAAAAAATCACAATGCAAAAACTGAAATGGCCATATGTATACTGTATTTTTGGCTCTCCTTGGTAGCTGTGTAGCCGGAACTTTGAAAACAAACCCTACTAAGATTCGGAATAAGCCAAGCCATTCTGACTTTCCTTGACTTCCTTGCATTAGGTTCATTTCAAATCGGCCTATTAACGATTTTAGTATGGTTGAGAAGTCATCTGACCAAGTAGGCTTTTCACTAAAATGCTTGAACCAACTCAACTTTTGTTCAAGGCCAATCTGACGGCTGATCATCCTTTTCTCAGAGATATTTCCCTTCACTCTTGAGTCGTTCAAATTCAACGCTATCTCGGTACCGAATAATCTTTGCGGGGTTTCCTCCCACAATTGCATAGTTTGGAACATCTTTAGTAACAACCGATTCGGCTGCAACGATTACTCCTTCTCCCAGGGTAACGCCTGGAAGTAAGGTAACTCCCTGGCCAATCCAAACAAAATCCCCTATTTCGACCTTTTTCTTTATCCTTACACTATCATAGGGTATTGACTCAGCCTTTTCATACCTATGATTTTGTGTAATAATTTTTATGTTTTTTCCCGAATGAAAATAATTACCAATAACAACCTCCCCTCCTCCAAGGATCTCACAACCATTGATATTAACATGATTCTTAAGTACGACATTTTTACTGAACCCAAGCGCTTCACCGTTCACCTTTAGATGTGTTCCAACGCTACCACAAGATTTAGCAACCTGGTACGCAGCGACTCTTTTGTGATCGTATAATCTACGAACCAGAGCACGAAAATAACTTGCTACTGACAGAAGCAAATATTCTAAAAACGATATCCTATACCTGTTTTTCAACGAATTTTAAGTTTCTACTTATCAATAGCGAATAAACCTTTCGCATCATACTATTAAAAAATATCATTAGCAATCCGACATAAGAAACAAAGAGTAGCAACGAACTAAATAATGACTGATCAGTGACAAAAAGGAAACAGCATACTGTAGCAGCTGTTAGTATGAAAATAAAAAAAATGCCCGGCCATGCATATGATATCTGATAATGGCTTTGTGCGTATCCTAGCACGGCAAGTGCCATCAGCAGCCACCCTATTGAAGTGGCTAACCCAGCCCCATGAATTCCAATTCGGGGAATCAACAAAAGTGAAAAAACAATCACGGCCGCAACACCCAACCCACTAATTACAGGCAAATATTTTGGGCTTTTTGAAAACTCAATACCTGTTCCAAATATAAAATACATGCCCTGAGCAACCGGAATCAGGGCGATAAAAGGAATGTATTGCCCTGCTTGATGATATCTGATATTGGTAATTAATTCGATTACAGTGCTCCCAAAAAGATTTATGGCCGTATAACCCAGGGAAACAAGCAGTAGGTAAAGCAAATTAAAATTCCTGAACAGGTTGCGGCTCTCATTTTCAGCCTTTAATATTTCAAACCTATAAGGACTGAACGATTTTTGGAACAAATTGGTAAACAGAACCAATGGGAGACAGAACTTGTATGCTACACTGTATAAACCAAGGTCTCCTAGCGTCAAAAACCTGGCCAGCAATACCTGCGATAACATTGGAAGGCTAAAACCAAAAAACTTGTGCGGCAACATTGGCAATGCATACCGTAACAGCTCTTTCATCCTAACCATGGACAAATTTACCCAACGAGGAATGTTGATATTGAAGACCAGATAAAGCAATGAGGCAAAGCTGCCCAGCGCACTGCCAATCAAAGCCCCCAGAACGCCCAGTTCCAGAACAATCAGCGCTGTAAACGTGCAACCAACAGACACAAAAAGGTTGATCAATGAAGAAACTGCAATTTTTGGCGTCCTTCTTTGAATTCGAAGAAAAGACAGTGGCACAGCTGCAAGGCTTGTCAACAAACCGTTAAAAATCCCAAAGATGAGGAATAGCCTATAATCGTTTGACTGAAACAACCAGTATGCCAGAAAAGAGCTGAAGCCAACTGATAGAACTAAGAAAAAGAGATTAATAGCAATGTTAGCGAACTGGGCGTTATCAAGATATACCTTTTTAACGTCCTCAGAATCAGCCATTCCTGCGAACCGAAAAACAGCAGATCCCACACCGAAATTTGACAAAATACTATAACCACCACTGAACACGCCAACAAGAGACAAGATTCCGTAGTCCTGGGGCGACAGATAGGAAGTGTAGAGAGGTAACAGAAAGAAACTAATAAGCTGACTGAGGATGGTACTTATGCCATAAATTGACATATCCTTAGCAAGGCCTTTCGCTGACTTAAGGAAACTCATCAACTACATTAGAGTGGCATCCCAATTATACACGTGCTCCCCGTCGACGAGGCTCGCAAACCTACCGCGATAATAATCTCTATTGAGTAGTTCAGCCGGTGAAAGAGTTCGATTGGCATTACCCAAAGACTTTTCCCACTCAGGGTATTGCCTGGCAACGATCGCCATCCTATCGGCCCTGTCCATGTCGGCAAAGTCACGAAGCTCTTTAAGCTGCTTTGGGTTGATAGACACCGGTCCATCTTTCGTTTCATGCGGCTCCAGAATCGTATAATGTCTTTCCACACAATCGGCTCCGAGTGCCAAAGCAATTTTGCTTGCCCAAAGGTCTGTGTCAACTATTTTAGAATGGTCGGAATAACCAACTCTGGCGCTGAACCTTCTAAGAAAAGTTAATCGTCGGAGGTGCAACTCTTCCATGGGCGTGGGGTACATCGTTACGCAATGAAGAAAAGTGAAGTTGGTACCTGAGAGGGTTTTGGCAGCCGCTTCAATTTCCTCGTCATAGGTTGCCCCTGTTGAAACGAAAATGGTATTCCAATATTTTTTTAACTCCTCAAGAAGGGGAAGCGAAGCGCAGTCGTAGCTGGCCACTTTGATCGCCTCGTAGCCCAGGTCTTTTATTTCTCTGGCAGCCGTTCTGGTAAATGCTGTCGTCAGGGGTGCCACGCCGGCTCGCAAACATTCATCAACAAACCACTTTTCTACGTCCAGATCCAAATCCAGCTTAGCAAGTCGTTCAAACTCCTCTTTGTAAGGCCGTTTGATAACTTTTACCAGACCATCTTCAGTCAAACCATCATCAAAACGAGAGCGATGCGTAAGCTCACGGCTTCTGATGGCTTGAATTTTAACATAGTCGGCCCCATTTTCTGCAGCCAGGTGAATCATCCTTTTTAAAATCTCTTTGCTTCCATTATGATTTTGGCAGCATTCCGCAATTAGTACTGGTCTCATTTCTATAGGGATTTTAGGAATTTATTGACAACAAATTCACGGGTAAGCTCAATTGAGCGCTTTCCATACCCCCCCATGTGAGGCGTGATAATAAGGTTGTCGTTTTTTTTTGAATATTCTATTAGTAAATTTTCTTCAGACTCGGAGCCCCAACCTGAATCGCCAGTCAGGACATCCACCGCCGCTCCTTTCAAGTGGCCGGTCTCCAAAGCCTTTAACAGCGCTGGCTCGTCGACTATCTCACCACGGGAAGTGTTAATAAAATATGACCCTGGCTTCATTTTCTCAAAGACAGGCTGATCAAACATCTTTTCATTTTCCGCCTTGTAGTCTACTTGAAGGATCAAATAATCGGAGCTGGTCAAGACCTCTTCAAATGTGTGTTTGTAATGTGCGTTACTGCCCTCAAAAACCTGGCTATTGCTATCGCAGCACATCACATTCATGGAAAAGGCCTCTGCATAGCCGGCTAATATTTTCCCAAGGCGCCCAAAGCCCACAATTCCTAACGTTTGCGTATTGAGTTCATCAGCCAAAAAAGGCGCTCTTGACCAAACTCCGTTCTTAACGCTTGCTTGGGCCGGTCCCAGATTTCGAATTAGACTCAGTAGCAACATCCAAGTGTGTTCGGCTGTGCTTTGGATTCGGGACAAAAATTCACCCTCATTTTTAAGCGAAATAATCTTAATGGCCCTTCGCTCCGCTTCAGCCAGATCGATGTGATTCAGGCCTGTCGTTGGGGTCACAATATAACGTAAATCTTTTTGCAGCTCCATCTCCTGGCGCTCAATTGGCATACCAAGTTTAGTAAAAATAGCATCATAGGACGCTGTGGCTAAATGCTGTCGGTATTCTTCGAGTGTTACGAAATCACAATAAACCACGTTGCCGCGACTTTCAAGTTGTCGGAGACTGTCGATAGGATAACAGTTTTTTTCGAGGTGCAATATCCTCATTTGATGAAATTCTCTTTTATCCATCCTGCGTAGGCAAAGTCCAGCTCTGTATCGATATTGACAGAGAGTGTGTCTGGCATAATCAGTGCCCTGCAATCGCTACCTTTAAATGAATGCTGTCTAATGACTTCTGTTTTTGTAAGATAGATGGCGCCATTTCTTAAATACATGGGACGCAGCTCCTGCCGAGGTTGGTTTTCATATTCCTCGCAGAAGTCAGGATCCATAAGACGACCCTCGTCACTTAAGTATTTCATCCTGGCCGGGTGATGGCCATGAACATCAACTACGCTGATCACGCTGTCGGCACCCGTTGAGACGAGGATGTGAATTGCCTCGTTAATATCAGATGTTCTGCGAAAAGGTGTCGTTGGCTGGAGCATCATGACGGCATCATAGTCTTCTCCATCTATTTCTTTCAAAGTATCCAATGAATGTAGAATGACAGGGATGGCTGTGGCTTTGTCGGTAGCAAGAGTTTCCGGTCTGATAAACGGGACATCCGCTCCAGCAGCCTCTGCAGCTTTCATGATTTCCTCACTGTCGGTAGACACAATTACCCTGTCAAGCAAAGAACCCAGGGCAGCATCAATTGTATAAGAAATGAGGGGCCTGCCAGCGAGCAGTTTAATATTCTTATTCTTAACCCCTTTAGAACCTCCCCTTGCGGGAATTACTCCGAGTATTTTCATTGGTTACTTGATCGAAGATGAAAAGTGGCTTAAACTCATGTAAACTCCGGGGCGGGCATTTAGCACATCTTCTTCGTGAAACGCATTCCACCCATCAAAAACGATTGGAAGTTCATTCATGCTTCGCACCATTTTAAAAACGTCGAGCTTTTCAAAGCTCTTGTGGTTATTCAAAAACATCACCACGTCCATATTATTGAAGCCTTCTGGTATCGTTGCTCGCTTAATATTAAAGCTTTGAATTTCCTCTTTGGCAGCCACAGCGTCGTAGCCGAACACTTCTGCTCCTTTTGATTCCAGCAACTTCAATATTTCTACAGAAGTTGAGTTCCTGATATCCCCAGTTTCTGGGTATCCTTTAAATGCCAGACCACAGATAAGAATATTGGCACCTTTAATTTCCTTTCCTAGCGCTGAAAGTCGTTGTTTTACAGAATTCACAATAAAGGGATGCATCCCTTCATTGATTAAACGGCTATCCTTGAAAACATGGTCTGTTAAGTCGGCATTGTTTGCCACAAAAGAGAAGATATAAGGATCCTTGGTCAGGCAAGGTCCCCCAACCCCGGGGCTTGGCATTGGCACTTTGTCTCTTGGGTAGCCCTCATTTGCTGCCTGAATCACATGAGAAATATTGATATTGAATTTTGCCGCCAGCTGTGAAACGAAGTTAGAGTAGGCAAAAACGTAGTCTCTAAATGAGTTATTTATCAATTTAATCATTTCAGCAGCTTCCAGAGAATCCACCCGGATGATCGTCCTTGTCAATTCTCTAAACAATGCTGCCGTAGCCTCTACAGAATCTATATTAAAACCTCCAATAACTTGTGGAAGCTCACGGAGTTCCTTTATCGCTTTTCCTTCAGCTGTTCTCTCAGGAGCAAACGATAGGTGGAAGTCGAAACCACACTTCATCGATGTGAGCTCCTCCAGGCGTGGGATGACAAAATTCCTGCAAGTAGTAACCGGAACCGTAGATCTTAATATTACGAGGTTACCATGCCTCAGCTTCTCAGCAATCATTTGTAACGAGCCTTCCAGATACTTCAGCTCGGGCTTTTGCTCTCCATTAAGAGACACTATCGGAGTTCCTACCGAAATAATAAATACATCGCCGTCATCCGGCACCTTTGTTTGCGCCCTAAAATTCTTATTTATATTCTCCCTTAAAAGCTCTTGAAGTCCAATTTCATGGATATACGAATCGGAATTTTGAAGTCTCTTTACTTTCTCTTCGTCTATTTCTACTCCTGTAACCTTAAAACCTGCGTCTGAAAGAGCTAGCGCCAAAGTAAGACCTACGTAGCCGAGCCCTACAACTACAATATGTCTATGAGTGGCAATTCGCTGCTCCCATAGTTGGTGATATTCTACCACTTTCACTGGTCGCTTCTCATCATCAACAATAATGATGACACCCAGAAACTTTTTACTCTTTCTACCTCTCCTTTCAAGCTCCTGAGGTAATAGTTCCGTAATTTCCTGAATCGTTAAGTGCTGAGAAAAGCAAACAGGATCTGGTTGCATCATTTGATCAGCTGTAATCTCCCAACTCCCAAACTTCAATAATGCTCTTCTGACATCGCCGTCAGTCACCGTACCTATTAGCTTATTATCATCGTTTACGATGAGAGCCAAGCCTTTAGGAAGATTTTCGTTTCCAGGCTGCTCAAGTACCTTCAGCACATCCTTTAAGACAGTTTGAGAACTTATAAAAAGGCTCGAAATCGGGTTCTGCATACTTATAATCTTGATTTTATTATTTCTTGAATTTGCTTGAAACCATCGGTGGGCCTTTTGCTAAGGCAATCGACATAACAGCCAAGGTTCTCCTGTAGGCTGTCCAACCCGAGACCCGTAGAATACTCTACCCCGATCCCAAGACTAGTAATAACATTTGTATTGTGATGCATTTCAGGATTATCTCCTTGATTGGCTGCCAAAATTGGGATTTGGAATTTAATTGACTCAGTGATAGAGCCTACTCCGGGCCTTATTATTGCCAAATCCATCAACTTGAAATGATCGATCGAAAAATCAAAGGCCTTCACTTTTTCGGAGATGCGCCCTCTAAAAGAGTCTATAACAGCAGTTGTAGCCCAAACTATAAATCGACCGTCTTCGTCAAATCGCTTCACTACTTCATCCACTTGGACACCTTTGGCGCCGGACATACCAATTGAGACTAGGACGTTTATTTGATCCCTTCGCTCGATAGCCTTCCTTTGATAAACATCGTCAACTAACCAATTGACTGGCTGCCCATTTGGGACCTCCTTTACAGATGGCATAGCCACTTCGGAGATATATACAGATAAAGGGGGCTTTTTTTGGGCCAATACACTTAACTCATAGTCAATTATCGCTCTTTGAGCACCATTCACCAGGAACGAATCAATTATATTATGCCAGTGAAAAGAACCAATCAGTATAGCGTTGTCCAACCCCTTGAGAGGGCCAATCAAATTATCGCTAATAACAAGGTTAGCGCTAAAAAAGGCAGGCAGGTTTCTAACCCTTTTTAAAAATGACTTATACTGTTCCGCATTGTACTCGAGAGGGTTGTCATACCAGCGAAGCGCTCCCAGCATATCCATGCTTTCAAATCGAATATTTGACCATTTACGCAGTTGTTGCACAGCAGGGGTATGTTTTGAGCCCTCTACTTGCCAGCTTTCGCATAGAATTACGACGTCGACATCTAGCCCTGGCAGGATCTTAGACCATACTTCAGTGGTTCTCTTAAAGTGTCCCAAGCCATTCGGGCAGACAATATGTAGGATTTTTTGAGGCAATATTTTTGTAGGAAACATTCCTATCTAGCCACTCTGTAGTGATTCAAATACCAAGACACAAACTCTCTAATTCCATCCTCTACCTCCCAAGTTGGCTTTATCTTTATCTTTTGGCCTAGTTTGGTCACGTCGGCCCAAGTCTGTTCCACATCTCCTGGCTGCATTGGCAACATCTTCAAAACAGCTTTCTTAGCCAACTCTCCTTCAAGAGCCTTGATAAACCTCGTAAGCTCTACTGGCTTTCCATGTCCAATATTATAAATTACGTAGGGCAGTTCTTCTTCTGGAGGCAAATTCACTAGCCGAAAAATCCCTTCAACAATGTCGTCAACATAGGTAAAATCCCTCCTCAGATTTCCGTTATTGTAAACATCGATTTCCTTACCCTCGAGGATATTCCTCGTAAACTTGAAAAGCGCCATATCAGGTCTACCCCATGGGCCATAAACAGTAAAAAAACGTAAGCCAGTTACGGGCAAATGGTGAACTGCGGCATAGCTGTGGGCAATGGCCTCATTGGCTTTTTTGGTAGCGGCATAGAGCGATACCTGGGTTTCGGTGGCGTCACTTTCTTCAAAAGGCACCTTGCCGTTCATGCCATACACCGAAGAGCTGGAGGCGTAGATCAAATGCTTGATCTTGTTTCGCTGGCTGGCCTCCAGGATATTGAGGAAGCCCTTTACGTTGGAGTCGATATAGGCGTGAGGGTTTTCGATGGAGTAGCGTACTCCTGCCTGGGCTGCCAGGTGGATCACGTAGTCGAATTGGTGTTTTTCAAACAATGCTTCTATGTGCTCGCTGTCGATCAGGTCGAGCTGGATAAAGCTGATGCCCTGTGTGCCTGTCATTTCTTTGTTGTACATCACCTGGGAGGTGTCGATGCCCTGTTCCCGCAAGCGGGCGAGTTTGAGCTCTACGCTGTAGTAGGTGTTGAGGTTGTCTAATCCTACGACATCGAATCCTTCGTTAGATAATCTGATCGATGTATGCATTCCTATAAAACCAGCACTGCCGGTGACGAGAACTTTTACTTTAGAGGATTCGGACATTCAGATGGTTCGGATATTCGGACGGTTCGGACAGTTCAGTTGTACCGATGGTTCGGATGGTTTGGATAATTCAGATGGTCGGACAAATCAGACATTCGGACGGTTCGGACAATACAGATGTTCGGATGGTTCGGACGGTCAACCTACGCCAAGGCTTCGGCTGACAAGTCGGATGGTTCAGACAATTCAGACAATTCAGACATTCGGATGTTCGGATGGTTCGGATGGTTCGGATGGTTCGGAGTGTCTGAGTGTCGGACTGTCTGAATATCTGCTTTAAAGATGCTCCAGGTCATTTTGGTCTTTCGCGCGATTAGCTGCTTTCTTAGCCTTCTTTAAATCTTCTATCCCTAGCACGCACACCTCCAATTGATCTAGTGCTCTCCATTCCACATTTCGGTAAGCTTCATCAAATTTTAAACCTTTTACAGCAGTCAGAATGTCGATACCCACTGGTGGTCGGCCAAAACTGAATACATCGAGGTCGGTCCGTAGGAAATTGGCCAGCGTCATGTCAAACAAGGGTAATTGGAAACAGGCAAATGCGCTTTCCAAGCGTTCGTAATTTTCTTTATCCTGCCTTACCCATATGTCCATGTCACCCGTGGTTCGGTGGTAGCCATGGAGAATAACTGAATATCCCCCTATTAACATATAGGCCACCATATGTTGATTCAGACAACTGATAAACTCTTCAAAATCTTGATTAAAAATGTTACCCATTCCTTTTCTTCATCGAAAAGACACTCTTGTCCATTGGAGGAAAGCCTGTTTCCAGTAGCCCGTAGGCTGAAAGGATCAGGTAGGTGGCTGCTTTCAGTTTCTCTTCGTCACTTTTCGACAACCAGTAGGCCTTTTGATCATCTGCTTCAGCGAAGGACTGGATGCGGAAGGCGGTTTTGTCGAGGCGGTAGGACATGGAGGAAGATTGTTTATAGAAGTTGGATGTTAGAAGCTGGAGGATAGATAGATCCGTGTGGCTTAAAGTTCATAGTCCTCATTGAATCATTTCTTTCAT
>CAYGOF010000027.1:35308-50254 GCA_964351395.1 uncultured Roseivirgaceae bacterium
TTATTCACTCGCAATGACCGTTCTACCTACATTCATAGTCCTCATTGAATCATTTGAATCATAGTTCGAGACAGATTGCGGTTTCAATTTGACAGATTGCCGCGGACACATATACACTGACAAAGGATGATATTTGGTAACGTGTCCTCGCAATGACGGTCAGAGATGATGTTCAGAGTCCTCATTGAATCATTCGAATCATAGTTCGAGACAAGAAATGGACATTCGGATGGTTCGGACATTCGGATGGTTCGGACATTCGGATGGTTCGGACTGTCGGATGCGTCTGAATATCTGAGTGTCTGATTGTCCAAGTGTCGGAATATCGGTCACTTTGATGAATGATATTTGCTTTGGTACCATTCGTAAACTAGTTCGAGCCCTTCCCGGAAACGGACCGTGGGTTGGTAGCCTAGTAGCGAAGTGATCTTGTCGATGCTGGCCTTGGAGTGCTTCACGTCGCCGGGGCGCTCGGGGCCGTAGATCGGTTGTATGTCTTTGCCTGTCATCTCCTGCAGCATGGTGATCATTTCGTTCAAGCTGATCTGATCGCCGCAGGCGGTGTTCATGACTTCGTGTTGCTTGAGTTCAGGCAATAGCATTGCCCTGATATTGGCTTGGACGGCGTTTTCTACAAAGGTAAAGTCCCTGCTGGTATGGCCATCCCCATTGATGGTTGGCTGCTTGCCCTCCATGAAGGCCTGGCAGAAGATGGGGATCACCGCAGCGTAGGGATTGTTGGGGTTTTGGTTGGGGCCAAAGACGTTGAAATACCTGAGGCCTATCGTATGGAAGCCATAGGTTTTGCTGAATACATCGCCATACATTTCGTTCACCGCCTTGGTGACGGCATAGGGTGAAAGAGGGTTTCCTTCGTTACCCTCTACCTTAGGAAGCGCAGGACTGTCGCCATAAGTAGAGGAAGAAGCAGCGTAGACCATTCTTTTTACTCCTTTATTTTCTTTCACCGCCACGAGCATGTTCAGGTGGCCGGCGATGTTTACTTCGTTGGAAGTGACAGGGTCTTTGATGGACCGGGGCACAGAACCCAGGGCCGCCTGGTGAGTGACGTAGTCCATGCCGGCTACAGCTTTTTGGCAGGTGGCTACATCCCTGATGTCGCCTTCGATGAATTCGAAGTTGGGCAGACCTACAAACGCTTCAATGTTTTCGTAGTAGCCATTGCTAAGGTTATCAAGCACCCGCACATGGCCAGCTTCGTAGCGCAATAAGTATTCTACGATGTTGGAACCGATGAAGCCTGCCCCTCCGGTGATGAGGAATTTTTTGTCGGAAAGGAAGCCGGAGTGGAAGGGGGTGTTGAATAATTTGGTATTCATTCAATTATTTGTTCGGATGAATCAGATGTTCGGATGATTCGGACGGTTCGGACAATTCGGATGGTTCGGACTGTCTGAATGTCGGACTGTCTGTCCTGTCTGAGCGTCGGACTCTCGGACCCGTCTGAGTGTCTGACTGTCCGAGTGTCTGAATATCGGATTGTCTGAATATCTGTCCCGTCTGACTGTCAAACTTCTAACTTTTTCTTAAATGCGTATATCTGTGAAGATAATGTGCGATACCGATCGACAAGGTTATCTGCTTTATTCTCATCAATTTGATTGATCCTTTTTGCGATGATCAACTGTGTACGTACTTCCCCGGAACTACCTCCGGAAATATTCAGGAAACGACTCAATTCTTTCGGCGTCTGTCTTTCACACCCCTCGGCAATATTACTGGGCACTGAAATCGAAGATCTTGTTAATTGATCCTTCAGCGCGAAATTTTTGGAATTATCTACTTCTAAACATACTTCAACCGCTAAATCTACTGCGTCCTGCCAGATAGTGAGTTTTTCAAAGTTGTGTTTCATATAAATAAATTTAGATGTTCGGATAATTCAGACTTTCGGTTGGTTCAGATAGTCCGAGTGTCGGAATATCGGACTGTCGGTTCTGTCTGCGTGTGGGACCCGTCGGACTGTCTGAATATCGGACTGTTGGACTCCCCTCGAAGCCAGGGCGATTGCGCTTGCCTCTCCCTTACCTATTGTTACGGTAATTGCCTTTGAAAAATTGTCTGGCGCCTTTAATATCCTGACCCAATCAGGTAATTGACTACCAAACTCATCGGCAACTTCGTTTTGTAACAACTACTGACCCATACAATTTCCTCAATAGATTAAGCTCATCAATGGACGTCAATACAATTAGGCAGCTTGTATCAACTATTATCGTTTGCCCCTGCATTTTTTATGTCTGAGATAAGCTCATCAGGATCATCTCCAAAAACTGAGTAGCCATAATCACCCATTGTTTCAATAAAAGCCCTTTTTGAGATACCAACTAAATCAGCTGCCTGACCGAGGCTGATATTACCCCGTTTATAAAATTCTCCCGCCACAATCATTTTCACTTCATGTTCGTTGAAGTTTGATAACTCTGGAAAACTAAGGGTCATTTTATTCATTTCGAATATTATTTTATAATCAAATTACAAAAAAAACATTGAAAGAGTTTTGTCTATAGCCATCTTAGTTGGACGGTTCAGACAATCCAGATGGTTCAACCTACTCTACCACCTTCGCTAAAGCTTCGGCGGTTAAAAAAAGCCTAAGTTGACAAGTCGGACGGTTCGGATAATTCAGATGTTCCGACTATCGGATGTTCGGATGGTTCAGATAGTCTGAATGTCCGGGTGTCGGAATATCGGACTGTCTGTCCCGTCGGAATGGCTGACTGTCTGACTATCATTGAAGTTGATCCATATATGCTTTGTGCTCAATTCGAATACGGTCTTTTACCTGCTCCCATTTTAACGGGTGCATAGGGAAAGGGTCTTCCTGCGCATCTGCATCGCTGAAATAAATCAGGCTCTTCAATGCCAAATACGCTGACCCGTCGGGATATTTTTTGTTGTACAAATCCAAAATATCTTTCAGGCTATAGTTTTCGAGAAGGTAATACAGGTCCCAAAAGTCTTTTTTTGTTCCACGGCCCGTAATGGCCGATATTTACATGGCAGCAATATCTTTATCAGATGCCATCAAAACTCCCTCGTCCAAAACTGGGTCAGCGATCCATGGATAATGGCTATACTCTACAAAATCAACCTTGACTCCGTTAATTGAAAAGACAAGGATTGATTTTGACCTTTTCATTAGTTCAGCACTCCCTAAAGTTTGTAAGGCTTTGTATATATTTTCAAATGAGTCATCCGGCAATGTTCCGAAAAATTCGAGGTCTATCGATTGACGATGTCCATATTGCAATGCCAGAGCAGTTCCTCCAACCAGGCGCATGTCTCCCAGTTGAAAGGCCTGAATACCTTTCAGTAGGTCCAATGTTTCTCCTGCAAGGGTCTCAAGGTGTAACATCTGAATTTTTCTTTGGGTACTCCACTTAGGGTAGCAATAAAATTAAGACTGATGTCGTCCAGGGAGCGCAGTCCCATCGCGGTGTTGGTGATCTCTTCCATCCCATACACTCTTTTTATGAGCAACCAATCCTTCAATAGTCCGTACTCCAGCGCCCGTTGGATGATGTTGGCTTTGTGCTTCTCCAGGTCCAGGTTTTCTTTGCGCACGTCCCAGAAGAGATGTGTGGAGAATTGTTGGATGATGGTTGGGGAGGATGGTTCGGACATTTCGGATGTTCAGATGTTCGGACATTCAGATGTTCGGATGATTCAGATGGTTCAACCTACGCTACCACCTTCGCTAAAGCTTCGGCGGTTAAAAAAGCTTCGGTCGACAATCCCACCTGCGCTAAAGCTTCGGTGGGCAAGTCGGATAATTCAGACATTAGGACGGTTCGGAAAAACGGATGGTTCGGACGAGTCGGACTTTCGGATGTTTCGGACCGTCTGAATGTCTGACTGTCTGAATGTCGGACCGTCTGAAAGTCTGAGCGTCTGTTCAAAGTCTCCCGTCGACTGATGCTTTTGGTAAAATCCCCTTCACATCATACACCACTCCTTTGTCGGCGACGAGGGAGCGGATGTTGAGGCCGGCGAATTCTTTGTGGGCCACCGCGAGGATGACGGCGTCGAATTTTCCTTCCGGAAGCTTGTTCAATATATCGATGCCATACTCCGCTTTTACCTCCGCTGCATTGGCCTGAGGGTCGAAGATGATCGGATTGGTATGGAAGGATTTTAATTCATCGATAATGTCGATCACCCGGGTATTGCGCACGTCGGGGCAGTTTTCTTTGAAAGTAAAGCCTAAAACGAGGCAGCGTGCGTTCGCTACTGTTACGCCTTTCTTTACCATCAACTTAATGGTCTCTGAGGCCACATAGCCTCCCATGCTGTCGTTCAATCGCCTTCCCGCCAGGATAATTTCCGGATGATACCCAACTTCCTGTGCTTTCTGCGCTAAATAGTAAGGATCGACGCCAATGCAATGCCCTCCTACCAGTCCTGGCTTGAAGGGCAGGAAGTTCCATTTGGTGCCTGCTGCTTCCAGCACTTCGTGGGTGTCGATGCCCAGACGATTGAAGATCTTGGACAGCTCGTTGACGAAGGCAATGTTGATGTCGCGCTGAGAGTTTTCGATGACCTTGGCTGCCTCGGCTACTTTCATAGAAGAGGCCTGGAAGGTGCCGGCAGTGATCACCTTATTATATAAAGCATCAATAAAGGCAGCGGCTTCAGGTGTACTGCCAGAAGTGACCTTGAGTATTTTGGCTACTGTATGTTCTTTGTCCCCGGGGTTGATGCGCTCAGGGCTGTAGCCAGCATAAAAGTCTTTGTTGAAGACGAGTCCTGATACTCTTTCAAGCACGGGCACGCATTCATCTTCGGTGACACCCGGGTATACAGTAGACTCATATACTACTACCGCTCCTGCTTTCATCACAGCACCTACCGTTTCACTTGCCTTTACCAGTGGGGTGAGAACAGGGCGATTGTGTTTGTCGGTAGGCGTAGGAACGGTGATGATAAAAACATCGCATTTGGCAAGTTCTTCTCTGGAGGCACTTACGAGTAAGCCCCTGCCAGCATTCAGGTCTTTGATTAATACAGATTGCAGGCTGGCATCACTTACTTCGAGGGTATGGTCGTGCCCCTGGTTGAGTTCTTTGACCCGTGCCTGGTTGATGTCGAACCCGATGGTCGGGTATTGCTTGGCAAACTCCACTGCTAAAGGAAGGCCTACATAGCCGAGGCCGATGAGGCCTATGGTTGGATTGGAGGGGAAGGTGGGCATAAACGATTGCTGATTTGAAATGGCTGATTTGAGATTGTGGTTCGATAGCTCGAATCGCTGATTTGAAATTTTGGGTCGAGTACTTTAGGCTCTTTCAAGATGGCCGGGTGCGTGAAGAGCGGCACCTTAACTGTTTTCTATACGGTGTCTGACGGCTTAATTGGTAGGCAGTCCGACGAGCGAACCTAAAATTCTGTTGACATTCCATTGGCAGTAATTTATATGGCCGTGCCGACACCTGTGATTAGTCTTCGCTTGATGATCGGTGTCTGACGGCCTATGCTACATGGCTAGTTGCCGTGCCGACACCTAGTCATCAGCGGCCCAAAGCAGTAACAAGGGCTTGCTAGACAGTTCAGCTTTTACAGTGTCCATTTCGTAGACGCTGTACATGGTATAGTTAATTTTTCTTTTGATCAGCTCTTCTGCTTTGTCCACCAGGGTGGAGAGATAAGACTTATCGATGGAATCACCGACAATGACCATATCGATCGACGAGGTGTTTTTTCCTTCTGCCAGCTGATTGATCAGGTAGACGCTGTGCAGGTTGCCCAGTTTGTCTACTACCTTTTCTACCAATACATCGAGTCCCAGGTAATTGCGTACCAGCTTGTTAATTTCCGAAAACAAGGGGTGGTGCTCGTTGGCTTTGTATACTTTTTTGTTTCCTTCCAACTCTGCCTTCAACAAATTCGCCCCTTCCAGGCGATTGAGTTCCAAACGGATGGAGTTGGTGCTTTCTCCGAACTCCGACTCCAGCGAACGTAACCATGCCTTACTGCCTGGGTTCAGGAAAAACCTGACCAGGAGTTTGATGCGTGTTTTGGAGGTGATGAGGGTGTCGAGCATGTAATTGGGACAGTCGGACGGTTCAGATGTTCGGACGGTTCGGACAATTCAGATGTTCGGACGGTTCGGACAATTCAGATGTTCGGACGAATCAGACTTTCGGATGTTCGGATGTTCGGAGAATTCAGACTTTCGGATAATCTGAATGTCTGACTGTCCGACCGTCCGAGTGTCTGAATATCTGTCCAGTCTGGACTTCAACTTTCTAATTTTTTCTTAAATGCGTATATCTGTGAAGACAATGTGCGGTATCGATCAACAAGTTTATCTGCTTTGTCCTCATCAATTTGATTGATCCTTTTTGCAATGATCAACTGTGTACGAACTTCACCAGAACTGCCTCCGGAAATATTCAGGAAACGACTCAATTCCTTAGCTGTCTGTCTTTCACATCCTTCAGCAATATTACTGGGTACTGAAATCGAAGATCTTGTTAATTGATCCCTAAGAGCGAAATTTTTGGAATGCTCTACTTCTAAACATACTTCAACCGCCAAATCTACCGCATCCTGCCAGATAGTAAGTTTTTCAAAGTTGTGTTTCATGATAATTGAAGGTTAGATTGTTTGGATAATTCAGACTTTCGGATAGTTCGGACGGTTCAGATGTTCAGACGGTTCGGACGAATCAGATGGTTCGGATAGTTCGGATGTTCGGATAATTCAGACTTTCGGATAATCTGAGTGTCTGACTGTCCGAGTGTCGGAATATCTGACTATCCGTCCCGTCTGAGTGTCTGACTGTCCGAGTGTCGGAATATCTGACTATCCGTCCCGTCTGAGTGTCTGACTGTCCGAGTGTCTGAATATCTGACTGTCCGTCCTGTCTGAGTGTCTGAATGTCCGAGCGTCCGACTGTCCGTCCCCGACACAGCTTCGCCTCCTCAGTCACAGTCCGTGACATCTAACATTTCTACTTTTCATGAAGGCAACAAATGCCCTGGCGGAAGTTGAAAATCTTCCTTCAATTCTTTTTATCGTACTTTTTGCAGGTGCACCGCTGGTATTTCAGCGCGGATCACCTGACCTAGGGACTCAATATGCAAAATGATTTTGTTGCCCTGCCGGGCGATACACTCCCCTTCGAAGCCTTTGAATGCCCCCCAATCGATCTTCATCGTAGCTCCTTCTTCAAATTCATAGGAGAGTTCGGATATGTCGTGGAGGGATAATTCCTGGGTGAAAATGCCGATGGCATCTATTTCGTTTTGTCGTACTACGGCTGGTTTTCCCTGCCAGTACACAAAGTTGATGACGCCAGGTGTTTGTAAAATGGGGATGCGTTCCTCGTCAGTGGCACAAATAAACACATATGACCTGAAGAGGGGTTCTTGTACTTTTTTCTTGCGGTCGCTCCATTGCTTCATGGTCGCTACTGTGGGGCAGTAACTCCTGAAGCCATACTTTTTGAGGGTGTCCGCTACTTTCTTCTCAGCCCTGGATCGGGTGTATAAAACGTACCAATGGTCGGTTGTCGGCATAATGAGTAGAAATACTACTCAAAGGTAAGGAGTGGAATGGATAAGTCATATTTTTTTTAGCATTATTCTAATGCAAACGATAGAGGGTACCTCTAAGGTACTTTGGCTGTAGTATTCCAAGGAACATCATTCTTCCGGACAGAGATACCCGCTTAGCCGGCCGACGTGGAACGGAATGACGTTGTAGCGTGCGACGGTAGAGTGATGGGTGGCATTACATCATTGTACACAGCTGAAAAAAGAATAGACAAGTGCGCTTGGTGTTAGCACTACCATCAGCAGGGGCGTCATGCCTGGCGTGACCAGGCATCTCTGAGCTGAGCTGGCAATTCTGTCGAAAGTGGTAATAGTTACTCATATCGAGATACCCGACTCATCGTCCGACGTGGAACGGCATGATGGCCTTTCTTAACTAGGTGGAAATATCATGGGTTGGTTCTTCTGATGTAGATGGCAGCCATTTTCAGGCACCTTTGCGGAACGATATGTCGAGCTTTCGGCTTAACATGAGTAAAATTACCACCACAGAGCAAAGGGAGAAACACAGAGAAAAAGTCCCGTAGGGACGAGGATCAATACCTCACCGAGTGCGGACTATTGGCAGCTTCTCCGTCTCCCCATGGGAGAGGGTAAGGGGTGAGGTAAAAAAGAAGGCACTAAGAATCCGGAGTCTGACGGCATCTGCTGGATGGCTATTTGCCGTCCCGACACCCTATGATTAGCTTTCAAAAGATAGACATCAGTGAAGCAACCCTTTCAGGGTCCTCTGCGAGAGACCCCAAAAGGATCGAGAGCTGCCATTTGCCAACAGCTCACCACTCAGCCAGCTGGCTGATCGTGATGACGGTAGAGTGGAGGGCGGTGCGCAGCAATGAGGTGTAAAAACCACCGCAGAGCAATCCTCCTACGCCAGAGGCTTCGGTGGGTAACGCACTCCTACGCTAAAGCTTCGGCGGGTGAAAAGGAACACAGAGAAAAAGTCCCGTAGGGACGACATCCCGGTTTGAAATCAAGGTCGAAGAAAAAAGGTGCGAATGCCGTTACGTATGGCATATGTTAACTCTTTCAGGGTCCTCTGCGAGAGACCCGAAAAGGATCGAGAGCTGCTATTTCCCGACGGATCACCACGCCGCATGGTGTTTTCTCATGCGATTTGAAGCGGTGGGCGGCTCGTGATGACGGGAGCGGAGGCGGCGCTGCGCAACAAAGAATCCGGTGTCTGACGGCATCTGCTTGATGGCTATTAGCCGTGCCGACACCTACGTCCCTCCCCTATTCCTGATAATACCCGCTGCCTTTGGCGTTTTTGCCGCCGTAGTAGGTGCCGTAGCCATAGCCATAGCCGTAGCCATAGTGGCCATTGGTTTTTTTGAAGTCGACGCCGTTGAGCACGATGCCAATATTCTTCATCAGGCCTTTGTCGTTGATATCATTGATATAGTCAATCGCATGACGGGGGGTAATACCCTGACGAATGATGAACAGGCAAATATCCGAGTGCCGGCTGATTTCGATGGGGTCGGACACTAAACCTACCGGTGGCGTATCCACGACCACATAGTCGTATTGCTCTTTGAATTGTTTCATGGCACCATCAAATTCATGGCCCATCAACAATTCATTGGGGTTAGGGGGCACTGGCCCCGCAGTGACCATGTCCAGCCCTTTTATCCCTGTTTTTTGAATGACTTCCTTAGCGGATTTATCTCCGATCAACAGCTGGCTCATGCCTGTGTCATTGGAGATGCCAAAGGTGTCAAATATTTTAGGCTTGCGAAGGTCGAGCCCTATCAACAAGACCTTATGGCCCATTTTGGCCAACATCACGGCTGTGTTGATCGTCATGAACGACTTGCCTTCTCCCGATAAGAACGACGTGATCATGACGACCTTATAGTCCTTTTTCTCCAGAAACTTCAGGGCCGCCCTCATCTTTCGGAAGCTTTCCGCTACCTGCGAGCGTGGGTATTTTTCCATCACCAGCTCTGTATCATACCTGCTATAGGCGATGGAGGCGAGTACCGGTATCTTCGTGTTTTTGGATACTTCATGGATCGACTGAATGGTGACTGAAAAATAGTCTTTGATCAACAATAGCACAATGGGGATAATCATTCCCAAACTGAAGCCAATCGCATAGTTCCGTGTAGGCGACGGATAAGTTTGCCCTGTGAGCATAGGTGGATCCACTTGCTTTACATTGGGTACATTGGAAGCCTTAGCGATGCCGGCTTCAGCCTTTTTTTCCTGAAGGTAAATGAAAAGGTTTTCGCTGAGGGTAAACCTACGCTGGATATTGACCAGCGTGCGCTCTGTCAAGGGGAGTTGATTCACCAATCGCTCTGATTCCATGATTCTCAGCTTGAGATCAGTGATCAAAATCTCGCTGCTGCCCTTGAGGTTCTCCACATTCTCTATGATCGAGGAAATAAGCTTTTGCACCTGCAGACGGAGTGACTGCACCTGCGGGTTCACTTCCGTAGAGTTGATCTCCAACTGCGACAGCTGCGCAGTAAGATTGCCCAGGTTCGAAGTCAGGGCCTGCAAGGTGGGGGAATCTATGCCTGCCATAGAGGGGCTTAGAATGCCTTCAGGGTCACGGTTGTTCTCCAGGTAGGCTATAATATAATTATAGTATTCTATGCGAAATTGCTCTTCTGCCTTTTTGCTTTCAAGTGTTTCCAGTTTCTGCAGGGCGGCTAGTCCCTCCTGACTAATATCTACCACACGATTGTCGGCGCGGAAGGTTTGGAGGCGCCGCTCGATCATGACCAGTGAATCCTGGATATTGCCTAATTGCTGATCAATAAAATCGACGGTTCGTGTCGCTGTTTCATTTTTTTCGTCCAATTCCCTCTGAATATAGATTTCAATCAAGGTATTGACAAACTGAATACCTTTTGAAGGTAATTCTGTTTGCAGACTAATCGAAAGGATGCTTGCTTCTCTATTTACATCCGTAATTTTGACTTTGCTTTTATAACTCTTGGCAAGGTCCCAGGCATTGAACAATTTTACTTCATACAGGTTCGAGGGTGGTGTTTCAATTGTTTGGGCTTCGATGCGAAGCGTCAAGCCGGCCCAGTCAACCAATGCTGGAAATTGATATGTACGTGGCTCCAGCCCCCGACTCTCTGAAGAAAGAATGAAACTATTGTCCTCCTTTAACTCCACTGCGAAAACCATCGTGCGGTCAGGTCTTTTGTCACCCACAAAAGTGACGTGAAAAGGAGCATTTTCGGCTTCAATTTCTCTTTCCTTGATCCTGCCGATGCCGAAATATTCGATGTCAAAATGAAGGGTTTCAATGGTCTTCTTTAACAAAGTATAGGAACCTAGAATCTCTATCTCGTTTTGTTTGGTTGAGCTCCCCTGAAAGAACTGCAGCTCCTGGAGCAATTCTGGATTCAATGACTTTTTGTCCTCTTTGATCAGGATGGTGCCCCCCACGTCGTACCGTGGGGTGGCATATCGGTGGTATAAATAAACAATGCCCAAGCACAGCACTATTGATACAATGATCAATTTCCAAATGGCCAGTATCTTAAATACCCACTCCTTCACATCCAGGTTTTCTTCCTCCATGTAAGCGTGCGGCATACCGTTGTTGTTCATTCCCTGTGCATCCATCGCTGCTTAGTTGGTGAAGTAATTAAGTATTAAGAAAACGGCCGTTATAGTGGCTGCAATCGTGCCGATCGTCTGGAAAGTAGTAATGCCTGTTCCCAGCTCCCTTACCTTTAATGGCGCTACATACAATTGGTCGCCGGGTTGGATATAATAAAAGTCCGAATTGATCAGGTCGCGGTTGGTCAGGTCAATCTGGTGAATGCGCTGTCCGTCCGGGTATTGGCGGATCAGCAAAGCCTCTTTCCTGTTGGCCTGGATTTGCAAATCCCCTGCTGTGGCAATGGCCTCATAAATCGTTAAGCGATTCTGTAGTACCCCATACCTTCCAGGAGCACCAAATTCTCCTAAAGCAGTAAAACGAATGCCACCCAACTTCACAGAGATATAAGGGTCTTTGATATAGATTCTTGCCGCTTGCTCTACTTCGCTTCTTACCTGGTTCAGCGTTTTTCCAGCTACTGGTAGACGACCTATAATGGGGACATCAATCATGCCATTGGGGTCTACATTGAAGCCTGTGAGGTAGAAAATATCGGAGGCGTTATTGATGAGTTGACCTGCAGCCTGCATGTTGGCACCCCCAACGTTAAACATTTCATCGGTAGAGCCGTCCAGGCTTTTGATATTAATGTCGAGGTTGTCGCCGGGCTGTACCACATACGTTTGATAGCTGTAGGTAAGGAGGGAATCGTTGAGCACAGATGGTGCCTCGGGATCGGCTTGCTGTAAATACACCACCTTTTTGTTGGGAATACAGGCACTCAAGCAGGCGATGAGCACAAAAAATATCCATTTATTGAGAGGAAATCCCAGCTGGGATTTCCTGAAACCAAGTCTTAGCATTCTACCCTAGTCAATTACTTGTTGTACGTTTCGGAACCGAAAAAAAGCCAATACTGCTGCGTTCATGCCGATGATGGAGAGTCTTTGCTGCACCATCGTTCTAAGCGGCAACGATTTGCAAACTTACGACTAAATTCAGTTTTTCCTTACACTATCGCCGGGCCCGGGGCCTGCACGTAAATGCTGCTTCTAAAATATCGGGCAATATGCATGATTTTTTGGCAGGAACCTTCATTCAAAAGGGGAAAAGTGCAAGTTGGAGGAGGGAAAGTGCAAAAGGTGGGGCAGGAAACGATGAAAGAGATTGGAAGACGGGAGATGGGATGGTGTAAAATTGCAGTTTGCAGAATAGCCTCCCCACAACGTCATAGTGAGCCGCCCGGCCGAATCCTAAATTGAAGTAAATGTTGTGGCGGCGTGACTACCCCCTTGAAAGGAGTGGAAGACAAGACTACAGTATTGATTTGAAGGTATTAGTGTCTAATACGCTGCTATTTCCCGACAGATCATCACGCCGCATGGTGTTTATGCTGGCGACTGGAATTGGCTTGCGGCTCGTGATGACGGTAGACTTGGGGGCGGTGCGGTTGTAGTAATCTGCGGAAGAAAATTTAGAAGGAATCGAGGTTTAATATCGTGTACGCAATCAAAACTCCCTTTAGGGGCGGGGTAAAAAGGCCACAAAGGAACTAAGGCACAAAGAAACCGGTGTCTGACGGCACTTGCTGGATGGCTATTTGCCGTCCCGACACCCTATGATTAGCTTTCAAAAGATAGACATCGATGAAACAAAAGAGTAAACCACTACCATTTACCGACGGATCACCACGCCGTGTGGTGTTTATCCTTGCGATGAAGACTCGCTCGCGACTCGTGATGACGGTAGAGTGGAGGGCGGTGCGCTATAATGGGGCTATTGAAACCGGTTTCACTGAAACAACTCTTTCAGGGTCCTCTGCGAGAGACCCCAAAAGGAGTGTGCCTACACCTCCTTCACCCCTGCCAGTAGGTACAGCACTGCCATGCGGATGGCCACACCATTTTCTACCTGGCCGAGGATGATGGAATGCTCGGAGTCAGCTACGTCGCTATTGAGTTCGACACCCCGGTTGATGGGGCCCGGGTGCATGATCACGATTTCTTTGTTGAGGGTATCGAGCAGCTGCTTGTTGATGCCATAGTAAATGGAATACTCTCTCAGAGAAGGAAAATACTTGATTTGCTGTCGTTCCAGCTGGATACGGAGCACATTGGCTACGTCGCACCACTCTAGCGCTTTCTTTACATCGTACTCCACCTTCACGCCTAGCTCGGCAATAAATTTGGGAATCAGGGTAATCGGCCCGCAGACCATTACCTCCGCCCCTAGCTTCTTCAGGCAGAAAATATTAGACAGTGCTACCCGGCTATGGAGGATATCTCCGATAATGGCTACCTTCTTTCCGGCCACATCGCCCAGCTTTTCCCTGATAGAAAAGGCATCGAGCAATGCCTGGGTAGGATGCTCGTGGGTGCCATCTCCCGCATTGATGATATTGGCTTTTACATGCTTGGACAGAAAATGAGGCGCACCGGGGCTGCTATGCCGCATCACCACCATGTCGACCTTCATGGCGAGGATATTGTTGACGGTATCGAGCAGGGTCTCCCCTTTTTTCACTGAGCTAGAGGAAGAGGAAAAGTTGACCACGTCGGCAGACAAACGCTTTTCCGCCAATTCGAAGGACAGCCTGGTGCGGGTGGAGTTTTCGAAGAAAACATTGGCCACTGTGATGTCTCTTAATGACGGCACCTTCTTAATAGGGCGGTTGAGCACATCTTTGAAGTTGTCGGCCGTGCGAAAGATCTGCTGTATGTCTTGCTCGGTAATGTCTTTGATGCCTAATAGATGGCGGGTGCTCAGCTGGCTCATGCTTCGTCCTCCTTTTCCATGATCCAAATATTGTCTGCCTTCATGCCCTGCTCTTTTAATTCCACCAGTATGCGCTGACTCCTCAAGGTATTGACCCTTCTGCCTACATAGGTAGCCTCAATCGGAATGTCCCGCGAATACATGCGGTCGATGAGGGTGAGCAGCTCTACCTTCTCTGGCCTACCGAAGGAGACCATGGCATCGAGCGCTGCCCGCACGGATCGGCCGGTGAACAGCACGTCGTCGATCAGGATCACGTGCTTGCCTTCCACCAGAAAATTGACCTTCGTTTCATGGGGGGTAATGGGCGCATCACGTCGCCGGAAGTCGTCACGATGAAAGGTGGTATCGAGGTAACCGAGGGGTATTTTCTTATTCAGAAGCGCTTCGAGGTTAGTCCGGATTCTTTCTGCGAGAAAGATCCCTCGGGGCTGCATGCCCATTAACACAGAGTTGGAAAAATCACCGTTATTTTCGATGAGTTGCTGACAAAGCCTGCTGATGGTAAACTGTAAAAGACGTCCGTCGAAGAGCAACCGTTTTTGCATGGGGCGAAGTTAGGAAAAAATGTAAATAGATTGGCGATTTGAGAATTGAGAATTGTTGGAAGGGGATGGAGTCTTCGCTGCGAGAGTGATCGGGCTTGCGGCTAAGCGTGCTGTTCTCTTTCTTTTTGATGAGAAAGTTTCGAGACATAACGTCATAGTGCGTATCCAACTGCTGGAGGTAGGCACAACACTTACCCGTCATCACGAGCCGAAAACGAGGTTGATAGTTGTATTTGTACACTATTCGGCGTGGTGATCTGCTGGAAAGGAGTAGAAGCTAAGGCTAAAGTATTGATTTGAAGTTTTTAGTGTCTGATACACTGCCTTATCCCGACGGATCACCCCTCAGCCAGCTGGTTGATTCCGCCAGCCGGCGGACTCGGCGTGATGACACCGTATGATTAATAGAGGCATCGATGAAACAACTCTTTCAGGGTCCTCTGCGAGAGACCCCAAAAGGATAATACGC
>CAYGOF010000028.1:0-42517 GCA_964351395.1 uncultured Roseivirgaceae bacterium
CGTCGTGAGTCTCGCTACCGCCGACTCTACTCCTCGCAATGACGGTCTGGTCGGGTAGACTGCAGCATAGGCGGTCGATGATGGGGTTAGCGTTGATAAATTTGGAGCAAAAAACATCACGTGATCGTCTTTGCGAGGGAATAAATCGAAGCCTTTCTATGTTGACAATCATATTATGACCGAAGCAATCTGTCCATTAGGATACGAAACCAACAGATTGCCGCGTCTTGAGTCTTGCTACCGCCGACTCCACTCCTCGCAATGACGGTCTGGTCGGGCAGGCTGCATCAAAGACGGTCGATGATGGGGTTAGCGTTGGTCAATTCAGAGCAAAAAACATAAGGCAATCGTCATTGCGAAGGAGCAAACAAATGTCCTTCTATGTACGTGTTCACTGTGCGACTGAAGCAATCTGTCTATTAGTAAGTGAAACCAACAGATTGCCACGTCGTGAGTCTTGCTACCGCCGACTCTACTCCTCGCAAAGACGGTCTGGTCGGGCAGCGGTGCGCCTCTACGTCATCCTATGTTTGTATTAAGAATGGAGGGCGAAACAATATTATGTTGGGTCGGTTAAAGTTAGCTATTTAGGTCTGTCAATGTGCCAACAAAAGAACCCCTAATTTCCGGCCCACCCATAAACTGAAATTCAAAGATCAGGGCGTAAACAGTCCCCTCTCTGCTAACTACCAACCATCCTGATTCTGTGCCATTTTGGTCTGTATCCCAAATATTATACCCCTCGATCATCTCACATTCAGGTGTGAAACCAGGGATATCTGTGATTGCCAGGGACCATATAAAAGTATTTGCCTGTTCCGGCACGTTGGCTGGGCCGCTATTTTGGAGGCTAAAAAGGTATTCTCCCGGAGTAATTTCGCTTGGTGAGCCAACGGAAGACAAGCCGGCAATCGAAACAAACTGTGTGCCACTACAGAGATCAGCTGCACCGTTAGTCAGCAGGAATTGGCAATCGTTAAAGCCGGCTAACGGACTACACCCGAAAACAGCGGTTGTTGTTGGGTAGAATACATCATCTACGAAAAAACCATTTTCTTCGAATGGTACAATATCAGCGGCATCTCCCAAATCAATCTCTATGGTATCAAAACCCTCATCAACTGTAATATTGAAAACAATCTTGCCATCTTCGAGCGCGGCATCTACGTTGATATTATACAACGTCTTTGGCAGCGGGTCCGAAATAGCGGCAGTAAACGTACGGTCTATGGTAGTGCCATCCAGCTTGGTGTAGCTGAGGTTCACCTCTATGTCTAGCGGAGAGGTTAAAAAATAGCCTTCTCTGGTTTCCCCTTGGTCATAAAAAAGGCTGGCTCCGCTACTTACCACTGTTACTGTGCCAGTATAGCTGTCAAAGGTGTTGATTACATCGGCGGAATAGATAATCGCCACTTTGGTATTGGCCAACTCGGCGTCAATATCGATGGGCTTCAACTCTTCTTTGTCGATGGTGAAATTGTCGGACCTTCCGAAATAGTAGGGATTTTCGAAGGCAGCATCCACAAGGTTATTGCTGTGGGCTTCTACATAGTATTCGCCCGTAGGAAGTTGTACCTCCGCAGGCGCAGAGGAATAGGGATCAAAAACCATCACTTCAGTGCCGTCTGCTTGAAAAATCGTGACCCTGAAGTCGTCGGTATTCACCGCCAGGGTTCGGCCATTGGCTTCTTCGGAGGTAATGGTGAGGGATAAATTGAGTGAGAGGTAGCCATAGTCAATTACTTCCGGAACTTCATCTTTATTGCAAGAACCCAGTAAAATGAAAACGAGAGGCACTGTGTAGAGAAGTCTTTTCATCAATCTGCTGTTTTATATTAAAAACTAGGGTTGGTAGACTCCATCGTGGTCAACTTTGAGTAGCCACACATCTGAATTTCCGTGGTTGCCTGGAATTGGGTTTGTCGGATTAAGTGATGGAGTTACACCACTGAGAATATATCCACCATCATGACTTCTGGCAAAACTGGAAGAAGATCCGGCACCGTATGTGTTATTTAACAGAATCTGGCCGGAAAGACTTAACTTTAGCAACCAAAATTGACTACCCGGAAACGCTTTTACATTGGTCATATCCCCATCTGTCGAACCGACATCGCCGGTAATTACTATGTTATTGTCGTAAGAAAAGGCAATATCATATCCAATTTCTTGGTCAGAACCGCCAATCGAGTTTTGCCACTCCAACGATCCGTCAACGGCCAACTTAATAACCCATAGGTCATTTCCTCCATGGTAACCTGTTACGTCTCCATCGGCCGACGCAGTCCAGCCAGTAACCAGATATCCATCGCCGACATCAAGTAAGGCTTTAGCTTCATCCCACCCCGAACCTCCATACTGTTTCTGCCAAATTTGATTACCATTTAGGTCTGTCTTGACAACATAAAAATCCCTGTCGTTACCAAAATAGATAAACCCACAGGCCAGATACCCGTCGGTGAGTGCGATAATGTCATTCCCAGTCGTCGCTACGGTGCTTCCCCCGAAACTGTTTTGCCAGATCAAATTACCAACCTGGTCGATTTCGAATACCCACATGTCAGTCACTTGATTTGTAATCCCCGTCACAACAAATCCGCCAGTTTCGGTACGCACGGCTGCATACGCCAAATCGTAACCTTGCGCCCCATATGATTTTTTCCAGGCAATTGAACCATCAAAATTTAACATCACCAGCAATGCATCCATACTACCAAAACTCTGGGTAACGTCACCATCAGACGATTGCGAACCACCTACTACGAGATAGCCATTCTCACCCTCTACTAAGCCTCCAATGAAATCGATATCGGATCCACCTAGCACTTTCGACCACTG
Source organism: uncultured Roseivirgaceae bacterium (assembly GCA_964351395.1). Lineage (GTDB taxonomy): Bacteria > Bacteroidota > Bacteroidia > Cytophagales > Cyclobacteriaceae > Imperialibacter. The sequence continues at coordinate 2,839 of CAYGOF010000028.1, forward strand.
CAACACACCATCTGCATCCACTTTGAATACCCATATATCCGATCCACCTCTAAATTCAGGAACATCAAAATCAGCAATATTTGTATTGGCCGCCACTAAATAACCACCATCACTGGTGGCAATAATTCCGCCATCCGGATTATCATAAGAAGAGCTCCCATAATTTCTGGACCATGCGGAAAAATCGCTCACTTCTGTTCCCACCAATTCAATATCCACCGTATCAAAACCTTCATCAACTGTAATATTGAAAACAACCTTGCCATCTTCGAGCGCGGCATCTACGTTGATATTATACAACGTCTTTGGCTGCGGGTCCGCAATAGCGGCAGTAAACGTACGGTCGATGGTAGTGCCATCCAGCTTGGTGTAGCTGAGGTTCACCTCTATGTCTAGCGGAGAGGTTAAAAAATAGCCTTCTCTGGTTTCCCCTTGGTCATAAAAAAGGCTGGCTCCGCTACTTACCACTGTTACTGTGCCAGTATAGCTGTCAAAGGTGTTGATTACATCGGCGGAATAGTTTATGGCCACTTTTGTATTGGCCAGCTCAGCGTCAATATCGATAGCCTTCAGCTCTTCTTTGTCGATGGTAAAATTGTCGGAACGCCCGAAATAGTAAGGATTTTCGAAAGCGGCATCCACCAGGTTATTGCTGTGTGCTTCTACATAGTATTCACCAGTAGGAAGTTGTACCTCGGCAGGAGCGGAAGAATAGGGATCAAAAACCATCACTTCAGTGCCGTCTGCCTGAAAAATAGTGACCCTGAAGTCGTCGGTATTCACCGCCAGGGTTCGGCCATTGGCTTCTTCGGAGGTAATAGTAAGGGATAAATTTAGTGAGAGGTAGCCATAGTCAATTACTTCCGGAACTTCGTCTCTGTTACATGAAACAAGCAACAATATGATGAAGGCGAATTTTAAGTTTTTCATGGTCATTCTAACTAAAGATTCAATCAATTACATTGATAATCATAGGTTTGAGAAAAGGTAGCACCATCATCTTCTCCACCGATATACAAGTAATCGGCCTGACTTGGATAACCATCTGTATTGTAAGTGTAAGTCACCTGTAGGTCCCAAAACAAGACTGATTCGTCAGCATTATACCTTTTAACCAAAGTGATATTGTTATCGGCGAAGGCAAAAAGCTCACTGTCCACGCAATCATCGCAACCCCAGATTCCTGCTTCCAGCAGTGGATTAGGTTGATTGTCGTAAGTAAAGTACTCTACTTGATTCAGCCCTGAGTCATTGTACTTCTCTACCCTGTAGGGGTTTTTTGTTTGAGTATCCGGATAAAAATATACGTTTAGAAACTCAAGGCTTCCCCGAGATCCATCAGCGTTGACATAGTACTCTTCACGTTCTGTAAGCTGTCCATTGGCATTGTAGGTAAAATCATTCGCCCGGTACAACTCAAATACTCCGGCATTTTCCAGGTATTCCTCTCGTCTTACCAGCCTGTCATTGGCATCGTAGGCAAAAACTTCTCTCTTTCCGAATGGCTCTGGATTCTGGGCCATCACCAGTTGTTGGTTTCCGTTATACGTAAGGTTGTAAACGGAAGTCTCTGAGCTATAATTGCCGGAAAAAATAATCTGTTCCGCATCACCCAATGAGTTCAATGTAAAATCCCAGGTTTCTATGTCTACATCTTCGATCACCTGAAATCCTGTCAATCGACAGCCCTCAAAAGAAGCTACAGCTCCCAAATCAATATCCACGGTATCAAAGCTTTCGTCCACAGTGATATTAAACACGACTTTACCATCTTCCAGCGTGGCGTCCACATTGATGTTGTAAAGTGTCTTGGGTTCTGGGTCTGAAATACTGGCTGTAAACGTACGGTCGATGGTAGTACCATCAAGCTTGGTGTAGCTCAAGTTCACTTCGATAGTTAGCGGAGAGGTTAAAAAATAGCCTTCTCTGGTTTCCCCTTGGTCATAAAAAAGGCTGGCTCCGCTACTTACCACTGTTACTGTGCCAGTATAGCTGTCAAAGGTGTTGATTACATCGGCGGAATAGATAATCGCCACTTTGGTATTGGCCAACTCGGCGTCGATATCGATGGCCTTCAACTCTTCTTTGTCGATGGTGAAATTGTCAGACCTTCCGAAATAGTAGGGATTTTCAAAGGCAGCGTCCACCAGGTTATTACTATGGGCCTCTACATAGTATTCGCCCGTTGGAAGTTGCACCTCGGCAGGAGCGGAAGAATAAGGATCAAAAACCATCACTTCGGTGCCGTCTGCCTGAAAAATAGTGACCCTGAAATCGTCGGTATTCACCGCCAGGGTTCGGCCATTGGCTTCTTCGGAGGTGATGGTAAGAGACAGGTTGAGGGAAAGGTAGCCGTAGTCCAAAGGCTCCGGGCTTTCAGTTTGTTGCTGGCAGGCAACGATAACTACAAGTAGGATTACTGTAAGCGCTTTTAAGGCTTTCATAGTGGTTTATCATGGTTAACACCACTAATAAATGAATTATAAGCACATTTACCGGCCAATGCTCGCCAGTTGCCCAATATAGTTTGTGAATGACGATAACTATTTTGTGAATGAGTGGTGAGGGTTTTCCCTCTATGCTGGTATTTTTTTGTGTTAGATATGAGATGGGATCAGCCATAGTCAAATCCGAAGATGTAAGCGTCCCACATCTAGCTACTCATACCTCAAGCTCTCCACCGGGTTAGCCCTGGAAATACTACTGGTCTGCCACAAAACAGTAGCCATGGCCAACAACACAACCCCAATGCCTACTCCGGCGAATTTCCACCAAGCCAGGCCAATGCGATAGGCGAAATTATCCAGCCAGTCTCGCATAAAATACCAGGCCAATGGAGAGGCATCAATCATCTTCTAGTACCAAGTACATGTTGTACTTTTAAAACTATCTGAAGGAACCCGCTATAAGCTAAGCACCCCTGAAACACCACTGATGCCTGAAGTTGAGGGCTCATTAAATATAACTCAGCTTTCCTTTCACAAAATCCACTCATTTCTAAGGGTAATCATTATTTTTGCGACCTAATTGTAAAAACCATACCCATGGCCGAATACGACTTCAGAGAGATTGAGAAGAAATGGCAGAAGAATTGGAAGGACAAGCAAGTGTTCAAAACTGGCTCAGACACCTCCAAACCTAAGTTTTATGCACTAGACATGTTTCCCTACCCTTCCGGCGCCGGACTTCACGTAGGGCATCCACTAGGCTATATTGCTTCTGACATCGTAAGCAGGTACAAGAGAATGCTGGGCTTCAATGTGCTGCATCCCATGGGCTTTGATTCTTTTGGACTGCCCGCCGAGCAGTATGCTATCCAAACAGGCCAGCACCCTGCCATTACCACCGACACCAACATCAGACGCTACAAAGAGCAGCTGGAAAACATCGGCTTCTCCTATGACTGGAGCCGTGAGGTACGTACCAGCGATGCGTCGTTTTACAAATGGACCCAGTGGATTTTCAAACAATTATTTAATAGTTGGTACAACAAAGACACCGACAAAGCTGAACCCATCAGCAGCTTGATTACCCGGTTTGAGAGCGAAGGCAACGTACTTGTGAATGCAGTGTGCGATGATGATACCGCCGCTTTTACTGCGGATGAGTGGAAAAGCTTTTCAGCAATCGAGCAGCAAACTACTTTGTTGAAGTATCGCCTCACCTATATCAACGAAACCACGGTCAACTGGTGCCCTGAGCTTGGCACGGTACTTTCAAATGATGAGGTGAAAGATGGTTTTTCTGAAAGAGGCGGACATCCCGTCATCAAAAAGAAAATGCCTCAATGGAGCATGCGCATTACTGCCTACGCAGAAAGATTGCTGGAAGGACTGGACAGAATTGACTGGCCGGAGCCGATCAAAGAAATGCAGCGCAACTGGATCGGTAAGTCGATTGGTGCGGAGGTAGACTTCAAGATAGAAAATTCAGAAAAGAACATTCGGGTTTTCACCACCCGGATCGACACCATTTATGGCGTCACCTTTATGGTGCTGGCCCCGGAAGCTGAAATAGTAACCGAGCTGACCACACCTGCACAAAAGGCAGAGGTAGAGCAATACGTAGAAGTAGCCAAAAATCGCTCGGAAAGAGACAGAATGAGTGATGTGAAGACGGTTTCAGGCGTTTTCACCGGTAGTTATGTCATCAACCCTTTCTCTGGCGAGAAAGTACCCATCTACATTGCCGACTATGTGTTGGCCGGATACGGCACCGGTGCAGTAATGGCCGTGCCAAGTGGTGACCAACGTGACTTCAATTTTGCCAAGCACTTTGGCTTACCTATCATTCAAATCATCGACGAACAAAAGGTAACAGATACCGAAGCCGACGCCACCAAACAAGGGAAAATGGTGAATTCTGGTATGTTGAATGGCCTGAGTCCCTTAGAAGCAATAGAAAAAGCTGGCCAATATGTAGAGGAAAAAGGAATTGGCGTGAGGAAGATCAATTTCCGGATGAGGGACGCCATTTTTGGTCGCCAACGGTATTGGGGTGAGCCTTTGCCAGTGTATTTCAAAGACGGTCTCCCCTATTTGCTTGAAGACAATCAACTGCCACTTGAGCTTCCTGAGGTAGACAAATTCCTGCCTACCGAAGATGGTGAACCGCCGCTCGGAAGAGCCAAAGATTTCAAAACGGCTGAAGGATATCCTTATGAGCTGACGACCATGCCTGGCTGGGCCGGGTCAAGCTGGTATTTCTTCCGCTACATGGACCCATTTAATGAGGCAGAATTCTGCAGCAAAGACGCTCAGGCCTATTGGCAGTCTGTCGATTTATACATTGGCGGATCAGAACATGCTACGGGGCACCTGCTGTATTCCCGGTTCTGGACAAAATTCCTGTACGATCTTGGGCTGGTGAATGTAGACGAATATGCCACCAAACTAGTGAACCAGGGGATGATCCAGGGTAGGTCTAACTTTGTTTACCGTGTAAAAGGCGAGAACAAGTTTGTGTCGCACGGGCTAAAAGGTCAGTACGATACCGTGGCTCTTCATGTAGATGTGAACATTGTAAATAACGATGTACTCGACATAGATGCGTACAAGAAAACGAACAAGGACGCTGCAACAGCAGAGTTTATGCTGGAAGATGGCAAGTACATCTGTGGCTGGGAAGTAGAGAAAATGTCAAAGTCCAAGTACAACGTAGTGAACCCCGATGACATGATCGAGAAGTATGGGGCTGACACACTTCGTTTGTATGAGATGTTCCTCGGACCTTTGGAGCAATTCAAGCCTTGGAATACCCATGGTATCGACGGGGTGTTTAAGTTTCTCCGCAAAACCTGGCGCCTGTTCCATGACGACAAAGGCAATCTGAATTTGTCTGATGAGAAGGCCACTCCTGCAGAGTTGAAAGTATTGCACAAGACCATCAAAAAGATGGCCGATGACGTCGACAAACTTTCGTTCAATACCAGCGTGAGCAGTTTTATGATTTGCGTGAACGAATTGACTGACCTCAAATGCAACAAAAAAGAGATTCTAGGGCCTTTGACACAAATTATTGCCCCCTATGCCCCTCACATTGCAGAAGAGATGTGGGAAATGCTGGGCAATACTGAAAGTATTTCCTATTCAAAGTTCCCGGTATTCAATGCTGACTTTGTGAAGGAAGACGCATTTGAGTATCCGATCAGTATCAATGGCAAAATGCGGCACAAAATGAGCTTCCCGATCGACACAGCCCCGGCTGATGTAGAGAAGGCCGTGCTGTCTGATGAAGCGGTACAGAAATGGACTGAAGGAAAAGCACCGAAGAAGGTAATTGTGGTGCCGAAGAGAATTGTGAACATCGTTTTATAACAAAAAAAGTGCGAAAGCGAGTTAACCCTCACTTTCGCACTTATCACTTCTTTTGATACTCTTACTTACTTAGGCATCAACCTAAGAATCTGTCCAGGCCCTTCAAAAGACACATACAGGTAACCATCAGGTCCTTGTGCCACGTCACGGATACGGCCTTTGCCATTCAGAAGTCTTTCTTCTTTCAGCACTTTCCCGTCCTTCACCTCAAGTCTTGCAAGGGTTTGACCGGCCAATGCGCCTACAAACAGGTTACCTTTCCACTCAGGATATACATCGCTTGTTAGGAAGTCCATGCCGCAAGGGGCAATAGATGGGACCCAGTAATGTATAGGTTGCTCCATGCCTTCTTTCGCCTTATCATTGCTAATGATGCTTCCATCATAATCGATGCCGTAAGTGATTTTTGGCCAGCCATAGTTCTTCGCTCGACGAACGATGTTCACTTCATCACCGCCTCTTGGGCCATGCTCATGTTCAAACAATTCGCCTGTCATTGGGTTGAACTTCAATCCTTGCGGATTACGGTGTCCATAGCTCCAAATGGTAGGCATAGCGTCTGGAATTTGCACATAAGGATTGTCTTCAGGCACCCGACCATCATCGAAAATTCTATGGATCTTTCCACTATCATTGGTAAGCGTCTGTGCATTTTCCATGGTACCTCTCTCGCCCACTGAAAAGAACAGGTAACCGTCCTTGTCAAAAGCCATCCTGGCACCGAAATGTTGTCCTTTTTCAGAAAGTGGACCAGCCTTAAATATCGTTTCCTGGCTTACGAGCTCATTGCCTGAGAGTTTGCCTCTCATGATGACCGTATTGGCTCCGCCATCGCCAGCTCCGGCATAACTAATGTAAATCCAACCATTAGCACTATAGTTAGGATGTGGCTCAACATCGAAAAGACCACCTTGCCCTTTGGTAGAAACCGCCGGAATGCCTTTGATTTCAGTTTTCTGCTTACTGCCTTTGGCAATCTTCCAAAGCTTACCAGGCTTGTCGGCCACCAACATATCGCCATTGGGAAGCCAGGCCATCGACCAGGCACTTTCAAAGCCCGTTGCGTATACTTCTGTATCAACCTCTAAGGCTTTGGCTACTTCTTTTACGGCATTGTCGTTTTCGCCCAGGCGACGAAAACCAGTAATGATTAGCAATGAGGCCAAAAAGGCCAAGGCATAGATATTTCGTTTTTTCATAGTTTTAATAGGTGTCATTTATAACCAGCGTAGAGGCAGTCTTGTTGCGCTCTGATTCAAATATTGAGCAGATAGTCCATTCTTAAACTTATTAAATGGATAAAGGTTGCCATTCAGCGACAATTCATTCAGTCGACTAACACTTATCAATGAGTTATAAAAATAGGGACAATTCTTACGAGGATTGGCCTGCATCAAATATTTTTACAATTTGTGACAAAAATGACTGACTTACAGGGTAATCGCTCAAAAAAATACTTGAGTGTTGCTCGTGACAAACACCAACCCATGCAAAGACCACTTCTAAAACCCCTTCATTTCTTCCTTCTAGTCTACTTATTTGTCGCTTGTCAGCCGGCTGTTGAGCGATCAGCAGTTGATGTCAATGCCCAATATATTCCCAGTGAGGACCTGGGCATACTTTTTCATGATGTACAAATGGCACAGGTGTTTCCAGACTCCAAAACATTTGTGGACAGCGACCCTCTACGACCAGCAAGTGAGATAGCAGCGGAATACCTCGAAATAAAAAGTCAGCCTGACTTCAGTCTAGAAGCCTTCGTAAAAGCCAATTTCAAAAAACCGGAACCAAAAGGCGCTGGCTATGTGCTGGATACTACCAAATCGTTTTCCGAAGTGCTGACCGAAAAATGGGACTACCTGACCCGTTCGCCCGATGAGCGTTCGTATGGTTCGCTCATTCCCCTGCCCTATAAGTATGTGGTGCCTGGTGGTCGGTTTGGTGAAATCTATTACTGGGACAGCTATTTCACCATGCTGGGCCTGCAAGTGTCGGGCAGAGAAGATCTCATGGAAAACATGCTGGACAATTTTGCCTATCTCATCGACTCCATTGGCTTTATCCCCAACGGAAACCGTACTTACTTTCTTAGTCGTTCGCAGCCTCCTTTTTTCGCCGGCATGGTCAACCTCCTGGCCGATTCAAAAGGAGATACAGCTGTATTGAAGTATTTGCCTGCGTTAGAAAAAGAGCACGCCTTCTGGATGGATGGCTCAGACAAGCTCAACGATGACAATAAGAGCTACCGCAGAGTGGTGATGCTGGGTGATGGACAAGTACTGAACCGCTATTTCGATGATCAGCCGGAACCAAGACCGGAATCGTATAGAGAAGATGTTGAACTGGCCGAGGGATTGAACGAAAGCCAGAAAAAAGCACTCTATATTAACCTGAGAGCTGCCTGCGAGTCGGGTTGGGATTTCAGTACCCGTTGGTTTGCCATTGCCGGAGACTTTCAAACAATCGTAACTACTGAAATCCTACCCGTCGATCTCAACGCTCTGATGTACAACCTGGAGGCGACGATTAGCAGACTGAAAACCGTGAATGGAGAGATGGAAGGAGCTAATCAGTTTGACCAATTGGCCAGCACCCGGGCCGAGCTTATTCAGACCTATTTCTGGAGTGTGGAAAAAGGGTACTTTATGGATTATCACTGGCCATCTGCCGAGCAACGGGATTTCATTACCCCAGCCGGTATGTATCCTCTGTATTTTGGATTAGCCAATGAGGAGCAGGCGCAGCAAGTGGCCATTGCCGTGCGCAGAAATTTACTAAAGCCAGGCGGGATCAATACCACCAATATCGTATCGGGGCAACAATGGGATGCTCCCAATGGCTGGGCACCCTTGCAATGGATGACCATATACGGTTTTAGAAGGTATGGGGATGATAAGTTGGCAGACCAGATAAGTGAACGTTGGCTGGAGCTTAATAGCCGTGTGTTCAACAAAACAGGCAAGATGATGGAGAAATACAATGTCTTGGACCTGAGTCTGGACGCCGGTGGCGGAGAATACCCTACCCAGGACGGCTTTGGCTGGAGCAATGGCGTGGTACTGCGCCTCATGCACGACGAAAGAATCAACAATAAGCGGTAGGCTAAGTAATATCTTTTTAGTTTTGCCAAAAGAGCATTAACCCCTCAGAAAATGAAGAATATTGCAGTGATTGGATCTGGCACAATGGGCAACGGTATCGCCCATGTTTTCGCTTTGAAAGGTTTCAAAGTAGCCATTGTCGACGTGTCAGCAACGGCCTTGGAAAAAGCAAAGAGCACCATCACTAAAAACCTCGACCGACAGGTGTCCAAAGAGTTAATCAGTGAAAGTGACAAGGAAGCTGCCTTGGCCAATATCAGCTCGTTCACAGACATGAAGCAAGGAGTAGCTAATGCCGACCTGGTGGTGGAAGCAGCAACGGAAAAAATGGACATTAAGTTGGACATCTTCCGGCAGCTGGATCAATTAGCGCCTGCTGCCTGTATCCTGGCGTCTAATACTTCGTCTATTTCTATCACAAAAATAGCCTCCGCTACTGGTAGACCTGACAAGGTCATTGGCATGCATTTCATGAATCCTGTGCCGGTCATGAAGCTGGTGGAAGTGATCAGAGGATATGCAACCAGCGATGAAATAACCAACCAAATTCTGGAGCTATCAAAGACGCTAGGCAAGGTGCCCACTGAGGCGAACGATTACCCGGGCTTTGTTGCGAACCGCATCCTGATGCCGATGATCAACGAAGCGATCTACTCACTATACGAAGGTGTGGCTGGCGTAGAAGAAATAGACACGGTCATGAAACTAGGTATGGCCCACCCCATGGGGCCCCTTCAGCTAGCCGATTTCATTGGGCTTGACGTTTGCCTTTCTATCCTGAATGTGATGTACGATGGCTTTGGAAACCAGAAGTATGCCCCCTGCCCTTTGCTGGTCAATATGGTAACCGCCGGTAAGTTGGGTGCAAAAGCTGGCGAGGGATTCTATAAGTATACTGCTGGGTCGAAGGATTTGGTATTGGCTGATAGGTTTGCTAAATAAGTAACTAACACATAAGCGGTTTAACTGGCTATTGCTGTGCAATAGCCTTTGCCGCCACCCATGCCCCTGACCAGGCATTTTGAAAGTTGAAGCCGCCTGTAATACCATCAATGTCCAGCACTTCACCAGCAAAATAAAGACCCGAAACTATTTTACTCTCCATTGTGGCCGGCTCTACTTCGTCGAGGGCCACACCCCCGCAGGTCACAAACTCTTCCTTAAATGTCGTCTTCCCATTCATATCGAAGGAGCACCTAATGATGCCCTCACAAAGCCTGTTCTTTTCTTTTTTGGAGATATCCAGCCACCTTCTGTCGCTGCCAATGCCTGCTCTTGATACAATCGCCTCCCACAAGCGGCCTGGTAAACCATACATCGGATTACCCCCCACAAGTTTCTTAGTACTTTGGCTTGCATGTGATTCCATGTCTTCCCTGAGTCCCTCTTCCTTTTTGTCGCCCAGCCAATTTACCAGAAAGACCGATTGGTAATTGATTTCGGCCAGCTCTCTGGCGCCCCAGGCCGAAAGTCGAAGCACAGCGGGCCCGCTGAATCCCCAATGGGTGATCAAAAGTGGGCCCGTAGCCGCAAGACCTTTCCCAGCTACTTTTACCTCCGCCGAGGGTACTGATAAACCTGAAAGTTCCTTCATGCCCCCTTCAGGAACATTGAAAGTAAAAAGTGAAGGGACAGGAGGTAAAATGTTGTGTCCCAATGCTTTGATCCAGCCAAAACCATCTTCTTTAGGTTGTCCGCCAATGGTTACCAATACCTTTGTAGCTTCCAGTGTTTCTTCCTCGCATACGACCAAAAATAAACTGTCCTGTTTTTCCAGATGCTTTACTGAGAAATGGTCTTTCAATGCTATTCCATACTTCTCCGCTTCCTTCATCAGGCAATCAATAATTGTCTGAGAGCTATTCGTTACGGGAAATACCCTTCCGTCTCCTTCTACTTTTAATGCCACGCCACGGTCCTCAAACCATTTTACGGTATCCCGGGCATCAAACTGATCAAACACTTTCTTAAGGAATTTACTGCCTCTGGGGTAGTTCTTCACCAGCTGAGAAGCATATTCGCAGTCGTGGGTCACATTGCAACGGCCACCACCAGAGACTTTTACTTTCGACAACCATTTAGTTGTTTTCTCAACCACGGCTACTTTTAGCCCTGGTTGCTGAACACATGCATTCACCGCACCGAAGATTCCTGCGGCCCCTCCCCCTATTACCACCAGGTCATATTTTTCCGCCATCCGCAAATTTCCTTGTAAGAAGCCACGAAAATACGGGATTCATTCAAACAGATAAATTAGATTTGCTAATTAACACGAAAACATCAATGACCAAAAGAAAAGCACCAGCTATAAAGAAGACCACATCGAGGAAATCCAAAGACTCAGGCAGCAACTCAGGCTTAGTTTTAGCGATTGTGATGGTGATGGTGATTGGCCTCGCCTTGTACCTGAAAGACAGTGGCAATCTTCCTGAATTCGTTCAATCATTGGGCAAAAAAGAACAAGTGAAAAAAGAGAAGACTAGGCAGCAACCCACTCAAGCGAAAAAGGAGGATCCAAAAGAAAGTAGCAGGCAGCCAAGCACCTCTTCTCAGGCAGCTGCGAGGAAGACTCCGACGTCAACCCCTCAGAAAGACAAAGCTCCGGCTGAACAGGAAGCGCCTACCGATTTCAATCATTACTCCTACACCTCCTCATTTGATTTTGCCTGGCCTGCCTACACGCAGGATGACCTCATTGTTGAGCATGAAGGATATACGCTTGCTTATGAGGAAGATATAGAACAGCCGAAGTGGGTAGCCTATCGCCTGACGGCAATTAATATCAAAAAAAATACGGCCCAACGAAAAGACAATTTCCGTCCTGACCCGGGCGTTCGTACCGAGTCTGCAACCTTAAATGACTATGAGGGGTCTGGATATGACAGGGGTCACCTGGCACCGGCCGCTGATTTTAGCTGGTCACAGGAAGCCATGGATGGAACCTTCTTTTTGAGCAATATGAGTCCACAGGACCCTTCGTTCAACAGAGGGATTTGGAAGAAACTGGAAGAAAAAGTGAGAGAATGGGGAGTAAAAGACAAAGAGCTTTTCGTGGTAACAGGCCCTTTGGTGGACCGTGGAGCTAAAAAAATAGGGAAGAATAAAGTAGCGGTTCCACAAAAGTTTTACAAAATTGTTTTAGACATATCTGAACCGGAGATCAAGGCAATTGGTTTTGTGATGGAAAATAGGGGTTCCGACAAAAGTATCATGGACTACGTAGTGACGGTTGATTCCATTGAAAAAATGACGGGCCTCGACTTTTTTCCCATGCTCCCCGACGAGCTGGAGAACCAGCTGGAAAGTCGGATTAATAAGAATCTTTGGAAATGAGATTAATGACTGCAAAATATGTTTTCCTGGCGCTGCTTGCAGCCTGCGCTTTCAATGGATCGGCACAAAACGGAAAAAGTCGAGCCACAGTTTTACTGGAAGAGGCTAAGGGCTTCATGGCAAAGGAAGACTACCTGGCTGCCGATAAGCGATTCCGACAGATATTATCACTTAATGAAGTAGTGCCAACAGAAGCCCTTTACTTCTTTGCGTTTACTTTGGAAAAAAACCATCAGCTCCAAAGCAGCAGGAACTTCCTCAATAAATACATGAGCCTCACAGGGAAATCGGGCGAATATTTCAATGAAGCCCGCATGCTGGAAAACAAACTGGACGTGCTGGCCAGGGAGATCGAAGCATGTAACTACTGCGATAACGACGGCTTCAGACTCATTACCTGCAGTCGCTGCGATGGAGTTGGGCATATCGATGATAAATGCCCTCTTTGCCATGGTTTTGGTGAAATCACTTGCCACAAGTGCCTGGGCGAAGGGGTACAGATCACAAAAAACAATTTCGGAGATAACGTTTACAAAACCTGCGAAATATGCCAGGGCAAAGGAAAAGAAGTCTGCACACAATGCAATGGGCAAAAGCATGTTGAGCAGACTTGCCCTAAATGCAATGGACTAGGTAACAGCGGCTCAGATGTGCTCTGTAACCACAAGGAGCACTTCATTATCCCTTCACTCAACCAACTAAAGAATTAGCGCTTTATTTGCAGTATTGTGAAAGTGCTTCGTCAGCATCTTTTACACCCAGGGCTTTGGCTGTTTTAAAATCATTGCAAGCGTTGTTTCCCTGCTTTAAATTGATTTTAAGTGCCCCTCTGTACATGTAGGCGTCCCCAAGGTTATTATTTAAGCTAATAGCATTGTTGTAGGCTCCCATTGCTTCTTTCATCATACCTTGTAAATGGTAGCTACGGCCAAGAAGGAAATAGGATTCTGAATTAGAGTCGTCGATTTCTACGGCTTTGCCAAAATTGAAAGCTGCATTGTCAAACTCACCGTTTCGGTAGTAGTACTGACCAATGCTCAGCAAGGCAGAAACATTCTTTCCATCCACTTTTAATGCCTGGCGGAACGACTCCAATGCTTTTCCATATTGCCCTAACTCCTCGTACGCTCTGCCTTTGTTGTAGATAGATTTTACGTGGGTAGGATTTAACGAAAGATACTCGTCATAGGCTTTGATCGCCTCACTATACTTCCCCTGTTCGAAATAAACATCGCCCTTTATGACGGCTTCATCTTTACACGACACAAGGAACACAAGCGCTACAAAAAGTCCTTGCAAGACATTTCTCATCAAACTCATCTGATAATCTTGAGATAATAAAATTCAGTTCACCCTTCCAAAAGAAGGTGCAAATAAAGTGAAAATAATTAAGTAGGTAGAATTGATTGTTATCTAAACAGCGACATCGTTTTCTCGAAGAGCGCTATTCAGAGACGTCTTCTTGTCGGTGCTTTCTTTTCTTTTACCAATAATCAACGCACAAGGGACCTGATAAGTGCCCGCCGGAAATTTCTTGGGAATGGTGCCCGGGATTACTACTGAACGTTCTGGCACATACCCTTTGTATTCCACAGGCTCGCTGCCGGATACATCGATAATTTTAGAACTGCCTGTAAGTACCACGTTGGCACCAAGCACTGCTTCCCTACCGATTCGTATTCCTTCTACGATGATACAACGTGATCCAATAAAGGCGTTGTCCTCTACAATCACCGGAGCAGCTTGCACTGGCTCAAGCACACCTCCTATTCCTACGCCTCCACTCAGGTGCACATTCTTTCCAATTTGCGCGCAACTCCCCACAGTAGCCCAGGTATCGACCATGGTTCCTTCATCCACATAGGCACCGATGTTCACATAACTTGGCATCATCACCACACCGGGGCTCAGGTAAGCACCATAGCGGGCAACGGCATTGGGCACCACACGAACACCCAGCTTGTCGTATCCGGTTTTCAGTTTGATCTTGTCGTGATAGTAAAATGGACCCACCTCAATCGCCTGCATTTTCATCAGAGGGAAATAGAGAATCACCGCTTTCTTGATCCACTCATTCACCACCCATTCGTCGCCTGATTTTTCAGCGACCCGGCGAATGCCCTTGTCAAGATCGTCCACAATTGTTTTGATCGCAATTGCAGTTTCTTTGTCTTGCAAAGCTGCACGGTCGTCCCACGCATTCTCTATTAATTCTCTTAATTCCATTCAGTAAACAGTCAATTAAATTATCTTCGGCCAGAGGAATTTAGTTACTCCGCGGGCAATGTCGAAAAAACAAATTGTGATTGGTTCTCTTTTAAAACCCGTGGACGACATCCGCCATTATCACAAGTTTGTGCTATCACTGGCGAAAACAAATAAATATGGTTTGAATATCATAGGATTCATTTCGAAAAATGATTCTTCCCATCCCGATATCGCTTTTTCCCCGCTGTTTAATTTCAAAAGAATCTCCGCCGGCCGATTCTTTGCGCCATGGAAGTTCTTCTTTTCAGTAGTTAAATTAACACCTGAACTGATAATAGTTAATACTCCTGAATTATTGATAGTTAGTATAGCATACCAAATTTTATTTGGTGGGCAAATCGTCTATGATATACAGGAAAATTATGCTCAAAACATCAGACACCTCTCTCCTCTTCCATTGCCATTAAAGCTGGTGGCGGCAGGATGGATCAGACTGGTCGAGCGACTCTCCTCTCCTTTCGTTAGTCACTTTATCCTGGCTGAAAAAAGCTACACATCGCTCCCTTTTATTGGATCCAGGTGGACCATCATTCAAAACAAGTCGTTGCCAGTTAAGCCGGTAAAGAGGTCGGTCGAAGCACCATCGACACCACTTTTTCTAATGTCGGGAACCTTGTCATTGACCTACGGACTCCGTGAAGGCATCGATGCATTTCTGGCAATCAATGAACAATACCCCAAGGCAAACTTGCACCTTTGTGGAAAGGTGCCAGATCAGGAATCTTTAAAATACTTACAGTCGGTTACCGGAGAGCGCAAGCAAATCTACCTTACTGGCGGGATTGCCGGGGTCCCATATGATGTCATACAAAAGGCCATCACTGAAGCCGACTTTGGCTTGGTGTTTTATCCGAACAATCCAGCAATCGACTCCTGTTTCCCAACCAAGATTTGGGAGTACATGGCCTACCGCTTACCTATGGTGATCCAAGCCAATAAGCAGTGGACCGCTTACTGCCTCGAGATGAAGTCGGCAGTGGTTTACCAAAAGCAGGCCAACGGCCACCTTACACCGCAGCTCCCAGACAGGCTCAGCTTCTACCCTCCCCACATCAACTATAACGACGCATTATGGGCTACCGAAGAAGCACAGCTTCTTCAGTTGGTTGATGAGCTAATTGCTGGATAAGTTTAACTGATCAACGCCTGCAGGTTATCCCGACATCGTATATTAACAGAAATATATTTTTAGATAACTCTAAAATATTTTTACCTTTGATTAAAAATAACTGTTGATGTTAAGCTTAGCCGAAGAAAACTACCTGAAAGCCATTTTTCATTTGTCGGACAGTGGCTCCACTGAAGTGTCAACTAACGCCCTTTCAGAGCATATGAATACCAAGCCAGCCTCTGTGAGTGACATGATCCGAAGACTGGATGAAAAAGGTGTAGTGACTTACAAGAAGTATTATGGTGTAAATGTCTCGAAAAAGGGAAAGTCCATGGCCCTGCAGGTTATTCGTAAGCATAGGCTGTGGGAGGTGTTTCTTGTTGAGAAGCTCAAATTTAACTGGGACGAAGTACATGATGTAGCCGAACAACTGGAGCATATCCGGTCTGGCTTACTTATTCAGCGTCTTGATGAATTTCTCGATTTCCCTAAAGTTGATCCACATGGCGACCCCATCCCCGACGAAAACGGGATAATGACAAAAGCCAAGCAGACTCAGCTTGACATGATGGCAATTGGCGCCAAAGGGAAAGTAATGGCTGTTAACGATGAAGGCGCAACCTTTCTGCAATACCTGGATAAACTGGGTATTTACCTGGGGGCCAAAATTGAGGTAGCTGACAAAGTTGTTTTCGATGGTTCGATTGAGGTCATTATTGACGGAAAGCAAAGAGTATTTATGTCAAGAGAAGTATCACAAAACATTCTTATTACAGATTAACATGATAAAGTCGATAACAAGGGCCTGTTTTTTATTGTCAATAGCAGCTTCGCTTCTATTCAGCTGCTCCCCTGAGCAGCAAGGAAAGAGAGAAGGGAAATTAAAAGTATTGGCTACTACAGGGATGATTTATGACGCAGTGATTAACATAGCAGGCGACTCAGTTATAGCTGACGCCCTTATGGGACCTGGCGTAGACCCTCACCTATACAAAGCTACTCAGGGAGACCTCGCAAGGCTGTCCGACGCAGACGTAGTGTTTTACAACGGCCTGCACCTGGAAGGCAAGATGGGTGAAGTGTTAGAGAAATTGGCGCGCATAAAAAATGTGGTGGCCGTTTCAGAAAAAATACCATTGGAGAGGCTGAGAGACACCCCTGTTTTTGCTGGCAATTACGATCCACATATCTGGTTCAATGTGGCGCTCTGGAAAGAGGCAGTGAAAGAAGTGGGGGCCACACTCAAGGCTGTCGACCCAGACAACTCCGGCCTATATGAGATAAATATGAATAAATACCTGGCTGAGCTGGATGCTTTGCACTCATGGGTGATCAACGAGATTGCCACTATACCAGCGCAGCAAAGGCTTCTGGTAACCGCCCACGATGCATTTGGCTACTTTGGCGAAGCATATACTATTGAAGTAAACGGTCTTCAAGGCATCTCCACTCAATCTGAATTTGGGCTGAAAGACATTGCTAACCTGGTGAACCTTATTGTCGACAGAAATGTAAAAGCCGTTTTTGTCGAAACCTCTGTTTCTGAAAGAGCTATCAACGCTGTAGTGGATGGTTGCCGGCAGCGTGGCCACGAAGTAACTATTGGAGGCAAGCTTTATTCAGATGCCATGGGTGAATTTGGCACCCCTGACGGCACCTATATCGGTATGGTAACTGCGAATGTAAAAACCATTGTTTCCTCACTTAAGTAACAGACAAAATGAACATACTTGCAGACAACCCGATCATTGAAGTACACGACCTCACAGTTTCCTACAACCAAAAGCCAGTCTTGTGGGGAATTGACCTGGCGCTCCCAAAGGGCAGTCTCGTGGGTATCGTGGGGCCTAATGGAGCTGGCAAGTCAACACTCATTAAATCCATCATGGATCTTGTGCCTCTAAGCAGCGGCTACGTTAAGCTGTTTGATGACACCCTGGACAATGTGCGCAGCAAAATAAGCTATGTGCCGCAACGGGAGTCTGTCGACTGGGACTTCCCTGCATCTGTATACGATGTGGTGATGATGGGCCGTTATGGCAAACTGGGGCTTTTTAAGCGACCCAGGCAAGCAGACCGCGAGGTGGTAGCTGAGAGTCTTAGGCTTGTGGGCATGCAGGAGTTTCGAAACAGGCAGATCTCACAACTATCGGGAGGACAACAGCAAAGAGTATTTCTGGCCAGGGCACTGGCACAGCAGGCAGATATCTATTTCATGGATGAACCATTTGCTGGTGTGGATGCATCCACCGAAAAGGCCATTATTGACCTGCTACAAAAAATGTCGAAAGAGGGCAAAACAGTGGTGGTCGTACATCATGATCTCCAATCTGTGGTCAACTATTTTGATTGGCTTATTCTTCTCAATATGCGGCTTGTAGCTTCCGGGCCAACCTCAGAAGTATTCAAGGAGGAGTTGTTGCAGGAAGCGTATGGTGGGAAGCTAACCATATTGTCGGAAGTTGGCGATCTGCTTACCAAAGAACGTTTCCCAACCAGAGAAAAAACCATTTAGCCATGATCAAAAAAGGGCACAGCTCAAACATAAAAAATAAAACAGGCAAACAAAGGCTATGAAAGACTTCTTGTATTTCTTTTCATTCCAGGATCCCAATATTCGCTATGTATTAGTAGGGTCGGTATTGCTCGCGATCAGCGCAGCCATTGTAGGCTGCTTTACCTTTTTGAAGAAAAGAGCGCTCATTGGCGATGCTGTGGCACATTCGGTGCTACCAGGTGTTTGTCTGGCCTTCGTCATATCAGGTACCAAAAATCCTTTTTACCTGATCATTGGTGCCTTTATCACAGGGTGGCTTTCGTTACGTTTCATTGACCTTATTGTCAGACATTCCAAATTAAAAGAGGACACCGCCATCGGACTCACCTTATCTGTTTTTTTTGGTATTGGTATCCTCATCTTGACTGCCATACAGCATTCAGGAAATGCCAATCAAAGTGGCCTTGATCAGTTTTTGTTTGGAAAAGCTGCCTCATTAGTCGGTCAGGACCTGATCGTTTTTGGGTCAGTCAGCATCATTCTGCTGCTGGTGGTTGGCTTGTTGTTTAAAGAGCTCACACTTATTGCGTTTGATGAGCAATTTGGCAAAGCCATAGGTATGCCTGTGAAAGGGTTGGAATTGGTATTAACCACGCTCACCGTATTGGCCGTTGTGACGGGCATACAGGCTGTAGGCGTAGTGCTGATGGCCGCCATGTTGATCACGCCAGCAGCGGCAGCACGCTTCTGGACCGACAAACTGAGAGTAATGGTAGGGCTGGCAGCGCTTTTTGGAGCCATTTCCGGTATTTCCGGTGCTTATATCTCGTTTATCGCTCCTGCTATGCCAACAGGACCCTGGATCGTAATGGTGATTTCATTTATTGCCATGTTTTCGTTCTTTATGGCCCCCAAAAAAGGGATCCTTTACAAGCAGTTTCAGCAAAGAAAATACCAGCGACAGATACTGGAGGAAAACATCTTAAAAGCCTTTTTTCACCTGGGGGAAGCTGATAATCAATTTTTCCTCCCACGGAAATTCGAAGAATTGATTTCACAGCGACAGTTTGTTGAAGCACAATTGAAGAAAGGTTTGAACCGGCTTTCCAGAAGTGGCTTTTTGCTCACTAATCATCAAAACTGGATCATGACTGAGGAAGGAAAAAACAAAGGGCAACGCATTGTGAAGTTGCACCGCCTTTGGGAGCTGTACCTGACTGAGCACCTTCGTATTGCACCGGATCATGTGCACGATGACGCAGAAACAATTGAGCATATAATTACACCAGAAATTGAGGCAAGGCTGGAGGAAAAACTAAACTACCCCAAGGTGGACCCTCATAATGAAACCATCCCTTACAGATAGACCATGGAAGCAATTTATATCATACTGACAGGTTCATTAGTGTCTATCTCGTGCGGACTGGTGGGAAGCTACCTTGTGTTAAGGAAAATGGCGATGGTGGCCGACGCCATCTCGCATGCTGTGTTACCGGGCATTGTGATCGCTTTTTTCATCTCCGGAAGCCGGGATTCTCTTCCCATGTTGCTTGGCGCAGGTACACTGGGAATTGTCACCACATTTCTAATTGAATTCTTCCATAAGAAGGGCAACCTTCAGACCGATGCTTCCATTGGCGTTACTTTTACCTGGCTGTTTGCGCTCGGCGTAATTTTGATTTCTACTTTCGCTGGCAAAGTCGACCTGGATCAGGATTGTGTATTGTATGGTGAAATCGCCTACGTTCCGATCGACCTATGGATCACAGCCAACGGCACCATCATGGGACCGAGGGTGCTCTATATATCAGGCACAGTGCTGCTAGTTGTTATTGCTTTCATTTACTTTGGATACAAGGAGTTGTTTTTAACCACTTTCGATCCCTCCTACGCCTCCATTATTGGCATCAATACAACGCTTTGGCACTATCTGCTGATGGGAGCTGTATCGCTCACTACAGTAGCGTCTTTTGAATCGGTAGGTGCTATACTGGTTGTGGCCTTATTGATTGCTCCTCCGGCAACGGCTTACCTCATCACGGAGGATCTGAAGAAAATGTTGATCTACACCTGTATCATTGGCGTGATGACATCTTTCTTTGGCTATTACCTTGCCTCGTGGATTGATGGGTCGATTGCCGGCGCTATGTCAACTGTGGCGGGTTTGATCTTTTTAGTCGTATTTTTGTTCTCTCCATCTGCAGGTCTTATCTTCAAAAAGAAAAGAGCCATGCAAGGACTTTCTGTCAACGAGAAACTCATATGAAAAAAGCAACTTCGCTATTTGCCATTATAATTGTCGGCCTGATCAGTACCGCATCGGTGGTCAAAGCGCCTGTTGATACAGCCTGGACGCCAGTGTCGGACCTGGCAAAAAAATTAGCGGCAGAACCACGTCCGGTTATCGTCGAACTTTATGCCAATTGGTGTGGCTGGTGCAAGAAAATGGACAAGACGACTTTTGCCGATCCGGAGATTGCAGATTTGGCCAACAGCTCAGTTTACCTGGTTAAAATCAATGGGGAAACAACGGACACTTTCACTTTCCTGGGAAAAGAAACAAACGGCAAAGAGATTGTGAAATCATTAGAGATACAGGGTTATCCTACATTTATTTTAGTAGACCAGGAGCAGGAAAAGATGGAGATAGTAGCAGGCTACAAAACATCACCTCAGCTCAAGAGAATCATCACGAAACTGGTGAAAAAGTAGCTTTTTAAAGCACCAAAAGGCAAATGACAAATCACAAAAGGCAAATTTTACAAAACAAAAAAGCGCCCATTCTTAAAACTGAAAGTAGTATTACGCTCCACTTTTGATATTTGTATTTTGATATTTGCTATTTCATCTCAATTCATTCACTACCATTAACTCCATTGACTTTTGGGCTCTCTCTCCTACTCCCAGTTCGACGATACCATTGTAGCGCTTGCTACACCACAAGGCATTGGTGCCATAGGCATTATTCGCCTGTCGGGGCCACTAGCCATCAGCATTGCAAATAAAGTATTCAAAGGCACAGATCTCGAGAAAGTCGAGTCGCACACGATCCATTTCGGTACCATCAGAGAAGGAAACGAGGTGATCGATGAGGTACTCATGTCGGTATTTATTGCGCCCAAATCGTTTACGAAGGAAAATGTAGTGGAAATTTCCTGCCACGGTTCTGCTTATATCATCAAGCGGATCATTAACCTGACCCTTTCGCAGGGGGCAAGACTGGCCAAGCCAGGTGAATTCACCAAGCGAGCCTTTCTAAATGGGCAATTCGACCTTGCTCAGGCCGAAGCAGTGGCTGACCTTATCGGGTCAGATTCTGAAGCAGCTCATCACGCGGCTATTTCTCAAATGCGGGGAGGCTTTTCCAGCGACATCAAGCAGCTGAGGGAGCAACTGATTCATTTTGCGAGCATGATAGAGCTGGAGCTGGATTTTGGCGAAGAAGACGTGGAATTTGCTGATCGTCACGACCTGGCGAAACTGGTCAACAATTTGAAAGTCGTCATCAACCAGCTCATCAAAAGCTTTGACCTGGGCAATGTGATCAAAAATGGCGTTCCTACCGTGATTGCCGGCAAACCCAATGCTGGAAAGTCTACCCTACTCAATGCTTTGCTTAAGGAAGAAAAGGCATTGGTCTCCGACATAGCGGGCACTACCAGAGATTCTATTGAAGACGAGATCAATATCGAGGGAGTGGTATTCCGATTTATCGACACAGCGGGCATCAGGGAAACAACCGATGTAATAGAAGCCATGGGCGTAGAAAGAACCCACAGCAAGATGAAAGAAGCGTCGTTGATTCTTTACCTGTTTGACCTGGTGAACGACAACCTGACTGATATCAACAAAGAAATCAATAAGCTGGAGAACCTCGGCAAGCCGTTCATTCCTATCGGCAACAAGATCGACAAAGCGCCACAGGAATTGGTCGACCAACTAAAGGAAGACAGCAGGTTTATTTTTATTTCCGCTTCTGAAAAGCAGTTTTTAGAGGAGTTAAAAGACAAAATTGTCGATGAGGTAAACTTAAAAAATGTCAGAAGCAGCGATACGATCGTCACTAACGCCCGCCATTTTGAAAGTTTGTTGAAGACTAGTCAGGCGCTCGACGCAGTCCTAACTGGCATACATTCCAACGTTACCGGAGATTTTCTGGCCCTTGATATCCGGCAGGCCCTCCACCACCTGGGTGAGATTACCGGCGAAGTAACCAACGACGACCTGCTGGCGAATATCTTTAGTAAGTTTTGTATCGGAAAGTAAAAAATCGAAGCAAACGTATGGACGTCCAATCACTCGCAGTGCCGGCACGTTCACTGCGCCTTACCGTATATCACCACTGCTTTTCTTAAATCCTGGCGAATGCCTTATCTTAGGCAAACATATATCGAAGACTATGCAACGGAGAAAATTTATTCAGTCATCTGCCCTGGCAATGGCAGCTGCCAGTAGCCCTTCATTTCCCTTATTTTCGAGCACCAAAGAGCAGAGAAAGTTCAAACTAGCACTCAACCCTGGCAATATCGGCGTAAAGGCTAATTTTGCGCAAACGCTGGATTATGCCATCCAATATGGTTTTGAAGCCATTAGTCCGTTTACCAATGAAGTGATGAAAGACTATTCCCCGGCACAGTTAGGCGAGATAATGGCCAGGATGAAAGCGAATAAGATCAGCTACGACTCAACCAATATTCCGGTGGAGTTTCGCCGTGATGATGCAAAGTTCAAAGAGGATTTAAAAGACCTTCCCAAATTCTGTGAAACCATGCAACGTCAGGGAGCGACACGGATCAACACCTGGATCATTTCCTCTCACAGCACACTTACTTACAATGAAAACATGCGCCAGCATGCCAGCCGCCTGGGTGAATGTGCCAAAATCATGAAAGACTACGATATCAGACTCGGCCTTGAATACCTGGGCATGCGGACCCTGGTGGCTGACAACCGTTATCCATTCATTGCTTCCATGAAGGAAGGCAAAGAATTGATCGCGGAAATTGGAACCGGAAACGTAGGCTTTGTGCTGGACAGCTTCCACTGGTATTGTGCCAACGACACGCTGGAGGACATTAAAACCCTATCCCCTTCTGATATTATTACTGCAGACATTAACGATGCCAGGGCTGGCTTCAAACGTGAGGAACAACAAGACGGAAAACGGGAATTGCCACTTGCCACAGGCCTGATCAACATGAAAGACTTCCTACAGGGATTGATTGACATTGGTTATGATGGGCCTGTAAGAACCGAACCGTTTAACCAAGCACTTAACGAGCTCGAAAACGATGAGGCGCTGTCGATCAATATGGGCGCTATTAGAAAGGCCCTAGCATTGGTGGGCATGTAGCCAATTGTACAGCCTCCTATGTTTTATCGCTCATCCAATCTCCTTAAACATTGGCGTAAAGAGATGAGTATTTCCTACATGCCAAGCTTCCGACTTGATTCGCTTTTTCCACATCCGCTCCGTATCTTTTTTCTCTTCTTAACACGCATTTTCTGCTACTAAGCGAAATTTACTCGCGCATTGACTTCAATTACTTTAACAACTAATTGAAATACAATCAGTTAAACCAATATGCAATATTTGGGTAGCTGGAAATACACGGCACATCCTTTTATTTTCCTATCTTGTATTAGGTAGCGTTTTATGAAGTTACCAGCACATGGCAGGAGCCAGTTAATTTTTGTCTTATCCTGCTTTCTAGTTAATAAGGCATTTTATTTGCCATTCATTTTGTGCTTAATGTGTCCTGGAATAGCATGTCATTTAATACATGCCTTTCATTAGCAAAAACGCTGCCCGACCAACCATTAACCTACCTTGAATGAAGTATTGTCTTTGGATAATTCTGCTGTTGACCAGTATTGAATTATTTGCTCAAAACCCACTCTACACTAAGTATGAGCGGTATGATGTTGAGAATGGCCTGCCGCAGAATTTAGTCAGTGGCATTGTACAAGATGCTGACGGCTTCATTTGGGTAAGCACATTGGATGGTCTGGCACGTTTTGATGGTGAAAAATTCATGGCATTTCGGCATCAACCCGGCAATCAGCAAAGCCTCCAATTCAACTCAAGTAGTGACCTGATTATTGACAATCAAAACAAACTATGGTTAGAGTATGTCAATTATCAGTACGATCGTTTCGATCCTATGAGGCACATAGCCGACCGACCGAAAGCACTTTCCGGTCCGGCTCGCAATCTCTCCCCTGTCAATTTCAAGGCAGGTTTGCTTCAACATGCTTTTTGGGGAGATAAAATGAACTGGCTTAGGTTTTCCTACGACAATGCATCCAAAGCTCCGATGATTCAGCTATTTGATACGGCGAACGTCCCCTTAAGAAAGCTGTTTTTTGATAGTGATCCATTTACCGGAAGAACCATCTATGCAATAAACGAAGACACGGACAAAGATCTTTGGTTGGTGTCTGATATGGGATTTGAAATTTACGACAGCCTTGGGAGCCCAAAAACAACAATCGCATTTCCTCAAGAGCTGGCTCTCGATAGCGAAAAAATCAATTTCAAGGTAAAATTGATGCATTTAGCCGATCAAAGAGTCGTCATACTAGAAGGACCAAAGGTCGTTATCTATCACCAACTCACCGGGGAGTTTAAGAGTCTACCACTACCAAATCCATCAGCCGATCTTGTGAATTTTTCAGGAAGTACTATCGACTTAGCAGGCCGACCAGTATTCGAGTATCAAAACCATATCTATCGGCTTGAAAAAAACAATCAACTTAGTCTGCTTTGGGTGCATCCAACTGATGTTGGTATAAGAACCATTTTTATTGATCGATCCAATTCCTTATGGATTGGAACAGATCCTGATGGTCTATATAAAGTAAATCTATCAACACCCGACTTCCAATCCGCTGAGTATGTCGATGATTTCCTTACCGACATTTTTATAGAAAAACTTGGCATATCAGCATCGCAGCTAGCCAAAAATGACTTTGATGCCGGCAGTGCATACAATTCCCGCCATGTGGTATCCAAAAATGGTGAGCTGGTATCGGCAATTTTCGATGGGCAGCGAACCCGTCAATTACTGAAAGTAAGTGATGGAGATATTTCCATTCTTGCAAATGCCGATGTTCGTGGTGGGGCCCTTGCCTTTGGCCCCAACAATCGACTTCATTTCCTTTCTCAAAATGGTGAAATGCTCGTTTGGGAAGACCTTTCATCTCCACCTAAGCGAATAAAGACCGGGTTGTACGGGAAGGACTATGTAGTGATCGATATAGAAGTAGGCACTCAATTCATCTGGGTAGCCACGCAACAAGACGGTGTATTGGTGCTTAGAGAAGGTAAAATAGTAGAGGCTATCCAGCTGGAAGGCAACTATGCGCTCAATGATATTTATCTTGATGCAAGTGACCAAAATATACTCTGGATGGGTACCAGCACCGGTGGCTTATATAAGTGGGACATTGCAAATAGTACCCTTCTCACAAGGTATCAGATGGAACAAGGACTTCCTAACAACACCATCAATTGCATAGTACCGGACCAGCTCGGAAACCTCTGGATAAGTACCAACAAGGGCATCAGCAGGTTCAATCCAACAACAGAAGTATTTACCAACTACGCTATCAAAGACGGGCTTCTTGAAAGTGAATTTAACAGACGCCATGCGCTAACACTTCCCAACGGGCATATCGCCATGGGAGGAACTAAAGGCTATGCTGTGTTTGATCCAATAGCGTTTCTGGAGGATACCACGGCCACAAGAGTCTCAATCACCGATATCTCCATCAATAACCAGCCTGTCAATTCCTGGGGCGATACTAGCCTTATCAATGCGCCTCTTAACCTCATCGAGCACCTGTATCTTTCCTACGCAGACAACACAATAGGCTTAAGTATGGCAGCCATGCAATACAATGCGCCGGAAAAAAATGAATACCGCTACCAGCTTGAAGGATATGACAGGACTTGGGTGGAAATGGGCAACAACAGACTAATTAAATTCAATCAACTTCCTTATGGAAACTATACATTGCTATTGAATGCATCAAACACCAATGGCACCTGGAGCACCCAGGTTCGTAAAATCAAGCTCACTGTACACCCACCCTTCTGGCTGACCTGGTGGGCTTATCTGATATATGCCCTTTTGATTGCTGTAGTGGTTCAATTCTATTGGAAGCTGTATAAAAAACGACTGATCAATAAGCAGGAGGCTATTTTTAACGCACGAGAAGCAGCCCGCTTACTCGAACTCGATGAAACTAAAACAAGGTTCTTCTCTAATATCACACACGAGTTTCGGACGCCACTCACTTTGATTTTATCACCACTTGAAAAGCATTTAAATGACTCCTCATTTTCGCCAAAGGCACTGACACTTTTGAACAATAATTATCGTCATGCCAGTCAACTTTTGAAGCTCGTGAATCAACTACTCGATATCAATAAATTGGAAGCCAGTCAAATGGCTGTTAACCAAATGGCTGGCGATCTTAATGAATTCACTAGTCAATGTGTAGAATTTTTTAGCCCACAAGTTCAGGAGAAAGGCCTTCAATTAAATCTAAGGCAAGATGATACTTTTGGCCCATGTTTGTTTGATCATGAAAAACTTGAAAAAATACTTTTCAACCTACTGAGTAATGCTGTTAAATTTACTCCTTCGGGTGGCGTGATTGAAATAGAATTGTCTCGAACTGATAACAGTCATAGCGATCGTCGGATCGCCCATTTTCAAATCAGAGATACTGGTATCGGGATCAGCGAAAAGGACATCTCAAAGGTATTTGAGCGATTTTACCAGGCAGATGATTCTGCTAGTCGGGAGTATGAAGGAACAGGCATCGGCTTATCGTTGGTGAAAGAACTAGTTGTTCTGCTAGGGGGTAAAATTGATGTAAAAAGCGAAATGGGAATTGGCACCACTTTTCAAGTTGATATTCCCATCGAAAGTCTTAACCAGATACCCGCTAAGGAGGACATGACCTCGATCGGCGACAGTCAAGGCGCTATTGAACAGACCGTGCCAGGCGTTGATCACAAGGTGCCCATTATTCTTGTGATAGAAGACAATGATGAGCTCAGGTCATTTATCACAGAGTCGCTGACTGAAAGATGGCAAGTATTAAGCGCTTCCAACGGACTTGACGGATGGGCTATAATAGAAAGGGAACTACCTGAAATAGTGATATCTGATGTCATGATGCCCGGCATGAACGGCTTTGAGCTATGCTCAAAATCTAAAAATGATCCCCGAACAAGTCATGTTAACTTTATTCTACTCACAGCCAAGGCGGCGCAGGAGTCGAAACTTGAAGGACTTGAGTTGGGTGCTGATGCCTACCTCACTAAACCCTTTAATATCAAAGAGTTGGAGTTGATTTTAAGAAACCTCCTGCTGGAGCAATTCCGTCTAAGAAATTATCTAAATGAGAAATTACTGCCAGGGGAACCGTCTGCCGAGCTACCCCATGTCAACGACGCATTCATTAACAAGCTAATAGCCTACATCGACGACCATATTGATGATAGTAAAATACAAGCCGTCGACGTAGCCAAAGCGATGAATATGAGCAAAAGTACGCTTAACAGAAAGTTAAGTGCCATACTAGGCACCTCCATCAACGACTACATAAGGAAATACCGGCTGCAAAAGGCGTCGATCCTTTTATCGGAGGGATATAGCGTGTCTGAGGTAAGCTTTCGGGTTGGATTCGAAAGCTCCTCCTATTTTGCCCAATGTTTTAAAGAGCACTTCAGGAAGACACCTTCGGAGTTCAGCAATACGCCTTCCGTTGACTAAATTAGGTCATCAAATTGTCCTAAAAAAGCAACTGAAGTGGCCAATTAAACCCGAAAATCCGGGCTCCTCTCCTTTTTGATTTTAAGATTCATTTTCCGAACGAAACCCAGCATTCTCCCCAGAAAACAGGCCCAATAGGTCAATTTGACTCAAAATTGATAAAGATTGACTCATTTCTGATAACGGCCAAGTGATAGGATTTGCAGCTTTGTAAACAAACTTTTTGACAAACCTGAAAAAAACCATTGTCCTATGAATCACTTTCTATCGACCTTACTTTTTCTCTTCCTCTGTACGTCAGCCTTCAGCCAATCCATCAAGGGAAAGGTGATTGGTCAGGACGGAGCCCCGCTTCCCTTTGCCAATGTATTGTTACTACATGGCGGCGACTCTACATTAATTAAAGGAGCAGTTTCCGACTCTTTGGGCATGTATGCATTAGATAATATTCGTACGGGCTCTTATCTGCTCGCTTCCTCATCTATCGGATATAAACAGAGCGAAATGTTGTCTGTTTCTGTCAATCCAAATGTTGATGTAGCACTTCAACCGCTGATGCTAATGAATGATTCTCAACAATTAAATGAGGTGGTTGTGCTTGAAAAGCGACCCTTTGTGGAGCAGTACGTAGATAAAATGGTCATTAACGTAGCCAACAGCATTATTGCCAGTGGCAGTACTGCACTCGAGGTACTTGAGAAAGCCCCTGGCATTACAGTAGACCGACAAAACAGTGCCATCCTGTTGCGAGGCAAAGAGGGCGTCATGGTACAGATGAATGGAAAAAGAACCTATCTCTCCATGTTGGAACTTGTGAATATGCTTCAGTCGATGTCCAGCGACGAAATCGACCAGATTGAATTAATTACCAACCCATCTGCTAAATACGATGCTTCGGGTAACTCTGGCATCATCAACATTAAAATGAAGAAAAATAGCAATGTGGGATCTAATGGCTCTGTGGCACTCGGAATTGGTACCGGAAAATACATTCGTCAGAGAGGAAGCCTGATGCTGAACCACCGAACAAAGGCTTTCAACGCCTTTGGTAGTTTTGGAGAAAATATTGGGGGCAACTATTTTGATTTAGCCAATAGCCAGACTATCGGAAATGCCACGGGCGAGCAATTCGGAGATCAAAGCACCTTCATTAAATTCAGCAACAGAGGGCAAAACGCCAGTGCAGGCATCGACTTTTTCCTGGGACAAAATAGCACCTTGGGTGTGCTATGGAGAGGTTTTTGGAGCGACAACGGCGAGGACGGAACTGCCAGCAGTGTCTTTTCTCAAAGTGGCGTCGAAACTCCTTATCTGGAAGCTCATACAGATAAAGCCATTGGAAATATTGCCGCCAACCATGTAGCCAATATCAACTTCCAACACAATTTCAACAACGATGGTGGTACACTTTCGATGGATGTGGACTACGGACATTTTAACCGTGCCTACTCCAATACGCTTGCCACTTCCAATACCTCGTTGATAAATCCTGTGCAGCCCATTGCATCTTTGCTGGTGGCAATGCCAACCATCATTGAGATTCAGACTGCTAAAATAGACTTCAGCAAGTCACTTTCATCCTCCTGGAAGATGGAAACCGGGCTAAAGAGCAGCCACGTTGCAAGCGACAATGATATGACCTTGAGTAAAGGGGATAATGGTAACTTAGTTATCGACAACGACCTTTCGAATCATTTCCAATACGATGAACAGGTGTATGCGGCGTATGCAAGTTTTTCAGGTAAAATAGGTGATAAAACGCAAATGCAAGGTGGTTTACGCGCTGAACACACAACGTCTGAAGCGTTATCGATCACTTTGAACGACGCTGTAAAACGAAAATACCTCAACCTGTTTCCAAGTGTATTTGTCTCTCAAAAATTATCTGAGAATCATTCTTTGGTGCTTTCATACAGCTACCGCATTGACCGTCCTAATTACCAGGCCCTCAACCCTGCCAGGTCCTATGTTGATCCCTATATTTATTCAGAAGGAAATCAATTCCTGATTCCCATGTATACGCACTCATTCGAACTAAAGCATGGTTTTAAAGACAAGATATTTACTTCGCTGGGCGCCAGCTATGTGGATGATGTTATTTTCTATGTAATTCAGCCTATCGACAGTATCAGAACCATGAGAAAGCCTGATAATTTCGGCAGCTCTCAATCTTACAACCTTACAGTAAGCTTCCCTGTGGCTATCACCAAAGGTTGGAATGCTCAGATCAACATGCTTGGGTTATTCAGCGAGTTTTCTTACAACTATTTAGACCAGCCCACAACAGTGCAGCAATTTTCTGCCAGAATGAATGCCTCTAATACATTGTCATTTGGAGGTGGCTGGACAGGCGAAGTGACAGGTTGGATCAGTGCCCCGGGAATCTATATTATCCAAAAGTCCCCCTGGTTGTGATCGGTAGATTTCGGCATTCAGAAAGCTATTGGAAGCTCTTTCAAAGCGAAACTAAGCTTACAAGATGCCTTCCACACCAATAAGTTCATTGGCAAAATTGATGCACCTGCCTACAACTCTCAGTTTAAGCTTGCTTTTGATACAAGAATAGTGATGCTCAATTTGAGCTATGCTTTTGGTAATCAAAAGCTTAAGGGAGCCAGGCAGCGTAAAACCGGCCTTGAAAACGAAATGCAAAGAACTAATTAAGTGAAGTAAATTTAGTAGTAGTTATGTTTTGATTCATTTCAGGACGCTCCGGCAACCAACCAAACCAAGTGCACTGGAGCTCCTGATTTGTCTATTCCACTACCTGGTAATGTAGGCCCTGCTCTCCCCGATCGCTGTTGTGATATTGTCAAGCGAAAGGTTCGCAATTTTGTCGTCGGGTGCTTGCTCAATGCCAGATTGTTCAATATTCATTGCGGCATACGCCGCCTGAATGTTTTTTATATGATCAACCAAGGTCAAGACCGTCTCGTTCTCATCTATGTCTGCCATCATTTCCAGCAATTCCGATAAGGACTTTTCCTGTTTCAAAAGGAGCTTGATAACAGGCACAAGCAATTCATCGTGAAGGCCTTGCTGGCTTGCCTTTTTGGGATAGTTTTTCACCAATTGGCTCGAGATAAATAATCCCTCTACCACACTGCCTGCGGTAATTAGTGCAGAAAGCCGGTGTTGCCTCTGCGCACCAAGCGACGATTTGGTATCAATGATCGTTTTGTCGAGTAGCCTCGCCAAAGAGTCTCTGTTGCCTATGTTCTTTTCGAAGTCACGAAAAAATCTTTCGTCAAAGGAACTTCCTGCGTTCAAATTATCAACAAGACTTTTGCTGTTGCTCATATACGTCAGCGCTTTTTGCGCTTTGTCATAGGATGTAAAGTAACCAATATCAGTCGCATATACACCTAGATTAAGGGCGGAAAGGTCTGATGATAACAGGTATTGTTTTGACTTGTTAATGTCGTTAACCAGTGTTTCGTTGTAGACAGCTCCGGTAGATCGGATAATATCAGGAATTTCCGAGGGTGTGGGCACCTCGTAGACCACCTCCTGAATAGCTTCAGTGAGTTCGGTTACAGGTTCTTCATAAACAGCTTTAGCGGTTTCGGCTTTGTTGTTAGGAGTGCTGCACGAAACAACAAAAAATAATGCAAGAACCGGGGCAAAATAGGCATACTTAATATAATTCGTCATCATGGGATCAGGTTGATTAGCTTGTAAAGGCAGTCAAAAGTACTAAATAAGGTATATTGATCAGTGAAGATATAATATTCTCTGAACGCTTACTAAAAAACCAGCCGTATAAACAATTGGCTCAACACGATTGATTTTGTTTGATCATCAAAAAAGTACTTGAGGTTTTATCACTCCAACTTTTCAAATCAGTTAACTTGAAAAGTGCGCGTTTAGTTGTATTTTAGAACATGAGGGAGATTCGTCTTTTTGACCCTTGGCGATTTTTCATTGGCCTTTTTTTGGTTGCGTATTTGCAAACACCAGCAATAGTAAAAGCTCAAAGCTATCTGGATTTGATTAAGATCAACTACGTCCAAAGCAGGCACAATAATTTCATCAATACACAGGGTGAGGCAGATGTTCGAGAATTTGATGTTGACGTCACGATACCCGTTGTACTTAATAAGTCGAACAACCTGATTACCGGGCTTCTTTTCGAGGCAGTAACGGTTGACCCCTATCCGAATTTGCCGGCGATTGGGATATATACTATTAACCCGAAAATTGGATTAAACCGCACTTATTCAACCAAATGGTCGGCTACCTATGTGCTGTTGCCTAAGCTCATGTCAGACATTCAGGCAATCGATGGGCAAGATTTTCAAATAGGCGCCGTTTCGATCTTCAAATACACTAAAAGTGCCACGCTGAACTACAAGCTGGGGCTCTATTATAATACCGATCTTTTTGGGCCTTTTGTAGTTCCCATGGCTGGGTTTTATTACCTACTCGACCGCTTTGAAGCCAATCTGATGGCTCCATTGTCTGCTGATATCAATTACAAACTGACGGGCCCTTTAAAAGTGGGCTTTTTGTATTCCGGCTTCAAAAAAAGCTTTGCTATCAGCGAGCCTTACAAAGGTCTAACCCAGTACCTGGCAAAGATCAACAACGAAGCTTTAGCCTATTTGGATTTCAGCATCGGTGATATCCATATCCAGGGCATGTTGGGAAGGTCGCTTGGACGCAAGTACCAAACCTTCGAACAAGGTGACAGGGTGGCATTAGGCTTTCCCGGCTTTGATTTGGGGGATAACAGAACCCAATTGAATGACAATTTCAAAGATGGTTACGTTTTCAAATTGTCGATTTTTTACCGTTACCAGCTTTAGTTAACTGACTGCTGAACACTGGCTTGAATACCAGGAGCTGGCATGTTGACCAAAAATCGTATAAATTGAAAGGCAACTAACTACCTATTTATGAAAAAGCTATTTCTGCTTGCCTTTATAGGCGCCACACTCCTGTCCTGCCAGCCTCAGGCACCAAAAGAAACTTCCTCTGCACTCTCAATAGCATCCCCTGCCTCAGCTGGGTTCTCTGCTGAGAGGCTTGCCCGCATTGATAGTACCATGCAGGATTGGGTAGACAAGGGATGGAATAATGGCTCAGTAGGCTTCATTGCCCGCAATGGTAAAATCGTTTATTACAAGGCAGCTGGCTACAATGATATAGAAGCAAAAGAAGCGCTGGATAAAGAAGGTATTTTCAGGATTGCCTCTCAAACGAAAGCCATTACAAGTGTGGCAGTAATGATGCTCTACGAAGAAGGAAAGTTTTTACTGGATGAACCTGTTAGCAAGTACATTCCCTCTTTCAAAGATCTTCAGGTATTGGACAAGTTCAATGAGAAAGATACCACCTATACCACCGTTCCTGCCACTCGTGCCATTACCATCCGCGACCTGCTCACCCATACGTCAGGCCTTGACTATGCTACAATTGGAAGCGAGGAAGCAAAAGCGATCTACGCTAAAAACGATATCACTGCTGGCTTAGATGTTTACGAAGGGACATTGCAAGAGGCTATGGCCAGATTAGGAGGTCTGCCCTTGATGCACCAGCCAGGTGAAAAATGGACCTACAGCCTGAGTGTTGACTTACTAGGTGCGCTGATAGAAATTTGGTCGGGCATGAGCCTTGAAGCGTTTTTCAACAAGCGTATTTTTCAGCCTTTGCGGATGAACGAGACCTATTTCAATGTGCCTGAAGCAAAGGCGGACAGGCTCGTTAACTTTTTTCTTGAAGGTGAAAATGGGATCGAGAAAAGCGACAAAGCGCTCGGCGGTGATATGAATTTCCCCCTGAGGCAG
This sequence comes from uncultured Roseivirgaceae bacterium, assembly GCA_964351395.1. Taxonomy (GTDB): domain Bacteria; phylum Bacteroidota; class Bacteroidia; order Cytophagales; family Cyclobacteriaceae; genus Imperialibacter. Next base: position 36,545 of record CAYGOF010000028.1, read on the forward strand.
AAAAGCTATTTCTCGGGCGGTGGTGGCTTATCTTCTACCATTTATGATTATGCCATCTTTCTTCAAATGTTGTTAAATGAAGGAGAGTATGATGGCGCTCAACTGCTGGCTCGCAATACTGTTCGCATGATGACGATGAATCAGATTGGAGAACTCAACCTTGGAGTGAATAAGTTTGGACTAGGTTTCGAAATAGTATCAGCAGATGGCAGCAGTAAATCTCCTTCTCGCGAGGGTACCTACAGCTGGGGAGGTGCATTTTCTACCAGCTATTGGGTAGATCCAAAGGAAAAGATGGTGATCCTCTACTATCAACAAATGTGGGGCAAGCACACCGGCGAAACAGGCAACCTATTTAAGGTACTGGCGTATCAGGCGCTGGTGGAATAAGGAAATTTGACATTTCCCTTAGTGAAATGTGCATATAATCGTTTCTGGAAAATGTTGGCAGCTATTAACAACAATCGGTTCCTTTCGTTTGAAAGCGGGAGCAACTAAACAAGTATTCTTGGGTCAGCACTTTTCGTACTTGATTTATTATACGATAGGAAATCATAAGAAAGGACGTTAACTGGCTGAACACACCAGATAGTTGGCAGATTACATCAACACCTTGATTGATGACGGACGTCCCATCGGGACGACATCTTTGTAAAGACCATATATCCATATATGATGCCCCGTCCCTTAGGGACGGAATGTCTAAAAACAAAATACCGCAAAAGGCATACACAGTCTCACATCCATGTCGAAGTAGCGACGCAAAATGACGTACAGAAACCACGTCGACCATCACTCAAGGAGCATTACTTAGAATGGAAAGACTCTGACTTGTCCGTTGATGCACAACAACTATCCCGTAGGGATACCATGTTTTTAACACACAGCAACCAAATCACAAAGATCCCGTCCCGTAGGGACGGAATGTTCCTCCCGCAACAGAACCCAGAAAAGACACCGTTCGCGATACCGAAGTGCCAGGGTTTTAATCAATGTTGCCAACCCGATCAATAAAACAGCACACACCGAGTGAGTTTATCAAAGATCATTTATTTGCTGCAGATGAATTCGGATTTCCAACCAACGCCCTTCATCCTATCCGATTATGAATGCGGCATTTTCATCGACTTTCCAGGCAACATCAGCTTTATTTTATTCACTGTGTCACGCTTTTTTTTAAATACTTGTTTTTAGGTATTGCATTAAAAGATTAATCGGACTAAACTTATAGTTGTATACCTCTTTTTTTTTAATTGGGCTTGTTTTTTACCAATCAAAAGCCTCTATCAACTAACCATTCACCTAATCGACCAATACTTATGAAACATTACTTGAATCGACGACCGCAACTCACTTTGATGGGAGTTTTGCTGGTATTGAGTTTTTTGACTATTGATTCCTATTCTCAAACGAAGGTTTCATCAAATTCCGGCACTTCACCGCGCGAGATGACCGAATCAAATGGCATATTGTTTTACAGTAATCTTGGAACTAATCCTGGTCTATGGAAAACAGATGGAACAGAGTTGGGTACACTGCTGGTGAAAAATATTCCTTCTCCATACACTCCAACTTTTCTGACCGATGTCAATGGCACACTTTTTTTTATAGCTGGGGACGCGACCACAGGGAGAGAACTCTGGAGAAGTGATGGAACTGAAGGAGGCACGGTCATGATCAAGGACATTAATTCGGGCACAGGCGACGGAATAGCTTCAGTGATAGTATCGAGACATTTTACAGTTTCCAATGGGCTATTTTTTTTCAGAGCTAACGATGGAACCAACGGAAATGAGCTCTGGAAAAGTGATGGTACCGCAGCCGGCACCGTAATGGTCAAAGACATCAAATCGGGCAGTGGTGGGAGTGCTCCAGATATGTTGGTGGACGTTAATGGCACCCTTTTCTTTGTGGCTGATGACGGCACGAATGGAAGAGAGCTTTGGAAAAGTGATGGCACCTCTGGTGGTACTGTGATGGTGAAAGACATAGCCGCCGGAAGCTCTTCCAGCACACTGGCGTTACCTTCTAACGGCAACACGCCAATCAATTTTAATGGTACGCTATTTTTTCAAGTCGTTTCTTCCGGCGCCATTGAGTTGTGGAAAAGCGATGGAACAAGTGGCGGAACGATTCTCGTCAAACAATTTAGTTTTGCCAGTACAGCCGACATCTATAATCTTATTGAATTTAATAGTAAGTTATACTTTTGCGTAAGATCAGGAGCTACTAGAGAATTATGGGTCTCAGATGGTACTGGAACAGGAACAAGCCTTTTATCAACAGTAGAGGCTTTCTTAGATCCTTTAGTCGTCAATGACCATCTATTTTACATCGATATATCTGGGGCTAATTCCCAGCTTTGGGCTACTGATGGGTCTGAATCCGGACCAACACTTTTAAAAGAGCTAACTAGTATCGCACATGCAGGTAATGATTATAGTCGATACGATTTAGATCGCAAAACATCCTTATTTACAGATTATTATTTTGTTGCTAATGATGGCACCAATGGTACCGAACTTTGGAAAAGTGATGGCACCATCCCTGGGACAAAAATCGTATCTGACCTACGACCAGGTGGCACGGGTGGCGTTACAAGTGCCTGGCTGGCCACTTTTGAAGACTATGTATATTTTCAAGGCTACAACGGAACGGATGTGAATGCCCGCCTATGGAAATACCAACCCTGCGATATTGCCTCTGAAGAGCCGACTCTGGCCGCCACTGCTTCATCCATCTGTGCTGGTGAATCAACAACACTATCGATAAACGCCGGCAATTTATTTAGTGGAACCGATTGGGAATGGTATTCTGGGTCTTGTGGGGGCACTTCGGTTGGTACCGGTACTTCCATCTCCGTTTCGCCTACAGCCAACACCACCTATTACGCCAGAGGGGAAGGGGGATGTTTTACCTTGGGTACTTGTGCTTCTATCACCGTTACTGTAAATCCATTACCACCAGTACCGACTATTAATTCATCAGGCGGTTTAACCCTTTGCACAAATGAAAGCCTGACATTAAGTGTAACACCTGTGGGAGGTTCTACATATTGCTGGGTTGATGTCAATAATCCTCCATCCGGTACAGGGGTATGGGAAACTGTTGGTACTGCAGGCTTTTCTCCAGGTCAGGCTACACAGCAAACTATGGCCGTGTTTGATGGAACTCCCTACATAGCTTTCTCTGATTTTGAAAATGGGAATAAATCAACGGTAATGAAATTTAATGGCACCAACTGGGTTAATGTTGGTGCGGCAGCATTCTCTGCTGGGGTTATTAATTATCTTGATTTTGCCATAGATAATGTAGGTACGCCATACGTTGCTTACCAGGATGTTGCCAACGCCAGCAAAACCACTGTAATGAAATTTAATGGCACCAACTGGGTTTTGGTTGGCGCAGCAGGTTTCTCAGCTGGTGATTCAAGGTACCTAAGTTTGGCAATTGATAATAATGGAGTACCTCATTTGGCATTCCGGGATCATACCAATTCTACAACGGGTGTTTACAAGTTTGATGGTGCCAATTGGGTAGAAATTGGAACAATGGCAGGCGCTGCTTTTCTAAGTTTAGCCTTTGATGGAAATACACCCTATTTGGCGGTAACGGACCTGGCCCAAACTAATAAAGCCTCGGTATTAAAGTTTGATGGTATCAACTGGGTCAATGTTGGAACAGCTGGTTTTTCTACCGGCTCAGCCATGGACAAAAACTTAGTGGTAGATGCTGGTGTGCCCTATCTAGCATTTAGAGATGGAGCCAATTCTTTTAAGGCCACAACGATGAAATTTGATGGAGTCAATTGGGTCGATTTGGGAAGCGCGGGATTTTCCCCTCAAGCAATAAATTATATCAGTTTGGTCGTAGATGCCGGCACGCCGTATGTTGCTTTTGATGATCTCACTGATAATTATAAAACGACTGTAATGGCATTTAATGGCACCAGTTGGAATAATGTTGGCGAGGCTACATTTTCTGCTAACCGGGCCTGGTACCAGAGTTTGGTGATTGATGGTATTAAGTTATTTGTCGGCTATCAAGATGATTCTGCAGGACCTACCTCAGTCATGAAATATGAGCTACCTTGCCTTTCGTCCGGCACTAGTTTGGAAGTAAGTTCCGCAGGGACCTATCAGGTAACAGAAACCAATTCCAATGGATGTGTTGCAAGTTCAAGTGTCGTCGTCACTACAGACATAACTGCGCCAGTAGCTGACGCGGGTAGTTTATCCGATCTTACAGCTGAATGTTCAGTGAGTTTGCCAACGGCACCGACGGCCACCGATAACTGCGCTGGAAGTATCAATGGAGTACCTGATGTAACTTTCCCCATCACGGCGCAAGGCACCACTGTGGTAACCTGGACCTACAGTGATGGCAATGGAAACACGTCGGCACAAACGCAAAACGTCATCATTGACGACACTACCGACCCGGTCGCTGATGCCGGAAGCCTACTCGATCTGACAGGTCAATGTTCAGTCGCAGCCCCTACGGCGCCAACCGCCACCGATAACTGTGCTGGTAGCATCAACGGAGTGTCTGATGTAACTTTTCCAGTCTCAGCCCAGGGCACCACTGTCGTAACCTGGACTTACGATGATGGAAATGGAAATACAGTGACTCAAACACAAAATGTCATTATCGAAGACACCACCGACCCAGTAGCGGATGCCGGAAGTCTACCCGATCTTACTGATCAATGTTCAGTAGAAGCTCCCACAGCACCAACTGCCAGTGATAACTGCGCTGGTAGCATCAATGGGGTGTCTGATGTAACTTTTCCAGTCTCAGCACAAGGCACCACAGTGGTTACCTGGACCTACGACGATGGCAACGGTAACACGTCGACACAAACGCAAAACGTGATCATTGATGATACCAGCGCTCCAGTGGCGGATGTGGCTACATTGGCTGATATTAATGGTCAATGTGAAGTGACGACTTTAACTGCGCCTACCGCTACCGACAATTGTGGGGGAACAATCACCGCCACACACGATGCTTCGTTACCTATTTCAGGTGAAGGATCTACAACAGTGGTGACCTGGACTTACGATGATGGTAATGGCAATACATCGACTCAAACACAAAATGTGATGATTGATGACACCACCACTCCAGTGGCTGATGTGATTACTTTACCAGCTATTAACGGTCAATGTGAAGTCACGAGTTTAACTGCTCCTACGGCAACTGACAATTGTGCAGGAACAATTACTGCTACCCACGATGCTTCCCTACCTATTTCGGGAGAAGGCTCAACAACTTTAGTGACATGGACGTACGATGATGGCAATGGCAACACAAGCACTCAAACACAAGATGTTGTGATTGATGATACCACTGCTCCAGTGGCAGATGTGGCGGCGCTGAATGATATTACAGCAGTGTGTTCAGTCACCAGTTTAACTGCTCCAACGGCGACAGATAACTGCGCAGGTTCAGTAACTGCAAGTCATGATGCTACCCTACCCATTACCACTCAAGGAACGACTGTTATCACCTGGACGTACGATGACGGCAATGGCAATACAGCTACTCAAACACAAAATGTAATTATTGATGATTCAGCAGCACCAGTAGCAGACGCGGCCTCATTGACGGATGTAACTGCAGAATGTTCTGTCACCACCTTAACTGCGCCGACCGCAACAGATAACTGCGCCGGAGCATTGACGGCAAGTCATAACGCTACCCTACCCATTACCACTCAAGGAACGACTACTGTTACCTGGACCTACGATGATGGCAATGGCAATACTGCTACTCAGACTCAAAATGTGGTAATTATTGATGATTCTACGTCGCCAGTGGCTGATGTTGCCTTATTGACTGATATAACCGCTGAGTGTTCTGTCACCACGTTAACTGCGCCGACCGCAACAGATAATTGCGCCGGAGCATTGACGGCAAGTCATGATGCTACCCTACCCATTACCACTCAAGGAACGACTGTTATCACCT
>CAYGOF010000028.1:42617-49987 GCA_964351395.1 uncultured Roseivirgaceae bacterium
GCAAGTCATGATGCTACCCTACCCATTACCACTCAAGGAACGACTGTTATCACCTGGACGTACGATGACGGCAATGGCAATACAGCTACTCAAACACAAAATGTAATTATTGATGATTCAGCAGCACCAGTAGCAGACGCGGCCTCATTGACGGATGTAACTGCAGAATGTTCTGTCACCACCTTAACTGCGCCGACCGCAACAGATAACTGCGCCGGAGCATTGACGGCAAGTCATGACGCTACCCTACCCATTACTACTCAAGGAACGACTGTAATCACCTGGACTTACGACGATGGAAATGGCAATACGGCTACTCAAACGCAAAATGTCGTAATTACTCCAACAACCATTTGGTATGCTGATGCTGATGCCGATGGATATGGTAATGACGGATCAAAATTGATTCAATGCACGCAACCTACTGGCTATGTATCGGATCATTCAGACTGCGACGATACCGATGCAAATGTTTATCCAGGCGCACCTGCACTGGCTGATGGAAAAGACAACAACTGTGATGGCGTGGTTGATAAAGTAGATCAAACGATTACAATTGAAGCAATTGCTGATCAGATAACCACAGCAGGCGCCATTACCGTTACAGCAAGTGCGAGTTCGGCCCTGTCGGTCACCCTAGGTGTAACGGGTCCTGCTAGTATCAATGGCAACGTGATCACCCTTGATGGTGCCGCCGGAACGGTAACAGTAACCGCAAGTCAGGCAGGCAACAGCAACTACAATGCCGCAGCAGATGTAACGATAAGTTTTAATGTGACCGACCCATGTAGTGATTTTAGCGTGGCCCTTACCAGTACGACTGATGAAACGACTGGCAACGATGGCGTGGCAGATATTACAGTATCAGGTGGCACAGCTCCGTTTGTATTTAGCTGGAGCAACGGCACTGAGTTAGAAGATTTGTCTGGGGTAAGTGCCGGAGAATACACAGTAACGGTCACCGACGCAAATTCCTGTACTCAAACGCTCACCGTTACCATTGATGAAACGGTTACTGGAACCGAAAAGGACCTTAAGGCAAATGTTCGTTTTTACCCAAATCCGGCTGCTAGCTACTTAACGATAGACGCTACGTTTGCAAAGCCAACCGATGTTGTTTTACAAATAATGGATTTGTCGGGTAGAGCACTATTAACGAAAACCAAAAAAGACATTCAACAGCTGGATGAAAATTGGGACCTAAGCACATTGCATGCAGGCCAGTATTTATTGATGATTACAGCGGATCAAAAGCAACAAATAGAAAGAATCATTAAACATTAATGGTTGTCAATTTATCCAGTTGGTAGTTGTTTAGCACCGACGAACAGCTATCAACTGGATCTTTCAACAATCGCTTTCCCCAGAGCTATTTTTAAGCACAATTTTTTTTCGGACCGGCAGGCGGTATTGTTTCTTGATCGTGGCATTTCATCTTCAGGTATAAGAAGATGAATTGATAATCATTATCTTTAACCCATGCCCTCCATCCTACCCGATTACGAATACGACATCTTCATCTCCTACCGGCACAACGACAACCGCTCTGGCTGGGTAACCGAATTCGTCAAAGCCCTGGAGGAAGAACTGGCAGCCACAATCAAAGAATCCCTTTCCATCTATTTTGACAAAAACCCTCATGATGGATTACAACAACATCATGAAGTAGATGAGTCGCTGAAGGAAAAGTTAAAGAGCCTGATGCTCATTCCCATCGTTTCTCAGACCTATTGCGACCCCAAATCCTTTGCGTGGGCGCACGAATTAATTCCATTTATTCAGCAAGCCAATGGAGATAGTCTTGGACTGAAAACCAAAGTATCGGGCGGCAATATTGCCAGCAGAGTGCTGCCGATAAGAATCCACGATTTGGACAATAGCGACAAACGCCTTTTTGAAGAAGCTACGGGCAGCGTGATGCGCCCGATTGACTTTGTATATAAAGAATCAGGCGTCAATCGCCCTTTGCGTCCGACGGATGACAGAAATACAAATCAGGAACAAATTGACTATCGCAACCAGGTGAATAAAGTAGCCAACGCGATTAAAGAAATTATTTCTGGTGTGCAGAAAAAACCAGTCAATAGCCGCTTACTGGAAACAAACATAGCTACAGCACCTGAGATTAGTTCAACTCCCAATGTGAAAAAAACGAGGACATTCGGACTCCCAAAGATTCGTGGAGCGAATGCTTATAAGCTACTTGCGATAATTATGTTGGTGGCTTTCGTCATAATGACAATTGTGCATATTACAGCACAAGCCCCTGATGTGCAGCAGTACAAAGCAACTCTTTTGCCTCCTGAGCTTACCCAATTTACTACCAACAATGGCGGACAGGTCGCCTTATCCCCTGATGGACAGGCACTTGCTTTTATTGCAACAGACTCCACAGGAAAAAATTTCTTGTGGGTTCGTCAGCTCAATTCAAAAACCGCTCAACTACTGGCGGGCACGGAAGGTGCCACGTCCCCGTTCTGGTCTCCAGATGGTCTGGATATTGCCTTCTTTGCCGGCGGAAAACTCAAAAAAATGCCCTCTTCCGGAGGCACATCCACCGTCCTTTGTGATGCGCAAGCAGGACGAGGCGGAAGTTGGAACAGTGATGGAGACATCATTTTTTGTCCTTCGATCTATCCCTCGCCCCTTTTTCGCATACAAGCTTCTGGAGGAACACCCTTGGCGTTGACACAGCTAGATACAGCCGAGCATCATCAAAGCCATCGATGGCCGACCTTTTTACCTGATGGCAGGCACTTCCTTTTTTCCGCACGGACAGCCGTGGGACTAAATGGAGATAATGATGCCATCTATTTGGGGTCGATGGATGCTACTTTTACTCCAAGAGTCGTCGCAAGGGCTGGTTCAAGCGTCGCCTATGCTAATGGGTATTTGCTCTATACCATTGAGGCAGCATTGTTGGCACAACCCTTTGACCTAAGAAATTTCAAAACAAATGGATCGCCTATTACCATTGCCGACAAAGTCCATTATGAAGCACTTAGTGGTAAAGCTAATTTCTCAGTTTCGAAGAATGGTGTTCTGGTTTATGGTACGCAGGGAGCAAAGCAGCCTGAGCTTATTTGGTATAATCGCAATGGCCAGGCTGCCAACGGCCCGTCAGTGAGCGGAGTGCACCTTGCTAGTTTCAAAATTTCGCCTGATCAAAGTCAAATGGTTGGTAGTTTGAGCGATGAGAAAACCAAAAATACAGACATCTGGATGTATCTCTTCGATCGAAACTTGTTAACCAGGTTCACCTTTGACGCAAACCCCGAATGGTCTCCAATTTGGTCACCCGACGGAAGCATGATCGTGTATTCATCACCTCGTAAAAATGGAATTTCGGATCTCTTCAAAAGGTCTTCCAACGGAGAGTCCAGCGAAATCCCAATTTTGGTAGATCTGACAAATAAATTCCCAACTGACTGGTCAAGGGATGGTCGTTTTATAATGTACAACGGGCAACAAAATGATAGCATCTCTGAGATAGGCAGGGATATTTGGGTGTTGCCGATGGAAGGGAAAGGTCCTGGCAAACCTTATCCGTTTCTACAAACTACATTTGGTGAATCAAATGCTGTATTCTCTCCTGATGGCAAATGGGTGGCTTATGAATCCAACGAATCTGGCACAGGAGAAGTGTATATTCGTCCATTTCCCGGGCCGGGTGGTAAATGGCAAGTGTCTACCAATAGTGGCGACAATCCCCGATGGAGAAATGATGGTAAAGAGCTCTTTTATAACCAATCCAGAGGGGGTGTCTACGCTGTGGAAGTAAACACCAAAGGGTCGTATGTAGAATTGGGAAAAGAACATCAACTTTTTTTTTACAATGTTTTTGGTGTTACTAGCGATCCATTCGAGGTCGTCGATAACGGGGAGCTATTTTTAGTTCGTACTTCAGGGGCATCTATCATGACCACACTTACATTGGAGATCAACTGGCCGGAAGGGCTTAAAAAAAACTAATTCTTTTGGATTATCTTTAACCCATGCCCTCTATCCTACCCGACTACGAATACGACATCTTCATCTCCTACCGGCACAACGATAACCGCTCCGGTTGGGTCACTGAGTTTGTCAAAGCGCTTGAAGAGGAGCTAGCAGCGACAATCAAAGACCCCCTTTCCATCTATTTTGATAAGAATCCACACGATGGCCTGCTCGAAACCCACCACGTCGACAAAAGCCTGGAAGGGAAGCTGAAGTGCCTCATCTTCATTCCTATTATCTCCCAAACCTATTGCGATCCCAAAAGCTTTGCCTGGCAGCACGAATTCGTGGCTTTCAATCAATTGGCGCAGGCTGACTCACTTGGTAGAGATATTAAGCTAAACAATGGTAATGTGGCCAGTCGGATACTTCCAGTACAAATCCACGAGTTGGATGCGGACGATAAACACACACTTGAAACGGAAATTGGTGGCGTTTTACGTGCGATTGAGTTTTTGTACAAAGAAACGGGAGTTAACCGACCACTCAAGTCATCGGATGATCGAACCCTTAACCTGGCCAACGCAGATTATCAAAACCAGGTCAACAAAGTCGCTAATGCAGCGAAAGAATTGGTGGCCGTTTTAAAGTCGCCTCAAACTACGGCGGCAAACTCAAATTCCAAAACACCTATCCAAAAGGAAAATAGCCCTCAAGCCGACAGCTCAAATCATAGAGTATTTTACTTGCTTGGCGCAGCAGCCTTGATCTTTTTGGGATTCTTGTGGTGGCAAATGAACCCTGAGGAAAAGGCAATAGAAAAGGCTGGAGTAGTCAAATCACTGGTAGTGTTACCTTTTAAAGACATGTCCCCCAATCAGGACCAGGAATGGTTTTCAGATGGACTGGCAGAAGAAATGTTGAATCGTTTGGCTAAAGTCAAGGACCTAAAGCTTATCTCAAGAACCACCGCTTTTTCATTTAAAAACAAAGGCCTGACCGCCAAAGCAATTGCCGACTCCCTGGGAGTTTCTTATGTATTAGAAGGCTCGGTGAGAAAAGCCAACAACCAAATTAGAATTACGGCTCAGTTGATCAATGCTGTTGATGATTCACATATCTGGTCAAATACCTATGACCGGAGTATGGACTCCATCTTTGCCGTTCAGGACGACCTTTCAGAGAGCATCACACAGGCTATGAATATTTTGCTCGATGATGAAGAGAGGGGGAAGCTTTTCGATAGTGGCACCAGGAGTATCGAAGCATATGAAGAACTCCTGAAGGGAAATTTACTTTTCAATCGAGCCCATTTGGTTTCGCTGGATTTATTGAAAGAAGCGAATAAACACTATGATAAGGCGATTACGATTGATCCAGGTTTTGGTAAAGCTTACTATAAGCGACAGGATTATTATTCTCACAACTTGCTCGCAGATGATTTGGAAGGAGGAACCGGACTGACCAAAGATGAAATCTATGAACGGATGATCGAGGATATTGATGCAGCCATCAAATTTTCGAATTCCGAAGAAGACAAACTGGCCTATCAATTTGACAGACATTTTCTTTCCAATAACTGGAAAGAATTACCTCGACTGACAAAGCTTTTAAAAGACAGAAAACGGCCTCCTCCGGGTTGGGGTTCTTCACTATTTCTGATCACAGAACCACAGTATACCAGTGAACGTAAGCTGGAGGAATTGAAAAATGACCCTTACAATGACGTGATAAAGGTCTGGTTAAGCATGGCCTTATTAAATGTGAACTTAAATGATAGTGCGCTGGCCGTAATCAATAAAGGGAACACTGACGAAAAAGTTGCTCGGATTATTGAAACGATTGTTTTGCTTAAAATGGACGACTATCAGAAAGCATTTGAGGTACTAAGAGAAAAACCAGCTTTAGACACCATTCAATATGTTATTACCAGCCTGTTAGCCGGTAGTTATCCAGCGGGACGGGCCGAATTGAATAACTTCCTACAAACATCCCCCAGTGTCATTTCATCCTTTGGAAGCAGTTTACTACAGATTTATAACATCCTTGGCGAATATGACGAAGCAGATAGCCTTGCCAGTATTTACGACCGTAGGTTCTTAAGTTCGGTCATGTTTATCACGAATATTCATAATTATGGCCTTAGTTTCCACCTAAGTGCTACGCCGAATTTTTCGGCCAGGCTTAACGAGCTTGGCATTGATCCTGAGGCATTTGAAAAAAAGCATTACCGGCAATTTCCCGTTATTAAATTGGAATAATTTGAGTTAAAAGCAGAAAAAGGCCTATACGCCTTCCATCCTACCCGACTTAGAATACGGCATCTTCATCTCCTTTCGTAACAAAATTACACTGGAAGTACCCGAGACTAATTTCGACTTACAAGTAACGAAACGGCTGGTGCACTACGAATCATAAAAAAGACAATGAAAGCGTACTTCACATTAACCAGACATTCCGTCCCTACGGGACAGGACATGGTCATCAGATAAGTAGTTTTTTACAAAGACCGAGTCCCTACGGGACGTTTAATGCTCAATCAACACCTTAATTTTCTGCCTATTAGTGCCACAGGATTGTGTAACATTTTCCCCCACTTATCTGTCCATATAATAACTAAATATTTTAATTTACATACATGTATTATTTAAGATAAACATGAATTGAAATAGCAATATTAGGATATATATTTAAAATGTTAATATTATACATTATTGAATAATATGAATTTTATAAGTATATATATTTATTAATCAAGTTGATCTTAAAGGAAAATATCACTCCTTAACGTAACAGTTGTTTTGAATTTGGCCAAGCAGCTAAGAATTCCGTAAAACCAGCAGTGAGCATGATAAAAAGGCACCATTTGATCCCTGCAAGTACCATAAAATCCCGTAGCGATCCAATATCTTTAGACACGGTAATCGTGGAAAAAAAGTAACCGTCCCGTTAGGGACGGAATGTTCAAAACAAAGCAATCAAGAAATGGCAAACACCTATACCCAATTACACATCCAATTTGTATTTGGAGTGCAAAACAGAGCCAGCCTAATTCACCCATCGTGGGAAGAAGAACTTTTCAAATATATCACAGGAATTGTGCAGAACCATCAACACAAAATGCTGGCTATCAACGGCATGCCAGATCATTTGCATGTTTTTGTGGGGATACACCCCAACCAATCGATTTCGAGTTTGATGCAAGCTGTAAAAGGGGAATCGTCAGAGTGGATCAATAATAAAGGGTTTGTGAAAGGTAAGTTTCGATGGCAGCAGGGCTTTGGGGCGTTTTCATATAGTAGTAGCCATGTCAGGCAAGTTTACAACTATATCATGAACCAAAAAGAGCACCACAAAAAGCGGTCGTTTCAGGAGGAGTATATGGAGTTACTTAAAAAGTTTGAGGTGGCTTATGATCCGAAGTATCTCTTTCA
>CAYGOF010000029.1:0-40882 GCA_964351395.1 uncultured Roseivirgaceae bacterium
GGGTGGGACTTACCTGCTCACCAGGCATTCCTTCTTGCAACATTGGTCTTTCCTCTATTGGAAACACAGGTTCACCAGTAAGTCGATTGAAAACGAAGACATAGCCCTGCTTGGTGATTTGGGCGACTGCTGGTATTTGCATACCATCTTTTTCAAGTGTCATCAGATTGGGCGGGGCCGGAAGATCCCGATCCCAGATATCGTGGTGCATGGTTTGGAAATGCCAGATCCGTTCCCCAGTCCTTGCATTCAAGGCAAGCAGGCAGTTGGCATACAGGTTGTCGCCTGGACGGTCTCCTCCATAAAAGTCGAAAGCCGCGGAACCGGTGGGTACGTATACAATTTCATTTTCTCTGTCGATGGCCATGCCCATCCAGGAGTTGGCTCCTCCCGTATTTTGGCGCGCATTGGGTGGCCAGGTCTCACTTCCTGGTTCACCATTTTCGGGGATAGTTTTGAAGGTCCAGGCCAGCTCTCCTGTATGCACATGAAAGGCACGCACATCGCCCAGCATGGCAGCCGAGTTTTCCTGTACCCGTGCACCTGTAATCAATAGATCTTCAAAGATTACTCCCGGCGTGTTGTACACAATATAGTCATCAGCGTCAGGTCGGTCCATTCCCTGTTTCAGGTCTATTTTCCCGTTGTCACCGAAGGAGGAGATAGGTATTCCTGTGGTAGCATCCAGCGCATAGAGCAGGTGCCCATAGCCAAAAAAGATCCGTTTGCCAGCGTCATCGGCGTGATAGGTAACACCCCGACTTGTCATGGAGAATGTGGTATCGGCGAGATGGGTTTTCCAGAGCTCTCTACCCGTAGCCGCCTCCAGGGCAAAGGCCTGAGACCCGGCCGATACGCCGTACAGCACCCCATCGATAATAATGGGATTGCATTGAATCTGGGTGCTGTTCCTTGCGGTATCAGCACCTCCAGAACTGTATTCCCACACTTTTTCCAGGTGATCGATGTTCTCCTTCGTAAAATCATGAAGCTGAGAATAATGGTTTCTGTCTGGCCCTCCATTATACTCTGGCCAGTCACTGGTGGGTTGATCGGTTGTTGAGCAAGAGAAAAGACCAATGAAAATTGTAAAATGAAGGATGCGTTGCCATTGATTCATAGGAAGTGTCATAGTCATGTCGATGAAGATAGTAAGGAATTACCGAGTTATTCCACTTCTTCCAACACACAAATGATTCAACAAGGATGAATGATTACTTCTGCAGACGCTGTGTCGAAAACCAAAATACCTTCACTCTCCCCATCCAATTGTCCAAGCAATTCCCCATCGATACTCCACACCGCTGAGCATCCTGCTCCAATAAAATCGTCGCTTGGTCCGACTGAATTCACCATCAGGGTCGTCATTTGGTATTGTGCAGCCATTTGCGCCAATGTATCATGTGCTTTTTCTACGCCTTTGGCAGACTTTGCCACACTGGCCAGGTAGATAGAACTTCCATTGGCAAATGCATTGGCTGAATGCTCACCAACTGAAATTTCATAGCAGATAGCCAGACCAATGTCTGTGCCTCTTACGCTTGTGCTGCTGTTTTTTCCACTAACAAAGAATGGCTCTTCGTCAGCATGCAGGTACTTTTTAGAATAGGTTTGTGTTTGATTATTAGGATGAAAAAGGAGCAAAGATATACAGATCCCCTCGCTGCTTTTAGTTGGCAGACCGACACCAATGATGATAGTGTGGCAATCAGCCAGGTGCTGAAAATCGGATAGCCGGGGATCATCAGGCGCCATGGCTAGTTCTTCAGCCAGTTGCGGCTCATACCCAGTGATCGATAGTTCGGGGAAAATGATAAGATTGGTTCTTTGCTCAACGGCCAGCCCGATCAACTTTTTGTGCTGCGCAATATTGGCTGTCACATCACCTTTAAATGGCCTTGTTTGGGCTAAAGTGATTCTCATTTTCTATTTGCTGCGTTTGAGCGAACGAAGGTAAAGTTGCTCTACTTTCTCTCTGGCCCAGGGTGTTTTTCTTAAAAAGGCAAGGCTCGACTTGATAGAAGGCTCGTAGTTGAAACAACGGATATTGATTCGTTTACCGAGTTCTGCCCAGCCATATTTAGCCTCCAAATGTTCAAGAATATCCGCCAACTTTACCCCATGAAGAGGATTGTTTTGTTGCTCATCAGTTGATGTTCTGGTTATTCTTTCTGATAAATTGCCAGGTTTAGCCTCTTCGTTTTCCATTATTTATCTGAGAAAATCAATGCCTGATAGGGCTGCAACATAATCGTTGTGCCATCTATCGAAATATTTGCGTCATTGCTGATCACAATATCGTTAACAGAATACTCCTTTTCCAACTTAATAGTAGACGCTTGATTGGTGAAATTTAACAGTACGAGCATCTTTTTTTCACCCAATGTTCTGCTGTAAGCATAAATGTCGGGATGTTCTGGTTGAATAATTTGATAGTCACCGTATACCAAAACAGGGTTGTCTTTTCTCAGTTTGGTCATTTTTCTGAAATGATTCAATACTGAATGAGGGTCCTTGTCTTCATTAGTCACATTCAGCTGTACATAGTTTTCATTTACAGGCAGCCAGGGAATTCCTGTCGTGAAGCCGGCCTTTTCTGTCCCATCCCACTGCATGGGTGTTCTTCCATTGTCTCGTGAGCTAAATTTCAATGCTTTCATGTAAGCAGCAATATCGCCACCTATGTTGATTACTTTTTTGTATCCGTTGATGGCAGATATGTCCTGGTATTGTTCAATCGTTTCAAAGCCAATATTCGTCATGCCCAGCTCGTCTCCATAGTAGCAATAGGGAGTGCCACGCATACTAAGAATGAAAGTATTCAGCATTTTAGCCGATACTTCTCTGAATTCCGGACTGTCATTGCCATACCTACTAACCAGTCGTGCCTGGTCATGGTTAGCCAGGAAAATGGATAGCCACCCATTTTTTGCAAAGGCACTGTCCCAGCGAGAAAATACTTCTTTGAAAGTGGCAAGGCTGTAACCTTCAGGTTTCGCAATGTCCACACCTTCAAATGCATAAGCCATATTCAATTCGTTTCTGTCGGCATCCACGAGATTATGGGCATCTTCAAAGGTGTTACCAGCGCCTTCCGCCACGCTCATTACATCATATTTGCTGAATACCTGCTCGTTCATTTCCTGCAGGTAGAGGTGCAGATCTCCCTGCAAAGCATAGTATTTCGAAAAGTCCTTTTCAAAACCTTCTGGAAAGGCTGGGAAGGTGGTGTCTTTGGCTGCAAAACCGAAGGCGTCCAACCGAAAGCCATCTACGCCTTTTTCTGCCCAAAACTTCATGATATCGTAGACTTCCTGTCTCACTTTAGGATTTTCCCAATTCAAATCAGGCTGCTTCTGCGAAAAATAATGCAGGTAGTAGGCATTGGTGATTGAATCGTATTTCCAAGCGTCTCCATTTTCGTCAAAAAGGCTGTAGCGGTAATTGGGCTTACCTTTTTCGGCCGGCCACCAGTGATAGTAGTCACGGTAGGGGCTTTCTCTCGAACTGCGCGACTCCTTGAACCACTCATGTTCGTCGCTGCTGTGGTTCACCACAATGTCCATCACCAGCTTGATCCCACGGTCGTGCATACCCTTCAACATCAGGTCGAAATCTTCCATGGTGCCAAAGTCGGACATAATATTCCGATAGTCGCTCACATCATACCCATTGTCGTCGTTGGGTGAACTATAAATAGGGTTCAGCCAAACAGCCGTTACGCCAAGACTTTTCACATAATCCAGCTTTTCAATGATTCCATTTAAGTCGCCCACACCATCGCCGTCAGTGTCTTTGAAGCTTCTTGGGTAAATTTGGTAGACAATGGCTTCTTTCCACCATTGGCTGTTTTCGGGTTTCATGGCAGTAGTGGCTTCTTTTTTGTCGGTACATCCATCGAGTAAGATCGCGAAGAGAAATAGAAGGGCAGCTCTTTTCATGGGCGGTGCTTTTTTACTGCCTTAATATAAGCATCTCAGTCAGTATAAAACAGCCTTTACAAGAGGAGAAATTTCACCTTTCTTTGCAAGAAACTCCTGGAGTAGTATTGCAACGTGCCTGCGCTGCACGTGTAGGCCCATTTCAAATATTTTTTTAACATAGATTTGAAATACATCATATATCTATGTATTATTGTTCTATGTATTCAAAAGAACTATTGAAAGGTACCATCGACATGATCATTTTAAGGCTACTTAGTGAGCATGGCAGAATGTACGGGTATGAGATTTGTCAAAAGGTGAAGGACCTCACCGGTGGAAAGATATTACTCAAAGATGGGTCGCTTTATCCAGCCCTCCACAAAATGCTTGTCGACGGCACGGTGACTACCGAAGAAGTAAGCATAGGTAAGAGGGTTCGAAAATATTATACACTGACACAAAAGGGAAATGAAGCGAAACGGGAAAAGGTGTCAGAATTGATGGACTTTTTGAAAACCATTGAGAGCATCATGTTTGAACCAGATAGTAAAACGGCCAGGGCATGATTACAGAAGATCAATTGGACTTTATAGCTAATAAAGTAAAGGAAAGCAGCATTTCCAGCAAAGAAGTGCGGGACGATCTCATCGACCATTTTTATTGCCTCATTGAAGAAGACATGAATCAAGGTAAGTCTTTTGAAGTTGCCTATCAAAAGGCATTTCAGCAGACCACGCCGAATGGTTTTGATGAAATACAGGAGGAAGTATTCTTTGTTCTCAACTTTAATAAAATCACTAATATGAAACGAATTACTTATTTAACCGGATTCATTTCCACCTTGGGACTTACATTGTCTGTCGTGTTCAAATCATTGCATTTGCCTGGTGCGTCTATTTTGCTATTCGGCAGTATTATAGTTACCGCATTTTTGTTTGCGCCTCTGCTTTTAGTAAGCCATTTGAAGACAAAGGGGACTTATTCGCCATCTGAAAAAATGAAATGGGTAGTAGGAACTGCAGGTTTTATGATGCTTGCACTGGGCAGTATTCTCAATATGCTTCATCTGGCAGGATCCGGAGCAGTACTAATTAGCGGGGCATTTCTTTTTGGATTCGGCTTCCTGCCTTTTCTATTCTACACTCTGTATAAACGATCAATTGAGGCCGTCTGATTTCTTTGTGCGGCTTGGCTAAATGATTGGTTCTGCTGAAGTGTTGCGTTGTTCCCCTCTAAATGCATTAAAACTTTAAATCCAGCAATATTTCTTTCAGATGATTTCGGATCAGTGAAAAGTGGCCCTGATTCTCTAGAAGGTGATAGGTAGTTTCTGGAAGTGTTCGGTTGTAGTAATCTCCTCGGGAGAAGGGTGCCATTTTATCATTTTTCCCATACCACAATGTCACTGGCACCTCAATGTCAGCTGGTTCAAATTCCCAATCCCGCACGTAGAGTTGCCATTCCTGCACCACGCCATCGATACCTTGTACGTAGCTTTCCCGGCTTCCTTCTATGAACTCCCATCCATATTCAGGATGACTTTTCATGAGCTCTTTGTCCGGCTTTGGCAAGTATTGTTGAAATTGCTTCAAGCGTTTTTCGGGTTTTTCCTTGAGTGATTCAAAGTCATTTTGGATGAACTTTCTGAGTTGTTTGTCGCTCTTCATTGAGGCAAACCAATGAATCAATTTCACAGGAAACCACATGCCTTTTAGTGAACCTTTGTAGTTATAGGGAGTGGCGCCAGAAACAATGGACGCTTTTTCAATTCTTTCCGGTATCACCTTCAGGCAGGCAAGGACGTGAGGAGCACCGCCTGACAGTCCGAAAACAGAAAATGTCTGGTACCCAAGTTGATCAGCAAGAGCAGCTACATCAGTTGCCCAGTCAATGAAAGATCGATTAGGTTGAAAGGTCGACAACCCAATGCCTGGTCGGTCGGGTGCGATTACCTTGATGCCATTTAACCTGGCAACACTGTCCATGAATTTTGACGAAAGTCGGCTCTCCTGTCCGCCATGAAAATAGCATACGGGGACTCCGGCCGGGTCGCCGTAAATGGCAAAGCCGAGGGTTCTTCCGTCGGGCAATACAAGTGTGTTGTTAGTCTGCATAGCATAAAGAACCTGTGTGCCAGCCCCCAAGAAATAAATACAAAGGCTTAAAAGGCATCGATTTATCATTGGGTTGTAGTGTAGCACTAAGACGGCTACTTGAGTGAGTAGGTTTCTTTTAATGCAACAATTCCCCGAGGATTTGCCTGAGATCGTCCGCTGATAAATTCTTGGCGACGATTTTCCCATCTTTGTCCAGCAGTAGGTTTTGAGGAAGGGAAGAAACGCTATACAATTCTGAAATTGAGTTGTCCTTGTCCCAGACATGTCTCCAGGCACCAATACCGTCTTTGTCTATTCCTTTTTTCCACTGGTCTTCGGATTGGTCTTGCGAAATGCTGACAATTTCCAGTCCTTTGGCGTTATATTCACTATACAAGGTAGCCAGCTTAGGGTTTTCTATTCGGCAGGCCCTACACCAGAAAGCCCAAAAGTCTACCAACAGCACGTTTCCCTTATAGTCGTCTAGGCTAATGGCGTTGCCCGCGATGTCTCTGGCTGTGAAAGCTGGGGGTGTATTTCCGATGGCCGTTACCCTGGCCTGGTAGACTTGTTTGGCAAGGGCATCGGTAAGTGGGCTATTAGGTTGTTCTTTTTTGAAAACGTTCAATCTGCTTTCGATAAAATCTAATTCTTTGTTGAAATCCGAGAATTGCATGGCATAATAAGCCTCAGGGGTGGTGCCCATGTCAACAATCAATGCCCTGAATTCCGTAAGAAAGCTTTCAATGGCCGCAGGTATTTGCTGCTGTATTTTATCAACAGTCGCCTGGTCGTTCTCAGCCATTGCTTTGTCCAGATTTTCTTTCATTTTTCCGAAGTACTTGGCCTGCAATTCATTGTTACTTCGTAAAAACACCTGGATTTTCTCGCTTCCCGGCGACCCTTTAATAACGGTTTTTCCATTCTCTTTCTTCACCAAAATGGAAGCGGGACCGGTGATAGAAACAGGAACCATGTCTTTCTCATCAAAATTGAGCTCATATAAATTGGGTACGCTGAAGTCGATGTTGAAAACACTTGGTTTATCGGCCTCGGTGTTTTTTGTTGCGATAGGTACGTATTGCAAAGTCTTAGCATCAAAAACTTTCAATGTGACCGTTTTGAAATTGTTGAAGCCTGTGGCACTTATCTGCACGGATTGAGCATTGGCGATACTCAGGAATGAAGCCAGCAGTATGATTAGAATAGTTGTGTTCCTTTTCATGTTCTTTGATTTTGAGTTGTTCACCCTCCAAAGAACGGAAGTTCAGATAGGTCGATGGTTCGAAATCATGAATGCAAACCCATTTTACAGCGGGAAAAGGGTTCGTTTTTATGCAGCGGAAGATCGAACGGTTACTTTTGAGGTGCCTGCTTCTTGAATTCGGAGGGGGTGAAGCCAGTTGCTTCTTTGAACAAGGTGTTGAAAGAGGACTTTGAGTTGAAGCCTACCTTGTACATCACTTCCTGTATGGTTTCACCTTTGTCCTTAGGGTTTTTGAGAAGCATTACAGCCGTCTCGATTCGGTATTTGTTGATCAAGCCCATGAAATTCTGATCCAGATAGCTGTTGATAAGGTAGGAAAGGCGTCGTTCCGGCATGCCCAATTGATCTGCCAGTTCTTTCAGAGAAAGCATGGGGTTCGTGAACGGCTTTGTTTCAGAAAGGTGGGAGGTAATCTGTTCTAATTCAGGTTTTACCAAACTTTCTTCTTCTTTGATTTTCTCTCTAATCGATTGGCTAATCGATTCCTCACTATTTGAAATGCCCAGAAAAATCTGTGGTTGCTTCAACCCTTTGTAGAACATCCTGTTGATGAGGAGGAAAATGCCCAGGTGAGTGAGTGAAACCCCCGGGAGTATATCCATATAAAAAAAGAAATGATCGATAACGTCCAGCAATAACGCCACTGAGAAGATGATTAGGATCCACTGTAGCCATTGTAAGTCAGCTTGCAGCGCCACCGACTGGGTGTTTTTTATCACTTTTCTGTATTTGATAATCTCCCGAATAGCGACTCCGATATAACCTGCAAGGCTCAAATACATGAAAGGACCAACGAATTCACACAAAGAGTAACCAATGGAAGGGCTTATAAGGATGACCACCACTGGGACGCCATGAAGAAACTGAAATGGCTTGAGGTAAAAGTCATTATAGATAAGTGAAATAGCATAAATATAAAGCAGTGGGCCATATGCAAACCCAAATACGCACATGTAAAGATTGGCTATGGGTTCAAGAGAAGGTTGATATTGGAAAATGATCAATAGAAACTGCACAAAAATAATTGCCAGGAAACCAGCGAGCAATCGGTTGCTGGTTTTCTTAGGCCCATTGTCTGTTAAAAGAATAAAGGCAAAGAGAAGACTCTGAAAAGCTATCAGAAGTGGTAGTATGTTGCTAATGCCAATGGAAGTCACTTGTTAGCTATGAGTGAGTGTGATTATTTTCAGTTTCATAAAAGGATGTTCGGTAGGTATCAAAGATAGTAGAAAGTTGAAAATGGGTCTCCGTTAAATTCACCAGTTTACAACATTTTACATGGATTCACTCCCTGTCTATTTTTTGAGGAAGAAAGTGTAACTTTAAATAAACCTCCTTGCTACAACGATGAAAAAAACCCTCCTTTTAATTACTTCGGCTGTGCTCGTTCTAACTATCGGCTTTGGCTTTATCTCAGCAAATGAATTATCCAATAGCCAGAATGACAGTGTCGCCGCGCTGAGCGGCCATTATCTATATGTCGCTACTCCAGGCATTCGCGACTACCTGGGCTATGGTGGGCATGGGTTGCTGGTGTTTGATATTGATAACAACCACAAGTTTGTCAAGCGGATTAAAACGCAGGGGTTTCACGAAAACGGACAACCGTCCAATGTGAAAGGTATTGCGGTAAGTGTTCAGCTTAATAGTGTATACATTTCTACGCTGGAATCTTTGCAGAGAATCGACCTTGCGACCGAGAAAGTAGTATGGGAGCGGAAGTTCGACGGTGGCTGCGACCGCATGTCGATATCTCCTGATGGCATGACGATGTATTTACCGTCGCTCGAGAAAGACTTTTGGAATGTGGTGAATTGCGAAAACGGAGACATCATCGCTAAAATAAAAGTTCACTCCCGGGCACACAATACGATTTATGGTCCTGCTGGAAAGTTTGCCTACATGGCAGATATTGGCTCTCCGTTGCTCCATGTAGCAGATACAAAAACGCATACTGTTGCTAAAACCATTGGTCCGTTCAGTGCAGGCATCAGGCCATTTACCATCAATAGCGATGAGTCGCTGGTGTTTGTGAATGTCAACGAGCTACTTGGCTTTGAGGTAGGCGACCTCAAAACAGGGGAGAAGCTGGCCAGCATTCATGTGCTTGGCTGGGACAAAGGCCCCGTACGCCGGCATGGCAACCCTGCCCATGGTATTGCCCTAACTCCTGATGAAAAAGAGGTCTGGATCAGCGATGGCCACAACATGCGTGTTCACATCTTCGATGGGAAGCCTCCCTATCAGCAGCTGACAACCATTCCGTTGAGCGATATGCCTGGATGGATTGCCTTCAGCATCGACGGCAAATACGCCTATCCTTCTAGCGGCGAAGTAATTGATCCCTTAAAAAGGGAAATTCTTTATCTTCTGAAAGACGAAAACTATAATACCGTTTCAAGCGAAAAAATGGTGGAGATTTTTATGAAAGACGGCAAAGCGACTAAAGCTGGTGATCAGTTTGGGCTTGGCAGGGCTTTGTATTCAGGGAAATAGCATTAAAAGGCGTGTAAGACACTCGCCTTAACTTAGCTGTAGGCTGGTTATCGAAATGACTGCCAGCTTCTGTCTTGAATTTTTTGCTGGTGCTCTTCAATCATTGATGACCACTCGGAAGCATTCTGCTGATTGGCTATTTCCAGTGCCTTTGCTGAGGCATCAAATGCTTCCTCGTATTTCCCATTTTGGTATAGAAACCAGCTGTATTTATCCCAACTGAAGAAGTCTGTTGCTATTTCGTAATTCCACCTGATATTGAACAAATGATACTTGGTATCAGAAGGAATGAAATAGAAATTGATTGCGAAACAGAAGCTCGAAAAAAGGAATGCCATTTCACTCCAGGCTTTGTTTCTTACCCCAATAATGACACCAATGATAGATATTGTAATGGCGATGCCGAGAACAATATTTGAAAAAGGGTAGAATTTGATAGTGAACAGTAAGAGCATCAGCCAGAAAGCGGAGGCCAGGCCAAGCCAGCCGTTAAAGCTGGAGTCTTTTTTGACGACTAGACCAATATTTCCTACTAGCATCAAAAAGAGTCCCAGGAGCATGATCACGGCATTGTAGTGAACATGAAATAGCTTGATTAAAAAGCCGACCAGAAAAATAGCCGAGCCGATTGCCATTAGCTTTCTCATTTTACTTTTAGGTAGGTTGAGGCTAAAAATAATAAATGTCAGTCAAAATAAAACCAACCCAATTACAGACTGTCATTCGAAGTATTGGCAAATGTCATTGTGCCCGCAATTCTTAAAAAAAGAGGTTTTGGTGCGTGTCTCCACACCCAGTGGTTTTAGTGTGTGTCTTCTCAAAATGACGTTTTGGTGTGTGTCTCCACACACCACCATGTCAAAACTTATAACTATACCCCACTCTCACCACCTGAGTTTCGTAGTAGTCGGTGGCCAGGTACTTAAATCCATCGCCTTGGATCTCCCGCTTCACTATCATGGTGTTCAGCAGATCCGTGGCGTTGGCATAAAGTTCTCCTCTTCCTTTCTGCATCGATTTCTTCACCCCCAGGTCCAGAGAAAACCTGGTGCCTATCGTTCCTTGCGGAATGATGTCTGGTGCCAGGTAGGTGCCGCTCAATTGAACGTCTACTTGCTTGGCAAGGTGAAAGACACTGTTGAGCTTGACGTTTCCTGAAAAGATTTCCTGCCTGGCTGCAGTAAACACATTTACTTGCGGATACAAGTTCGTCACCGTGAACGCTTCAATAATATTCTGGTAGCCATTCACACTGAAATTAATAGTCGCCCACTTGTCCAGGCTTTGTGAAAGCAAAATCTCAAAACCGGTATTATAGCTTTTGCCTCCATTCTGGAAGATGTTGTATATAAGCAGGCTACCCGGAACAATACTTCCTATGCGGGTAATAGTAGCATTCATTTGCTTATGGTAAACAGAGGAATACAAATAGCCGGAGTTCCAGCTGCCTTTGTGCCCTAGTTCGTAGTTATCGGTGAACTGTGGTCGTAAGGCCGGGTTACCCACTTTGATGATCTCGGCGTCATCGTATTTGGGGAAGATTCGTATGTCTACCTCGTTAGGCCTGTCTACCCGTCGGTTATAGAACACTGACAGCTTATTGTTATCGTTGAGTTTGTAGGCCAGGCGTACATTTGGAAAAGGCTGAGTGTAGTTATAGCCGCTACTTTTGTAGGTAGGATGATCAGGGTTTACTTTGTAGTCAATCTTGACATATTCCACCCGCACGCCGGCTTCAACTTCATATTTTTCGTTTTCGAACACATAGTTGCCATACACCGCCGGGATCACCTCTCCGTAGTCGGCCCAGCCACCAGCGGCTGAATCGATAGGGGAGTTGAGCCCTGGGAAGAACTGCATATTGGTGGGGATCATCCTTCTTCTGAACTTAAGGCCTGTCTCGAAACGACCGTAGGCCAAAGGCTGCACGTAGTCCAGGTTGAAGTCAGCCACATGTTCGTCAGAAATGAGTTTGAATGCATCTCTGCCGGTTGACTCAGGCAAAATATTATCGAAGAAGTACTGTTCATTTTCCCTGTGGTAGGTGTAGTTGAAACCGATATTCAGTAATCGCCCTGGTTGCTTGTATTTGTGCTGGTAAGCGGCGGTAGCCATTACGGTCGTTTTTAGCTCATCTTCCAAAAACTCCCAAAGCCTGTAGCGGTTGCTTAGGTCTCCTTCAAAGAAAGGCTCGTCACCACGATCAAGAATTTTTTCACTGCTGAAAAAGCCAGAAACGGTGAGGCTGTTGGCGTCGTCAATTGACCAGTCCATGCCAGTTTTTCCTGAGAATAAGTTGGTATCTCTGTTTCGCTTTGTCTGGTTGTAGATGACGGTTCCATCGTCGTAGGTCCTGGTGACAAACTCGTTCTTATTGAGTGTATGTGTATATAGGTTGTCTGCCTGTAAGAAGGTGTTGACCTTATTTTTCTTGTAATTGAGGGAGATGGATGGGTTGATCTTAGGTGTCGCCTGGTATTGAGGGCGAATAGTGGGCAGGTTTTCGTTTTTCACCCAAAGTGCTCCTAAACCTGAGGAAACACCCACTTTCCCATTAAAGCCTTCCTGCTTGTCTTTTTTATAAATGATGTTGATGATGCCTGCATTGCCATTGGCGTCGTACTTAGACGAAGGGTTGTTGATGATTTCAATTTTCTCAATGGCCGATGCAGGTAGGTTGTCCAAACCTGATTGCGAGCCGAATCCGGTAAGCGCAGTTTGTTTGCCATCGATCAGTACAGCAACTCTGTCGTTACCTCTCAAAAGCACCTTACCATCCTGCACAGTTACGCCGGGCAGGTTTTGCATGGCTTGCAGCACGGAGCCCCCGGCCTGACTCACGTTGTCGGCTACAGTGAATGTTTTTTTGTCGAGCTTTTCACTCACGGCATCCTGCTGACCAGTGACCACCACTTCGCTGAGTGTGGTGACATCCTCGGCAAGTTCAAGGGCAGGTACTTCCAAAAACTTGCTCAAGCTACCTACGAAAAGGGCTTGCTGCACCGGAATATAACCCACATAGGACGCTTCAAGCATGTATTTGCCAGGCTTTACATTGGTAAGCACATAAAGTCCTTCGTCGTTAGTGATTGTTCCAGACACAAAAGCTGCATCTGCTTCAGCCTTGAGGATCACACTCACATAAGAAAGCGAAGAAAGTGACGCCTTGTCAATGACCGATCCGGAGACGGTGATGGAATTGTTTTGTGCTGATATTTTGGTAGCGAAGAAAAGTAGCGCAATAAGAAGGCAACGTTCAAAATACTTCATTTAATTAACAGGTGTTTGGGATGGAAAGTCTAAATTTTCGCTGGGTCGAAAGCTTTTGTAAATTTAGAACGCTCATTAGTTATTTAAGGTCCGTTGGTTCGTAAATACTATTTCCATTTTTGATATGAGGCGATAACGAGCGCCTAGCGGTTAAAACTATGAAATAGATTTTCCTAGTTTTAACTATTAGATGATCATTGGGGCTAAGCTCCATTCTTTCAGCCCCAATTTCCAACATCAAACAATCTTATCATGAAGAACCGTGTGCATTTGAGCTCAGGCTCATTTTTCAAATTGTTTCTGCTTACTGTACTTGCATCAAACCTTTTTTCCAACCCTGCTTTGGCTCAAAAAGACAAAGACGTTGCTTTGAAAGCGCTCGACACAAAGTACCCGCACTACACTGAAGTGGCTAGAAAGCTTTGGGAAGAACCGGAATTAGGTTATCTGGAGGAAAACAGCTCGGCGCTGTTGCAAAGTGAGCTGGAGAAAGAAGGATTTAAGGTCGAAAAAGGTGTTGCTGGCATTCCGACTGCCTTCACGGCTACTTTCGGCTCCGGCAAGCCGGTGATTGGCATTCTTGGGGAATTCGATGCATTACCTGGCATGTCGCAGAAGGCAAGACCTACGAAAGAAGCCAGGATAGCTGGCGCTCCTGGTCAGGCTTGCGGCCATCATTTGTTTGGAACCGGTTCCGTAGCTGCTGCTGTTGCCGTGAAAGAATGGCTAAAAAGCTCGGGTACTCAGGGTACTGTTCGGTTTTATGGCACACCAGCCGAAGAAGGCGGTTCCGGAAAAGTGTATATGGTGAGAGCAGGCTTGTTCGATGATACTGACGTAGTACTTAGTTGGCACGCAGGTGATGCCAATACCGCCAACCCAAGCACTAACCTGGCTACCATTTCAGCCAAATTCATGTTCAAGGGCTATTCATCGCATGCCGCCGCGGCACCTGAACGTGGTCGCTCTGCACTGGATGCTGTTGAATCAATGAACTATATGGTCAACTTACTCAGGGAGCATACCACCGAGCCTACAAGGATACATTATGTGATTACGAAAGGCGGAGATGCTCCCAATATTGTGCCAGCTGATGCCGAGGTATACTATGTGATTCGCCATAGCGACAGGGAAGAGCTTAAGTCTGTTTGGAATCGGATCATTCAGGCTGCAGAGGGCGCCGCTCATGGTACAGGAACTGAAATGAGCTACGAGATCATTGGAGGAACCTACGATCGGCTGCCCAACGAAACCCTGGCCACCCTTATGCATAGCAATCTCGAAAAAATAGGAGGAGTGATTTATTCACCTGAAGACCTCAAATTTGCCGAAACCATCAAGCCAAGTCTGGGATCAGCCGCTAAGCCTGTAGAAAGCGCTGCTGTTGTTCAGCCCATGAAGTTGACCCACGGAAAGGCTTCAGCCGACACAGGTGATGTAAGCTGGTTGGTGCCTACTATGGCAATGACAGCAGCCACCTGGGTGCCAGGCACTTCGGCGCATAGCTGGCAGGCAGTAGCGGCTGGCGGCACGCCCATCGGCTATAAAGGGATGATGATAGCGGCCAAAACAATCGCAGCAACGGCAATTGACATTTATAAAAAACCGACGATTCTTGAAGAAGCCCGCAAGGAGTTTAACGAGCGGCGGGGCCCCGATTTCAAATACGAGGCGCTGTTGGGAGATAGGCAACCAGCACTCGATTATCGAAAGTAGGCGAAGTGGGTGGGTGAAGACACCCACACGAACCAAAGAGCCACTCGCTGAAAACATAGAAACAATTATTTCATACTTTCAGAAAGTATTTATGTGACTAAGTCTAATGAGTTTTGAAACTTAGGCATTTTTGCGATTTTCGGTGAAAATCCGGAGAATATTGACAACTACCAAGGCCGACAGTACGGCGAGATTACCAATCAGTAAATAGGAAGAAATCGGAATCTCCAGTTCCTGATTGAGTCGCTTGATGTACGTACCAATAAAAAGGAGAGTGACCAGGGTAAAACCGACCAAAATGATTTGATAACGGCTTCTGGTCAGCTCTTGTTTGTTCCAAAGGAAGAACGGAGAGAGGGTGAGTACAATGTAGGCAACAGCGCCTGGTAAGTTTTTGAATTCACGCAAATCCATGCCCCTCACCTCAAAGTTCATCGATAGGAAATAGAAATGGATGAGGTGGTTGAGTGCCAGCAAGAAGAGAAGGGAAACAAAGAGTATCCTGTTTTTCTCATTCAGATAAATGTGCTTGACGCCTTTTATGCCTGTCCAGCAAAGTATTCCAACAAACAGCAAAAAAGAAACCCTTGCAGAGTAGCGCGCCGCGAGCTGGAATTGAAAATCAATGTATGGGGATTCCCCTTTTGCCCACTGAAAAATGGCCCATTCACATAAGATGATGATAAAGCCGGGGATAATGAGTCTTTTTAGCATACGAAAGTAAAAGCTGAAAATTACCTGAAAAAATGACTAGCTCAGGAGGGATTTTACTCGTACATGACTTCGCACTGAATAGCAAAATCGAAGTTTCCGCTCATGATCCACCTTCCCATACTCACTGGTCGCACCTTGACCCTCGAATTAGGGCTGTTGCCTCTCAAAGCAATCATCGGGTTTTGGATATCCGCTTCCACCCATTCGTAGGAAATATAAAATGGCTCATCAATGACTAAAGGTTCTTCGAAATCGTAAGTCAACCACCCTTCTTTAAGGTCTGATTCGAGTACAATTGAATGAGTGAGTAATGACTGCCCTGGAACACCACCCTTCCTATTCACCGTGTATACATTGAGCCGCAACTTGAAAGGGCCCTGGGCTCTGTTTCGCACATAGATAGATGCTGTTTGTAAGATAGACGGCTTGGAGACCACCATTTTGCGAGATATTTCAGCACCTGCTCCTATGCCGCCAATAAAGCCAAATCTTTTGCCTGAGACTTTCTCTACCCCCAGTATTTTGCTGTTTGAAGGGTCTATCTCGACAACCACTTCGCTCAATTTGACGATGTCTTCCTTTAAATGTATTTTCAATGGTGATTCTCTTAGCAATTCATGGAGTGGGTATGCGATCTTTTTATAGCCGACAATAGAAAACACGATCGTGTCGACCGGAACAATTCCGTCTAAATTCAGAGAAAATGAACCTTTGGCATCGGATACAGTACCTATATTTTTGTCAAATACTCCAACGTTGACGTAAGAAATGGGTTTTTGAGAAGAGGCATCTACGACAAGCCCCAACAGCTGATTTTGAGAAAATAGCTGAAGCGACAGGCCCAAAGCAAGCAGCGTGAATTGAATTCGCAACGTATTGAGTGTTTAAGCAGGTATTGCTCAGCAAATATCGCATAATAGTTTGGAAACATTGACACTAAAAACGTTAATGGTAGATACAAGGGTCTGTTAGGACTCAATTCCAAATGGTCGGACATAAGCAAAAAAAGCCCACGTTTCCGCAGGCTCTTTCCTCATCCAATTATTAACCGTGTTTATTTCTTAAAGAAGGTCCCTGATCCCGGGAAGTTGCGGGTTCCCTCCCAGTCAGGCTGCCACCATAGCTTAGTGCGGTGGCTGAAGTCGTTGTCAAAATCGTTGATGCCTACATTGATCCGGGCCGTTTTCCAGTTGCCACCTTGCTGATCATTGAGGTAGCTTAGAGGAATGGCCAGCTCGGTAATGTAGCCTTTTTCTGTTTTTCTGGTTACACCAATCGTTCCTTCCGGCTTGTTACCGCTGCTAAATGGCGTGGTATTGTCAGTGCCATCCACATAGGGACTCATGCCTAGATACAATGCTCCGGAACGGCTGGTTCCGGAAGAGCTGATGTTTTCGCTACGGCCGTCAATTATTACCTGGAAGGCGTCCTGATTGTAGGGGCGTGAAGAGGCTATTGCCAAGAGTTCGTCGTCGATTACTTCAGCTCCAATGTAAAGAAACTGGTCGTCGTAGCTAAGACCGAATCGAAAAGAGCCATCAGCCTTGCCACCTTTGTGAGAGAAGGGGTTGGCTTCGGTATATAACTCCGTTTCCGAGTAGGGAAGGCTACTCCAGTCGCTTAAGTCGCCGTCTACTGTCTTAGAGGCTGTTTTGCTCAGGTACTTTTTCTTCACCGGACGGGCATTTTGATTCACGTCCATTGTGATGTCGGCCATGCCCTCGCCACTAAATGTAACTGTCCCTTTCACAGCCATTGCCTCAAGCTGGGCCACCGGCACGTCTGATGCTGTTAGCGTTAGTGGGAGCAGCTCTACTGAATTGGGTGCAATAGTCAGACTTTTGCTTATGATACTGCTCTGGAGGTCTTTGTTGGCGGCCATTTCAAACGAAACCTTCATCGGTGCATCGCTGTCATTGGTTAGGCGAATCTCGGTGGTACCTTTAGAAAAGCTGACGTCGTCAGTAAACATTGGTGATATCTTTACCGGCTGCCCGTTGAATAAGGGTCTGAAATAGTTAGTCGACTGTTCCGTGACCACATTTTCGTCCCAAATGCCTGAAAGTGCTAAATTCGCCATTATTGGGCCGTTTTCCGTCATGGTAATCCACACCACATGGTCAAACTCCCCAAATCGTGGACCTCTGAGTTGGCTGCCTCCGCCCGTTGTTGCCAGCACAAAGTATTTGCCATTGTTTCGTTCATATTTGACATAACTATGGTGGTGTCCGACATAAACGGTGTGCTTACGTGGTTCCAGCAGTTTTTCGACTTCAGGCCAGCGGAGGGTTTCCTCCTTCTGCGCCCAAAGTGGCTGGTGCATAAACACCAGGGTCCATTTTGCATCTGTATTCTCGGCTAGGACTTTCTCGATCCATGCATATTGCTCGTCACCAATGGTGCCCTTGCCCGAGCCTCTGTAGTTATCTTCAGAGTTCAAACACAAGAAGAGCACACCTTTGTAAATGAAATAGTAGTAGTCTTTCCCAAATATGGCTTTGTACTTGTCATACATCACTTTGTTGGTGATGTCGTGGTTGCCTGGCACATAAAAAAACGGCACAGAAAGAGAATCGATAAAGCCATTGAACTCCGTCCACTCAGCATCCAATCTGGCCTCGTCTTCAGTATAACCTTCTATAAAGTCGCCCACACTCATGACGAACTCCGGCTGCAGCAAATTGAGTTTGCTGATGCCCTCCTCAAACACGCCGTCGCGGTGCCCACCTGTGCGGTCGGTGACGATAGCAAATTGAAAGGAAGAGGCGTCGTTGTTGAGGTCCAGACTTGTGTAGGGCGCTGGCCCATTAATCGGCGATATTCTGATATGAGGTTTGTCTCCTTGCGGCGAGCAGGCAACAGCAAAAATGAATAAACAGAGACAGATGGTGGAAAGGTGTTTCATAGGGTGGTCGGTTAGTGTGAAGGTACAGATTGTATTTTGAGAGAGTGGCAATAAATGGTTAAGTTTAAGTTACGCTTTCGGACGCAAGGAAGCAATGAAAATTCCTGCTTAACTAGCCCTTTATGAGAACTACCTTTTTTGCTTTAATACTTCTTGGCTGCTCTGCAGCAGTTCTTGCCCAAAGACCTACCATTGCTGTCGCTTGGGACATGGAAGATGATGCGCTTTTACAAGTGGCTGGCTACAATTTTTTTGTAGAAAAAGTGGATAAAATTATCAGCCCACAAAAGGTTGCCGAAGTCCAGTTCGCGAAGAATGTAAAGCTCATTAAAAAGTT
Organism: uncultured Roseivirgaceae bacterium; assembly: GCA_964351395.1. GTDB lineage: Bacteria > Bacteroidota > Bacteroidia > Cytophagales > Cyclobacteriaceae > Imperialibacter. Next base: position 18,725 of record CAYGOF010000029.1, read on the forward strand.
GAAGACCAATCTTTTTGCAGTCAATTACTTTTTGCCAGGCAACTTAGAGGTCATCGGTCCCGAGGTGAATGAAGAGGCCATTCTGGCCTATACCGAGGTAGTGTTTCAGCGTTGCCAGCAAATTGGTGTCAATTTGGTGGTATGGGGGAGTGGCGGTTCCCGGCGATTGCCAGAAGGCTTTGAATATGAGAAGGCGGTTGATCAGTTTGTATACATCGCCAAAAAAGTGGCTATTCAAGCGCAGAAGTATGACATTCTACTGACTGTAGAAAACCTCAACAAGACCGAAGCCAACTTTCTGAATGGCTTTGATGAGGTGGTGAGTGTGGTAAAGCGGGTGGATGAGCCGAATTTGATGGCTTGTGTGGACATCTATCATATGCTGATGGACGGTGACCCACCGTCGATGATAGAATTGGGAGAAGGCATTACTTTCCATTGTGATATAGCGGAAAAGGCTGACAGAGATCCTCCGGGCACGGCGGGCGACGAAGTGGTTCCTTATCTGCAGGCAATGAAGGCAATCGGCTTCAAAGATAAAATTGTGATCGAAGCACGCTGGGATGATTTCTCTCAAGAAGGACCGGCGACGCTGAAATATTTAGAAGCCAAGGTGAAAGAAGTCTGGAATTAGGAGATGAGTATTTGATTTTTTGAGGAATGGAGGATTTAAAGGCCTTAAACTAAGGCCATTCGTCGAAAACACCTTACAATAATTGACTAGCGATTTAAGTCCAAAAATACTAATTGATCGAGACCATCTGCACGGTTTTATGAACAGCTTGGAATTCATTCCAGGGTTTTGCTTTTAGGGAACGATTATTTGAAGGATTGAAACAGGCATTTTAGAAATAACTAAAGGTGTCGGAAAGACCATTGGATGATTTTTCATTTAAAGATTATTTTTATTCAATACGGAAAATGATAAATGGGTCGTTGGTAATACTAAAAATCCTATGAAACCTTCCATTCTACTACTTTTGGCGATTCTTGGATCTCATTTGACCGCTGCGCAAATGGGTATTAAAGCTGCAGCGACCTATACTCACAAGAAAGCCAACGAAAGCACCAGCTCCAGGTTCGCGGCAAATACCCCATCTCTTGTTTATTTTTTTAAAGAAAACAGATATTTCGAAGTGGGTTTTGATGCGTTGAAGGTCTCTAAAGATAAATTCACTTCTGGTCCCACCTTCAGTAATTATGAAACGGCTGTTGCTCCGTTTTTTGAGTACGGATTTATCAAGGGCAAACCTGATGCGAGGCTAAAGTTCAAAATTGGAGCGAAGGCAACATTGAACAATAGTTTTTCAGGCAACACGCCCAGATCCTCCTCTGAATTTCAGTTTAGCACTTATGAATCCACTATTACCCTAGCTGTTAAGCCCGGTCTTTTCTATGCAGTTAGCGACAAACTATACCTCGATTTTGTGGTTCCGATTACCCTACTGAATGGTGGCTATTACCGCTCAAATTTGGAAAACCCAGCCATTCCTATCAGGCAACAACAACAAGCTTCTTTGCGAAATACTTTTTTTCCGGAAATATATCAGGCCAGCCTGGGGCTTATTTACAGGCCAGGTTAATTCTAAAGAATACATTATCTTCGACCTATTAAAATCTCCTGACAAAATATTGACATCGCTTTCGCAGAAGAACAATTCTGCATAATCGTTTTGCCTTTCTGGCAAAACCAAATAATTAACTATTGTCATATTTTATCAAGAGTAAAATGAAAAACACATCAAAAATAGCCGTTATCGGAGGCACCGGTAAGGCAGGCAAGTATATCGTACAAGAGCTGCTCAATAGAGGCTACCGACTTAAGCTTCTTCTAAGGTTTCCTGAGAAATTTCAATTAAATCATTCCAGCGTCGAACCTATTAAAGGCGATGTAAGAGATCCTTTCGCAGTTGTTTCAGTGATGCAAGAGTGTGATGCTATAGTGAGTGCCATTGGGCAGCCAAGGAATGAGGAATCGATATTCAGTCAGGCCACACGAAATATTGTCGAGGCAATGGGTATATACAACTTACGAAGATATATCAGTCTGACAGGGCTTAATGTGGATACTCCATCCGATAACAAGAATGAGAAAGTGAAAATGGCCACTGATTGGATGCGAGCCAACTATCCAAAGACTACCGCAGACAAGCAGGTGGAATACGAGTTCCTGACAAATAGCGATATCGATTGGACACTTGTGCGACTTCCGATGATTGAGCTTACTAATGCAAGACGTGAAGTTAAGGTAAGCCTGGAGAATTGCCCTGGAGAAGTCGTAAGTGCCACAGACCTGGCTCATTTTGTGGCAGATCAATTGACTGATAATTCATTACATGCTAAGGCTCCCTTTTTAGCCAGTGTTTGAAGATAGGCGGACCATTATTGGTCCGCTAATTTCCCCGTTTTACTCACTATCATCCAGCATTTCTCTCAGGTCGTTCAAAGAACCAAAAATTACCAGCGTATCTCCTTCTTCCAAAAGGGTCTCTGCTGTAGCTACACCAGAAATTTTACCGTCCTTATTGCCTTCAGCTTCTTTGATCGTAGTGAGCACCGTGATATTGTATTTCTTCCTGAAGTCTACCTCTTTCAAAGTCTTGCCTTCGTACTTCGGCGGGCACTTTAACTCGACGATATTGTGTTTGTTTGAGAGCTCAAACGAGTCGACCACGCCCCTGAAATTTAGCCTCTTTGCCAGTCTGATGGCAGAGGTTTGCTCTGGTCTACTGATCTCATGAATGCCCATGGCTTCCATGACTGTTGTTTGAAGCTCACTTACCGCCCGGCCTATGATTCTTTTAGCTTTTAACTGCTTTAGTAGGGCGGTAGTCATGATGGACGAGCCTTCATCTTCGCCAATGGCCACAATCACCGTATCAGCATCAACAATTGGTAAAGAGCTTACAGCTTGAATATCTGTTGAGTCGAGGCAGATGGTATGGGTGATGTCGTCCTTGTGGAGTTCCACCTTTTCCATTCGTTTGTCAACGCCAATTACTTCATGCCCCATGGCTGTAAGCGTAGTGGACAGGCTGCTGCCGAAATTTCCCAAACCAAAAACTATGTACTTCATAAAACCTAATTTATAAACAATTCTTCATTTGGATAGCGATACCTCAAGGTATGCACCTTTCTCAACATGCCAACCAATAGCGTAAGCGCTCCAACACGCCCAATGAACATCATTAAGATCAGCACCAGACGACTTCCCATACTTAAACTGGAAGTAATGCCCATGCTCAGCCCGACTGTGCTATAGGCTGAAAAACATTCAAAGGCTACCTGAATAAACGGTAGCTCCGGGTCCAACATGGTAATCATGAAGGTAGCCGTGCCAATGAAGATCAATGACAAAGAAATGATGGCAAATGCCCGCCGTACTGATTTGTTGGAGATTTCCCGCTTTCCGAACTCCACCCTGTCTTTGCTGCGTGCCAGGCTGAGGAAATTAAGTGTGGCTACGAATATAGTTGTTGTCTTGATGCCGCCACCGGTAGATCCTGGCGACGCACCAATCCACATCAGCAACAACATGATCATCACTGTATGCACCTTGAGCGCTGCATTGTCGATCGTATTGAAACCTGCGGTGCGAGGCGTAACACCTCCAAAAAAAGCAGTCACCCATTTACCAAAAGCGCTGTGTTCTTTCAGTGTATTGTCATACTCAAAAATATAGAACAGTACCGTACCGACAACGATTAGTACAGCAGTAGTGATCAATACAATTTGGGTATGCGCATTGACCGTGATTGGGAGTCGATAAATTGTTCTTCTCTTCAATACCCTGGAAACGAACGATTTGATGGACTCTCTCATATAGCCCACAAAGCTGAAAACGATCGGAAAACCAAGGCCTCCGAAAATAAACAGAAAAGCAAGCATCAAATGCAACGAATAGTTGAACCGATAGTTCAAGTCGTAGAAGCTATTGCTCAGCGTAGAAAAACCTGCATTGCAAAAGGCTGAAACGGAATGGAATCCGGAAAAAAACACCCTGTCCCATACGCCCGGAATCACTGCGCTGTCGAGCTGTGTGAAAATAAAGGTGGCACCCACGAGTTCTACGAGTAGCGTAAAGCCAATTATTGTCTTTACAATGCCACTTACCTCTGCAAGCCGGTTGGTATTGGTTACATCCTTGAGGAATAGCTGGTTTTGGATGCTGAAGCCCCCCTTAAAAAAGAGGCTGAAAAAGCTGGTAAACGTCAATATGCCAATGCCTCCTATTTGTATAAGTCCAAGAATTACAAGCTGACCAAACGTGGTGAAATAGGTGCCTGTGTCCACCACAATTAAACCAGTAACGCACACGGCGCTGGTAGAAGTGAATAGGGCGTCGGTGAACCCGATGCCCTCGTAGGTAGCCGTGGGGAGCATAAGTAAGCCACTTCCTATTAGCACCAGTAGCGCAAAGCTGAAAATGAAGATATTTGCTGGGTTCTTGGATAGCCTGTAAATGGAAGAAGTTCTCCTGGAAAATTCTATGATAAAGATAAAAAAGCAGCCCCAATAGCCTGTGTATTTGTGCGTGAAAAAGCTTAGCGAAGGGAACCAGTGAGGGTTGAAAGATACAAGTACATAAGCCAGCATGTAGGCACCCAAAAATACTTCAAGTATCCTTGACCTAACCCTGATTGGATCTAGCAGCCAGGCGACAAAACTACCTGCCGCAATCAATCCAAAAAGAAGTCCTGCAAGCAATGGTAGCCAAAAATGGATATGCTGTTCAAACGTATCGTTGTAGGGGAATCCGACGTCAGCAATTAAAAGCAGTAGTCCGCCAATGCTTACAATAAGCGAGGCCCAATTGATAACGTTAAGTGTTTTTCTCTTCAAGCCTACAAATTGCTTTATGGCAACGTATTTACTTCCGAAAGCTAACTATCGATATTTTAAAAGAGCAACATAAAGCAAGTAAATTCCTGGAGAAAAGGATGAAAAACGAGCAATACTGTAGCTTTGTCAGTATTGCTCATTCCTTGTAGCTTTATTTTCTGCCTATCACCGCATACACGATGGCTGTGATGATGCTAAAGAAAAGTGCGCAAATGGTCCAAATAATTTTGGTGCCAGATTTCATAGACTTCCGATTAGCCCAAACATCGTAGATGACCCAAATGGCGCATACAACGGCAACGATATAAAGTAAATTGTTCATAAGAATATTGGTTGGTTTTTGGGCCAATATATAAAAATATTAGTTATCAGAAGCCAGCCGAATTTAACTTTTAATACTCTTTGTTCGCCAGACAGTTTTTGGTCGCTAATGAACAGAGATTGATCTCATTTCTCTTGTGGTTATGAGTTTGGGAACCCAGGCAGGCCCATCAAATTTTTTGCTTGATTCACATGGCGTCGGGTATGTCCCACTATTATTTCCAGCGTATCATAGAGAGAGTATGTCACTATTTTAGAAGCGGGAGAGGTAATGATCACTGCGGTATGATCAACCACATCCAGCGAAGCGATCTTTTCTGAAAGAAGTTTCAAGCTGGAGATAAAATCTCTAGCAATATGTTGATTAAGCCGGCCCGCGGATGGTTTGAAAATACCTGGTGTTTTTGATTTTCTTCGTACTTCTGGACCAAGGTGCTCGACCAATTTTTGCCCCCAGAAGTTGTGCCAGGCACGAGGCATCTTTTGCCAGAAAGTAGGATGGTAACTCCCAGATAAAATACGATCGAATTGAGGCGCATACGACGCATTGGTTGTCATGATATGGTCGAGGCATTCACGGATACTCCACTGAGATTTTAGTGGCTTCCAAACCATTTGCTTCTGAGACAATACCCCAAAAGTTTCATTGGACTCAAAAATCACTTCCTCGAGCTGTTCAAGCAAAGGCCGGATATTGACATTGTGAAAACCCTCAGACATGTGGCATTAGTTTTCAACTAATTTACTGTTTTTAAACATAAGTTGTATACAGTTCGGTCGGGGGTGTTCGCTGGCGGACGTTTGTTGGTTGAGCACAGGGTGGAAAAGTGCCTTTGGAGCTAAATTTCGATATTTATATTTTGGTAAGCTATTTGTCTATATGGATGGCATACACCGAACAACCTCATAACTATGTTCAAAAGTTACTTAACAATAGCCTTCAGAAGTTTTTGGAAAAACAAGTTCTATTCCCTCTTGAATATTTTCGGACTAGCTTCCGGCGTGGCTAGCTGCCTGCTTATTTTTCTTTTCGTGTCGCATGAACTTGGCTATGACAAGTTCCTGAAAGACAAAGAACAGATTTTTCGGGTTGTGACGGCTGGAAAGATGGGGGAGGAGGCCGGGCGATTAGCCGTTTCAGGAAGTATTGTGGGGCCAGTTGCCAAAAGAGAAATTCCAGGCGTGCAGATGTTTTGTCGGTATGCAGAGGTAGGAGTTTTTAAACCCACAATAGTAAGTGAAGGAGAAAGGGTATTTCTGGAGAAAAGCTTCTCCTATGCTGACTCCAGTTTTTTTAAAGTGTTCTCATTCAATCTGCTGGAGGGTGATCCTGCTGAGGTACTGAAAGACCCTTCTTCCATTGTCATCACTGCTTCAATGGCAAAAAAGTATTTCCCGGAGGGAAGTCCTCTAGGTAAAACTTTGAGGATCAACAACAGCAGCGAAAAGAAGGTGACAGGGGTGGTGGCCGACCCTCCAGCCAATAGCCATTTGCAATTTAGTTTCATCTGTGCTTTTCACGATATGAATAGTACGGAGAGCTGGTTTCCAATGAACTATATCACCTACCTGAAGCTTGACCAGGCGGTTGACGACGAATCTGTAAGAACTCAAATGAATGCCATTGTGGAGCGGGAAATTGGGGATCAATTGACTGCGGGGGGTATGTCTATTGCTTTTGAATTACAACCTGTTGAATCGGTTTATATGGACAATAGTATTCAGGCGGATATAGGACAGAGAGGGAACATATCAAACACATGGGCGTTCTCATTGATCGGAATTTTTATTTTGTTGGTCGCCTGCGTTAACTATATTAATCTCACCACAGCACGATCTGAAAAAAGAGCCCGTGAGGTAGGGATCAGAAAAGTGATGGGGGCCGTCAGGAGCCACATCATCATGCAGTTCTATGGAGAAACCCTCATGATTACACTTTCTGCTGTTTTACTTGCGGTGGGCATCACTGAATTTACCTTGCCCGCATTTAATGAGCTTATCGGCCAGCGTATTTCAATCAGTTATTTTGATAATCCGGCGTGGATTGGGCTGCTGGGAGGAGTAGTTATAGCGATTACTCTTATTGCCGGAAGCTACCCTGCCCTTTACTTGTCCCGTTTTATTCCAGTAAAAGTTCTGAAAGGGATCGCAAACTCTGGGAAAGCGGGAGACCTGTTTCGAAAGGTTCTCGTGATCTTTCAGTTCAGTATATCCATCTTTTTGATTCTTGGGACACTTGTTATTTATCAGCAACTCAACTTCACCAATAGCACCGATTTGGGATATCGTTCTGAGCAGGTAATTGTAGTGCCGTTTGCCAATAGGAAGATGTTCGACAAGTTTGATGCGTTTAGCGGTGAGTTAAAGCAGAACGCAGCCATTGGCGAAGTAAGCCGGGGCTCTGCCATGATGGGAAGCGTACTGGCGACCTGGTCGACATATAGTGATGGAATGGACCCTATCGAGGGGGTTCGAACGCTTGGCTTCACTACTGACGATAAAATGGTGGAAGCCCTTGGCATCGAGCTATTAGCCGGAGAGAGTTTCAATCGCACGTCGATGATGCTCAATGACAGTACTCAGGAACCGGTCAACGATCATGTGCTAGTGAATGAGGCACTTGTCCGCTCATTGGGGTGGACCGCCGACGAGGCTGTTGGTCAAACGCTTCATCGGGATGAAGTTTCGGCAAAAATACTTGGCGTCATGAAAGATTTTCATTTCAACTCATTGCGGACCAAAATTGACCCTCTTTTCTTTTTTGTCAGTCCCTGGCAAGATCGATACGTGTACATTCGTATTAACAATGTCCATGACGAGACCGGTATCAAACATCTCAAAGAGACCTGGATGAACTTTTTTGCGGATGCACCTTTTGAATTTAGTTACCTGGACGCTGAGCTTCAGCGACTTTACGATACCGAGCAACGACAGGCCAGCATCCTCATCTTATTTACGTTGTTATCAGTAGTGATAGGCGTATTAGGCCTTTTTGGCCTCACCAATTATATGATAGAAAAGCGCACAAAAGAAATTGGTATCAGAAAAACGCTGGGCGCCGACGTTAGTGGATTGGTCAGGTTGCTATCGTGGGACTTCCTGAAGCTGGTACTCATTGCCAATGCCATCGCCTGGCCATTTGGATGGTATTTTATGTCTGGTTGGCTGGATAATTTCGCTTACCATATTAACTTAAATGTGATGTATTTCTTCATCACTGGAGCGGCAGTCGTGGTAGTTGCTTTTCTTACTGTGGCATGGCATAGCATCAGCACCGCCCGGATGAATCCTGTGAAATCGTTACGACACGAGTAAAGTCAAGCTAGTTTTTGTGCACCTGGAGGCCATTTCTGAAATGACAGGAGTGGCTTTTTTTTTTACCAGAATACCAGGAACCTATATGGCGGTTTCCTTTTTGAGCTTCCACCTTTTATGACTCCAAAGCCAAAACTCAGGTGCTTCTTCGATGGCATTTTCCAATAGCTGCGCAAATTTGTCGATAGCGGCACCTTCTTCGAGTTCATTGGTTGAAGTAGTTATCAGTTGAAATTCTATTTCGTAGAATCCTCTTTTTACTTTTCGCACCAGTGGAAAAACCATTGCCTGATGACTCTTTTGGGCAATTTTTGCAGCACCTACGAGAAATGCAGTGTCCTGATGAAGAAAGCTGGTCCAATGCTTGGCACTTTTCCTTCTGGGACTTTGATCTCCAATCATCAAATTGAGCGTCAATATATTCCTGCGTTCAAATTCAAGAATCGACTTGAAGCCTTTTTTTGATTCAATACATTTAATGCCGAATCTTTCTCTGATGATTTTCATTAGCTCGTTGAAGTAGCTGTTTCCCAAAGGCTGATAGAAAGAGGTCATTTGATGCGAAAGGGTTAATGGAAGGATAGAAATCCATTCCCAATTCCCGTAATGACCGGCATATAGGATAGCGCTCTTTCCGCTGGCAAATAGTTTTTCCACAACGTTGGCGTTTTTCACAATCATGCGCGACTTAAAGTCCCTCTCATCCATTGATAGGCCTTTCAGTGTCTCTGCAAAGCTATCGCAGAAGTGTCTGTAAAATGCTTTTTCGATGGCCAATAAATCGGTTTTGGGTTTATCTGGAAAGGAGGCCTCCAGGTTCGATTTCACAATTTCACGTCTGTATTTCAGCACGTAGTAGACAAAAAAGTAGGTCAAATCTGATAAAGCGTACAATACCCTGAATGGCAAGTAGGAAACTGCATAAAATGGCGAGAACTTCAGTCGGGTGGAAAGCCTCATAAAAAAAACAGTGCTAATTGAACATGACAAAGGTATAGAATCGAAATAGAAAGCAGTGGTCAAAGAAGACCAATGACTTCTTTTAGTGTCTGTTGCATCGAATCAATATGGGCCTTTGCTAAGACAAATGATCAGCTTATTTCGCTGTGGTTCTATTGAGTGGTAGTCATTGGTGATCATCCGAAATTACGTTGAATCAAAATATTTAAACTTTTTTTCACTCCTTGAAAAGGCCCATTGCATCAAAATAGCTATGTTTTTTCACGAAATATGAGGGTCTAATGCTGACTCGGGGTGGCACTGAAAATATTTTTTGGAACAATCTTTGGCTTAACTCCGCTATGAATCAAAAAATCTAACGATATGAAAAAGCTCATTTATTCAGCATTTGCTCTTATACTATTATTTGCTCAATCATGTGTGGGTCCTGAGGGCCCTCCTGGCCCTCAGGGGTTTGATGGCTTCGATGGAGCAGACGGTGCCGATGGCCAAGAAGCCTTCGTATTTGAATATGTTTTAGACTTTGAAACGCCAGACTACAGCGTGTTGCTGGAGTATCCTAATGGATTTACGGCACTTGACTCTGATGTAGTTCTGGTATACATGTTATGGGATAAAGATGGCGATACTGAGATATGGCGCATGCTTCCTCAGTCGATGATCACCGAATTCGGTTTCCTGCAATACAATTTTGACTTCACGAAATTTGATACAAGGCTGTTTCTCGACGCAGACTTTAACCTCGACAATCTGGGTTCTCAGTTCCTGGATAACTGGTTGGCCAGGGTAGTAGTGGTGCCCGGACAGTTTACAGGAAGAATGGACTACAGTGACTATAATGCTGTAAAAGAAATGTTTAATCTGCCAGATAAAGAAATACCTTCTGGCTACGTTATATCCGCAAGACCGGAATAAGCAGGTGTATGAATGAAGAATTCCGGTATTAAAAAGACCCGGCCATTTGGTCGGGTTTTTCGTTTATAACTTTTGGTAGCCGTGTTAGGGCTGAATTAGGATTGCATTCTACTCGCAATGTGGATAGATTTAGAAAAGATTTTTTGATTGCGATGGCAAAAAGAAAAAAAACTGACAAGAGGAAAATCGACTGGTTAAACCATTCCGTCGGTTTTGTAAGTGTGGTAATTGGTGTAATTATAGCTTTTTGGCTTAACAGCTGGGCCATTGAAAATAAGGAAAGAAAGATCGCCAAGGTAGCCCTGCAGAATATCAGGAGCGAAATAGTAAAGAATAGCCTTTCACTCGATACCTTAATTGACCTGAATAGAAGGCAGCTTTTAGGCCTTGAAACCTATGTGCCAAAGCTGGATAAGGACATGTGGTTTGTGGGTAGTAGTGCCGAATTCGATTCCCTAAGGATGAGATTCCCAGACCTGATCATTTCAAGAGGCCGACTGAATATTGGTATTGAGCTCTATAGCCTCCCTGATGTTGCCTGGAAAACCAGCCTGAACTCTTCCGTCTTGTCATCAACTGATTTTGAACTGGTTTACATGCTCAATGAAGCCTATTCGCTCCAGGAAAAGATTTCAAACCAGGAAACAATGTTATTGGCAAACCTTCGAAACATTGGATTGGGAGAAAAGAATAGTTTTATTGATTTCCAACGGGCGCTGGGTACCTATATTCAATTGGCTGAACAGCTCAATAGTCAAAACTACCTGAAGTGTATAGCTGAGATCGATAGATTTATGGGAACAGAATAGTTAAGCAAAGATATGGAGGCAACATATACCATCAAATAGCTATTGTTTTTTGGCTTACATAACCCTATTATAGCCTTACGAAAATGTGTTAAACTACAAATTGCTCCGACAATGGAAATCAAAGCAGTCAAAATAGGTCAGCAAATATGGATGGCAGACAACCTCAATGTAGATACTTACCGGAACGGAGATCCTATTCCTGAGGTAACTGATACTGACGAGTGGGATGAATTGACAACCGGTGCCTGGTGCTATTACAATAATGACCCGGAAAATGGGAAACTATATGGCAAACTCTACAATTGGTATGCTTTGGTCGACCCAAGAGGACTTGCGCCTGAAGGGTATAGAATAGCCACCGACAAGGACTGGGCAGCCCTGCTTCATACTGTAGGTGGGCACATGGTAGCCGGCGGTATACTTAAGTCTACGGAGCTATGGAAAGACCCAAATGAGGGCGCCACCAATCAGGCTGGGTTTAACGCTAAGCCAGGTGGCCTCTGCGACGATGATTGTTCCTTTATGGACAGGGGCAGTATCGGCTATTGGTGGACTCCTCATGAAGAAGGTAAAAAACTTGCATGGAGCTATATAATGGAACATAGCAACACTTTTGTGAACAGAAGCTATTACGAGAAAAAAGATGGGCTTTCTGTAAGGTGTATTAAAGCTTGATTTTACTCCCTTTGCTAAAATTGCTTTGTTCTTATTTTTGAGACCTCAGCTCAAAAAGTCTCACTATTTGTAACCTCTCGCCATAAACATTTCGTTATAGCGGTGCGATAAAGGTATTTTTGATTTGACAAAAATGAACCTTATCAATCGTGTTGCCCTTTTCAATACAACACATTTTACTCAAGCTGAAAAAATGAAACAGCCTTATTTAAAGCAGTTGGCGCTTAATCCTTTCTCCTCTATGCTGGGAGTGCTCTTGTTTGTTCTCACGTTCAATGCTTCCAGTGCTTATGGGTTTGACCTGGCGTCTAAGGACTCGCTGACAACGATTATGAAGGAAGAATTGGCCAGAGAATTTACTGCCCTTAGCAAGACCACCCTGCCGCCGTATTATATCGACTATAGAATCAACGAGCAGCATAAGATTTTTATCCAGGCTTCGTTTGGTAGCCTGGTGCAATCCGTCCACAATAAAAACCGCTTATTGGCCGCCAGGGTAAAGGTTGGCGATTACTCTTTTGATGATTCACACCGCACAGAGGGGCAGAGTTGGCGCGATGGTGGCGGGGCTAATCAATCATCTCCAGCTGCTATTCCATTGGGCAATAAATCACTGGCCATTAAGCAGGCTTTGTGGAAGGCTACTGAGGCTGAATACAAGCGAGCCACTGAAAGCTATAAGTTTGCCACTAACAACAGCGAGAGTTCAGTGAGCAAAAAGCAGGTGGATGATTTCTCAAAAGAAAAACCCTCGCAGTATTATGAACCCGCCTTGGCAAAGGTGCCGGGCAAAAATGAGATCAAGGAATGGGAAGATAAAGCGAAAGCATTTTCGAAGCCCTTTTTATCGCATAAAGACATTGTCGACGCCGACGTAATTATCAATTATAACTACGATAGGAAATACTTTGTGTCCTCGGAGGGTAGTGAAGTTGTGCAAAACCTGACCTATGCTAACATCATGGTGAGTGCGTCGATCAGGGCAACCGATGGAGATGTGGCACCCCTTTACCTTTCCTATTTTGCCCGCAGCCCCGAAGACTTGCCCAAAGAGAGCAAAATAGAAAATGATATTGCAGACATGATTGTAAAGCTCGAAAAGCTGAAAGTGGCGCCATTGGCCGAACCGTATAGCGGACCGGCCATACTGAGTGGTGCTTCGGCTGGGGTCTTCTTTCATGAGATTTTCGGACATAGAATTGAAGGCCATAGGCTTCGAAATGAAGATGATAGCCAGACCTTTAAATCACGAGTCGACGAGAAAGTACTGCCAAAAGGATTTGACATCTATTCTGATCCAACGCTGAAATTCTTTGAAAAGGAAGAGCTTAATGGTGCCTATGCTTACGATGATGAAGGTGTCGCCGCAAGGAGAGTGCAGGTAGTGAAAGATGGTGACCTGAAGACCTTCCTGATGTCTCGCATACCGCTGGAAGACTTTAGCAATTCAAATGGACACGGAAGGGCTGCAGCCGGGCGTGAACCGGTAAGCCGGCAATCCAACCTCATGGTCAATGAAACCAATTCTCTTTCCAGTCAGGAGCTAAGAAAATTACTGATCAAGGAGTGCAAGGAACAGGGAAAAGCTTATGGCTATTTGTTCCAGACTGTTACGGGTGGATACACCAATACTGATCGTTATTCTCCAAATGCATTCAATGTAGACCCTATCGAGGTATACAGAATCTTTGTGGATGGCCGGGCTGATGAGCTGGTGCGGGGTGTAGCCCTAATAGGTACACCGCTAAGTATGTTTGCCGAGATTCAGGCTGCTGGAGGGAAGAAGGAAGTATTTACCGGTGTTTGCGGGGCAGAATCGGGTGGAGTACCGGTAAGTGCCGTGGCTCCCGCTTTATTTGTCCGCCGCATTGAAACCCAGAAAAAGCCTAAGTTGAATGTCGAGCCACCAGTATTACCAATGCCACGCCAGGAGGCCAATAACTAAGTGAACGTTCAATGCACAAAAGATGACTAACATGAAACGATATATAGGTGTGATCCTTCTAATGGGGGTTTCTTTTACCATGGCCCATGCACAATTCTACGAAGAGAAGGTAGCGAGGAAGGCGATGGAAGATGAACTTCAGGAGAACTTGAAGAACCTTAGGATGAAGGACAGTCCTGATCCATTTTTCATCAGTTATACGGTGATGGATGGGATGAATACCTCCATTTCTTCGTCGCTGGGTGCGACCCTGAGCGCCACTCAGTTGCCTGCCAAGGGTTATAACGTCAGACTTTTGGTGGGAAGCTATGAATTTAATGACGAGAGCTTTGACGGGGAGTCGGACAGAAGTCAAGGGTTCACTCAGATACAGCTGCCTGTGGAAACAGACTATTATGGCATAAGGCGAGCGTTATGGGCCTCTACTGATCTGGTGTATAAGTCGGCTAGTAAACTGTACAAAGGGCACCAGGCGCAGGTCAAAAACGTAGGGAAGCCGTTGAGTGAGATACCTCACCGAAAGTTCTCTAAAGTGCCTGTAGTGGATATATCAGATAAAACATCTCTCGATTATCCTGATGTTGCTAAACTCGAAAAGTATGCCAACGAGCTGTCGGGGGTTTTTACCGAGTACAGCAACATTGACTTTTCGGCAGTGAATGTAAATGCCTACTCCGAAAACAATTATTTCGTGAGCTCTGAGGGTTCCTATATTAAGCAGGCGACTAATATCATCACAGTAAGGGTGTATGCACTTGCCAGAACAGAAGACGGACAGCCACTGATCAATCAGCTTAATTTTACTGCCTCATCTTTTGATGGGCTTCCTAAGCTTGAGAAAGCAAGGGCCGATATAAAAGCGATGGCCGATGAGCTGATTGCCTTGTTCACAGTTCCCGCACTGCAGGATAGTTACTATGGTCCCGTCCTTTTTATTGGTGAGGCAGCGGGTAGTTTTTTTGCTAACACGATTGACCTGAACCCCGGAGGGTTGCAGGATGCTGATTTCATACCTTCTTCGAAGAGCTATTTGTACGGAGCTGGCAATCCTGCCGAAATGAAACCGGGTAAAAAAGTAGCTGCGGAAAGTATCACGATTAAGGCCATGTCGACCCTGAAGGAGTTCGAAGGACAAAAGCTGATTGGCGCTTTCCTGGCAGACAATGAAGGGGTGGTGCCACCTGATGAGCTTGTATTGGTGGAGCATGGAGTGGTAAAAAACCTTTTGGGCAATCGCACCATTACCAAAGATGATCAGGCGTCCACAGGGCATGCGTCGGGTGTGGGCGTGCTGATGATAAATGATGAAAACACGATGTCGATGGATGGTCTTAAAAAAGACCTGATTCGGGTAGCAAAAGAAGAAGGCATGGACCATGCATTGATCGTGAGAGATGCCAATTTTGGTACGATGCCCATCTTTAACGTATACAGCGTATCAGTGGCCGACGGCAGTGAAACCTTCGTTAAGTCAGCTTTGTTGCGGGAACTGGACATGCGAACCTTGAGAAAGGTGGTAGCGTCTTCTGCCGACAAGATCGTCTACAATGCTTACAACCTTAATAATGGCACTACTCCTACGTCGATCATATCCCCTTCGGCCGTATTGATTGAAGAAATGGAAATAGAGCGGGGGAGCAACCCTTCGTTCAGTAGTACTACCTATGTAGAAAGTCCATTATCGGATAATTAAACATTTGAGGTAAACTTTGCCGCTATGACCTGGAAGAAATCAAATTCATTGGCGGTCACAAGCGCATTAACGGCGAAAGGCGCTTCCCTCTGCTGCATCACCCCAGTGTTGGCATTGTAGCTGGATCAAGTGGCATAGCCGCATCATTTTCGTGGTTAGAACCTCTCCGACCCTGGCTCATTGCTGCGACGGTGGCTGTTCTCGGATTTGCCTGGTATCAAATATCAAAGGTAAGAACTGAAGAAGAAATTGCCTGTGTTTCTGAAGATGACGAAAAGCCTTCTTTTTGGCAGTCGAAGAAATTTATCGGGATGTATCGATTGGGAGTTTGAGAGGTAGAAAGATTGGCCTTACTGCGTCTGCTTAAACAGATAATTTACACAAGAGCAAAAGAGTGAAAGCTGCCAAAGTATTGGTGGCTTTTTTTATGCCTTGACTAAACAGAGCAAAGATTTTATTATTTTTATCCTGATCCATGTTAAAGCCTGTTCTCGCCTTTTTGCTTTTCTTGCTGCTTCACCTAACTGGCTGGGCTCAAACCGATAGTTCGCAAACTTCCATAAAGCGAATTGGCATTCCCTTTATGGTGACTTATGGGCTAAGTGACTATAGCTCAAAAACGGCGACATACGGGGCCCAAAATTATGATGTTCTCGTTGGTGACGATCAAAAAATATACTTTGCTAACATTGAAGGCGTATTGGTCTTTGATGGGGTGAACTGGACACGCCTTCGATTGCCGGGCAGAGCAGCCACTTATAGCCTTTCTAAAGCCAGTGACGGCACGATTTATGTAGGCGGGCTCAACGAAATCGGGTACCTGAGTAATTCTACCAATGGCACACTTGAGTATCACTCCCTGATGCCGGAATTTCGGAAAATCAGTGACGATAATTTTACCGGCTTCTTCAACTTCATGTTACATGATGAAGTGGTTTTTTCCGATAGTAAGCTAATAGTCATCTTCAATTACAAAACAGGCGAAATGCAGGTCGTGAAAAAGCCTGATCAGGTTTCGCCCATTCAAAGAAGCTATCAGGACGCACTTTATACCTATCATGGCGATAGCCTGTATCGTTTGGATGGGAGTGGTTGGGAAGCAGTCAGACTTTCAAAATTGAGCAAATCATCTGATGGCAACAATGTATTGCCGATTGACATCGGTAAAAACGAAACGATTGTGATCACCAACAATGGCTTTTTTGATTTCGAAACGGAAGAAAAACTCAATATTGATCAAAGCGTAAGCAAGTTCCTGGCTGAAGCTAAATTAATCAATGTAAATCTGCTGGCTGATAAGTACCTCTCCATCAGCACCAACAAAGGTTTACTTATCACTGATGTAAGGGGTAATCCTTTTCAATTCCTGAATGAGCAAAAAGGGCTCTCCAACAACCTGGTTTTTAATACAACATTAGATTCGACAGGACTTTTGTGGGTGGCTGCCAATCTTGGAATCACTAAGGTAGAGATCAGCTCTCCTTTTTCACTGTTCGATAAGCGAGCAGGCCTGACAGGAAATGTCAGTTTTATTCAACAAGAGCAAGACGACCTTTTTTTAGCCACTGCAGCAGGTACTCTTCGCCAAAAATGGAACCAGCTACTCAACCCTTTGGAGCCTTATACTTTTCAAAAATTGAGCGATGAGGAAAGCAGGTTCCTGATTCAAGGCAATAAAGAGATCATCAGCCTTTCCGTCGGTGGCCCCCAGGTGATTCAAAATGAGGAGGTTCGAAGTTTGTCCGATGCGCCTGCTGACTATTACTGGACAGGCTTTAGATACAGAGATTCGGATGACCTGTTAATTGGTTCACGAAAGGGTCAAATGCTTCATCTTAGCAAAAAGGGTGGGAAGTGGGTCATTAACAAAGAATTACCTACTTCATTTCCGGATATCCTGTTCATGGCCGAGGGAGAGAATAACCAAATTTGGATCACGCATAGAAACGGTGTGTTCAAAATGGAATATAATCGGGAACAGGCGCTCCTCATGTCCACCAAATCATATGGGCAATCCGATGGTTTACCATTCCCAACCGACAATTACGTTTTTGATATTGGCTCAAAACCCTGTTTCAGTACTTTCAATGGCATTTATCGCTATGATGCTGCCACCGACAAATTTGTCAAAGATGAGCGGTTTATTGAATCGCTTGGTGATCAGCCTGTGCTACGGATCGCAGAAGATGCAGCCGGTAATATATACTGTTTAGGGGATGGCATTTTGATTCTGAAAAAGACGAACAAAGGCTATCAACTGCAAAGAATCCTCAACGAAAAAATAGCCAATTACAACCCCTTTAACATCACTGCTTTAGATACTGCCAATATTCTCCTTCCTACTTTCGGTGCATTTGTTCACCTGGATCCGACTATTCCATTGCATATGGATTCATTTAAAACGACGATAACCGGAATCGGGTCACTTGGTCATTCAGATACACTTTATTATGGTGGGTTTGGTGTCCCGAAGGAGAATCTTGCTGTAAGCTTTAAAGACAATGCGCTGCGCATCAGTTTTGCTGCAGCTTTTTATCAAAACATTGACCGAATAGAGTACAAGTGGAGAATTAAGGAGCTGGACCAGGTTTGGTCAGATTGGAGCCAGGAAACTAAAAAAGATTATACAAACCTGCCGCATGGCAGTTTTACTTTTGAAGTAGTAGCAAGAAATGTCCATTTCGTGGAAAGTGATCCCGCAACGATTCAATTCACGGTATTTCCTCCCTGGTATTTTACCTGGTGGGCGTATGTTTTCTATCTAGGTCTGTTCGTTTTATTTATTTGGGCCATTGTAAAAATTTATACCCGAAAAATCCGGGCGGACAGAACCCGCCTGGAAGCCATCGTCACGGACCGGACCAGAGAGATCAATGAACAGATGATTCTTGCCGAGGGGAATGCCGAGACCATCTCCCTGCAGAGAGATAAACTTGTCAAAATGGATGAATTGAAAAGTCATTTCTTTTTGAATATCTCTCATGAGTTAAGAACACCGCTCACACTTGTGATGGGAACAGTGGAACGGGCACTGAATGGCTCCTATGGAGATCTTGATAGCAGACTGAAGGAAAACCTTAATGTATCGGCCAACAACAGCCGCCGATTGTTTAAAATGGTCAATAATATTCTTGACATCTCAAAACTTGAGAGCGGTGGAGTTCAAATTAAAGCCTCACCTTTGCTCGTTTCAGGAAGGCTTTCAAAAGTTGCGGACTTTTTTTCCTCGAAGTTTCACAATAAAAACATCACCCTGAGTGTCGACTTACGGTCTAACTCCCTTCTGTATGTAGATGTAGAGAAATTTGAGACCATATTCATTAATTTAATTGGAAATGCTTTCAAATTCACACCATCCGGCGGCGTTATTGCCATTTCTGCCGAGGAGGATGAACATTGGGTACACCTCTCAGTAAGCGACAATGGAACAGGCATTCCATCAGAAAGCCTCCCCTTTGTTTTTGACAGGTTCTATCAAAATCCAGACCAGATCAATGACCAGGGAACAGGCTTAGGTTTAGCGCTTTGCAAGGAACTGGTGGAGCTTCATCAAGGCAAAATTCAGGTGGCCAGTGAATACGGAAAAGGAAGCACATTTACGGTTTCCTTTCAAAAGGGAAAGGACCATCTGGACCCGGATAAAATCGTCGAAGTGCCTACTGCCGAAGTGCCAATAAACGACATGATCCTGCCGGAAGAGAAGGCAACCTTGCCTGCTTTTCAGCGAAATGAAAGTGAAGAGGCGCCTCATATTTTGGTTGTGGAGGACAATAGCGAAATGAGCCGCTTCATAGCTGAGATTCTTTCCGACGACTACCACGTATCCGTCGTTGAAAATGGAAGAAAAGGACTCGAATTTTTGGAAGAAATTAAGCCGGACTTAATCCTTACAGACTATTTGATGCCTGAAATGGATGGTTTTGAAATGGCGTCTGAAATTAAGAAAACCCAACGTTTGGCTTTTATTCCCATGATTTTTCTAACGGCCAGAGCTGAGGAGGAGGACCGGGTAAATGTGCTTAACCTCGGTGTGGATGATTTTTTAGCCAAGCCTTTCAACTCAACTGAACTCCTGGCCAGAATAAAAAACCTGCTTGCCACCAAGGCACATCGAGACGAATTTATCGAAGAGCTGGAAATCGATTCATCGGAAATCGCATGGACAGAATTCAACTCAAAATTGAGAGATAATTTAGATGCCTATATCAAACAAAACATCGAAAAAGAAATCAGTGGCGAGGATTTGGCTAACAATACCGGGCATAGCGAAAGAAGCCTTTATCGTAAAGTCAAAGCAAATACAGGTCTATCACTTATGCAATACGTTAGGGAGTATCGCTTGCGGCAAGCGAGAACCCTGCTTGAAAGCAAAGAAATGAGCACGGTATCAGAGGTTGCCTATGCCGTTGGCTTCAACTACCTAAGCCATTTTACGAAAAACTTCAAGGAGCGATTTGGGAAGACGCCATCAGAGTATTTGGACTAGGGCATAATTATTTGACCCAATCCCTCGGTTTATGTCTAAGCCCTCGGTTCGTGTCTCACGAACCGATTATTCAAACTCGCCTTTTCTGGTCCGTGGGACACGAACCAGGACGAGGAGGCCATTGGTCGCTTGTCATCACCCCGGCGTCTGACGACCTCCCACGCTTACCCCAACGCCGCCGTACCGACGCCTTACTGCACCATACATCGCCTGCCGGTTATTGCGAAGGAGCCTCCCGGCTGTCCTTCCATTTTATCAATCACCAAGCGACTGCGGCAATCTGTTCATTGGGAGTACAATCCAAATAAACAGATTGCCCGTAACGGGGAAACACGTCGCCAAGCATTCACTGCACACAATTAATAATTGAAAGAGCTCCTCGCAATAACCGATGCGATGCCGTTAGCGGATTCATAAGGGGGCTAACCCCTCGGTTCGTGCCTCACGAACCGATTACTCAACGACGCCTTTTCTGGTCCGTGAGACACGAACCAGGGCGAGGGAGCATCTTCCGTGGAACGCCGACAGCCTGAAAGAGCTGGAAAGGCTGGAAGAAGTGAATACCGCTTCGTTGAAGCCCTTGCTGGCAACAATGAAGGAAAAGCCGACAGGGACTGGCGTGGCCGATCGGCCAGCTTCAGGGACGACAGAAATATATGTTTCGGAAAAGAAAATCAGGATAAAAACACCAAAGAACGAGCAAGATACGGCATTTGTGACCAGCATAAGGTACCACCGGTGGGACAAGCAGGCCTTTTGCTGGGAAATACCTAACTATGGAGACAACCTTCAAAGGATCAAAGCACATTTTGGTGAGAGAATTGGCCAGCTGGTCCAGACTACCAATCCGGTCCAGCTGACCCCAACTAAGCCGACTATCAGCAAAAATGAAGTCCATATTCTCAAAACAGCACAGGGAAGCTTGCGGGTGGCCATAGGCTACCACGAGGGGTTTATCAAAATGATCAGGCAGTTTCCCTACAGCAAATGGGACAGCGGCAATAAGTGGTGGGCATTGCCCTGGACCGACAACCTGCTCACTGACCTGAAGAAGGAATGTACGCAAATGGGAATAAAGGTTATATACAGCGAAGAAGCTGTAGCAACCAAAGCAAAAAGGCGTGGAAGAAACGATGTGCCCAACTACCGGGAGTGCCCCCGGGAAATGGTTGACAAGCTCAGGGAGCTGCGGTATAGTGAACAAACGGTAAAAACCTATACAAGCTTGTTCGAAGAATTCATTAATTTCTACCCCCTCCTGGAGATGAAAACAATTGGAGAGCAGCAGATTATCCAATTTATAAGGTACCTGGTCACCGATCGAAAGGTATCATCTTCCTATCAGAACCAGTCCATCAATGCCATCAAATTTTACTATGAGCGGGTGCTGGGCGGGCAACGCAAGTTTTACTTTCTGGAGAGGCCCAACAAGGAGAAGCAATTACCTGTAGTGTGTAGTGAACAGGAGATTACGGCGATATTAAAGGCCACTGACAACCTCAAACATAGGGCTATTCTCATGACGATCTATTCTGCGGGCTTACGGATCAGTGAGGCCATCGCCCTTCGTCTCACAGATATAGACGCCGATCGCATGCAAATCAGGGTGCAGCAGGCCAAAGGCAAAAAAGACCGCTACACCCTGCTGTCGAAAAAAACGCTCGACATCCTTACTACCTACCAGCAGGAATTCAAGCCTTCTTACTGGCTTTTCGAGGGCCAGTCCAGTGTTCCAGGCAAAACAGTACAATACTCCACCACCAGCATTGGAGCGATACTCAAGCAAGCTGTAAGCAAAGCTGGGGTAAAAAAGAAGGTGACCGTACATACGCTCCGCCATAGCTTCGCCACCCATTTGTTAGAACATGGCACCGACCTCCGGTATATCCAGCACCTGCTGGGCCATGAAAACCCAAAAACAACACAAATTTACACACACATTACCACCAAAGGTTTTGATCAGCTAAAAAGCCCCCTGGATGGCTTGGATATTTAATGCCAAAACTTTATGTTTCATATTGGCAAAAAATCCATGATTTTTGCTCAAGACCCCACCTGTCAGTATATGGAATATAAACGCTAGTACCGGGGCCGACTGGGGTTTATACATTCGTTGGGGTGCATTAAAAGAAACCAAATACGAGGAAGTTCAATAGGCTATAAGCAATAAAAAAATCTTTATTTTACTTCTATGGAT
>CAYGOF010000030.1:0-27870 GCA_964351395.1 uncultured Roseivirgaceae bacterium
ACCATTGTCGGTAGAGAGGAAAACACCATTATAAGTCCCCGCATAAAGATTGGTGCCCTCCTTTGCTATTGCACTGACAGCGCCTCCATACAATCCATTGTTTTTTTCCATCCACTGGGCATTTACCTGCAATGGGCTGAAGTTGAGTAGCAAAAAAAATGAAATTGTAAGCAAGGCTACAAGGCCTTTTATAGATGTGCGGGCATGTTTTGTTTGCATAATCTTAATAGACAGCGCTTGTAAAAGAAAAAATCCTGTAACCAAAAAGCTAGCTCATCGCAAACAAATTTCTGCGCAACAGGCCTCCTCTGTACAAACATGAACACCCAATAAGGTCAAAATCGAACAACTAATCAATACTCACAAATAGGTATTTTATTAACTGCTTGATAACCATATAGTTACAAAAGTGGGTACATAAGTTGCGGGCTATATAGAGCAAATATTGCCTTTATGTTAAAAAGTTATATCATCGTCGCCCTAAGAAATCTCCGCCGGCAAGGCTTCTACAGCTTTATCAACATAGCAGGTTTGTCTGCAGGTGTATTGTGCAGCCTGTTTCTTCTGCTTTATATCAAAGACGAGCTGAGTTTCGATAAGTTTAATAAAGACGCCGAGCAGATATATCGGGTGGGCATTCATGCCTCGATCCAGGACACCAAACTCGATATTTGCCAGGCCATGTCACCCATTGGCCCGACCATGAAAGCCGATTTTCCAGAAGTGGAGAATTTTGTTCGTCTCAACTACCCTGGAAGGGAGCTGGTCACCAAGGACGATCAAAGATTTTATGAGGAGAAATTTTACTTTGCCGACTCTTCCTTTTTCAGTCTCTTTTCGTTTCGTCTCATTACAGGAAACCCTAAGACAGTGCTTGTCGAACCCAATTCAATTGTACTGACGGAAAGCATTGTGAAGAAATACTTTGGTAACGAAGATCCGATCGGGCAGGTAATCAAAACAGGATCCGAAGAATGGCAAAGGAAGGTGACGGGCGTGATGGCTGAGCCTCCAGCCAATTCGCATTTCCAGCCAAAAGCACTTATTTCCTACAGTAGCCTGCCGGAACGTGGGCCTTCAGCGTGGGGAAATATCAATGACTGGGTCTACTTAAAACTCGCTCCCAACACAGATCCGAAAGTGCTCGAAGGCAGGTCGCCGGAATTCATGGAAAAGTATACGGGCGAATTGTTTCGCAAGTTCAATGCCAAGGCAGATTTTTACCTCGAACCGCTGCTTGACATCCATCTTTACTCCAGAAATGATGGGCAAATCGAACCAACAGGAGATATTACCTACATCTATGTTTTTTCGATTGTGGCTATTTTTATCCTATTGATAGCCTCGATCAATTATATGAACCTGGCTACTGCCCGGGGCACTATGCGGGCAAAAGAGGTAGGAATAAGAAAAGTGCTGGGATCGTACCGCAACCAGCTAATGATTCAGTTTACCGTAGAGGCAATTGTCATTACATTTATTTCCGTCACCATTAGTATCATTTTAGCGTTTTTCCTGCTGCCTTATTTCAACGAACTGGCGGATAAAGAAATCAGCCATCAGTTCTACAAGGACCCGTACGTAATAGCCGCCTTACTTGGAGTATTGCTCTTTTTAGGCGTGGTATCTGGAAGTTACCCAGCCTTTTATCTGTCCAGGTTTCATTCAGCCCAGGTGCTCAAAGGAAGGTTGTCGGGAAAAGCAGGTTACCCCACGCTAAGAAAGACCCTAGTAATATTTCAGTTCGCCATTTCAATTATCATGGTCATCTGTACCTGGGTCGTCTATGATCAGCTTCATTTCATGAATGAAAAAGACCTGGGATTTAACAAGGAGCAGGTGCTTCGCATCCCACTGGAAGGACAGCAGGCGAGAAAGAAGCTTGATGTACTAAAGCTCTCACTTTTAGAAAACCCCGATATCTATGCGGTTGGCTCAGGTTGGACGACCCCCGGAGGCAACTTTAACCTGAACGGCATCTTTGTAGAAACAGAAAGCGGTGACTTTACCG
The DNA here is from genome assembly GCA_964351395.1 of uncultured Roseivirgaceae bacterium. GTDB lineage: Bacteria > Bacteroidota > Bacteroidia > Cytophagales > Cyclobacteriaceae > Imperialibacter. Next base: position 2,012 of record CAYGOF010000030.1, read on the forward strand.
AAAAAGGATTTGTGAGCTACCAGGTAGATGCCGACTATCTCCCTGCCCTTGAAATTGAAATCGTTGAGGGGCGCAATTTTTCCCGGGAAATAAAAACTGACACGCTGGCATCGGTGATTGTAAACAAGGAGCTCAGCCGCCATATGGGCTGGAAAGAGGCTATTGGAAAAAGGTTTAAGGTGCTGACAGGTGATAGTTTACAAACACGGGAAGTAAAAGTAGTCGGCGTAGTCCGCGACTTCCACCAGCGGGCTCTTCAAGAACCCATCAGACCAATGGTAATCCACAACCGGGAACAAACCGGCATTCTATTGGTCCGTATCAACACAGGAAAAACGGGAGAGGTACTTAGCTTTATTAACGAAAGCTGGAAACGTATTGTCCCTAACCGGCCACTTGAATATTCCTTTTTAGAGCAGGACTTTTACGAACAGTATGTAAGTGATGAGGCAAAAGGACAAGTGTTCGCGACATTTTCAGTCTTCACTATTATGATCGCCTGTTTGGGTCTGTTTGGGCTGGCCTCTTATACAGCCGAACAAAGAAAAAAAGAAATAGGATTAAGGAAAGTAATTGGAGCAACTATTGCCAGCATTATGTTGCTTGTTTCCCGTGACTTTTTGAAGCTTATTGGACTAGCGATACTTATCGCATTCCCGATAGCGTACTATGCAATGGACAATTGGTTGCAATCCTTTGAATTCAGAATCGAACCAAGCCCAATGACCTTTATTTTTTCAGCCTGCCTCATCCTGGTAATCACCTTTGTTACCGTTGGTTATCATAGTCTGAAAGCAGCAAGCGGTAACCCCATAAATTCTCTAAAAGAGGAATAATCAGGCTCCCTGGCAAATGGTAATTCCTGCAAACGGATTGCCATTGCTTGTGTCGGGGGTATATTCGACCCGCAGGTTAAGGCCTCGCCAAATCAGGAGAAGGCCAAGACAGCAAACGAAGATGGGCGTGAGTTTTTTTAAGTTGATCCAGCTGAAACGGGTAGCAAACTGACTTCCAAAAGAAAAAACAAGCAGTACTGGCCAGGTGCCGAGGCCGAAGAGGATCATGTAAAGGCTACCCTGAGCGTAATTGGCCATTGATAAAGCACCGGCAATGGCCACATACACCATCCCGCAAGGCAGTAGCCCATTGATGGCGCCCAAATAAAATTGCTTGAATGGTCCTTTGACATTTATCGCCCAGGCCATCCAACGGTTTAACTTTGAGGACAACCAGCTCCCAATTTTGTTGGCAGGTGAATAAACAGCAAGCCTGGGCAACAGCAAAGGCAGGACCACAGATATCAACAGAAGTGCCCCAAGTATGACTGAGAATGTGCTTTGCCATCCGGCCAACTGCGCAGCGAAACCAAGCAGGCCCAATACCATTCCAAGTGCTGCATAGGCAAGAATTCTTCCGAGGTGGTAGACGATTTTGCCAGCCCCATTGCCTCGCTTGTGCAAGGCAAAAACAAGTGGGCCACACATTCCTGCGCAATGGATACTTCCCACTAGGCCCAATATGAAAGCCGACCAAACTGGCATGTTAAATCACAATTGTTTTTTCTTCAAAGAAGGTTTGACCGTTTTGTTTCCAGGAAATTTTCATTTTCCAAAGCCCCCTTTTTAGCGCTGAAATATCCATCTGAAACTGCCCTTCACTATCCAGCCGAAGTTGGTAAGATCTATCCAAATTCGCATCAGAGGGGCGAAACATCAATACTTCTCCGGTAAGTCCATCAGCGTTTTCACCAAACGACAGGTCAATCTTATTTTGGTTTCTCTTCAGGTCTACTTTTCGCTCGGTGGTATTGGAGATGTCGTCGATTCGTTGTTGGTATTTGATTTCCTGCTGGTAGTAATCAGCAGAAACCAAAGAAATGTCCTGCTTCACGCATACAACGACCAGGCTGATGATCAAGCCGGCAAATAAAATGAACGCAATTGTAATCCAGCTCCCGTAATTCATGGCTTGTTTTGTTTAAATGGTCCTAAAAAGTTCGTCTTTATTTCGTCAAGCAGTACCCCGTCTTTAAATAATTGAATCACCAGTCCGTTCTTGGTGCCAGTGACATGCTCACGTGGTAAGTCAATAAAATAAACAGACTCAAGACTACTTGCAGCGGGGATCACCACCTCTTCGCCACCTACTCGATTAATAATACCCCCATTGGCATCCTTCAACTTCACATCGATGCGAATGTCGTCGTAGGTTTTGTTCAAAAACTGAATATTATAAAGGTTACTAATCATCCCATTGTCCTTTTCCTGATAAAGCATGCCAGGCACTCTCAAAATAGTGGCTTCTACATCGGTTCTTGTCGTAAGCAAAAATCCAAGGAGCCCAAGAATAGCAGTCAATACCACAGAGTAGGCTATTATCCTTGTATTGAAGGCAAATTTCTTTCCTTCACCAATCATATTATGACTGTAATAGCCGATCAGACCAGTTGGTCTGTCTACTTTCGTCATTACCTCATCGCAGGCATCGATACAAGCAGTGCAATTTACACATTCCAGCTGTGTACCGTTTCTGATGTCAATGCCCGTTGGGCACACATGCACACAAAGTTTACAATCGATGCAATCGCCCTTAGGCTTTTCATCTATGCCCTTGATGTCCTTCTTTATTTTTCCCCTGGGCTCTCCTCTCAGCCAATTATAGGCCACCACAATAGAATCTTTGTCTAGAAGAACGCCCTGTAACCTACCGTAGGGGCACACGGCCACACAAGCTTGTTCGCGGAAATAAGCAAAAACCCAGAAAAAGATGCCGGTAAAAACCAGGAGGCCAGTAAATCCAGCCATATGAGCCGTTGGCGGCTGGGTGACAATGCTTACCACCTCATCAAGGCCGATCATATAGGCCATCAGGGTATGTGCGATAAGCGTGGAGATTCCGAGAAATATGGAGAGTTTCACGCCCTTTTTCCAAATCTTCTCGAAGTTCCAGGGCTGGCTATTCAGCTTTCTTTGCTGCCCAACATCTCCTTCAATCCAGTATTCGATTTTTCGGAAAACCATTTCCATAAAAATCGTTTGAGGGCACATCCACCCACACCATATTCGTCCAAACACTACGGTGAAAAGGATAACAAATACGAAAAAGGCGATCATCCCAATCCCAAAAATGATAAAGTCCTGAGGCCAGAAAACGGTACCAAAAAGGATGAACTTTCTTTCAAAAATGTTGAAGAGGAACATCGGATGCCCTCTCCAGCTAAGGAATGGGGCACCAAAAAGCAATCCTAGCAATACAACCGTGACCACTATCCTGTAGGAATGGTATTTTCCTTTAGGCTTTTTCGGGGTGACCCATATTCTCTTTCCTTCCTCGTCTACCGTGGCAATGGTGTCACGATACTCCTCATCATATGCATAAAGGTCTTCCATTTTGTGGGATGCTTATTGGTATCTCTTTCTACTCTTCAATTCATTCACTCAAGGTTCATAAAGTTCCCCTTGAGGCTCCTTAGGACTTGCGGGAGTTGTGCCCTGCATGGTTAAGATATAGCTGGCTACGTCTCTTATATCTGTCGGTTTGAGGGTTGCTTGCCATGAAATCATGCCCTTTTGGGGAACTCCGTATTTAATTGTGGCAAACAAATCACCGATTCCCCCACCGTGAATCCAATACTTATCTGTGAGGTTGGGACCTACTCCGCCACCACCGTCAGCCGCATGGCACACTGCACAACTTTTCTCAAAAATGCTCTTGCCATTGGCCACTTCCGCCGCCTCGGCAGTCACCTCTACGTTGTTTTCGTCCAACTCATTACCCGCAAGCAGCTTTCTTTCCTGCGCTTCTGCCTCAGCTTCCACAAGTTCAGCCTTGTATTCCTCAGCCGGTAGCGGTAAAGCATCAAATACGTGGTAGGCTAGCATGTATACCACAGCGAACACAATGGTCAAATAAAACATGTATTTCCACCATGGTGGCAAGTGGTTATCGAGTTCACGAATACCATCATAATTATGGTCCAGTAGGATAGCGTCTTCCTTTTCCAGCGGAACGGCGTCAGTTAGGGAGGTATTTAATCTCTCCCAAAGGCTAGGGCCCTCCACATATGCTTCGCCTTGCTCGGCCAGCTCCTCTGTTTTTTGCTTTCGGATCACTAGTTTAATGATGGTCAGCGTATATAATGCCACTACAAGAACAAGCAGGGCCACGATGACCACCAGCACCATGGCTGTATACAACAAAAGTTCAGGGCTATCTCCAGTTGCTGGAGCGGTGCTCTGTGCGTTGCCAATGGCTGGTAGAAAGAGACCAGCCAGCATCAACACAGCCTTGGATACAATGGGCGCTTTGGTAAAAGCTAAAAATCTATTTATCTGCATCATGATTCATCTTGTTAGAGGTAGAACTTGGGCCTTTGTCGATAGGTAGGTGACTCATTTCGTCGATGTATTTTTTATCGACGAACCATACCCATACCAACAGACCTAAAAAGAAGGAAAAGAATATAATGAATGAAATAAGCGGCCAAATTTCTATGCCTGAGATTGATCTTAATACTTCCTTATACATGGTTATTTCCCTCCTCCCTGGTTTGGTGCAACATTGTTTGATGACACGCCTTTTACCTTGATATCGGTACCTAGCCTCTGCAAGTAGGCGATAAGTGCTACTATTTCAGCCTCAGACGAGATTTCTATGTTGTCCTTTTTGAGATTGGCAACGACAGTCGCTGCTTGCTGTGCCATGTCTGAATTAGCTTGCTCTTCGTAGCCCTCTGCGTAGGGAACTCCTACATGCCTGAGAGCGCTGATCATCGCACCAGTTATTTCAGCATCTACTTGCTGCTCAAATAGCCATGGATAGCGGGGCATAATGGAGCCCGGAGACATAGAAGTAGGGTCCAACATGTGGTTAAAGTGCCAGGAATCGGGGTATTTTCCCCCTACCCGGTGCAAATCAGGCCCTGTTCTTTTCGATCCCCATAAGAATGGATGGTCGTACACAAATTCCCCTGCTTTTGAGTATTCACCATATCGCTCCGTTTCAGATCGGAATGGCCTTACCATTTGAGAGTGGCAAGTATTACAGCCTTCTCTTATATAAATATCCCGGCCGTGAAGCTCCAATGGTGTGTAAGGTTTTACGCTGGCTATGGTCGGCACATTGGATTTGATGAGGAAGGAAGGAACGAACTCAATGATACCGCCAATTAGAATGGCTACCAAAGCCAAAGCTGTGAATATAATGGGCTTGCGCTCCAGTACTGCATGCCAGTGGCCTCCAACAATTTCTCTTTTCTCCAATGCTGGCGCTTCAGCCGCTTCATTAGCAATTAGTTTCCCTGAATAGGCTGTTTTCACTAGATTGTAAGTCATCACAAACACTCCAATGATATAAAGGAACCCACCCACTGCTCTCAGCATATACATCGGTACAATCTGAGTAACTGTTTCAAGGAAGTTAGGGTAGGCAAGGAAGCCATCTTCAGTAAACTGCTTCCACATCAAGCTTTGTGTTATGCCTGCCCAATAGAGTGGTAGCGCATAAAAGATAATGCCCAGGGTGCCAATCCAGAAGTGGAAGTTGGCCAGTTTAGCAGAAAAAAGTTTTGTTCCGTAAATTCTTGGGATCATCCAGTAAAGAATACCAAAAGTTAGGAAGCCATTCCAGCCCAAGCCCCCAATGTGCACGTGGGCAATGATCCAGTCAGTAAAGTGAGCAATGGCATTCACATTTTTCAATGAAAGCATAGGGCCCTCAAATGTTGACATACCATAAGCTGTTACCGCTACCACCATGAATTTCAATACCGCATCTTCGCGCACCCTGTCCCAGGCACCACGAAGGGTAAGCAGACCATTGAGCATACCACCCCATGATGGCGCAATCAACATGATAGAGAACGCCGTGCCAAGTGACTGAGCCCAATCAGGCAGTGAGGTATACAAAAGATGGTGAGGACCTGCCCAGATATAAATAAAGATCAAAGACCAGAAATGGATAATCGATAGTTTGTAAGAGTACACCGGACGATTAGCCGCCTTTGGAAGAAAGTAGTACATCAGCCCTAAAAACGGAGTAGTAAGGAAAAATGCCACGGCATTGTGGCCATACCACCATTGAACTAGTGCATCCTGCACACCTGCGAAAGCTGAATAACTCTTGAACAGGCTCACTGGCCATTCGAATGAATTGAAAATATGAAGTACAGCCACCGTTACGAAGGTGGCTATGTAAAACCAAATCGCTACATACATGTGCCTTTCTCTTCTTTTCAGAATGGTGCCAATCATGTTGATACCGAACACCACCCAGATAAGGGCAATGGCAATGTCGATCGGCCATTCTAACTCCGCATATTCCTTGGAAGAGGTGAGGCCCAAAGGCAACGTGATCGCTGCAGCCAAAATTATGGCTTGCCAACCCCAGAAGTGAATCCAGCTGAGGGTATCGCTAAACATTCTTGCCTTCAGCAATCGCTGCAGCGAGTAATAAACGCCGGCAAACATCGCGTTACCTACAAATGCAAAAATCACTGCATTGGTGTGCAGTGGCCTGATCCGTCCAAACGTTGTGTATTGGAGGTCAAAATTGAAAATGGGGTAGAAAAGCTGAATAGCAGCCGTTAGGCCGACCAACATTCCTACGATGCCGAAGACAACAGTGGCAATTGAAAAGTACTTTACTACCTTGTTGTCATAACTGAATTTTTCTAATTCCATATTAGTAGATGGTTAAGCAGATGGAAACGTCAGCAAAGCTATTCTTCAGCACATGGCCAAAGAATGATTATTGCCAAGGACTCGACTGACTTTCATCATATTTGTATAATTACAAATAAGAGAGTGTAATAGGTGAAAGGAAAAACAGAAGTGTTTACATTACGTTATACCAATACCCTACTTATTAATCGGTCCATAATGATAAAAATAAGGATTTTTGCTAAAGTCCTCCTGATTTCCGTTTTTCTTTTGGCTTCCTTTTACACGAATGCTCAATTTCTGGGTTTCAGAATGAGCACGGGTGCTAAAGTGATGGAATTTCCCTTTGAGCGCTACAATAACCTGATCATCATCCCTGTGACCATCAATGGCAGGGTAACGGTCAAGTTTATTTTGGACAGCGGGGTTCAAAACTGCATCCTCACAGAACCTCTAGTCGCCAGCCTTCTCAATCTTACTTATGACAGAACCATTACCTTCACTGCACCCGGGCAGCAAGACAGCATCATGGCACATGTGGCGAAAAACGTTAGTCTTCGACTGCCTGGTATCGAGGGGCAAGGCATTTCCATGCTTGTGCTGGACCAGGATTACCTGAACCTCAGTAATCAACTGGGCACAGAAGTGTTTGGCATAATTGGCTACGAGCTTTTTAGTAGGTTTATTATCGAGGTTAACTACGACAAAAAAGTAGTGAAGTTCTATGAGCCTGATTTCTTCAATCCAAAAAAATACTATGAGAAGGTGCCGCTGATTATACGGGGAACAAAGCCCTATTTAGCTGCCGAAATAACGCAAAAGAACGGCACAACCATGAACGTAGCGCTAATGGTTGATAGTGGAGCCAGCCACGCTATTCTACTAGATGAAAGTACAAGCCAAAGCATTTTTGTTCCAGAAAAAAACCTTGAAGCGAGCCTTGGAAAAGGACTTGGAGGTAATATTGAAGGGGTTGTGGGTCGGGTATCTAAGGTGAGAATAGGTAAATATAGTTTTGATGAGGTGATAGCCTCCTTCCCATATGAGGGATCCTACGGTCTGGTGCCAGAAGAAGCTGAAAGGAGAAACGGAACTGTTGGTGGGGAAATCCTGAGCCGATTCAATCATATTTACGACTATTTCAGTCAAACCCTTTACCTGACAAAAAGCGTTGAGTATCAAAAAAAATTCGAGTACGATATGAGTGGGTTGGAGGTAGTGGCGCACGGGACCCAACTCAACCGAATTCGGGTGACAAACGTCCGCGATAATTCGCCGGCTAAAAAAGCTGGTATTACAGAGGGGGACATCATTAAAACCGTTAACGGCCTCACAATTACAAACACTAGCCTCAATTTTATTACCACCCTGATGAGGCTAAAAAGAGGTAAAAAGGTGACATTGAAAGTCCTGAGAAACGGGGAAGAAGTAAAGGTAACCTTCCGTCTTGAGCGGATGATTTAAAAGAGAAAATTCCGATAAACGGCGGTGACGAAAGCCTGGCTGTTTTCGAAGGCTTTTTGGAAGGTCTCTTCGCTGCTAAAGTCTTTCTCCACTACCCTGTTTCTATCCAACTCGAAAGCAAAATAGCCATTAGCATCGATCCACCCATAACCATTATGGTGTTCATACATCGCGAATCCTTTTGCCTGAGGATTTAACAGGTCTTTTCCAAAAATGTATCCTTCTGTTTCCCTGTCCAGTTGCTTTAACAGCGTAGCAGCAATATCATATTGAGCGCCAATTTTACTGACCCGCATCCCCTGAGCCTCCTCTCGTAAGGCCCCGCCCCACCAAATCATAGGGATATGGTACATCTTATCGTTGTAAGGAAAGGAATTGTACTCGTTGGTTCTGCCATGGTCGGCCACAAGAATAAATAAGGTATTGTTGTAGATATCGGACTTCCGCACTTTGGCAAAAAAGGCTCCAAGGTGCTCGTCAGCGTAGGCGATTGTTGCCGCATAAGCCGCCGACTCACCAGCACTGGGCCAGTCGGAGAGGCCGGGGATATCGTAGGGAGAATGACTACTCAGCGTAAACAGGGCATACAAAAATGGTTTATTTCTATCCGTCTCCATCAGCCGATCATAAAAATAAGGAAGGGTAGCTTCGTCGTGTGCACCGAGCCTGCCTCTTGGCTGCAGTTCGCTCAAGGAATCTTCATCGTACAACTTGCCAAAACCGGCATTGACCAGGTAGCCTCCAATATTACCAAAATCGAGGTCACCTCCGTAGTAGTAGCTCGACTCATAGTCCGGCAAGCTACGTGGCAATGAAGGGAGGCTGCGGATTTTTTGGTCCTGTTGATTGATTGGGCTGCGTGGGAGAGAAGGATAGCCGCTGAATATTGACGCAGTCCCTTTTTGAGAGGTCCACGAAGCAGCGTAAACCCTGTCGAATAGAATCCCCTCAGCTGCAATTTTTGAAACATTAGGGGCACCCACGCCACCTAGAGCGGATATCATTTGCGCCGACCAGCTTTCTAAAACAATGAATACAATATTGGGTGTCTTTGTTTTTAGCACACTTACCGAGGAAGATTCGTCTTCGACCAAGAGCTCTCTGGTCGCAGAGGCTGCCTGCTCGGCTGGGTATTTTCCAAAGTACTTTTCGAGGTTTCCCTTTCTGTACCTTTTCCATTTATCACCAAAATTCCATATGGTATTAACCGAGGCGTCGTTGACAATATAGTAGTTGGAAAAATAGCCATTTGACACACCAATAGGATACCTTCCCAGGCCCCCTCTTACTGCCACCACCAACAAAAATGAATAGCCCAAAAGTGAAACTATGGTAGTAATAGCACCCATTTTCCAGTGAAAAGACTGTGCAGCAGGCAGGGCACGCTTAACAATCCATCCATATAGAAGCCAGCTGATCACCAACAATATGGCTGCCATGCCTGCAAACTCAAACAAATAAGCTGGCGTAGCCGTACGCACCAGTTCTGTAGGATGCGCCAAATGGGTAAAAACCCTCGAGGAAAACTTAGATTTCCATTCCTGATAGGTAACTGTTTCTCCCACATGAATGAGAATAGTAAGCCCCGCTTCAACGAGAATAACAGCTTTGATGATCACATGTAAGCCTCTTTCCTTCCTCGCAAAAACGAGACCCAGGCTCAGGAGAAATGGTATAAGCGTACAATAGGCAGCTGTTGAAAGGTCAAGAAAAAAAGGCATGTAGAAAACACGACTTGTCTCTACCAGGCCGGCCACTTTATACATCTCCTGAAAATAAAAGGCGACAAAAAAGAGACGCTCAAAGAAAAAAAGCAGAAGAAAAAAAACCAGCACCCAAAGGATAAAGGAGCCTGTTTTTAAAAAACTTTTAAGAAATGTGGCGGCTGCAGACGAGTCTGACATTGATGGGCTTTCTTTGTGTTAGCCATTTAAGGCGCCACAAAGGTAATATTTACTTGGGGAAAACGCCGGGCTCATTTATCGGATTTTGGAGGATCGTTCTTCTCGTCTTTATCAAAGAGTATCCTTATAGAAGGCCCATAAGTGTCTTCATACTGCCCGCTTTTAACTGCCCATATAAACGCAAGTAAAAAACCGACGGCTACCAAAACGCTAATACTTATCAGCAGGAGAATGATCTTCATTTTTTAGTTCAATTTAAGTCGGACAGCCACCAAATGCACAAGCAATGTACTCAAACCTACTATTGTAATACTACTAACAGGCATTAGTATAGCTGCGAAAAGTGGAGTCAGAATACCGGACATGGCGAAGGTCAGGCCTACGATATTGTAAGCAAAAGAAACGCCAAAACAGATAAAAATAATTTGCCGTGCCCGCCTGGCAAACAAGAGAAATGTAGGTAAAGTTTCGAAGCTTTTTGCATCCAGAATGGCATCACTTGCAGGCGAAAAAGAGGCTATATCTTCGCTGATTGCCATTCCCACTTCTGCCTGCTGAAGCGCACCTGCATCGTTCAATCCGTCCCCTACCATCATTACTTTTTCTCCTATCTTCTGGCAATCACTTACATAAGCCAATTTCTTCTCTGGCGTCTGATTAAAATGCATTGGTGTTTCCTTTGGAAACACTTCTTTCATCAGTGACTCTTCGGTGGCACGATCGCCGGAGAGTAATGACAAACGAAAGAACGAAGCCAACTGATCAATGACAGAACTGAGCCCCGACCGAAGCGATGTGCTAATGGCGAACTTTCCTTTGGAAACACCATCGATAGCCATGTATACCACACTTCCTTCCGTGTAGCCCGTCGGTAATGTTTCATAACAAAAAGAAGGTGAGCCAATTCTATAGGTGCTTCCCTTGTAGCGGGCTTCTATTCCTTTATTCTCGATTTCACTGAACCCATCAAGCGCCACCGTCTGATGGTTCGACTCCTTCAAATGAGCGTGGAGCCTTCGACTCAATGGGTGGGTTGAGTGCAAAGTCATAGAATAGAGGACGCTCAACTCCGCCTCCGAAAAGTTTCCGTGCAGTGCGCCCTCTCCCCCATTGGCATGTGTGATAGTGCCCGTCTTGTCAAAAATTAGTCTCTTAATTCCGGCCATTTTTTCAATAACATGGGTGTTTTTGAGGTACAAACCTTTTCTTCCCATGATCACCATCGCATTGCCCAACGTAAATGGAGTTGCCAGGGCCAGGGCACATGGACAAGCCACTATCAGCACCGCTGTAAAAGCATTTACTGCCTTCAGGGGTGAGTCAGACCACCAATAAGCAAATGCTCCGGCGGCCAGCACCAATACTGCCAGCGTGAAATAACGAGCAATCACGTTGACCATTTGCTGGTATTGTTCTTCCTTTTCCTTCACAAAGGAGCTATGGTTCCAAAGCTGAGTCAAATAGCTTTGAGACACTTCCTTTTCAATTAGTACTTTTATTGACTCTCCAAGTTGTCGGCCACCCGCGTATAGCACGTCATTTTGCTTACGACTTACAGCCGCACTCTCACCCGTTACAAAGCTGTAGTCTACAGATGCTGTCTGGCTTATCAAAATACCATCTGCGGGTATCAACTCCTTATTTCTTATCAGCAATAAATCACCTTTTTTGATGTCAGAAACCGGAATGTTGCGACTAAGACCATCATCTATTTTCAGTACGGCAAGTGGAAAATAAGAGGTGTAACTCCTTTCAAACGATAGGTGATCGTAGCTTTTACTTTGAAACCATTTGCCAATGAGCAGAAAAAACAAAAGGCCAGCAAGCGAATCAAAATAGCCGGAGGCTCCCAGCACAAAAACGTCGTACGCACTTCGCATAAAAAGCGCCGTTATTCCAAGTGCAATGGGTACGTCTATGTTGACAAACCTGGTTTTGAGGCTTTTAAAAGCAGAAATGAAGTAGTCCTGAGCGGCATAAAGCACAACTGGTAGAGAAAGCGCAAAATTTAGGTAGCCGATGAATTCTCTGAAGTTTTCCTCCTCACCCCCGAAACCAAGGTACTCTGGAAAACTTAGTAACATGATATTGCCAAAGCAGAAGGCGGCAACCCCTAGCTGGATATACAGTTTTCTGTTTGGAGACAGCTTTTTTTCAGATGTATTTGTATCGTCGCCCAGCGTAATCAAAGGTGCATAGCCAATCGAGGAAAGGAGCTCAGCCACCTTCCGTAATGTGGTTGACTCTTCCAAAAAAGTAAGTGTAAGTTCTTTTCGTACAAAGTTGACCCGGGACCTGACGATTGATTTTTCGAGCTTCGCAAGGTTTTCCAATAGCCACAGGCAAGAGCTGCAGTGGATGGCCGGAATATAAAAAGTCACTTTGGTGGTATCACCATCAGTAAAATCAATAAGCTTTTTGATAATGGACGCTTCATCCAGAAATTCATACTCCTGACTAGCTTTGGGCTGCTTGAGGCTGATGCCAGGGGTTTGTTCCAGTTGATAGTAATCGCACAGCCCATTGTCCTTCAATAGTTCAAACACCGTTTTGCAACCCTCACAACAAAATGACTTGTCGTGAGCCATGATGGACGAGGAAAGACACTCATCACCACAATGGTAGCAGATGCTCCTTTCGTCAACGTCAGCCGATGCACCTTTCTTTGGGAGGGTTGTTTGCATGGTCCAAAATTCGTTGACAAGGTATCGATATCGGATGATATTGTGGCTGGCTTCAACTGATTTTCGTCAGTTGTAAAGAAAGGGCCAAACAAAGCCCCCTCACAATTGATTTTAGCTTATATTTCTTTTACATGAAAGACGTTATCATCATTGGCGGTGGATTGGCTGGCTTGGTTAACTCGATACTATTGTCGAGAAGTGGCCTCTCAGTGCTTTTAATTGAGAAAAAGAGCTACCCTTTTCACAGGGTTTGTGGCGAATATATTTCGAATGAAGTCGTTCCTTTTTTAAAAAGAAATGGGCTCTATCCTGAGGAATTCGAGCCCCCCATCATCAACCAGTTTAGCCTGTCTGCGATTTCAGGCCGACAAGCGTCTGTATCACTTTCGATGGGCGGATTTGGCATTAGTCGGCATCAATTCGATCAGTTTCTGTACAATAAAGCCCTGCAAAGTGGTGTGCAATTTGCACTTAACCAGTCTGTGACTGATGTAGAAGGCGAAGGAAACGACTTCGTTGTTCACTACGGCAAAGGCCTAAAAGCCTCGGGCAAACTAGTAATAGGCGCACATGGGAAAAGGTCCACCATCGACAAGCAACTACAGCGGCCATTTATCGACAAACGTTCGCCGTTTATTGGGGTGAAATACCACATTAAAACTGACTTCCCCGATGACCTGATTGCCCTGCATAATTTTCCGGGTGGCTATTGCGGTATCAGCAAAGTGGAAAGCGACACCTTTAACTTGTGCTACCTAAGCAGAAGAGAAAACCTAAAGGCCTTCGGCAACATTGCTGATATGGAAAAAGAAGTGTTATTTCAGAATCCGCGACTCAAAAACATTTTTGAGAACTCCGATTTTCTTTTCGCTACCCCTGAAGTGATCAATGAAATCTCCTTTGAAAAGAAAGAAACAATAAAAAACGATGTGTTCATGTCGGGTGACTCAGCAGGTCTCATCACGCCATTATGTGGCAACGGCATGGCCATGGCTATTCATTCTGCTAAAATTCTTTCTGGTATCATTATCGATAACAAAATCGCTGATGCATTTGACCTAAGGTCGATAGAAAAGCAATACACGCAAAGCTGGAAAGATCATTTTGCCACCAGGCTGTGGGTGGGAAGAAAATCGCAAAACCTTTTTGGCGGTCGTGTCACTTCTGGTATTGGAGTCGGCTTAGTAGGCGGTATACCCTTTATCGCAAGGGAAATCATTGCCCAAACGCATGGGCGCCCGTTTTAACCGACAATCCATAACCAGGCAAAAAAGAGGTTAAGACATAAAGCTGAATAAAGATTCAATCGCATGGTATATCTGAAATTTGCCTGACTTAAATCCTGCCTCACTTTAAAATACCACCAAAGGAAAAACACCAGGACCGGGCCCATGGCAGCTACAAAAACCAGTGCTTCTAATTGCCCATAGGTTGTTAAGAAATACCAGAAAAAGCCCCCTGTGGCTGCACTAAAACAAATAGCGGTAAAATAAAACGTGCCAAGAATTCCAAGCTTTCGGCTGAGGGTTTCATCTCCACGACGTCCATCCTCTTTGTGTTGATAAACCTGGGTCATGGGGTAAGAGCCCCAAAGCAAGGCAGAAGATAGCAAAGCAGGAACAAGGTATTGGGTCTGAAAAATTGTTTCCCAGTCAGCTTCTCCTAAACCGACAATCACCATCATGAATGTGAAATATCCCTGAAAAAAGCCAGCTACCAACCAGCCAAGGTAAGGCCTCTTCTTCCAGCGGGTGAGCGGATGGCTGTAAGCCTTGGATGCCAAGCCGTATACAAAAAGCATGAGTGTAAAGAGCCATCCAATCCATAGGCCGGCAGCCAATGCAATCACATCGAATATAAGTGCTGCCCAATAAAGCTCTTCAGAAACCTTGGGGGGCTTCTCTAAGCCACCGATGCTTTCCTCATCTTTATCAAAATACGAATTAAATCCGTTGCTTGCAGGGTAGAGAAACAAGTGCAGGATTCCAAATACCAGGAGGATCGGAAAAATATCGTCGGCATGTGCTGATGCGCAAGCAAAAACATATACTGGTAAAAGATAGAATGAAAATGGTATTCGGAGATGCTGCCAGGTAGCCTTTTGCAACAAATAAGACTTTTGTAACATATAAGACAAGTGTGTTTGAACAAGTAAGGCTAAATTTAGCTTATTATATGATCTATGGAATCTAATATTCTCGGAATAGGTACTGCTAATCCCTCCTATCACTTTTCTCAAAGTGAAATACTAAGGTTTATGATCAATGCCCATGGCCTTACCGGAACCGATGCCACCAGGTTGCAAGCCCTTTATAGAGCAACAGGTATCAAAAACAGGTATTCTGTCTTGAAGGACTATGGAACAACCCCCGAAGACTACAGCTTTTTTCCTAAAAACTCCAGACTGGATCCTTTCCCGTCGATTGGTCCGAGAATGGTGGCTTTTCAAAAGGAAGCGCTCCCTCTCTGCCTGAAGGCTGTTGAGGACCTGGAAACCAATACCCGGCTTCGGTCCAGCTGGAAGTCAGAAATCACCCATTTGGTCACGGTAAGCTGCACTGGTATGTATGCTCCCGGGCTTGACTTAGATTTACTCAAAGAATTGGGGCTGTCGGGTGAAGTACAGCGAACGGCCATCAATTTTATGGGTTGTTACGCTGCCTTCAATGCCATGAAGGTGGCCGATCATATTTGTCGCTCACATCCATCGGCCAATGTGTTGGTCGTATGTGTTGAGCTATGCACGCTTCATTTCCAAAACAAGGCTAGTCAGGACAACCTACTGGCAAATGCACTTTTTGCAGACGGAGCGGCTGCCATGCTTATTTCGTCTGAAAAGGGTGCTGGAATGAATCTTTCCCTGGCCAACTTCCATTGTGGCGTTGAGCAAAGTGGTGAAGGTGACATGGCCTGGAAAATTGGTGACTTTGGTTTTGAGATGAGGCTCACTTCCTATGTGCCGGACATTATCAAAAGTGGCATTAATACCCTTACTAAAGGACTGCTTAAGCGCCATGGAGGCTCCATAGACAAAATAGATTACTTTGCTATTCATCCCGGTGGGAAAAGGATTCTGGAAGCAATAGAAGAAGCACTAAATATTGATAAAATGGAAAACTGGGCTGCCTACGATGTGCTGAAAACTTACGGGAACATGTCCTCTGCCACGGTGTTGTTCGTATTGAAACGGCTGATGCAGTCATTGACCTCTGAAGACCACGGAAAGAAAATACTGAGTTTTGCTTTTGGACCAGGGCTTACCCTGGAAAGTATGTTGCTGCAAATAAACAGCCACGAAAATGCCTGATTTCTCTCAGCGCTCGACGGAACTAGAATGGATGGACGACCTCAACTCATCTGGAGAGGTCATTATTCAGACCTTGAAGGAGCTTGATACGATCAACCGACTGCTGGGTGGCAACAATATCAGTTTGAGCGGGCTTCAAACATTGCTGAAAAAGTACCCTGAAAAAATCAACGACAAAATCATTATTGCCGATATTGGATGTGGTGGAGGCGACATCATGAAACTACTCGCCAAATGGGGAAGAAAAAACAACTTGAAGCTCGAGCTAATAGGCATCGACGCCAATCCACATGTTTTAGACTATGCACGCAAGAATTGCATGGAATTTCCAGAAATAAGTTTTCGCGAGGCCGACATCTTTTCAAAAGCTTTTTCCAAGGAAAGGTTTGACATCATCCATACGAGCCTTTTTACACATCATTTTTCAAAAGAGGAACTTGTGGCATTTTATTCGCAGTGGATAGGGCAGGTGAGCCTTGGAATCATCAACAATGACCTACACCGCCACTGGTTTGCTTACCGCTCAATAGATTGGCTGACAAGCGCTTTCTCACGCTCACCCATGGTTAAAAATGACGCCCGGCTTTCGGTGCTTCGGTCATTTCGCAAAGCAGACCTGGAAGAAATTGTACGCAAAGCTGGGATTCAGACCTATGATATCGAATGGAAGTGGGCTTTCCGTTGGGAATTAGTTGCATATGCCTGATATTTGAGCATGGCGCATCATCACGGGCATCATCACGATCACCATCACCACACTCACGACAGTTCTGGAAAGCTAAAAGCCGTTTTCTTTATCAATCTATTCTTCGCTGTTCTTGAACTGGTTGGTGGCTTGTTGACCAACTCGATGGCCATCATGTCGGATGCCCTTCATGATTTGGGTGACTCAATGGCTATAGGGCTCAGTTGGATTTTTGAGCGGATATCCAGAAAAAAAAGAGACAAAAACTTTAGCTATGGCTATAAGCGGTTTTCTCTTGTGTCAGCTACAATTAGCGGCCTGATTTTATTTGCAGGATCAGTGTTTATCATTATCGAGGCCTTGCCACGATTCTGGAATCCGGAACCTGTTCAAACTTTTGGCATGTTACTTTTTTCCGTTTTTGGAATTTTAGTGAACGGATTCGCCGCCTGGAAAATGTGGGGAGCTGCCAATGCTAACGAAAAGGTCGTGAAATGGCATCTGCTTGAAGACGTTCTCGGGTGGGTGGCCGTGTTGATCGGTTCTATTGTGATTCATTTTACCGACTGGTATTTTATTGATCCGCTGTTGTCGATTGGAATCGCTGTATTTATCCTTTTTGGTGTCTATCGAACATTGAGCGAAACCATCACCATCTTTCTTCAGGCTGTACCGGACGATGTCTCCGTGAATGAAATACATGATCAGCTGATGACAATCGATCATGTAAAGGATGTTCACGACATCCATATTTGGACCATGGACGGTCAGTACAATGTGCTTTCCTGCCACCTTGTGGTAGAAGATGAAACGTCCAAAGAAGTGTTAACGGCCATAAAAAAGGAGGCACGTAAAATTGCTGCCTCCTATGGAATCAACCACCAAACTTTTGAAGTGGAAACGAAAGATGATATTTGTGAGTATGAGAATTGTTGATTCAGGTCAAAACCTTGGTCACCGGCTCAGCCAGTCACCCAAGTCACCTTCTCTGAAATAGGTGTTCTCTTACCTTCCGGCCACTTGCTGCCATGCACACCAACAAACAAAAAACCTAAAAATTTATCTTCAGGGCCAAGGTCAAAAAAGGGTTTCGCTTCTTCCATATATGTAATGCCACCAGAGCCCCAATAGCAGCCAATACCATAGGCAGTGGCAGTAAGGTACATATTTTGAACTGCGCAGGCGATTGCCTCAATTTCTTCAATTTCAGGAATCTTCCCTCGTACATCTCTCTTTAAACCAATCCCAATGATGTGACTGGCAGCAAGTGGCTTTGTCTTTAGTCCTTCATATTTCCCTTCATTGAAAGTGCCGTTGGCAGAAGTGACTCGCTTAAACAGTTCCGATTGGAATTCCGCCAATTTCCTAATACCGTTTCCCGTAAACACTTTGAAACGCCATGGTTCAGTAAGCCCATGAGTTGGCGCCCAATTGGCATTTTCCAGCATTTGATTAATGATGGCATCGTCTACCTTTTCCCCCGTAAACTGCCCGGTGTATATTGATCGCCGTTGCCTGATCAGTTCATTAAAATCTTCTGTGCTTACCATATTGCCTGCATTTAGTAGTGCTACAAAACTAGACAACAATTTTTACCGGGAAATAATTATTCTATGAGTGATAATTGGCTTCCCTGGAACTAACAAATCGTGGAACCTAAGCACGTAAATACCATTTTGAAATTCGCTTACATCCAAAAGCTGAGTCGATTTCTTACCCACAGTGAGTTTTGTGGATTTCAAACTGTTTCCATTCAAGTCCATGAGCTCAGCCACTACTTTGCCTTTGACCAAATAATCATACTTGATCGTTACAAATTTATCGGCAGGATTAGGGTAAATTTCCAAGTCCTTGAAATAGCTCAGGTAAATACCTGTTTCCTCTACTTTGGTTATGACAATGGATTCTGATGTAGCCAATGCTTCAAGGGAAATTCGATTTTGAGCCAGGCCAGCACCGCCTCCCAATTGAAAATCGACATATGAAGAAGGGTCAACCGGAATACCCGGATATTGAATATTAATGCGGTAGTCGCCGTCAGCCAGGTTGTTAATTTCGAATTCGCCGTTTTCATCCGTTTGGATATAAACAACAAGTTCATAGTCATCTTCATTGTCCTTGGCCCTGATCCTGGAACGGCTTACACTCACACCCGCACCACCTACTCTTTTCCTGTTTAAAACTTTTCCTTCACCGAAGTCTTCATCAAAAAATCCGACTACTGTATTATCTCCATCTGCTGGAGTAAGCTCTCTGGGCACCTTCTCCATTGCAATGTCAATGCCTGTGACATTATCCCGTAAACCTACTACGTCTGCAAAGGCCCAGTCAATCGTTCCTCTATAATAGCTGGGTATGTATACAGCACTATTTTGGCTGGCGTATAGCAGGTAGTCACCCAAAACCAATTGGGGAATAAAAAAGGCACCATTGACACCAGCCGTATTGCCAGGCAGGCTATCATACCTGCTGCCAGCTTTTACACCCAACACGCCCACAACGGCACTGCCCACATTGGCACCATCAGTATCCAAAACCCTCCCTTGCACACTCGCTGTGGCTCTTATTCTTTGTGTGTTGCTAGATAAAATAAGATCAGGTACGACACTGCTGGTCGCACGAAGCTCATACTCTCCCATGTTGTCATAGTTCAAATCAGCAATGGTATAAATAGCGCTAGTCGCTCCTGGAACGGCACTACCATTGCGAAACCATTGGTACTGGTTGGCAGAGCCCCCAGCCTGTAGGTTATGGGTAAAAGGCTCATGAACAGGTTGAAGCGAATCCATTGCTACACCGAACCTTGCCTGATTGGTGTAATTGAAGTTGGGGATGGACAAATTAGGCTCCAGGTCGTCGAATTCCAGATGATTGGAAGAAACGTCGAGCAGTTGGATACTGGGCAGCGCCGACACATCGGGAAGGTTCTGAAGCTGATTGCTACTTAAGTTCAACGTTTGAAGGTTGTTGAGCTGGGTAACAGAGGCAGGCACACCTTGGCCCAGTTGATTGTTCGAAAAATTTAAACTAGCCGCGGCTGATAGCTTTCTCAAATCGGCGGTTAATCGACCTGTTAGGTTATTTCCAGCCAAATTAACACCGACTACCCTACCTGCCTGCACACTAACCCCCTGCCATGTATCGATAGAACCAGTCAACCAATTCGTTTTATTCAACCAGTTGTCGCCATTGGCCCTGGCATAAATTTTTACCAGGGCGATGGAGTCCGCTACCCTGCTGTTATTGATCTCGCTTGCCAGGGCATAGAAGCTAAATAAGGCATCTTCGAAACTGGTTACAGTACCATTATCAACCGTGCCACTGGTCGACTGCTGGCCGAGGCTTTCGTAAACACCTCCGAGCTCATTAGAAGCGACAACCGAAGCATTGTTAATACTCCCGATAAAGTTTTCATTGATAGCAGGAAGTGTGATCGTACCCTCGGTCATCTCTCCAGCAACCATCGTTTTTTCCCAGTAACGGGCCTGTGATACTTCGACTATGCCTAATCCACCTTGCGCAGCGGGATGTGGTTCTTTCGCTTCCAGTGCGACGACAGGCGCATTCCCTTTCACGTTGATGAGTTCAACGGGCGTAAAGGTGGAAGACGTGCCAATTGGAAAGTAGTGATTGCCCAAGCCCGAAACCTGCATTTTGCCTCTCACGTAGCTGGCACTAGATGCGCCAGAAATGCTGGCAGTGCTGCGAACCATGAAGTCAACCGGCGGACTAATATCAAGAAATCCCGAGGTAAGGACTAGTCCTTCATTGATTGTAACACCGGTAGAAATTTGTTTGGCTCCTCCGCCATTGACAAATAACGAAGCAACTTCCTGACCGTTCTGACTAAACACTTGATCACTGCCTGATAAGTTGATAATTCCTAGCCCTGTATAGGAACCACCATTAGTCCAGTTGTTGTGTAGGTATATGGTACCAGTGTTTGAGATGGTTCCCTGGTTAATCACATTCGCTTCCACTGCGATTTTGGTAGCTGGGGCAATTTGAATTATAGTGCCGGGCGTATTTGTAAGCTGAGCAAGAGTAAAGTGGGCCATTGCCATCGCTCCCAAAAACAAAAAGATTGTCGTGATATATCTCATCTTTTTGTGAATTAATCTACTTTTTGAACAGTATAATAAATCCTGAAACTCAATAAAGCCATATTCAAATTTGCCTCCTGTGTCTGAAAGGTCAAATAGTAAAAGTACAAATCATTATTTATGACTTGCGTTGCCGGCACAACAGTATTATCAGACAAATTTTGAACTGAGGCATTTTGACCGGTACTGGAAATAACTGTCATTGTAATGGGAGTTATTGAAGCGTGGGTCCCCCGCACCAACTGCACACTAACATCGTACGTAGCATCATTATCAATTACGAAGGCATCAACCTGTGTTATCGTTGCCCCATTTGGGAACTCTACGCCAGCTGAAAGTGTGGCAGCCAATATAGGATTACCTGTTTGCACTCGCTTACCTGAAGAGCCACCACTCGTTGCCAGAGCAGTGGTACCTTCCACCGTAAAAGACTTGTTAGAAATGGAGAGAATTTTGGTAACGGCTGTTGGGTAGAAATAATCAGTAGCCCGAATATTGCCAGCCACGTCTAAAACTTCGGCGGGCGTGGTTGTTCCGATGCCTACTCGTCCCTGCCCATTGATGTTGATAGCATCAACATAAGTGGGGCCTGCTGTATTGGTAAGGACACTGAACCTCATACCTCCCGATGTAGTAGAGGTTTTAGTAGCTGATATCTTTCCGAGGTCAAATCGGTTAGATCCATTGGTTGATCCTCTGAAAGAAAGTGCAACCCCCGTGCCGACGCCGCCCAGGTTATTGTTGGTCAATGATAGCATGTTAAAAACGGATCCGTTAGCTGATCCGTCACTAAACTCTACCTTATAGGTTCCGTCAGCAGCACCATAAGCAACACTGTTCCCTTGTAAAAAAATATCTCCGAACAGGCCACCACTCCACGGGCTTCCTGCCTTTAGTGTTAGGTTTCCGCCATTGGTAGTACCAGCAAATTGCTGCCCACCGCCCGCACTTATGGTCAAGTTATTGCCGTTACCAGTTACCGCATTCCCAACTTGAATGGTTCGATTGGCTCCCTGCTCCAATTGAAAATCGCCATTTGCATAGGCAACAGGCGAGCCGAACGGGCCATTGAATCTTATTGCACCATTGACAACTACATCGGAGGGAGTTAGGAACCCTGGCTGAATACCTGGATTAAGAACAATGTCACCACCCAAATCACTATTGGTAGCTCCGTCACCTGCGGTCAACACCAAGTCGTTGCCAATTCCGGTGGTTGCCGGTGCAATTGAAATTGTCCGGTCATTTCCCTGGTCGAAGGTAATATCCTGGCTGATGTTACCATCTATACCCGTGGCGCTCAGGACTTTCCATATTGCCCCATCATATCCTTCGTACTGAGAAAGTGTGCTATTATAGCGAATCATGCCTACCAAAGGAGTCCCCGGACGCTGAACATCAGAACCTACAGGAAGACGGACAGCATTGGTGGCATTAATATCCAAAGCTACGGCAGGCGTTGTTGTGCCAATCCCTACATTGACCCCATTTCCCAAGATCAAAGTATTGGCATTGGGTGCCGCCGCATTGAAGCCAATGGCAATGGCGTTGTCAGCACTCGCTGATGCGCCCGAGCCAATTGCTATAGCGTTGTTCTCTGTGGTGGCTGCTCCATTGCCAATAGCAACAGTCCCAGAGAAGTTGCTCGCCCCAATGGTAGGGCCGGCCGAAGACCCTATGGCTACGTTATTGGAGCCTGTAACATTTTCAGCGCCCGCCTCAAACCCAACATAGGTATTATCCGAGCCGGTCGTGGTGCCTGCCCCTGCACTTTTGCCCATCATTGAGTTATTTGATGAAGTAGCACTCACACCGGCAAGCCATCCCATCATCGTATTGTTGGATTCCGTTGTTAGGTCTGCACCTGTTGCTCTTCCGTACAAAACATTGAATTGGCCCGAGCTTAGCAGTCCTCCAGACAAAATTCCTGCTGTAAGTGTTCCATTGGGCCCATCTTCAAACGCTACTGTTCCTGCGTCCACATATGCCTTCGTTGCCGCATCCTGCGCAACAGTTGGATCAGCTACATTAGTAATGGAATTGCCGTTCAAACTAATAGCTGCAGAAGCCGGTGCCAAAGCGCTTAAGGGGATATTGGCCTCATCAAGCGCATTTAAACCAATGGAATTATTGGCCATATTGCCTTCCACGATGGTATTGGGAGCTATTTTAGCACCTACACTGATGCCTCCTGTCACCTGGCCATCAGCGATCTTGGCAGTAGTAATGGCGTTATTGGCAATAACTGTTGATGTTTGGCTACCCGTCACGTCTCCAGCAAGAGAGCCGGTAAAATTGGTGGCGGTTACATTCGTCAGTTGTGAGCCATCCACGGCGGGAAGGCCCGTCGCATCTAGTTGCACCACATTATTCGCTGCAGTACCTACGTTTAAGGGAGCTGCAGTGCCCAAACCTGTTATCACGGCTGTGCTGATTGAACTGATATCATCATCAGTGATTGTGTTGTCTGCTATTTTGCCACCTGTGCCACCACTCACCGCGCCATTGGCGATCGTCGTTGTGCCCTGGTTACCCGTCACATCCCCAGCAAGAGCACCGGTAAAATTGGTAGCGGTTACATTCGTCAGTTGTGAGCCATCCACGGCGGGAAGGCCCGTCGCATCTAGTTGCACCACATTATTTTGAGCTGTGCCTACATCTAATGTAGCTGCCGTACCCAAGCCATTTACCTGACCAGCTGATAAGTTTACAAGCGCAGAACCATCAAACGCTGGTAAGGTGCCGTCAGATGGAAGCTGCAGCAAATCTCCCGTGGTGGTACCTGCATTTAGTGTTGCAGCACTTCCTAATCCGGTTACTTTTACTGCGGACACATTTGCAATATCAGCGTCTACAATTGTTCCATCCAATATCTCAGAAGAGCTTACCGAATTGGGACCAAGCGGGGCAGAAATGTTTATCAATGCACTTCCATCTATAGCAGGGAGAGCACCTGAACCATCTAGCTGAACCAGATTATTAGGAGATGTACCAGCATTAAGCGAAGCAGCGGTGCCCAAACCAATAATTTTTCCCGCATCCACATCGCTGATATCTATATCTGATATAGTACCATCTAGTATTTCTGCGCTGGATATGCCATCGACTGGAACGCCAAAAGTTGATCCATTCGACGCCACCGTAATTCCATCTACAAACGAGACAATATTTACATTATCATGGGTAATGACATTGCTCAATATTTGGGCATCTCCTGTATTGTCAATTGAAATGTCACCTCCAATGACCACTTCCTGTGGAGCATTTGTAGCGTCTCCGATGAGCAGTGTCCCATCAGCGAGTGAGCCTAGGTTCTCATTAGCTGGCGCCCAGGCAGACCCTGTCCATTTCAATACCTGGCCGGTAGTTGCGCCGGATTGACTCAGTTTTCCTGGGGCTACGTCAGATATCTTGGCATCGCTAATGGCAAGTGCAGCCACCTTTGCAGTAGAAATTCCATTGTCTCGGACCTCAAAAGAAGTGCCATTTGAAGCCAGTGTAACACCATCTACCACAGCTATATTCATATCAACAAAGGCAATCGACCCATCGATAATTTCATTTGTACCAACAGTACTTGGTCCTGGCGTAGCAGGAATATTAGTCAAGCCACTTCCGTCTCCCGTGAAGGATCCTGCAGTGACTGCTCCTGTCGTAGCAATGTTTTGACTACCAAAATCAGGGTTGATTTTTGTGCCAGCAATCGCAGCTGCAGCGTTGATATCTATGTCTGCAATTGATCCATCCGAAATTTCGCTGGTGCCTACGGTGTTAGGCCCGGGCGTGGCGGGGATGTTCGTCAAACCACTTCCGTCACCAGTAAAGGAGGCTCCCGAGATTGTCCCCGTAGTCACAATATTTTGTGCCCCAAAATTAGGGCTGACCTTCGTCCCAGATATGGCAGCCGATGGATTGATATCTATATTGGCAATTGACCCGTCGATCAATTCCACACTGCCCACACTGTTTGCTCCGGAAGTAATCGACAGTATTTCCACTTGCAATTCTTCCAACGCTGCCTGCGTATTGGTCGCCAACAAATTCGCATTTGGCACCACTACCTGATTGGAGGCTGAGTCCAGCGCAAATTTCCATAAGCTCCCATTCCATACAAGGCTAAATCCAGACGATGGAGCAATGCTGTCAAGCGGCAAACCCTTCAGCCCTGACACAACCAACGAATCAAACCTACCGAATACGTCTCCGGCCGATGACGTTGTAATGGTGACATCATCCGTGGCATCAATATCTCCTGTGTTTGTGATCGTTTGACCTGCTACAGAAATACCTGCACCCGCTACTAACTGCGAAAGCCCTACTGGGTTCCATACAGCGTTGTACCAAACATAAAACTGCCCCTCATCGCTATCAAAAACCAACATTCCATTGTCGTTTGAAGTGAGGTTGGCAGCAAAGCTTACCCTCTGTCCAGTTGTTAGTCTGGGAGCTAGAAAACCCTGGTCACCATTGATGGCAATCAGTTCCAGAACGGCTTTGAGATTTGGGGTTTCAGTGCCTATACCTACTGAGTTTTGAGCAATGGACTGCTGCGCAGCAAATACCAATGCCATCAGAAACAATAAAAACTTAAGTTTCATCAAAAGAAAATTTGGCTGGGAAAGAGACTATCCTCAGCACGTAAGAAGAATTCAGAAAAACAAAAAGATGATAAAAAGGGCAGCCAGTAAATATAATAACAAAACGATAAATAATATCACTTTACAAATAAGTCTTCTTAAAAAGAATAGGGAAATGGCGCAGAAATTCTATCTCCTGATGACTATCCTTAGTGAAATAATCGGATAGGACTTGTTCTCAGTGTCAATAAAATTGAGAAGGTAAAGTCCATTCCTAATGTCGCTGATGTCGATCAGCTTCTCTTGGTTGAGACCATTGGAGAGTGTCACTGTCTTGATGGATTGACCCGACATATTTACCAATTGAGCCTCTACATTGCCTTTCACCAGTTTTTCATAGCGGATGGTAACGTATTTGTCTGCCGGATTAGGGTATACAGTAAGACCCTTGAAGTAATCAAGGTAGATCCCTGTCT
>CAYGOF010000031.1:0-21727 GCA_964351395.1 uncultured Roseivirgaceae bacterium
CCAGCGACCTACTGATTACAAGTCAGTTGCTCTACCAGCTGAGCTAAGGAGGCTTTATACTCTGGTATTAAAATCAAAAATCAATAACAAAACTGCCACTCCGTTATCAGCTGGTGCCCACCCTTCTGGCTGGCTCCTCACTAAAACCATCCACTGGATGGTTTCTTAACGTTCGCCCCTCAGCTGAACTAAGGAGGCCTACTATTGCTAGTATTTTGGGCTTTCCCTTTCGGTTATTCCGTTTGGGACTGCAAAACTAATCGGCTGATTAATTATTGCAAACACTTATGGTGATTTTTTTATGAGGTTTCGTGGATGATCTTCAATTGTTCCTTCAAACTTTCAAGTTCCTCTTCTGCCTTCAGAATTTTTTCATCAAAATCGGCCTTTAATTTGTCGGCTTTTCTAGACGAAGCAAGAAACTCTAAATTATTTCTCCAGACAGCAATATCGTTTTCAAGAGTGGCTATTTGCCTTCTTACTTGCCCCTCCTTCTGATAGATCTTACGCTCACCGTGTGGCTCACTCTTGATTCTACCCACCTGCATCACCGTCTTAAATTTCCGTTGCTCATCCTCAGGCAGTGACGCCGCGGCTTTATTGAGCGCATCAAGCGCCTCCTGGTACCTTTTCTGGATAGGCTTCATTGCATTTCTTGGTACGAAACCAATACTGCTAAATTTTTCCTGAAAGCCACTAACAACATCAAGATCAAGCGTTTTATCGCCTGCAAGCTTCATTAGTTGATCGCAAATTTCTTCCTTCTGCTTCAGGTTTTCATAGTACTTTTTCTCTGCTCCTTTACTTTGGGAGCGCTTTCTTTCAAAAAAGTGATCACAAGCCGCCTTAAACTTTTGAAACACCTGCTCTTTCACCTTTTCAGGAACAGGCCCCACTTCGCGCCATTGCTGTTGCAATTGTTTCAACTGATTGGCCGCAGATTCCCATTCTTCGCTATCCTTCAAAGCATCAGCTTTTGCCACCAGTTCTTCCTTTAGTTTAAGGTTTTCATGGCGCTTACCTTCCAAAGTTTTAAAAAATGCACTTTTGTTACTAAAGAAGGTTTTAAAAGCACCCCAAAATCGTTTGTTGATCTTTTTAGCGTTTTCCTTTGGTACTCCGCCAACGGCTTCCCATTTCTTCTGAAGCTCCAGAACCTCCTTGGTTTTTTTATTCCACTCATTGATTTTATCAGAAGTAAATGCCAGAAACGCTTCAGCTTCCTCACACAATTTCTCCTTCAGCTCCATATTGGCTTTAAGCTCAACTTTGAGCACATCAACCATTTCTCTGCGCTTAGCGTAAATCAGGTCAGAGGCAGCCTTGAACCGTTGCCAAACTTCTTCCTGTGACTCCTTAGGCACAGGACCTAAATGTTTGAATTCATCATGCAGGATGTTGAGTTCCTTAACAGCCTCTTTGATGTTTTCTTCTTTAGCAAGAATTTCTGCTTTTTCGCAAATTTCCAACTTTGCCTCCAGGTTCTTCTTCCTGTCAAGCTCTTTTAACTCGAAGTAAATGCTTCTATTATCGTAAAATCTATCAATCAGGGCATTATAGTTGGCCCAAAGTGTTTTCACATGTTTACCAGGGACCTGGCCTACCGCCTTCCATTCGTCCTGAATTTTCTTAAGCGCAGTGATCGACGTAGTATTTTCTTCCCCGTCTACCAGGCTTCGAAGCATCTCCAGAACATCTATTTTCTTCTTGTAATTGTCTTCTTTTTGGTGCTCCTGCGATTGAAAAAGCTTGTGCTTTCTTTCTTTGAATAATTTATAATTCTCTTCAAAACGGTAGGCAAAATCATCGAGTCTGAACTCAAATGAGTCTTCTTCACCACCATCTGCCAGGTACTTCTTAAGCGCTTCTTCTTTATCGTGGGAGACAAGTTCGTCGTGCACAGCCTTTAAAGCTCTCACAATTCGATCTGCCTTGCGGAAGTCGTCCCAATGGAGAACCTCCGTAAACTTGTCGACGAGCTGCTCGGGCGTAAACTGACTATAGTCTTCTTCCTCATGTTCCTCACTATCGTCCTCGTTGTGCTCGTCTTCATTATCGTCATCATCTGTCGTAGCCTCAACTGGCGCAGGTGATTCCGTCACTTCTTTCGTAGTTTCAGTAGATCCTGCCGATGTCTCTTCCAGCTTCGCTTCGTTAACTTCCTTTGCAGGCTCAGCTTCAGCTTTTGGTTCAAGCTCCTCCTTGGATTTCACAGCAACTGGCTCGGAATCTTGGGCTTGTGGGGCTTCAGCCTCCGTTTCTTCCCCCACTTCAGGCGCAGTTTCACTTTCGACAGCCGGCGTTGCTTCCGGAGCTGGCCCTTCCACTTCTTGTTGTGTAGCCTGAGGTTTTGAATCCTCTACTTGTTTTCCGTCTTCATCACGGACATCTACCGAATGATCAGGCACTTTGTTGGTAACAGTCTCATCGGGAGTAACGTCCGGGGAAACCTCTTTACTCAACTTACCTTCACCTTCAGACAATTCTTTCTCATTCTTCATCGTGCGCTCCTTAATCAGGTTCTAAAGTCTCTGCAATTTAATAATATTAATTCATGAGTCTAATAATTGATTTTATAGCTTTTTGAATGCGAGTTGAGACAAAAAACGCCCAAAATGCTATATAAACGGGATTTACAGCCCCACCAAACTTGCTCATTGACGTGCGGGCCTAAGCGACTATTTTAATTCAGTCGGGGATCGGCCGGAAAATTGGAAAATGTCTTGAATTTGCCTCCCATATCCTTCAACACCTGCCTCCAAAGTTCGTCATGTGAGTACTCGAAAATATACTGAGGTTCGGTCTTCTTGTTTACAATCCAACTATTGGCATCTAGTTCTTCGGAAAGCTGTCCATCTCCCCATCCTGAGTAACCGATAAAAAATCGTACGTCGTTGGCAGTTACCAACCCAGCACTCATCAATTCCATCAATTTCTCAAAATCTCCTCCCCAATAAATTCCTGGTGCAATCTGTCGCCCCTCTTCCATAAGGTGCGGTGAGCAATGAACGAAATGCAGCGTATCCTGTTGCACTGGCCCTCCGATGTACAATGGCACTTCATCGTCAGGTGCGTCTTCAATTACTTCAGCTAATGAAAGTTCCGAGCGTCTATTAAGCACAAAACCAATTGACCCATTTTCGTCATGTTCACACAAAAGGATCACCGATCTCTCAAAATTTGGATCCGAGAGATAGGGCTCCGAGATGAGGAGGTCACCTTTGTTGGGGTTTACCCTTTTAAATGAATCAAAATGCTCCATTGTGTTCACACAAGCAGTTATTTAATATTCACCAGCACCAATAAGACAAAAACAAATTATGCTGCCCCTAAACTTTCTATTAACAGCCAGACAAATAATAAACAACTTAATACTGCATTCGCCTTACCATTGATTTGAATTGATATGCATATATAACATAATATTACCCAAATTGTAAACGCCTTTCCTAAATTTGAGTCAGTATTACAAAATCACAAAATCATGAACATTGCTGACCTTAGGGAAGAGTACTCCAAGCAAGTTTTGGATGAAACGGGTGTAGAGCAGGACCCGATCCTGCAGTTTCACAAGTGGTTTCAAGAGGCGCTGGATGTTAAAATCAGGGAAGTGAACGCTATGACCCTTTCTACTGTGTCGGGCGACGGTCAACCTCATGGCAGAATTGTGCTTCTTAAAGGTGTAGAAAATGGTGCCTTTTTGTTTTTCACTAACTACAAAAGTCACAAAGGCCAGGAACTGGAAAGTAACAACCTGGCAGCATTAACTTTTTTTTGGGCTGACCTGGAAAGGCAGGTCCGAATTGAAGGGAAAGTTTCAAAGCTGAGTGAAGCGGAATCCGTCAAATATTTTCATTCGAGGCCGCTTGGCAGCCAAATCGGTGCCTGGGTAAGTCAACAAAGTTCAACAATCCCGAACCGACAGTACCTCGAAAGTAAAATGGAGGAGTTGAAAACAACATTCACAGGCCTGAATGAAGTACCGAAACCTGACTACTGGGGTGGTTACATGCTTGCACCGACGTTGATAGAATTCTGGCAAGGACGACCAAGCAGACTTCACGACAGGGTGGTTTACAAAAGTGACAACAAAGGTGTTTGGTCAATTGAACGACTGTCACCTTAAGTCTACTGCAAATCAAAAAGGTTTTTTAACCCAACATACCTTTCAACAGTAAATCCTTCGCCATAGGCCGCTCCAATCGAATGCCCCAACTCTTTTCCTCGACTTTCGAGCATTTTCATGAACTCTGGTGATGAGATAAAGGTACTGGGCTCTTTACTAGCCGGGTCATAAAATTGAGATTTAAAGCACTTAATGGCCTCCATCTTCTTTTCCCATGCTGACGACACGTCAACTACAAAATCGGGAGTGATGAAATTGCTTTGGATATAGTGGTAAATGTTTTTCGGCCGCCATGCAGCCTGTATTTCATTGTCCACCGACGTCTCAACCATTTTCAATCCAGCGATAAAGGAAGCCTCTGACACCAGGCGGGATGCCCTACCATGGTCAGGATGACGATCCCTGATAGCATTGGCGAGTATAAGCTCAGGCTGATACTTGCGAATCATTTTAACCACTTCCAGTTTGTGCAGCTCATCTTCTGTAAAAAAACCGTCTCGAAAGCCAAGGTTTTCCCTCACATGCAAGCCCATCACTTTGGTGGCCTCTGCTGCCTCACTTGCCCTGATCTCCGGCGTGCCCCGTGTGCCTAGTTCACCTTTAGTAAGGTCTACAATGCCGACCTTTTTACCACGTTCAATGTGGGAAATAATGGTTCCTGCACAAGCCAACTCCGCATCGTCGGGATGAGCCGTAAAAACAAGTATATCTAGCTTCATTAATTTATTCGTAGCCGCTGCCCTATTCGGATAACGGAATTCCTGGAAATGCCGTTCAGGCGGCAAAGTTTGGTTACCGAAACACCATACCGATTTCCGATTCCACTCAACGTATCACCACTTCGCACCCTGTGAACAATCACCTTGTTAGCTTCTTCAAGATAGGCAAATGAGGCAGGCGATAGCGTATACTGCTGGTCGATTAAACAATTGGTTTCAAAATCAAAGAATCCCTTTGGATCAATGGCATTTCCCTGGTACCTGACTTCAAAATGAAGGTGGGGACCGCTGCTTCTTCCTGTACTACCACCCCA
This sequence comes from uncultured Roseivirgaceae bacterium, assembly GCA_964351395.1. Lineage (GTDB taxonomy): Bacteria > Bacteroidota > Bacteroidia > Cytophagales > Cyclobacteriaceae > Imperialibacter. Next base: position 5,160 of record CAYGOF010000031.1, read on the forward strand.
CCCTACAAGGTCTCCTGCTTTTAGTTCGTCACCTACCTGTACCAGACGCTTCGAAAGATGGCCGTAGAGCGTCTCTACTCCATTGTAGTGACGTACCAGTACGTAATTACCATAACCTGGACGGTCATAGTTAGCCATACGCACCACACCATCAAATGCAACCTTTACTGAATCGCCAGTGGTGAGTCGCAAATCCACTCCATAGTGCCAGCGATACCTGCGCAAGCCAAAATCGGATGTTATCACAGACTTCTTCAGTGGATTCTCCCAAACCAAACCTACCTCAGGATAGAAAAGTGTTAATTGAGTGGTGTCCTTATATTCGAGTCCATTAAACTTGTAAGGGTTTACCCTTTCTGAATCCCAAATATTGTAGTAGTCCTCAGCCGAAAGCCAAATTGAGTCTAGCGATAGCTTGTCTGAAACGGCCACTTCATGCCCGTAAGATAAAATCAGCGGTGGCGTGGCAGGCCCACCTTCGGCTGGCACAGCCATTGCTTCCAATTCGCTGGAAACAAGGCTATCGAGGAAATTATAGTCGACCCTAAAATGATCGTCACTAAGGGAAAATAAAGGCAATGGAGGGGACGGAACCGGGGCTTGTTTCTTCTTAAAAGAAAAAAAGCTTTTGATCCACGATTCGCTTTCCTGTGCTCGTGATTCAAAAGCTAATAAAATTACTACCCAGGTCGCTAGTAGTAAACTTTTCTTAATCATGGGTGCTAAGATACAGCCAATTCCTTTTCCGCCAAAAATCTTTCTGCATCCAATGCGCCCATGCAGCCACTACCTGCAGCTGTCACTGCCTGTCTGTATATATGATCCTGAGCATCGCCGGTCGCAAAAACACCTTCAATATTAGTTCTGGAGGTCCCTGGCGTAGTTTTTATGTAGCCACTTTCATCCATATCCAACCATCCTTTGAAAATATCGGTATTTGGCTTGTGACCAATGGCAACAAAGAAACCACTCACTTTCAGCTCTCTTTTTTCACCAGTTTGAGTATTTGCCACCCTTACGGCTGTTACTTCCTGATCGCCCAGCACCTCTTCGGTTTCTGTATTCCACAAGATTTCGATGTTCTTGGCACTTTTAACTCTTTGCTGCATGATGACAGATGCCCGCATTTCATCCCTTCTCACAATCATGTAAACCTTGCTACATATCTTTGATAGATAGCTGGCCTCCTCAGCGGCAGTATCACCCGCCCCTACGATCGCAACATCCTGGCCCCTAAAAAAGAACCCATCACAAACAGCACAGGCCGACACACCATGTCCATTGAGTCTTTGCTCAGATGGAAGATTTAACCATTTAGCAGAAGCTCCCGTTGAAATGATCACTGCTTCAGCAGTCACTTCGTGCGATTCATCGATAATTACCTTGTGAGGGTAGGAAGAAAAATCAACCGAAGTAGCCAGGCCAAAGCGGATATCTGTTCCAAATCTTTCGGCCTGCTTCTGAAAATCTGTCATCATTTCGGGGCCCATGATCCCTTCAGGATAACCCGGGTAGTTCTCAACATCGGTGGTAATAGTAAGCTGCCCGCCTGGCTGGCCTCCTGTATACAATACTGGTTTCAGTCCGGCACGGGCTGCATAAATGGCGGCAGTATATCCGGCAGGGCCAGATCCGATAATCAATACTTTTACTTCTTCTGTAGTCATCTCGAATTATTATTTTCTATCAGCTATAACAACAAACTCAACGCAAAAGATCATTTGGTGTTAACAAAAAAAGGTCTCAACGGAGACCTTTCATTCTTTTACTATGTCTTACTACCCTAAATATGGCTTGAGTGCCTTACTGCGGGAGGTATGTCTTAACCTTCTGATCGCTTTTTCTTTTATCTGGCGAACTCTTTCTCTGGTAAGGTTAAATTTCTCTCCAATTTCTTCTAGCGTCATGGCATGTTCACCATTAAGACCAAAATAAAGAGAAATCACATCCGCTTCCCTGGTCGTTAGCGTGGAAAGCGCTCTTTGCACTTCCTTGCGAAGTGAATCATTGATAAGTCCTGAATCTGGCGTTTCTTCCAGGTCGTTTTCCAATACATCGAGAAGGCTGTTTTCTTCTCCAGATACGAAGGGAGCGTCCATGGATACATGACGACCAGAGATCTTCATTGTATCTACTACTTCGCTGGTCGACACTTCCAAAACTTCGGCTAATTCATCGGGAGATGGTTCACGTTCAAACTTTTGTTCAAGCGCAGAGAATGTTTTTGAAATTTTGTTCAGCGAGCCTACCCTGTTCAATGGAAGACGAACAATCCTTGATTGCTCTGCTAAAGCCTGTAAAATCGACTGTCGAATCCACCATACGGCATAAGAAATAAACTTAAAACCTCTCGTTTCATCAAACCTCTGGGCGGCTTTTATCAACCCTAAATTACCTTCATTGATCAAGTCACCCAGAGAAAGTCCTTGATTCTGGTACTGCTTTGCAACAGATACCACAAATCGAAGGTTGGCTTTGGTTAACTTCTCCAAAGCCATTTGATCCCCTTCTCTTATACGTTTAGCTAGTGTTACCTCTTCATCCGGGGTAAGCAGGTCTACTTTACCTATTTCCTGGAGATACTTGTCAAGCGACTGACTCTCCCGATTGGTGATCTGCTTACTTATTTTTAGCTGTCTCATGCAATATCTGACTTTTTAAAGCCTAATAGACTAAACAATAATATAAAAAGGTTAAGTTCCTTTCTCTAATGTTCCCGTATTTTTTTAATAGTTGTTAATTACTTGTTTCCTGGTTTCGCTCAGGCCGAGGTATCAAAACTTTTCTTGACAGTCTGTATTTACCTGTTTTCTTATCAACCTCAGTCAGCTTCACCTTGATCTCTTCACCTACTTCAAGGATGCCATCTAACTTTTCGATTTTCTCCCATTTGATCTCAGAGATATGAAGAAGGCCATCTTTACCTGGCATGAACTCAACAAAAGCACCAAAAGGCATGATTGATTTCACCTTTCCGTCGTAAACTTCACCTACTACAGGCACCGCAACAATTGCATTCACTCTTTTAACTGCCTTGTCCATCGATTCCTGGTCGCTAGCAAAAATACTCACAACACCACCGGTAGCAATTTCTTCAATGATAACAGTCGCACCAGTTTCCTTCTGGATTTCCTGAACAATCTTACCTCCAGGTCCGATTACCGCTCCGATCATTTCTCTCTCGATATTAATCTTCACGGATCTTGGCGCATGAGGTTTCAAATCTGCATTTGGAGCAGACAATGTTTTCTCAATTTCGTCCATGATATGCAGACGACCGGCTTTTGCTTGATTGAGGGCTTCTTCCAACACCTGATAAGAAAGACCATCTACTTTAATGTCCATCTGGCAAGCAGTGATACCATTACGTGTACCAGTTACTTTAAAGTCCATATCCCCCAGGTGGTCTTCATCACCAAGAATATCCGAAAGGATGGCATATTTTCCAGTCTTGCTGTCTGAAATCATACCCATGGCAATACCCGTCACCGGAGCCTTTATTTTGATACCGGCATCCATCAAAGCTAAAGTACCTGCACAAACAGTCGCCATTGAGGAAGAACCGTTTGATTCAAGTACATCAGACACAATACGAATCGTGTATGGGTTTTCTTCTTCTGGTGGCAATACTTGCTTCAATGCTCTCATGGCGAGGTTGCCATGTCCTACTTCTCTCCTACCCGGTCCTCTGTTAGGTTTTACTTCGCCTGTTGAAAATGCAGGGAAATTATAGTGAAGGATAAATTTGTTGAAGCCTTTCATCAAGGCACTGTCAATCATTTGCTCATCCAGCTTGGTACCAAGGGTGACAGATGCAAGTGCCTGTGTTTCGCCTCTTGTGAAAATAGCTGAACCGTGCGCACCTGGCAGGTAGTTAACCTCACTCCAGATAAAACGTATCTCATCAAGGTCACGGCCATCAAGGCGTTTTCTTGAATCAAGAACGAAATTACGAACAGCCTCTTTTTCGATATCGTGATAGTACCTTTTGATCAGGTCTTTGCTATGCTTTTCTTTTTCTTCTTCGCTAAATGCCTCTACATACTCGATTAAAACAGCACCAAACTGCTCTTTTCTATCCGATTTGGAAGGCATTTGTTTGGCAGCCACATCATAACACTTCTGGTAAAGTTTGTCATGCATGTCCTTTTTTAGGTCCTCGTCATTGGTTTCATGATTGTAAACCCTTTTCTCTGTCTTTCCAGCGGCAGCTTCTAATTCTTTTTGTACCTGGCAATGAACCTTAATAGTATCGTGCGCTATTTTTAATGCCTCAAGCATTTCTGCTTCAGAAACTTCTTTAGATTCGCCCTCAACCATGAGAATGTTATCATAAGACGCCGCAACCACAAGATCCAGGGTAGCATTCTTCGCTTGAGCGGCGCTTGGGCTCACCACATATTGACCGTCAATCTTAGCTACTCTTACTTCAGAGATTGGTCCAGCAAAAGGGATATCTGATACAGCCAGGGCTGATGAAGCAGCCAGGGCGGCTAATGCGTCGGGCATTACTTCACCATCAGCAGAAATGAGTGAGATAGCAATCTGTGTCTCTGCATGGTAGTCGGCAGGGAAAAGTGGACGAATGGCTCTGTCCACCAATCTTGATATGAGTATTTCGTAGTCAGAAAGTCTGCCTTCTCTTTTCAGGAAACCACCAGGTATTTTACCAGTAGCTGCAAATTTCTCCTGATAGTCGACCGACATGGGAAGAAAATCTACTCCTTCTTTGGCTTCTTTATTAGAAACTACTGTGGCCAGTAGCATTGTGTTGCCCATTTTGACCACCACTGAACCGTCCGCTTGCTTAGCTAATTTTCCAGTCTCAATAGTAATCTCTCTGCCGTCAGCAAGGGTTATGGTTTTTGTAATGACGTTTGGATACATAAATATTTGTTAACGTATAAAAAGTAAATCGAATTCTGCTTAAGAATGTTTTGAATAAGAGTGGAAATAAAAAGAGGGAATTCGTTTTGTGAATCCCCTCTCTGAACTTTTTTACTTCCTGAGATTCAGTTCAGCAACAATAGCTCTATATCTCGTGATGTCTACCTTTACCAGGTAATCTAGTAGCCTTCTCCTTTTACCTACCAGTTTTAACAGCCCCAAACGAGAGGAGTGATCCTTCTTGTTTGTCTTAAGGTGCTGAGTAAGGTGATTAATGCGGAAGGTAAATAATGAAATCTGAGACTCCGGAGAACCGGTATCTGTCTTAGATTTTAACCGACCATGATTCTCGAAAAGCTCTTGCTTCTTGTCTGTTGATAAATACATGCTTAGCTAAAATAAATTGTATGAATTGAAATTAATGTGCAAAGGTAGAGAGAAGGATATTGAAATACAAAACATGTTCAAAATATCCTTGGTCGTCATTCAGCGTTGGAATTGTCGCTGGATAAAGTCCCGTTGCCATCAACAGGCTTGTTTTTATCTATAAAACCGCGCCATCTTTTGTTAACCTTTTCAAGGAAAATCAGGTAGACATCGGCGTCAAAAAGCCTGGAATCGTTACGGGCCTGCCTCAAGAAAAAGATTCCGAACGGAATCAACACCATGTTGGGTGTCCATGCTGCCACTGCGCTGTCAAGCAACCCTTCTCGTGCGTATTTCTCACTCATTATACTCACTACATAGAAGATAATAAAAAAACCAATCGATAATATCACCGGCAAACCGAAGCCCCCTTTCTTTATAATTGATCCCAGGGGTGCGCCAATGAAAAACATCACCAGACAACTGAAAGCAAGTGCTACTTTTTTATGTTTTTCAATGATGTGGCGATATACTTCATTGTTAAGGTTATCGATCCGAGTTGCCTGATTGCCCAGGTTAGTCTTTATATAGCGTGCCTTTACCAAAGCATCATTGATGGCGCGGGCTCGTTTTCCGTTATCGCTATAATATCGTTCAAAGGTCATGCTATCCTTCTTTAAACGTTTTGCCTGTAAAACCTTTTCCGTTTTTGAAAGCGAACTGTCAGGCGTCACTTTTTCGGTAAGGTTATCGATTTTGTTTCTGGCAGCTGAGACTCCAGTAGTCCGGAGTCCCTTTTGGATGATAGTTTTGTCTTTCGACATCACAGAATCATTCACGGCACTCTTCACTTCTTCTTTCGGTGCAGCGGCGCCTTTCTTTTTACTGTAAACTGCTTGAATTGAATCGATTCGCTTTTGTTGCTTCACCTTCATGTGATAATCATACATGCCATCGGCATTGTTGAGCAAGTTGGCTCTTACTTCTTTGACAACATTATCCATCGAATCAATATCATGAGCGAGTTCACTCATGTTTTTCATTAACCTATTGCCGGCAAAAAGCTCCTCTTTCGTCCGGTTCAGGTCAAACGATGCCAGACTTAGTATCATCTTCATCTCTGTAAATTCGTTCCTTACCAAATCGTTGACGCCACCAAAGGAACTTGACCTATTGAATTCGTTTTGCCTTGACTCCTCATACGAGTTCCCATCGTATAGCTCGAAAACCAGGTAACGGTCATTCAGGATGGTATACATTCTGCAGGAATCAGCCACCGTCACGCTGTTATTGCCGCTCTCTCGTGAATGGTCATAAATGATGACGTCCTTCATCGACACTTCGTCATCAAACTTCTGGTTTACTTTAATACTGTAGTTGGGTATACCATTGTAAAACTGCCCTTCCCTGATATCAAGCGAAGGCTTTTTTTGCCGGATATCGTAGAGAAGACTGTAGGCTTTTATATTGGCACCGGGCACGACGAAGTTGTTATTCAGAAAGGCCAACATCACCAAAAACAGCACGGCAATAAAAAGAGGCCGTAGCGTACGAATCAATGAAATGCCAGCAGATTTAATGGCTGTGAGCTCAAAGTGTTCTCCCAGGTTGCCGAAAGTCATCAAAGAAGACAGCAGGATAGCCAATGGTAGTGCCACCTGTGACATGTTGATACTGAAATAAAAAATCAGCTCAGCAAACACACTGAATCCAAGGTCCTTCCCTACAAAATCGTCGAAATACTTGAGCATGTACTGCACAAGCAATATGAAAACCACCACCAGAAAGGTGAGGAAAAAGGGACCGAAAAAAGAACTTAGTATAAGTTTATCAAGTTTCTTCATGCCTGCGGACCAGTCTTTTGCCAACGCATCGACAAAAAACAGCTCTTAATTAACCGCAAAAGTAGACAAAAAGTATTCCTTAACCACCTACAATTTCCTTGAGCGTGTGTATCATGGACTCCCAGAGGTCCTCAAGTTCCTCCAGATCGTCCATATCAGAGTAATCTGTTATTTTAAGATAGGTAGCTTGGGTCATCTCGTTTTCCTCGAGTTTTAATTCCACATAGTTAGGATCATCATCCTCACCATCTCCTTCAAAAACGAACTTCACAAGACTATTGGCACGATGGGAAGTCATTTTTGCTTTATTCTTCTCATCATCCCATATAAATATATAATCTTTGTCTTCATTGATGTTCACGTCATCAGCAAACCACTGCGACAACCCACTTGCCGAACTCACGTATGGAAAAAGCATTTTTTTCGATGCCCTGAATTCAAACTCCGCTGTATACTTGTACTTATCCATATTAAACTTCTTAAAAGTTTCATAATGTATTAAAAATAAAACTTACTGCAAGATAAAAGTTGAAGATTATGGTTGGCAATTAGAAAACAATATTTATACATTTGCACTCCCATTTCGACGGGAACGATGGCGGGGTAGCTCAGATGGTTAGAGCGCAGGATTCATAACCCTGAGGTCGGCAGTTCGATTCTGCTCCCCGCTACAATAAGAAAGCAGCTCAAAAGGCTGCTTTTCTTGTTTCTTATGTTCACCGTTTACGTCCTACTTTATACTACACAGCTCGAACTCTCTGCATTTTAAGGCAAGGAACACACTGCCCTCATTCATATAAGCGGCTGATTTTTATCATATATAAAAGTCGTACTACCTGGTTTCTTTGTCTTAACAATAGTCAAGCCCAATATGCAGCATCATTCCTCACTCTTGACCAAATACAATATTCCCGGACCCAGGTATACCAGCTATCCAACTGTGCCCTATTGGGATTCAGAAGAATTTACCGAGAAACAATGGGTCAGAAGTTTTCAACAGGCATTTGCAGAAACAAAGGATGAGGAAGGCATTAGTTTGTATATTCACCTCCCCTATTGTGAAAGCCTCTGCACCTTTTGCGGCTGCAACAAACGCATCACCAAAAACCACGAAGTAGAAACTCCCTACATCGGCACCGTGTTAAAGGAATGGGACCTGTATGTGGCACGGCTTCCAAAAAGTCCGGTGATCAAAGAGATTCACCTCGGCGGTGGGACGCCCACCTTTTTTTCTCCTGAAAGTCTGCAAACGCTAATTGAGGGAATTCTTTCCAAGGCTCGGAAACATGCTGAAGCCTCATTTAGCTTTGAAGGACACCCCAACAATACTACTTATGAGCACCTAAAAAAACTCAGTGAATTAGGTTTCAACAGAGTAAGTTACGGTATTCAGGATTTTGATCCAGTAGTGCAAGACGCCATTCATCGCCACCAAACTTTCGAAAAAGTAAAAGAGGTAACAGAATGGTCAAGGGAATTAGGCTATACTTCTATCAACTATGACCTGGTATATGGATTGCCTTTTCAAACTTCCAAGTCTGTTATCGACACCATAGAGCGAGTGAAAGAGCTGAAGCCCGATCGCATAGCGTTCTACAGTTATGCACACGTCCCATGGATCAAGGGCAATGGCCAGAGAAAGTTTTCAGAAGCTGATTTGCCAAAGGACGATGAAAAGAGAGCGCTTTACGAAATTGGACGTGATATGCTTTTGGGAATGGGGCTGGTGGAAATAGGCATGGATCACTTTGCCACAAAAGACGATGATCTCTATACATCTTCGATCAACGGACAGCTTCATCGCAATTTTATGGGATATACTGCTTCCTCCACGAAATTAATGATTGGCTTAGGTGTGTCCTCCATCAGCGACTCGTGGTATGGCTTCGCTCAAAACCATAAATCCATTGAGTCCTACCAGGAAGCAGTTGAAAATGGCTTTCTTCCTGTTTTCAGAGGGCATATGCTGAATGAGGAAGATCTGCTAATCAGACAGCACATCCTCGACTTGATGTGTTGTTTCAGCACCATACTAGATGACTCGCAAATGTCATATCAATCTGTGCTCGAAAGACTGGCTGAGCCATTAGAAGATGATCTAATAGAGATCATCGATGACGAGGTTCGCATTACTGAAAAAGGAAGACCCTTCTTACGCAACATTTGTATGGCCTTCGATAAACGGCTTTGGCGTAAACAACCTGAAACGCAACTTTTTTCAATGACGGTTTGATCATATGAATGGTTTGGCTCGTAAAGCGTTTTATGCTTTACTTTGAACAAACTATCTAGCATGAATAAGCCAAACTTCCTCCTATTGATCGTATTGGTGGCCTTCTCCGGCTGCCAACCCAAGCAAGAAAAACAAACCCTCGATGAGTTAAAAGAAAGTATTGCTGCTGACTTTGAGGCAAATACAGGCGATTATGCCATTGCCTTGAAAGACCTGAGCAATCCTGAAAACGAACTATACATCAACGAAAAGGAAACTTTTCATGCTGCCAGTACCATGAAAACACCGGTGATGATCGAGCTCTTCAAGCAGGCTCGAGCCGGTAAGTTCAGCCTTTCTGACTCTATTCTGGTTATCAATGAATTTAAAAGCATCGTCGATTCCTCCGCCTATACAATGGACATTGGCGTTGATAGTGGTGAAGGGCTATATAGCTTTATTGGCAAAAAACTCAGCATCTACGACATTATGTATGAAATGATTACTGTCAGCAGCAACCTGGCCACCAACATACTAATTGAAATGGTCGGCGCACCAAACGTGATGGCTACAATGAAATCTTTTGGCGCTAACGACATTCAGGTGCTTCGGGGTGTAGAAGACCAAAAAGCGTACGACCTAGGCATGAACAATACAACGACTGCCAAAGACCTGGCTATTGTGATGGAAATGATTGCCACAGACAAAGCAGGCACTAGCGACGATTGCGCGGTAATGATCGACATCCTAAAAGACCAAAAATTCAATGAAATCATTCCAGCTTACCTGCCTGAGGACGTAACAGTGGCACATAAAACAGGCTCGATCACCCGACTACACCACGATTCTGGAATTGTATACCTACCGGATGGTCGCAAGTATGTGCTGGTGCTGCTTTCGAAAAACCTGAATACGATTGACGAGGGCACTGAAGTGTTGGCACGAGTTTCAGAGAAAGTGTATAACTATCTGAATCAATAGGTATGAAACTGCTATTAAATATTGCGGTTTGCCTTTGTTTCATTGCCAGTGCCTCTTTTGCACAGTCACAACCAAGTAGCAATTCCCTGGCGCAACATCTAACTGAATTTGCCAAAACAAGTGCAGTAACGGGAAGAGAAGGAGAAGCGGCGAATTATATTCAACAGCTGCTGGCAGGTTCATCGATCAAAAAGGATGGCATGGGCAACCTTTTCATGGTAATTGGCTCCGGTTCGCCTAAAAGGCTCTTTACTACTCCGCTGGACGAGCCAGGTTACGTCGTCAGTCATATTCAGGACAATGGCTATCTTAAGCTTTCCCCGATAGGCTATGGCCACACTGGACCGCTTTTTCATCAATTTCTAGAAGGGCACGAGGTAACAATAGGCTCTGAATCGGGGCCAAAAACGGCAATTTGTACCGTTCCTTCGACGCATTATGATGGGTTAAGAGTAGTAAGGGAAAGCTCCAAAGCCCCCTTTCAGTGGCAGGAGGCCTTTATAGATGTTGGTGCTTCATCGGCAGAAGAAGTGGCCTCAATGGGAATCCAATTACTCGATCCGATAGCACTCAATAAAAAACCCATGGCCCTTGCCAATAATACATTGGCAGCACCCTCAATGAAAAGTAAAAGTGCCGCCATTGCGCTCGCTGCAGTGGCCCATCATTTAGCAGACGCAAAAGTGAATGGAACGATTGTCATTGCCTGGACGACACTGGAGCTAATCAATAGCAAGGGATTCGAAACCATTGTTAACCAATATGGCCCATTTGATGAAATCTATCGTTTTAACAGGTTTCTCGAATCAACGGCAGTCAATCAGAAGGTACTTCTATCTGACGCTGACCAAAATTTGACGGGTACTACATTTGATGTTGTAAAGCCGACCAGCAACTTCCGAAGCTCTGCAAGCACTCTCAATCTTGAAGCGTCAAAAGTATCGTCAGTGGGGATGCCTTCGTTACATACCAATACCCCAGTGGAAACAGTTGCCCTTGATGACGTAAATAACCTTATCAACTTCTGGTTATCAAAGGCTGGAATTTCTACTCCCTCAAAGGTACTTCCGGCCTCGATACCCAAAAATCAAGCGGCCAATAAGTCGTTTACGACCCATGCAGAAGAGGCATTATTGGTCTCCCAGTTCGTCGACAGGTATGGGGTAAGCACTGCAGAAAAGCCGGTGAGAGACTTCATACTGAGTCAGCTGCCTTCCTGGACGAAGCCAAAAGTGGATGCAAAAGGCAATATAGTACTTACTTTTGGGCAGGGTGCTGACCATGTAGTATTCGTGGCACATATGGACGAAACCGGCTTTCTGGTGGATTCTATCAGAGCCGACGGCAAACTTGTTCTTACAGGAAAAGGAGGCTTTTTCGATTGGCTATGGGAGGCACAGCCAGCGATCATTCATGCTGCGGAAACAGAAATACCCGCCATATTTGAACCGAGGGAAGGTTACCTTACTGCCACAACCAGGGCAATAGAAAAGGAGCCAGTCGTTGATGCTGGTTTCGCCTCAAAAGAGGCGGCTTTAAATGCTGGTATAGAAGTAGGAAAAACGACCGTCACCATGCCTAAAGCAATGATCCGCCTAAGCGAACACAGAGCGGCCGCCAGGGCCTTTGATGACCGTGTAGGCTGTGCCTCCCTCCTTCTTGCGCTAAAAAGGCTTGATCTTAATTCTGTGATCAAAAAGGTAACAGTTGTTTTTTCTGTGGAAGAGGAAGTTGGCCTAAACGGGGCGGCATTTGCAGCTAAAAGCCTGAAAGATGCTAGTATCGTTTACCCTATTGACACCTTTGTTTCGTCTGATGATCCCCAAGAACCACATACTTTCGGCTATTGTCCTCTTGGGGAAGGAGCTGTCATACGTGTATTAGAGAGTATTAATTATGTTAGTAGAAATGACCTTAACTATGTGCAGAAGCTCGCTAAAAACAATCAAATAAAGACTCAGGTTGGCATGACTGCAGGAGGTACAGATGGGCAACCATTTGTTGGCTATGGAATCAGGTCTGTACCCCTTTCATGGCCCGGTAGGTATTCACATTCTCCAGTTGAGATCATGGACTTCAGAGACATGGACAGCCTGATCAGGCTCATTAACGCTTTAATGGTGGACAATGAAAGAACCTACGATTAAAAAGTAGATGACCCTGGTAGTAATAAAGAAAAGCAACCCTCATCACTGAAGGTTGCTTTTCTACCTAATATAAATCAATTCTATTTCTTAATACCTTTTCCAGTGGCTGCCCAGTAGATACCTCCATATAAATGGTCGAGAAAGGTTTGGTCTGAGTAGATAGCGCCAATGTGTCCAAGGCCAGTGTAAAATGCCCTGCCTCCATCATACTCATGGTACCAGCTGATGGGATGAAAATCGCCCATGCCTTTTCCAGGGTTACCTCCCCAATTGGTGGAAGCGTCGTAACTATTTTCGTCGACGGAAACAAGAAACTTCAGGTCATCAGATTTGTAGGGTGTTTGGTACTCGTACCATTCGTCGGTCCACAACAGTCTTTTAGGAAAGCGCTCAATTCCTGGAAAAGTGCTATCTATAACATCCAAATAGGCAGTTTGCTGTCTTGGATGCACTTTAAACATCATACCGACCATTTTGGTATACCACTCCCAATCGTATTCGGTATCCGCCGCAGCGTGCACCCCTACCCAACCTTTACCGGACTTGATAAATGTTTCGAAAGCGGCTTGCTGTTCCTCGTTTAAAATATTTCCAGTGGTACTTAAGAAAATGACCACATCGTACTTTGCAAGCGCTTTATCGTTGAAAACGGAAGCATCTTCCTGCCAGTCGACGCTGAAGTTGTGGCGGGCAGCGAGGGCACGAACGCCATCGACGCCTTCATGGATAGAGACATGGTGGAAACCAGCTGTCTTGGTGAAGAGAAGTGCCTTGAATTGTTGCGCCTCGGCGGCCACGACGGCACACATCATTATCAGTGTTATTAGTAGGTATTTTAGCATTATGTAGAATATTTATATATCAAAGCGTGACAAGTCTCAATTAATGCAGAAAGTATGAGTTTACCTAAGACTGATTACGAGTACATCCATTTGAAGAACTAAACGGCCCCTTTTTTTAACCAATAAAACAGTCCCACGCGTTACATGATAGAGTTCGATTCAAATTTACCAGGAGGCTTGCAAGCAAATCTGTTCAATTTTTTATTAATTTGGTAAGAAAGCACTTCTTTGAAAAGAGTCACCGTCCTATTTTTTCTCATTTTCAACTGCGTCCTGAGCGCATTTGCTCAAAATCACCATATTGACAGTCTACTTCGCGTAAGAGAAATTCATTCAGGAGACACCATTGGTGCCGATGCGCTTCTTAAACTGACCAACGAGTTTTTGAGACTCGATATGGCCAAAGCGAAAAAATTTGCCATTGAAGCATCTCATCTTGCCGATTCGCTTCGCTACACCGGGGGTTTAAGTAATTCTTATCACTATCTGGTCATCATCCACCAAAACATGGCTCGACCAGATAGCGCCATCTATTTTCTCAATTTACTGGAAAAGTTGGCAACAGATAATCCTTCACAACCAAAGTTGAGGGGTAATTTCAACCAATCGGCAGGTCTTTTCTACAAAAACCAGGGCAACTACAAAAAAGCACTTCCCTATCAGCTAGAAAACCTCAAAATTCTAACAGTGGAGTCAGAAAACCAGGCGGGACTTTTTCTCAATATCGGCAATAGCTACTTCGTTTTGTCAGACTACACCAATGCCATGCATTATCACCTAAACGCCCTCCGAGTATTTGAAAAAGTCGGAAGCCAGCGAGGGCAATCTTTCACTCTCCAAAGCCTTGGGAACGACTTTCTTCGCCTAAATCAATACGAAGTTGCCAAAAAATACCATTTGCAGTCAATGAAGCTGAAGGAAGAACTCAACGACCAAAGAGGTTTACTCACCACATGGACCAGTTTGGCGGATGTCTACAAAGAATTGCAACAGTTTTCGCAAGCGGAAGACTATTATATAAAAGCTATCAAGGGCGCCCAGGCAATGAAACTGCACGCCGACGAATTGCGTGGTTTTTATCAGATTGGCCTGTTATACAAAGAAATGGGGGACTTCTCAAGAGCCAGGGAAAGCCTTAGTATGAGCCTGGAGTTAGCCAGGTCTATCGGTGACAGCACTCTCGTTGCCAAAGCAACCTCAGAACTCATTGGGATAAACCTCGAAACGCAACAGGCAAAGTCAGACGAAAGCACGCTTATTTCTAGTTTGAATACCGTGAAAGATTCAGGGGACCGCCGAGGGGAGCTGACAGAATATAGGAGATTAATCGGGTACTATGCTCGAAAAAAACAGTTTGAAAAAGCCTTCGAGTATCAAAAAAAATATGAAATACTTAAAGAAGAAGTAGAGGGAAAAGCTGTTCTGATTGAATTGAAAGAGCTTGAAGGCCAGTATCAAAGTGAAAAGCAAGAAAAGGAAATAGAACTGCTCAAAAAAGACCAGGAACTTCAATCTCTGGCTTTGCAAAGAGAACGGGCCAATGTTCTCATCATCGGAATAGTGCTTGCTTCAGTTATTGTGATTGGCCTTCTATTGATCAATAGATATCGGGCAATGGCCAAAGCCAAACGTCTAATTGAGATGGAACGCATGCGAAACAACATTGCCCGCGACCTTCATGATGATATTGGCTCCACGTTATCCAGCATTAATATCATCAGCCAAATTGCTCTCTCAAGCAGCGAAAAGCAATCCGAACCATATTTTCGAAGTATACACGAGCACTCATCGAAAATTATGGAAAGTATGTCGGACATCGTGTGGTCGATCAATCCGAACAATGACTCGATGGAGCAGCTTCTAATAAAAATGAAGGAATTCGCTGTAGAAATCCTCGAACCAAAAGAAATTACCTTTTCATTTCATGGCACTGATGGCGTGGGCGAAATAGTGCTTTCCTCAGAAAAAAGAAAGAATGTATTCCTGTTTTTCAAAGAAGCCATTAACAATGCCGCCAAGTACAGCGGTGCTTCTGAGATTATCATCAAAGTAATGAGCAGCAATAGCAACATTCATTTTACTATCAGCGACAACGGCAAGGGTTTTGATCCCGGAAAAGTGAGGCCAGGAAATGGACTGAAAAATATGGAAGCACGGGCCAAAGATTTGCTTGGCACCTTAACACGTACCAGTACCTTGGGAAATGGTGTGCATATACATCTTGAATTCCCCATCACATGATTGAGGTATTGTATATGGCTTTGAATTATGGAATTTTTACTCTTTGAAACTAATCGCCCACCCTATGCCTCTATCCGTTCTGCTCTATGAAGATGACGAACTACTTCGAAGCAGTTTGAAGAGCATGATTTCGCTCAATGAGGGGTTTAATTGCTTGGGAGCCTTCGGAAATGTACTAGAAGCCGAGGAACAAATCCAACAGTTTCAGCCGGACCTTGTATTTATGGATATTGATATGCCCGGTATGACTGGCATAGAGGCTTTAAAAAAGATTCGAGCTATCGAGCATCAGCTGCCCATCATTATGCTCACTGTGTTTGACGACAGTACCCATGTTTTGGAGGCCATATTGGCAGGAGCGTCAGGATACTTGTTAAAAAAGCATATCTCAACCCGTCTTTTTAATGCCATTGACGAGGTATTGGCAGGTGGCGCACCTATGTCGCCCAGTATTGCCCGTATGGTGATTGACTCTATGAGGCAAAAGCCCACGGAGAATAATTATCAACTCACACCCAGGGAAAAGGACATCCTCAACTCACTCAGCCAGGGCAATAGCTACAAGATGATCGCATCTCAATTCGACATCAGTATTGATACAGTTCGCACACACATCAAGAAGATTTACGAGAAGCTTCATGTTCACTCGCAGACTGAGGCGGTAAGCAAAGCGATCAAAGAAGGGCTGGTGTAAGTCAAAATAGACAACTGAAAATAGACAGTCTCCCATTCCATAGATGGCAGGTTGGCTTTTGATCACATCATTATGTGATTTACTTCTGACTTAAAAATGGGCAATTTTGACCTATGCCTAGAGTTCTTCTCAGTTTACTTTGCATGCTGCTTATTTGCTCTGAAACAGTCAGAAGCCAGACTAATGTAAGTGGCGCCATAGCTACCAACACTGTGTGGACGCTGGCAGGCAGCCCCTATACCCTGACAGCTGACGTGACTGTTAATGCTGGAGTGACCCTGACCATACAACCAGGCGTACAGGTCAGGTTCAGTGGTGCCGACGATATCTTTGTTGATGGAACGCTCTCTGCCA
>CAYGOF010000031.1:21827-23706 GCA_964351395.1 uncultured Roseivirgaceae bacterium
ACTATACCAAGTTCGAAAAAATGGGTGAAGCTGTCGGTGGTAAACTCTTTGCACTCTATATCCGAACAACTAATGCTGTTAGCGTCAACCACAGCCGCTTCTTTCAAAACCGGTCTGCTGTCAATATATTCAATGGGGCTACTCCCTCTTTTGCCAATAGTAAGTTCGATTTTAATCAATTGGAAGGGCTATATCTCACCGCAGGGAACCCTACCATCACTGGCACTGCTTTTCATAAAAATGGTGACAAAGGCATTTATCTGCTCGCACCTGCCACCATACAAAACTGCTCCTTTACCAACAACGGTGTCAGTGGAGAAGATGCCGCCATACATATAGATGCCGCTGTCGTACCCACCATCGAAAACAATACCTTCTCTGCTAACGCCATCGACCTCATCACCCACCCCGAAGTAGTCGACGATACCTACTTCGATACCAATGGCCTCTCCCGTATCTTTATCGACAACAAAACCGTCACCACCAACAGCACATGGCATTTCCCCGTCTCGCCTGAGTTCTGGGACTTCGCACTCACTGGCGACGTCACCGTCAGTTCGGCAGCCACCCTGACCATACAACCAGGCGTGCAGGTCAGGTTCAGTGGTGCCGACGATATCTTTGTTGATGGAACGCTCTCTGCCATTGGAACCGCCACAGATTCCATTGCCTTTATCGGGGAGGTGGCTAACAGCGGAGGTGTTGACCTCAGATCCGGTAGCACAGCCCAGCTCGACTATACCAAGTTCGAAAAAATGGGTGAAGCTGTCGGTGGTAAACTCTTTGCACTTTATATAAGGAGCTCAGCAGTAGACGTCAACAATTCCCGCCTATTCAATAACAGAAGTGGCATTTATGTTACCAATGGTGCCAGCCCGGACATTGCTGATACAAAGCTGAAAAATAATACCCAGTACGGCATTTACGTTGACAGTGGGAGTCCGGTAATCACCGATAGCAGAATTGAAGGAAACGGGGTTTCTGGAATACAAGTTATTATCGGATCCCCTTCCATTTCTGGTTCTTGTATTTCCGGTAACACCTCATTTGCTATCAACAATATTGGTACGGGAACAGTAACCGCTACCAACAACTGGTGGGGTGATGCTTCTGGACCTTTGAACCTAACAACCAATACCACCGGCCTTGGCAATAAAGTCAGTGACAATGTGCTTTTTGACCCATGGAGTGCAAATCCATGTGATTATGTGGCTCCTCCTCCGGTGATATCTGTAAACACGCAACCCATTAATGTTGGAATTTGTGCTGGAGAAGATGCAGTATTTAGTGTGACTGCCAGTGGCGACACCGGCCTTACTTATAAATGGCAAGAAAATAGCGGCTCTGGGTTTGTAGACTTGGCCAACACTGGGATTTACAATGGAGTAAGCACTGCAACACTTCAGCTCTTTAATATTCCCGCTTCGTTGAGCGGTAATACCTACCAATGTCTCATTGCCGGCGCACTTGCGTCAGAAGTAGCATCTACCTCAGCGACCTTAACCGTGAATGCCTTCCCAACTGCCCCTTCCACCACAGGAAATGTGGCATGTGGCACTACATCTGTTACACTGAGTGCCGCAGGTGGAACAGATGGAGAGTATAAGTGGTACAATGTTTCTTCGGGAGGTTCCGCCATTAGCGGAGAAACAAATAGCAGCTACAATACGCCGGTGTTAACGGCAAGCACGAGTTACTATGTATCATTGGAGAGAAATGGTTGTGAAAGTAGTCGCTCGGTTGTTCAGGCAACAATCAATACAGCACCTGCTGCGCCAACAACGGGAGATCAGTCGGCCTGCACTGCTTCTGTTTTTACTCTCAGTGCATCAGGTGGGTCCAACGGCCAATACAGATGGTACGAAGTGGCGACCGGCGG
>CAYGOF010000032.1:0-19261 GCA_964351395.1 uncultured Roseivirgaceae bacterium
TTAACATAATATTTAGTCATTGAATTTTGGATTCAATACTCCAATTGCAAAATGCTCAAAACTCGTTAGATCATTCAACTCTAATTCGAGGAATTGAAATTTGTAATCTTCTCTAATTCTTGTATTTACAACTCGTTGGGATTCTACAAACTCATCTTCCGATATTATACCAGATTCAATAAGAGTTGACTTGGTTTCTTTATTGAATTTGTTCAGACTTTGAGATAATTTACCTTCCAAGTAATCTTTAAGAAGCTTTCTATTCAAAGTATGACTTCTGTAATCTGCTGCAAGTTCAATCATTCGAGTGCTTCCTGAACGTGTGGTTTTGCCAACATAAGAAATTATGTCATCAATAATTATCGCGTAAACACCTGCTTTTTTATATGACTTAATAGCACTGAAATTCAAAGTTTCTGATTCCAGAAATATTTCTAGTTGAGCCAGTAATTGTTCATTTCTTATATGCAGCTTTGAATTCATTTACCCCTACCCTCTTTAGGCTTTCTCTTCATTCATTTTCCTGTAGACTTTCTTCATCATTATTTCCTTCACTAAACCACCGAAATCTTTGTCTTCCAATATCCTTTCGAATATCTCCTGATTATCTTCCATACGGTCAATTAGTTTGCTGATAAACATTTCTTCAAAAGCGAATTTAAACGTATCCATTTTATTGACCTTTGCCTGTGTTTGCAAAGTTTCGTCCTCCATCAATTCAGACTCTATTTGTTCAAAAAATAGTTTGTCCGCATCTTCAAATTCAGTTCCGAAACGGTCATTTAGAACTTCTATAATTTCAGAAAGAGCTGCCTCTTCGTCTTTAGGTCTTTTTAGTCCAGCTTCTGAAGTTCCACTCAGCTCGCCATTTTCCCCTGTAATTAAGTCAATTGAGCCTTCTTTTACTTTTTGAAGTCGGTAATATTCCAATGCTACTTCATCTGATAGTTGGAAAGATTCCGATAAATCTCTTTTTGGTAGTCTAGTTTGCAGAAGCTTTGCATAAGCATAGAACTTTTCAAATTCTGCATCCTTAAAAGGCATGATTTGAGCTAAGAAAGAATAAAGGTTAGTCCATGTTCTAATGGCTTTTTTAAACTCTTCTTTCTTTTCATCTTCTTGAATAGCTCTGTATCTGTCTACTGCAGGATCAATGAAAGAGTATAGTTTGGACTGGTCTCTTACATTCAAATTAGTAGATGGCTTGAAGTATACGTTGGCAAAGGAATTGATTTCAGAATCCCAATAGATTTGAAATTCATCCAGTTTAGCTTTTAAGTCATACAAGTGATTAAGTTCTGTTTCGTCTTTAACAGTTGTCATTTCAAAATAGGGCTGAAATGATTCGAAAATGGTGTCTCTGTCATTTACAAAGTCAAGAACAAAGGTGTCTTCCTTACCTGGAGCAGTTCTGTTTAATCTTGAGAGCGTTTGAACAGCTTTAACACCCGACAATTTTTTATCAACATACATGGTATGTAAAAGCGGTTGGTCAAATCCTGTTTGGTATTTGTCAGCTACTATCAGAATTTTGTAGTCGTCAGAATTAAATACCTGTGGAAGTTCTTTTGTTCCGTAACCCGTAAGCTGTGGCTCAGAAACACCATCTGGTGTATTATCGTCTATGACTTTACCTGAAAATGCTACAAGAACCTTGATTTCTTTATCATAGCCTTTCTCAAAAATGTACTCTTGAAACTCTTCAAAGTATCTTTTAGCATGCAAACGTGAACCTGTAACTACCATTGCTTTTGCTCTTCCTCCCAATTTCTTGGCAACAACTTGCCGGAAATGTTCAATGATGATTTCCGTTTTTTGTGCGAGATTGTACGGATGTAAAGAGACGAAACGCCCAATTGCTCTTGAAGCTTTTTTCTTATTCAGTTTTGGGTCATCCTCAATCGCTTTGTTGAGCTTAAAGTACAATTCATATGAAGTGTAGTTTTCCAGAACGTTTAAAATAAACCCTTCTTCGATTGCCTGTCGCATGGAGTACAAATGATAAGGTCTTGGATTGCCTTCTGCATCCTCTCGACCAAACACTTTCAATGTCTTGTATTTGGGAGTAGCTGTAAAGGCAAAAAACGAAATATTTGGTTGCTTTCCTCTTGAAGCAGCTGATTTTTCAACTTGCTCTCTTACAAAATCATCAGCCGTGTAATCGTCTTCTTGTTCTTCTTGCTCGGCTTCTTCTAATGTTCTGGAAGCCAATACCTCTTTCATTTTTTTGCTTGCTTCACCACCTTGTGAACTGTGGGCTTCATCAATGATTACGGCATATTTCCTTTCTGGTAGGTCTGCTACCTTATCAATTACGAATGGAAACTTTTGAAGTGTTGTAATGATAATATTTACCCCCTGAGTAATAGCGTTTGCCAATTGTGTACTGTCTTCATCAATTTTCTGTACAACACCTGTTTTGTGTTCGAATTGATAAATCGTTTTTTGCAATTGTTGGTCAAGTACTTTACGGTCGGTAACTACCACAACGCTGTTAAATACCTTTTCATCTTCTGCATTATGTAGACTTGATAGACGATAAGCCAACCAAGCGATGGAATTACTCTTACCCGATCCTGCTGAATGTTGAATGAGGTAATTGTGACCAGCCCCAACTGTAGCGACATTGGCTGTAATCTCACGAACCACATCTAACTGATGGTAACGTGGGAATATGAGTTTTTCTTTCTTGAAAGTTCTGCCGTCAACTTCTATTTCTTCTGTTTGCAAATGGACAAAGCGTTGAATGATTTCCATCCAACTGTCTTTTTGTAAAACACGCTCCCACAAATAAGCCGTTCTATAACCTCCTTCATTGGGTGGGTTTCCTTTTCCATTATTAAATCCTTTATTGAACGGAAGCCAATAGGTGTTACTTCCATCAATTTTGGTGGCCATGAATACCTCATCTTGGTCAACTGCAAAATGCACTAAAGCTCTTTTTTTGAAAGCGAAGAGTAATTCTTTGTTGTCTCTTGTTGAATTGTATTGCCTTTTAGCGTTTTCTATTGTTTGCCCTGTAAAATGGTTTTTCAATTCCAATGTCGCTATTGGAATACCATTGAGTGCCAATACCAAATCAACTGAATTTCTATTTTTAGAAGTATAGTAAACCTGACGGATAACTTTCAGAACGTTTTGGTCATACAAGGCAGAAGCATCTGGATTTAATGTAGAAGCAGGCTTAAAAAATGCCATTTGAAACCGTACACCATAATCTACAAAGCCATTTCTCAACACATCCAAACTACCCCTCAAGTCCATTTCTTTGTAGAGACGTTGAAGAACTTTATTGTTGACTTCTGCTCCGTGAATGGTGGCCAGCTTCTCCCATTTCTTGGGTTGGGTAGCTTGTAAAAACGAAAGTATATCTTCTTTAAAAAAGCCTAATTCAGTACTATAATTATCGCCTTGCCCTTCTTGATAAGAACCACCTTCAATCAAGGATTGGATGATAGCCGTCTCAAATGTATTTTCCGTAGTTATACTCATGCTTCTTCAGAGTTTTCAAGTTCTTCTAAAAGTGCTTTAGCCATAAACTGAGCATAAGCCACTTCTTTAAATATCGTTTTCAAGATGTGTTTCTCACGCTTGGTTAATCCTGTTTTTATTTTGCCTTCAGGATAACAGTCTTTCACAAAATCGAAGTTGATGCCGTAAAGCTCTTCCGATGGATCTTCGATTTTTGAGGGAATTTCATCTCCAATTATTTCACATGTATCAGGGTCAATAAATTTTACCGCTGGATTATTATCAAAATTGACATCCTTGCCTAAAAAGGTCTTTTTCCCTTTGATGGAAGGCCACATAACACCAAAAAACTCGGTAATGCCTGGAGGATGGATTTTGGCTATTTGAATGGCTCCATCTATTGAATCATATTCCTTTTTCCGAACCATTTCTAGCAATACTCTGAAAGGTTCCATATCAAACATTTTCGAAAGCACCTTTTTGCTTTTCGACATTTCTTCAATCAATAATTCTTCTGCTTTACCTGTTTCATCTCCTATAAAGTCATAGAACATATTTTCCTTACCAACTTGATTTGGAAGAAACGCTTTGAGGTCATGATTGTAAGACAACTTCCATACTTTAAATTCATTAGCTTTCCATGACCAACCACCAAACATGAAGTGAAAATCTCCCAATGCGTCTTCAAAGGTTTGCGGCTCAAAACCTGAAATTGTATTGCAGAGTGTAGAGAATAGATTGGTCAAATACTCTAGTACATCCGAAATGTCGGTATGTGGATTAGATAAGTGTTCATCAAACTTAATGGACGAAATGAGATTTAGAATAAGTGGATAGGTTCTGGTAGTTTCACCTGCAAAGCAGATTAAACAATCCTTTCGAGGTAATTCAAAAAGCTTAACACCTGAGTGCCAACGTTCGCCACCAGAAAGGCAACTGTCTGTTGCAAATACCAATTCTTCGGTATCTTCAACTTGTCTTATCCATGCTACGCAGAGTGTCATTTATTGATGTTTTATGATGAATGTTTTATCGTTAAGGTTCACTGACAATTCTTTCGTATTCTCATCCCAAGAGAAGAGTGAGTATGAACTCCAGACTGGACGGTGATATCCTAATCCCTTAAAAGAGTCAGAATTTATAATGTAAGAGGGGTTATTTAGACAGTCTCTGCACTCAAATTCTATTTTGTCTTGAAACCGCTGCGGTGTAGGATGAAGCACCTTAAAATTACAAACGAATTCATTTCGAGTAATTTTTTCCATTTTGGCAGATTCTAAGAAACTGGCAACTGCATAGAAGGAATCCTGTACTTTGTCGCTATTTAATAAATCACCCATCGTTACGTTGTTACTTTTACCTTACCTGTGACCACTTCACTAATAAGAGTGGTGCGGTATTCGGTTAATAATTCAATTAATTTTTTTGCCCTCTCTATCTTTTTATTCATTCGCTCTATTGAAGCTTCTAAATATTCAACTATAAACTTAGTTTCTTCCTTGGTCGTAATTGGGATTTTGATTTCACCAATGTCATTTGAGGAAATGTTTGGCTGCTGACCTGTTTTGTCGATTCTCATGTCAAATTCCTGTATGAACTTCTTATTAAGAAGTATATAGTATAACCACTTTGGGTCTATTTCTTCGGTTCTGAAAATTGAGTTTCTTTGATTGATCAGAATTTTTTCATCAGTATCAATCATCGCTACTTTGATTCCACTAGATATTATTGGACGTGTCAAGGCAAAAACTAAATCGTTTTGATACACTTGAAAATTGGGGAATTCTTCATACAGTTTTTCTTCAACAAATGATTCATCAGACCAATCAATATGCATATGTTGAATATTTGAAATCTTCAAAACTCTAACCCCTTGATTTTGAAAGTCTGAACTTTTGAAGGAATATCCATTGATAAATGACCCCAAATATTTCATTGGAGCACTATTCCAATGCTCAGGAATATCTCCCAACCACTCTACACCCGAAGGTTTTAGAGTTACATCTGGATTAATGCCTTTGGTTACCGCTTGGTTGATGATGGCTGCTTTTTCTTCCTCATATAGTTGGATGAGTTTTTTCTTAGCAGCTATGATGTTGTCTATTTCAGCGGTTTTGGTGTCGAGGTAGTTGGCGATTTGGATTTGTTCAAATAACTCAGGTAACAAGATTTTGAATTGACTCATTGCATCTTGAGAAATTCCAAAAAAAGTCGTTCCGGTTTTGGTCAACTCTACATGATGATCAAACCATTGTGATTGTAATTGATAATACAAAAACCTAGTATGATATGCCTTGTTTAATGGTCTCAAAACCAATAAATGACTATTTAATGAAGCTTTATGTGGATGAGGAATATCATTTATGTAAAGAAGCTTTCCTATTGTACCATCTTTCGTAATTAGTAAATCATCTGGTTTTAGCTGGATTTCAGGTGCTTCGTTGTACCTGTCTTCAGTAATATGATAAACTTCATCCCATCTGATTTCACCATCTTTAAAATTCATCCCTGTAATTAGAAAAGGGTCATCTGGGCTAATTGTAAATTCCGACTGCTTTAATCCTTGCCATCCAATCCTTCCTTTCATATAACCAACTCTACCTAGTTTATTAAATGACCATGTTTCTGGAATAGAATCAAGATAGGGAAGACTTATCTTTTTATAATTTGAGTATCTCTCCATTAGTCCAACACTGTTTTTTCCGCTTCCACAATTGATTCTTCCAATGCCAAAATCTGAGCTTTGATTTCACTTAAAGGGCGTATTGGCTTAAACTCATAGAAGTACTTGGTGAAGTTGATTTCATACCCAATTTTGGTTTTATTTTCATCCACCCAAGCTTCGGGCAAGTGGGGCTTTACTTCACGTTCTATGTATTCTTCTATAGTTTGAGGAATTAGCTTACCATCAGCATCTTTTTGAAGGAAAGGGATATTTTCATAATCACGCAAAGAGGAGTCTGCTTTTGGATTTCCTTTTTTATCAGTTACTGCTTCTCCATTTTCTTTTAATGGCTGCTCTACGGTTACTCTCCAATAGCCAAAGAATTCATTTGGTACTATTTTACAGAATTCATTTTCTACAAAGTCACCATAAATTTTGGTGATAAAACCAATGCCTTTGGTGATGCCATTTTCTGCAATTTGCTTTCGTTTGTTACCCAAGCTTTTTTGCATCTTCTCCCAAAAACGATTGAATTCAATGTTGCCTTCTTTCAGTAGTTCATCATCTTTTTCACCAGTGGCATTGATAAGTTGTATTTTTCCCTTTCTTGCCTCACTTTTCTTGTTGGTCACTATCCAGATATAGGTAGAAATACCCGTGTTGTAAAACAATTGGTCAGGTAAGGCAATCACTGCTTCCAACCAGTCATTTTCAATAATCCATTTTCTAATATTACTTTCTCCGCTTTCTGCAGCACCTGAAAACAAGGGAGAACCATTGAATACAATCCCAATTCGACTTCCATTGGCTTTCATTTTGGAAATCATATGTTGAAGGAACAGGAAAGAACCGTCATTGATTCTAGGTGTACCTGCTCCAAAACGTCCAGCGTACCCTTTATTCTCGGCTTCATCATTGATGATTTTGGAAGCTTTTTTCCAGTCCACACCAAACGGAGGATTGGAAAGCATGTAATCAAACTTTTCTTCTTCTAAACCATCAACCGTAAAGGTGTTTCCAAACTTAATATTGCTTGGGTTTTGTCCTTTAATCAACATGTCCGATTTGCAAATTGCGTATGATTCAGGGTTTATTTCCTGTCCGAATACTTCCAGTTTGGCTTTGCTGTTAAGTTCGTTCAAATAAGTTTCAGCAACGGAAAGCATTCCACCCGTACCACAAGCAGGGTCATAAACGGTTTTTACAACACCTTCTTTGGTTAACATTTCTTTGTCTTCATTAAAAAGCACATTAACCATCAATCGAATGACTTCCCTAGGAGTAAAGTGTTCTCCTGCTGTTTCATTGGATTGTTCTGCGAATTTCCTGATTAGCTCTTCAAATACATATCCCATTTGCATGGTGTCCATATCTGTTAAATCAATTGCTTCAAACTCTTTTACAACTTTGTAAAGCAAATCCGTTTTAGGGTCATCCAAGCGGTCTATTTGGTCATCAAAATTGAAGTATTCAATAATTTCCCGTGCACTTGTAGAGAATCCATTAATGTAGTTGCGCAGGTTAACGGCAACATTATCTGAATCAGCTTTGAGCTTTTCAAAATCAAATTTACTGCGGTTGTGAAAGTTGTTGCCTGCTATTTTATTCAGCGTTAAATCTCTGGCACTTTCTTTTAATGCAGCAACTTTTGGTAAGTAGTCCAGTACTTTTTGCTTGTTAGGAGCTAAGACACAATCTAGCCTTCTCAAAACGGTCATTGGTAAAATCACTTTACCGTAATCCGATTGTTTATAATCTCCTCTCAGTAAGTCGGCAACTTTCCAAATGAGGTCAGCTTTTTCTCTAAAATTGTTCATATCTATTTTTCCTTGCTGCTAACTATTAAATCCTTGACATCAATATCTAAAATATCTGCGATTCTATTCAAATCTTCCAAACTGGGCTGACTCCTATTCTGCACATAAGAATTCACCATATTGTAGCTTTTACCAAGCTTTTCAGACAACCAAGTCTGTTTTATTCCTTTTTCCTCTAATACTGCTTTTATACGATTCATCATTGCTGCTTTTGACGAAGTCGGAAGATAACTATATTGTTATATTTATCTTAAATTTTGAGATGTTTATTTATGAAGCGAAAGTGATTTCAGTGTTAATTACCGCACACATTTGCCATTCCCACGATCCTCCCTCCTGCCAAAAATGTCAAAAGAGTGCTTGTGTGTACCAAGAAATAAAGTAACTACATACGAGGACGAAAAAAGGCCAAACCCTAAACTATTAATCCCACCCCTGAACCGAAGCTATATTAACATAACGCAGGCCATTATATAACACATACAATGATTTTCGCCCAGACGCATAGCGGCTGGTTAATATAAAACCAGTTATCGTCACGCTAGTGCGATAACGTTAGGGTTTTATCACTGGCCGTGCGCGATAAAGCAAATCACGGCTCCCACAACGAATCATTTTATGGAATGCTATCACCATTTTTCGTGATTACAAGTTAATGCGGTAGCCTCTCAACCTACGCTACTGACATACGCTAGCCGTGCCCTTTGCCCAGCCTATTAATAGTTTTTCTTCCCGACGCACTTTTGCCCTCCGAACTGGCCGAGCCACGCAGGCCGGAACACGCAGGCTGGGCAATTGGCCAACGCTAAGCAACTGCTCCGTCGTGGAACAGATGCCGGCAAATGATTTCTGTAGGATTTGACTGTACGGTACAAAGGCAAAGAATTTTTCAAATATTGAATTGTCAGGCGTTTGAGTTTGACTTCAGTTGTGCCTGACGAATGCGATGCATTTCTCAGCGCCTATGATATGCAGTCAAACCACTTGCTTGTCAACGCTTTGTTCTTGCTGCAGTGTAGTGTATTGCTTCGGCTGGCTCTATAAGAGCAAACTACCCATCATTATATTATCTTGCGAACGTTGTCAAAACAAGATCATTTATTATGAGGCGAAAAATCCCGGAATCAACTTTACCAAAGCTCAATCGATCGCAAATGATTACTTCCGAAGGCTTTCAAAAATTAAGGGAAGAACATGATCACTTGTGGCGGGTTGAACGTCCAGACGTTACCGAAAAGGTTACCTGGGCTGCAAGCTTGGGGGATCGTTCGGAAAATGCCGATTACCATTACAACAAAAAACGTCTTCGGGAAATTGATAATCGCCTTCGTTATTTGCGCAAGTGTATTGATGACTTTAAAATTATTGACTACCACCCCAACCAGGAAGGAAAAGTGAATTTTGGCGCTTGGGTAGAAATTAAAAACGAACAGAAAGGTCTTCAAAACCGTCTTCGAATTGTTGGTTACGAAGAATTAATAGGTAACAAAGATTATATCTCTATGGACTCCCCAATGGCTAAAGCGCTTCTTGGTAAAACTGTGGGAGATGAAGTCATCGTTAAAACCAAAATGGGTGATTTTGTATGGAAAATTCTTAAGATCGAGTATCGGAAGTAGTACAACCAAAATAGCTCTCAGGCTATTGGCCGGCACTAATCAACATACTCTCGTGGAATGGTTACCGGCAAACCAGTCGACTTTGTGCTTGCGTGATCCATTGGCTGCCCTACGCATGACCGATTTGTGCGAACGACATATATGTGTAGCAGTACTTAACATAATAATGTCCTGGCTATTATCCCACAAATCCTCATTTGTTATCTACCTCCAGCCATCCAATGTCTGCTGCGGATGTCAGCTTCTATTTTTTGTTCCTCCAGGCGTCTACGGATCTCCTTTGCATACTTGCGGCTGTGTTCAGCATTTTCGTCGTCTTTCAACCTGGCATAAGCCATGGCCATACCGTCCCAGGATGGCGCATGCAAATCGTTGATGCTAATGCCTAGCTTAAACTGATTCAAAGCCTCATGCGGCAGTCCGTTTTCAAGCATTTCAATGCCTTGTTTAAAATGGGACTCCAGGTCATGTAGGTCAGATTTCATTTGAACTACAATGAAGTCTTCCTGCTTCATCGTGATGAATGAGCACGGCAAAGCCTGGGTTACTTTTTCTGTTACGCTACCTACCAGGAATTTGCTGAGACCCGTTCTACCGATGGTCCCCATCACCAACAAGGTTTCTGATCCGTGCCCCTCTATCGCTTTCAGAATTTCAACGGCAGGTTTGCCACGCAAGATCTTTTTCTCCCAGTTTACACCGTCAAAATCAAATTCTTTCAGAAAATTGGCAATCTCATTTTCATTGGCGGATCTTGTGTCTTCTACTTTAACGTCAAGTCCATCCAGTAAGTCATGATATGATTCAGTAACGTGCAAAACTGTTAATCCGGCTTTGAAATATCTCGCGAGATGGATCGCATTTGCAAGCGCTCGACGTGAAGGCGCCGATAGGTCAATCGGACAAACAATTGTTCTAATGGAATCAACAGACTGTTCGGTCATTACCCACACAGGTTTATTCGAGGTTTCGATGACTCTTTTGGTAGTTGTGCCTATACGAGACTTGCCCGTACTTCCCACTTCCCCCGATCCCATAAGGATGATGTTTACATCTTGTTCTTCAGCAAGTTGATTGATCTCAGAAAACTTGCTTCCCTTTCTAATCACCTGGGACACTTTTGTCAGACCGCATTCTTTGATTTTCGAGGAAACCGCAACCATTTGCCGATTCACCTCTTTCTCTATCATTTCCTTATATTCACTCAGCCCAGGTTGATCCATGCGCACATGTAGTAATACGATTTCCGAATCAAACTTTTTAGCCAGCGCTATGGCCATTTCAATCGAACGATCAGCAGAGCCATGAAAATCAGTCGGTACCAGGATTTTTTTAAGTAGTTTCATCATCAGTAAGTTTAGGCTTGATCAAATATTTTTGCGACTACACATACTTCAATAGTACTTCCAGGAATGATAGTCCTGTTCCTTTCTTTTTCACTGCAATTAGCGGAACCTTGGTATTTAAGATGATGTCCTCGGTAACACTTCCCAACAGCAGCCCAGCGCCCGCATTTCTTCCTCTTGTTCCCAGCACTATCAGGTCAATCTGGTGTTTTTCAACCACGCTTTGAATGGCTTTGGCTGGTTTATCATCTAGTAGGAAAATGGGGTCTACTTCAATGCCTTTCAGGTCTAAGTTTCGGATGAATCTTACATAATTTTTCTTGGCGTTAGCTATCATGATCTCCGTGAACTCTTCCTTCGTTTTTCCAGTCTTGTTGTAACCTATTGGTAGTTGAAAAACATGGACACACTGGATGCCAGCATTACCATTGGCTGACGCAAGGTTCACGGCAAGCTGTAGAGCATTGGCACAAAAATCAGAGAAGTCGATAGGTACCAAAATCTTTGAAACAGCATAGGTAGACTTTTCCGGCACTACGATGACCGAGCAAGGAACTTTTCTGACCAGGTTGATCGGCAAGCGTCGGGTTTCATTTGCATCAGTTTTTCTACCTACCAGCACAAGATCAATGTCCTTTTCTACCACTTTCTCCAACAATACCTCGAATGGCTTGCCTTCCTGAATTTCAAAACTTAGTGCTGTCGCCGAAAATCCATGGAAATCTTTTTCTACAGTCTTTTTCATCTTAGCCAACCTCTCATCGGATGTTGGATCCAACAATTGCGGATACTCTTCAAGAATTTCCCGGGGAACTTCTGAAGGCCGCTTTACGTGGATAAAATGTACGCTCTCAGGTTTGAACATTTTGCTAATTTCTGAGGCGTATTGGACAACAGCATCATCTATAGCAGTCAAATTAAGCGGAACCAGAAGTTTTTTGTATTCGTACATCTTGTTTAGATTTTGAAATCTTTGCTTGTCTAAATCGAACGTAATACAAGCATGATTAGTGCTATCATAGTATACGTATCAACAACTCCTTGTGTTTTCGTTAAAATACGTAATTAGCTGAGAAACTGCTAGATTTAAAGCCGATAAACAGAATTGTAATTTTTCTATAGGTTGCTTTCTTCAACGGCTAAAAATCAGCAAGCATTTGCCGTCCCTCTCCCCTTCTCTTTTTTCCTTCCCGCTAGCCAAAGCGCATTTGGAAGGATGCCAGCTGCTGGCATTAGTGATCACTGAAAACTTGTTAAAAAGGCTTTATGTGATTTTGCTGTCATTTAAAAATGGTACCTATACTTAACGGCGCCAGGCTAAAGCAATGCACGGTAATGATTTTACAACGAGGCTAAACGTTTCAATTCATTTTAATCTTGTTCAGCTCTATCCATCGTTCGATGCTCTCATGCTCTTTCACTTCAAATGGAAGTTGGGCATCTATTTTCTGCTGGGCTTTGTAAATTGATTTATTGACCATTGGGTGGCTGATCGCTTCATCGCTTTCCATACCTAGCTTAGGTAAAAGAGATGCCAACCTTTCGCCGCCAAAAAGTTTAAAGAAAGGGCTATCAATGGCTGCGTAAAATTCAAGAGAATGGGAAAGCTCGGCAGCTCGTTTCATCAAACCCTGGCCACGGGCAGTCAGTGGGTAAATCTCCAGTACTACAACTGAATAGTCCACAGGCCAGGCCGCTTTAAGCAATGCTTCTGAATCGACAAGTAATACCTGGCTTTTTGACGCAAGATCATGCGAATACGCTAGTTGTGCCGCAGTAAGTAGCTGCTCTGCTTCAGTACGGGTATTGCTAAAATGGTAGACGAGCATACACCTTTCCGAGCTACTCTCGATCCGATTGATAATGGCTCTGTACTTATCAATTTCTGTAGCGTACACATGGTAGTTTGGTACTGGCGTCGTTTTGAATAATCCGAACATAAAATACAGTGGTGATCTGTAGCTGAAATTATTAACAAATGTTCGGATTTGCCAGTTAGGCTAGCATATACCTCAGGGAAATGGGCCAATCCTAAAATATTTCAACACCCCCCCTGCCTCGGCATAGCGTAAATTACATCGCCCGACACAGATAAATTGAAGACTTTTTCATTGATTGACGGAAGTATTAGTTCCCAAGTTTTGCCTCTGTCGGCTGACTTGTAAATGCCGTTAGGATGACCGCAAAGTAAATAATCACCCGATTGAACAATGGACGAAGTCAAAAGACTTGGTGGGAGATTAGCATCAATCGGTTGCCAGGTTTTACCATTGTCGTATGACGTGCGTACTCGTCTGCTTTCCAAGACCGAATTGTAAGTAATTGCTGCAAATCCGTCTTTGATAACTTCTATAGAAATGCCCACACCTCCTTCACTGATCACCAACTCCCAGTTTTCTCCACCATCGGTCGACCGGATGATACCCTCCTGGCTGGTCGCCATGAGCACTCCGTTTGACTCAACCAAATTCATTGCACCGGAATGGACCTGGTTCCAGGCTTGTCCGTTCTTTGTAGACTTAAAAAGGCCGTTGTCGGTGCCAATAAAAATTGTGCCTCCGTCGCTTTCAAAAACGGTGCGTACCTTCTTCTCCTGAAAATTCGTGTACATGGGCCACCATATACTAGTGGCGTTTTTTCTTTTCAGAAACTGGCCCTCCCAAAAATTGTATGCATATACCCCATTCTTACCCGGGGCGAGGCTGCTATGTTGGTCCGGGAAAATTTCTTTTCTCCAGAACGGACCTGTGGCATTTGGCTGGCTGTGAAATATCCAGTTGCCAGCATGCAAATAAAGGCCGCTCTCATTGGCAAAAGAAGCATTTTCCTCCATATTTTCTGGTAATCCATCACTAATGTCCTGCCAGGTTTGTCCCCCATCTGTAGATTTAAAAACGATGTTGGCCACTGCCGACTTACTGTTATTTGAACCAGCACTATTATCAGGCTTGGGAGACGTCGCAGGAAATTCTTCAACTTCGCTAAAAGCAAGTGGAAATTGTAAAAGGAGCAAAAGCGTTATATGGTAGATGTTCATGAGATCAATTGTTTGGTGAAACAATGATGTAAACCTATCGGGTATGCATTGTCTTACGCCTTTCTAATTGTAAAAAGAATGTAAAACGTTTGTAAAACTTCCTTGTCGTATGGTTGGGGGGTTACTTTTGCATGAGGTTTTCACAGCAATGTTTTCTACACCACAGAGGCAAAGGAGGAACACAGAGAAAAGTCCTCTAGGGACAAAATGCCTGTAAAAGCTCGCTACCAATGAGCGTCAGAGGCAGTGCCGTAGGTACTGAATGTTAAAACCTTTGCTGCCTGATCTATCAGGTTGTGCGCCAGGGAGCAAAGGAGTATCGCAGAAACTGCCAGAATCAATACGGCAATACCCAAACCCCTTCGCCAAATGAACTGAAAGACGCCGTTGCAGCAACGGCTTCATCCCAGGAGCCATAGTCGCCCACAGATACCCGATGAAATAACTTATTGGTACCGGATGGTTCAATGATTTTTATGCTGTCTCCTTCTTTGGCCAGCTTGCTGGCATAGTCCATGGCCAGGTCTCCATCAACACTACTGGACACGATCACATAAAAGCGGCCGGTAGACGAGGCCACTGTTTCCACTACTCCAGCTACTTTTTTGGCGGCTATTTCATCCAATTTGGCTCTTACTAAGGCCAATTGATCCTTAGCATACGCCTCAGTGGGCAAAAGTGCAGAAGCTTCTCCGTAAAGGGCATTGGCTGCTTCCCAATTCTCCCCCGCAAATGCTGCGTCAGCTTTTGTGATCAACGCATCATATTTGGCTTTTGTCTGGGCCTCCTGTATTTGCCTTTTTTTCTCTGCAGCAGCTTTAGCCATTTGCTCCTGGAGTGCTTTTTCTTTGGCCTCTTGCGCGGGCCTGTAGCTGAAAAAATACCAGCCCCCTCCTATCAAAACCAACACAAGCAACACAATGACAATGATGCCTAACTTTTTGCCGTTACCGTCAGTGTTATCAGTCATAAGTGTATTTAACTTTTAGTTGTAGTATATACAATGATAGAGAAATTGGATCAAAATTCATTAATTCTCCTCCAGGTTCATCCTCAAATCACCTTCTACGCTCCTATCCTTCCCATAAAAAAGGACTTCGCCCTACATTAGAGCAATTAAATCTGCTTTTCAGGCATTGCTTGAAAAGCCTCGGTGGCATTTCACCGAGTCCATTGTTCTATTACTCAATCTATGAATTTTTGCCTCTTGTCATCCAATATTTTCATTATTTATCAGCCGTTTTAAGCAGCTTCTTTGGTAGGTCTAAGTATAAGATTTTCCCTCCCCTAAAAGTTACTGGCGGCGAATTCATGAACACAACGGCTGCGGTTCCGTTTTTTGGGTCATAAGAAGCTACACTAGCGATTCCGGGGTCCCCTCCAGTATGAGATGGAAGCCTTTTAAATAAAAGATAGTATAACCAATTTTCAAATTCATCATAATTCCATGCAATGGCTTGGTGCTTATGAACCTGAGGGAATTGCACTTGATGAAACTGTTTGATAATACCTGAATCAATAAACTGATCCTCGCCAATTTTGCCTCCATTTAAAATAACCCGCACGAATTTCAAATAGTCTTCTGTGGTAGTTCTTAGCTGTCCATCAGGAAAATCTGGGTAGCCATAGTGTGGAAGAATCTTGATGCTATCTGACTTTTTCCTGGGTAATACGTGAGGTCTTGCTATATTGTTATGCGGAATGTCTCTTAAGAACCAAAAAGAGTTTTTCATTCCTAATGGCGCGAAAATATCTTCACTCATATACTTCGAGAATTCCTTTTTTGAAGCGCTTTCAATTATTAATCCTAGAGCAGCATACCCCATATTAGAGTACTCCCAAAAACTGCCTGGTTGTTTATTAAAAAAATTAGCAGCAGAGTCATAATAATTACCTTTTTCAGTAAAATAGCCCGAAACAAAATCATTTAGTGGGATGGGTGAATCACCCCCTTCAACAGTAGTATATAGAAGGTCAATGATTTCCCAATTATCTTTCAGTGAAGAAGTATGTGTGAGTAGCATTCGCACTGTGATAATTGTTTCTTGGAAATACGGGTTGATGATGGAAAATGGCAGATATTGATTGATATCTGTGTCCAGGTCTATTTTTTTATCATTATACAGTTTAAGAATTGCAAGTGCAGTGACGGGTTTTGAGCAAGATGCTATCATGAATAGCGTTGAGTCATTCACATCTAAATTGCTTTTTTCTATTATTTTGCCATCGCTGCCTGACCAAATGGTGCCATCTTTTTTCAAGTAAGCTACTTGCATACCAACCACATTGGCTTTTGCCATTTTTTTGCCGAAATATTTATCAAGTTTCATTTCATCAGGTTGCCCTGACACCGTTAAGAAAGAATTGAGTATTACCGCTAATGAATAAAGTATTCTATATCTCATGTTTTTTAGGCTAGGTTTGATAATATCTAATTTCATTGAGTATTATTTTTTATGAGGAAAGGTGAGCTAAAGAGAGATACCTTATAATAATCATTGACTATTATCCATTAGAGATCTAATCCAAATTTTCCATCCAATTTGTGCAAATAGTTGAGTTTTTGTTTTAGATGTGAGTGGATGATTATTGGTTAATAGTGGAAGTATAAAATTGGCTTCAAACCGATTAATCCGCTTTTCGTTTATCGCTTGCACGTTTATTCCTGTAGGATAGCCAAAACCCTGGTAAGAAAGGGGCGAGATGGCTTCATCAAGATTGTTGATCAAATCGACACCCCCTCCCAGACCCAATGATGTTTTTTTCTCATTTGTTTGTCCTAATGCATTTTTTACAATGAAACAAATCAGAATTAATTGAGACATTCTTTTCAATGGAGCTGGACAGCTTTAGTTATTCAAAAATCATTTCCATTAGTTCATCAGTTAGTTTCTCTCTGATGTCAAAGATTTTATCACTTACCCCATTGATGGAATGTATGATAGTTACTCCTGATTCTGGGAAATGCCATGCAATTGTTAAAAATCCATATACAGCACCTGTGTGGCCATAGGCAGTCCCGTAGGGAGTCTCATATATTTCAAATCCATGGCCATTGCGCTCATGGTAGAATCCCTTCCAATCCTCCGGTAATTCAAAGTCGGCCTTCATGTTAGCTAAGGATTGAGAAGAAACTACGTTGCCAGCAAGCAACTGCTCTATGAAAATACCCAGTTCATACATCGTGGTGATGATTGCCCCGTCGCCTGTTGCTAAGTCATAATGGTACCAAAACTCAGAGTCGATCAGTGTTTCGTTGCTGTGTACATCCAGGTATCCTTTGGGAGTACCACTGGGAAGGTGGGTTTGCGTATCACCAACAAAAATAGTATTCAAGCCAAGTGGAAGGAATATTTCCTCTGTCAAAAAATCAGCCAGGGACTGTCCGGAGATTTTCTCCACCAGCAGGCCAAGCAATACATAGTTGGTATTTGAGTAAGCATAGGTTGCCCCCGGTTCATGATCTGGCGATTTATTGTAGGCAAATTTCAATTTCTCCTCCGGTGATTCTGATTTGTAGGGTTCATTGATACTTGTGAGCTCCCATTTGGTAGGGTTCAAATAGTCAAACAACCCACTAGTATGGTCCAGCAATTGTTCGATGGTCACCACCTTGGCGTTCTCAATTTTATCCATGTACTCACCCGTCAGGTAATCTGATAGCTTCTGGTTGATATCGATTTTGCCTGCATCTACCAGCTTAAATACCGCAGAAGCTGTAGCTATTTTTGAAACACTTGCGATGATCATCCTATGCCCTGGCAGCAAGGGAATGTTGTTATGTATATCTGCTTTCCCTGCAGCGCCAAACCATGCCTGGCCATCACTTGTTCTCAGCATCACATTGAGCCCTGGCAAGCCCTCTCGCACTTTGCTGTCGACAAAATCCTGGAATTGGTTGGCTCTGGGATGTGCTTCTGCCAGCGCTGGTAGACTATAACTCGTATAGTAGTCTGGGCCAAGTTCTTCGAGGTTTGAGCAGGAAGAAATGGCAATAATTAATAGAATAGACAGTATCTTCTTCATCATCAAAATAATTTTGTTTTAACACCAAGCGACAGAAAGGTATGAGGCACGACCGGTACCCCGGCACCCGGAGCAAATGGCCCCTCTACCAATACCTGATAATTGAAGAATAAATCAATGGCCTTGTCTGAATCATTTGCATGAATGATTGGATACTCCGCGCCTATTGCCACCCCGGCCAACACTGTGGGTCTACCCCAGTCTTTTACCTGCCTAAATTCACCATCGATATGGGAATATCTGCCTGTAGGAGAAAATGTGTGCAGATACCCTATTCGAGGGCCCCATCTTAGTTTCAGCTTGCTCTTTAGAGGATATTGATAGTTAATACCAGCTAGAAAAAAGAGGCCATTCTGAAAATATTTATGGTGATAGAAACCACCTTCCAAAGAGAATACCTGTTGGCTCTTCTCTTTCGTCTTTATCATTTTCTCTCCCACAACAGACAAGCCGGGATGATACGGTGCGATGAAATTGCTTATTGAAGGATAAAAAAAGGACTCCTTCATCAGAGACATTCCGAATTTCCAACCCTCGCTTTTTTGAGCATTTGTCTGAAAACAAATCAGCAGCAGAATGCTGCAAAGCATTAGTCGTCTTTGCATATTTATTTGGTTTTTTTTCTTGTAAAGGACTCCTTTTCAAGGTGAAGGTTGCTAATGCAAAGAAGTAATCTGGTAAAGGCAAATGATTCTTTACCTGATTTAATTGATTCTAATCAGATTTTTTTGAGGATCTAACTTAATCAGTACCGATATGAAAAAGAGGCGATACTGAATCACTATAATTTTGGTTAAGCACAAAGTTCGAAACAAGCTAAACGCATCGAATTCATTACCATTTTAGGTGTTTTTTCGAGCATCAATTGTAGTCGTTTGTTATTTCAGTTCTTCAAGTAACAAAGAGTTAGCGTCAATGATTTTTGCTTCAAGGTTGTTCAAATCCTCCAAAACAGATATCAGTCCTTTCTGCTTTCCACTATAAACCATTTCTACTGCATTTTCACATGTTTTTAAGTAGGTTTCAATTAGTGCATTAACAATACCTAGCTTTTCGACCAAAGTGATGTCCATTTTCACGATCGTACCTGTCGCTTGTGCAAGATCCCAAGATCGATTATTCAAATCAGGAATTTTAAGATCGATGTTTCCTATGCCTAACACCTTTAAGGTGTCCCCATCTAGCTTGAGGTCAAAGACACTGTTATCCAGAATGATGACACGTAAAGAACCTTCTTGCATTACTTCTACATCGTGATATTCCTTTTGCCCAAAAATTAA
>CAYGOF010000033.1:0-17650 GCA_964351395.1 uncultured Roseivirgaceae bacterium
AGGTATGGATTTGTCCGTCTTGAAGTGCATCTCAGCAGATATACTTGGTGCTAACAATTGGGTATGGCTATTGGCCATATTCCCATTATATCTTTGTTGCCCATATCCCCAGATATCATCAATAAAAGGCAACTCACTAATATACTTACATTACCATTCAAAACACTACTACTTTTCAGGTATACTTCTGAAGTATACTACAATAAAGGGCATTTTGAAATTGGAATGACTTGAGAATTATCATTACATAAGCTGCTTTCAAACTAAGTATTTTAACCAAACATCCGACAACTCCCGGTTTGCCCACACAGCGTGGTGCGTAAATGCTATTGGAATTTTATCTCAGCTTCACTTGTCAATGGTACAGTCCTTCGTTTTACTTTGCACCCATCTACTTGACATAAAAGATTGTTGGAATTGTCTAAAGAAAAACGCCTTCTCAAAATAGAACAAGCACCTTCTGAAGGAGTAAGGTCTCTGCTCGATAATAACCTGATCGGTACGCCTGGGAAGAGCATGGTGTATCAGCATGGGCAGGCAGCTGAAAAGTACCAGGCTATCCCTGATCCTTATTTTGTCTCCCTGGTGAGAAAAACCAAAGTATTGGCTACCTGTTGTTTTTGCAGAAGATCGATCAATGACCAGGGAATTAGGGTAGAGGCTTTTTATGTAAGATACTTTAGCTTTCATCCCTCTATCCGCAGGATGGGTGAAAAGGCCAGGTTAAAAGAACAATCAGACGGTGAATTGCGGCAGGAAATTCAACAACTTCTCAGCGGTGAGTATTTTGACACTGCCGGGCCTCACTTTTACTATGCCTATATCGATGGGGGCAATGTGAGGTCGGAGGCTTTTGTACGAAGCTTTGGCTTTGAGAAAATAGGAAGCTTTGTCTCGCTGGTGTTTAGCAGGTTTTACCCCAGGCAAAGTCAACATGTGCAACGGATGACGCCTGAAGAGTGGGAGGCATTTAAATCTGTATTACTTCATTTTTACAAAGACCATACGCTGGTCACAGACGAGAACCTGTTTTACCAGCACAACTATTTTGTCATCCGCGAAAAAGGCGAAGTGGTGGCCGCCCTTCAGGCCAATCCGGAGCGATGGATGGTGCATGATATGCCTGGTCCGGCTGGGAAAGTGATGATGAAGGTGTTTCCCCGCTTTAAATTCCTGAGCAAGATTTTCCATCCCAATTATCGCTTTGCTACGATTGAAGGGATTTATTACAAGCCAGGCCATGAGCAAAAACTGGTGAAGTTGCTGGAACATGCGCTGCATACCCATGCCGTTTATTCAGCGGTGATTTGTCTTGATCCAACCTCAAGAATTTATCGAGTAGTTCAATCGCTGGGTTTGGGACTGGTGAGTAAACTGCGCCACCCCAAAGCCGTAGATGTGATGGTGATGTCGCAGGGACTTGCCTTTTCAGGAAAGGAAGGTCCTGTGTACGTGTCGGCAGTTGACGTGAGCTAATTAACGAGGTCGCTTTTTGCGGAAGCGCAAAAAGCGACCTCGTTAATTCATCTTGCGAAACGCACAAAGTGACCTCGTTAATTGATTTGCCGGAAGCGCAAAAAGCGACGTCGTTAATTCATCTTGCGAAACGCACAAAGTGACCTCGTTAATTGATTTGCCGGAAGCGCAAAAAGCGACGTCGTTAATTCATCTTGCGAAACGCACAAAGTGACTTCGTTAATTGATTTGCAGGAAGCGCAAAAAGCGACGTCGTTAATTCATCGCTTTTCCTTAGAAATTTTCGTAATTAGGTGTGTCAATGATGAAACACCTGCTTAGCTATCGTTTTCTTGTTTTGCTGGTCCTTGCTTTAGGCATTGGACTGACGGTTTGGCAACTGTATCCCCACCAGAAAGTTGACTTCAGCACAGAAGTAAAGCCCATCCTCAATAAGCATTGCATCGCTTGCCATGGGGGCGTAAAAAAGAGCGGCGGATTCAGTGTGCTGTTTCGCGAGGAAGCACTGGGGAACACCAAATCAGGCACTCCTGCCATTATTCCTGGTCATGCCGACGATAGTGAGCTAATGAGACGACTGCTGGCTGAGGACCCGGAAGTCAAAATGCCTTACAAAAAGAAGCCGCTTTCAGAAGAAGAGGTGGATGTACTCAGGCGATGGATCGACGAAGGCGCCGAATGGGGGGAGCATTGGGCCTACCAGCCAGTAGAAAAGCCCGCCTTGCCAGCAGTAAAGTCTTTTGCTTCGCTCAACGAAACTGAAGTGCCTGTGTCAGAACATCCCATTGACCTTTTTATTAGAGAGAAGCTTATGACGGTTGGCTTGCAACCTTCGCCGGAAGCAAAGAAAGAGGACTTGTTAAGACGGATAAGCCTTGACCTGACAGGTTTGCCTCCCTCTGAAGAGCTGGTGGAAGCGTTTCTGAATGAACAAAACCCCTTGAGCTATGAAGAAGTGGTCGACGAACTGCTGGCTGATCCTGCCTATGGT
The DNA here is from genome assembly GCA_964351395.1 of uncultured Roseivirgaceae bacterium. Classification (GTDB taxonomy): domain Bacteria; phylum Bacteroidota; class Bacteroidia; order Cytophagales; family Cyclobacteriaceae; genus Imperialibacter. The sequence goes on from CAYGOF010000033.1 coordinate 2,468, forward strand.
GAACGATGGACCGCCATGTGGTTGGACCTTGCCCGTTATGCAGACACCAAAGGCTATGAGCGTGATCCGGGCCGCGAAATCTGGCATTACCGCGACTGGCTGATCAAGGCTTTTAACAACGATATGCCTTACGATCAGTTCCTGACAGAACAGCTGGCAGGTGACTTACTACCGAACCCCACCGACGAACAGCTGATCGCCACGGCCTTTCACCGCAATACCATGACCAACGACGAGGGGGGTACGGATAATGAAGAATTCCGGGTGGCGGCTGTGCTCGATAGGGTCAACACCACCTGGGAAGTGCTCATGGGAACCACCTTTGCCTGTGTGCAGTGTCACAGCCATCCTTACGATCCTTTTCGGCATGAGGACTATTACAAATTCTCCGCTTTTTTCAACAATACCCGCGATGAGGATACCTATGCTGAGTATCCATTGCTACGGCATTTTGAGCCAGAAGACAGCGCCAAACTGGAGTCGCTAAAGAGCTGGCTGCAGGCCAATACGACCCCGGAAAAGACAAAAGAAGTAGTGCAGTTTGCTAAAATGTGGCAGCCTGCTATTAATTCCATCGTGGCCGACGAGTTTACGGATGCAGAGCTTTCCGACACCAAATGGCTGTCGTTCAGGAACCATGGTATTTGTCGCTTGGCCGATGTTGAGCTCACTGGTAAAGACCTGCTCACCTTTCGCTATCGAACCAACTTGAAAGATGGTACCTGGACCATCAGATTGGATGACCGGCATAATGGTCCGGTGCTCAGCAAACTGAAAATGAAGGAAACTGGTGGCAGGTGGGCCATAGATACACTGTCATTTCCTCCAACTGCCGGACGTCACCATTTATACCTGTCCTACGAGAGCCCCAGTTTGACCAACCCCACGCACAGCGGGCTCACATTTGATTGGTTTTATTTTACCAATGAGTTTCCAGCGGCAGAGGGTGCTGATGAGGCTCAAAAAACGTATTGGGAGCTGGTCAATGCGCCGGTTCAATCTACTCCCATCATGATGGAGAACCCCGCTAACCTGAGGCGTGAAACCCATGTGTTTGAACGTGGTAACTGGTTGGTAAAAGGGGAGAAGGTGGTGCCGGGCGTGCCTGAGGTATTTCCGCCATTGCCTGAGGGCGCACCTGCTAATCGCCTGGGCATGGCCATGTGGATGACAGACCCGAAACATCCGCTGACCGCACGAACGATTGTTAACAGACTTTGGGAGCAAATCTACGGACAAGGACTGGCTGAGACATTAGAAGACCTGGGAAGTCAGGGTATTAATCCTACACACCCGGAGTTGCTGGACTACCTTTCCTGGCAGCTGGTGAACGAAAATGATTGGAGCCTGAAGCAGTTCCTCAAATCGGTGGTAATGTCGGCCACCTACAAGCAAAGTGCTGTAGCCAGCGATGAGGTGCTTGAAAAGGATCAGTTCAATCAATATTATGCCAGGGCGCCCAGGATCAGGTTGTCGGCAGAGCAATTGCGGGACCAGGCCTTAGCGGTGAGTGGTTTGCTGAGTGATAAAATGTATGGTCCCAGTGTGATGCCTTTTCAACCTAAAGGGATCTGGAATTCGGCCTACTCCAACGAAGAATGGCACCCAAGCAAAGGGGAGGATCAATACAGAAGAGGCGTATACACCTATTGGAAAAGAACCAGTGCGTATCCTGCCATGCTGACCTTTGACGCCACAGCAAGGGAAGTGTGTGTGGCCAGAAGGATTCGTACGAATACGCCCTTACAGGCATTGGTCTTGCTGAACGATTCGGTATATGTAGAAGCAGCTTACCATTTAGCGAAAAACATGAAGAAGGCAGGCGCTTCGCCTACCGAACATATCGATTATGGCTATGAAACGGCCATGAAAAAGCCGATCACACCGGAGAAAAGTGAAGCATTGCAAAAGCTGTACAAGGAAGCTTTGAAAGGGTATGAGGGAAAGAATGATGCCGAGCTTCAGGCCATGCAACTGGTGGCAGCAGCCATTCTCAATTTAGACGAATTTGTAACAAGGAATTAGCCATGACCCATTACGAGAAACTAATTCAAGAGGCCAACCTGGAGCAAGCCCGACTCAAAACAAGGAGGCATTTCTTAAAAGACTGCGGCATGGGCATGGGGGCCATGGCCTTGTCTTCCGTTTTGTGGGGTTGCGACACAGGGGTCAATGCTAACCCATTTGCTTCCGGTAATCCGATGGCCCCGAGGGCACCTCACTTTCCGGGAAGGGTGAAATCGGTCATCTACCTGCATATGGCTGGCGCTCCCTCTCAGCTCGAACTTTTCGATTACAAGCCGGAGCTACAAAAACTCAATGGACAGGATTGTCCTGCGTCCTTCCTGGATGGAAAGCGCTTTGCCTTTATTCGGGGTGTGCCTAAAATGCTGGGGCCTCAGGCCAATTTCAAACAGAGAGGTCAAAGCGGGGCCTGGATTTCTGACTTTTTGCCTCACTTACACAATGTGGCTGATGAAATTACTTTCGTCAAAGCCTTGCAAACGGACCAGTTCAATCATGCACCAGCGCAGCTGCTCATGCATACCGGCAGTGCGAGGTTAGGACGTCCCAGCATGGGATCCTGGGCTACTTATGGGTTGGGCACAGAGAACCAGAACCTGCCAGGTTTTGTGGTGCTTACCTCGGGAGGAAGCACGCCAGATGCCGGAAAAAGCGTTTGGGGAAGTGGATTCTTACCAAGTGTCTATCAGGGCATTCAGTGCAGGTCAGTAGGTGATCCGGTTTTGTTCATCAAAGACCCGGAGAATGTCACGAGAGACTTAAGGAAGGCATCCATTGACGCCATTAACAAGGTAAACGAGGCCACCCATACTGAATTCAATGATCCGGAAACGTTGACCAGGATTGCTCAATATGAGTTGGCTTTTCGCATGCAGATGTCGGCACCGGAGGTGATGAATATCGATTCCGAACCGCAGTATATCAAAGACATGTATGGGGTTACCCCTGGGAAGGCAGGCTTTGCCAACAATGTGCTGCTAGCTCGTAAGCTGGTGGAGAATGGGGTGCGCTTTGTGCAGTTGTATGATTGGGGATGGGACACCCATGGTACCGGGCCGGATGCTTCTGTGGGAGCGGGATTGCAGGGTAAATGTCGTCAAGTCGATAGGGCAACGACTGCTCTATTACTGGATTTGAAACAAAGAGGGCTGCTCGACGAAACCCTGGTTGTTTGGGGTGGTGAGTTCGGAAGAACACCCATGCTCGAGAACCGGGAAGGGAAAGCCAACCCTTACCTGGGTAGAGATCACCATGTGGAAGCGTTTACTATTTGGATGGCCGGCGGTGGAATCAAGAAGGGCTTCAGCTTTGGCGAAACAGATGAAATAGGTTATGCCGCCATAAAGGACAAGACTACTACCTACGACATTCAGGCGACGATTTTGCAACAGCTGGGATTTGATCATGAAAAGCTCACCTATCAGTTCCAGGGACGTCCTTTCCGGCTAACTGATGTGCATGGCAGAGTGCTAACGGAAATTTTGAGTTAAGCGAAAGGGATGAAAAGAAGAGATTTTATTGGAACGACTTTAGGCGCTGGAATAGGAGTGGGCTTAGCCAGTTCTCCATTGATGGCCTCCACCAGCAAACAAACCAAAGCAGCGGGAATGAAAATCAAAATATTAGCGACCAACTGGGGCGACGGAGATACCATCGAGGCATTCTGTAATAAGATCAAAGGTTATGGATACGATGGGCTGGAAGTTTGGTACCCGACAGATGCCAGCGACCGGGAGCGCCTTGTGAACGCCACTAAAGCGAACGGCCTTGAATTTGGCTTGTTGGTGGGAGGTAGTCAGGCCGACTTTAAGGCGCATTTTGAACTTTTCGAAACAAACCTGAGGGCGGCGGTGAAACTGAATCCCTTATATATCAATTGTCATTCGGGGAAGGACTTCTTTAGCTACGAACAAAACAAACAATTCCTTGATCTCACAGCAAAAGTGAGCAAGGAATCTGGCGTCGGCATCCACCACGAAACCCACCGATCCCGCATGTTGTATGCTGCTCCTGTCACCCGCAACTTTATCGAAAAAAATCCTGACCTGACATTAACGCTTGATATTTCACACTGGTGTAATGTGCATGAGTCAATGTTACAAGATCAAAAGGAAACAGTGGAAATGGCCTTGCAGCGCACCCGCCATATTCATTTGCGGGTAGGGCACCCTGAAAGTCCGCAAGTGAACGATCCACGGGCTCCTGAATGGAAAGGGGCCCTTGACCATCACCTGGCCTGGTGGGACAAAGTGATCGAATATCGAAAAGCGGCCGGCGCCGAAACGATGACTTTTTTAACTGAATTTGGTCCGGCCGACTATATGCCTACCATTCCTTATACCAGACAACCAGTGGCTAATCAGTGGGAGATCAACCGCTATATGCTCGAATTGATCAGAAACAGATACACTTCTTAACTCCTCAGCTTAGTTTTCATGGACTACGGTATCGTTTCGTTTATTGGTAAATTTCATCCGCTCCTTGTGCACCTGCCCATCGGCATGTTGCTTATTGCCATTGTGTTTGGCTTTATGAGCCTGAACGAAAAGTACAGTCACCTGAAAGGGGCAAATCACATCGTATTATTTCTTTCGGCTATTTCGGCTACTTTATCTGCTTTTACAGGCTGGATTCTTTCTCAGTCAGGCGGCTATAGCGGGTCGCTTGTTGAATGGCACCAATGGATGGGATTGTCATTGACGGTGCTGAGCTGGAGCGCTTTTTTTATTCATTCAAAGGGAGAAAAGCGCTTTAAAGCAATATTGGTACTGGCTGGGGTGCTGCTGATTGTTACGGGTCACCTGGGAGGTACAATTACCCATGGGGAGGGTTTTCTTATTCCTCCGGCACCATCGGATTGGTTCGTAAAAGAAGGCGGTGCTGTGGAACCCATTGTTGTGACGAAAGAAATGCTGGCTTATACGGCCGTGGCGAATATTGTGGACAGAAAGTGCAAAAGTTGCCACGGTCCGGGCAATCAAAAAGGCAAGCTGCGGCTTGATTCGCCTGAAAACATCCTGAAAGGAGGGGAGAACGGAGAGGTAATTGTGGCTTCTTCAATCAATGAAAGTCATTTGATCGAAAACATCCTTTTACCTATTGAGGATGAAGACCATATGCCACCTAAAGAGAAGAGCCAGTTGAGCAAGGCTGAAATAGCCCTGCTTGTGACTTGGGTAGAGTCCGGGGCATCCTTTGACAAAACGATTGAACAGCTTGCCTGGAGTGACAGCCTGATTGCAGCTTACAATGAAGCCTCTGTGCCAAAGGACTTGGTTTACACTTACATTCCTCAGGCTGATGTGAGCGCAATAGCAGAAAACCTGGTGAAGACACTCGACACTTTGGGGGTGACGGTTGTGCCGGTAGGCGAGGGAAGTAATTATGTAAGCCTGAATTTCCTTCACGTACCGGATACTTATCTTTCGCAGGCTTTTCAACTGCTACCTTCTTTGGTTGACCAGTGTGTATGGTTGGATTTGACTGGAAAACCGCTGCTGGCTGAGCATCTTATGGCAGTTAGTCAATTAAAAAACCTTAGGAAGCTGAGCCTGAAAGACTGCACTATTGCCGACAGCCTGCTCACTAATTTAGCAGAACTGACCACCCTCGAGTATGTGAATTTGGTAAATAATCCGGTCTCTCTAACGGGAATCAAAAGCCTGGAATTCAATAAGCAACTTCAGCACTTGTTCCTATTCCAAACAAAGGTTCAGAAAGAGGCACTAGGAGAACTAAGCAAATTATTTCCTGAGGCAGATATCAACCTGGGGGGCTATGAGATGCCACTTATCGAAGCAGACACCAGCAAGATCATTTATTGAGTTTTGCCCGTCTGTTGCTTTTTGATCAGGGCGCCAATGCCTACTCCGATAAGCAGCAACCACGGGAAACCATGAAGTAAAGTATCAAACCAGTCCATGGGCTGCATGCCGACAGCTCCGCCTGCGATCCATTTCAGTTTTCCCCATATATGTGGTTCAGGAACAAAGGGAGCAAGACCGAGGGTAAGACAAAGTAAAAGGACGGTCCTTAAAGAAAAGATCTTCATAAGTAAGTTTTTCTGCAAAAGTAATGGGTGGCAATGTCTAATGGCGTGACTTAGGTTACATAACAAAAAAGCCTTCGATCTTTCAGGGTCCGAAGGCCATTTTGATAAGCCATATAAAGCCTATTCGCAGGTCACGTCATTCAAAGAGGAATCCCAGCAATGATAAAATGAATCGTTAAAAAACGCTTGGCTCAACACCCGTCCTTGCTTGTTGACAGAGCTCCAGGCAACGGCAATCGTATTGCCTGAATTCAGGTCGATGATTGTTACCTGTCTGTCAATCGGCGTGCTTGGATCGACAGAATAATCTATGCTGCTACCTTTGGAGCTGCCTTCTTTCTCCACGGTAAATTTTACATTGGCAGCGTCTTCCAGGTCAGACCTGGTCCATTCAGCTGATAACCAGGGTGTTGGCTGGTCAGGCCCCTGGAGCAATGTCCACGAGCCACTTGATGCTGATATATTGGAATTGCCGGTAAACCAGACAAAATCGGCGAAGCCTCCTACTTCCGACACATAGCCTGTCCAGTTCACCTCAGCACCGTCGACGGCGGCAGTGAGTTTAATTGAATAAGCTTTATTGGGCAAACTTGTCACATCGTAGGCCCAAACCCAAACTTTGTTCGCTCTATCAAATACGGGCTCTTGTTGCATCGCCAATGAGTAGGCTGTAACAGGGATAACAAGTGCTCCAGTTAAAATACCGGTATAGACGCCCACGCTTGTGGCAGCATAAAGCCAATTCCTAACCGTCATTTGACGACCACCACCGGCTGCGTCATTTCCCGCAAAAGCATCAAAATTAGGGGCCATGCTGGACGCAGGAGGAAGCACAGGTTCCGTTCCGGGATCAAATATCGGCTCTTCCTCCTTACCACAGGAGGCAATCAGAATCGTTAAGGACAATAGAAATGCTAGTTTTTTCATTTTGTAAATTGCTTTTTAGCTACGATGTTGAAAACGAACAAAAGTAACTGTAATTGCACTAAACGCAGTTAAAGTTGAATAATATTAATGCCATTTAACTACGCTCGTTTAGCGTCTATCAAGTTAGTGAGACGCTGGAAAAGCACACACTTTATTGCTATTTTCCCATAAACACTCTGATGTCTTTCACCAACTGATCAAAGTCCGGTTGATGGTTGTACATCATATGGCCGCCTTCATAGTATTTCAGCGTCACCATTTCTTTCGGAATGCCATTGCGGGCAAAAGTATACTCAGCATCGAAGAATGGTGTGATGAGGTCATAGTACCCACAAGCTACCAGAATTTTAAGGTCTTTGTTCCTGCGCATGCTTTCGGCCAATGGACGTGCTACGTTGACAAACACAGGTTCCCAATAGGAGCCTTCCGGCGCATCTCTCCAGCGCCAGTTCTCGCCCACCTCCTCATTGGAGGTGATATAGGGTCTGTCCATTTCGATAGTCAATTCCGATGCGAAATAATGATTAAGTGCTGCGGTGAATGCTGCATCAGTTTGGTAATCGGAGGCGTCTCCCAATGTTGGCCATTCCGCTACATCGTCTGCTTCATCTCCTTTAAATCTGGCATCGAGCCGGCCAATGGCCAATCCTTCTGCTTCCATCAACTTCTTTTGAAAACGGGGTACCAGTACCCTAAGGTCGGATCTTAAAATATACTCTTTTGATAAGCCAGTGAAGTAAGCCAGTTTCTCTGCTACCTGATTTTGAGCTTCCGAGCTCAGCATGGATCCTTTGAGCAAGGCAGGTGCATACACGTCGGTGGTGAAAACACGACATTCCTGAACAAATGCTTCTAAGGTTTTATCCTGTCCGGCCTTTTTGTGGTACCAGGCGGTAGCTGCCATGGTAGGCAGGTAGGTCAGGTACGAGATCAGGTTGTCGTGCATAGAAGTATTTCCCTGATAGTCGACGGCCTGAGAAATGAGTACCAGGCCATTCATGGCCAAGTTTTGTCCTCCACCTTCAAGCACATTGGTGACGGCCGCTGCTCTGGTCGTACCGAAACTTTCACCGAAGATGTATTTAGGTGAATTCCATCTTTTGTTTTCTGTAATCCAAATTCGGATGAACTGAGACACGGAGCTGGCATCTTCCGTCAAGCCCCAAAAGTCTTTGCCGCTTCCCGAGCCCACAGGAATGCTGAATCCTGTGCCTATTGGGTCGACAAACACCAGGTCTGTGATATCAAGCAGGCATTGGTCGTTGTTGACAATAGGATAGGGAGCGCCGCCATCATCTGAATCAGCGTTGCTGGCTACTTTCACCACTCGTGGACCAAGAAAACCCATGTGCAACCAGATGGAAGCAGAGCCGGGTCCGCCGTTGAAAACAAAGGTCACAGGCCTTTTGCTGTAATCAGTAACACCTTCTTGTAGATAAGACACAGACCATAAAGCACCAATGGGTTCATTTTTTTCATTTTTCAGGTGGGTCTCCTTGCCGATGGCTGTGTATTTGATGGCTTTGCCATTGAAAGTGCCCTGGTGCTGAGTGATAAAAGATTTAGGCGCTGGCACTGGTTTCGAAACGCTGTCTGCTGATTGGGCCGACGCATTTTGAAGAAAGCCTAGTAGGGCAAATGAAAGAATGAGGGACCTTATTGAATGGTTCATAGAAAGTGAAAACTTTAATTTGATGGGGTTAAACTTTTTTTACAGCTATCGGCGCTGATAAAAGCGCATCCGGAATACCAAATACATCCGTCAATGCTACGGCATTTTCCCGGATTTCTAAGCATAATGTGTTCACGAGTTGACGAATGGCCTTTGTTTTGACGCCTGCCATGTAATCAGCTTCCAGGTACCATCCTTTATTTTTCTCTATTTGTGAGAGGGCAAAGAGCTGGCAAAGTTTTGTGAGAATTTCCTTGCTCTCCGGGTCTTCAACCGAAGCTATTTTTAGCTGAAACTCTTCCAGGATAATTCTTTCAATGTAGGAGTGACCTACCTGTACTAAATGGTACTGACATTGATTGAAAGCATCGAAAGAATCCATCCCCTTGTCGATATAGTGTTTCAGTCGCTTCGCTGATGATGCAAGTATGCTTCGTTCCCTGTACTTGAAAGCGGCCAGATGAAATTCCTGGTCTAACAGATGCTCTTTTTCTGTATTGCGGACAGTGATGGGGTTCATTTCCTGAATGCTCACCTTGGCCTGATCACTTACGTAGTTGAGCATGCCAAACAGGTTCATGTTGCCAAACTCTTGCCTGAACTCAGAGAGTCGACTTTTAGCCACCAGCTGCATGAGTACCGTGTTGTCGCCTTCGAAGGTGGTATATATTTCTGTGTCATTTTTCAGTGCATCGATGCGGTTTTCCGACAGGTAGCCTTTCCCGCCCAGGCATTCCCGACATTCCTGTAAACTGGCTGTCGCGTTCCAGGTAGCCCACGATTTTAAGCCGGCTGCCAATGCTTCGATTTCCTGCATGTCTTCCTCCGTCCGTTTAAGGAAACGTTGCGTGAGGTATTGCAGCGAAAAGTGCAAAGCATAGGCATTGGCAAGCAATGGCATAAGACGACGCTGGTGCGTGCGATAGTTCAATATAGGCACCTCAGAGCCTCCTTCGGGGCCGAATTGCTTGCGCTTATCAGCATATCGAATTGCAATGGTCAGGCCCGACTTTGTGGCGCTTAGCCCAGAACGTGGAATACCAATTCGGCCACCTACAAGGGTGCCAAGCATAGTGAAAAACCTTCGGTTATCGCTGCTGATAGAGCTGGCAAATTGACCGTTTTCATCCACCTGAGCGAAACGGTCAAGCATGTCTTCTTTCGGGATGACGACATTGTCGAAAAAGATAACGCCGTTGTCAACACCATTGAGTCCCATTTTTCTGCCGCAGTCTTTGATCGTAACACCCTGGTGCATATTGCCTCTTTTGTCGCGAAGTGGCACCACAAAAGCATTGACGCCGTAATCCGTACCATCGATGATCAGTTTAGCGAACACAGTAGCCATTTGTCCATGTAGCGCTGCATTGCCGATGTACTCTTTACAAGCCATAGGGTGAGGTGTATGGATGGTAATACTACCAGAAGCGTGATCATAAGTGGCAGTTGTTTCTATTCCCTTTACATTGGAGCCGTGACCGGTTTCAGTCATAGCAAAGCATCCTGGAAGCTGTAAAGTACCTGCTGCTGCGAGGTGTTTTTTATGGTGCTTCTCTGTGCCCAGGAAATAGAGACTCATCCCAAATAAGCCAAACTGCACGCCAAATTTGATGACCATGCTTAGGTCATGATAGCTGAGGGTTTCCATGATGGTAAAATAACCCTCCATGTCGTCGGCGCCGCCATATTCCTTGGGGTATGCACGATTGCCATAGCCCTGAGAAGCCAGTATTTTGCACCAGTGAAGCACTTTTTCACGGTATTCTTTCAGGTCCCCTGTGTCGAGGTATCGAAATTCCGGATCCGACAAAAGTGTTTTGACTTTGGCGATCAACGGAGCCTGGTCTCCTTCCAGTATGGCTTGCAGCTTCTCAACTGAGAATGACTTTTTTGAGCTGAGTGATTCAGCTTCTGTCGTTGTGCGATCCTTTGAAGCTAAATGAAATGCTGATTCCCTGCTGATGATACCCAAAGCCTCCTCGATGTCTTTCAGCGGCTGTTGGGCATTTTGAAAGGCTACCTCGTCTTTACCTATGCTATTAAGTTCGGCCAACTTATTTCCGATATCGACCAGACTTGTTTTCATCTCGGGAGATAAGTCCTGTGATATTCGCTTTATTTCGGTCAACCAACTTTTTATTTCGTTGGGCGATGGTGGCTTGGCTGGGTTGAGGTAGGAAAGCAGCAACTCTCTTTCCTCAGTTTTAAGCCAGGTTTGTTTGTGTATCAGGCTCTGAATGTTTTTGATTTCACTGGGAGTCAATACGTCGTCAGCCCATACCATGTAAAACATAGGCAGGAAAGAGTATAGGGAAGGATTTGCCTTTAATAGCGGAGAGTTGATCATGGGAGTTAATGTTTTTCTAAATTTTACTTTTTTATCCTTTTAAAACAACGACATTTTCTAACACGCTTATGTTTGTACTGAAATATTTTATTAACTGCCATAACCTATAATTGCCATTTGCAAAAATGAATGAAGATGGCTCGGAACATTTCACTAGCTTGAAGTAATCAACCGAAACTTGTCATGAAAACATTCCGACTATTATTAAGCTTTTTCATCGCGCTAATGGTCTTGCCATTTGGAATGCAAGCCCAATCATATTCATTTGAGGCGATTAAATCCTATCCATTCCCAGCTGATATGACAGCTGCTGCCAACGGAAGCAGGGTTGCCTGGACTGTAAATGAACAAGGTAAGAGAAATATTTACGTGGCTGAAGGTCCCAATTTTACGGCTAGAAAGCTAACTGAATACAATGACGATAGCGGGCAGGAAATCTCGAGTTTGGCTTTAACTGCCGACGGACAATGGGTAGTTTATGTACGAGGCGGTGACCATGGTTCCAATTGGGACGATGATGCGCCTGTTAACACGTCTTTTTTGCCAGAGCCGCCTAAGGTTCAAATTTGGAGCGTTCCATTCGCTGGAGGCACACCCAAGATGCTTGCTGATGCTGATCTTCCGTCTGTTTCACCGGATTCCAAAACGGTAGCATATATCAAAGGAGGGCAGATTTTTACTGTATCGGTTGACGGAACAGGTAAAGGAGAATCACTTTTTACAACAAGAGGTAGCAATGGGAGCATCACCTGGTCGCCCGATGGATCAAAAATGGCATTTGTATCAAGACGAGGAGATCACTCTTTTGTTGGCGTATTTACCGATAAACAAACACCGATCACATGGCTTGCTCCTTCATTCAACTTCGACAGGTCGCCCAGTTGGTCGCCTGATGGCAAAAAAATTGTTTTTGTAAGACAGCCAGGAGCAGGAGGAGCGCCTGATTCAATACTGACCCGTAAACACAGACCCTGGTCACTCTGGTCGGCAGATGCGGCTTCAGCTGAGGCGAAAAAACTGTGGGAATCGCCTAAAACATTGGCAGGTTCAGTACCCAATACGCACGGCGGCACTAATTTACATTGGGCTGCCAAAGGCAGAATTGTCTTTATGTCGTACAAGGATGGCTGGCCGCACATGTATTCGATGCCCGAAGCAGGAGGGGAGCCGATGCTCTTGACACCAGGGAATTTTATGGCTGAGCATGTGAGTCTCAGTAGCGACCGCTCTACGCTTTTATTCAGTGGCAATACTGGCCCGGATCCTTTGGATCTAGACAGAAGGCATGCGGTGATGGTGTCTGTAGATAAAGCAGACATGAAAGTGCTAACTCCAGGTAGCGGATTGGAATGGACTCCTGTGATGACAGGGGATGGCAAAAATATTGTGATGATCAGCGCTACTCCGCAGCGACCACCGCTTCCTGCGGTGATTCCGGTAGGAGGCGGCAAAATAAAATTATTGTCCGAAAACTTGATTCCGGCTGAGTTTCCATCAAATAGCCTGGTAACGCCAACCCAGGCTGTGTTTACTTCTGAAGATGGATTTACTGTTCATGGTCAGTTGTTCACACCGAAAAAGGGGACAGCCAATGGGGCGGCCATTATCTATGTGCATGGTGGTCCTCCAAGGCAGATGCTATTAGGTTGGCATTACTCCGACTACTATACGAATGGCTATGCGACCAACCAGTACCTGGCAAGCCTGGGCTTCACCGTACTCACGGTCAATTATCGACTTGGCATCGGTTACGGTTATGAATTTCACAACCCAGCTGATGCCGGCACCTGGGGTGCTAGCGAGTATAAAGACATAAAAGCGGCTGGCCTTTGGCTAGGAAAGCAAGCTGGTGTGGATGCTAAGAAAATCGGTATTTACGGTGGGTCTTATGGCGGTTACCTCACAGCGATGGCATTGGGTCGTGACTCCGATATTTTTGCTGCTGGCGTTGATATTCACGGGGTGCACGACAGAAGTGCCAGAAGAGTAGCTAATATTCTATACCCAGATCAATATGAAAAAGCGCCAGATGCAGAACTAGCGGTAAAAGTAGCCTGGGAGTCCTCGCCTGTTTCTACTGTTGATGGTTGGAGCTCTCCTGTCCTCATCATTCATGGGGATGATGACCGCAATGTACGGTTTAGCGAAAGCACTGACCTTGTACAGCGTTTGCTGGCAAAAGGTGTAGACATGGAAACCATTGTGATTGTCGACGACACCCATCACTGGATGAAGCACGGAAATTCACTGAGAGCCGGCAAAGCAACAGCCGACTTTTTCATCAGGAAGCTGGCGAAATAATTAAGGTTTCGCCGCTTCGTCAATGAACCAGTGAAGTACGCCGTTTGTCGGCTTGATAAAGGACGCAGGGTAGGTTCTGAACTTGCCTCTGTGTTTCAAAATTTCCTTCACTTTGACCTGCTTGCTGGCACCGGTAACAAGAAAAGCGATGCTTTTTGCATTGTTAATCACCGGTCCGGAGAGACTTATTCTCTGTTGACCCGACTCAGGATGAGTAGCTACTACGCAGGTTTCAGTCGCTTCAAGAAACTCCATTTGGTGCGGGAATATTGACGCAGTATGGCCATCAGTTCCAAGGCCAAGAATGACCAGGTCGAAACGGGGTAGTCCATCAGAAGAGGTGACATTCTTCTTGATTTCATGGGCATGCCTTTGCGCTTCCTGTTTTGGCTCATTTTCGCCAAGTATGCGATGAATATTGGCTTCAGGTATGTTGAGCTTATCAAAAAGATGGGCTTTTGTCATACCATAGTTGCTGTCTTTGTCGGTAGGTGGCACACAACGTTCGTCGCCCCAGTAGAAATGAAGCCGGGACCAGTCGATGGCCTTCTTGTAGTCTGCCGCAAGTACATCAAACAAAAGCTGTGGCGTAGACCCGCCCGACAAAGCAATGCTCAGTTTTTCTTTTGAAGCACAGAGGTCTACCAAAAAAGCAGCAAAATCTTGTGCAACTGCTTTGGCGTCTTTAGAAATATGTAATTCCATTCTTTTTTATAGTTCGCAGTAAAGTCCGTCGTCCACCAGGTTTTGGCATGGGTTTCGCCAACCGGTGCCATTTTCAATTAGAGCATTGGCTTGTTCAGGTCCCCAGGTTCCTGAAGGATAGCCATATACAGGAAGAGTAGGGTCACTTTCCCATGCTTTTAGAATAGGGTCAACAAATTCCCAGGCAGTAAGAACACTATCGCCCCTGGCATACAGCGTTGCATCGCCTTGCATACAGTCGAGCAAGAGCCTCTCATACGCTTCCGGTACATAAGCATCTGATAAGTCCTCATATTGGAAATCCATGTTCACAGTTTCAACTTTAAAGCCGTTTCCAGGTGCTTTCAATCCGAACTTGAGCAAAATACCTTCGTTCGGTTGAATTCTGAATACCAAAACGTTTTGCGAATTGACTAATCTCCTTTGCGCAAACAAGTGATGATGGTTCGGTTTGAAATGTATCACTACTTCCGAAACCCTGGTGGGTAGTTTTTTGCCAGTTCTGATGAAGAAAGGAACATCGGCCCATCTCCAATTATCGATATAGAACTTTAAGGCAGCATATGTTTCTGTTCTGGATTGAGGGTCAACTCCTGCTTCTTCACGATAGCCCTTGTGATCTTTTCCGTCAATTGTTGAGCCCATGTATTGGCCGCGAATGACGTTGTTTCGTACATCATCATCACTCATTGGCCTCAGAGACCTGAATAGTTTCAGCTTCTCGTTATGGATCGACTCTGCGTCCATCCTCGCTGGCGGTTCCATTGTAACCAACGACACAAGCTGTAGCAGGTGATTCTGAATCATGTCACGAAAAGCGCCGGATCCATCATAATACCCGCCTCTTTTTTCCACACCTACGCTTTCGGCAGCAGTAATTTCTACCTTTTCGATGTAAATGCGGTTCCAAAGGGGCTCAAAAATGGTATTGCCAAATCGCGCAACCAAGGTGTTTTGTACTGTTTCTTTTCCCAGGTAATGATCAATTCTGTAAATCTGATCTTCTTTAAATGCTTGAAGCAGGTTGTTATTGAGTTCTTTGGCGCTCTCCAGGTTGTACCCAAATGGCTTCTCAACAACCAGCCTTTTCCACCCTTTGTCCTCATTACTTAGCCCAGCCGCTGCCAGGCTCTTGGAAATGACCGTGTAGAGCGA
>CAYGOF010000034.1:0-17094 GCA_964351395.1 uncultured Roseivirgaceae bacterium
ACTACTCCGATTGGAATGAAATGCATGTAACACACCGGTAAACATGAATGTGGGCATCAGCGGTTAACATAGGTCGTTTGGCTTGGATTGTCCGCCACAAATTATAACTTTATCATCGGCGTGGCTAAGATGTAGTGGAAGCGGAGCTGCATAAAACTCCCACACTCATTTTACCGAGGCGTTGGCAGCAATTTAAGATGACCGAATACGATAAACTAAATATAGAACTTCGAAAAGCTGGCGTCCCGGACCAAATATTCATGGGAAACCGAGGCGAACCAATTGATACTTTGGTAAACACAAAGACATCCTCTTATCCTTACTTGGACCTACTAATAAGTTATCTTCCAAAGTTATCCAAAGACGGAAACAGACAGGAAATGGTGGTTCGAGCACTAACGGAAAAGAAAAACAAAAAGGCCGCAACTCATTTGATCAAAATTTTCAAAAATCGAGGTGGACTTACTGAACACAATCTTTGGGCAGTCGGAAATGCTTTGTATACAATTGATGACAGGAATACATATCCAGAAATAATAGAGCTTTGTAAGGATGAAACATTGGGGATTGGGCGCTCAAAGCTTATGGGGATTTTGGCAAGGGTTCGGACTGAAGAAGCCTTCAATATTCTAGTAAATAGTCTCAGTGACTCAAATGTAAAAGGAGAGGCAATTGAAGCGTTAGGCAGATTTGGAGACCCAAGGGCAATTGAAATCCTAGAAAACACCCAGGTTGAGAAAAATATGTACGAGTATAAAGCCAAGAAAACTGCATTAAAGCGGCTTATTGAAAAACAAAAAAAAACGGCTGCCAACACAAGGCTATAGCGAATGGGGCCCTCGTCGGCAAACTGGCAGCTGCTGGCTTGGATTGTCCGCCACAAAAGTTAAATTTATCATCGGCGTGGCTAAGTGCCGGTGGGCAGCGAAGTGCATAAAATCAACCCCACTCGCTATAGCCAGTCGTTGGCAATCATTATGAGACGACTACTTCTTCTTGTGTCAGTGCTATTGTTCGGCCTTTTCGAAACCAATGCCCAGGACTCTACGGCCTTTGACTTTTGGAGCGATCGAGAACTAATTGATCGAAGTTTCGCAAGAGCAAAGAACTCGTTGACAACGGAAGAATACGAAGTATTGAACGACTTTTCTGAGATTCCAGATATTCTGACAAAGGTTTTAAGTAACATCGATGAGGCCAGTGTTGCGATATTTAAAGTCCCTCCAGAAAAGTACTATGTCAAATTTGCCAACCCAGACCAGAGGTACCGAGCCGCGGACGAGATCAATGAAAAAAACGTGGAATTGCCGACCCGGAAAATCCTCACCCTTGCCAAGTCTGGCAATTCCATATTATTAGCGTACAAGCATGGTGGTATTGGAGTGCATAACCACCTAGTATGGGCCAAAATGCAGGGTGAAAAACTCATTGATTTTTGGATCGCTGACACACACACTGACATTTACACAATTGCCGACTTGGTGAAGTTAATGAACAATGGACCACAAAATTTGCTGGATAACAGCGGTTGCAGATAAATTAAAACCGACTTATGAGTAGTATTATGGATTCGATCCGTCGATATGAGATTCCACTATTAGCGGCCTTCTATATCATACTTCTGATCCAATTGATTTTTCACCCGACTCCAGAAGTATTATTAGCTCTAATTATCATATATGGCATCCTTATTTCGAGTTACGTCCACCAAGTAAAAAGGATCTTAATATCAATGGCACTGATTGTGTCAACTTCATCAATTATTTCGGTGTACGTATCAGTTAAAAATATTGATCCCAACTTTTGGTTTAACATCGTGAGCAAGCTAAACCTTGGATTGATATCAATTTTGGTCTTCATAGAAGCAAATAGGCTAAAAGCGTCTATTAGCGAAATGTCTTATTCTCTTACGTTGGCATTGTCACTGATGATATTGCTATCGTTATTTAGCCCACGGCTTATATTAGGGTCTTTTGAAACATCTTGGCTAAACTACATCATCTTTATGCTTTCGTTCCATATTTACATTAATGAACGAAAGCACGACCGGGAAACACTTACCAACCAGCTAAAAGTCGTTTTAATAATTTATTCGATACCAATAATTGTTGGCATAAAAATTACGCTTGCCAACACAGGGCTATAGCGAATGGGGGCCTCAGTGGTAAACAGACAGCGGCTGGCTTGGATTCTCCGCCACATAGTTTAATTTTATCATCGGCGTGGCTAGTGCTATTGGGCAGCGAAGTGCATTACAAAACCCCACTCGCCATAGCCTGGCGTTAGCGGTAATAGACCTTCTGGATGAAAAAACTGTACGTATTGCTGTCTTTTCTACTAGTTTTTGCCTGCACCTCGCAAAATACTCAGCAGCAGGGGTCAGACAATCCGGAACTAGTAACTAATGCGGCAGATGAACCTGAAATTCCGAACCAATCCCAACAACGTCAACGGATGGTGGACTTCGACGAAATTCCAGCTGACGGAATGGGGATAGTAATTGGAGCAACTAAAGCTCTAACTGCTGATAAGATTCCAACCGAGGATTCGCCCTTTCGGACCGGGACGGTTGTTCAGATACTTTCCAAGTCAAATACCAAGTTCAGTAAAAATGGATCAAAAGACCTGTGTAACAATTTCCCTTACGTCAAAGTCAAAGCAGACTCCACGATTCACTGGATTCTCGGAAGCGAGATTTTCGTATTCTTCGAGCCAGACCAAGGACCAGTTTTCTCTGTTGGCGATGATCACTATCGAGTAATCAAAAGTAGAAATTTTGGACCGGCGGCCTTAGACGAAGAAGGACTACTAATAAACTGTGACGAGTTCTATCCTCTCCTATTAAAGAACCGGGCTACTCACGACTATAAGCTTATCAGCCTTTCAAAATCAGCCAAGCCCAAATACAACAAATTCGAGTTTGCCAATCTTAATGTTGACGCTCACAAATTGGCTGGCGTTGAAACAGACTCCAATTCTGTTATCCTCAAGTTCGAAGCAGAATATATGGAGGACGGAGAGACCTATGAGATTCGAATAGACGATTTGACGCCAGCAATAGTGACAGGCGTTCTGCAAAACAGACAGGATCGTGCTATTAACAACTGAAAAAAAACCGCTAACAAGGGGCTATAGCGAATGGGGGCGCATTTGTAAACGGACGGCTGCTGGCTTGGAATCTCCGCCACAAAAGTTAAATTTATCATCGGCGTGGCTAAGCGCAAGTGGATGGTGAATGCATTGTAAAACCCCACTCGCCATAGCCGGTCGTTAGCAGCAATAAAACCGAGATGAAGTGGGAAGATCTTAAAGTCTACAAACCTCTAAGCAAAGAGAGCCTTAAACCAAGTTTTCAGGAATTTGTCAAGTTGATCGGGCATAAGCTTGAACCCCATGGCTTCAAAAAGAAGGGACGGAAACTCCTGCGGCTTACAAACGACCTGATTGAGGTTATAGATTTGGACTACCGTGGCAGTTGGAGCGGGCAGAACGAGTATTTCGAGACTAACCTAGGACTCGTGCCCTATTGCTGGCCGGGACTGGTGAACGAATACTATCCAATCGCAAGACGGGAAATCAAGGAATTGGATCAGTTGCTTAAAAACCACTACCGACTGACACAAGAATACGAACTGCTTGCCGACTATTTGTATCGAGCCATCGTAAAATCGGGACTTCCATATTTTGAAAAGTACAATTCTACGGAAAAGGTGCTAAAACGAGCCTCTGATTTCAAGTACAAGACGTTGAACGGTGGAAACGACATTTACAATTCTCATTTACTGATCTTGTTTTCCGAACTAAAACAGCAAACAGATAGAAACGCATCCAAGATACTCGCTCAACAAATTGATTACCTGGAACGCCTTTCGACTAATTTGGCAAATAGTAAAAAAAATACAGAGTTGACGGAGACTGTGGCAGCATGGACGAGTCTTCAGAGGGCAGTTCAGTCTAAGAACTGGACAGCTTTAATCGAACAGTTCGATGCTTTCGAGACTCAGGAACTCAGGAAAGTTGGGCTGAAAAAAGCTGCTAACACAACAGTAAAGTGAATGTGGGTTTGATCGGATGCCATAAGGCAGTTGGCTTGGATTGTCCGCCACAAATTATAATTTTATCATCGGCGTGGCTAAGATGTAGTGGAAGCGGAGCTGCATAAAACTCCCACACTCATTTTACCGAGGCGTTGTAGTGCATGGGCGAATCGCATATTTTTTTCCAGACTTAAAAGATCAACTTGTTACTAACTGAACTTCAAATTCAAAAGCTCTATAAGATTGCCAGTTTTGTAACTATTGGGCTTGGTTTAATATTCATAGCAATTCCAAAAGCAACATTCGAACTAACCGAACGAATTTGGCCTGCTATTTTGCTGAACATCGGATTTCATTTATTCTTTCAAGTCATAAGCAGGATGCCCGCAGGCATGAACCGACTATTCCAAACTCAGGACTCAATAATTAAAACGCTTGGCCCTTTAATGCTCAAAATATGGATTGTAACTGCCATTGGATTTACGATTCTGGTAACATTTTTCATAATTATCAGAGCATTATCCGATTCGAACTATCAAATACTGCTTGTCATTCCAATTTTCTTTGCCATAGTTATCGCAGCAATATCCTCTTGGAACAAAATAACTGAATGAACAAAATCCCATCTCATATCGGACAAGCTAAGGTATTGGCTTATGTAACGTTGACTGAACTACATGAAGCAACTGGCAACACAAGACACCATGTTGACGGTCAACTTCTAGAGAATTTTCATGGATTAGCGATTTGCCAATACTCGGAAGATCCCGGTTACTATCTCTTCTATTGTGACGAGAACTGGATTGAACGGACGGATACCTATCACGATACTCTTGAAGATGCTAAGGAACAAGCTGAATTTGAGTTCAAAGGAACAATTGCAGACTGGGAACAAGGATAAACGCACTACAACAAGCGATATAGCGAATGGCCAAACTGCCTATCTGATACTTCAGTGCAACTCGCCCGTGAAACTGCCCATTCTGAAACTTTTTTACTTCGTGGAAGCTTCTGCGGTTCTGGCTTTTTTCTTTAGCAACGCAGTTCTTCGTGGATGCTGTTGCGGTGGTTGGGCAGTTTCACTATTTTACTGCTTTTTACAGACGGATGTGGCCACTCGCCATATCTGATCGTTAGCAAATATAGAAATGAGACACCTGCTATTAATGTTTTTTATCCTGGCTCTACAGGCGTTTGCCTTTGGACAGCAATCTGATACAGTTTGGTACAACAAAAAATGGGAGCCAACCGATCGGGCAAACAAACACTATTATCGAGTGATTCAGCAAGATACTATCACTGGCAGCAAATACTTTGTACAGGATTTCTATCCGACTGGACAATTTCAGATGAAGGGATACTACATTTCGCTTAATCCAGAAAAGAAGGATGGTGATTTTATATGGTGGTTTCAAGATGGGCAAGTTCAGAGACAGGCTATCTATAAGAATGATACAATTGTCAAAATGACTGATTGGAATGAAAATGGAGAAATAGTGCGCCAGCAGGAGTACCTGAAGACAGTAACATTTCAGGACGGGGAACCAATCTACAGTTTAAAATCCATTGACGTGGCTCCTGAATATCCAGGCGGGAAAGCTGCTTTGTTCGCTTTTATTTCAAAAAACTTGCAGTATCCAACAGAGGCAGCCAAAAATGGTATTAAGGGAAAAGTAATCGTGATGTTCGTAATCGATCGAAAAGGAAACGTTAAAAATTTAGAGATAATGCAAAGCGTTCACGAACTTTTGGATCGAGAAGCGTTAAGAGTTATCCGTTTGATGCCTAAATGGCAGCCAGGAAAACAGAATGGGCAAAACGTGAACGTAAAGTTTGCTCTCCCCATTAATTTTGATGCTAAATCGTGAACAATTTGCTAACACACCGGTAAAAATGAATGTGGGCTTCACTAGTTATCATAGAGTAGTTGGCTTGGATTGCCCGCCACAAATTTTAATTTTATTCATCGGCGTGGCTAAGATGTAGTTGAAGCGGAGCTGCATAAAACTCCCACACTCATTTTACCGAGGCGTTATATGCTATGACTGTGTTACGAAAAATACTTATCCTTTTCTTCCTGCTAGCGGGGCCGACTGCCTTTGGACAATTCATAGGTTATTCACCAATAGACGAGAGCAAAGTATCCAAGTGGAATCCCAAGCTTTTATCCGAATACTATGGGACGTATCATTTCGGCGACTCGGAAGGGGAATCTACCCTCATACTTTTTCACTCGGGCGCTGAAACGATTTGCCAGATAAAAAGCACAAAGTGGGCTCAAGACAGTCAAGAATTTCTCTGGTACTACAAAAACTTGACAGGGGTTCGAATCAGTGACAGTGGACAATTCTACTCAGACCAATTTCAGGGTGAGTTTGTTTCTTACCAAGACGGAGACGAGCAAAGAAAATGTCTTAAGGTTAGCAATCCTTGGACTGCTGGAATTGAGGCTGGCAAATATGAACTTGGCTTTAAGATGACGTCAGACGTCAATGGCATGTATTCCGGACGCTACTCCTATGCATCGACACGAGAATTGATTCCGGAGGATTTGTCCAATCTCAGTCTTGACGAATTGAAAATCATGCGAAATGAGGTTTTTGCGAGGTATGGCTATAAATTCCAAGAGGGTGGCGAGATGGCCCATTATTTCTGGACACAAAGGTGGTATCAGCCTCAACACTCCGATGTGAACCAGTTTGTAACTTCGGTTGAAAAACGAAACATAGAACTGATTCTAACCGCTGAAAAGAAGAATTGAAAAGCATATAACACAATCCTATGAATGCATGGGGTGTCAGTTGTTATCGTATGATGGTGGGGTTGCAATCCCCGCCACAAGAGTTAATTTTATCATCGGCGTGGCTACTTTGTGAGGAGACCAATATGCATTTCAATCCCCACGCATCATAGCCAGGCGTTGTAAGGCATTAAAAAACAACACGAACATAAAATATAATGAACTCAAATAATAAGATTTCTAAAATCGCAGGTACATTAATTATCCTTGGAATTATTTCAGGGATACTAAGCATAGTTTCTTCTGTAGAAAGCGACAATTTTCTTAATGAAGTTTACCCAAATAAAAATCGAGTTTTAATTGGCGGGATATTCCAGTTCTTATTAGTTCCAATCTATATTGGATTTTCACTTGTACTTTATCCTGTTTTGAAGAAGTACAACAAAACACTATCTATTGGTTTTGTAGGATTCAGAATTATGGCAGGAGTATTTCAGTTACTTGGAATTATATTGCTTCCAATATTTATTCTTTTAAGTCAAAAATTTTTAGCTCAAACCAATACTGACCTAATGCTCTATGAAACAATTGGGGAAATTTTAAAACTCTTTCGAGACTTAACAAATCATCTAGGAGTCATATTAGCAACAGGATTAGGGAATTTATTATTGTACTATATTTTATTCAAGGGAAAACTTATCCCAGTATGGCTGTCAATATGGGGAATAATCGGAAACGCATTAATAATGATAGCAAGTTTCTTATTGCTATTTGAATTAATTGAGGTTATCTCAACAGAATATGGAATAATGACAATTCCGCTTGTCCTACAAGAAGTAGTATTGGCAATTTGGCTAATTGCAAAAGGCCTAAAACTGTCAACAACTCAAATTGTGAATAATTAAAAACGACATGAACGCAACAATACGATTAAACAGAAACCTTATCAATTTTGGAATCCCTCTTGCACTTTTAGGGACTCTAATTTTACTGATGAAATCTTCATTTCTAAATGGGAATGATACTTTGAACTTTGCAATAACGGCTGACCTACTTTTGATAGTTCCACTTGTTTACTTTCTGCTAATACGAAAATCCGAAATCCCTAATACTACGGTTATTCCTGTTATGATAATTGGGCTTTTAATTGGTTCATATTTTCTACCTCAAGAAAGTCAAACATATTTGTCAATCTTCAAAACTTGGGCTTTGCAAGTAATTGAAATCTCAATATTGACTTTTGTCATAATTAAAGTTCGCAATGCTGTTAGAAAATACAAAGGACTAAAAGGTTCTACACCAGACTTCTTTATCGCCCTTAAAAGTACTTGCTATGAAATTCTTCCGGAAAAACTTGTATTACCATTTGCAACAGAAGTTGCGGTTTTCTACTATGGTTTCATAAATTGGAAAACAAGAGAAATTAATGATAATGAATTTACTTATCATAAAAAAAGCGGAACACCTGCTCTTTTTTATGCCTTCATTTTAATTATTGGTGTTGAAACAATTGCACTTCATTTCTTACTTGCTCGTTGGAGTATAGTTGCTGCTTGGATTTTAACGGCATTAAGTATTTACACTGCTATTCAAGTGTTCGGATTTGCAAAATCACTTTCCAAAAGACCTATTTCAATTAACAAAGACAGTTTAATTTTAAAATATGGTATTTTAAATGAAGTCGAAATTCCCTTTTGCGATATTGACAAAATTGAACTCTCAAGGAAATCATTAGAAAAGAACGAATTGACCAAAACACTTTCGCCACTTGGAGAACTTGAAAGTCATAATGTCATAATTCACATGAAAAAGGATAACGAATTAGTTGGTCTTTATGGAATGAAAAAGAGATTTAAACTACTTGGATTACATATTGACGAACCAAAAGAATTTAATGAAAGAATGAAAAACGCCTTACAACAATGTATATAAAAAATAGGCGAAGCAGTAATAAAATTAATGCTTTTGGCTCGCATCAAACTTTGTATTTAACCGAAAGTTTAGTGCTTCGAAATCGCCTACTTTTCATATACTAACCGTTAGCTAACATTTGATGAAATTGGAAAGTATCCTCTTAAAATATCATAAGTATCTTCTGATAGTAGCCCTAATACTATCATCAATAGCTATTTCAATAAGAGGAGGTGATGGCGAGGTTAAATTAATTTTACATAACTATCCCACCCTTATAACTTTGTTAATAACAGTAAGCTTATTCTTAGTTGCCATCTATTTTAAGGTTATTAGAAAGAAAATTTTAAACCTTTCAAATCAAATAAAAGAGCAGTCCAAATTTGAAGATGAGGGAATAGAAGCCCTTTTTGATAGATTGACGGAAAGACAAAGGGAAGTGTATTACTTGATTATCTCGGGAAAGACAAACAAAGAGATAATGAGCGAACTTTTTATTGAGCAAAGCACACTTAAAACACACATAAATCAGATATATAAAAAACTAAATATCAAAAAAAGGCGTGAATTAAAGTCTAGCATAAAGCATTGAAATGCAGTGTATCTAGATGATTTCAACCCTTTATCAACCCTGAATTATTTGATCACAATGATGACAATAAGGAAATTGCGCTCATTAATTTTAACTTATAAACGTATTATGAAAAGTAATTTATTGTACTTCGCAATGTTTCTATTAGTCCTGTGTTTGCCATTCAGAGGCAATGAAGAAGGGGTTCGATGGCTATGGGGAGATATCATTTGGATCCCAACATCCTTGATTTTTACATCAATAATTTGTATTGGCTTTTATCTTTTTATGAAGGAAAGGATGAATAGAAAAAACGTTAGCTAACAATGGGTATAAAACATAGGGCAGTCAGTAGTTGCCGCAAGTTTTTAGTTCTTAGAAAGCTTAGTATCGGTGGACAGGTACGCAGCTCCGAAATGCCCTACGTTTCATACCCGAGACCGTTGTGGCGCACTTCTCTACCTCATGAACAGAATTCGACTAACAGAAACAGAGAACTGGAAATTCAACATAGAAAAGGCTGAATTGCTATCTGCTATTGACAAACTAACAGGCAGTAAAGCTTGGCAAAACTCTAAAAGAAAGGACAAGGTCAACCTTTACATTGGATACCTGACTAATTCAGGATTTTACATTCGAGAGAACCCAAATATTGGGCGATTGACTCCAATTAGTGGCACAATTAACCATACTCGATTCACTGGAAAACTTCAAGGTAGTTCCAAAGGAACTGAGGTCGAAGTGAAAGGAAGTCGAGAAGATATTAAAGTCATCGCTCCAATTATAGGACCTATAATAATCGGCCTAATTCTTATCTTGAACCTCACAGGTTATCCACTTTATCAACTTGCTGTTGGGGCTATCACCGTAACAATTGAACTGCTAATTATTAGAGGAGTAAACTCAGAAGTGAGAGATGGGATGGCCAAGTTGAAAAAGAAACTGAGTGAAATTGAAATGGCGCACCACAACAATTGCTAACAGTAATCCTCCAAAGTGCCTTATTGCTGGCCTTTGTGGGAACGTCACCATGAATATGCCGCTGGGGAAAGTTAGAGCTGTTTACTGATTTCTTTTGCACAGGAATTTTTCATCTGTCTAAATGTTGCGCGAATCTGATACTTTATGAGTGCGTGAAGATTCATTAGTTTTATCGAAACTTGCCAAACTCGGAGCGGACGCCTGCTGGCTTGACGTTTTGTAGCATGTATCTTCTAATGTCATAATTTCGTAACTTTACTTTATGGACGCAGCTGAGAAGAAAATACTTAACAATTACTTTGGCCTTCTGGAACGGATGAACCCGTCCATGAAACTTAGCCTTATTGAGCGACTCACTGCCTCTATAAAATCCCGGACTTCATCCAAATCTAAGATTCACTCTTCATTTGGAGCTTGGGACTCTGAACAATCTGCAGATGAACTAATTGATGAGCTCAGAACCAGTAGGCATACGAACCGCCAGATTGAAGAGCTTTGAAGTACTTACTGGATACCAATATTTGCATCTACTACATGAAGGGTAGATTTGGGTTAGACACAAAATTCGACTCACTGGATGCAGACTCGCTATTTATATCTGAGATTACCCTAGCCGAACTCAAATTTGGAGTAGCCAACAGTGCAACGCCATCCCGCAATTCAAAAGCACTTGATAACTTCCTTTCTGGGGTTCAAATCCTCCCAATTTTTGATGCCCTGGACACCTTTGCAACTGAAAAAGCAAGACTTAAGAAAGTAGGACGTACAGTTGACGACTTCGATTTACTCATAGGCGCATCTGCTGTAGCAAATGACTTGACACTGGTGACGAACAACGAAAAGCACTTCGATCGCCTGAAAGGAATTAGGTTGGAAAACTGGACTAAATAAAAGCTCCACAACACAACGGTAAAAATGAATGTGGGCTGCACTTGTTTTCAATCATCAGTTGGCTTGGAATGTCCGCCACAAATTATAATTTTATCATCGGCGTGGCTAAGATGTAGCGGAAGCGGAGCTGCATAAAACCCCCATACTCATTTTACCGAGGCGTTGTGCAACATTTGAAGGGACTTTAGAATCAACAATAACCTCTCGGATAAAAGCGATAAAGACAGACAAAAAAATGTACAAATTAATTAAATTAACTACTCTAATGTTTATTATCTGCTCTAGCAGTTTGGTTTTCGGACAGTATGAAATAAAATCTGAAGAAGGCTATTCCTATCAAATAGGAATTATGGTTAACATGCTTGAGGACTTAAAAAATCGAATCACTGAAGAAGTTGATAGCTTAACAATAGAGCAAACTGACTTTTTATTCGATGAAAATGCAAATAGAATTGGAGCATTAATTCTGCATTTGGCAGCTACGGAGTATTACTATCAAGTAGAAACACTAGAAGAAAGAAGTTGGACAGAAGAAGAGTCAATGTTTTGGGAAACACCCTCAAGTCTTGGAGCATCAACTCGGGAAAAATTTAAAGGTAAGCCTATTCAATATTACTTAAATATTTGGAATGAAGTAAGAGAGAAGACACTTACAGGCCTTGAGTTTAAAGATGATAATTGGTTTCAATCTGAGGTAGATGATAATGTGAACTATCATTGGGTTTGGTATCATGTAATGGAACATCAGGCCAATCACATGGGGCAAATCGCCTTAATAAAAAATAGACTCCCAAAAAAAGTTGAATATAGAACATATCATTCTCACGTTGTCACTGCAGAAACGTACATTGCTTCTGAGAACTATGCCGATGCCCTTGAAGTATACAATGGGCTATTTGAAAAATATGAATTTGTATTTTTAAGAGACTACCAAATTGCGACTCAACTCGCTCTTTTCCTAGAGAAGGAACAGGAAGCAACAAGACTTTTAATTGAAGGCATAAAATCTGGGTGGACTGAAAAATCTATTAATAAGAACAACTTTTTAGACCAGTTTAGAAAGAGTGGGAGTTGGAAGACTATTCAAAAAGAATATCCTCGATTACATGATACTTTTATGTCATCACTTGACCTCACTCTAAGGAATAGAGTCATGGAAATGTATAAAAAAGACCAGAAGAAAGCAATTGGAGCTCTTTTTAAACTTAGTTCAAAAGCACAGGATAAATATGCCGAAACAAAATTTGCCCCTCACAGTGAGAAGCAAATCAATGAGGTTATAGATATTCTTTCAAAAAGTGGATATCCGGGCGAAAAGTTTATTGGAACCGAGATATGGATGTCAACTATTTTAAGTCACCATAACTCAATTTCAAAAGAATATAATAAAAAGGATACGCTTTATTTAAGCCTTAAACCAAAGCTAATGTTGGCATTGCAAAAAGGTGAAATATCCGCGTTCAGCTATGTAATGATTGAGGAATGGTATCGTTCGGTTGTTGAAGATGATGACTTACCTACTTATGGAATACTCGATGGGCCGCTTCAACAGGATTTGGCAAGTACCAATGAATTAAGAGCTGCCAGCTATATACGGTCTATTGATGTTCACAATAAATTGGTAGAAATTGAAGAAAAGACTGGCATGAATTTTTATTTAGGTGGCCACCCTTGGGATAAAGGTAAAATTGAAATAAAATAAAACATTGCACAACAACACCTATACGCAATGCCCTGCGGGACACTGCGCATAGCCAAACCGTTAACCTCAATTCAATTCATGCTAAACCAAATACTTTTACTCCTATCCGGCCTTTTGCTTTTGTGGCGGGCAAGTTTCGCACAGTCAGGCGATGATAAAGAATACCATCTTCACACGCTTGATAATGGTCTGCAAGTCATGTTCATAGAGGACTCTTCTATTCCGGTGGTACACTTTGATCTGGTCTTTAAATTCGGAGCTATGGTAGAAGATAAAACAATTAATGGGGTAGCACATTTGTATGAGCACATGATGTTTACCGCTTCGAAATTGTACCCGGATACAAAGCAGTACCAAGATCAGCTCTCCGAAAAAGGTGTTGTGATGAATGCACTAACGAATGAGGAATCCATGCACCTTTATTTTAGCATGTTATCAACCTACTGGGAATCAGGACTGGATTTATTTGCAGAATCCATCTTAAACCCACTGTTTCTGGAGGAGGAACTAGAACTCCAAAAGGCAGCTATCCGAGATGAACTTAACATTTTTGCGACAGATCCTTATTATTTGCTAGGCCAAGAAACCAAAAAAGCATTGTGGGGTGATTTCTTTTCAAGAAAAGACATTTCCGGAGATATCAATACAATTTTCAGGACGACAGCAGTCCAGCTCTACGAACTGCATAAAAAGTATCATACGCCAAATCGGGCATTGCTCATTGTAGCAGGGGATATAAATAAAGTTGAAGTTACCGCCCATATCGAAAAAGTATTCAGTAAATGGTCTTCATCATTCCCGAATGTTCCTTCAATAGAACAATTCGAGTTTCTCCCTTTAACAGAATCGAAGTATACACTTCTTGAGAATAGCCAGATAGAAAATCCATTCGTTGTGGTTGAATGGCAGGGGCCTGGGAGGAATATCAAAGAGCAGATCGCTGCTTCGATTTTTCTTTATTCACTGAATTTGAGTACTTCTACTTTTTACAAAGATCTCGAAGAAAAGGACTATGTATACGATCTTTTCTCCGGTATTCGATTTGGATCAAAGTCCAGTACCATAGTCATGGAATTCGATACAGATACAAAAACAACTGATGAACTCATTGAGTGGCTAGACAATCAAATTGATTCATGGCTCAACACCTCTCCTATTACACAGGAGGAGCTAATGAAGGCAAAAAGGAAATGGGAAATAGAAGCCATTTTTGAGCGTGAATTGCTGTCAGAATATATTCTCGAACTAGGAGACCGTTGGGCAATTGGTGGGGAGCCCCTGAGTATCAATTACAAAGATGCCATCCAAAATATCACGATAGAGGATATCAATCAAGTCGTTGGAAAATACCTAGATCAACCCAAGTCTATTGGACTAGTGATCCATCCGGATCAGACAAAAAAATTACACAAGTCTATCAGAAAAAAATTTCTTCCCCAATGAAACGACTACATTACTATATGACCGGATGTCTACTTCTCATCCTATCACTTGAGCTTTATGGCCAAAGTACAATTGAGGAGAGTACGCACTTCTTATACAAACAAGTCGACCGAGAAACCTTCTCAATAGCCATTGTGATCAAAGGTGGGACATCCAACTATGCTAAAGAAAAAGAAGGAATTGAATACATGTCTCTAAAGTGGGTAGTAAATGGAGGAATACCTGGAAAAACACCTAGTGAGGTTAAAATGGAAATGGATAGCCTGGGTGTGCAAATAGAAGTTGAATCTACCCTTGACTACTCAACTGTTGTACTGACGGGTCTTAAAAAATATTGGGAACGTTCTTTTGAAATTCTTTCACTTATGATAAAAACACCCAAGCTGGATGCAGAGGTATTTGAGGATCTAAAAGAAGAGTTGGGTTTCTACGCTTTTGTTAATCAACAAGATCCTACCAATCAAATATTTCAACTGTCAGTTGTCAGCGTATTCAA
Organism: uncultured Roseivirgaceae bacterium; assembly: GCA_964351395.1. GTDB lineage: Bacteria > Bacteroidota > Bacteroidia > Cytophagales > Cyclobacteriaceae > Imperialibacter. The sequence goes on from CAYGOF010000034.1 coordinate 14,773, forward strand.
GGGTTCAGATTATGAAAAAATACCAGAGGGTTCGCCTCAAAGTATCGAAGACTTAAATAAAGATATCGTATCTGATTACCTATCAAAGCTAAAATTAAACATGAAGGGTTTTCTGACTGTAGTGGGAGATTTTACGGATGAGGAGATCGAGCGTCTGAAGCAATTTGGGTCAAGCATATTCTCAATTGAAGAAGCTGACTTTCCAAAATCAATCTATGAAATACATCAAACACCCTCAATAAATAATCAAGACATCTCAACCAATTATTTAAGAGGAACAATCATCTCTCCTGCTTTATCTTCTGATGAAGGCTTGCCTATGCTTTTGGGTATGGAAATATTGAGTAACAAGGTATTTCAAAAGATAAGATCTGAAGAGGGGTTGTCCTATGCTCCTCAGGCATACTATGCAAAAGGAGTGATTCAAAACCCATACAGTGTAATACTTATTGATACAGAAAAACCAGTTCTAGTGTTAGAAAGCCTCAGTCAACTAATCAAAGCCACCATTACGACAGGGATTTCAGAAGAGGAACTAAGCCGACAAAAAATTCAACATCTCACCGAAAAATATTTATCACAAGAAACCACATCACTTATTTGTAATGACTTATACCTTTCAGGATTACAAAACCTGGTCCTCACATCGAATGAATACAATCAAAGGATCAATAGCATAACAGTAGAGGAGATTAACGAAGTTTTTACTAAATATTTTAAACGAATCTATTGGAGCTATTTAGGTAATAAAGAACTGATAAATGAGAAATTAATTAATGATGCTTCGAATTTTTGAGGTTAACAAACACTAAAATGAATATGCGAACTGAGCCATGTGAAAAGACAATGCGAAAAGGAAACCTCCTTGCTTCTGGCAACTGGGGCGCATACTCATTTTAGTTGGACGTTATCTCCAATGAACTGCGCAACGTATTGAACAACTACTACGAAATTCTTGGTGTACCACAATCTGCGACTGACCTGCAAATAAAGAAAGCTTATAGAAAGCTGGCACTAGATCTTCATCCTGACAAGAATTCCAGCCCGGACGCTCATGGACAATTCATCAGGCTGACCGAAGCTTTTGAAGTACTTAAAAACTCCAGAACACGGAAGCACTATGATGACATAATGCATCGATCTTCGTTCTCGGACAAACAAGAAAAGTGGAAATCAGATGTCGAACAAACAGCTTCCCGAGCAAGAGCCAAAGGCGAACAATATGCCAACGACTTTGACTATTTCTCAAATGAAGTAATTAAGCGAACGACGTTTATTTTGCTCCTCGAAATTGTGCTGAGCTTACTTTTTGCCGACATATCAACTGGAATCTTGGCGCCATTGGTTTTCCTGATTGGCGGCCCCTTGATCGCCTATTACAATCTAGACACACTAGGAACAACGGGAGCAATAATATTCGCTGCAATTTTTGCCTCTATTGGCTTCTTTTGGACTAGGTACCAGGTGCGACGAATGAACGACGAACTGGGCGGATAAAAAAGGAGATAACACAGCGGTAAAAATGAATGTGGGCTTCACCAGTTATCATGGGTTAGTTGGTTTGGATTGTCCGCCACAAGGTTTAATTTTAACATCGCCGTGGCTAAGATGTAGTGGAAGCGGAGCTGCATAAAACTCCCACACTCATTTTACCGAGGCGTAATTCATTAAAAAAACCGAACAATGAAAAAGAAAATACTTATAATCTCGATACCCATTGTTCTAATATTAACAGGAGCAATTATGGATAAAACAAGAGATAAAATTTGGTTTCAAAAATCAACTACGATTGATTGCAACCTAGAAGATGTAAATAGATCATTCGAAAACTTGGGTGAGCACTATAAACGACTGATTAGTGTGTATCCTGGTGTGACAGCTGTTGAACTAATTGACCAAGGAAACGACTTTGTGACGATTACGACAAACGAAGGAACTATGAAAAGGACCAACATTTCAGTAAAAAGATCAGAAAGCAAAATAATAATCGAATTAGACGAAGAATATATAACCAGTGCGTTAACGACCAACTCCCACATAGTCGAAAAGTTTGAGAAAAAAGATGACAAAGTTGAACTTCAGATAGAGATTAGCAACCATAAAGCTCCAGGGTTCCTTGGATTCTTTCTACGCAACTTCGGGAGTAAAAATATTGGAAATGGATTTCTTGATTCCTATAAAAAAATACTTGAAAAATAACGAATTACAATCGAGTAGACGGCTCCGCCACCTGTCGGTAGCGGAGTGCGCCTGACTAAGCCGTCCACCTCACACCACCGTACGTACGGGTCTCGTATACGGCGGTTCGTAAAGCATAGATTA
>CAYGOF010000035.1:0-16792 GCA_964351395.1 uncultured Roseivirgaceae bacterium
TAGATCAATAATTCTTGTAGTGCATCGACTTCTTTTTTGGACAAATACCCGCTTCTGTAAGTGAATATATTGTCAAAAGATTGAGCGTATTGCCTAACTTCTAAAGCGCTTTCGGCATAAGCCGGCTGCAGTATTTTTCTTCGTTCTTGCCGCTCAACATCTAAGTCTTTTTCGAAAACACCTACACACCTCAGTGTTTCAGGAACACAAAAGCTATTTAAATACACGACATATTTACTCGATCGGTATTGTTGCCGATCTACGTAATAGCTTTTTTTCTGGGATAGTATTGAATCTGTGTTCGACTGATCTACTACTCGAATATTGTACTTCAATGTGCCTGTTGCAATATTCAATTGTTGTGGCCCAACTGGAATCATTACGATTTCATTGGCTGCAATATTTAGACTTGATCCAGAAAACAAATAATCAGTAGTAGGAATTATACTGTCGGCAGTGAACTGCTGGCGCTGTATAGCAATTTCTATTTCGGACCCTGTGTAATTGTACCAGGCAATCCACTCAGGTTGATCTGTACTAACTGTTTTGCTTAGCGGGTACCAACTTAGTAGACTATTTAGGTTGTTTAGCGAGCTAAAAAAATCTGTGCTGGCAAACAACGGCTGAGATATTCCCCCACAAATCGCCATCTTGACGGTGCTAGCAATCCATCCTTCCGTTGACCCGGTGTAGCTTTCTCGGTATCGAAAATAAAAACGACGAATAATGTCTGCTTTGAAGGGTTGGTTGGCCGTGAAGGCGGGGATAGGGAGCTCCGGCAAGGTGTCTTCTATGGCCGCAGAAATGATATCTGACAAGTCTACCCAGGCCTCACTGTTAGCATCTATGTATATGTCTAGTGCTGCAACGAGGTTGAAGTCATTTCCCTCATAGGTAGATTCGAAAAAAATATCTAATAATATTTTATACTCATCAGGGGCATTGGTAGTGAGCACATCGGTGTAATCAGTCGCGCTATAGTTCACATCAGCAATATCTGTTATGTCCCAACTCAAAGACCAACCCGCTGTTATGTCTTTTGCTTCAATCCAAATGCTTGCCCGATTTATGCCAAGCACGGCATAAACATCGAAGAGTGGACTGATCAAATGGTGATCTGCAATCTGGCCAGCGACTACATCAAAATAGGCTTTGAGTTGTGAGTAGCTGAATATGGTGCCAGGGAGCGCCGCAGAAATATGATCCTCGTCGGTAGGCGATAATTTTGCCGTGAATGTTACACTACCTACACTTCCATCCGCTTCTATCCAGTCAACAGTTAATGTCTCATCTTCTTGAATCGCGTCTAATCCAATATTTAATACCTCCGATCGAACGCCTTGTTGTCCATAAGGAATGCTGCTGCCATCCAGTGCTTGGAACTGCAACAGCATTTGGTTACGACTAAGAGATATCTGCCCTGGTTGATTGATTAGACTCAGCATTATAATGTTTTAGGGGTGATGCCACCATCTAGCCAGTCCGGTGCATCGAGTGAGTCAATACAGTTTCTCCAGTGCTGTGCAAAAGTGAAGGTGCAAATCTTTCCTGCGTAGCTGCCATCAATAGTTGGCCGGGGTGCAGTGACTACATTGATGTCTTGTTCACTGTCTAGGCTTCTGTAGAAAAGAGGGTGGCCGTTTAGACTGTCAGATATCATCTTCTCAATTATTTCATCAGTTACCCTCTCCGCATCCTGCAGTGCAGTTTGGTATTCATCGTCTGAACTGTTACGCGGGCTAAAAGACTTTGCCAATAGGAATCCCCCTTGTATGAATTTTAAAAGTTCCGCACCTGGTCGGTTGATCCGGTAGGTGTAATGGAATAATCGCATAGCATATTGACCAGGTAAAAGCCCCGATCTTATGCCTGTAAGCATTCCTTCCTCAATATCTACTACATCAAATACACGACTTCCTTCCTGCTCTTGATGCAGTAAATCTGGGTGATTAACAGCCTGATGGCGGAAATATTTGATGTATAAATCTTCAAAGGTCATAGAGCAAAATTGCCACACAGATATCGCTAAAAAAAGGACAGGTAGCTTTGTTAATGTGATCGTTTCAAATAAAATATAACAATACACTGACTGTCAGAGCCCTAAATGACCGTTTTTTCTGGCTGATGTTCTTTTTAAAACAACTCTCTCCGCCTATCGCCTGAGGATCAAAGCAATTGTTGGCCCCAAAAAAAGGATATATGCAGGGTGTTTTAGTTCGACTTCATGATGATCTGAGGCATGATGAGTCCAATGTTGTTCAATAGATGATTGAACATACTCCATATCGGGCCATCGTTAGCGTCGCTTAGGTCGGTCGCCTCTTGTCTAGGTCGGCCACTCTTCTCACTGCTCTTGTCTTTTTTGATCTCGCCGTTTGCTCCTTGCTTTGTCTTAGCATTGCGCATGCTAATGTATAGTTCATTACAGTTGTCTCTGTTCATCCTATACCGAATGAGCCTAGGGTCTTCCTCTTTCAGGATGCGAGCCCACAGTAGGTACTTATCATAATGCTGAGGGTTGATTGTTCCAACGGTCATTAGATGTACTCGCCATCCTAATGCCTTCAATTGTGCCCTGGCCTGCTCTGCCCTGGTTTGTTTTGTATGACCGGTCTGTTGGTTGCCACTCTTATCGTAGTAGAGGTATATATCTTTGTTGTTGTGGTGTTTGTAGTACTCGTTGAATTCTTTGAATAGATCGTCCTGGATCTTCTGTTCATCTCCCAGGACGAACATGCTCTTTATGGTTCGGTATTCATTGATACTCGTTAGATGTTGGTTGACTGTAAGGCAGTTGATAGCTGCTCCCCAGTCAACGCCAAGTATCAGTGGGTGGCCTTTCACCAGGTCGGCGTCGCCTCTACAATCAACGCTTTGCCCTGGACTTGTATAGAAGCTGTAATCATAGTTACTGTATAGATGTACATCCGGATCGAGCAGGCTATAGAAGCTGTCTTTTGTCCACTTCGGCCTTATATTGAGATATTCGGCTAGATATACCCAGTGTTGGTATGCGTTTCTTTCCGCATTCTCCAGGTATCCATCCATTAAGTTGACCAGGTTGTGCTTACAGGTTGCTTTGATGAATGCAATCTTTTCTGGTTCGAGTGCAGCCTGCTCTTCCAGGTCGGTAAACCATTTCCCCTCCGGAGTGAGTGGAGTGGAGCTGGTGTATAACTTACTGCCAAAGTATCGCTTTCCTTGAAATACTTGTTTCTTAGTTCCCCTCAGCGTTGGATCCGTATTCTCCTGCAGGTGGCTACGCTTTAACATCCCGGCTTCGTCTCCATCTATCCAATCAGCGTTTAGGGCCCGGCCATCTCCTTGTACATCATGACTAATCAGGTGTACCCCTACCCCATTCCAGAAACTTATATACCGGTCGTATTTACCCGGTGGCTGATAAGCTTCTCCCCAGGACTTCCTCCAAGATCGAGGCGGTTGTTGGCCAATGAAATAGTGTAGGCCCTGGTATAGCCCCATCATTTCTAATCCTTGCACCAGCGAGGGGACTATCCTGGTAAGGATGAACTGATAGCTTGGGCCAATAAATAGCCCCGTGCTCCTGGGTAATTCTTTTAGGATACTTGACCAGTGGAATCCCCGGAATGTTGTCTTACCGGTTCCCCTACCCCACTCCAGGTATAATTCTTTAGCCTGGGATATTGCGGCACGGTATTGTGGCAAGTTAAGTGGTACTACGTGCTCATGCTTTTGTACTTGTCGAAGTAATGTTTCGTAATCCCCACTTCCACTATCGTTTAGTCGCTTAATTTGTGTCTTCAGCTCCAGTATCTGCTGGGGGGATAAGTTCTTCATAAGCTATCTCTTCAATTACTTCATTAAGGTCTATTACGCCCCCGTTTACTTTTTCAGGAATTTTAACCTGTGGTGGAAGGATGATGATCGTGTGGGGTTCTATTTTGCTCCAATCTGGTGTGTCAGCGCTATCAATGTGCAATCCGGTAGCCTCATTATATGCCCGGGTGGCCGCTACCATGGCTTTTACATCGCCTCTTTTTTCAGCCATAGCGAAGGATTTTTTCGCCATTTCTGCGGAGATATTCCGGTGGAAGATTTTTGATACTTTTTCCATATTAGAAAATATCAATTCTGTCTCCCTTATTACTCTCCATGCCTGCACTCTACTCAATGCAAACTGCTCCCTAAGCATGCCCATTACTATTTTATTAGGCTGCCCATCCACCATCATATCATAGGTACTGCTTACTCTATTCCAATATTCTAATTGGTGATCAGTAAGGTCAGACCTTTTGATTTCTCCATTGATTAGTTGTATGATTACTTCATGATCTCGCATGACACAAAACTATGTAGCCAACAATTGTTTTGACAGGACTATGCTTTTAGGCCTAATTCTACCTCCAGTACACTTAGCTCTATTTCTTTGTCTAGCAATTCTTTTTCATATTTCCGTTTTTCAGCTGCAGTTATTCCCTTTTTTTCAACCCAACTCTTTAGCCGACTGATCCTCGGCCTGAGGCTATATATTTTCTGCATCTTTTCGACGGTTTGTTGCACCAGGATATTTTCCGGCTCGGGAGGTAGTTCTCCCTCTTGATCCCACCGGCGAATTTGGTCATAAATGGAATCAGTTTCAGGTAGTATTTCTTCCATTATCTCAAAAGCGATATTGTATCTGTCCTTATCAAAATACAACTGCGTATCAATTGACATCTGATACAATTGAGCTTTTAGATGGCTGTATCGCTTGTGTAGGGGAATAGCTTTTAAGCGAAGTGCTTTGACAGAGGCTGGTTCCTCCTCCGTTTCTACTTCATCTTCTTCGATGGGAATCGATGGTGTTTTTAGTGGTCTATTATTTATTGGTGGATGGGTAGAAAGGTAGGATTTCAATAATCTACTGAGGTGAGCCTTGGCATCTTCATCTACATATTTGCGATCGAGCAGGCGCTCGAATTTGATCGCATAAATAGGGTTGATAGTTAATTTGTATAAGCGAACTCCTTCCAGGAAGCTGCCATTTTCAGTCAACCATTTGTGAATCCATTCAGATAGGTCCATAATGAGAGATAGCCCGCATCAATACTGACACGGGCTATGTTTTAGTGCTTATTTCGCTTTCAATGCTTGAGCTGATTCCTGCTTGTTGGATTTGCGCCGAATTTTCGGGAAATTCAACTTAGCCAATCGCTCGGCTTGTTGTAATGTCATCGTGGAAAGATCGATAATGCCAAAGGTGCCAAAAAACTGCCGATGGCTACCTACCCAATCAATGACCTCGAATTTTTCAGCAACATCCTTTGATAGTGCTGATTCGCCATAGTTTTGATTATTCATCATTCACTGATTTAGGGGTTAGGTGTAATATCGATTCCAAGCGTATCCGCATCATACAAGTATGGCATAAAGCCGGTATTGGCGTAAAGGGTGTAACTGTGTCCTACCTTGTCGCCGCCGCTACCCCCCTCTCCTGCTTCCAGGAAACAAGGGTTTTTCTTATCTCCCAAGACAACGTATTGCCCTGCTTTGATAGGAATAAGAGGGATTAAGCATCCGCTATAACCAAGTAGGTCATCGCCCCATTCTAGCGCTTCTGCTTCCATACCTTCAATGAAAAAATCCAGGCGCTGGCGATTGCCTTGGCCGCCGATTTCTCCCTCAATGGTATTACGGATATTTCCAGAATCAACCAGAATTTTTACACGTCGAAAATAGCCTTCGCCAGAAGCCGCTCCGGTAAAGTCGAAGGCTTCTCCTAGTCGCTTTTTATCACCAGCGACGGGTGTACCTGGCAAAGCCAAGGTGATTGCTTCTTGCGTGAGTGGGAATGATGCGAGTTCATGATCCAAGGTGAAGTAGATCGTTACTTCTACTCCTGGAGGACGTTGATTCCCGCATTGACTCACCAAATCATTCAATGGCATATTATTGCATTCAAAAGATTAGACAAAAGGGTTTCTTACTTGACTTCTCGCAAAAAGCTTGCGCCTTTTTTTACGAGCTCAGTCATCCATTTAGCTGCAGATTGTGAGTCCATGTTGATCAGCCTTGGTGAACGTCCCTTGGATTCTTCGCTGAGTTCTCCTCCATTGGCCAAGGTCATCAAGTCCTCACTCCACACTTTGTCACCATCTTTCAACCGGCATTTCACATAACCAGGCTTGAACTGTACGATTTTCACCATAGTTTCGCCATCTGGCGTCTCTAGTTTACTCACGAATTTACCTTTCACGATGGTTCCTGTGAAATCCAACCCGGTTGTCTTCTCTGTACGAAGAATCTGGTTTTCTTCCTCCAACGCAGCTAACTTTTCTTGCATGGCTGCAATTTGTTCGGCTGATAATTGTTCTTTAGCCATGATATTATTCAATTTTGAAAATAAACAAATAAGGGTTTTGGCTTAGGCTAAGCCTATGCCTGATCGTTCACAAAAAGGTTGTCCCAGTGACGGAAGCCGTAAAAACGGCTGAATTCACTAAGCACCTTCAGTTTACGATCAAAAACCTGGAATCGCATGCGCGGATAGACGCTTTGTCCCCTTCGCGTTCCAATAATCATATTGTTGGTGATCGATGGAGAAAAAATGATTCGATCACTCCCCTCCATACATTTCATCGGAACAATGTTCTTGTTGAAATGATCAATCCGATAAATCGGCTGGTTGGGATCAGAAATAACCTGAATGGTTCGAGGCTTGTTGGCCGCATAATCCTCCGCGTACTCGATAGCACGAGTGGAAGACATGAAGATGTTTCCAGGAAGCATTCGGACATTTTTCGGCAATGATTTGCAGAAGTCTCGAATCTGGTCATGCATCGTTGTGGAAACCAATGCGCCTGTAACGATCTCTGTCAAGGATCCGGCTGTTACTGCATCAGCTATTTTTTTTGCAAAGCCATCAAAAGCCTGTAATGCAGTACCAGGAGTGCCGGGCGTTGGTACTACCCGGATACCGTTGAAGCTGGCTTCGTTCAAATTGTCGGTGAAACGAGGCAATACCAACTGCTCGATAACTACCCGTGCATAATCCCACATGCTGGGGTCTTTGTCTAACTCGAACCAGTTTGGTGCCCAGGAATCAAAAAACTTCTCCAGCTCCTCGGCTGTGAATTCCAAGTCCACTTTACCGTGTTGGAGGATGTTTTCAACCGCATCCCAGGTCTCGGCATTGTTGGGCGTAAATGCTGGCTGGTAGGGCTGTAATGGATCAGTCACTTCTGCACTAACGGCAGTGAAAGTGTGATCTGCTTGCACAAAGGGCAATCGGCTTTCAAATTCAAGGCTACCCTTAATCGTTTGGTGAATCTGCTGGTCGTAGGCAACTGCAACCTGGTTGAGCGTGTCCACAGCAGCTTCTATCGTAATAGAATGGGCCATTTTTTAATAGTTTTAGTTCTAGCTTTAAGAATAAGATTCCTATCCAATTCTATCCTAAGATTGAATTTTCAAGGCGTCTCCATTTTTGACAGCAGCTGCAAAGGCTTTGTCTTTGTCTGCATTCTGTGCCAACCAGGCGTTTTTAGCAGGATCCCCTACCAACTCATCTTTGACACCAGGTGTCAAGGTTTTGGTTGAACCAGCTGCATCACCAATTTCCTTGAGGTTACCTTTTAGTTTTTCTACCTCATCTGTCAGTGGCTTGATGGCCTCTTGTACAATGGCTTTGAGTGTGTCGGAAAATTGTGCTTGAGCCAATTGTTCCGGAGTTTCCACTTTGAAGTTGCGACCGGTGAGCTCTGCCACCAGGTCATCTACTTTAAGATCGCCATTTTGAAGGCTTTTCTGAAGCTCTTCTTTAGTCATGGTTACTGAATTTTGGTTATTGAAATGTGGGTCATCATGCGCCTGGTGGCGTGTGGTGCCCATGAATTTATCACGCAAACGGTTTAGGAATCCTTTGGCTTGGTTGTCTTCCTTGGAACTGAAATGGCGAACCAGGTCGGCAAAGGTCATTCTTTCAACATTATCCGGAATGTCCTGTGTCTCGTATTCCTCCACTTCTGTAATAAGTCCCAATTCTTCCACATCCGGCGCTGTCAGCCAATGATCTTTATAGTCATAAAAACGCGTCCGAATATCCGCTTCCTCCATGCCGGTTGCCCTTGCCATCGAGGCGATAGCTGCATCATCAAACTTGCGAAGTCGTTCCGCTTCCATTTCCATGTCTTCAGCAGTGCCGATGGCAAAGGAAGATGTGGCATGGATCATTAATTTTGCATTTTGGGCCATATGGCGATGGGGAGCAGCCAACCAAATATCGGCGGCCATACTGGCAGCCATACCGTCATTGTAAGTATGAATTTCGGCCTTGCTGCGCTGAATGGCAGCAATGATGGGATCGCCGTGGAATACGGAGCCTCCTGGGCTATTGATGCGTATATTGATACGCTCGAAGCGGCTTTCAAGCTCGCGTAATTTCCGTACCACTGCTATGTCGGTTAGACTTTCCTCTTTAAGGTCTTCGTCCCACCAATAATCTTGGCCAATGTATCCGTATAATAGCAAATCCGCCGAGCGTTCGCCCTCGACGGCAACAACTTTGAAGTATTGTAAATGCTTTTTCATGTCACAAAAATGATATTATAGTGATGCATCAACCAGGACCCCTAATAAACAGGAATATAGCCGGCTGAACGATGCTTTGCTTCACTGAAGAACTGAATCTGGTAGCTACTTAGACCGTTTTCATCTGCACTTCCTGCATCTGCCTTGAAGCGGATTGGAGCATCTAATGTGCCCAAAATCCACGGCTGGCCGTTTCTGTCTTCTATTTTAAGGATGAAATCGAGCTCTTCCATTTGTTGCAGCTCAAGATTAGCTTCCGGCCTAAGTTTTGGCACCGTTCCACTTACTTGGTTTTGGTATCTGCTACCTTGGTTTTGTCTGGCACTATTCTCTTGCCAATTCCTACCGGTTGGAAGAAGAGGCATCTTTAACCAATCACCGGTCGAAAATGGGATTTCATACAACCAATTCCCTGTTGAAGAAATAAGCGGCTCATAAGATGCCGCATCAATCCAATCAACAGGAGCATATTCGACGATATATAGACCTCCGACATTAAGTATTCCGCAATATTTTATAATGCCTTGCAAATTCATTTTGGAAAGGTACAACAGGCGCAAAGGATAAGAAAGGACAGCAAAAAGAGGACACGGTGTTTTGTTGAAACATCTGTTTTGGCTATATAATTGGCGGTTTATAACGAGGGGACGCTTTATTCAGGAATAAGCTCTATATTTTTGAGTTTTCTTAGCCTATAATTACTTTTTTTCACAGCATCATAATCTAAGAGCTCATCCATCCGGAATTCCTGCAGGAAATCATGAATGGTTTCTATTTGCTTTTGATTGTATTTCCGTTTGGCTGATATTACCCGGTCGAGCAAAAGTTCGTTCAGCAGTTTGTGAAGAAACTGGTTGAACACGATCACATTAGTGGAGCTAATCACAACCTCTCCCCTATCTATTAAGCTGGAACTTAATCTAAATTTCAGCAAATCGCAATACTCCTCATTAAGCCGGTAACCAGGCTGATCCGGCATTTTCATTTTGCTGGTCAGCATCATACGGAGTACGTAGCAAATAATACCACCGGTGGTGAGATCTAACGCTTCATCCTCTTCACAGTTTTCTAACATAAGCGCAAACTGCTTGAGATGTGGCTTGATAGGGATACTTGCGATAATGTTCATGGCCGTAATTTAAAATCTGAGTAAATACGGCCTATAACTTCTTCCTATAATATACGCAAAAGGGGAACACAAAGATTCCCCTTTCAACAATAAACTTACTCAGACTAAAAATTTCCTTATGCTGCGGCAGCCGATTTTGATCGTGCATAAATTCGAGCACCATGGAAACCACCTTTCACTAATCCTTTAATATCGTGGGTCAATTCTGGTTTTCCTGGTATCTCAAATCCGGAAGCGGCTGCTTCGTATGACTCGTCAAATTCCGTATTGGAAGCAAAACCAATCTGTGGCAATATGTTTTCTGATCCATCCAAAGCTTTTTGGACAATACCTGGCAATACAAGGAAATAGCCTGCATCATTCCAATCCACCCTCTTGTCTTGAAAGGTTTTAGCAAATGCTTCTCCTATTTCTAGGGAAGCCGTTACTAGTTCTTCAAAATCCTTGGCTGAGGAAACGCGTAACTGAAGGCTTTTTACTAAGGCCAATTGTTCTTCAATCATACAATTGTTTTTTTTGATAAATTCATTGTGCCCACAATATCCAATACCTACACGGGCCTTCAAAGGACTATGCTTTAGGTATTTTGTTCTTTAGGTATTCTCCGATAGCGTTTTTCACTACCCCAATGATGTTGGTACCGGTGATAACCGATATGTTCTCCAGGTTGGAATATAATTCAACCATGGCGATATAGCTAGAGACCAGGTACACTAACCAATCCGTTCCCAACATGCTCTTTTCGACAATTAGGACTAACACGATGGCCAGGCTATAAAAAACAATCTTCTGCACACTGCGAAACAAGCCTCTACTTGTGATTTTTACTTTTTGCATTCTAGCTGCGGTGACACCCGTGATCCAATCACAAGTGACCAGTACAATGCCTACCGCAATAAAACTAGCCACCGGCATAAGGTTTACCCCTATCCAGCTGATAATAATAGACAGCAAAGCCTTTAAGCCATGTGCCCTACTTAATTCCATTATTAAGTACTCAAAATTCATACGCTCTTGCTTTGCGCCTCTCATTTCCCTTTTTTTTGGTGTGTGTGGATATTTGTTCAGGGAATTTGAACACAAGTTACAGCAACCATTTTAGCGCCAACAGGACAATCAATATGCACCTATTTCCAAACAACCCCCTTGCTCTAAATAGGCAAAATACGTGGACTTTTGGACTTTTGCACTTAAATACACTGATAATCAACAACTTATACAGTCCAACCCGTTTGGACTGTCGCGGACTTTTAAGTGAAAACTTGGACTTTCGGACTTTCGGACTGTCGCGGACTGTCTCGCGGACTGCATAATGTGTTGATTACTAGTTGTATAGCTATCAAAAGTCCAAAAGTCCACGCCTTTTTCCTTTTTTATACGTGGTCTACTTTTCAAAATAAAGCGTATAAATAAATAATAATATATATATATACCAGCTGAAGGCTTGATTTTATTGGACTTTCGGATTACTCCACCCTATTGATATGATTAAATAAAAAAGCCTCACTTTGTGGGTGAGGCTTCTATTTTGCCAAAATAATGAACAATATGTACTATTTTATTGATCTGCACTTAATTCCAAGTCCGCGAGATGCGACTTTGCGTCTGCCATATTTTCGGCAATTTCCCTACCTCTCGTAAAAGCAAGATCAAGTTCATCTTTCAATCTTTGCAGTTCCATTTGATTACGCTGCATTTCGCGCTCCCATAGCTTTACCTGGTCTCTTGCTCGCTTGAGGGTACGGATATGTAATTCTTCAGTCATGGTTTTTTTTGCTGTAAATGTAATTGCACCATCCTTGCTGTACAAAGGACTTATTCGGGAGGTTGGTAAAGGCTTTCCAGCAAGTTTTCTATCTCTCGATATATTTCCTGGTCTTTTATGTCTATGTTGCCCTGGGCATTATAGACAAATCCATCGAAAAACCTTCTGAATCTACGGATTAGCTCATCTGGTGGAATGCGCTCTTTTATTTTTTGTAGCGCATTAATGGTTTGTTTAGAGAGCTTTGTACCGTTTACAGAAGATTGATAATCTCCTACTTCGGTTAAGTTTCCCATAATAAGACTATGAATTGTTATCAAAAATAAACCACTGGGGGGGATTTATTTCTTTAGTTAACCACAAGTTAACTAAAATAGGTTAAAAAAAAAAGCCTGACAATTGCCAGGCTTATATTTTAATTCAGAACAAATACCATTTTATATACTGAATCAGTGAAATTCCAATGATAATGGATTATCCAATAGGGCCCCACCTGTTGGGTTAATATAAAATCTGGTTTTGATAGGAGGCGTGTCATACATCAGCTTTTTTGTTGATATTAATCTCCAAGGTGGTCAGGTTAATCAATGTTTGCACCTGCTTAGAAATAGCTTGCGCCTGGGGAATATAAGCCGGATCCCTTCGAATATTATTTATATTCTCCATCAGCACACCCTTTAATGAGGCCATCACCTCATCTTTTTTTTCTTGTTCTTTTGACTTCTCCGGAAGGTTTTCACCAGGTTTACAATCCTCAATAAAGAAATGTGCCATTGAAGGATTGGTCAACACAATCTCTTTGTCAGAGGTATATAGTTTTATTTCGTCTTTATTAACGATCTCAATGCCTTGGAACAACAGTGTCTGGGCTTTGTACACCCAGGTTTTTCCGATCATATTTCGCAACTTATTAGCTACTTCTTTCATCTTTTTTCAATTTTTTGATTAGTATTAATTGTAGTCTTTTTACTTCTATCATTTCGTTAGTGATGGCGTCCGGATGAATGCCATTCCTTTTCAATACACTTGTCACATAATTATCCGACATTAATTCATATGGCATCCCCCCTGCTGCTTGCCACCTTCGTCGAAGATGTTCTGCCCGGTCAATCATTTCCAGGTTTTCAATTTTACAATTCATTGGATTTCCATCGATGAATGTTATCAGTTTACCTTTAGGAATTTCTCCATATTCTTTTTCCCATAGGTACCGGTGGAGGTGTACCCATTTTCCCAGTGCTATTCTTATGAATTTATACGCTACTCCCCTATTGTCTTTGCGAAGACTTATGCAATAGTCCTTTTTTGTATTGTGGGGTAAGTGGCCAGTCTGAAACCATGTTCCTTTTATTTTCTCCATGGTAGCTGCATCGATATTGCATCCTTTGTTATGCGGTATCTCTCCAGGACGAAATCGCCCTTTTGAATATGATCTTATTTCCTGGACCTTAGCCTTTGCTCCTATTGCTTTGAGGCTACGATTAAACCCCTCTGCTTGTAAGACCTTATACACCAATGTTCGCCCACCTAAAGGATAGGCATCCTTTAGTATTTTCAATTCTTTTTCTGTCCATTTCATGATTCAATTGTTGAAAAAGGCAGCCCTCAGGGGGAAGGGCTGCGATAGGTTGAAGTTATAGGCACAATTAATTCGGAAATTTAGTCTGTGTGAAAAGGGATCCCTGCGTAGGTTTTGCTTTCAATTCAGCATTGGCCACCATTTCCTTGAGGTCTTTGATTGAGATCCCCTTGGCGTCAGCGGCCTCCATTAGTTCCTTTAGCTCCAGTATAATGAGGTATCTTTTATTAGCCTCTTCTTTGCTGAGCTTTTTATCATTTACCTGTCTGGCATATACCGCCCATCGCATATTGAGCTCTCGTGAGAGCTCCTTGGTGATGTCTCCAGGTTTGATATTGATATCTTTTCGGTTCATTTTCATGGCTATGTATCTAGTATGATGATTGAATCTGTCTGCGCTTATTTTCCACCTCTATTAATTCCAGGTAGAAGGCCTTCGGGGATAAATCAGGTTTCTCCCGGGTAATAAACACAAAGTCTGGTTTGATATAAAAAGAGGAATAGCCGGGTTTCTTCAGGATTATTCCTGACAGAATCATTTTAGACCAGGCTTCATAATTGAAATAATTCGGCACATTAAGAAATAAGACCAGGTCTGTAGAAGGTTGCAACATTGATTCAATGCTTTCTGGGGAAAAACCGTCACAACTACAATCGATAAAAACACTGTCTTTATAATTGTCATTGATAGATGTTGCGATAGCTCCTTTAGCTATCTCATTTGTTCCATGTAATATTTTGGCTTTCATTTTTGAATTATTTAATAAGGTAATTCTTGTCTAGTTAAATCCTCATCATTGTTTATTGGTCGTTTGCCCATGGTGGCCGCGTCGAAGGTCTCATTGGTAATCAGGAAGTATTCCTTGCCATTGCTCTTGATTCTCTTATCTGTAGCAGTAGAAGTGGGGTTAAACTCAAGTCCAGCATATTCGGTATAGATAACCAGCTTTTCCTTGAATCGCTTGGCATCACAGTATTTGCGCTCACTAGGGTAATGTTCCAGGAACTTATTGTATAGATAGTTCCGCTCGCACTTCTTATTGAGGAAGATACCGCAAGGATCCCCGGTATGATCTGGTTCCGGATCAAATACCAGTCCAGCCCAGTCAAGTAATTTCTCGCCCATCTGCTGCCGCATGCGGCGCCGCTCGATGTCTTGTTCTGGTATTTTGTAACGTATCCCATACTGGAGATATACCTGGATGCAGGTTGCTATCCAATTATAGAATAGGTTCCATTGTTTGTTGTCCCATTCATGAAATAGCTGGTATCCAAACTCGTCCCCTACGGTGCGGTGCTCATTGTAGTAGTCGCTGAAGGCGATGGTATATTGCCTCCGCTTGAAGCTGTTACCTTCGCCGTTTAGTGCATGATTGGTGGTGATGATAAATCTTCTAGGTGGTATCTTGGACCGCTTCTCCCCTTTTGGATTGATCACAAGGCCAGTCGTGATTTGCGAGAATAACCATTCGAATGGAAAATTAACTCGTACATCATCGAATAGGACGATTTGAGTGCGTTCATCTACCAACTCATAGATGTGATTATCCTCCTCGATGTTTTTCTTCTTTCCATCTATGATCTCCATGGGCACCATGTGTTCAAATTGTTTTGCCCAAATACTTTTGCCTGATCCGCCCTGACTTTTACCTACTTCACTTTCCACCCCATCCATACAAACTACAGCTTTCATGTTGCCATAATCCAAGTAATCGTGCATAGTATAGCCGGCGGCTATGATCTTTGTGACGAAGTGCGCCCGGTGCAAACTGACATCCTTATCTGTGAATGGGTCCGGTTGTTCTTTGTTCACGTAGAAGCTTTTGCCATCCTCGTTAGTTAGCTTTTGCGCTTTTTGCCAATGGAACATACTGGTCTGGTGGTAGAAGTTGGCCATGTCGCATTGCTTAGCCTCATCGGTGAAGTTTATTTTCCAGTTATTTTGCTCATCCATCTTGACGGCAACCATCGGTTTGCCTATGTACTTAGGTTCAAAATTTATGATCTTATTTTGCCACACGTATTGTGGCAGGTCGCTAAGGGGCCTTTCTATAATTTCGTCTTTGGTTATTTTCCAATAGGTGTTTTTGAAAAAGAGAAACATACTATCCTTGGCTGCTTCCATGAATGGCAACTCGCGCTGATACATATCAGAGAGTTTATCAGGGCCAAGGTATTGCTTGCCACCTCGGAGAAGGATTTCGAGTACGTTTTTCTCTTCGATCTCTTCTGTGAAGCTCATGACGAAGCGGCGAATCTTCTGTGCACTGGTTTCTTTGACTACCTTTCCATCCACATGGATGAATCGGTACTTGTCATCATCGTATTCATACAATCCATATCCCCTATTGCGGAGGAAGTACCGGCAGTTGGTATAGTTGAAAGTGTAGATTTTTCGCAGGCGCCCACTTTTGTCTTCGTATTCTGCCTTATCCCAGTACTGCTCATGTGGCAATAGTTTCTGGGCTAATTCAAACTTTTCATCCTCCTCATTGTAGCGCCATTTCAGGTAGCCAAGCTTGAATTCATGTAGGCCTTTTAAATCCTCCTTATAATGATTCATAAAGGCTGGATTGCTATGCAGGTGCCAGTACTCCTTGATCTTGTAGTCTGACATGTCGGTTATCTTGTAGACATTGACGAACTTACCTTCGCCATCCCTACTGATCATAGCACTCTTGAAGTCCTCTACCAGTTCTTCTTCTTTTCCTTTAATGTCTCTTACCAGGACATCATCCATGCCTTTGTGTACAGGATCCTTGCCATGTGCAAAGTAGATATTGAGATATAATCCGGACCCACTATAAGCATGAAAATAGTCCCTGAACTTGACCACGGCCTTAAAAAATGTTTTTGGCCGGATATCGGCAGCTTCCCCATTTTTCACAGAAATATTTTGCCAATCGGAGTCTAACACAAATACGACGTTGGCAATACTGCAGCGTTTGATTAGCTGCTCAAACTGCTGCGGCATTTCTTTACTATACGCAAAGTTGTTTATACCCATCACTGCCACTGCCGGCAGTCCGTGTAAGCACATCTTATCGGCTTTTTTCTCGCCTTCGCAGATGTACAGGGTTTCGATAAGCTCACTTTGCTTAAAAGCCTTGATGATATAGTTTGGAAGCCAGAGGTGCGAGCCTGATCCGTATGGGCTTTGGTACTTCATCGGCTTCCCCGACTTGTCAAGGTGCAGGCTGGGATTGGCCCAGCGCACTCTGATCAGTTGCTGCTTTTTGGTAGCACTTAGATTGAAGTTGATGGGCATGCCATCCAGGTCGAGGTAATGGAGGATCATATCATCACCGGCTACGACATTCCACTGCCGGTCGATCGTGGCCGCCTGGTATCTGTCTGATTCTACCTTAGTGGTAGCATTCTCAGACATGAACCACTTCTGTGATTTATCCGTTATGCCACTTTCCTTTAGTTGCCGGTCGCGGAATTTCTCCGTCCGGTTATTCCGCTTGGCTGTATTTATCACCTGCGGTGCCGGTTCTATGGCAATATTATACCTATCTGCGAGATAGATTAATGATTCATGATAAGTTTTACCCATCACATCTGTCAGGAACTTGATGGTATCATTACCCGACTTTTGACACCCAGAAAAGCACTTGTAGATACTCTTTGAGGGCGTGACCGTGAATTTCTTATTATGGCAATATGGACAATTGCCAAGCAGGCTACTACCCTTCTTTTGTAGCTCAGTGAAGTCTTGTATCACTTCATGCAGTACGGCAGCTTCTTTAATCTTCTCTGCAGTCTC
>CAYGOF010000036.1:0-16025 GCA_964351395.1 uncultured Roseivirgaceae bacterium
CCGGCGTCTGACGGCCCATGCTTCTGTCCCTCGCACCGTACCGACGCCTTTACCCTCTACCCCCAAACAAGCGCTGTATCAGTCCGTTCTTTCCTTTAAGGTTGCTCATATCCATTTCATCCCCCTCAATCATCTTCCAGATTTCTCCCCAGGGCGGAAGGCCGCCAACATTTCTATCGTCGATGAACAAATCAACATTTACTTTTCTGCTTTGCCCTGCTTCAAAGCCCTCACCGGGAAAGGCTTCGTTCACTGCATAAAACTCGAGGCCATTTTTCTTACAGTAGGCAAGTGCTTCTTCCAGGTATTTTCCTTCCCTGATCGTCCACAGGACCAGTCGGTGGTTGCGGGCTTGTAAAGATTTAAGTGTTTCCAGCGCAAAGAGAACCGGCTTGCCTATTTTTGGATAGGCATGCTCCACGATGGTGCCGTCAAAGTCTACCGCAATGAGTAAAGGTTGTTTCATAATGGTTACTTATTTTCTCCTCGCAAATATAGCGAACAACGGTCCAGCGGAGACGATGTCCTAATTTAATCAATTGTTAGCTAATTCTTTTTCACATCAAGGGGGGATTTGCCTAACTTTGAATAACAAAACCAAAATTGATGCATTACTATAACCATATCGTTGATACCATAGGTAATACCCCCCTTGTTAAACTCAACAAGGTCAACCAGGGGATCAAAGGCACCATTCTCGTCAAAGTAGAATACCTCAATCCGGGTAATTCGGTGAAAGACCGGATTGCACTGAAGATGATAGAAGATGCGGAGAAGAAAGGCCTGCTGAAGCCTGGGGGCACGATTATCGAAGGAACGAGTGGTAATACGGGCATGGGCCTGGCCCTGGTGGCCATTGCGAAGGGATACCGCTGTATTTTTACCATGGCTGACAAGCAGTCGCAGGAAAAAATAGACATTCTCAGGGCCGTAGGCGCTGAGGTAGTTGTGTGTCCTACCAATGTGGAGCCAGATGATCCAAGGTCCTACTATTCGGTGGCAAAAAAGCTGAACAAAGAAATACCCAATTCTATCTATCCGAACCAGTACGATAACCCATCGAATTTCGCTGCTCACTACGAGTCCACCGGTCCGGAAATTTGGAAGGATACAGAAGGAAAGATCACCCACTATGCGGCTGGCGTAGGGACGGGTGGCACCATCAGCGGTACAGCCAAATACCTGAAAGAGCAAAATCCGGGCGTCGTAACGGTCGGCATTGATACCTATGGTTCAGTGTTCAAGAAATACAAGGAAACAGGCATTTTTGATAACAACGAAGTGTATCCTTACCTCACAGAGGGCATTGGGGAGGATATTTTGCCTAAGAACGTCGACTTCTCCCTGATTGATCATTTTGTAAAGGTCACCGACAAAGATGCGGCGATCATGACCCGAAGACTGGCCAGAGAAGAAGGCCTGTTTGTGGGTTGGTCCTGTGGCTCCGCTGCTTTTGGCGCCCTGGAGTATGCCCGGGAGCACCTGAAAGAAGGCGATGTAATGGTGATCATCCTGCCTGACCATGGCACCCGCTATTTAGGCAAAGTCTATAACGATGCCTGGATGATGAACCACGGCTTCCTGGAGGAAAGAATTTTTGCTACTGCCAGAGACATCCTCAAGCGCCGCAATGGCTATACCAAGCTAACGACGGTGAATAAAAACATGAAAGTAGGGGATGTGATTGGCGTTTTCAATATCGATGGTATTTCTCAGATTCCTGTAGTGGACAAAGAGCAGTTCATTGGCAGTGTGCACGAAACCAAGTTGCTGAACAGCCTGATCAGAGATTCCAGCATCAAAGACAAGCCGGTAAGCGAAGTAATGGACCCTTCCTTCCAGTTTGTGGGCATGGACAATACGGTAGACGTACTTTCCTCGCTGATTAACAAGGACAATAAGGCCCTGTTGGTGAGGGACGAAACGAACAAAGTGCATATCATCACCGAGCATGATTTGCTGATGGCACTCACCAGATAATACAGTAGGGGGAAAGCCATTGCGAATTCAAAAATGGCTTCCTATATTGGTCATTCAAACTAAATTATTCACCTCTTTACTTGCAGTCCCGGTGGGCCAACGTCCGCCGGGATTTTTATTTTACGCCGGGGGGCGCAGGCCTGCAGTCGCAGCCCGCAAAGCATGTTTTTACATTTTTCGCAGATGCCTTCTTTTGCAAGTGATTGAATCGAAGACAAATCCTTTTGGGGTCTCTCGAAGAGGACCCTGAAAGTCTTTTTTCGTAAATGGTTATGCTAAGCAACCTTTGTAACGAACCGCCCTCGCCAATCCGATGATGCACCGCCCTCAACTCTACCGGTCATCACGAGCCACTAGCTTATGTTCATCGTTAGAATAAACACCAAGTGGCGTGGTGATCTGTCGGCAGAATGCAGCGTATTACACACAAAAAAATTCAAATCAATCGATGCTGAAGTCTTACCCTCTACTCCTTGCCAGCAGATCACCACTCAGCCAGCTGGCTGATCATGATAACCGGTACTTTTTGTGTCTACCTCCATCGCCACAGCCGGACACCGGAACCGGATTTTCCATCAGCGTCTCCCGCAGGGAACTCTGATGGAACAGAAGATCTCCCGCAAGGGAATTTGCGTGACAACATTTTTGATTCAGGTAGTTCTTTTATTGACACCGCTTTTGTTGCCACCAGCTAGCGCTGTGGGCACCAAGCTCCTTCCGATTTCCCATCAGAGTCGGCGCGATTTTTTGGACATTCAGTACCTACGGCACTGGCTCTAACGTTCGTTGGTAGCGAGCTTTTACAGACATACCGTCCCTACGGGACTTTTCTCCGCGTTCCTCCCTTTTCTCTGCGGTGGTTTTTTTTACCTCACGCAACGCCGCAACCCCGACAAGTCGGGCCGCAAAGGTCTTGCCGACAGCTTCCTCTCCTTTTCTTCTCTGTTCTTGATTCAGGTAATACTTCTATTGCCGCCGCTTTTGTTGCCACCAGCTAGCGCTGTGGGCATCAAGCTCCTTCCGCAGGTCTGCGATCTAACCTCTAACACCAACCTCGGAGTCTGACGGCCCACGCTAAGGCCCTTGCACCGTACCGACGCCTTTACCCGCCGAAGCCTCTGGCGAAGGTGAGGTTTACCCGCCGAAGACTTTGTCGTAGGCGGGTGGTTTCCATCTAACCTCCCTGCCCGCCGAAGCTTTAGCGTAGGAGGGTGGTTTCCATCTAACCTCTAACCTCTAACCTCTAACCTCTAACTTCTAACTTCTCATCTCTTTCTCCGCCAATTTTTCTGCCTTCCGCAACGAACTCAGCTCAGGAAGCCCCATATTGCATCAAAATTCCCCCATGCGTTCATCAGCACCCATAGGCATCTTTGATAGTGGCATAGGCGGGCTCACTGTAGCCCGGGCCGTGAAGGAACTCCTCCCCGAGGAGCAGCTCATTTACTTCGGCGACACCGCCCACTTACCCTATGGCGAAAAGTCGGTCGCCGCCATCCAGGCCTATAGCGTCCGCATCGCTGATTTCCTGATCCAACGGGGTTGCAAGTTGATCCTCATTGCCTGCAACTCCGCAAGCGCTGCTGCCTTTGAGCTGGTGAAAGAATATGCGGGCAAACGTGCGCAGGTCGTCAATGTCATCGATCCTGTGGTTGACTATGTGCGGGAACACTACCAGCAGGCTTCTATCGGACTGATCGGCACGAAGGCCACCGTACAAAGTGGTGTTTACCAGCAGAAAATAGAAGCCTTGCAGCAGGCCAATCAGTGTAAAGCCCTGGCTACACCTTTACTGGTGCCCATGATAGAGGAGGGTTTTTTGCATAACCGTATCAGCCATGACATTATTGAACAATACCTATCCGCTGAGTCACTGAAAGGCATAGAAGCGCTGATCCTTGGCTGCACCCATTATCCCTTGATCAAGAAGGAGGTGGAGGCTTTTTACCAGGGGAAAGTGAAGGTAATCGATTCATCGGTGACCGTTGCCAGGGCGCTCAAAGCCTACCTCGAGTTGCATCAGCTAACCGCCACCAGCCGGTCGGAAGAAAACCAATTCTTTGTCTCCGATTACACCGCCTCCTTTGAAGGCACCACCCGTCTTTTCTTCGGCGAGGCCGTCCGCCTGGAAAAGTACGATTTGTGGGAGTAGGGAATTTCCTTGGGTTTACGAAAAAGGCAGTGTGGTTCTCTTTGGCTTCATATGCCACGAATCCCCCTGAGATCTCCGCCAGGGACCCTGAGGGAGTTTCCGTGATCTTGTTTGATTATTTCAGTTCAAACCCCACCTTTCAGGGTCCTCTTTGAGAGACCCCAAAAGGCATCGGTTTCCTGAAAAGCTTCATCAGACACGAATCCCCTTGGGGTCTCCGTCAGGGACCCTGAGGGAGTTTTCACTGTGATCTTTTTTGATTATTTCAGTTCAGGCCAATCCTTTCAGGGTCCTCTTCGAGAGACCCCAAAAGGCAATCGTTAACCCCATAAGCTTAGCGGGAAATGAATCCCCTCTCATTCGCAAGGAATACTCCTCCCTTCCCATTATATTCGCAACAACAGAGAAACCATCATTCATGACCACTTTTCTCTTCTTTTTACCCCTCATTCTTACCAACGCTGTCATAGGCATCTATGCAGAAAGGAAGATCTCTGCCTTTATCCAAGACAGAATGGGGCCCATGGAAGTAGGGAAATTCGGGATATTGCAGACAACCGCCGATATCGTTAAGCTCATCCAAAAAGAAGACATCGTACCAGCCGCTGCCGACTGGAAACTCTTCAAACTGGCACCAGTCATCATCTTTACCGCTGTATTTTCTGGTTTTGCTGTGATACCCCTGAGCGCCAGCTGGGATGGAGCCGGACTGGAAATCGGTATTTTCTATTTACTCACCATCATCTCGCTCGACGTGCTGGGCATCCTCATGGCTGGCTGGGGCTCCAATAGTAAGTTCTCTTTGTTTGGAGCCTTGCGGTCTGTGGCGCAAATCATTTCTTACGAAGTGCCGCTGGGCCTCTCTGTGCTTTGTGTGGTCATGATCGCCCAATCGCTCGACTTACAGGTCATATCCATTGCCCAGGGCATACAGTCACCAGACCCTATCTACCTTTTGGGCGTCATCAAGTCCATCGAAGTCACCGAATGGGGAGGCATTTTTGCCTGGAACATTGTGCAAGCGCCGCTGCTGATACCGGTATTCTTTATTTTCTTCATTGCCTCTCTGGCGGAATGCAACCGGGCACCGTTCGACTTGCCCGAAGCGGAATCGGAGCTTATAGGTGGCTACCATACAGAGTACTCGGGCTTTCGATGGGCGTTTTTTATGCTGGCCGAGTACGGTATGATGTTGCTGGTAAGCATATTGGCGGCCATTCTGTTTTTTGGTGCCTGGAATACACCCCTGCCTAATATGGGCGTGGTAAAGTTGGCGGACTGGACCACTGGCACACCTGGTTCCTTTATTGCTTATGTATGGGGCGTTTTCTGGTTATTGTCGAAGGCCTTGATCGGCATGTTTATTCATATGTGGATCAGGTGGACCTACCCCAGGCTACGAATTGATCAGTTGATGAATCTTAGCTGGAAATACCTGACGCCTGCATCAATTGTGTTACTTTTATTGTGTGGCATGTGGAGACTTTGGATGATCGCATGAAAGAAAAGAAAAACACTTACTGGTCGGATATTAAATCAAGCACCCAAACGCTGCTGCAAGGCTTGCAGTTATCCATTCGTCATGTGGGCAAAGCAACAGGCTCCTGGGCCCGTGGGGGAGTGGCCAACGACAATTACTTCAAAGAAGGAGAGGGCATTGTGACCCTGCAATACCCCAGGCAAAAGCTGCCGGTGCCAGACAATGGGCGCTACAAACTACACAACGAAATTGACGATTGCATTGTGTGCGACAAGTGTGCTAAAATTTGTCCGGTCAACTGTATCGATATTGAGCCCATTCGGGCGGTAGAAGAAATAGGAAAAACCTCAGATGGTACGCCGAAGCGGATTTATGCTGCGAAGTTTGACATCGACATGGCCAAATGTTGTTTCTGCGGACTTTGCACTACCGTATGCCCCACTGAGTGCCTGACCATGACAGACGAATACGACTTCAGTACTTTTTCTGTCAAAGAGCATAATTTCGAATTTGGTGAAATGACGCCGCTGGAAATCCTGGAAAAGAAAAAGGCGTTTGAGGACATGCAATTGGCGAAGCAGCAAGCCCAGGCAAATGAAACGCCATCAGCTGCAGCTGCCCCTGCTGCGA
The DNA here is from genome assembly GCA_964351395.1 of uncultured Roseivirgaceae bacterium. Classification (GTDB taxonomy): domain Bacteria; phylum Bacteroidota; class Bacteroidia; order Cytophagales; family Cyclobacteriaceae; genus Imperialibacter. The sequence goes on from CAYGOF010000036.1 coordinate 6,243, forward strand.
AGCCAGTGTTTCGATCTAAGATGCCCGCTATCAAGCCATTGGCGCCAAAAGCGGAGGAAGGTCCTGAGGACAGCGCAACAAAACCGGCAGCCAGTGCGGAGCCAAGCTCGGATGCTCCGAAAAAGCCTGTATTCAGGCCTAAGATGCCGGTGATGAAGCCTGAAATGGACAGTCAACCTGCCGAAGCGCCTAAAAAGGAAGACGAAGAAAAGAAACCCGTATTCAGGCCCAAGCCTGTGATGAAACCCAAGATGGACAGTAAGCCTGAGGAGGAACCAAAAAAGGAAGAAGAGGAAAAGAAGCCGGCGTTCCGACCTAAACCAATCATGAAACCTAAAAAAGACGATTGATGGGAGAAGGAATCATTCACTATGTTTTTGGTGTGCTGGTAGTGTTATCTGTTCTGGGGATTTTAATCACCAGGAACCTGCTTTATGCTGCCTTCTTGCTGGTACTCACTTTTCTCGGAGTGGCTGGCCTTTTTGTGCTGGCCCAGGCAGATTTTGTAGCAGTCACTCAATTGATGATTTATATTGGTGGGGTGTTGATCCTTTTGATCTTTGGCATCATGCTCACCAACCGGATAGCTGGCCAGCCCATCATGACGCAACTTAACCGAAGGGTGTTGGGAGTCGTTTTTTCGCTGGCAATGTTCGCCGCCATCGTTTCGCTTTCTCAAGGCTTTGACAATAAAGCAGTGAGCGCTTCCCCCCATTCCGTGCAGCAATTGGGCATCGCCATTCTTACCGATTATTTTATTCTATTCGAAATAGTAGGCATGCTGTTGCTGGTCGCCCTGGTAGGAGCCGCTACCATTGCCAGGTTTAAAGAGGAGGGCCATGACTAACTCGATTTATTTGTTGCTGTCAGCGTTTCTCTTTTCCGCCGGATTGGGACTTGTGCTCACCCGCCAAAATGTGATTGCAGTACTGATTGGTATTGAATTAGTATTTAATGCCGCCAATATCAATTTCGTTTATTTCAATTCTCTTTATCCGGAAAGGCTCGACGGGCAGTTTTTTGCCCTGATTGTGATTACCATAGCGGCAGCAGAAACGGCATTGGCCCTGGCCATTATCGTGAAATTGTACCGCAGCTATCACACGACCAACCTGGACGACATCAGTAAGCTTGTGGAGGAATAAATGGAGCAGGAACCACTCAACATATGGATTTGGAGTGCTGTAGCCATTATTTGGATACTGCCGGTGCTATCTTTCATCGTAGGCCTGGTTTTTTGGCGCCGCCGAAAAGACGGTTTTGGCAAACTGTCGACGGCACTCATGGGGATCACTTGTTTACTTTCCTGGGCGATTTTTATTGGCAATTATGGTGCCCCCGAATCGGTATTCAGCAGCTCCTGGTGGGTAGTGGGCGTTACCCAGATAGATTTTTCCCTTGCCTTGTCCGGCATCACCCATTTGCTACTAGTGATTGTAAGCACAGTTTCCTTCCTGGTACATGTCTATTCCATTGAATACATGAGAGAGGATGCAGGCAAGAACAGGTATTTCGCCTGCCTCGGTTTATTTACTTTCTCCATGCTGGGTATCGTGCTTTCCGATAGCTTGCTCCTGATGTTTTGCTTTTGGGAACTCGTAGGTACGGCCTCCTACTTTTTGATTGGTTTCTGGTTCCACAAAGATTCGGCAGCCAACGCTTCTTTCAAGGCCTTTATCGTCAACCGGGTAGGAGACCTGGGCTTTCTAATTGGGCTTTGTTTGCTCTATACGGTCTTTCACTCGTTTAGCATCAGCGAAATTCAGGGACTTGTAGAAGCTATTCAGTGGAAAGGCGAGGTATTCAATTTTGAGAGGAATGGCGAGTTGATTGTATCTTCTCCTTTTATGTTTACGGTCATTTCCATTTGTCTGCTGGGCGGTGCGGTTGGAAAGTCGGCGCAGTTTCCTTTGCAGGTATGGCTTCCCGACGCCATGGAAGGACCAACGCCAGTGTCGGCCTTGATTCACGCCGCTACAATGGTAGCCGCAGGTATTTATTTCGTGGCGCGGATTTTCTTTTTGTTCACACCACCCGCTTTGTTCATAGTAGCATTTGTAGGAGCCATTACGGCGGTGATGGGCGCGGTGGCGGCCGTAGCGCAATATGACATCAAAAAGGTGCTGGCCTTTTCTACCATTTCGCAACTTGGCTTTATGGTGCTGGCCCTGGGGGTCGGCGGCAGAGAAGAGAGCATTTTCCATTTGGCTACCCATGCCGCCTTCAAGGCTGGTCTTTTCCTGGCTGCGGGCAGCGTCATCCACGCTATTCACCAATTTGCCCATGCATCCGACGCTCACTTTGATGCCCAGGACATGCGCCTAATGGGTGGTTTTAGAAAGTTGATGCCCACTACTTTTATCACCTTCCTGATATTGGCTTTGGCCATATCGGGTATCCCCATGTTTTCGGGATTCCTTTCCAAAGATGCGATCATTAGCAAGGCATTCTCCTGGGCATCTGCCGAAGGTGGTGTGCGTTGGCTGGTGCCTATCATGGCTTTGTTCAGCGCCTTCCTAACGGCTTTCTACATGTGCAGGCTCGTGATGCTCGTATTTTTTGGGAGCAACAAAACCCCGGGCATGGACCAGGCAGCTCCCATCAAAGAAAACAACCGCTTGATCACCGTTCCACTCATCATTTTGGCAGCTGGTAGTTTGTGGATTTGGTTTAGCTGGAACCCCTTTGGCCAAACTAGCTGGCTCCTGGAGCTGGTATCCGGCGGAAAGACGACCTTATCGGGCCTTTATTTGGAAACGACGGCGGAGATATCACATAAAACGGTCGCCACCTTTTCCATCCTTGCCTCATTGGCCGGTATTGGTCTTGGCTATGTGCTGTATGACGAGGAAAAAGACCATGCCATGGCAGCTTTGGAGGAGGAGTCAACCACCAAACCCGGCTTTTGGGCAAAGCTGTCGTTCCACAACTGGTACCTCAACGATTTTTATGACCAAACTGTCGTATTTGCTTTTCACTGGCTCAAGAGAGTGGCCAGCTGGATAGATAGACGAATCATCGACCCTGCTATCAATTTATTAGGGATGTTCACAGTAGTTACGTCTATAGTAGTGGGTTGGTTCGACAAAAAGGCGGTGGATGGCCTTGTGGCCTTGATTGCCCGAGTTGCTGAGTTTTTTGGTAACATTGCACGATCACTCCAGGGAGGGGCCGTGCAAAAGTACATTGCCTGGTCATTGTTTTTCACGCTGGCTGTTGTAGCCTGGATTTTGATTAAGTAAGCAAATGATGAACTATCTGCTATCGCTGATTATTTGGACGCCCGTTGTGGGGGCTTTGCTCATCCTCTTTCTAAAGGACACGCAAGCCTTGGCGATCAAGAGGGTGGCGTTGGTGGCGGTTGTCATGCAGCTTTTGGCCAGCAGTGTGCTGCTGTTGCAGTTTTATCAGGCAGTGCCCAATGCAGGCGAATACAACATCGACAGCTTTCTATTTGTAGAAAAGGCCGATTGGATCACCATGGACCTCGGCGCATGGGGCGTGCTGTCGATCGATTATTTATTAGGCGTAGACGGTTTGAGTATACCCTTGCTATGGATGTCGGCGCTGATATTAACGATAGGTGTGATCAGCTCCTGGTCGATCAATAAGCAGGTAAAAGGTTACTTCGCGCTATATCTCTTGCTGAGTGGTTCTATCGTCGGTTGTTTTGTTGCCCTCGACTTCTTCCTCTTTTATATTTTCTTTGAGTTCATGCTGCTGCCCATGTATTTCCTCATTGGGATCTGGGGAGGCATACGACGGGAATATGCTTCGATCAAGTTCTTCCTTTATACGCTGGTGGGCTCCATCCTGATACTGATTGCCATGATCGGTTTGTACATTTCTGTGTCTGACCCCACAGAAATTCTGGCCGATGGTCGTCTGGTCCGTACTTTTAATTTGCTTCATATGAGTGACCCGGGCAATTTTATTGCTGGCAGCTTATTGGATCCTACTACCCTGAAAGAATGGGGAGGCATTACCTTTCGTTCATTGGCTTTCCTGGCGCTATTTATCGGCTTTGCCATCAAATTACCGGCAGTACCCTTCCATACCTGGCTGCCTGATGCGCACGTAGAAGCACCAACGCCGGTGTCTGTGATACTGGCTGGCATCCTCCTTAAAATTGGGGGCTATGGCATTTTGCGAATTGCTTACCCTATTTTTCCCGAAGCAGCTATTGGTTACTCCTGGTGGGTGGGGTGCCTGGGCGTGGTGGCCATCATTTATGGTGGATTCAACGCCATGGCGCAGGCGGACCTCAAAAAATTGATTGCTTATTCCTCGGTGTCTCACATGGGATTCGTATTGTTGGGAATAGCTGCCGGCACCACCGAAGGCTATACAGGAGCTGTTTTTCAAATGGTCAGCCATGGGTTTATCTCAGCCGCCCTTTTCCTCATCGCAGGTGTGTTGTACGACCGCACCCATGACCGGATGATCGAAAACTACAGCGGACTGGCAGAGAAAATGCCCTATTTTACCGTGGTCACCGTCTTTTTCTTCTTTGCTTCTTTAGGACTGCCCGGGCTCTCGGGCTTTATTGGCGAACTACTCGTTTTTCTGGGTGCCTTTCAATCCTCGGCTGTTACAGGGCAAATCCCCCAATGGATGGCCATTGTGGCTACCTTTGGCCTGGTGCTGTCAGCAGCTTATTACCTTTGGACACTCCAGCGAATGTTCTACGGGAAGTTTGCTTTGCGCGACGCTGCCTGGAAAAACGCATTGACGGAACTTAACTCCAGAGAATGGCTCATGTTCCTGCCATTGATAATCCTCGTGCTTCTTTTGGGTATTTTTCCGCACCTGCTACTCGATTTGATGAACCAGAGCATGAATCAACTCAAAGACCTGGTATGGGAAAACAGCCAAACAATTATGTCAACTTTCAATTCCGGAGCTAACTAGTGATGGCAGGGGAAGGCTTATCTTTTCAGTTACTGGAGGCCATCGGAAGCCTTGGCCAGATGGGTCCTGAGCTGGTCGTTGCGGCTGGAATCATCGTCTTGCTGATCATCGACTTAATCGCTCGAGGTAAAAAGCCTTTGCTTTTAATGATGCTGGCGCTGTTGATGACTTTTGCTGCTTTGTGGCTATTGTTGCCCTTGTGGAATGAGACACAAATAGGGGAGACACTTTTTTCAGGGCAGCTGATCTTGGACAGACATGCGCTTTTTTCCAAAGGCATGATTTTGTTGGCGCTTGCTTTTACACTACTGTTCAGCTCGGGGCTTCAGCTGCGCACCGAATACTATTATATGCTGTTGTCGCTGGTACTGGGCGGCATGTTCATGGTCAGCAGTGTGACCTTGCTATCGGTGTACTTATCGCTGGAACTGACTTCTATCAGCGGTTACATCCTTACCGTTTTTGGTTTCAAAAAACTCAATTTCGAAGCAGGCATCAAATATTTGCTCTTTGGGGCCTTTGCCAGCGGCTTGATGCTGTATGGAATGTCGCTCTTATACGGCCTCACTGGTTCATTGGCTTTCACGACGGAATCATTCATGACCGATTTGGCGCAGGGCAATGAGCCGCTGGCCATGCTGGCGGTGGTGCTGGTGCTCAGTGGACTGTTTTTTAAAATTGCACTTTTCCCCATGCATTTATGGACGCCCGATATTTATCAGACGGCGCCGGTGCCGGTAGCAGCAGCCTTTTCTTTTATACCGAAAATAGGAGGGCTGATCATTCTTTTGCGACTATCCGAACCATTCGGGCAGTTATCAAGCTTTAGCTACCTGCTGATCTTTCTGGGCGCAGTTTCCATTTTATTCGGCAACCTCGCCGCCCTGGGGCAAAAAAACGTGCGCAGGATGCTGGCTTACTCGTCGATTGCACAGGCAGGATTTTTGGTATTACCAATTGCCATAAATGATGGATTTGCGGTCACAAGTTTTTACTTTTACGTTTTCATTTACCTCTTTATGAATTACCTGGCTTTTTATCTGGTTGATCATATGGAAAGAGAACAACGCTTCTCTTTGGGTGACTACAAGGGCCTGGGTAAAAATCACACCTTCCTTGCTATTGCCTTTTTGGTGGCCATGCTATCCCTTGTAGGATTCCCACCTCTGGCAGGCTTCACAGGTAAAATCTATATTTTTTCAGCACTTTGGAATGAATGGCAAACTTCTTCTTCAGGTTTGTTGTTGTGTGTTCTCTTGATAGCAGCGGGAAACACAGTGATTGCACTATTTTATTATTTAAAGATACCCTACTTCATGTTTTTGAAGGTGGAGGAAAAGCATACATCCGCAATGGAAAAACTGACGGCAGGCCAGATAGTGACGGCCTGCTTTCTCGTTTTTATGCTCGTATTCTTTTTCATCAAGCCTGATGGTTTAGTTCAAATAATTCAGCAAATACCGGATTCGGTACCCAATCTATGAGTGATTCAATCAAACACGAGTGCGGTATAGCACTCATCAGGCTCAGGAAACCCCTTCAATACTACATCGACAAGTATCAGTCGCCGGTGTACGGAGCCAGCAAGCTGTACCTGCTCATGCAGAAGCAGCATAACAGGGGCCAGGATGGGGCCGGGGTCGCCAATATCAAACTGAATATTGAGCCTGGCTATCGATACATCAGCCGCTATCGCTCAGTGGAGGCGCAGGGGGTAACTCAGATCTTCGACAAGATCATGAGGAAATACAAGAAAGCGGAGAAAGAAGGGGGAGAGAAGTATTTTGACGCAGAGTGGCTGAAGAAAAATCACGGGTTCACCGGCGAATTATGGTTAGGGCACTTGAGGTACGGTACACACGGCAACAACAGCATAGAAAAGTGTCATCCCTTTTTGAGACAAAACAACTGGAGAAGCCGTAACCTGGTAGTAGCTGGCAACTTCAACATGACCAACGTTGACGAGCTATTCGATAAGCTGATTGAGTTGGGGCAGCATCCAAAGGAAAAGACCGATACCGTGACGGTAATGGAAAAGATGGGCCACTTCCTGGATGAAGAAAACCAGCTCTTGTTTGATAAATACAAAGACCAATACAGTAATCAGGAGATCACAGATATCATAGAAGAGAAGCTTGACCTGAAGAGGGTACTCAAGCGGGCTTGCAAAGATTTTGACGGTGGCTATGCGATGGCGGGTTTGACTGGTCATGGTTCTGCGTTTGTGGCCCGTGACCCGGCCGGTATCCGACCAGCCTATTACTACGCCAACGACGAAGTAGTAGTGGTGGCCTCAGAAAAGCCAGCGATTAAAACGGCATTCGGCGTGAACTATTCTGATATCAAGGAAGTGGAGCCTGGACATGCGCTGATCATCGAGAAAGATGGCAGCTTCAAGGAAGAGCGCTTTATCAAAAAGCTGCCGAAGAACTCCTGTTCCTTTGAACGCATTTACTTCAGCCGTGGCTCCGACCCGGATATTTACCAGGAAAGAAAAAGGCTCGGGGAGCTGCTGGTGCCACAAGTATTGAAGTCTATCAATTACGACCTCAAGAATACGGTTTTCAGCTATATTCCAAACACAGCAGAAACTGCCTTCCTTGGTTTGATGTCGGGCATGGAGAAATACCTGATCAAACAACGGAAAACCGTCATTATCAAAGAAAAAATTACAGACCCTAAGAAGCTGGAAGAAATTCTTTCGTTCAGGCCAAGGGTAGAAAAGCTGGTGATCAAAGATGCCAAGCTGAGAACCTTTATCACTGATGATCAGCACCGCGACGACCTGGTAGCCAACGTGTACGACACTACGTATGAAGTGGTGAACAAGCACGTAGATACCCTGGTGGTGATCGACGACAGTATTGTGAGGGGCACTACATTGGAAAAAAGCATTCTTACACTGCTTGACAGGTTAGAGCCTAAGAAGATAGTGGTGGTGTCGTCTGCCCCACAAATTCGCTTTCCCGATTGCTATGGCATCGACATGAGCAAAATGAAGGACTTTATTGCCTTCCGAGCTGTGTTGAAGCTATTGGAGCAACATGGAAAAGAGAGCCTGCTCGATGAGGTTTACGAAAAGTGTAAAACACATGGCGACGAGGAAGGAGCTCCGAACTTCGTGAAAGAATTGTACGACCCCTTTACTGATGACCAAATCTCAGCAAAGATTTCTGAAATTGTTAGGCCTAAAACGCTGAATGCGGAAGTAGAGGTGATTTATCAATATGTAGATAACCTTCACAAGGCCATTCCACTTCATTCCGGCGATTGGTATTTTACAGGCAACTATCCTACTCCAGGTGGCAACAGAGTAGTGAACAAAGCCTTCATCAACTTCATGCGCGGAGTGGCTGTTAGGGCTTATTAGGAATAGCATTTCCATCAGCCTCTCTCAGAGGGGACACTGATGTTTTGTTTTTATTTATGGTGAGTTTCGATATTTTTTTAAAAGTTCATGAACTTGTTCTCTTAAAGAGGCCAATCAAGTTTACGGAGATCCCAGTAGAACTCCTTGAGGACTTTCGGCACTTTATTACGGGGAAAACTATAGGGAAGCGTGGCAAGGAATTATTGGCCTACCCTTCCGATATGCTTGCTTGGTATGAAAAATTAAGAACACGAGGTGTCGATTATGAATTAATTGTGGCTATTGATCAAAATGCAGCTCCAACACAAAATACTGGCACTTAATAAACTACACGCAAAGTACCAGCGTATTTTTCCTTTTGAAAGCTGGGATAGTCGAATCAAAGAAGAAGTTAAACATACTCTTACTTACCACTCCACAAAAATTGAAGGTCTGACGCTGACCTATGCCGAAACTCTTAAATTTTTAAAAAATGGGACGATTAAGCAGGGCGCTAAACTAAAAGACTTATCGGATCTTAGAAATCACGAAGAGGTACTTGATTTAGTCTTTAGAGCGTATGAAACACTGGCGTTTGATGAGCACCTTATTAAAGAGCTGCACCTTAATTTAATGAAAGACCCGTATCAATGGGAGAAAATCGACCCGATAACTGGTGGAGCAGGTGAATACAAGTTAGAGGCAAATGCGACCCTTCGGCCAGGTGGTAAAATACATGAGTATTTGCCACCGGACCAGGTAGAGCTAGCAATGAAACAACTTGTATTGCAAACGAATCACGCATTAGGTCTAGCTTCTGTTGAATCGTATTTAACTCATCCTGTTCGAATAGCAGCTACCTTCCATTTTCAATTTTTGAACATCATTCATCCTTTTTGGGACGGAAATGGACGAATGGCGAGATTGCTTTCAAGCCTTTTATTGCTAAAAGCAGGATTTCCACCCTTAAATATTCCGGCAAGTGAAAAGGGAAAGTATATCCAGATGTTAATTTTGAGTGAAGAAGACCCCGAAAGATCCCCCTTGGTAGCGTACTTTATTGATAGAATGATTACCACCTTAAATGGAAGGCTCAAGGAAAAATAGGGTTTATTGTGAAGTTCCGCCTGGGACCTTGATGGAATGTTAAGTTCTGCTAAACTTTTTTCTTTCCGTCGGGGCAGCCGTCCCTATGGGACTTTTCTCTGCGTTCCTTCCCCGTCCGCCGAAGCCTTGGCGTAGGAGGGCGTTACCCGCCGCAGCCACTGGCTAAGGAGGATGTCTCTATGGTGGTTCCTTTTTTATGTCACGCAGCGCCAGCCCCATGTGCCGGCCCTCAAAGGTCGGTCTTCCAACAACTGCCTTTAGGCGTCCTCTTTGAGAGACCCCAAAAGGTATCGGTTTCCCGAAAAGCTTCATCAGATACGAATCCCCTTGGGGTCTCCGCCAAGGACCCTGAGGGCGTTTTCACACTAGATTCTATTTTACTATTTTGTTCAAATGAATCCTTTCAGGGTCCTCTT
>CAYGOF010000037.1:0-14892 GCA_964351395.1 uncultured Roseivirgaceae bacterium
CCTTGTCCGGCAAGGCGGCAAAGCTAAGGGTTTGGTTGGCCTTGTTCACAGTCAGGGTACGCTGGACGCTGGTTGCAGCTGTGTAACTGGCATTACCTGCCTGGCTTGCTGTAATGGTTGCAGCACCAGCACCAACTATGGTTACCGTGCTTCCACTTATAGTGGCTACTGAAGAGTTGGAACTGCTATAGCTCACGGGAAGCCCGGAAGAAGCGGTCGCTGACAGTCCGAAACTGGCGTCTCCAAAAGTTTTGGCCGGCAGCGTATTGAATGTGATTGTTTGGGCCTGGAGGGGAGCTGCTTCGGTGGTGAACGTCCACCCACCGGAAGCGGGAGGTACCACATTTTCACCGAACACATCCTTGAACAGACCGTAGCTGATCAGAATGGCATATTGTGTGTCATGTGCCAGTGTACCAAAGTCAACGGTCACTTCATTGCCGGTAATGACAATTTTGTCGGATGACGATGGCAGGCTCTTTGCCAGAGTACCACTTGGATAATACGCCAGAACGATACTTCCGGATCCGGACGAGCCTAGTTCATAATTTGTAGTGAACCTGAAAACTGAGTTTACCGGTACGTCGATGGCATCGTCTGCCGGAGAAAAGCTCACTATTTCAGGGGCACCATGGATCTGAAATCTCCAGGTTCCCTCGTCGGTAATTGCGGGGGCGGCATTTCCATCAATATCAAAAATGTATGGCTGAGAAAAAACATTAAGCTCATCCATCAGGATATAGTATTCGCTGCCAAGTTGGAGATTGTAGTTGTTCGGAATGTCGAACGTTACCGAAAGGCGATCCTCGCTCACTGTTTTATTGACACCTATATTGTAAAAGTATTCGTCGCCGGCTGGGTTTTCCCGATATAGCCCCACATAGGAGCTACTCAATATGGTATAAACAGGCTCGTCGTATGTAATAGTAAACGAAAGATTCAGACCATTGTGATGAACGCCGGTGGCTCCGTTCGAAGGCGAAAGTGCTGCGATGGTAGGACCGTCACCATCATTTGCCCTCGTAGAAAAGTTCCAGGCTGTGTTGGTGGTCATTCCCCCGAAAGCACTTGATGGGTCATTGGCATCCACCACAAAGCCAGGCTGTATGGTTACATAATACTCGGTACCAGCGGCCAGCGGCACTCCATCTTCTTTGAACGATACAACATTGCCTTCGAAGGAGATCGCTTCACTGTTGTAAGAATAGTTCTTGAAAAAAGTACCATCCGATTTACGATAGAACCTCAGATTTCCTGTCGACCCCCTGCTCACAGGCCTGTCGAACGTAAGACTGTAGCTGCTCATTGCGGGTGAATCTGTGCTGCCATGGGCCGGAAAAAAGCTTTGAACCTGGGGAGTGGAAACGGTAGTAAATGACCATTCGCCAGCCTCCACGCCATCGAATGAGTTATCACTCAAATCAGTTATTAACCCGTCCGGTATCTCAACATAAAATTCTGTTCCGGCCGGAAGGTCAGCCGGAGGGTTAATGGTCAGGGTACTTCCGGAGACTGTAAGGTAGGGAGAAGGAACAGTATAGGTGGCCCAGGCCTGTTCGTTTGAAGCATACCTTATCGTCAAAGATTCTCCCTCTGACAGTGCCAATGCCTCATCAAAAGTTAATACCAGGTCAGCATTACGGGCCACGCCGGTAGCTCCGGATAGCGGACTAAGACTCTGCAGGTCGGGAGAAATAAATTCTCCTGTGGTAAAGGTCCAGTCTGTTTTGTTCGCAATACCGGAAAATGAGTTGCCCGACTCATCCTCGATACAAGTGGCACAAACTGTAACATAATACTTGGTTTCCTGGTCAAATTCATTGCCGATAAATAGCTGCAGCTGGCTGCCATTGACATTAACATATGGGCTTGCCAGCCCCATAGGAAAGGAACGATGCACAGCGTCATCGCTATAGCGATAGATAACAATATTACCTGTCCCCTCCACAATGGTTTCGTCAAAGTTCAGACTTACTGAGGGGTATATACTGACTCCAGTAGCTTTGTCCAATGGAGCCCGACTGAATAGCATCGGTGCCTCAATATCCTGGTCAGCCTGGTTATTGATCTTTATAACAAACTGCTCATCGAAAGTCGCAAGCCCATCATTCGTACGAATCCTAATGCTATAGCTTGTTTTGGTTTCAAAATCGAAAACAATGCTTGCCCTCAACTTATTTCCCGAAATATTAAAACTGGCATTGTCAGTGCTTCCCGTTCCCGACACCAATGAGTAAGTGAAGCTATCCCCCATATCGGCATCAGTCGTGCTAAGGGTCCCAACTATTGCGTTCACCGAATTATTTTCTGCAATAGCGGTTGAACTTAATGTAATATCAGTTGGCGCATCATTTACGTCATTAATTGTAATCGTAAACGGCTTCTCAAAAAACAAGCCCCCCTGGTCCGTCGTTCTTACTCGAATTGAATAACTATCCTTTGTCTCATAGTCGAACGCTTGACTGGCTCGTAGCTGGCTTCCATTGATGTTGAAGCTTAAGTTATCGGTGCTTCCGGTGCCTGCTACTAATGTATAGGTGAAAGTATTTCCAGCATCTGAATCAGTGGTACTAAGCGTACCAACTACCGCATTCACCGCATTGTTCTCATTGGTATTGGAAGCACTCAGCGTTATATTCGTTGGTGCAGAATTTGAAGCTGCACCTGTAGAAAATCGCCAAGTCTCGTCAGGATCATAAAACTGGCCATAAGCATCCCGTATCACATTGGTGCCTGTACTGATGTAGTAGGTCGTGAGAGGTTCCAAATCGGTGAAACTCACGCTGAGGACATTCCCGCTCACCTGCACCTGATCTGAACTCACATAAACATATTCCTGCAAATAATCGTCGTAAGCTCTTCTTGCTGTTATTCCGGTACCCTCCAGCCAACCACTTACATCCAGGTCATTGTTCATTGTAACGGTAAACACCTGGTCCAGTGGCAAGTTGGCGGTATTTTTTGCTGGGGAAAAGATTACTGAATTAAAGGCTTCGTACGTCTTAAAAGTCCATTGAGAGTCATTGGTAATGGCATAGAAATTTCCATCGGCGTCATATAGTCGACCCGCATTAAGTTGCATCCAGTAATTGGTTCCTTTCGAAAGGAATTGTCCGGGAGTGCCAATAAACGTAATGGTTCGGTGGTCGGCACTCATCTCAATAGTGAGATCGGCCCTGTATGATGGACTGCCTGAAGGCGCAGTGACAACATAAACCCCAGCAGAGTTATCATAGTTATAGAAGACAGGCTCATCAAATTCAATGGAAAAACTCCGGTTTAACGAAGCATCCTGTTGACCCGCTGCTGGGGAAAAGGAAACCGGAGTAGGGCCATTACCATCATTGGCTCGTCTTGTTAGCTTCCAAAAACTTTTGGAGGAAGAACCAGGGAAAAAATCTGAGGGACTGGAGGCATCAGCAAACGTGCTGCCAGAAACAACAACGTAAAAAGTCTGCCCTTCCGGCATTAATTCATCGATGCTCGTGCCGTAGTTAACCGGTACGTAGACCGTATTGCCGGAAATAATGGCCTTGTCCAAACTCCCATAGGCAATATTTGCATCGGTATCGTCATTTCGAATAGAAACCGATGCGCCATTTCCAATATTTCCGACTGGAATCACCACTGGTATGGTAAAGGTGAACGCCAGGTAAGCATATTTACGGCCCTTGTAATCCAAACTTTCAGCCGGTGGAGAGCCAAAATATAACGGTACAGTAGAATTAGCCGCAGGTGACTTTATCAATAAGCCTGGTACGGCGGCATTCAATTGTGATGAAATAATTATGCCGGCTACTAAACAAAGTATGGTTCTACAAGCGCTTTGATAAATTGCTTCTTTTGATGGTTGGCACCCGGACGTGGCTTCACCAGTGAATTGAACAGCCGGTAAATTTTGCTCCGAATAATTAATAAACATCGCGCTAATACGATGGGTAACTTTTGGGTAAAAGCTACCCACAAACGCAGCTGCTTTTTGAGGGATCAGGTGAAGCAGGTGGCCGACAACCACTTGCAAATCTTTAATTCTTGTGCGTCGTGAAGAGTAAATATCGAACATGGCTTTAGCGATTTGTTTCTGCTAAAGTCAACTGAATACCCTCCGTGACTGCCACCCGCAGCGGGTGAATTTGGACCTACCCACCGGGTAGTTTTTCGGCCCTTCCAACCAGAAATGGCCCAAAATGAAAAAAGAGAGGTGACTAACTTTGTTTGATCACAAACTGTAGTGCTTCGTTGCGACTTGACACACCAAGTTTATCGTAAACATTTTTAAGATGAAACTTCACCGTGTTTACAGATACAAATAGCTCCTCTGCAATCTGCGTATTATTGTTGCCCTTCAAGGCACTTGCAAGTATCTCAAATTCCCGCTCCGAAAGAGGACTTTCGATTTGAGCGTTTAACAAGTCAATGCTGATTTCTTCCGCTTTTCCATCAGCCTTTCCAACAAGAGCGCTTACCTGGAGTTTGAGATTCTCTACTTCTCTATCATAAAGCTTTCTCCGTAGAGCCTGTCGCTGATACATCGCCACTATTGCTGCTGCTGCCCCGGCCACCAGCACCACAATCCCAATCCATAAAGCCAAACGCTCTTTTTTAGCTATTTCCAATTGTGCAATAGAAAGCTGTGTTTCCACCTTCAGCAGCTCGTTTTCCTGCATCATATTATCCACTTCGTACCTTACCTGCATTTCCACCAGCGCTCGCTTGGTTTCTTTGCTGGCCAGGCTGTCACGACAAAGCTGCACATTCTTATTGGCTTGCAGTGCATCCTGCCACCTGCCTGTCTGTTCATAAATATCAGACAATAGAGAGTAACCATTTACCCTGCTTGACAAAGATCTGTTTTCAAATGAATTTCTAACCACTTTTTTGGCAAGCTCTTCAGCTTTGCGGTATTCACCAAGTCCCCTATATGAAGTGGCTAACTCAAGGTCGCATTGTAGCAGCTGATCAACTACTCCATGTTTTTCCAGAGCCACTTTTGCTGAATTCAAAAAGGGAAGAGCCTTTGCAAAATTGCGCCTTTTGTTCTCTAATGCACCGAGGCTAATGAGCCTCTCTGATGCATTTATTGTGTCCATTAGTTCACTGTGCAGCTCAAAGGACGCTTTAAAAAAAAAGCTGGCGCTGTCCAGATTCCCTTTATCCAAAAAAGCCCTCCCTAAATTATTCCACCTCGTTGCCAGCGACCTTTCAGTTCCCGAACTACCCTCCAAAAGGCGAATTGACTGTTGATAATATTCAATGGCTTTATCGATAAATCCAGCTTCAAGATGTACATACCCCAAAGCATTAAGGTCGAAGCCTATGGCAGCTGTGTCCTTCAACAACACATCCATATCGTAGACCTCCAGAAAAAGTGGCATGGCTTCCCCGTATCGGCCCATCTCCATTAGCGAAATTGCACAATTGTATGTTCCGATGGTGAATTGTGACGTATCAAGATAGTGTACAGCCAGTTCACGGTGCTTCATGTGATACTGCAGTGCCTTTTCATTGATCCCTAGTTCGTCGTAGCACCCTCCAATATTGCTGAAGCAGTCCATCTCCAGCACCGGGTCGGTAATCTCCGAATGCTGATATTCCTCAAGTGCTCTGGTATAATTAATTAAAGCGTTTCTTATATCATTGAGATAATAATAGGCATCACCCCGATGTTGATAGAGATAAGGTGATGAAGAACCTCCACTAATCAGAGAGTCAGATACGGCTATCAATTCTTCGAATCGACCCTCTTCCAAAAAATCCTGGAGCATCTCGTAGGACTGAGCATCGGATTTGATAGAAAAAATGAACGTTAGTAATAGAATTGAAACAAATTTCTTCATTGCTCTTGACCAGAAAAACGCACTTCACACGCTTAGAATTACATAAATTTGAAACGCTTTACTTCCTCGAAGCGATCAATTTCACAACCTCCCCTCTGTTATTCACGCCTAGTTTATCGTACAAGTTCTTCAAATGGCTTTTTACGGTATTAATCGACAAATAAAGCTCATCGGCTATTTCCTGATTGGTCTTTTGAGTAAAAATCATCTTGAGAACATCATATTCCCGCTCGGAAATTGGGTTGGACACTTGCCCGTTGAGTTCTTCGAGCGACAAACTAAAACCTCCCTCGTATTTCCCCAGCATTTCGTTGAGCCGTATCCGGTATTCATTGAGCTGTCCTTCCAGAATCTCATGTCTCAATCGTGCCTTTTGGCGTTGGCTGTAAATAACGAGCACGAGAATGATGATTGATAAGGCCGACGCTCCGACTAGAAAAACTTGCACTTGTTGCTTTCGAGACAACTCGCTTTCTGTCAATTCCTGCTGCGCCGTTAAAAGTGCTATTTCCTTTTGCTGCTCTGCCTTTTCGTATTTCGATTCAATTTCCTCGATTTGAGCTATCGTTTCCAGCCTAAACAAAGAGTCTTTCAGTGCCATGTATTCTTCATGAACCGCTAATGCCATTTCGATTTGATTTGACCTTCGCAACAGTGAATAGTAAAATTTAATAGCTTCGATATGTTTGGGCAACAAACCATATATTTTTGCTGCTTCAATCCCCTGTTCAGCATAGCTAATGCCTGTTTTGAGTTGTCCCTTCTGCTCTGAAACCTCCGCCAGATTGGAAAAACAGCTTACGTAAACCTCATATTCCTGCACAATCCAAGCAACCTCTTTGGCATTCACGTAGTACTTCTCCGCTAGCTCCCAGTCTTGCTTTTGATGATAAATTGAAGCAATATTTTTATAAGCATATGCCAGGTAGGAGGAATCTCCGTTTTGCAGAATGATGTCCAGCACTTTCAGGTTATGCTCCATCGACTGATCCAAATTACCAAGAGCACTGTGGGCAAAAGCGAGAACAAGGTGCCCCATAAAATATCGCTCCGTCAAATTATATTCCTCAATGACCTGAAAGCTTGCCTGTGCATATTCAAGCGATTTTGAATACTGCTCCAGTTCGTTGTATATCCCTCCAATATTCCCTAAAAGCCGTGATTTGAGAGAAGCTCCTTCCACCGTGTTCAAATCTCCTACTTCCTCCAATCCCGCATTATAATATTTCATAGCATCGTCAGTAGCACTAAGTGTCAGGGACGTGTTACCCAGGCTATTGTAAATCTCTCCCTTAAGCAAATTAAACGGTTTGGATTCGACAAGATGTAACGCTTGATTCAAATGGTAGAGCGCCGTATCGTTTGAATAGGCTTGAGCATAGGCGTTTCCCAATTTTTGATAGTAAGCTGCTTTGACGGAGTCATCGGGTGCCGTTTTCAGCCTTTCCGCCGACATCAAAAAATTTATCCTCTCCCTGGAATTCTGTACGTTGTCTGCCTGCACAAGCTGATCTATTGCCCGGCCATTTTGAGCACAAATACTCCCGGCGGTCAGCAGACAAATCCACAGCAAACAAAATCTAAAAGCCATTTATTGAATGATATAAATTCCCGACAAATAGCTGAAAATAATTATTGTTTTGGTTAATCGAATACAGTTCGGCGATATTTAATAAAAAGAAAACCGGCTTCATCAGATGAAGCCGGTTTCTCACTAGTAATAAATCCAGTTGTTGTGGGGATCTACTATTTCTTTACCATCCTCCTAACGTTGGATCTTCCTTCGCCATCAATCAGGTAAAGAAGATAAACACCAGGCATCAAATCAGGAGTAGTAAGCTCTGTTTTGTCAGTGACAGCTCTTTCAAACATTAGCTGTCCGTTAAGATTGCGCAGACGGATGACACTTAGGTTTTTGCCTTCAATATTGATCGTTTCCACAAATGGGTTAGGATAAACCAACACCTGACTCAGTTCATCGGCCACGCCAGTCTCAACCCCCTCAATTAATTCAAATACGGCCTCTGCACTTCCCTTGTAATTGGCATCATTGATAGTCGCCACTACTGTGTAGCTTCCGGCAACGACGGGAACTATTGCCTCTCCATCGAAAGTGAATACCACTTCCAAACCACCTGGGTCTGTTACTACAGTCGGCGTCTTGGGTGTGCCATCTGCTTCCTGCCCCAAATCCGACAGGGTGATGGTGGCAGTTGCTTTGTTGACAGTGAAGCTTTGGCTTACGTCGGCAGCTGCATTGAAGCTGTCATCACCCGCCTGACTTGCAGTAATCGTTACACCGCCTGCACCGGTGATCATAACAGAACTTCCGCTGATAGTGGCAGCACCGCTTACAATGTAGCTTACAGTCAACCCTGAGCTGGCCGTCGCCGTCAGGTCAAATGCAGCATCGCCAAAGGTTTTATCGGCGATGGCTTCAAACGTAATCGTCTGATCCTCTTTCACAGGGTCAACAGGAGTATCATCGGTTACTGTGAAAGTTCTCGGCAATGCTTCCGCTGCCATGTAATTCACATTCCCGGCCTGACTGGCAGTTACCCTGATATCTCCTGCCCCCGTGAAGGTCAATATTGTTCCTTCCAATGTCCCTGGGCCGCTTAGTTCATAGCCAACTGCCAGTCCAGAGCTGGCTGTTGCTGCGAGCGTTATACTACCAGTGCTCAGTACCTGGCTTCCTATAGCCTCGAAAGTGATGGTTTGCCCAGCCTTGCTGACTGTAAGCTCCTGCGTCGTTTCTGCTTCGTTGTAATTGATACTGCCTGCCTGAACCGCTGTGATGGTGGCGGTGCCAGCTCCTACAATGGTCACGGTAGCATCGCTGATAGTCGCTACGGCTTCATTTGAACTGGTAAAAATCACCGGCAATGCCGCATCGCTGCTGGCTACAAGATCAAATGAAGCATCGCCAAATGTTTTGGTTTCCAATGTTTCAAAGGTGATCAACTGGTCTGCTTTTCCAATAGTCAGGGTTCCATCGACGTAGCTGAACTCATAGTTCTCGGCAGTACCGCCACTTACAGTAATGGCATACTCGCCAGCATCTGATGACGCTGAAGCTTCCGTTGTTGCCTCTATATTGCCTGCAATCACATCGGCCGTTTCGCTATTCACAAAACCGGTAACAGCATACGTGAGATCAGGCAAGGCATCGCCGTAGGTCATTTGCTTGTTCTCGGCTGTTGCTGTCAGTGCAGCCTTGCCCACCTCAAAGCTTCTGCTCACCTGAGCCGCTGGATTATAGTCATCGTCACCGGCCTGGGTGGCCCTGACTGTGACGCTTCCCAGGCCAGTGAGCGTTAGTGCTGATCCATTCAACGTAGCCGGACCGTCAACTACTTCGTACGCAACCGACAGCCCGCTGCTCGATGAGGCACCAAGGGTGAATATGTCTCCGTAGGCTTTGTCGCCAATGGCAGCGAAGGTGATCGTTTGGTTCTGTTTGTTGGGATCGGTTACCAGGAAAGTCGACACCACACTTTCAGCCGCCAAATAATTTGCATTGCCTGCCTGACTTATCGTGACAGTTACCTCACCTGTCACGCCAGTTAGTGTTACCTGGTTGCCTACATTGGTTGCCGGGCCGCTGACTGAATAAGTCAGCGGAAGCCCGGAACCTACTGTCGCTGAAACAGCAAAGGGAGTATCTGTAATGGTTTTGTTGCCTATAGGACTCACACTAATAGTTTGACCAGCTTTGTTCACCGTGAATGTACGCTCAACTGCTACTGCAGCCTTGTATTCTCCATCCCCAGCCTGCGTCGCCCGAACGGTAACCTCTCCTGCTCCAGTGATAGTGAGAACACCGTTTAGCACAGTTGCATTTCCTTCGATCACATCATACGAAACTGCAAGACTCGAACTAGCCTCGGCATTGAGTGGAAAGGCAGCGTCGCCAAAAGTTTTATCAGCGATAGCAGGAAATGTAATTGTCTGCTCCAGTTTTTCAGTCGTGAACCTCCAAACTTCATTGTCGTTGTTCCACGGACTCAACTCATTGTCCACAGCATCAGTAACAAACACATTGTCGAGGCTATAGGCTTTTATCCAGAACTCAGTGTTGGCTGGAAGCGGCTCAATGCCTGTAATGCTTATTTGGTTCCCGTCGACCACCGCCACGTGAGAAGAGTTCCAGTTGATTTGTTGCACAAGGCTGTTACCGGAGATAGTCCTGATCTGAAAATAAGCTGATGCTGCAGAAATGTTCAGTTCTACGTCTTCGTCAAAGGTTATCAGCAGATTGGGTTGGATGGCTACCGCTGTGGCATTGTTGGCTGGAAACAACGTTGTTATCTGCGGCGCCTGAAAGTCACCGGTCGTGAAGTTCCAGTCAGTTTCCGGGCTGGACTGTGTAAAGTAATTGTCATTTAGGTCCGACACCCCTTTTAGCCAAACGTAATAGTCTGTCTCAGAATCCAGATCAATTCCCAAATCTATCGTAAGCTCATTATCGTCAATTGTCAACCTGCTATCGTCGCTGGCCATGATGAAGTCTGGGGAGCCATTCCGGTAGACGACAACAGCCTGGTCATTTTCTGGTATTGTGATTGCCTCATCAAAAGTAATGACAAACACCGCATCGCCGACAACTTCCGTTGCGTCGTCCATGGGAGCTTTGGAAAGTTCCACCGGAGGCTCGTTGTCGTTGACATAGATTACCAGGTCTTTAATAAACTCATTGTTGTCGTCATCAACAGCTTTTATTTTTAAAGCGTATTCACTTTTTTCCGTGAACTCAAATCCGTTGAACCCTGAGTACAGCAGGTTGCCTCCAATATAAAAGTCGTCGTAGGCCGTTCCTGATTCTTCAACGTAGATCATTTCAAAGGTATTGGTATTTGCGTCCGGATCAACCGCTGACAAAGTGGCAATTACCTGCCCACTGCCAATGCTCTCGTCAAAATGATCGGCGGAAAGTGATATATCCGTCGGTGCCAATCCGACCTGCAGTGTTGTGAAATGCCAGATCGCCTGGCTTGAGATTCCAGCGTACGGATTTTGGGACAAGTCTACAATGGCACTGGAACCAATTAACACGTAGAACTCCTGATTGGCCAATAATTCGTTTGTCGGGTCTATCGTAAGCTGATTGCCAGAAAAGTTCAATCTTGAGGAATTTGCTGACGCTGAGTAGGTTTCAATGGTGTTATCCCATTTATCCAGCAATTTGATTTCTCCTGATCCGAGCGCTATTGCCTCGTTGAAAGTGATGACAAGGTTGGTATTCTTAGCTACGTCAACTGCACCGTTGGTTGGAGAAAGTGACGTTCTCGTCGGCGCTTCATTGTCTGGCTCAGGCATTGTGGTAAAATTCCACACGGTAGGATCCGAAAACCCTTGCGCAGAATTATCTGCCAGGTCTTTAATAGCACCTGAGTAAAATTCAACGTAATAGGATGTGCTGTAAGCAGGAGCGACGCCATTGTATTGAGACAGATGGATGGTTAACGTGTTTCCGTCAACCGCAAATAGGCTGCTACCCTCTTCGACTAACCCATAGAGGGTAGATAAACTTTGGCCTACTTCTTTTAAATAAATGAAGCTATTTCCTGCTTTCACCGGCTCATTAAAAATCATCACCAAATCCGCATCAATGGGCACTCCGGTTGCATCGTCTACTGGCCAACGGTCGGTGATAGTCGGCGCATGTGTATCTACGTAGTTAATACTGATAGTGATAATTTTCTCGAAATAAGCGATACCATCAAACGTACGGGCACGTATGCTGTAGCTGCTTTTGGTCTCATAGTCAAAAACAGCGTTGGCCTTCAGTGTAGTGCCTACTAACGTAAAGCTTCCATTGTCGTGGCTGCCATCGCCCTCCACCAAACTGTAAGAAAATGTATCCCCGATATTTTGATCCGTAGTCCCGAGGTAGCCAATAATCGCACCGACTGAGTTGTTCTCATTAATTGAGCTGTTTGTAATAGTGATATCACTGGGCGCCGTGTTGATACTAATGCCATAATAGGATTCGAAGTACCCGCCTTTATCATCCAGGGTTCTGATCCTGACCGAATAGGAATCCTGTGCAGAATAGTCAAAAGATTCAGCCGCCACCAGCAGGTTTCCAAGAACTGTAAATGAACTGTTTCCACTGTCCCCCTGGCCGCTCACCAAACTATAGCTATGTACGTCGGAGCTGTTGGCATCGGCGGAAGACAGGCTGGCGACAACCGCACCAATCGCATTTCCTTCGGTGATTCTATCTTTAGAGAGTGTAATCCCTGTTGGGGCATTGTTCACCTGAGTACCCGTGGTAAATTCCCATTCCACATACTCGGAGGCCTTCACCGGCTCCCCAGCACTGTTCACGAGGCCGTAAACCCTTACTTTGTAAGTGGCATTGGTTGCAAAGTCAAACCATGGATTAAGCACCAAAGCATTTCCATTTTTTGTCCATGTCGTTCCCTCGTCTGAAGCTGTGAAATTGTACGCATTCGAGCCGTTCAGGGAAATGAAAGCAAACTGGTTCACCCACGGAGCCAGAAAAACCTCCTGATCAAAAACGATCTCCACGTTGGCGTAAGTGGGTATATTCGTGCTGGCATGAGCGGGGCTCCTGCTGATCACCGCCGCACCCGATCGTGCGGTAAACTGCCAGGTAGAAGTATTGCCACTCCAGCCTACAAAATGATTGCCGGCGAGATCCGTAAAAGTATCCAGCAGGGGGCACTGAACCCAATATGTGATATCCGGATTAAGGTCAGGCACGTTGTTTAATGTGACCTTATTTCCGCTGATAGTTACATCAGAAGTACCAATGGCAAATTGTGCTATGGTCGTGTTGCCAACAATATTCCTCAGGTAAAACACCTTTTGACCATCGGGTCTTTCAACCACCGGTTCTGAGAATGTCATCGATAGCGTGCCCCTGTTATATGGATAATCACTCGACCCGCTGATTGGATCAAACCCCACGATAACCGGCGCTGTCACATCACTTTCGAGCTCGGTAGATGTTGTAAAATCCCAGGTGGAATTGTCAGCAAATCCGTCATAATAATTGCCCGCCTCGTCTTCAATGGTATGCTCGTCGATGGTCACATAGTAGTTTGTACCATACGCTGGCGCTGTTCCTGTAAAATCGGCCAGCGAAAAAGAAAGCGTATTCCCTTCTTTTGTGAAAATGTCGGTGTCGAAGAGGGGTCTTCCTTCAAGCACAACTGCATTGTTGGAAAGCTTTCTTACTCTTACATAGCCACCGCTTGCTTGCAAGTCAATGTTCTCATCAAACGTAACCACCAAAGTACCATCTAGTGGGACGTTGCTTGTGCCATCCGCAGGGCTCAGGCTTTCAACTACCGGGGCGTCAATGTCCGTATCCACCAGGTCATTGACGGTGATGGTAAATTGTGAGTCTATGCTTGCCTGCCCGTCACTTGCCCTTACCCTGATGTAGTAGGTGGCTTTCGACTCGTAGTCAAAAACAGTATTCGCTTTCAACTGCCCCTGAAAAATTGTGAAGCTTGCATTATCAGTGCCGCCCTCTCCTGCCACCAATCCGTAGGTATGAGTGTCCCCAACGTCTGTATCGCTCACAGTGAAAGTTCCAATTGTCGTGCCTAAAGCATTATTTTCGTTGACTGTATTGGCACTAAGAAGAAGATTATAGGGCACATCGTTAGCATCGGAAATGTTGATTGAGAAGGGCTTTTCGTAGGATTCGGTGCCGTCGAAGGTTCTTACTCTAACGCTATAGCTTGACTTGGCTTCGTAGTTAAAAACAACGCTTGCTCGCAGTTGATTACCTGAAATATTAAAACTCGCATTGTCTGTGCTTCCTGTACCGGCTACCAAACTGTATGTATGGCTGTCACCAGGGTTTGCATCGGTGCTGGTCAGTGAGCCAATCACGGCATTGACCGCATTGTTTTCATTAATGGATGCTGCACTAAGAATAATATTTGTAGGGGCAGTATTGGCTATACCATACCTGATGAAAGCGCCATCCGCAAGATCACCACTAGGGCCATTGCCATAGTTGTAGTTGGAAACTGATTTATTTATCCAACGAACGTCTCCATTACCATACTCACCGACAAAGCTTCTATTGACGTTTGTCGAGCTTCCTGAGACATAAGTTGGTGCTATTTCATACAGTATTTCATTGGCTGCACTAAGTTTCAAAAAGCGCAATTCCGTATTTGTACGTGCTACCAATAATTCGTTGCTGGCATTGATGGTAAAACTATGAGCATACCCTAAATTGCGATTCCAACTATCTGCTCCGGCATTGGTTAATTTGATAAAATTATTGCCAATGGCTGCATATACATTCCCATTGGCATCTAACTCAATTTCAGTTCCCTCGGAAGCCGTGCTATACGTCCTTACCCAGGAGAGGGCGTTGCTGCTGGTCCATTTGGCGATGAAAGCGTCTTTTAGATTTACTGAATTGATAATATTTGTTCCTGCGCCAGGATCAAAGTCAGCGCTTTGACCAAAAAAACCTGTGATGTATATACTGCCAGACCCATCAACAGCGATGGCGTTTCCTCGAGAATGTCTGTTCGAGTTAAAATCCGAAGGAGTAGTTGAGGTTTGTATCATCCATCCTTGATTGATACGCACTCCCGAGCTATTGAATTTTGCATAGTAAGCATGCTGTTGAGATCCTGAACTTATACCATTGACCTCACCAGACTGAAACCCTGTAATAAATACATTACCCGATCCGTCAACTGCTATTCCCTCACCGGTTGAAGCACTTATGATAATGCCATGTTCATTACGTGCATTAAAAATCACATCCCCGGCAGGGGTCAATCCTTTTGCAAACGCTCTTGGAAACTCTCCATTTATAACAACAAAACCAGTTACCTGATCTCCTATCCCATCTGCTGTGCCCAAAATGTCTCCAACTATATAGACATTTCCATCTGCTCCAATGGTGATATCGTTAAATCTTAGATGAGGATCTTTCGCACTACCTTGATTAATGAAAGGCCCTCTGGTCCACATCGGCTTCATCCAAAGCAATGCATCTGTGCTACTATACTTTGCTATGAATGCGTCAAAATATCCTTCTGTGTGA
>CAYGOF010000038.1:0-2661 GCA_964351395.1 uncultured Roseivirgaceae bacterium
TTTTTTTTCATTTGACACTGTGTCAGAAGTGTGTCAGTAGGCTAGTAAACAGGGTTAAAAAGTGGGTAAATCATAGTAATTCCTATTTGTAAATCATTGATTAGGAAAGGGTAGAGGTTGGCGTAAAATTGTGCTTGTTCCCGCCTTCGGCACATTACGCAGTAAATTATTTTACAAATACATGATTTAGAGTGTTTTAGGGTTTATTATTAGCTTTTTTGCTGACACACTTTACTGACACAGTCCAATAGTGTGGGTAAAAAAAAATGGCTAAAACTCAGATTAAGACCTTCCTTCCAGCTCGTTT
The DNA here is from genome assembly GCA_964351395.1 of uncultured Roseivirgaceae bacterium. Taxonomy (GTDB): domain Bacteria; phylum Bacteroidota; class Bacteroidia; order Cytophagales; family Cyclobacteriaceae; genus Imperialibacter. The sequence goes on from CAYGOF010000038.1 coordinate 308, forward strand.
AGTCAAGGGGCACAGATGGTACATTGTTTTTTATCAGCTCGATCCTAGTGTAGGGGAACGGGTGAGGATTAGAGAAACATACGACCTTAACAGGATACCAGACCTCATAGAACGAGCACATAACGCTGAATTGTTGATATCCCAAATCAATGCTAAACTTCCGTTTGGATTCCCGTTTGAGGAGGCATTTAAGGCGGATGCTTCTTATACTAATATCTTAGATGCTATTGGTGTGGCTGAAGGGATTAAGTGTAATACGGATAGGCCCCGTACGGTGGAGTGTTACAAATCAACGGCGGCTATATTCTGCGAATTTATCAAGCTTAATCAATGGGAGGATATGAACGTGGGGGCATTCGAAAGAAAACACGCGATGGCTTACATGGACTATGCTGTGTTTGATAGGGGGGTAGGGAATCGAACTTACAATAATTACCTGGAGCGTACACGGGCATTGTTTAAGGAGCTGCTTGATAGGGATTATATACGTGTTAATCCGTTTGCTGATTTCAAAAAGAAGAAACATAATGGGAAAGAGCGAAGAGCATTCTCTGATACAGAGAAAGACCTGGTCATTAAGGAGATTGCAAAGAAAGATAAGTGGCTATTGTTGGCAATCTTACTGCAGTATTATTGTTTCATACGGCCAATTGAGTTGTTACGTCTTCAATTCTATATGATCGATTTAAAGGAGGGGCTGATCAGGCTGCCTGCTGACATTACAAAGAACAAACAAAATTCAATAGTGACGATTCCGGATGTACTGTTGCCGATATTGAAACGGTATAAACTACACACTTATGACCAAAGTTGGGTAATTTTTGGGGTGTCCATTCAGCCGCATAAGGATAAAGCAGCAGGCCGCAATACCATGAATGCCAGGCATGCCAGAATCTTAAAAGAACTTAGGAAGGATAAAAAAATACTAGACATAAAGGGGTTGTCGCTATATTCCTGGAAAGATACCGGTGCACTGGAGCTTTTCAAAAAGAAAGTCAATCCGTTGGAGATAATGAAGCAGCTTCGGCATAATGACTTGGCCACTACACAGCTTTATTGTCAGAGTTTATACAGTGTAAACAGGGAGATTAAAGCCTTGGATAATGATTTAATAGGAGAGGAGTTGTTGGGGATATTGGTTTGATAAAGCATAAGACAACTCACCTTATATCGTTTGTCAGAGGCGCCAGTTGTATAGTCTAGACTATATAACTGAGATAATAATCACCTTTAGCGCCCCAAAAACAAACCAATTTTGGGGCGCTAAAGACTGTTTTAATTGCCCTCAGGTGTTTTAAACGGCATCCCAGACTCAAGCTGATCTGCTTTAATCCTTAACGCCTTCACCATGCTTTCCCTCTCCGCATTAGAAATATAGTTATAGATGCCGTCGCTCGTATCCATTGGGAAAATTATAATACAGAATCCTAATCCGGTAGGGATTTCAGATTTAACATGATTGGCCAACTCTCTCATCTTGTTTGCTGAAACTAATTCCATGATTTGCTTTTTTATTGTTTAGGAAATGGCAAAGCAGTCTGCCCCGTAAATCGCTTAGACCTGACTTCCTCTAATGAGGAATCTATCTTTTTCAAATGGTTTTTTATTCGGCTTACTTCTTTTGAAAAACCATCTAATTCATCTACAAGTCTATATTTTTCTTCAATCAAGTCTAGTTCATACTTGTTTTCCTCCTGAAATACTTCAATGAGCTTATACATGGATAACATTTCATTTCGGAGCCAAGCCATGAAGGCGAATTGCTTTTCTTTAGACCCTTCTTTTCGTTGATTATCCGTAATGCTTGATAACCAAGAAAGCAGATCAAACATTGGTAAACACCTCATTTCATATTGCTTTCCATCAGCTCCAGTTGTATACCCTAGGTTATATAACTGAGCAAAATATTCATGCTTTTTCAACCAGTTGTTTTGTTTAACAAAGTCCACATCAATGATCTGGCAAACCGTCTTAACGGGCACCATCCGGTGGCCTTCTTGTAGTGGGCAGGCAATATTAATGCCTTCAAAATCTAATTCAATTAAATTGTTATTCACTATATTTGTCATAACGAACAAATTTGGTTACATAATCAAAGTTAAGCCAGGTTCCTGCACTTGCATTCGAACCTGGCTTTTTTTATCTTCTTAACAAGGCTGGTGAACGGGAGCGGTACGTAGCGTTTCCAGGAAGCTGGAAAGCTCGCGGTAGCAGTGATGATCTTCGATTTCTACATTACCATTGGCATTGTATACGAAGCCGTCATAGAAGCTACGAAAGTGACAAAGTAATACCTCCGGAGTAGTGGCGGATAATAACTTAGTCAGCGCTTCAAGTTGGTGTGGTAATAAAAG
>CAYGOF010000038.1:2761-6162 GCA_964351395.1 uncultured Roseivirgaceae bacterium
GTAGTTGGTAAGCCAAGTTCTTCGCCAATAGCTACGAGGTTTTGTTCGTATAGCTTGCGTAGCTTTAAGAGCTCTTTCTCTGTCTTGAATACCCGGCGCAGTACATCGATCAGTTGTCCTGATTCTTCTGGCACTAATGGATAGTATACCGAAGATATGAAGGCTTTGTCTGTATCAGATAGGGTAGTATTCCATCCCGTTTGAAAGCCGTCCAGTGTCCATTCTTTTGGGATACTGTACATCATAATGGATTTCGGATCTACTTTTGTGCCATTGATGCTAGATCGACTATAGGTTTCAAAGATATTGAACTCAATCGTATCTAAGTCCCAGTAGTTTGGCGGGCCCGATAAGTCTTTGATCACGGCTTCTCGGTCCCATTTTATACCGCCTTCCGGATTTTGGTGTTCGTGGATGAGTCCCAGGGTATGACCAAACTCATGTTCGCCAACGCCTCCATCGGTCCATCCCAGGTTCATTGTAGGTCGGGACTTCGAAACCTTAAAAATATCTCTACCGATATAAGACCACGCTCCATCCAATTCATCAAATGCTATGCGTACCTGAGCATTACCGATGGTAATAAAGTCAAATGTAACGCTCATGTATTTCATCCACTCGTTGGCGCTAGCTACAGCGTATTCTTCCTGGGCCGTAGTTGCATCCAAAAAAGATACGGTAAGCACCTGCCCAGGCTGCCAAAATTTAGCAATTTCGCCAGCAGCAGAGGGCGCCATTTGTGTGATAAACTTAGGAATACAAACTTTTGATTGGCACATTTCTTAGTAGTTTTCTTCAAAAAACTCTGGCCGGCCATCGACGGTGCACCAGTTGCGGCCACTGAGGTAATCATAATCTATTTGCTCCTTGTACTCATCAGAGAAAGCCGAATTCTCCTCTTCGCTTAGGAGGTCACTTGGCAAAGCGTTCCAGGTTTTGGTGAATAATTTTTGTTCGTCAGGTGTCATAGCTATGTATTAAATGACTTATGTAAATGATGTTGTCCAAATTCATCTTCATGCAAAAAGTCGCTTATCGGAAATTCCTGGAGTGAGCCTCCATACATGTACCTTACCGTATCATCAGGGCCATAATCTCCAAATAGGTCATAGTATCGATCTTCTATTTTCACAACAAAGTGATCCCCGTTATAATATCGCTCACCTCCAAATATACCTTTCAGTATGTCAGCAAATTTCAGGCAGCCGTGGCTATTGGCCGGATATCCGCCAAAGGTTTCTCTGATAGCCGTTGTGAATGATTTTGGTGTCATATCATTATAATAATGTGCCACCGGCGGCTGATTGCAATTTGTTGTATTGTCGAATAATACCGATGATTGTATCATTATCAAGTACAGCATTGAAGCTATTAAGCTTGTCGCTGATCTCTCTTAGCAGGCTTAGCATTTCGGCATCTGTCTGTGGGTTGCTGTCAATGCCAGCAGGCAATGGCGCATTGGCGCCACCATCCTGAAATTGTGGTACACGGGCTTTCCTGATATTCTCAATAGCCCGGACATGGTTGAGCACCTTTGGATGGCGAAGATCCCGGTTACTGACAAAGTATTCCGGCCCGGCCTCACTGGCCAGTACTACGGGGTAAGGGGGTAGCATGCCCGTCTTAGGGTCGCCAATGTACCGGGCATGGTATTGGCGGCCATCATCTTCGCCGGTAACATCAAAGTATCCTCCTTTTTTTCTTTGTGCTATCCCTTGAATGGCTGTACCTGCTATGGTGGCCAATCTAATGCCTGCCCTAACCTTAGCAGCAGCAGCCAGGGCTGCACCCAATACAGGGAATGCTCCTACAGTAGTTGATATTGTAGACAATTCTCTTTGCAAATTGATTATTATTTCAGCAGCGGCTACTCCTTTTTCAAACAAAAACAATCCCTTTGTTAACACTTCGTTTTCTCCAACCAGTTGAGAAAGTCCATCACTAACCGCCTTGAAATTATTAAGCCTAGCATCAACTAAATCTTCTTCAAGTTTTTTCCTTTTTTTCTGTTCTTCCTCTTCTATTTTAGTCTTTTTATTCTCAAAGGCTTTAGTAATATCAGTGGTTTCAATACCATAATCCTTAGCTAAAGCAATCAATCCATCATAGTGGTCCTTCAGTTGCAAGAACTGTAAATCTCTTTCTTCTAATAAAGCTTCATTTAATTCCTCCTTAATCGTGTTTTCAGCCTCTGTTTTTCTATCTAAGAAATCAAACAGATTTTCAATTTCTAATTCTTCTTCCGCCTCTAACTGCTCCAACTGCTTATCTAGCCGCTCCTGCGCTTTGTTTGCCTGGTATAGATCAATCTCTTCATCTCTGATCCGCATCAACTCAAACCGCCGGGCGGTGGCTTCGGTGATACCTTTTTCTTCCAACTCCTTGGCCAGGTCTATTTCTTTTTGGTATCGCTGGCGAATCTGAGCTAAGGCCTGCTCGTCTTCACTTAGGGTAGATACCCTTAACTCTTCTCGGAACTTCGCTTCTGCTTCTTTGAGCTGCTGTAGGTGATCTTCTACAAGTTGGCGTTCTTTTTCTTGTTTCTTCTCCAACTCCTTAGCCGATTCCTCGGCTATCTTTTTCTTTTCTTCCAGTTCAGCGGCATCTTTCAATGCTGAATTATTAGCAGCCGGAGTACTGGTGCTGGTGTTAGCATTCAAGTCTATGCCCAGTTCGGCAGCTAGATTCTTCTTAATCTCTTCCCTAGCTAGTTTCAATTGCTCCAGCTCATCTTTTCTTGCATCGACACGGCTTTCTATCACCTTACGTCCACTGGCTTCTAATGCGGCCAGGTCAAGGCCAATATTACCACCTTCCTCCTGGAATGCCCTAAGGCCTTCTTTGGTGATATCGATACGCTCTTGCAGGCTCTTATTGGTAAAGTCTAAACCCAACCTATATTCCTCATTAAGTTTTAGCAACTTCTGAGTAGTTTCTAAATCTTTTTTTGCTAATTCTCTTTGAGCATTGGCTGTTTTCTCTGCTGCCTTTTGGATTTTGTCATCTTCTTTTTGCAGGGCAATTTTGAAAATATACTGATCATTCACTTCTCTTAGTCGATCAGCCAATTGGTCGTTAGTAACGGTTTCCGCATTCAGGTTGCCTAAGAAATCAGGGTACTTATTTTGAAGCTGAGTTATTAATTTGTTCCGGTCTTCCTGACTGATGTTAGCCTCAGTGATTTGAGTCACCAGTAGGTTGAGCGCTTGTTGTTCTTCCTCCAGCTTCTCTACCACGGGTATGGTCGTAAATCGGGTGATTAAATCCACGAATGGTTCAACTACTCCGATGAGGCGTTGGAAAACGGGGATAAGCAGTGTAGCCAGGTTCTCTTTGATCTGGGTGATTTTGGCAGATAACTCGGCTTGCTTCCTGACAACGGTATCCGTATTGTTGGCAAA
>CAYGOF010000038.1:6262-10675 GCA_964351395.1 uncultured Roseivirgaceae bacterium
TTCCCATTGATGAATATCGTTGCCTGCCTACGTGCCATTATCTTATAGTTGTGTCTATTACCCCAGGAATCCGGATCACCAGCTCAGCCGCTACAATGTCCGCGTATTCTTCTGCCAGCAAGTCGGCCAGCTTATTTATCGACGAATCTATAGTAGGGTATAACCAGGGGTTTGCCGCCTTAGCTGCAGCTGCACTACCCACAGGCCTGCCTTTACCAACTCCGCGCTCAAAAAAGATACCATGCCTGGCAAAGCTCCAGCCAACACCTTCGATATCACCATTCCTTTTGCGCAGCAGATTTCGAACACTACTGTATAGTGACTCTGATATTTCAGCTCGATCTTTCAATCCGAATGCTGCCAACTTGAACAGTAATTCCTGTCTTGTAATCTTGCCAAAGTCGCGCAACTTGTTTTCTAGTTCCTCTAGCCGGTCACCCAATCGAGGGCTAGGGTTGAAAGGATCGGTCATAGGCCAAGCATTTTCATGATGCTGTAAATATCTAACCGCCAATGTGTGAATGCTATCACTACTGCGGCCACAAGACTAATGCCTGCCAAAATTTTGCGGCCTCTCAGCGACAGTCTTGGAATAGAAATATTAAGCAATGGTATACGAAATGTTTTCCCGGTGGCATCATCTGTTTGGTGATCGAAAAAGTAGCGAATAGCTTCACGCCACGGCATTTTGGCCAGCCTAGGTATTATGTTGATAGCCGCTTTGTGTAACAACAAAGAAGGATATACACTCGCTATAATGAGGTATATATTTCCTCCCATGGCCACCCATGCGACACTGATCCCCCCGGTGGCCAGTAATTCCCACAAGTGAATGTCTGTAGGAAACCAGCGATAATCAGGATCGAAACTATCCTCGACACCCCATATGCCTACGATACTAATTACCACACCGATGAAAGCTACTACACTAAGCCAATCGACACCTCCAATCAGCAAAAACTGTATAGCCGTCACTACAAGTATAATGATTAACACAACACTTACAATTGTGCGAGTAAGCTTATAGTTAGCATATCCTAAACCATTCTGTATGCCACTTGCTGCACGGAAAATAAACAGGTACCAAAATTCCATATCAAATATTTTTAATGCCATTCACTTTTGGAGCTGGATCCGTACCACCATGGATAGGAAAGGCGCCAAAATATCGGTCGCTGTAATACAATTCTTCATCTGTAGCGGTGGATGTTTCGCTTGCAGCTGCTACCTCTTCAGCCAAATGAGCCGCGTATAGCGGGAACAAGTCCAGGCGGCTCTCCAGGTAATGACGGACATAACTAATGTGTCGATTAGCTAGAAGCCGGTGGTGTTGCCATTTTATGCTGAAAGGAGTGTTTGCAGCGGACCCTGCACGTTCAAAACCCTGCGGCTCTAATGATTCTAGCTGCACCACCCGGTTCCCTTCAAACTGCACCCAATGGCGCTCCAGAGCCTCCTGCATAGTGAAGTGGACAACTACATTCTGAATCAACCCAATCAGCTCCTGTTCGTCAGCGCTGAGGGCCTTCAATAATATCCCTTCCTTAAGATCGTTATACTGGTCCTGTCCAATTGTTGGCAGGATGGCAAACAATTCTACCTCATTGATGATGGGTCTTAGTTGCTCAAAAAGATACCTACCAAGCTGCTTACCATATCGCTGCCTAAAATCCACAGCAGTATTGATGAAGTGTGTTTTGTTGCGTTGATAAGCTGAATCAGCCTGCCACAAAGGATAATCCGCTTCATTGTCCTCCAGGAATACCAGCATTCTTTCAATGCTTTCATAGCCATGGTGAATCATCTGTTTTCGGTAAGCTTCTTCCTGGTATTTGTAAGGAGATTTCAGTCCTTCATTTTCCTGTCGATACATTCCACCTTCTCCAAATTGAACCGTACCAATCTTGCTATACTCGTACATAGATAGTAGCGCCACCGGTCGTTGTACGTAGGGTAGCAAGTTTCCTTGTTCAGTGGATAAAGTATCTGCTTCCACGGCAGCCACCAGGTCATCCCACATATCTTTTCCTAGCCAACCAATAATATGGTCTTGTGTGGCCATTTCAATCCAAGGCTTCAAGCTGTTCAGCGACAAACTTTGGTTAACAGCACCGCCTACGTGCTCTTTGAAACTTGTAATATTTTGGAAGATATACGTAGCCATTACACGGTAGGATTTAATTGGTTTTCAGACGGTACCAGTCCGCTTTCTTGCTGATTGGTAGTGGTATGAAAGGTATGGTCAATAAAAAATGTTACATCCCACTTTGGGTTTGCCCTCGAATTGAAATTTGCCAAAAACTGCACTTGTTCCAGGATGAGCTCCTGGTCAAAAGTGTTGTTGGTAATCTCTGTGTTGAACACCTCACGTTTATCCGATCCGGATCCGGCGCCCATCTTGCCGCCCTCAGGTGCCAATCCAACCATGCTCGGGTGGCCACCCAGCCCTTGCACAACCTGCGCATCACTTTTTTCAGAGCCAGGCACCCAACTATCTTTTTTTATCTTGTCATCGATCGCCACAATCTCTATTCGCCCCTTATCGCCATTGATCCCATCTCTTTGAAATACCGTGGAGATAGACACAAATGCATTATCTGTGCCGCTCAGTTTGGTATTGATATCATCCACCAGGTCATTAATAGCCTTCTGGCGCTGTTCGTCGGTCATTGTCTGCCAACTGTCGCGGTATCTAATCGTGAAATAATCTTCAGGTATTAGTATTTGATACTTCAATCGCACCTGGTTGATCATCATCGAATGCACCACTTCTGACACCGACTTTGATACATCCATCCATCCACCGTCCCGGAATAGTCCTATCCAAAATGGCATAGTGTAAGTCAAGGATCCCGGCGTCCGGAGTCGGCTGTGCCAGGCAAACTTATAACCAGGTAGCTTGTTGGTGATCCAATCCATGCCGAGGTGTCGCTGTAAAAGATAGATGGCATTGATGCGATCAGGGTCAACAGTGCCACGGCCCAGGCTGAAGTCGGCAGAATACAATAGAAAATCATTTGTGAATGTCTTCGTATTCTGCAAACTCACCCGGCAACAATCGGCTTCTTTGTGAAAGATATTAGTGATCAGATCCTTTCGTTTATTCATGATCATCTCACTAAAACTATTCATGAAAAAACGATAATCAACGAGCTGAGGCTTGAGCCATTCATTGCCCAAGAAGTTTTCCTGGATAAATCGCTCGATCTCTGGCTCGTAGTGCCGTTCAACTTTCCCCGTTTCGCGTAATTGTTTGTTGCTATAATACGCCAAGCCATTGCCATATGCCATACGAGCCAGGTCGTAGATGGTTCTTCCAGCAATAGCTACATTGTATACTCTATCCGTAATTCGTTTTGGAAGATCATCCCTTCCAGGACGATCGCCCCATGGTGACCACATAAACCCTTGCTGAGACTCCAACGGTTGAATGTTGGGTGTTTTCATAGGGTTAGTGTCTGTACCAAAACCAGGGGTATATCCAGCGGAGTAAACCTTTGTATAACTCACATGCGCCTTAGTCTGGCCATTGTGTTCAACTACATCAATTACCGTATGCGCATTACTCATGCCACTACAATTTTGTTGTTAAATAAAACCACTAATGGCGGGTGTATTTTCCGACGTTCTCCAGTAGGGTGGCCATTCACCATGAGTTGGATATTACGCGTATACCACTCCTTATGATTTGGCCTTTTCCGAAGTCGTTCTAGCTTTTTCTTCTTTTGTTCAATCAAAGTGGGAGACCTCCCTTCGCTCTCGGGTTGGATTACAAGAACTGGTTTTATCAGCAGTACAGCCTCTTTATATTGCTCGATGTGCCCGCCTTTTTTTCGCTGCCGGTCAAAGGTTATATACTTAATAGAGAAAGGATCCCCCGTCTCCATTTCCTTCAACATGTCCTTAACAGTTATCTGGTTATCCATATAGCAAAGTTGGTGAGGGATAGACCGATAAAAAAGGACAATAAAAAAAGCGCTTGAGCTATGCCCAAACGCTTTCATAAAAGAGCTACCCTTAAAACATCATCTGATACGTACCGTGTGTATTAAACGGTCAGCCTCCGGAGTCAACAACTTAAACTCTTCTTCACCTACTGGCCGCTTGCCTTGCTTATACACAAACTTTACCCTCACCACTCGATCAATGCCAACAATGGTATTCAAAGCTGGCCCACGCTGCAAGGTGTCTCTATACGTTTGCTGATACCACACTTCCCACTTCACGTACGGCATATTGGGATAATCCGGATTGTGGATAGAATCAATACCCGGTGATGCAGCGCCAAAGCTTATTTCTTCTTGTGAAGATTCCTTTTCGCCGCTACTACAATCTTGTAAAAACAAGGCAATCGTAATCAATGAGAATGCAATAAAAAACTTCTTCATGGTTTTAGGTACGAAATAACAGCTG
>CAYGOF010000039.1:0-128 GCA_964351395.1 uncultured Roseivirgaceae bacterium
TTTCTAGTAGCAAAGCTTCGATTGCAGCTATTTCGTAGCAAAGCGGAGAAATCTTATACTTTAGGACATTCACGAAGTATCTATTTTGCTAACAGCATTGACTTTTGTTTACGTATAAGATTCCTGCG
>CAYGOF010000039.1:228-10374 GCA_964351395.1 uncultured Roseivirgaceae bacterium
TTTCTAGTAGCAAAGCTTCGATTGCAGCTATTTCGTAGCAAAGCGGAGAAATCTTCTGCGTTATCAAAAGCCTATGGACCCTTATCACACATCCAGGTAGTTTTATCAAACCTTTCCCTGAAATGCGAGCTAAATGGGGATGTTTAGTCACCTCGAAGTAATCCCTGCATCTGGCGGCCAAGACGTTATCTCACTGTTTAAAAACCTCCATTCAGGGTTGAACGATATAATCAACTCTTCTTTTCTTTTTCTATTCCAGTCCTTGATTTCTTTTTCTCGCTCCAGCGCATGGGTTGGATTGTTGAACCTTTCGTACCACACTAGATGATAGCAGTAGTACCTGCCAGCAAAGGTTTTCTGCTTTCCCCGATTCAGGTAGTGTTCAACAATCCTTTGTTCAAGGTCATTGGTCATTCCGATATAAAGGACCGACTTTGTCGAATTTGTAATGATGTAGGTAAAGTAATTGCCCATCAAAAAGCCGTTTTGATGTATTTGGATAACAGTGTGTTGGTATCAAATATTTTCAATACCTATCCCTTATAAACTCAAGCACTTCCTGCATTTGCTGTCTGATCGGGTTGGTGAACCCAGGATAGTTATTGTGCATGAAGCTGAAAATAAGCACCTTTCCTGAGCTGGTCTTAATAAAACCGCTAAGAGAGTGTACTCCACTCAAGGTGCCTGTCTTAGCAAAAACGTAGGGCTCTGTTTTACCCGCATACCAATTTCTGATAGTTCCTGCCTGGCCTCCGATCGCCAATGTCCTGAACAATTCTCGTTGATCAACAAGTGTAGCAGTTTCTTCCAGCAGAGCCACCAAACTGCGTGGCGTAAAAATATTGTACCTCGACAAACCAGATCCATCCTGCCAGATCGGCTGATCCGGTAAATTGTTGAGGTAGTTGTTTTTAACATACCAAAGGGCATTGTTGCCGCTGAGTGTATCGCCGAATCCAGATGAACACATGACCAGAATTTGTTCTGCAAAGAAGTTGTCGCTGGGCCATAGCATGGCTTGATAGACTTTTTGTGAGGGATATCCTTTCAAGGTTTTCCAGGGAAGGCTTTCTGGCTTATACCCGAAAATGACTGGTTTTTTTAAAGTGTCTTGCAGCAGTTCCCGTCCTAACGTGTATGAATATTTAAAAGGGACATCTCTTTCAATAGTATCTTGTTTCTCAGGGCTGTAAAACAGATAAGAATTGTAGCTAAGATCCCTTTCTACCATGGTCCGCTGCTTTTCAAAAGGCCTTGTTTCCACAAACTCTTGAAAAAAAGGAGGACTCACGGTGGGCGTGGAATCCGTTGGCAGTTTGCTGAACCTGATAAAGTTACCATATATCGGCAAGCCAGCTCTTTCAGGCTGATAGTAGTACTGGTAGTCGTCCCAGGACCAACCCGGACCGAAAGCTGGGTCTTTGTAATTCTCTGGGTGCCAGATCAAAGCTTTCGTAGTATCTGCGAGTAACGCAAAGGCTGGCTGGTACTCAAAATCAGGATGCAAAAAAGTAGGGTCGCCTGTGCCCGTGAAAAAGATGGTATCATTGACTTCAGCATACTTCAATGCTGGAATGGAATCACCCAAAAGCCTCAGGCCCGCATAATAGGTGAAAAGCTTGGTATTGGATGCAGGAGTAAAGTATCGATCAGCATTTTGGCTGGCGAGATACGTCTTCGTTTGCGGATCAAAAAGAACAAAGCCAGTAAAGTGGTCAGCAAATTCAGGGCTGGACCTCACCATCTTTTTGAGGACTATTTTTTTACTTATTACAAGCTTCGGTGAGCAGGAAAACTGTATCAATAGGAGCGACAACGCCAGTGTCATGATAGGACATTTCAAATAAGCGATTTTCCGTTTCAACAATATCGTGCCTATGTATTTCATGTGCTTTTTTCTGGCTGCTATCCTTACCATTCCCCGAATAAATAATGCTTCAGTGAAAAATTCTAATTTATGAACGAAGAGTGTAGAATTTTAATAAAATTTACGGAGACGAGGAAAGCAGCAAATTGCAGACAGCAAAAACTCAAATAGCATTAGTAATTGAGAGAGCGAATCAAATAATTTTAGCAACATTGCCTTTCTGTTTTTAATAATACTTTCTCAATTCGACGTTTTGCGTTTTTATATTTTGAATTTGTGATTTCTTTGTGTTTTGGAGTTTATTATCTGTCTTTTCGCAACCTATGCAACTAAAATCAATCGTATTGTCCAATGGCAGCTTCGATACGAAGTCGGCCAAAACTGCTCACGGACTCATCAGAGGCTCTGTTAGGTATGAGATTCTCGCAGTCATCGACCCTGTCTTTTTTGGGCAGGATGCTGGTACCGTATTAGACGGCCGAAAAAGAGGTATTCCAATTTATAAAAACGTAAAGGAGTTTATTGCCGCAGGTGGTAAAGCTGAAAACTGCGTGGTAGGAGTGGCCCCCAAAGGCGGTCAACTCCCTAAGCCAATGGAAGAAGACGTCGTTACAGCGATAGAAAACGGGATGGACATCGTTAGTGGTCTGCATTCATTTTTGAATGACAATGAACGACTGGCAACGCTTGCGAAGGAGAAAGGGGTTACCATTCATGATATAAGGCAGCCAAGAGAAAGAAAATACCTTAAGTTCTGGACTGGGGAAGTGTACAAAGTAAAGGCCGCCAAAATAGCGGTGATGGGCACCGACTGTGGTCTGGGCAAAAGAACGACATCTAAGTTTATTGTGGAGGCCATTCGCAAAGAAGGCATGAAATCAGAAATGATTTACACAGGACAAACAGGTTGGATGCAGGGGTGGAAGTACGGATTCATTCTTGATTCAACTTACAACGATTATGTTTCTGGCGAATTGGAGAATGCTTTGGTTTCCTGCGACAATGAGATCAATCCTGATTTGATGGTGATCGAAGGGCAGGCAGCCTTACGTAATATTAGTGGGCCATGTGGTGCGGAATTTTTGCTCTCTGGTGATGTTGATGGTGTTGTTTTGCAGCATGCGCCCGCAAGAATTCATTATGATGGATTTGAGTATCTTGATGCAAAAATTCCTCCAATCAGTGCCGATATTGACTTAATTAAAATGTACGGCAAAAAAGTGATTGCGGTGACGCTAAATACCCGTGGGCTTACCATCGACCAGGCATTGAAATACAAAGACCAATACGAAAAAGAGTTAGGGATACCAGTGGCATTACCTGTAGAGCATGGTGTTGAAGATATTTTGGGACCAATTAGAGAGTTGATCAAGCAAAAGAATGCGAATAAAGGAAATTAATATCCGAAAGGAAAACCTGGAACTGGCCAAGCCCTATTCCATTTCATACAAGACTGTCGATGCTGTCGAAAATGTGATTGTGGAGCTGGTGGCAGACAATGGCCTGGTGGGGCTTGGGGTAGCCAACCCAAGTATGTATGTGGTGAACGAAGATGTAGATCAATGCTACCAAACACTTACTACGAGCGACTTGTCTTTCCTGAAGGCTTCGGACGTAACCTGCTTTTATGAGCTCCTCAATGGTATCCATCAAAATTTTGCTGCCAGTGCGGGTTCGAGAGTTGCATTGGATGTAGCGCTTCACGACCTTTTTACGCAGTTTCTTGGGGTGCCATTGGTGCAGTTCCTGGGTGTTTATCACAAGTCGATGGCGACCTCGGTCACTATAGGGATCATGGGCATTGAAGAAACACATAAGGAAGCGGATGACTTCATCAAAGGTGGTTTCAAAATTTTAAAGGTCAAGCTGGGTAAAACCATTGACGAAGACATAGAAAGAACGATTGCTTTGCGAAAGCACATTGGCAACAAAGCCATCATCAGGATTGATGCCAACCAGGGTTGGGATTTTGATGAGACCATTCAATATGTGAGCGCTACCAAGGGCCTTGATATTGAATTGATAGAACAACCGCTTAAACAGTCAGCCATTGCCGACTACCGTAAATTCCCAGACTACGTGAAACAACTTGTCGCAGCCGATGAGTCGCTGGTTGGCCCTGCAGATGCCTTCACGCTGGCCAATACGCCTAAGGCTGCCGGTATTTACAATATCAAGCTTATGAAATGCGGTGGCGTTCAACCAGCCCGGGAAATAGCTACCATAGCCAAACAAGCTGGTATCGACCTCATGTGGGGCTGTAATGACGAGAGTATTATAAGCATTGCAGCTGGTCTGCATGTAGCCTTTTCGTGCCCCCACACCAAATACATAGATCTTGACGGTAGCCTTGATCTTGCCAAAGACGTGGTGTCAGGCGGGTTTGATATTAAGGAGGGTATGATGAGCCTGACGAGTCAACCCGGTCTTGGTGTGAGGAGGCTCTGATGCCGTTTAATAAAGTGAAATAATTTTGACATCTACTATAGAGAACGGCTTATTGTAAATTTGCTGTTTGCTGAGAGTCTAAAATAAAGCGTACAAACCCATTAAATAATGCCTACATCCTACTTAAAAGCCAGTTATTTTTCTTTTGTTCTTTTTCTAATTACCTCATCCGGTTTTGCCCAAACCCCGCTACCAAGACCTTTCAACCAACTTGATGAAGTAAAAAAGGCCTCTGCCTGGGTCGATTCGGTCTACAATACAATGACCTTGGATGAAAAGATAGGGCAATTGTTGATTGTGGCTGCTTATTCCAATAGGGATGAAGCTCATGCACAGGAGCTTATCCGGCTGATCAAAGAAAGGCATGTGGGGGGATTGGTTGTATTTCAGGGTGGACCCGTTCGTCAAATCAACCTGATCAACAGACTGCAGAAAGAATCAAAACTACCTCTCTCAATTGCCATGGACGCGGAATGGGGGGTAGGTATGCGCCTGGACAGCACCATGTCTTTCCCTCACCAGATGACCCTTGGCGCCATCGAAGATGTATCGATGATTGAAGAAATGGGAAAGGCTATTGCCAGGCAACTGAAAAGGGTTGGCACCAATGTCAATTTTGCCCCTGTCGTGGATGTAAACAATAATCCCAACAACCCAGTCATCAACTATCGTTCTTTTGGTGAAAACAGGGAAGAAGTGGCAGCACGTGGCATTGCCTACATGAAAGGTATGGAGAGTGAAGGAGTGCTGGCATCTGCCAAGCATTTTCCAGGCCATGGTGATACGGGCGTCGATTCGCATTACGATTTGCCGGTGGTAACTCACGATATGAACCGATTAGATAGTGTAGAGCTCTATCCATTCAAAAAACTGATTGAGGCGAATGTGTCAGGTATTATGGTCGCACATATGTCAATACCAACTTTAGATGATACACCTAACTTACCAACCACCTTGTCAGGTCCTGTGGTGACTGACTTGCTGAAAAACAAACTTGGCTACAAAGGGATCATCTATACTGATGCGCTCAACATGAAGGGCGTGACTAAATACCACGTATCAGGTGAACTGGAGAAAAAGGCATTTTTGGCCGGAAATGACGGACTTGAATTCTCGGAAGATGTGGATGCGGCATTTGAGTACCTGAAAACTGCGGTCGTAAAAAAGGAGATCACCGAACAGCGGCTAGCGGAAAGTGTAAAAAAGTTGCTGATGGGTAAGTATGCTTCCGGGATTACCAGCTGGACGCCGGTAAGCACCGAGCTTGTTATACAAGACTTACATAAGCCAGAGGACGAGCTTTTAAACAGACAACTTTTTGAGGCATCCGTAACGGTACTGCAAAACAATAGCGACGTGCTTCCCCTTAAGCGATTGGATACTTTACGTCTGGCAAGCCTTGGTATAGGAAGAGAGAGCCTTACGCCATTTCAGGAGCGACTAAATGATTATACCGAAATGCCTCACCTGGTGCTGTCAAATGAGGCCAGTGCTGCCCAGATTCAACAGGTAAAAGACAGCTTAGAAGGATACAACATGGTGTTGATAGGGCTTCACTACGGTCGTCGTGCCAATAACCGTGAGCTCATGTCGAGCGAAGTGATGTCCCTATTAGAGGAGCTTGTGAAGACGAAAGGCACAGTTGTCGCTGCCATGCGAAACCCATATACACTCGCTAAAATGGATTGGTTGACGGATGCCGATGCCGTTTTTACCACTTACCAGGACCATGAAGTGGCTGAAGATATGGCCGCTCAGCTTATTTTCGGAGGTATAGGTGCCAATGGTCACCTGCCGGTGACTGTGAATGAGCGTTGGCCCGCCGGACATGGCCTGCTTACCCAAGGTGGAGTTCGCTTTAAGTTTACCTTACCTGAAGAGCTTGGCATCAACAGCCAAACATTAGAAACAAGAATTGACAGCATGATGATACTGGCTGTCGAGAAAAAAGCATTTCCAGGTGGACAAGTGATGCTGGCAAAAGAAGGGAAGGTATTCTTTCATAAAACTTATGGGTTTCATACTTATGACAGCATTCGTTTGGTGAAAAAGACTGATATCTATGACCTTGCCTCAGTGACCAAGATCACAGCTTCGCTCGCCGCCATCATGAAGCTTCACGACGATAACAAGTTTGACCTCGATGCCAGACTGAAGGACTACTATCCTTATTTCAAGTGGTCCAATAAAGCCAACCTGACATTTATCGACATCTTGACGCATCAATCACGATTGAAGTCCTGGATACCATTTTATCAGTCTGCATACAAAAAAGACAGCAGCTACAAGCGGCACACCTTGTCTTTGAGTCCTTCGGACGACTTTCCGATCAAGCTCACTGACAATCTTTATGAGTACAAAGACTACAAAAAGACACTGCTAAAGAAAATCAAAAAGTCGAAGCTCAATCCGGAACCAGGTTATGTATATTCTGACATGAGTTTCTATCTGTATCCGGACATCGTCAAGAACCTGACGGGCGTTGACTTTCAGGAGTACCTGAACTTGAACTTTTATAATAGAATAGGAGGGACTACGCTGGGCTATAATGCAGGCAGACGGTATTCACTTGATCGTATTATCCCGACAGAGAACGATAATTACTTCCGCATGACACAGCTCCATGGGGTAGTGCACGACGAAGGAGCGGCTATGCTCGATGGTGTTTCAGGCCACGCAGGGTTATTTGCTCGCTCTTACGACCTGGCAGCCATGTGGCAGATGTACCTCAACGAAGGCTCTTATGGAGGCGAACGTTATATTTCGCCACAGACAATTGAAAAGTTCTCAGTTTGCCAGTTTTGTCAGGAAGGCAACCGTCGCGCAATTGGCTTCGACAAACCCTTGATTGAGCACAACCCAAAAAGCTCCAGTGTCGCTCGGCAGGCTTCGCCATCCAGCTTCGGACATTCTGGCTATACCGGCACCTTCGTTTGGCTCGACCCTGAGTACGATTTTATGTATGTATTTCTATCCAACAGGGTCTATCCGACACGTAACAGCACCGGCATTTACGAATTAAATGTACGTCCCACCATCCAGAGGATTGTTTATGAGGAACTGGGGGTGAAGTAGGAATTTCAATAATACCTCAGTCTCATCTCTTGCTTGTCGAAAATTCTCAGATCATAGCCTACGGAAACTTCGTAAGTGCTGAAGTTGGAAGATGCCAAGTTATTGGAAGCCATTTCTCCCGAAAAGCCTAATCTGATGCCTTCCACGGTGACGAAAAACAGGTTCAAGCCTACTGTGTTCAGGTTGCGGGTGTAGAGTCCTGCCCACACGGCATTGGCCATTAATACGCTGGCACCGACATCGTAAGACAATGGGGCATTTTCAGCGATGCGAAGCAAGGCCCATGGCTTAAGTTTTATAGCTTCTATCTTATCGATGATAAAGCCACCAGAGAAATAATAGTGCCTGTTGTATCGTTCATTGACAACCCCATTTACCGCTTCGGTCACTTTTATCAGCCTGGGAACCGAAAGCCCGAGGTAAGCATTTTTCGACGTCAGAAACATACCTGTGCCAAAATTGGGCTTAGTAAAAGAGGCGTCGCTGAAGATAAAATCTTCGTCGGTTGGATCGTCAAGGTTAAGTTTTGTGAAGTTGTAGTTCAATGCATTCAAACCGCCCTGCATACCAAAAGAGAGGCTGACCGATTCACTCAAGTCGATTTTGTAGGCAAGTGTCAGGTTGAGGTCAGTTTTTTCGATCACACCAATATTGTCATGAAGGATCGACACACCCAGGCCAACCTGGTTATCGACCACAGAGGTACTTCCTGAAAATAGCAAGGTCCGAGGCGCTCCATTCAGATTGCCCCACTGACTGCGGTAATGCAGGTCGAAGCTGGTGAGCTCATTGGCGCCTGCATAGGCGGGGTTGAAGAAAAGCTGATTGAACTGATAGGTGCTCATCAGAGCGTCCTGCTGTGAAAAGCATGGCTGTAAACAGGCAAAAAACACAGCGATACAGAGTAGCTTCTTCATATTATCTTCTTAAGTGTAAGAAACCGGTAAGCTTTTTTCCAGAGGCTTCGATCAGGTAGAAGTAAGTTCCCTCTACCAGGTTTTCACTGGAGCCAACATTGGACCTTCCTTCGAAACGGGCATTTGAACTCGTATTGTCATAGCCGGTAACTTCAAACACCTTTGTTCCCCAGCGATTGAAGATTTCGACTCTGCTGTCGGAATGAAGCTCGATGTTTTCAATCTTAAAAAACTCGTTTTTATTGTTGCCATTGGGTGCTACGGCATTGTAAACAATAAGGTCGGTGGGGTTTGGTTCCGGGTCCGGACCGGGGTCTGGCTCCAACACTGTTAAGGTCGCCTCTTCGCTGGTTTGGCTACCGCAACTGCCCGTCAACAGGCAACGGTAAAGGCCTGCGTCCTCTAGTGAAATCGCGTCAAAGGTCAGTTGGCTTGTGGATGCACCGGGTATATCCTGCTGATCCTTTTGCCACTGGTAGGTCAGGTTGTCTCCTGAGGCTTCAATTGACAGAATGATCGGATCACCTACATCTACTTCCTCGTCGGATGGCTGGGCCGTGATGACCGCCTGATCCAATACTGTTATCGAAACCGGAATCCGCACACTTTCACAAGTGCCATTGTTGATGGCAACGTAGTAAGTCGTCGACGCGGAAAGGGCAGGAGTGATGAAAGAACTGCTTGTTTGACCGCCGATGGCTGCGCCACCTGTTTCCAATTCATACCACCTGTATTGGCCTTCGGTTCCACCGGAAGCAGTTATTGCAGCTGTTTCTTCGGCACAAATGTCCATCGCACTTGCAGAGGGAGCGGTTACATCGGTAGTGAAAGTTACAGTCACCGGCGTCCGGCTGCTTTCACATGATCCATTGTTAATTGCAATAAAATAAGTGGTGTTCGAGGATAGCATTGGCGTGATGTAAGCGCCATTTACTTCACCCGGAATGGCTGTTCCACCAGTTTCCACCTCATACCAACGATATTGCCCATCGCTTGCGCCAGTGGCAGTTAGGGTAACGCTTTCTGGTGTGCAAATAGAGACATTAGTAGCACTTGGAGGTAACAGGTCTGTTTCAAAAGTCACTGTTACCGGAGTCCTGGCGCTTTCGCAGCTTCCATCGTTAATTGCGACATAGTAAGTAGTGGTAGCCGGCAAAGCAGGTGTGGTGTAGATGCTGTTGACTTCACCAGCGATCGCAGTTCCTCCCGTCGAAACATCATACCACCTGTACTGACCATCGACGCCTCCTGATGCTGCGAGGATTGCGGAAGTGGCTTCACAAAGGGCAGCATCTGTAGCTGACGGAGCGGAGGGAGGTGAATTGATGGTAGCAGTCACCGACGTTCTCGCGCTTTCGCAGCTTCCATCGTTAATTGCAACATAGTAAATAGTGGTAGCCGACAAAGCAGGTGTGGTGTAGGTGGTGTTGACTTCACCAGTGATCGCAGTTCCTCCGGTTGCCACCTCGTACCATCGGTATTGGCCGTCTATACCTCCTGATGCTGCGAGAGTAGCATTACCCGTTTCGCAAATGGTTGCATCTGTAACTGAAGGAGCGGAGGGAAGTGAATTGATGGTTACATTTACCGGTGTTCGGGCGCTTTCGCAGGATCCATCGTTGATAGCGACATAGTAGGTGGTTGTGGTGGACAAGGTCGGAGTGGTGTAACTACTGGTTACCTCACCGGCGATGGCAGCTCCACCGGTTGCTACACTGTACCATCGGTATTGGCCATCAATGCCGCCGGAAGCTGCCAGTGTTGCGCTTCCTGCTCCGCAAAGTGTTGCATCTGTAACAGACGGAGCCAAAGGAAGGGAATTGAAAGTGACCGTTACTG
>CAYGOF010000040.1:0-10158 GCA_964351395.1 uncultured Roseivirgaceae bacterium
ACTACTCCGATTGGAATGAAATGCATGTAACACACCGGTAAACATGAATGTGGGCTTTACAGGTTACCATAGCTTGGTTGGCTTGGATTGTCCGCCACAGTTTATAATTTTATCATCGGCGTGGCTAAGTGCCAGTGGAAAGGGAGCTGCATAACACTCCCACACTCATCTTAGCGAGTCGTTGTGGCACATAAACTTGCGATGCGGGAAACAAAGCAAAGTCTGATTGATCGTTGGAAGAGTGGCGTCGGTGCGAAACTCCAAACTCAAATTATTGCTCGGCTTAAGAATGGGCGATTCATCGGCGACCTTGACGGTTTGGCAAAAGTAGAAGGTAAATTTGACCTCAGAGGTATCAGTTTCCCTAAGACCTACTCAGAATACGACTACAAAGGCAAGCAGATTAAACAAGTCTCCGGCAGTCTCAGCTTTAAAAACGTTGAACTCGCCGACGTTGACTTCACATACTGCGACCTGCAACATACAAAATGGAGACACTGCAAATTCAACCGCATCGACTTTCGACATGCTCAGCTTCAACAGCTTGAGTTGATTGCGTGTGGGTTTGAGGATGTATTGTTTCATGATGCTAGACTTTCCTATTCTTTCATGAACATCAGAGATGGAAAGGAATCAGGGTATTTTCGACATGTTCGTTTCTCTAAATCTAAGTTGAATGAAACTAGGTTCAGCTTCCCAACAATTGAGGATTGTCAATTTGACAACTGCAACCTTTACGCAGCAGACTTCGACGGCAGTAGACTAAAAAACTGCAAATTTCTGGGCGAGGTTAATAGCCCGTGGTTTAGAAGACACTCTAAAAATGAGTTCGAGCCAAATTTCTTTTTTAATCAAATTGACAAGACAAGGTTCGTGAACCCGATGGAAAATATTGATTTCACTGAGGCTACTCTCAAATACGTCTCTTTTTCCAAGGACTTGGATTTGAGTAGCTGCAAATTCGCCCAAGACGTTAGTTTTGACACCTCCCCTCAGATGGAAAACGAGATTGGTGCTCACTCAAACTGACGAAAAAAGTGCCACAACACGTGGCTAAAAATGAATGTGGGCTGTTCAAGTATGATGAGTGTGGCTGGCTTGGATTGTCCGCCACAAAAGTTAATTTTATTATCGGCGTGGCTAATTGGTGATGGATGCGGAACTGCATAAAATTCCCACACTCATTTTAGCCGGGCGTTAGCAACAATAAAAAGTTATCACTTATAATGGAAGAGTACAATTTTTTATTAAAAAAATGTCTTTGCGAAATTGAAAAAAAGCTAAACTGGATTGAATCGAATCAGTGGGAACAGAAGCATTTTGACAAATTAGAAGAATTGATTTTGGAAAAAACTCATGTAAGATTGAGCTCGCTTACATTGAAAAGGCTTTGGGGCAAAGTAAAATATGATTCTAAACCTTCCAAAAGTACGCTTGATGTTTTAGCGCTTTTCCTTGATTATAAAGATTGGATTGAATTCCAAAATAATGATCGTGGCAATATAACTCATGATTTCAAGAAATATAGAAAAAATACCCTGCTTGTGTCCTGTCTACTCATTTTAGCGATAGCCATTTTTAGCATAAAAGAACAGTTCCCAAAATTTTCTAAGCAAGACTATTCCAACTTTGAGTTCTCTATTGAACATTTATCAAACAAACTACCCAATACTGTCTACTTCCATTACAATGCAAAAAACACCAATGCTGACTCAATAATCATAGAACAATCTTGGGATCCCAAACAACACCATCTTGTAGACAAGGAAAAAACCGATTTTTCTTGTATATATTACTATCCGGGCTACTATAAATCTAAACTTGTTTTAGACGGCACCATTGTTGCCCGAAAAGACCTTTATATAAAGTCTAATGGATGGCTTGGAATCATCCATAAGGACCCCATACCAACTTACCTTGATTATAATGAAATTTATAATGAAAACGTACTTGAAATAAAAGAAAAACATCTCACGGAAAATGGTTTTGACCTGAATAATAAAATTCCAATAACAACATTAAACTTGGTAGAGAAACTAGATGGAATTACGGGGAATGATTTCGAGCTACAAGTTGAATTTGAACAAACCTATCCAAACGGAGAAGCAATATGTCAAAATTCATATCTCATAATCTTGTGTGATGAAGGATACTTTAGTATTCCATTTACTCAAAAAGGGTGTGTAAGCGAACTAAATATGTACATTCCAGATAGGATAGTCAGTGCAAAAAATGTGAATCTTGCTCATCTTGGTTTGGAAAATCAAGAAAAAGTAAATCTGAACTTACGGGGATCAGATGGCAAACTATACATTCAGTTAAATAACAAGGCAAAAGTAGACTATCAATTAACTGAAAACCCGGGTAAAATCGTGGGTATAAAATTTGCATTTCACGGTACAGGAAAAGTTCATTCGTTCAATTTAAGCTCCGGACATAGGACCTATACCATCAAAGATTTTATACCCTGAATCGTTTTGTTTTGCATTGATTACAATTTGAATACTAGTAGAGCTAGCTTCTTTCTAGGTTTATGCCCTATGTAAAATTTCTAATAATTGTAATCATGTCATTAAACAAATTGTATCTAAGCGTTACTCTTATCTTTTGTGTTCAGTTTATAAGTGCACAAGATTTTCCATTTGACCATCAAAATTGGAAGATAATTAATGTAGAAAATAATGAAACTGTTGAAAAGCAAGTACATAAAAAGGATGAAGTTCAAATTTTGACCTTGTCAAAAACCCATGTTGCTCTATTATCATCTAATTATTCTGATTTCAGTATAGACTTTGATGTCAAAAGTGGCATTATGCCTGGTATCGGATTTAGGTCAAAGACTTTGAAAGACTTTGAATATGTTTACCTTAGACTTGGTAGTAGTGGAAAAAACAGTGCAATCCAGTATGTTCCTGTATATAATGGTGCTCTAGCATGGCAGATTTATAATTATCCTAAATATGAATCAACTGCCGAGATAAAACAAGATGATTGGAATCATGTCAGACTGGAGGTTCATAAAGAGAATATGCATGTCTATATAAACGGAGATGAGAAGCCTAACATGGTGGTGAAGCTACTACAAGATGAATGCAAAGCAGGTAATTTGTTCTTGAAAGCAGATTTTCAAGAGTCATATTTTAAGGATGTAAGAATAAATGAACTAAAACGCGAATTAGAGGTTCAGGAACAAGAAAACTTGTATAAATATCTAAATGAATGGATGTTGTCAGAGCAATTTGAAATGAAATTCCACAGTCAAAGTGAGATCTACAATAGACTCAATGAGCAAAAGGAAAAAGGTAACTGGCAAAAAGTTAAAGCTGATAGAAACGGTATCGTCAACCTTTCAAAATATTATGACCATCCTCAGAATAGCATTATCGCCAAAACTGAAATACACGCAAATAGCAATAAAGAAATTGACCTTCTTTTCGATTATACATTTGCTATGGCCATAGTGCTGAATCAAGATGTTTTATTTTCTGGTACCGAGCTAGATACTAAAAATTTTATGCGAGTTATTGATGGTGAAGAAAAAGTTACCCTAAGCTTGAATGAGGGTAAAAATGATTTAATCTTTGTGATTAATGCAGATGATACTTGGCAAAAAGCTGTGAACAACCCATTAGTGCTCAATAGAATGCAAGCAATGAATTGGGGGTTTATAGCAAGATTATCGGATTATGAAGGAATCATGCTAAAAAAGCATTAACAAATAGTTATTATAAAATAAACGAAGTCGAGTAGGTAAAGGGGAATCGCACCCCTAAACCTCTCACAGAACCGTACGTGACAGTCTCCCGTCATACGGCTCTTCAGAGTTAGACCTCTAAGGACGAAATCCATACTGCCAATGTATGAACAAGTTCGGGTAGTGTTCGCACACTTTCCTGAGCCAATTCCACGCTAGCTTTCTTGGTTTTTGCCTAAACCTTCGATACTTGTTTAACACCCATTTCAGCAACCTGTGATTCAAAAGTCGCATCGCTCGTTTTAATCCTACTTTACTGAATCTGCCATAATAGTTAATCCACCCTCGCAACTTCGGAGCGACTATGTGGGCTAAATCCTGTATCTGTAAGTGTACCATCCGATGCAGTTTGAGTCCCCTCAATACTTCCCCTACTCGTTTATAGGCTCTCTTGCTCATTGTTGGTGTAAATACCAATTGCAAATGACCCCATTTAGCTCTCGTTCTTCGGGTTTTAAAGGTAAATCCTAAGAAATCGAACGTGCGGTACTGCACCTTAAACGGTGGGTGATACTTCTGATTTCTCTTACAGTATACAATCTTTGTCTTTTCCCGATGGGCTTCTAGTTTACATCGTTTCAACCTTGCTTTGATTTGTTCTAGTAGCCGTAAGGCTTCTTTAAAATCATGGCAATGAATGACTACATCATCTGCATACCTTTCAAAAGGTGTTTGCGGATAATGCTTTTCCATCCATTTGTCGAATACAATGTCCATGAAAATATTGGCTAACACAGGGCTAATTACTCCGCCTTGCGGTGTGCCTTTACTCTCATTCTTACGAAGCGTTCCATCGGTTTGCAGTACATCTGCTTTCAGCCACCTTTCCACATATAACAAGATATGCTTCTCGGTGGTGTAGTGACGTACTGCTTTCAACATCAGCTCATGGTCTATATTGTCAAAGAAGCCCTTGATGTCCAAATCGATTACCCAGTTGTACTTCATGCAATTCTCTTTGCATTGTTGTACCGCTTGGTTCGCACTCTTTTTAGGGCGATAGCCAAAGCTATTCTTGCTAAAATGAGGCTCTACGATTTGTTCTAGCTCTTCTCTAATTACCATTTGAGCTGTTCGATCACATACCGTTGGGATGCCTAACAGGCGATTGCTGCCGTCAATCTTAGGTATTGCTACCTGTTTGACTGCTGGTGGATGGTAGCTCCCTGAGGCTAACCTGTTCCATATTGGGTACAGGTATTTCTTAGGGTTCGACCGTACTTTTTCAATGGTTTTGCCATCTACTCCTGCACTGCCGCCCTTCGATTTTACCTTCAAAAACGCTGACCAAACCACCTCTTTCTCGATGGGTTGGGTCTTTGATTCATTTAATCTGATCATCCTCTTGCAAGTTGTCCGTTTAAATAATCTGAACTCCGTTAACCCCTTCGCTCGAAATGAGTTTCCCCACTCCTCTCTTGGATACTTTGCGCTACTACGGGTTAATCCGTCACTATCAAAATGTCTCGATACTCTCGAACTTGCCCGTAGGTTTTCGTCCTTCTCTCTTTGCATCATCTTGATAGCTTCTCCTGTTCCGTAAAAGAGCCCGAGTATAGGTCATGCCTCCTTTATCCCGTATGTCAATAAACCAACTTTAGGGCTGTCGTTTATCTTTATCTCTCAGGCTCGCTGTACCTTCGATTTTGACATAGCATACGTTATTATCGAGACCTACAAAGGTTCACTTGCGTTCATCTCCTTGTACTCACACCTGATAAGGTCAATCGTGCTTCACAGCAGAATTACCCTAACTTTTCCTAGACGCTCAGTACCACAACGTGAAATGCAGCACCTCTAGGTGGTTTGACAAGTCTGCCTAACCAGTCCTTGCCGATAGTTCAATCACCTACTCTTCCGATTTTGTGAGACCTCTGAGTCTTTCTCAGCTCGTTTCCTCTTATGAGTAGAGCCTATCATCTCTTCTACAGTTTTGTTACTCTTTTCAAAGAACAAATTCTTATATTGTATCCTAGAGTAACGCAGGACACACAACGTGATACAACAGTATATAAGCGGCATTAAAACGACCGCTTATACACGGCCGTTATGGAGTATATCTACAGAACGTATTTTTTCGTATCTTTATAATATGGACTATCATACCATCATCGAAATCAGAGCTGACAAGCGATTTGGGAAGCCCTGCATAAAGGGGACCAGGATTTCCGTTTATGACGTACTAAATTGGCTTTCTAACGGCATGACCCGAGAAGACATTAAGTCGGATTTCGAAGAGCTAACAGATGAAATGATCGACGCTTGTTTGGCTTATGCGGCTGACAAGGAGAGAAGACTTATTTCCGTTTCGTGAAACTTCTATTTGATCAGAATATATCTCCTAAAATTCTGAAGCATTTACCACCTGAGCTTTCAGACTGTCAGCAAGTAAGATTCGTTGATCTTGAAGACTCAGCAGATTTCACTATTTTTCGCTTTGCTGGAGCCAATGACTACGCCGTGGTTACCTTTGATTCGGACTTTGTAGACCTGAACGCCCTTTATGGAATCCCTCCCAAAATCATCTGGCTGAACACTGGAAACCTGACGACCAGAAACATTTCAGAGTTGATAATGAGGAACATCCCGACAATCAAGATGTATCTGGAATCAGACACCGACGACATACTCGAATTGATAAAAACTCCATAACACGCCGCTAACAATGAATGCGGGCTTCACCAGTTATCATGGGTTATTTGGCTTGGATTGTCCGCCACAAATTATAATTTTATCTACCGATAGCTATCGGTAGCGTGGCTAAGATGTAGTGGAAGCGGAGCTGCATAAAACTCCCACACTCATTTTACCGAGGCGTTGTGCTTAATTATCTGCACTTATGAACCGATGGGGAATCCCGAAAGAAGTAGAGCAAAAAGTAATAGAAAGGGATTCAACCTGTGTCTATTGTGGAATCGAATTTATTGATGGAGACAAATCCCGAACGACCAAACCTTCATGGGAACATATTGTAAACGACATAAGAATCAACGGAACAAACAACATCGCACTTTGCTGCATGTCCTGTAACGCTAGCAAGGGTTCTAAGCTTCTTGAAGATTGGCTGAACAGCGAATATTGTCAGCGCAAAGCGATAACTCCTAATTCCGTTGCGGAGGTAGTAAAAAACGCAATGTTGAACCCGCCTAGATTAGATGAACAATAGACCCCTTCTCATATCAATGTTCGGGTTGTTTATAATCCTGAATCTAATCCCAAGTTATCTATGGTTATGGGGAATTCCCTTTGTTAATCTAGAAAGACCCGAATACTCTTACATTGAAGTTAGTGCCAGAGACATCTTAACATTCATTCAAAGGACTTTCATAATTGCTGGACTTTGGATTCCATTAGTCATTGTAATCTGGAAACGTAATTGGAACCTGAAAGCACTAGTAATGCCAACCCTTGCAAGCATAGCATTATTTCTAGCAATGGTTATATCTCATGACTACCCGAACTCAGAATCTGAATACACTGAAGACGGATATCAACATAGAATTGAAAAATGGACAGAATCCAACCGGACGACAATCAAACATTGGAAGAGTCAAGACTCACTGAAGAACTACCTTTCTCACAGACATATCAATTGGAAACTTATTAGCGAAGAAATAAAAAACTAAGCACAACACATGGCTAAAAGTGAATGTGGGCAGCACCAGTTTTCAAGCATCGGTTGGCTTGGATTGTTCGCCACAAATTATAATTTTATCATCGGCGTGGCTAAGATGTATTGGAGCGGAGCTGCATAAAACTCCCACACTCACTTTAGCCGGGCGTTGGCACACATTGAACAAAATACGAGGAAAACTGTTATTGTCAATCTAAAAATCACTAGATGAAAACGAACTCTCTAAAAGTTATTCTTTCTCTTCATCTTATTGGGGGATTCATTACCATGTACGCCCAGGAAACTAAAGTGTATTTCGGGTTGGGTGGATTGCATAACTCATTTCAAGACACCAGGTTTTCGGATGTACAGTTTGGACAAACCACTGTAGTTCCGGAGTTAGGTTTTTCAAGAATTTCTGATAAAGATTATTGGCAAGCGAGTGCATATTTTTTCTTTTTCAATTATGATTTCCCAAATTACGACACAATCACATACTCCAATTTGGCCTATAATGTTCGGTTGGGGTACCTTAGAAATTTAAAACCTTCCTTATTTCTTGGATTTAATTGGGATGTGTTAGATTACTATAAACGACAGACCGAATTCCTTGGAAATAATTCAGATGCTTACAAATTATCGAGTGACTTTTATATCTCAGGAAAATATCTTTGGAATGTGACAGAGGATTGGCAATTCAATTTCGGACTGGACGTTGGGCTTTTCACCTTCGTGAATACTGAACCAAGTTTTGGAGCCAACTACCAACAAAATATTATTGACAATGGGGAGGTAACGTTTATTGATTCCGACACTAAAACACCTTTTAAGTTGAGCAATATGGAATTCAAACCTTTCTGGGATCAGGTTAATATCCGAACGCTGATTGAATTAAACTTTAAACGAAGACTGAGCCTTTACTACTCATGGGATTTGCGCACCTATTCCGATAACAAAGATTACCCAGTAACAGATGCCCGGCATATTTTGACCCTACGTTACAATTTCATTAATCATTCAAAAAAGTAATTCGATGAAAACCTTAATAAAAATATATCTGGTTTTATTCTCACTTTCGTTTTTGTCGTGCGAAAAAATCGTGATGCACCCTAAACCCGGTACAGACAACCTGAGCATATTCAATGAATATGCTAAAATTTGTATTGAAAAATTTGCTTTAGAGGAAGTAAAAGGAGTTAATCTCATTGAATTGGCAGATTCCATTAGGCCCTATGTTACAGATAATTTAAGCGAAAAGGAATTGTTTGATCTGATGGGGATATTTGTTGACAGGATGCAGGAAGGGCACACCAATTTAGGTACGATCGACTTTGATTTGAAAAAATCGTACTATTGGTTTCTAGGCTATCCATCCGCTTTCAATTTCCTCATTGCCAATGATTACTACTATGGTGTTAATGCAAATCCAAATGTTCAAATAATTGCCCCCGTAGATGATCTTTTTGAATTATGGTATGGGTTTCTGCCTCAGGATCCTGAGATAGGATATATCAGACTTGTAAGTTTTGATATGAACATTTCTGATGAGCAATTAGAAACCATGATGGCTTATCTTAAAGATGCCAAGGGAATTATTATTGACGTACGTGATAACATAGGCGGTTATATGGAATTAGTTGGAAGACTTAGTCGTTACTTTACTGAAAACGAGGTTAAAGTTGGTACAAACTATATTAAGAATGGACCCGGAGCAAACGATTTTGCACCTACCGTTATGAGAATTCAGCCCTCAGGTAGTGCTAATACTTTTACAAAGCCAGTTGTAGTATTGCATAACAGAATCACCTTTAGTTCCGGTTCTTTGTTTTGTTTGACCATGACAGCTTTTCCTAATGTTACTACCATTGGACAAGTATATGGTGGAGGAACCGGTGAAATCGTTGATGGTTTTCTGGCCAATGGTTGGCACTGGGTAATTTCTACCAGCAACTTTGTAGACATGCAAGGAGTACCTACCGATCCTGGTATTGAGGCCGATATTCCCATGATTATTGATCCTCAAGATACAGATAAAGATGCTTTGATTGAACGGGCCATTGTTGAGCTTCAATAAAAACAACTAGAATAAAAATGATATAAAATTATGAAAGCAATTAAAACTGTATCCCGATTCGTTTATTTGACAGTAATGGGTTTACTCATTTAGCTTTAGTGTTAGCGCGCAGAGTGATGTGCCACCACAAGTGGCATCTATCACTAAAATGAGTTTAGAGGATGGCCAAGAAAAACTAACTAGCCTTGGTTATGAAGTTTGTTCCTCGAGTCTATTCGGTAAAAAACAAGACTGGTTTAACGAATCCACTCAAAATTGTATCACTGTCAAATTTGACAAGAAAAAAGTTATTACAGAAGTGTTACCAAACCCTGAAACTTCAGAATGCTAAAAAGGGCTTGAAGCTTCACGGAAAGTATGGGAAAAATATCACGATGGACAAGCACCTGTAAGCACAGCCAAGCTTGATGAAGAGAGGAAAAAGCTAGTCGATAAAGGATTCAAAGTATCATACTGGATAGACGAAATTTCACCAGGTCGTAGTTCAGAATATTGGGTAAACGAAAATACTCAAAAAACCATGTACATAGTTTGGGAAGTTCAAGGTAATAAATGGGTAATGACAGAAAAGTCAGATTATGAAATGGGTAAAAACCCTGCTCCTTCGAAAAAATAAACGTGTGCCAATCGAGTAGACGGCTCCGCCACCTGTCGGTAGCGGAGTGCGCCTCTCACACCACCGTACGTACGGGTCTCGTATACGGCGGTTCGTAAAGC
>CAYGOF010000041.1:0-10156 GCA_964351395.1 uncultured Roseivirgaceae bacterium
GACGCGAGATGCGAAAGGTGCCGTTCCCGGATTACCTCGCTGACGAAACCAATCCTAACGAGGTTCGCCGAAGTTACCCGGGTGATCCAAACGAGATTCGTCGGGTTGGCCTGCTCGATGTAGAAAGCGGTAACATGACATACCTCGATTTGCCAGACCCAAACGCCAACCAGGTCATCGACTTCAACTGGTCACCGAGCGGTGCGCTGCTGGTTGATATCGCATCCGATACGGCGGTGGAACGTAAGTTGTTCGTCGTTGCACCCGGAGAAAGCCAACCTCGCGAGATTTGGCGAGGTGTTCGAGAGAGCCGCATGTACACATCGTTTGGATCTACCTGGCATCCGGATGGAAAGAAGGTCGTTTTCTTAAGCGATATGGGTGATCGCTACGGCCTTTATGCGATCGATGCTTCACCGTCGAAGGATCGTCCGCAGCTCCTTACAGATCCGTCCTACGATGTGCTGTCCGCCCCTACTATCGCTGGCGATGCACTGTTTTATACAGGGAACGGCGTGAACCCTTACGAACAACACGTGTATCACCTGAATAGGTCAGGTGGCGATCCAAGGCAAGTGACCACTCTTTCTGGTCAGAACGTTGGCTACCCCTCACCGGATGGCAGGCACCTGGTGTTCATGCACAGCAACGACACATCACCGCCTGAACTTTACGTGGTAAGCAGCGAGGGTGGTGACGCTATGCGGGTAACCCACTCGCCATTGCCTGCCTTCACGGAGCGAACCTGGGCAGCTGCGGAATACGTTAGTTTTCCCAGTTTGGTAGATGACTATACGCTTCATGCCCGAATTGTGAAACCTAGCAACATGCAGCCCGGCAAGAAGTATCCAGTGCTGTTTGGGCCCGTGTATTCGAATACAGCGAGGAACCGCTGGGCCGGCAACTACAGCCTCGTACAACATCTGTTGGCCAAGAAGGGATATATTATTGTGCAGGTGGATTCACGTGGTAGCAACGGTTATGGCCGGGCATTCCGTGAAGAGTTCCTGCTGGGCTTTGCCGACCAGGACATTGAGGATTATGCGAGTGCTGTTGCTTACATGGAGTCGCTGGATTATGTCGATCCCGATCGCATCGGCATCTGGGGCAGCAGTTACGGTGGCACACTGTCCGTTTATTCGCTGTTGATGAAACCGGGCTTATTCCAGGTGGGTGTTGCTGCAGCGGCGGCTGTTGACCCGATGTTCTTTGGCACGGATGACGTTGCGATTGTTCGTCGGCCACAAACACACCCGGATATTTTCGAAAGAAAAGCGCTCAAGTACGCAGCAAATCTAGCCGATAAACTCCTGTTCATCCATGGCATCCAGGACCATGTGGTACCATTTAAAACGACGGCAGTGTTAGCTGAAGAACTGATTAAACAGGGCAAGAACTTCGACTTTGCGTTTGCACCGGGTGCGACGCATGGATGGAGCGGTGAGCAGTATTACAATCGCTACCTGTTTGGCAAGATCATCGAATACTTTGACAGACACCTGGCCTTGCCGGCTAAGTAGCTGTTTACTGGTGTCTTGCCAAGGCAAATTACCTGATCGAAATTAATCACTCAGGCATTCGATCGTTGGAAATACTACAGAACAAACCAGACGAAAAAAAGCTATAATACATGGCTAAAAATGAATGTGGGTTGTTGAGGTAGGTTGAGTGTGGCTGGCTTGGATTCTCTGCCACAAGAGTTAATTTTATCTACCGATAGCTATCGGTAGCGTGGCTAAGATCGGACGGCGGCGGAATCTCTTAACAATCCTCACCTTTAGTAGCTAGGCGTTGAGGCGCATCAACCAACTCCCTTGTCATTCACCGTTGCTCCACCAAAGTTTTGATCAAAAAAACATGTACGTCGATTTTTACCAATTTGAATAAACATAGGCCATTAATAAAAACAAGCACCTATGACAGTCGAAAAGTTAATTTCAATGAATCACGTCCTTGACTAACTAATTTAGATGATACTCCTTCCGTAATTCTTTTAACGTAGCCGCATTTACCTCTACATACTTCTTAAATGGTATAAGCCGTGTGGACTTGATATTATTCGTGTGGTAATACCCAAGCACATTCATATATTTTTGTCGGTCAACTCTCTCTGGTTGCGATAATCGAAAGGGAATGTACTCGTTACTATTTTCATACGCCGAAAGCCCGTCAAAGATCTCATTGCCCTGCCATAATTTGAACTGAAAGTCGTAATCCATATGACTAGTCATGATAGGTTCTATGTATGCATAAAAAGTTGTATTCTCTACTTCCTGTCTGGCTATCAGGTAATCGATGGCAACTGACAAATCACCGATCAATTTTTGAAGTTCCTGGTTCTTGAAATAACGAAGTGAGCCTGAGCTTTTCAGTTGTTCTAACACTACCGTTCTTGGTGTGAAAATGATGGGTGTCCGGACCGTCATGGCCCAAATAAAATTAATGGTAAGTGCTTTTGATGAGGAAGCGAGGCTGCTATCCCGGAAAAAATTGACCATATACTCAATAGATTGTTCTTTTTTTATGCGCCCCTCTATTTTGGCAGCTACTTCAATGGAGTCATTTCTAAGTTCATCGTAAAAACTTTTAGCTAGTTCCATTGCCTGCTGTTTTTCAGCAAAATTCTCACGGGCATTCTCCGCCACAAACCCAAGAAATACCGCCAGGAAGAGCATAACGAATTCAAAAACGTATTTTTTCCAATTCCTAAGTATCGAAAATGCCTTTGTTGGCGTTTTTGTCGATTCTATTTCGCCCATATGCTTCTGACTAATTTCTATTTCCAATCATGTATAATAGTTCAATCTAAGGAAATATTCATGTGCTTGTTGCTGCTTGATTGAGATTATTTATGCTGTAAATCTGAGACCAAAACCTACCCGCAATTCCTGAGTTGATAAGAGAATTTGATTAGCTTGATATGACTGCAAAAAGCTGTTCTAGAACAACGTCCATCGCAATCGAAGTCACCAGAATACTATAATTCCGCTATCTCACGCTACAGGCTCATATAAAGCATCGTCTTCCAAATTTCAGTTAGGGTATAGGAACACGCCTCAAAATCTGCAGCCCTTATTAACAAACTTCCTTTTCTACAATTCATTCATTCCATTTTTTTTGGGGCAAAAAACAACTTACTTTAATCCTATCACCGCATTACAATCAAGCTAAAACGAATGAAGCAATCACTCTTTATGGCAATTGCCATTGCTCTCTTTACAGCATGTCAGAACAACGTAAAAACAGAAGAAACAGGCGTCTCCACCAAGCCAAACATTATCGTCATCTATATGGACGATTTAGGCTTTGGCGACCTGAGTGCCTATGGAGCCAAAGCCCTGCAGACTCCCAACATTGATAAACTGGCCAACGGAGGCGTAAGATTCACAGACGCACATGCCTCCTCCTCCACCTGCACCCCCAGCAGGTATGCCTTGCTCACGGGCGTTTACCCCTGGAGAAATAAAGACGCAAAGATCCTGCCTGGCACTGCTCCCCTGCTTATAGGTACTGACCAGCTTACCGTGCCTAAAATGTTAAAAGAAAAAGGGTATCAAACAGGCATTGTAGGGAAATGGCACTTAGGGCTTGGCAATGGCCAGACAAATTGGAATGAACGAGTGTCGCCAGGGCCCAATGAGGTGGGCTTTGACTACTCCTATATAATGGCCGCCACGCAAGACCGGGTACCTACCGTTTACATCGAAGATGGCCATGTTGTGGGACTGGATCCAAATGACCCTATTGAAGTAGATTATGACAATAACTTTGAAGGGGAGCCGACAGGGCTTGACAATCCTGAGTTATTGACCATCAAATGGCACCATGGCCATAACAATAGCATTGTGAACGGCATTCCAAGAATTGGATTCATGAAAGGTGGGGAAGCTGCCAAATGGAGCGATGTAGATATGGCAGATCATTTCCTTGAGAAAGCCCAGCAATATGTGACAGCGCATAAAAACGAGCCATTCTTTCTGTACTATGCGATGCAGCAGCCACATGTGCCACGCACCCCGCATCCGCGGTTTGTAGGCAAAACAGGGCTAGGCCCAAGAGGAGATGTGATTGCCGAAGCCGATTGGTCGATTGGAGAGTTTATGAAGACACTCGATAAAGAGGGGTTGTTGGAAAATACGCTCATCATATTCACCAGCGACAATGGACCAGTACTGAATGACGGCTACTTTGATGATGCTGTGGAAAAATTGGGCGCTCATACCCCTGCTGGAGGCCTGAGAGGTGGTAAATACAGTTTATTTGAAGCAGGTACCCGTGTGCCTTTCATTACTTACTGGAAGGGGAAAATAGACCCTGAGGTGTCTGATGCATTGATTTGTCAGGTGGATATATTGTCTTCATTGGCGAGCCTGGTAGGTAGTAATAAAAAAGGGCAGGACAGCGAAAGCCTACTTGACGTGCTGACAGGGAAGAGCCAACAAGGCCGGGCGGAACTAGTGATCGAAGCCACTACTAAGACAGCCTTAAGAAAAGGGCAATGGCTAATGATTCCTCCTTATAATGGACCCGCTATCAACCAGTCAGTGAACATAGAGCTGGGCAATAGCACCGACTACCAATTGTACGATTTATCGGAAGACCTGGCTCAGCAAACGAACTTAGCCGATACGAACCCCGAAAAACTCAAAGAAATGCTCAGCGCCTTCGAAGCCATTCGAGGAAAAGACTATGGGAATATTGAAAAGCTGGAATTAAAATAGGTTCGGCATAGAGCATCGAATGCTAGTTTATAACAGCGTATGCATAAAGAGAATATCTTACGCATCAATTGGAAGCATTAATTAATCGGAAAAGCAAAAAAAGGCCCGGTAACGAAATGAAATTCGAAGATTTCCTGAAATTTGAGAAGAATTGGTTACGAAACACTATTACCAAAATGAGTCAATTATCTTATATTAGAATGTTTTTTACTTAATCCTACATGCACGTCGTCCGCAGTCTAATTCTCTTCTTACTAATCGTCAATTGCTCTGTAGGATGGTCGCAAAGTGTACTGCCCGATTCAGTAAATGCAGCATTAGC
Source organism: uncultured Roseivirgaceae bacterium (assembly GCA_964351395.1). GTDB lineage: Bacteria > Bacteroidota > Bacteroidia > Cytophagales > Cyclobacteriaceae > Imperialibacter. The sequence continues at coordinate 5,044 of CAYGOF010000041.1, forward strand.
ATCAAAAACTAGCAGCGCTGACAAAATAGACTATTTGCACCAACTCTCAACTGAACTATTTCGATCCGACCCTAGCCTAAATTATGATCTTCTTAACAAGGCATTGCAATTGGCTCAGTCGATTGACGATGACACTTTATTAATAGATACAAAAATTAAGCTGGGCATCTACTACTTGTATTCTGACTCCCAAGATTCAGCGCTGAATTTATATACTGAAGCGCTTCAACAAATAAAAAAGCTAAACGACTCAACCAGACTAGCCACGATTTATAGTGAAATTGGCATTTATTACTACCGACAATCAAATGACCCCCTGGCGCTCGAAAATTTTGTTAAGTCTTACAAAATAGCCGAAGTGATGAAAGATATACCCAGACTGGCAGGGCTAAGTAATAATATTGGCAATGTGTATCGCTACCTCGGCGACATGGAGAATGCAAAGGAATTCACCCTTAAAGCAATATTTTATAAAAACGAGTTAAAAGACTCCACCCGGATGGCGTCTTCCTACCATAATTTGGGTATTACTTACGATATGTTGGGTCGGGTAGATTCAGCTTTATACTATTTCAAACTATCCGAATGGTACAAATTCAAATTTAACAACGTGAGGGGCCTGGCAAGTACTTATGTGTCCTTGTCCGAAGTGTTCAACAAAAAAGGAAATACTGATTCGGCTTTCTTCTATTTAGATAAAGCCATAGCGTTGGATCAGCAACTGAATTATTCCTATGGCCTGGGTTATGACTTAAATAGCAGAGGCAGAATGCACTATGAGGCAGGTAATTTTAAATTGGCGCTGGATGACGTCCGCAAAGCGTTAAATATTGCGGAAGATGCCAGACTGATTAAGGATGCTACCATGCTTTTATCTGATATATATGAGCAACTCAATGACTACAAAAATGCAGCGCTGTACCGAAAAAGGTATGCCGCATTTGCTGATTCCGTCAACCAGGTGGAAAAGGAAGCATCGTTGCAAGAAATGCAGGTGAAGTTTGAAACGGACTTAAAAGACAGTGAAATAGCTCAACTGGAAGGGGATAAGCAGATCCAGGACCTGCAGGCAGCAAGAGAAAGGCAGTTTCGGTTATTCCTGATCATTTTGGTTACACTGCTAATAGTTACTGCTGTCGTGACTTACTACAATTACCGGATCAAACTCAAGGCTAATGTTATTCTGGATGAACAGAATCGGGCCAAGAGCAAACTCTTTACCATTATTTCTCACGACCTTAAAAATCCCGTTGCTGCTTTTAGGAATATGTCGGAAGGCCTGGCTGACAACCTGGAGAACCTCTCGAAAGACAAGATAGGCTCTTATTTATCTAAAATGGGGGCAAATGCCATAGAAGTAGAAAATCAACTCAACGAACTATTGATATGGGCATCGCAGCAACTCAAAAAAGAGGAAATAAAAACAGAATCTGTTGAGATCAAGCCGCTGGTAGAGCAGGTCATGGCGCTGGTATCTCCTTTATCTGAGCAGCGTGGTGTAACCCTAAACAGTCAGGTAGCACCCGATTTTCGGTTGGTAGCGCACCCAGAGCTTCTGAAAACCGTACTGAGAAATATTGTAACCAATGCGCTGAAGTTTACGGAATCCGGAGGTTTGGTAGAGTTGGTGACTACTTATGAGAATGGCAGGCCTGTGATCAAAATTAAAGATACAGGGATCGGGATGCGCCCGGAGGAACTCGAGCTTTTACTAAAAAATAGCAATGCATCTGAAATCAAAAACCATGCAAATAAAGGGACAGGGCTTGGTTTTTCCCTCATTAAAGACATCATGGATAAGTTAAATGGGCAGCTGTCGGTAGATAGTGAGCATACCAAGGGAACCACTTTCACCTTATCTTTTTAAGCATGAAAATAAAGCTGGCTATTGTAGATGATCATGAGCTTGTTCGGGATGGACTGGAACTGAACCTGATGGCTTATCAGGGTTTTCAATTGGTGGGAACCGCCGGTAATTTCATGGAATTGGACAAGTTGTTGGCAGCTGATACGCCTGATGTGATCCTGCTTGACCTCGACCTACCACAAAAGAGTGGGATAGAAATTACTAAGGAGCTAAAATCTAAAAAAGCTAGTCCAAAAATCCTGATCCTGACCGGCAACGATCAAGTCAATTACCTGGAACTGGCGCTGAAGGCCGGTGCAGACGGATTTATCTCAAAGAATAGTGACAAAAAGCTCGTTATAAGAGCAGTTGAAGCTGTTTTTAATCACGAAATATTTGTTGACCCTAGCCTGGCTCAGGATGTTTATGCCAGTCTAAAAAACAAGCTGCAACTTGTAAAAGAGGAACAGGAGCTTTCCACCAGAGAGCTGGATGTCATCAAATGCTTTGCCGATGGTATGACGTACCAGGAAATTGGCGATTACCTGAATATTTCTAAAAAGACAGTTGAAAAATACAAGGCCTCCATTTTTACCAAACTCAACTTATCCACTCAGGCAGAGCTGGTTAAGTATGCGATCAAGCATCACTTAACTTCTTTGTAGGGCTTTTCTCCATTATTCCGGGGGTATCTCCCCATACCGCTTCATGGCTTCAATGTAGAATTTAGCGTTTCCAATTAACGCTGTAAGCCATGAAATCAAAATTACAATTACTCCTTACCTTTGCCTTGCTTCTCCTATTCAATGTAAGCTATGGCTCTACACCTGTTGTCACCTCAATATTACCAGCAGATAATGCTACCGGGGTTGTCTTGCAGCCCACTGTTAGAGTAAATTTCAATCAGACGATAAGTGTTAATGCGGGTTATTCTTTTGCCATTCGGGAAAAGAAAGCACAATTCCAGAATCAAGATCCATGGGCGGCTACATTTTCTCTTAATCATGCCGCAGTTACGGTTGGAAGTAATTACGTCAGTGCCAATTTGAGTGCCGCAGGGATCTCATTAGAATACAATAAAGAATACTATGTTTACTTACAATCAAGTGCTGTAGAAGATGCTGCAGGTACTAATTCATTTGGAGGTTTCACAGATAGAACAACTTGGTCTTTTATTACTGTCAATGATCCAGACGCCGCAAATATCACATCAATATACCCTGCTCACAACGCAACCAATATCCCGATAAAAGATGTTTTCACAATAACTTTTGATGAACCTATTCAGAGAGGCACTGGTTTCCCCACGATTAAAAAGACCGATAATTCTGTGGCTGTTGCTATTACCTCAGATCAAATCATCTTCAGCGGTAATACACTTAGTATTCCTTTTGACTATGTAACTATAAGAAACAATACTGAATACTATATCAGTATACCACAAGGATTTATAGAAAGTGTAGATGATGGACATCCATACCCCGAAATTAGTATGCATCGGTGGAGGTTTACTACCAGAGTTACACCAGATGGCGAAGCTCCGACAATTACAAGTTCTTCACCCATAGATAATGCGACAAATATCCCTAAGGATATTGATACCTTCACTTTGACCTACTCTGAAGACTTAGCTTACAGGATGGGAGGAAGCTTTAGTCTGTGGACTGGAGGAGGAGCTATTGGAGGATTTAACATAACAGTCGATGGAAATACAATTACGCTTGTTCGCAACAATAGCCTTGCCGAACCTTTACAATACGGCACTTTATATTTTATAACGTATACAAACTCAAGTAATGGTCAGCCTTTAATAATGGATCATACGGGAACGGAAATTGCTGCGTCACCCTCTATTGCCTGGCTAAGATTCACAACAGAACCTGATCCAAATGCAGATGTGACACCACCCGTGTTACTAAGCACTAGTCCTGCCGACAACGCAGAAGATGTGGCCTTGGATGACGTGCTGGTACTTACTTTTAATGAGCCAATCAAAGCAGGGAACGATTATATTGGACTTTTTCAACCAGCTGGTATGGATGCTATTTTTGGTAAAATAGGCGACTATCCAACAATATTTAATATCAGTGGAAATCAGTTAACCATTAACTTGGCCAATGCCAATGGTGAATCTGTAGGTGCTGGTAAAAATTATTGGGTTGATATAAATCCAGGAGCAATTTTAGATATGTCTGATAATCCATTTGCTGGAATAAACGATAGTGAAACGTGGAATTTCACTACCGAAGCAGCACCTGCTCAAGATCAAACCATCTCATTTGGGTCTTTGCCTGTTAAGACTTTTGGTGATGCTCCTTTTGGTATTACAGCGGCAGCCTCATCAGGATTACCGGTAACCTTTACCAGTACCAATACCAATGTGGCGACAGTGAGTGGCAATACCATCACTATAGTGGGAGCGGGTTCAACCAACATAAGAGCCAACCAAAGCGGGAATGCCAGTTTTAATGCCGCCAACCAGGTACAACAAACTCTTTCGGTAAGCAAAGCAGATCAATTCATCACAATGGGAGCTTTGCCTGCTAAGAACTTTGGTGATGCTCCTTTTGATATTTCGGCCACAGCCTCATCGGGTTTGTCTGTCACCTTCAGCAGTACCAATACCAATGTGGCAACTGTAAGCGGCAATACAATTACCATTGTTGGCGCTGGTTCAACGACCATCAACGCCAACCAAAGTGGGAATGTGAATTATAGCGCTGCCGGACAGGTGCAAAAGACGCTCACGGTAGGCAATGCAGTAGATCTTACTCCCCCAACTATTCTAAGCCTTAGCCCGGCACATCAAGGAACAGTAGGCTTATCGGATAATATCGTCATTACATTTGACAAAAATGTGGTAAGCCAAAACACCATTTACACGCAAAGAATCCGGATTTGGAACAAAACTACAAATGGAAATACAACATTTGAAGACTTTGACATGACGTCGGGAAGTGAGTCTAACAGGGTATCCGGACTGGGTACTACACAAATTACCATCGACCCAATCAACGATTTCGAACCGGGGAAAGCCTACGGCATCACTTTAACCCGAGCCTTTGAAAGTGAGTCGGGGCAGGCTTTTGATGGCTTAAAAAGTATTGGCGACTGGGATATTGCATCCGAAGCAGCACCCGCTCAAGATCAAACCATCACATTTGGGTCTTTACCCGTTAAAACCTTTGGTGATGTACCTTTTGATATCACAGCCACAGCCTCATCAGGTTTACCGGTAACCTTTACCAGTACCAATACCAATGTGGC
>CAYGOF010000042.1:0-9807 GCA_964351395.1 uncultured Roseivirgaceae bacterium
TCAAAGCAAAAAACGTTAGTGCTCTGTAAGTAATCGTATAGAGAAAAAACGCACCCCAACAACACCTATACGCAATGCCCTTCGGGACACTGCGCATAGCCAAAACGTTATGCGTCACTCTATGAAACACATTCCGTAGATGAAATATCAGACATATAAACCACATATAGACTTAGAATCCATAGTTAAATTTTATTGGACTTTGGAAGTGCCTTTTGACCCAAAAAATCAAAAGCAAAAAATTGTGCCTGACGGGTGTATCGAGATGACTTTTAATTTTGGTGACAAGATTAAAAGATACACTTCGGAAACTGACTTTATCCTTCACCCCAATGCAATGATAATGGGACAGAGGACTAAATCATTTGACATTTTACCTACTGGAAATGTTGACACTTTCGCAATCTGTTTCTATCCTATAGGATTTGCAAACTGCGTGAAAATGCCTCTTGCAAACTTGGTTGACAAGGAAACACCTATTTCAGAACTTTTCGGACAAGTAGAAGCCTATGAATTAGAGCAACAAATGATTCAAGTTATTGACACCAAACGGAGAATTGAAATTATTGAAATCTTTTTTCTAAAAATTATTAATGAAACAAATACAATCAGCAATATCGTAAAATCAACCGTTGATGCACTTCTCAGAACAAATGGCACAACACCCATAAATGTTCTTTTGAAAGACGACATTTCAAAAAGAAGACAGCTTGAAAGACATTTTAAAAAACAAATTGGCATTAGTCCAAAGCAGTTAGGAAAAGCTATTCGACTGCAAACAACTTTAAACTTGTTGCTCAATAAAAAATCAGAAACACTCACAGACATTGCTTACGAAAGTGACTATTTCGACCAAAATCACTTCATAAAAGATTTTAAAGACCTTGTTGGAGTTACACCAAAGGAGTTTTTAGGCAATGAAAATATGGCTCTATCTGCACTTTTCTACAAATAAATTTTGTAGTGTCGCATTTCTACTATTTTGACTTCTTCCTAACTTATAACTTTGCACCTGAATAAAAATTAGAACATCAATGGTAGTCAAAGGAATCATTTTAGCTTCGTTGGTTTCTGTAATGTGTTTTGTTTCGTGCAACAACTCGGACAAGACAACTTCTGAACCAGCTACAAAAGACACTTTAACAAATTCAAAAGTAAAAGATATGAAGAGTTACATTTCAATGTTTGAAATTCCGGCAACGGATATTTCACGGGCAATTATTTTTTATCAAGCATTATTAGACATCAAAATTGAAAAAATGAATGTTGAAGGAATGCAAATGGGAATATTGCCTTATGAAGGACAAATGGTCACAGGTGTTATCATTCAGGCAGACGGTTACAAACCTTCAGCGGACGGAGTAACTATGTACTTGAACGCAGGTGAAAATCTGCAAGTAGTTCTTGACAGAGTAGAGAAAAATGGCGGACAAATATTAGTTCCTAAAACAGCTCACGCAGACGAAAGTGGGTACTTTGCAATCTTCCTTGACTCAGAAGGAAACAAGATGGCACTTAACTCTCCCAACTAACGGAGAAAGAAAAGAGCGAACGCATAACAGCGGTTTTGCGTCAGGCGGGGTTTCGTACTCCGTTTGACGCTTTTTTCGTATTTTTGAGTTCGGTTCTTCGTATCAAGTACAGTGGTCAAAGTCCCGCCCGAACGCAAAGCCGCGAGCCGTTATACACAATTTCACAAATGACAAAACTATTTTGTATACTCTTCTTAATTAGTTCAGTTATTGCAAATGCTCAGTCTTTAAAAACACTTTCCATTGAGGAACAAATTGAAGATATTGAATTCATCAAAACGGAATTACAGGAATTGCATCCGGGAATTTATACTTATCAATCTGAACAAGAATTTGAAGATGGATTTAAGTCATTAAAAGCGAGTCTAATGGAAGATCAAACAGTTTTTGATTTCTATAACGTTTTGGTGCCAGTTATAAACCAAATTGGTTGTGGCCATACAACTTCAAAAATTCCTCCACAAGAACTAAAACGTATTCAAAAGTCAAGGAAATACTTGCCAATAGAAATAAAAATAATTGAAGATAAAATCTATATATCTAATGTATTGGTCGAAAGCAGCAATTTGGCTCCCGGATTAGAAATTTTGTCAATTGATGATGTCTCAGCATCAGCGTATATAGAATCAAATTTGAACAGATATCCGTCTGACGGTAGAATATTGTCGCGAAAGTATCAAAACCTAGAAAAAAACTTTTCGATAGATTACAGTAGGTTTCACTATACCACTGAAAATTTCAAAATTAAAGTTGGCCAGAATGTAAGCGGTGAAATCGTAACCCTAGCGGGTGTAGATTATAGCGATTTAAAAGCATTTTCAAGTCAACCCAAATTCAATGAAATGGAATTCCTAATACTTGATTCTATTTCGACAGCAATTATCACCATACGGAACTCAAAATCTAAGAAGGCCTTTGATGATTTTCTAGAAAGTTCATTTTATCAAATCCAAATTAATAAAATCAGTAATCTGATAATAGATATCAGGTACGACTCATTTAATAGAGATAGCGACGGAGCTCTGCTCTTTTCCTATTTAACAACTGAACCTTTTCAATATTATAATAAATTGGAAGTCACGGAAAATTATGATGTACCCAAAGCAATAAGATGGTTTGCACACTATCCAATAATAGAGGATAGTACAGGTAAATATTATTGGACAATTCATCCTCAGTTAGAAGTGCAATCACCAAAGCCAGAAGCTTTTTCCGGAAAAGTATTCGTCCTGACAGATGGATTTACTTTTTCTGCAACGGCTGAATTTGCTTCAATGGTAAAAAGCAAAAGCAGAGGATTAATAATTGGCCGTGAAACAGGCGGAGGCTACTATGGCAATAATAGTGGTGGTATGTTAAGGAAAGTGCTTCCAAACTCAAGAATAATTGTTTATGTACCGCCCATTCATTACGTAATGGCAGTAGGTGATTTAGGCAATTATTCGGGAGGTGTAATACCAGACATACTTGTTACCCAAAATATTAATAGCCTCCTTTTAAATAAGGATTTGATTAAAGAAACAGCATTAAATATAATACAAGACGAATATTAAAAACTGTGTATAGCAAGGTATATAAGCCATTAAAACGGCTCATATACAAAACCGTTAGCGGTAATCAAGGCTTTACAAGATGCAATATTATCAACTCAAAATTCCAAGTTTTACTCAATATAAATATGCATGGGCTGAGCTTCCAGAAAATTCCATCTTCTCAGATGATTTTCCGAAATGCCCTAAATGCGCTAGGGCTGTTGGTCATCATTATTGGCTAGAACCGCACAACATTATAATTAAGCAACCGAAAACCGTTGGGGACTTTGTTGGAGGACTTGTTGGAACTGATTTGATCGTTTCTCAACATTTTAAGGAACTATATGAACAAAGTGATCTAACTGGATTAGAGGACTTTTTTGAACTTAACATCCAACAGATGGGAACCAAAAGGAAGTCGAACTATCTCAATCCAATTCTTTTTGGCGCAACAGTTAAAATCTCTAACTCAAGAGTTGATTATGACTTCATGAACACTAAGTGGCTTGATAAACCAAAAAATAACATTTGTAAGTTATGCTGTCCAGGTGGCGGTGGAGACGGAGGTATTTACGAATCGTATGATTCTATTCATCTAATTTCAGAAACCGTGGAGAACTACGATTTCTTCATCCCTATTAACTTTGTTGGCAACATAACAATCTCAGAACGTGCCAAGAAATTCATAGAGGAAAATCAATTCACGAACGTCCTTATTGAGTCGAACGGCTTATCAAAACACAATATTTTTGCATAGAGGTAGATGAATACCGCTAACATATGCTATGAATGAATGGGGTTTCATCGGTCAGGAAATTTTGGTGGCACTTGGAAAGCCCGCCACAAGTTTTAAATTTAAATCAAGGCGTGGCTATGAGCGAGACGAGAGGTTAGTGCTGTCTAATCCCCACTCATCATAGCTGGCCGTTGGCTGTCATTCCACAGATTCGGGGCAGAAATTGAGGTGAAAAAGTATCAATTTCTCCCTTTCCGAATTGATTTCAGGAGCTAACGTAAAATGGAAAGGGATGGGCAATAAATCAATTTCAGCATGAAAATACGATTTTGTAACTATCTGATAATCAATGACTAATTTTACGTTAGTCAGTATTGCAGAACGCTCTAAATGACAACTGAATAAGGAATACAAATGACGATTTGAAAAATGAAAAAAAAATTCTGGAAAATCCAAATTATCTCTTTTATAGTACTAGTAATTATTAGCACTTCTTGCGGTGGGAAAATTGAAAAGGAATCGACAAATGAAAATGTAACAAATAATTCATCTGCTAACCCTCAAAATTTAATTAAATCCCAAAGCTTGAATGAGGGCGACAATGTTCATTGTGGTCTACAAGACAAAGCAGGTAATCTTTGGTTTGGGACTACAGGCGATGGGATTTTTAATTATGATGGAAAATCATTCACACAGTACACGGAGAAGGAAGGACTGAATAGCAATACTATTTGGTCTATTTTTCAAGATAAAAGTGGTGTAATATGGATAGGAACAGATGCGGGCATTTGTCTGTACGAAAATAACGAGTTTACTAAAATTGAAGTCTCTCAGCCAAGTGATACGATATCAGGAAAATATGATGTATGGAGCATTATGCAGGACAAAAGCGGAAAACTATGGTTGGCAACAGGAATCGGAGTATATGTTTATGATGGCAAATCCTTTACTTCTTTTGATGTGGGTACTGCAAGTGGAATCGAATGCAAATTTAGTGTTGAAGAAATTTTAGAAGATAAAGAAGGTAACTTTTGGTTTGGTGGGCGCTGTAATCCTGGTTTATATATGTACGATGGAAAATCCATAACTCATATCAAACCAAATGGTGATGACTGGACTTGGCCTGTTTTACAGGACAAAAAGGATAATATTTGGTTCAGTAGTTGGAAAGGAGCTTATCGATATGATGGTAAATCATTTAAAACTTTCACAAAAAAAGATGGCCTAAGTGGCGATATGGTTGCCAGAATTGTTGAAGACAAAAAGGGAAATCTTTGGTTTGGTGGCGATGGACTTAGCCGTTTCGATGGAAAATCGTTCATTAAATTCACATCAGAAGATGGACTGTCTAATACCTCTATATGGACCATTTTAGAGGATAATTCCGGTAATTTTTGGATAGGCACAAGAAAAACAGGTTTGTACCTTTATGATGGAAAAAGATTTACTGAGTATTCTGAATAATTACACCCCTTAATTGTAATACAAAAGTTTGAAAGCGGAAAAACAACGAACAGCCAACAATGTGTATGGTGCATAAGGGTTTCAGTGGTTTTCGAGCGGTATCACCCGCATCAATTTTGGGTGGTAAATTGATAGGTTTGAAGTCCGCAATCCCTTACGACACCATACACTAAACGTTGTGTGTGATTAAAAAAAGAAGAAAATGAAAGGAAAAATAATTGTTCTAATGTTGGCTTTACTAACATTTAATATAAATGCACAGGATTCTGAATATCCATATCCTTCTTTGAGCCCCAAAGGAAATATTTATCAAGTTGTAGGAAATACAACTATTAAGATTGAATACGAAAGACCTTCTGTCAGAAAAAGACAAATTTTTGGAGAATTAGTTCCATGGGGAAAGGTTTGGAGAACAGGGGCAGGAAGTTGTACTAAAATAAGTTTTGATAAGGATGTCAAAGTAGGTGGACAAAAAATTGAAGCAGGAAAATACTCACTCTTTACAATTCCAAACATCCAAGAATGGATAATTATTCTAAATAAGGACACGACTTTATACGGGAGTTATGACTATGACTATAAAAAAGATGTTGCTCGATTTGTTACGATTCCTATCAAATCAAATCGTTTTTATGAAACTTTAAGTCTCGACATTGAGATTCTTCCAAACAACGCTAAGATTTATCTTTCTTGGGCAAATGTACAGGTAAGTTTTGATGTTGAAACAACAACTGATAGCGAAATTGAAAAGCTCATAGAAGAAGAATTACTAACTAAGAAAAACAAGGATTCGGATATTTATGCAGGAGCAGCTGAGTATTTGTTTTTTCGAGGTGATAATCTAATGGATGCTATTACCCTTGCTGAAGTAGCGATTGAAATAAATGAAAACAATGGTTGGGCAAGAAGTCTAAAGATTAAGATTTACGAGAAAATGAAGCTGTTTGATACGGCACTAACTGAAATAGATGATTATATCAAGTATGCACAAGGAAGAAAATGGGACGATGAATTGGAAAAACAAAATACATTGGAGTTCTTAAAGAAAGAACAAATAAGGATAAGTAGGTTAAATGAATGAAAACCACACACAACATGGTATATGCGATAATGCTCCCTAAACGGTCGCACTACGCATATACTAAACGTTAGGTGCACATTAAATGAAATCGAAAGTCAAAATATTATTCCTAGCAATCTTATTGCCATTGATAGCTCTTAGTCAAAAACGACTGACCAATGAGCAGGTTTTGGAGGATTACAAGATTCTAAAAAATGTTCTAACAAAGGGGCATCCCACTTTGTATGAATACACTTCTAAATCGAAATGGGACAGTCTGTTCACGGACTTTGAAAAGAATAAAATAGCGACAATTGACAACAACAATGATTTTTACAAATCCATTACCGAATTGACAGATTACGTTAGAGATGGTCACTTAATTGTAATGAGACCACAGCTTGATTCTGTGCCTAACCTTTTTCCGCTATGGTTAAAAATAATCAATAAAAAACTATATACCGATACTGATGATTTTGACATTCCAGTTGGTTCTGAAATAATTTCAATTGATGGATTAAACGCAAAAGAACTTAGAAATAGGTTTATGAAATATGCTCCCACAGATGGATTCAACGAAACTAAAAAAGACCGTCAAATAGAAATGGAATTTAGTATTTTACACTTCTATGAATTTGGAGCCAAACCTACTTATCAAGTCGAATATAGAACTCCCAGTAATGAAGTAATAACAAGTACTATTGAGAGTCAAACCTTTGAAAGTATAGGCAAGCGATTTACGAAACGAAACTCATTTTTAGCACGAAAAACATTGAGTGAGAAAGGTCCTCATCTATATTTTATAGACTCTATAAGTACCGCTGTGTTAACCTTAAATTCTTTCAATTTAGATGTAGAGAGGTTTAAAATAGCTTTGGTAGATATTTTTAAAAACATCAAACAAAAGAGAGCTAAGAATCTCATAATTGATATTAGACAGAATGAGGGTGGGTATCCTTTAAATACTATTAAGGCATTCTCTTATATAACCAATGAACCTTTTAAACAACAGGTTTCATCCTACGTCACTACTGATATCCTTCCAGAAGAACAATACAGTCAAAATTTGGTCAATGGGTATACTTATGAGACTTTTTTTAAAAAATATTACCAAAATACCGAGAAGACAGAAAACGGATGGAAATCAATAACGGATGAAAATGAGCCCCTTATGATTCCACACAAAAAGAAGTTTGAAGGAAAAGTATATGTTCTTATTGGAGGAAAAACGTTTTCAGCAGGTTCGAGTTTTGCACTATTTTGCAAGAATCAAGGTATTATATTAGTTGGAGAAGAAACAGGCGGGAGTTACTATACGCAAACAGGAGGTTATCCGATAATTTATACTTTGCCAAATTCAAAAATTAAAGTACTTATTTCATTTGTCAAAATTAGTCGCTATACAAAAGATGAAACTGTAATAAAAGGGAGTGGAATAGTGCCTGATATCGAAATCCCGCTGACAGTAAAGGACTTAATTGACGAGAAAGACAGGCAATTGGATTATGTAATAAAACAAATAAACAAGGAATAACGTGTGGTAACTATGTATATGAAAAATAGGCGAATCAGTTCTAAATTCAAGGCTTTTGGCTCGTATCAAAGTTTATTGCTTATCCGAAAGTTTGTGCTACAAAATCGCCTACTTTTCATATACTAAACGTTAGGTGTCAGAAAAGAATAGAAATAAACAGCATGAAAAAAAAGTTAGCAGTATTAATTTTGATGATAATTACACTTGCATCGTGCAAAAAAGGAACATCATTGACCTTGAATGAAGGAACAATCAAAAATGACGTTCATGAAAATAGTATTGAAAAAATTGCTTTTATGAGTGATTGGATTCCTTTTGAAGAATTCAATGAAAATGACTTTAAAAAGGAACTTTCGATATATCATTCCTCTAATTTTGGGTTTAGGATGTTTTTAGGAAAGACCTTGACGTATTATCTCAGTCAATTAGAGCCCAATTTACCAGTTCAGGATTTATGCAATAAGGGTAATTTCCAATTAACATTTTATGTGGACAACAATGAGATATATAAATACAACCTTCAAACGGGTGCTGGTTCGTGTGATTTTAAAAATTCAGCTACGATTTATGGAATTCCTTTGGTTGACGAGAACAACTCCGACCATTGGGGACGTTTTCTTTGGATGAAATTTTTGAGAAAAGCAGGTGGGCGAAAAGCTCTTTCAAATGGACCGCATCTACTTAAGCTAGAAGTAAGACCTTACATTCAGAATGAAAATTTGAAAGTCGGAAACATCATAGCTCAAGGTGAAATAATGTTAACCATCCAAGAGGTGAATGTGGATGAGAGTAAAATAACCATACAACAAATCGAACCCACAGACAACTGGGAAATACTTGAAAATGGCTATGACACCTTATTAATAAAACAACTAAACGAAAAAATAGCCCAGAATTATTTTAAGGACATTACAAGTATTTTAGTCATCAAGGATGGGAAACTACTCATCGAAGAATATTTTAATGGGGCAAACAGGAACACACTTCACGATACACGTTCTGTTGGAAAATCTTTCACTTCTACCTTAACAGGAATTGCCATTGAAGATGGTATTCTTAAAAGCACAGATCAAAAACTAAAGGATTTCTATGATCTCACAAAGTACTCTAACTATTCATCAGAAAAAGATAATGTAACATTAAAAAGCCTTTTAACTATGAGTTCTGGTTTTGATGGTTCTGATGATAATTCTGATTCACCTGGAAATGAGGATAATATACAAGGGGCCAATAATTGGATGAAATCTACCTTAGATTTACCTATGGACGATTCGAAAAAAATTGGTGAAAAATGGGATTATTTTACCGCAGGTGTTATGGTATTGGGTGACATTTTAGAAAAGTCTGTTCCAGAAGGATTAGAAGAATATGCTGATAAAAAATTATTCACACCTTTAGGTATTAGCAATTATAAATGGTTCTATACCCCGCAGAAAGTTCCATATACTGGTGGAGGTTTAAAAATGAATAGCTTGGATAATGCAAGGTACGGACAATTATATCTTGATGATGGAAGCTACAACGGAAAGCAAGTCCTATCTACAAAATGGGTTAAATCTACTCTTTCTAATCAAATAGCCGTACCTAACTCAGAAAACGAGTATTATGGTTATCTTTTTTGGAATAAAAAATACAAAGTTGAAGGAAGTGAATATGAAGCCTATTATGCAAGTGGAAATGGAGGAAATAAAATATTGATTTTTAAAAACCTTGGAGTTGTGATTGTAATTACTGCAACAGCTTATGGACAGCCATATATGCATTTGCAGTCTGATGAGATCGTGGGAGAATTCATTCTTCCATCTTTAATTGAATAAATGATTATTAAATCCGACACCTAACATTGTATATGCGATAATGCTCCCTAAGCGGTCGCACTACGCATATACTGTCCGTTAGTGGTCATGACGAATAAAGCAAAATGAGAAGACAAAGAATAATCGAAATCA
>CAYGOF010000043.1:0-9573 GCA_964351395.1 uncultured Roseivirgaceae bacterium
TGTCGGCTACCACTATTTACTATGTTGCAATTAACGATGGAAGCTGCGAAAGCGCCAGGACTCCGGTAACAGTGACTTTTGAAACAGACCTGTTACCTCCAAGTGCTACTAATGTCTCTATTTGCACACCAGAAAGCGTTACCCTAACTGCCACTGGCGCAAGCGATGGGCAATATCGTTGGTATGAGGTGGAAACTGGTGGAACAGCCATTCCGGGTGAAGTAAATGGCGCTTACATCACGCCAATGCTATCCTCGAACACCACTTATTTTATTGCAATTAACAATGGATCATGTGAAAGCAGCCGGACGCCGGTGACTGTAACTTTCACTACCGATGTAACCGCTCCCTCTGCAAGTGCGATGGACATTTGTGCCGAAGAAACAGCTGCAATAACTGCTTCCGGTGGAACCGAAGGCCAATACAGGTGGTATGAATTGGAAACAGGTGGCGCAGCCATCGGCGGTCAAACAAGCAGTTCTTTCATCACTCCTGCCCTTTCCGCGTCGACGACTTACTACGTTGCCATCAACAATGGCACTTGTGAAAGTGTGCGGATTCCGGTTTCGATAACAGTATTGGATCAGGCGGTCATCACGGCCCAGCCATCCGACGAGGAAGTAGATGTAGGTGATCCGATCATTCTGTCAATTGAAGCCTCAGGAGACAACCTGACCTACCAGTGGCAAAAGGATCAGCAGGATATACCCGGTGCATCCACAAGCCAACTGACCTTTGACGCGATTTCACTAGAGGACGCAGGCCTTTACCGTTGCCTGTTGACGGGCAGTTGCGGTAGCCAAACCAGCGAAGAGGCGACCTTAACAGTGTTGGAGCCAGACCCCGGTCCGGACCCGGAACCAAACCCCACCGACCTTATTGTTTACAATGCCGTAGCACCCAATGGCAACAATAAAAACGAGTTTTTTAAGATTGAAAACATCGAGCTTCATTCCGACAGCAGAGTCGAAATCTTCAATCGCTGGGGAACAAAGGTGTTTGAAGTTACCGGCTATGACAATACGAGTTCAAATGCCCGTTTCGAAGGAAGGTCCAATGTTGGCTCCAGTGAAAACCTGGTAGAGGGAACTTACTTCTACCTGATCGAAGCCTCTGGAAAAAAGCTTACCGGTTTCTTACACTTAAGAAGATAATATGAAGAAGCTACTCTGTATCGCTGTGTTTTTTGCCTGTTTACAGCCATGCTTTTCACAGCAGGACGCTCTGATGAGCACCTATCAGTTCAATCAGCTTTTCTTCAACCCCGCCTATGCAGGCGCCAATGAGCTCACCAGCTTCGACCTGCATTACCGCAGTCAGTGGGGCAATCTGAATGGAGCGCCTCGGACCTTGCTATTTTCAGGAAGTACCTCTGTGGTCGATAACCAGGTTGGCCTGGGTGTGTCGATCCTTCATGACAATATTGGTGTGATCGAAAAAACTGACCTCAACCTGACACTTGCCTACAAAATCGACTTGAGTGAATCGGTCAGCCTCTCTTTTGGTATGCAGGGCGGTTTGAATGCATTGAACTACAACTTCACAAAACTTAACCTTGACGATCCAACCGACGAAGATTTTATCTTCAGCGACGCCTCTTTTACTAAGCCCAATTTTGGCACAGGTATGTTTCTGACGTCGAAAAATGCTTACCTCGGGCTTTCGGTTCCCAGGCTGATAAAAGTGACCGAAGCGGTAAATGGGGTTGTCAATGAACGATACAACAGGCACTATTATTTCTCTGGTGGCTTTATCATCGATAAGATAGAAGCTATAAAACTTAAGCCATGGGCCTTGCTTCGCATCGCTGAAAATGCCCCATTGTCTTACGATGTCGGTGCCAGCGTATTAATGGCCAATGCCGTGTGGGCAGGACTCTACACCCGCAACCTGAACACAGTAGGCTTGAACCTGTTTTTCGTCACCGTGGAAGGCATCAGATTAGGCTTTTCGGGAGAAATGGCTTCCAATAACTTGGCATCTTCCAACTTCAGCACTTACGAAGTTTCCGTAGGCTATGATCTGAGAATTTTCGACAAGCAAGAGATGAGACTGAGGTATTATTGAAATTCCTACTTCACCCCCAGTTCCTCATAAACAATCCTCTGGATGGTGGGACGTACATTTAATTCGTAAATGCCGGTGCTGTTACGTGTCGGATAGACCCTGTTGGATAGAAATACATACATAAAATCGTACTCAGGGTCGAGCCAAACGAAGGTGCCGGTATAGCCAGAATGTCCGAAGCTGGATGGCGAAGCCTGCCGAGCGACACTGGAGCTTTTTGGGTTGTGCTCAATCAAGGGTTTGTCGAAGCCAATTGCGCGACGGTTGCCTTCCTGACAAAACTGGCAAACTGAGAACTTTTCAATTGTCTGTGGCGAAATATAACGTTCGCCTCCATAAGAGCCTTCGTTGAGGTACATCTGCCACATGGCTGCCAGGTCGTAAGAGCGAGCAAATAACCCTGCGTGGCCTGAAACACCATCGAGCATAGCCGCTCCTTCGTCGTGCACTACCCCATGGAGCTGTGTCATGCGGAAGTAATTATCGTTCTCTGTCGGGATAATACGATCAAGTGAATACCGTCTGCCTGCATTATAGCCCAGCGTAGTCCCTCCTATTCTATTATAAAAGTTCAAGTTCAGGTACTCCTGAAAGTCAACGCCCGTCAGGTTCTTGACGATGTCCGGATACAGATAGAAACTCATGTCAGAATATACATAACCTGGTTCCGGATTGAGCTTCGACTTTTTGATTTTCTTTAGCAGTGTCTTTTTGTAGTCTTTGTACTCATAAAGATTGTCAGTGAGCTTGATCGGAAAGTCGTCCGAAGGACTCAAAGACAAGGTGTGCCGCTTGTAGCTGCTGTCTTTTTTGTATGCAGACTGATAAAATGGTATCCAGGACTTCAATCGTGATTGATGCGTCAAGATGTCGATAAATGTCAGGTTGGCTTTATTGGACCACTTGAAATAAGGATAGTAGTCCTTCAGTCTGGCATCGAGGTCAAACTTGTTATCGTCGTGAAGCTTCATGATGGCGGCGAGCGAAGCTGTGATCTTGGTCACTGAGGCAAGGTCATAGATATCAGTCTTTTTCACCAAACGAATGCTGTCATAAGTATGAAACCCATAAGTTTTATGAAAGAATACCTTCCCTTCTTTTGCCAGCATCACTTGTCCACCTGGAAATGCTTTTTTCTCGACAGCCAGTATCATCATGCTGTCAATTCTTGTTTCTAATGTTTGGCTGTTGATGCCAAGCTCTTCAGGTAAGGTAAACTTAAAGCGAACTCCACCTTGGGTAAGCAGGCCATGTCCGGCGGGCCAACGCTCATTCACAGTCACCGGCAGGTGACCATTGGCACCTATACCTCCGAAAATAAGCTGAGCGGCCATATCTTCAGCCACTTCATGGTCCTGGTAAGTGGTAAAAACGGCATCGGCATCCGTCAACCAATCCATTTTAGCGAGTGTATATGGGTTTCGCATGGCAGCGACAACTGTGCCTTTCGTCTTCACAAGCTCCTCTAATAGGGACATCACTTCGCTCGACATGAGCTCACGGTTATTGGCACGACGACCGTAGTGAAGCCCTATCAACACCATGTTGTATCCTTCTAAGCTGTCTTTTACCTGTTGAATCTGGGCAGCACTGGCCTCATTTGACAGCACCAGGTGAGGCATTTCGGTATAATCATTTAGTCGCTCCTGAAATGGCGTAAGGCTCTCTCTTCCTATACCAAGGCTTGCCAGACGTAAAGTATCCAATCGCTTAAGGGGAAGCACGTCGCTATTGTTTTGCAGTACCGTTACGGATGCCTCAAAAAGTTGTCTGTTTAAAAGCTCGTCCTCTGGCTTATGTAAGTCTTGTATAACAAGCTCGGTGCTTACCGGCGTCCAGCTGGTAATCCCGGAAGCATACTTACCCATCAGCAACTTTTTTACACTTTCCGCTAGCCGCTGTTCGGTGATCTCCTTTTTTACGACCGCAGTTTTCAGGTACTCAAATGCCGCATCCACATCTTCCGAGAATTCAAGTCCGTCATTTCCGGCCAAAAATGCCTTTTTCTCCAGTTCACCTGATACGTGGTATTTAGTCACGCCCTTCATGTTGAGCGCATCAGTATAGATGATCCCTTTGTAGCCAAGTTTGTTTTTCAGCAAGTCAGTCACCACAGGACCTGACAAGGTGGTTGGTAAGTTAGGTGTATCATCTAAAGTTGGTATTGACATATGTGCGACCATAATACCTGACACATTCGCCTCAATCAGTTTTTTGAATGGATAGAGCTCTACACTATCTAATCGGTTCATATCGTGAGTTACCACCGGCAAATCGTAATGCGAATCGACGCCCGTATCACCATGGCCTGGAAAATGCTTGGCAGATGCCAGCACTCCTTCACTCTCCATACCTTTCATGTAGGCAATGCCACGTGCTGCCACTTCTTCCCTGTTTTCACCAAAAGAACGATAGTTGATGACTGGGTTGTTGGGATTATTGTTTACATCCACGACAGGGGCAAAATTGACATTGGTGCCAACCCTTTTCAGTTGCCTGGCAATAGCCTTTCCCATTTCTTCAATCATCGATACATCTTCGATGGCGCCAAGGGTCATCTGGTGAGGGAAAGACATGGTGCTGTCCAGGCGCATACCTACCCCCCATTCCGCGTCCATGGCAATTGAGAGAGGTAGTTTTGATTCTTTCTGCAGTCTGTTGATCAGGTTGATTTGACGAACGGGTCCACCCTGAAATACAACCAATCCCCCCACATGCCTTTCTTTGATCAGCCGGATAAGCTCCTGTGCATGAGCTTCATCCCTATTGGAATAAGCAGCCACAATCAACAATTGCCCTATCTTTTCATCCAAGGTCATTGTATTGTAGACCGAATCGACCCAGGCAGAGGCCTTTTTTACTTCATCAAGTTGGTTGAAAGGTCTTGGTAGCGGGGTTTGGGCAAAACCGGATGAGGTAATTAGAAAAAGAACAAAAGAAAAATAACTGGCTTTTAAGTAGGATGTAGGCATTATTTAATGGGTTTGTACGCTTTATTTTAGACTCTCAGCAAACAGCAAATTTACAATAAGCCGTTCTCTATAGTAGATGTCAAAATTATTTCACTTTATTAAACGGCATCAGAGCCTCCTCACACCAAGACCGGGTTGACTCGTCAGGCTCATCATACCCTCCTTAATATCAAACCCGCCTGACACCACGTCTTTGGCAAGATCAAGGCTACCGTCAAGATCTATGTATTTGGTGTGGGGGCACGAAAAGGCTACATGCAGACCAGCTGCAATGCTTATAATACTCTCGTCATTACAGCCCCACATGAGGTCGATACCAGCTTGTTTGGCTATGGTAGCTATTTCCCGGGCTGGTTGAACGCCACCGCATTTCATAAGCTTGATATTGTAAATACCGGCAGCCTTAGGCGTATTGGCCAGCGTGAAGGCATCTGCAGGGCCAACCAGCGACTCATCGGCTGCGACAAGTTGTTTCACGTAGTCTGGGAATTTACGGTAGTCGGCAATGGCTGACTGTTTAAGCGGTTGTTCTATCAATTCAATATCAAGGCCCTTGGTAGCGCTCACATATTGAATGGTCTCATCAAAATCCCAACCCTGGTTGGCATCAATCCTGATGATGGCTTTGTTGCCAATGTGCTTTCGCAAAGCAATCGTTCTTTCTATGTCTTCGTCAATGGTTTTACCCAGCTTGACCTTTAAAATTTTGAAACCACCTTTGATGAAGTCATCCGCTTCCTTATGTGTTTCTTCAATGCCCATGATCCCTATAGTGACCGAGGTCGCCATCGACTTGTGATAAACACCCAGGAACTGCACCAATGGCACCCCAAGAAACTGCGTAAAAAGGTCGTGAAGCGCTACATCCAATGCAACTCTCGAACCCGCACTGGCAGCAAAATTTTGATGGATACCATTGAGGAGCTCATAAAAGCAGGTTACGTCCGAAGCCTTCAGGAAAGACAAGTCGCTCGTAGTAAGTGTTTGGTAGCATTGATCTACATCTTCGTTCACCACATACATACTTGGGTTGGCTACCCCAAGCCCCACCAGGCCATTGTCTGCCACCAGCTCCACAATCACATTTTCGACAGCATCGACAGTCTTGTATGAAATGGAATAGGGCTTGGCCAGTTCCAGGTTTTCCTTTCGGATATTAATTTCCTTTATTCGCATTCTTTTGCTTGATCAACTCTCTAATTGGTCCCAAAATATCTTCAACACCATGCTCTACAGGTAATGCCACTGGTATCCCTAACTCTTTTTCGTATTGGTCTTTGTATTTCAATGCCTGGTCGATGGTAAGCCCACGGGTATTTAGCGTCACCGCAATCACTTTTTTGCCGTACATTTTAATTAAGTCAATATCGGCACTGATTGGAGGAATTTTTGCATCAAGATACTCAAATCCATCATAATGAATTCTTGCGGGCGCATGCTGCAAAACAACACCATCAACATCACCAGAGAGCAAAAATTCCGCACCACATGGCCCACTAATATTACGTAAGGCTGCCTGCCCTTCGATCACCATCAAATCAGGATTGATCTCATTGTCGCAGGAAACCAAAGCATTCTCCAATTCGCCAGAAACATAATCGTTGTAAGTTGAATCAAGAATGAATCCGTACTTCCACCCCTGCATCCAACCTGTTTGTCCTGTGTAAATCATTTCTGATTTCATGCCTTCTTTGCGAATGGCCTCCACAATAAACTTAGATGTCGTTCTTTTGCCCAGACCACAGTCGGTGCCCATCACCGCTATTTTGGCGGCCTTTACTTTGTACACTTCCCCAGTCCAGAACTTAAGGTATTTTCTTTCTCTTGGCTGCCTTATATCATGAATGGTAACCCCTTTCTCCTTCGCAAGCGTTGCCAGTCGTTCATTGTCATTCAAAAATGAATGCAGACCACTAACGATGTCCATCCCGTTTTCTATCGCTGTAACGACGTCTTCTTCCATTGGCTTAGGGAGTTGACCGCCTTTGGGGGCCACTCCTACCACGCAGTTTTCAGCTTTACCACCTGCGGCAATAAACTCCTTTACGTTTTTATAAATTGGAATACCTCTTTTTCGGCCGTCTAATACGGTACCAGCATCCTGCCCAAAAAAGACAGGGTCGATGACTGCGAGAATCTCATACCTAACAGAGCCTCTGATGAGTCCGTGAGCAGTTTTGGCCGACTTCGTATCGAAGCTGCCATTGGACAATACGATTGATTTTAGTTGCATAGGTTGCGAAAAGACAGATAATAAACTCCAAAACACAAAGAAATCACAAATTCAAAATATAAAAACGCAAAACGTCGAATTGAGAAAGTATTATTAAAAACAGAAAGGCAATGTTGCTAAAATTATTTGATTCGCTCTCTCAATTACTAATGCTATTTGAGTTTTTGCTGTCTGCAATTTGCTGCTTTCCTCGTCTCCGTAAATTTTATTAAAATTCTACACTCTTCGTTCATAAATTAGAATTTTTCACTGAAGCATTATTTATTCGGGGAATGGTAAGGATAGCAGCCAGAAAAAAGCACATGAAATACATAGGCACGATATTGTTGAAACGGAAAATCGCTTATTTGAAATGTCCTATCATGACACTGGCGTTGTCGCTCCTATTGATACAGTTTTCCTGCTCACCGAAGCTTGTAATAAGTAAAAAAATAGTCCTCAAAAAGATGGTGAGGTCCAGCCCTGAATTTGCTGACCACTTTACTGGCTTTGTTCTTTTTGATCCGCAAACGAAGACGTATCTCGCCAGCCAAAATGCTGATCGATACTTTACTCCTGCATCCAATACCAAGCTTTTCACCTATTATGCGGGCCTGAGGCTTTTGGGTGATTCCATTCCAGCATTGAAGTATGCTGAAGTCAATGATACCATCTTTTTCACGGGCACAGGCGACCCTACTTTTTTGCATCCTGATTTTGAGTACCAGCCAGCCTTTGCGTTACTCGCAGATACTACGAAAGCTTTGATCTGGCACCCAGAGAATTACAAAGACCCAGCTTTCGGTCCGGGTTGGTCCTGGGACGACTACCAGTACTACTATCAGCCTGAAAGAGCTGGCTTGCCGATATATGGTAACTTTATCAGGTTCAGCAAACTGCCAACGGATTCCACGCCCACCGTGAGTCCTCCTTTTTTTCAAGAGTTTGTGGAAACAAGGCCTTTTGAAAAGCAGCGGACCATGGTAGAAAGGGATCTTAGCTACAATTCTTATCTGTTTTACAGCCCTGAGAAACAAGATACTATTGAAAGAGATGTCCCTTTTAAATATTCATACACGTTAGGACGGGAACTGCTGCAAGACACTTTAAAAAAACCAGTCATTTTCGGGTATAAGCCAGAAAGCCTTCCCTGGAAAACCTTGAAAGGATATCCCTCACAAAAAGTCTATCAAGCCATGCTATGGCCCAGCGACAACTTCTTTGCAGAACAAATTCTGGTCATGTGTTCATCTGGATTCGGCGATACACTCAGCGGCAACAATGCCCTTTGGTATGTTAAAAACAACTACCTCAACAATTTACCGGATCAGCCGATCTGGCAGGATGGATCTGGTTTGTCGAGGTACAATATTTTTACGCCACGCAGTTTGGTGGCTCTGCTGGAAGAAACTGCTACACTTGTTGATCAACGAGAATTGTTCAGGACATTGGCGATCGGAGGCCAGGCAGGAACTATCAGAAATTGGTATGCGGGTAAAACAGAGCCCTACGTTTTTGCTAAGACAGGCACCTTGAGTGGAGTACACTCTCTTAGCGGTTTTATTAAGACCAGCTCAGGAAAGGTGCTTATTTTCAGCTTCATGCACAATAACTATCCTGGGTTCACCAACCCGATCAGACAGCAAATGCAGGAAGTGCTTGAGTTTATAAGGGATAGGTATTGAAAATATTTGATACCAACACACTGTTATCCAAATACATCAAAACGGCTTTTTGATGGGCAATTACTTTACCTACATCATTACAAATTCGACAAAGTCGGTCCTTTATATCGGAATGACCAATGACCTTGAACAAAGGATTGTTGAACACTACCTGAATCGGGGAAAGCAGAAAACCTTTGCTGGCAGGTACTACTGCTATCATCTAGTGTGGTACGAAAGGTTCAACAATCCAACCCATGCGCTGGAGCGAGAAAAAGAAATCAAGGACTGGAATAGAAAAAGAAAAGAAGAGTTGATTATATCGTTCAACCCTGAATGGAGGTTTTTAAACAGTGAGATAACGTCTTGGCCGCCAGATGCAGGGATTACTTCGAGGTGACTAAACATCCCCATTTAGCTCGCATTTCAGGGAAAGGTTTGATAAAACTACCTGGATGTGTGATAAGGGTCCATAGGCTTTTGATAACGCAGAAGATTTCTCCGCTTTGCTACGAAATAGCTGCAATCGAAGCTTTGCTACTAGAAAAGACAGAATACTTCAGGTCCCATTGTGGACAACCGACCTCAGACTGACAGCCATTCCGCAGGAATCTTATACGTAAACAAAAGTCAATGCTGTTAGCAAAATAGATACTTC
>CAYGOF010000044.1:0-4816 GCA_964351395.1 uncultured Roseivirgaceae bacterium
ACCCAGAGCCCACGCCCAGGATTTCCTGGTTCACTCCAGGAAAAGGCGAAGTGCTTGCTGTTAGGTGCCCACTCAGGCCGGGACGGGGTTGTTCCCGTCAGTTTTGGCGTTGCGAACAGGTCATCAAGAGTGAGCTCAGCTTCCTGTGCCGTGACTATTGCGGGCATTGCCATCAGTAAGCCTATGACTAACCTTATTTGCCAAAAAGAGATCTGTTGCATGTGTTTGCTTTTGTAACTTTCTTAAAATAAACTTTTACTGCTCAAATAGCGCTCTAGCCATTGGTTAGTGCGCTTTCTGAAGGTCTTCGAAATCAGATTTTTTGATTTTCGCGTCACCTATTCATTTGGCGTTTAACGTGGAGAGTATGTTGCGTATCCTGAAGGGAATGCGCTATACGCCTTCTTGTACCACGTTATTCTTTTATTCTATTATACTTTTTTAGCGTTTTCATCAGTAAATCGTGCGGTATCGCATAAGATTTATTGCCATTTATTCCTTCCATTGTTTCAGACGCAACAAGCGCATTTATGATTGCTTCTTCTACAGCCTGAACAGTTGCTTCGAATAACGGGTCAATTTGATCGTTTGGCAACATCGATATTGTTGATAGCTCACTGCGATGAAACGCATCAGGGTTAGCGGTTGAAAAAGCTATAAAAATATCTCCCGAACCATTACGACCATAACCTCCTGTCCTTCCTACTCCCAGTGAAACTCTTTGGCTAATTCTTTTTAATTGGTGCGGAAGTAAAGGTGCATCTGTGGCAAGCACTACGATAATGGAGCCATCACCTTTTTTACGATAAGATTGAGGAGGTAGGTTTAATTCATCGTTTAAAGTATCTTTCAATTCAATCCCTACAGGTACACCCGCTATAGTCAGCGATTTTCTTTCTCCAAAATTTGCCTGAACCAATGCTCCAATAGTATAGGTAGATTCCTTAATCTGAACAGTTCTTGAGGATGTGCCTGTACCTCCTTTGAAACCCAGGCACATCATTCCAGTTCCTCCACCAACATTCCCTTCAGCGATCCAGCCTCCTTGGGCGTCATTGATTGCTTCTAGCACATGTTGTTCCTGAACATGAAATCCGTAGATGTCATTTAGAAAACCATCATAAGTTTCAGCTACTACGGGGTAAGTGTACCACCAATCTTCACCCTGATACCAGTCAGTATCCACAAACCATTTTAGCACTGCCTGCCTAACTTCGCCCACGCTATTTGTGTTAGTTATCATGATAGGCGTCTCTAAAAATCCTGACTCGGTTACCCAGGTTGTTCCAGTCATCTCTCCATTACCGTTGAGACTATACCAGTTTGCAAAAACAGGACTGAATTTAGATGCTTTTCCTCTCGGGAAAATTGCTGTGACTCCTGTTCGAACAGGGCCTTTTCCGACTATATTCTTTCCCTCTCCTGAAATGATGGTACTGTATCCAACTTCAACACCTGCTACATCCGTGATGGAATTATATTTCCCAGTTTGACCCGTAAAAGGAATTCCTAAATCTCTTGCTCTTGGTTTTTGCCCGTATGATTGAGAACAAAATAGTAGTGTTATAAAAATTGCTAGAATTCTATTCATTTAGGTTGGTTTTTAAAGGGTTACGCCTTGTTAAAATGAGTGCGGGAGTTTTATGCAGCTTCGCATCCACTACATCTTAGCCACGCTTCGTCTGCCGTAGCTTTAGCGAAGGCAGGCCGATGATAAAATTATACTTTGTGGCGGAGATTCCAAGCCAACTGACCTTTGATAACCGGTGAAGCCCACATTCATTTTTACCGGTGTGTTACCAGCATTTATCTCTCAGGGGTGGACATCGAAAACAGCCAGTTTGCAAAGTCTTTGGTTTGCTCTGGAGGGCTCCTGCGAAAGTAGGCGTTGTGACGTCCATTTAAATTCCATTCAACGACCCAAATTGGTCTGAATTCATGAACACTATTTGGCATAAGGTCAGTAGAATCTATTGGAGCTAAATTTCCCAACTTCAATTTATCAAGCGTTGATAGTATCCTTCTGAACTCATACTCATCAACCTCAATATTTTGTTGAGAGTACCTGAAGGCCAATGAGTCTTGAATAACTGATTTAGAAATGATTGGCTGTAACTCTGGATAAAAATATGCTTCATCAGAAATCTCCAGTTTCTTCTCAAGCTTTTTTACTTCTCTATTTGTAAGTTGATCAAGGTGAAAGTATGATAACTTAAGCCTATTGTCACTTTCTTTTTTGTAGACTGCCATAACGCCACCACTGTCCTTATAGAATGTCATTAACTGACCACCGTCTCCGGTATTTGGAAAGTAGCAGACTCGGAGAATAAAAGGTTCGGAGGTGGCAAAGGGTCGCTCATTAAAATGAGAGAGCGTTCTGCCAACAAGCTCAAGAAGGTTGTATTGGTGAAAGTTGTCATACGTCACAGTATCTCCCAATTCTCTGATAAGATTAGGAAAATACAGGCCTATGTCTTTTGGTTGCCAAGAGCCAGAGTCAATAAATCTGCCGTTTTGCCCCAAACATTCAACGTTGGCAACTAGAAAGAGACCAAGTGTCAGTATTCTAATCAAGCTTTTGACTGATTTACGGTCTGTAAGTATTGCTGGTAACGACCAACTATCATCCGTAAGCTGGACTTTTCAAATTTCTACTAAAGTATCTGATCGCACAAGCCTTTGCAAATAGCTCGGTTAGCTTATGGATGATAGTGTTTGTTGTGAGGAGTTTTAAGTGCATGACGTCATGGATACAGTCTACATGTGCGTTCAAATTGTTTCTATTCAATAGAATCAATCAATACTTTCTCAATTTGGTTTAGGAGGCCGTTGATTCTCACGCATTTTTTTAAATTTCTCCAATTGATCAGGTGTAAGGGTAGCTTCAAGTTCTTTGCCCATTGCTTTTCGCGTTTCTTCAGCTTTAGTCCTGTCATCAGAGGGCTTTCCGTGTTTTTCATGTATCTCCTGCCATTGTTTTACCTGTACCTCTGTCAGACTCAGTTCAGTTGTAGCGCGTTTAATCATTTCTTCGGCTGAAGGCGCTTTGGGCCTTTGTTGATCTCTCTGTCCACCTTGTGCATTACCAATAGTTGCCAGTGCCATTATGGCGATAATCATTACTGTCTTTTTCATTTTTGGACTTGTTAAATTTGAAACTTTATACAGATTAATACGAGTAGTTTCACAAAATCCTTCGGTAGGTGAGTATATATAAATTGATTATTTTCAATAATAACTTTGGTCTATTATGATTATCAGAGCGTTAGTAGGATTCCTTCACTCAATAGAATAAACTGATCACTTTCTTTTACTCCCTTTGAAGCACCTTTATATCTGCAATAAGCGATTGAATACTGTTAGGGTCAATACCATTGTAGATTCCGCGGATGTGGCGTTGTTTGTCAATTAGTATGAAATTCTCAGTGTGAAGAAAGTAGTCTTCCTCACGCATAATTCCTTCATCTTCCTCAACAAAGTAGTACTTCCTGCCAAGGTCATAAATTTCACTTCGCTTACCCGTTAGCAGTTTCCATCGGGTGAAGTCAACGCCCTTTTCAGCGGCATAGCGCTGAAGCACTGGGATACTATCATAGTCAGGTGTCACGCTGTGAGATAGTAATAGGATATTGTCAACATCCAAAAATTCCGTTTGCAGGTCAATCATGCTGGCTGCCATTTTGGGGCAAATACCCGGGCAAGAGGTAAAGAAAAAATCAACAACACATATCTTTCCTTCGATATCTGCCTCAGTAAAGCGTTCGTTTTTTTGATTGATTAAACTAAATGGTCTGATCTGATGAAAATTGTCATTCAAAACCCATTTGGGCGTAAAGTCGGGTGTGTCGTAATATGGGAGTGTTCTTTCTGGTTTTGATTGACAACCAAATAAAGCCAAGGTTATGGTAATAACTGAGCTACATTTTAAGATGGTACGTTGAGACATAGGCATTGGTGATTTTATTTCTTTAGAGCGACTACTTTGGGTATATTGGATTTTACTTTCTCATCTTCAAGTGTGTAACACAAAGATGATTTTTGTAACCCATAGCGAAACCCATCCTTCGCTTCGTAGTTGATATAGGGTTTTCCATTTTCTCGCCAAGCTTGCTGCAAACCATGCTCCCGGTCATCTTTAAAATTTAGAAAGGCATACGCACTGCCACTTTCATACCATTGTTTTTGAATTCCCTCTCGTTTATCAAAATAGTAGGTGTAGTCGAATTTCATGTTTCCATTGTGCCAATAGCCATAGTGCCTTCCGTAACTAATATTCTCTCTATAACTCCTGCTATCGCGAAGGCTTCCGTTCGGATAAAACGTTTTTGTTATTCCGTGTTGCATTCCCTGATAGAAAGAACCTATAGTTTTTGACTCACCATTTTCATAAACTTCTTTTATAAAGCCAGAGAAGGGTTTATTATAATAATAGTAAATTCCATTGTCCAGGAATAAACTGGAATCAATAGCCGAAACTGTATCCATCGGGACATTGGATACATCTACTTCCGAGAAGGATATTGTCTGTTCAACTTTTTCTTTTTTTTCAGTGCATCCCAGGCTTAACAACAAACCCAGGAAGCAACTGAAATGAATTATTTTATTGGGTAAAAGTTCCCTTAGTGCCATGGTAACTACCCGCTTTTAAAATATAGAAACGACTGCCTAGATATGCTGTATTACTTGCGTGATAATGATAAATTCCGTCAGGGAAATCATCCTTAGCATGTACATGCCCACCATTAGAATCCAGACCAGTGGCGTAACTCCCATCATTTTCTTTACGAGCATAAATGGGAAACCCATCTCTTAAAAA
>CAYGOF010000045.1:0-2932 GCA_964351395.1 uncultured Roseivirgaceae bacterium
TGGTGATGGAGGCGGTACTGCCTAAAATTCCCACACTCATTTTAGGCAGGCGTTACCAGCAATTTCCCGAACCGAAATCAATCAAACTTGATAACAGAATACGAACGAGCTCTAACCGAAAAAGACAAGAAGGCTTTGATGAAGGAAATAACCTTTGCTGAGTCTCTCTTACCTCGAACTCGAAAATTTGCGATCTTAAAATTTTTGGGTCTTGTCCTCTTCGCACTAATTATTTACGCATACCCTAAGACATGGCTAATAGTCATCCTGTCCTTAATTTCTTTCTTTATGATTTGGATGCTCATTTTAGAGACTAAGGATCTAATCAAAGTACCTAAGTTCTTGTCAGCTAAACGAGCTGTAATAGATTCTGGAATTGTGCAAGTCATGGAATACAAAATTGACAGATACATAAAAATCAAAAGCTATGGTGACGAGGGAGATCACTTTATCCTCGAACATGAAGGACAACTGACAATGGTTGGTGGTCAAGACTTTGATGGAGTCCGCAAACTGAAAAACAAAATCCAATACATTGACATAATGGACTCAGAAAAACAAGGCTATTACCATACTAGGGTTGATAAGGAAGGTAATTCTCTTGAACCCTTTTTTGTCTTTAAGGGAAAACTTCCTGACGAACTTATGAACTCAGAACTTTGGAACAATCTAACCGAACAGGTGCCTTTTGCTGGCAAACTGGAAGACTTAACGGCATACTTTAACGAACCAAGGACGAAAATAAAAAGCTGGTAACAGGCGCTAAAAATCCATAGGCTTATGAGCTACTTGCAAAGAGCATTTGAATCAGATACTTTTAACGATATTAATAAAAGGCAAGCCTACGGATTTTAGCTTGTCGTTAGGCTTAATTATTCTACATCAATGGCGGAATTAGTAAAAAGGCAACATTTCGTACCCCGAACCTATCTCAAACATTTCGGCTTTGACAGAGGGGACGAATCCTTTATTCACGTTTTACCACGTCTTGAAAAAGCCCCTGACAAAATATTTGAGTCGAACGTGAAAAACGTTGCGCTACAAAAACATCTCTATACACTTCCTGGTGAAACGATAGAACAGAAAATGGCCATAGAGAAGTTTTACTCCGATGAGCTAGAAAAACACTACGATCATATTTATGAACTCCTCATTAGTCCAGACCAAAGGACTATTACAGACGAACAAAGGGAGTTAGTTATTTCAACTGTAGTAACAATGTTCTACAGAACAACTAAATGGCTAACAATGCATAATGGTTTAATGAATGAAGTATTTCAGAAAACTTACTCATTATGCGAGCAGGCTGGAAAGAACTATTTCTTGTTTGAAGGACAAAAAATATCCATCGAAGGAAAAAGTCTTGCGCAACTTACAGCTGAATATAATTCGGAACAGCAACCTTATATGGTGACGACTCAACTAGAAACAGCTTTCAATCTTATCACTTTGAGAATCAATAATTTTGATGGCATAGTTGTCTCCAAACTTGGAGATGATAGTGCTCAATTTATAACGAGTGACAATCCCGTCAGCCCATCCAATGTCCAACATAATCATATTATGCCATTTGATCCTTCCAATTTGTTGAAAATGCCGCTTGATTCTAAGCATGTCCTAATGATTATGCCAAATGGTGATAAGGAAACCAAGAACACAATTTTCAGGAGTGAACTGAAGGGTACCATGTGTGAAACCCAGCGACTTTCTTCAAATTATCAGCAAATGCAATCGGCTGAGAGATTTCTCTTTGGTGAAAAATCAGCCCTTGAAGGCTATTTAGAAACCAAAGAGCAAACTGAAAAACCATTAAGTGCTGAAGATTTGGAACGAACAAAAAAAGGGCTGGAAGAAATAACCAAAAAAATGAGAGACCTAGGGATCATCTAGAAATAAGCCTAACACGCCGCTAACAATGAATGGTGGCTTCAGCGGTTTTCAGTCATTTGCTGGCTTGGATTCTCCGCCACAAAGTATAATTTTAACAGCGGCGTGGCTAATTGCTAGTGGAAACGGAAGTGCATAACATTCCACCACTCATGTTAGCGGGGCGTTGCCAGTAATGCAAGAAAAATGAAACTCACTCAAACATATATACTAATAATTGGGCTGTATACTTTAATAGGTTGTGGTCAATCGACTTCAGACAAAAGAATCCGAGAAAATACGACTTCAAATATGGAAGAATCAACTTATCCTGAAAAATTCGACACTACAAATCTGACAGAAATTGACAAGCAAATTTTAATGGATTTCTTCAGTAGAAGAAAAATGTTTGACAATTATATTAAAGAGAGTAATCTGGACTTATATACTTGTCCGGGATGCGGATACCCAACCCTAAGCGAGAGAGGAGGATATGAAATTTGTTCAGTTTGTAATTGGGAAGACGACAATCAAGATGACCCAAATGCTGATGAAGTTTTAGGAGGCCCTAATTATGAACTATCTCTGACTGAGAATAGGTTAAATATCGGTAGAAATCTTCAGGAATTAGCCGATAGTTTAAGTGGAACAATAATGGAGAATCCAACTGACATTATGAAGGCATTTGAAAACCATAAAAAGAGAATGGATAGCATTGATGATGAAAAATTAATGACTGCAGAAAGAAGTGACCCAATTTGGACAGAATGGGAAAATAAAAGCAGGGAAATATTGAACGACTTGATTGAAAAATAAAGCACATACTGGCAACACTGTATATAGCAAATAGGGCGTTCGGTGGTCTACGAAAGTTCCGTGCTATTTACCAACACCGCCAAATTTTTAATTTGGCTTTTAAGATGAATAAGTTAAAAACAAAATATAAAAATATGGCTCAGAGCAAATCTGAAAGTTTATTGCTTTCTACCGCCCTACTTGCCATATACTAACCGTTACATGCAATTTTAACTTCATGCGTAAATGTCAGCAATTGAAATAAAATCGA